>NZ_JAUJXA010000004.1:0-559403 GCF_031931935.1 Pseudomonas sp. rhizo25
GCGCATACAAAAAAGCCCCAGGTCTTTTGGCCTGGGGCTTTTTCATGCGTAGGGGGTGCTTGCATTGTCTAGCTGGGTATATGTCAAAGTCTGCCAGGCGCGCGATTTACCCATCTGTGTGAAATAGAACATTTTTGGGCTGAAAAAAAACACAGGGGCAAATACGCATATACTGTGCACGATGATGGTAATAGTTGTCTGATGTTGTGGCATGAGGTCTGTTGAGCGTCGATGAATAAAACTGATCTACTGAACTATTTGAAAGAGACCAGTTACGCGATGACCCAAAGTGATATGGACGAAGCTATTCTTCTCCACTTCGAACTGGTAACGCAAAGCTATAGAAAAAAGCCGTTTTTCTACAAGACGTTGTTGAAATACGACAGGTACATGGTCGCGCTCTCCTTATTAAGCTTCAGTTATGAAGATGGTCGCGTTCCCTTGTCTAAAGTCAAGGCCTTCTGTCAGGAGCGAGGCTATCTTTCGCGCAATAGCCTGGATGCCTATTTTTCTTTTTTTTTCATCTCTGGGTATATGCATGTTCACCTGCACAACGAAGATGGAAGGCAGCGTATTTTCGCACCGACACAAACGGCATTGTGTGAAACCGCAAGTATGCTCAAGGCGTATCTGTTGCCGTCGCAAATGATCGTGCCTTATTTGGGCCGCCAGGTGAACGCCTTAAATTCCGAAGATTTATTGCGCTATTTCTTCAGAGGCTTTTCCAAGTTGCTTGAATCTGACTTGATGCTTGACAAACTAATGCCCGAAACAATGTGGCTCATCAATCGAGCCGGGGGGCATCTACCCATGCTCGCGCTTTATACAGATGCAATGAGGAACGGATCGTTACACTCTAATCAGAAAGTCTCATCCTATGTTGAGCTTTCGAAACGTTTGAGTGTTTCAAAGACGCATTTGATACGTATGGTTAAAGAAGGCGAGGTGAAAGGTTATTTTAAGTGTCACAAACATTCGGTAGAGCTGCGCCCGGTGTTTCTGGAACTGGCGCGTAAGATCATGTCAGTGCATTTTTCTGTCGTGTGCATAAGCATTGAATTGGGCATGGATATGAAAGCCGACAAATACGCATGCTAAGGCTTTCGGCGTTCGGTGAACCGTCAGGCCTTTAGACGTTTCCAAATGACGGGTGACTGTGTCGGTGTAGTTGATGGGCGGCCTCAAAGATTGACGAGCATATTCGATGGTCTTGGGAAAGGAGTTTATCAATGCCGGCGATTTTCAAGATTAGACCGAGAATGCGAACGCTGTTATCACCAGCAGTCATAAAAATTGAGTTGGTAGGTATATTGGCGTGGCTGGGGGCGCTTTTCATTGATTCGGTATCTGCACTGAATGTGATACATCTGTTGATCACGCTTTGCTTGTTGAGCGTTTGGTACGTTCATCGCGTGATACGCAGTTTTTTAATGTGGAGGGTGATGGGCGGTCTTTACATTTTTGTCCTTTCAGTCGGGTTTGCCTACATTATTCGCTCGCATATGGAGCTGCGAATATTTGCCTTGCCGTTGGCAGTGATCATTGTACTCAGCAGCGCTATCTTATTTATAACCGTTAGTGATTATCTGCTGTCCAGTGTGCAGGTCTGGCTATTGATGTGGACCCATATTGATATCGATATATATCGCGGTCAAGAGTTGTATTTACTGTTGTTTTGCCTCTCGTCTGTGTCGATTGGCTTTACCCTGAGTTTTACCTATTTGAGAAATTTGCGCTCGGTGTTATTGGTAGAGAGTGAGATCAGGACGCTCGCCGAGACTGACTTTCTCACGTCTTTGCTGAATCGTCGCGCCTTTATGGAACTCTTCCAAAAGCTATTGGCGGATGGGCGGTACGGCTATTTCATCATGTTAGATATCGACGGCTTTAAACTGAAGAATGATCAGTACGGTCATGATGTCGGCGACAAGATCCTGTGTGCCATGGCCAACTGCCTGAAATCAACACCGGGCAGTTACTGTGTCGGACGAATCGGCGGTGAAGAGTTCGGGGTCTTGGTGTTGGGCGGCGACGACTTGGTGGTTCAGGAATACGCGTTGCGTTTATTGGGTGCTATCCGGGCCAGTGTGGCGCCCCCGCATCATTACACCTGCAGTGCGGGAATAGCGCGATTCTCGGAAAACTCCGACATGTCGGCGGTGCTCAAGTGCGCCGATAAAAATATGTATAGGGCCAAACATAACGGCAAGGATCGCGTGTTTCAGGATGGCGAACAGGTTGGCGCACTCATGCTTCCTCTTTTTGCGCAATAACCATCAAACGTGGGTGTGATCATGAATATCGAGATTGACTATATTGACTCGCCGCCTTGCTACGTCTTGACGATGGGTGAACTGACTTTGATGTTTGAAACGCGTGACGAGGCAGAAGAGTTTATTCGGTTCCTGCGCGGCTCCGACGATGAAGAAAAAAACGTCAAGGATTAGATAGCTTCATCTGGGCGCGGAAATGGTTTAGCAACTGTTTTTTGTCGGGAGTGATCAGCGCTTTATCACTGAAGCCTCCTCGCCAATAGGTCGGTGCATCTTTTAAATAACCTGAGCACATGCAATGAAGTGGATAAAAAATGCGAAGCTTGCAACCAAGCTGTTGATGTCCTTCGTTTTGGTTGCGCTGATTACGTTGGTGGTCGGGGGCATCGGCTGGAGTGGCGTCAAGAAGTTGGGTTTTGCACTCAATCTTACCTTTTCAGACACCTTGGTTTCGGCTTCCAGCGTGTCCGAGGCGAAAGGCTTGATCATGACGCACAACCGCAATCTTTATCGTTTGTTGACGTTTGCGGCATCGGGCGCCGACAGAGCGGATGTGGAAGCGGTAGCGCGAGCATTGAATGACACCCAGCAACAGGTCGATAAGGTCTTCCACCACTATCGCTCAACCCCAATGGGCACTGAAGAGCGCCTGGCAGGTGAGGCATTCGAGAAACTCTGGGCAGCTTATCTGGTAAGCGCCAAACAGGTCATTGAGGCCATTAATCAAGCAAACTTTTCATCGGCCAGAAACCTGTTGAGCAATGAAAATGTACGCGCCATGAGTAACGCCCGCGAGCAGCTGGACGTTATCTTGGGCATCAACAGGGTTGAAGTAGACAAGCAAGCGCAAGCCGTTAACGCCACGATCAGTGAGTCGACGACTCAGTTGCTCGTGGGCGTATTGCTGTCCTTCATGATCGCCATTGCGTTGGGGGTGTGCATTACACGCAGTATCACCCGTCCGATCGCCTCGGCGGTCATCAGTGCCGAGCGGGTTGCTCGTGGCGATCTGACTGAAATGATCCGCACCCATCGTGAAGATGAAGTGGGGCAGTTGCTTAACGCGCTGAGCGCAATGCAACGGAGCCTGAAAAAGACGCTACAGGAAATCGCGAGTGCCTCGGATCAATTGGCTGCCGCTGCAGAAGAGCTGAGCGCCGTGACCGATGAAAGTACCCAAGGCTTGATTCGCCAGAACGACGAAATTCAGCAAGCGGCGACGGCGGTCAACCAAATGACCGTGGCTGTGGAAGAAGTGGCGCGCAATGCTATTTCCACATCGCAGGCTTCTGAAGAAACGCGCAACGAGGCAGTAAAGGGGCACGCTCACGTCGATGATGCGGTGATCGGGATCACGCGAATGGTCAGCGAGATTGAAGGTTCGGCCGGTAAAGTCGAATCCCTCGCGGGGCAAGTTCGCGACATCGGCAAGGTGATTGACGTTATACGCAGCGTCGCAGAGCAGACAAATTTATTGGCATTGAACGCTGCGATCGAAGCGGCCAGGGCTGGAGAGCAGGGCAGGGGCTTTGCCGTGGTTGCTGATGAAGTACGCGCTTTGGCCCATCGCACCCAGTCATCGACCGTTGAAATCGAAGGGATGATCAATGCCGTACAGCAATGCGCGGATGAGGCCGTTGCCGCAATGGGCGATAGTCGGTCCTTGGCTACGCAGACGCAGCGCTTGGCCGCACAGGCCGGGGAAGTGCTGCAAAGAATTTCGCTCGGCGTCGCGCAAATCAATGACCGCAATATCGTGATAGCCAGCGCCTCTGAAGAACAGGCCCAGGTAGCGCGTGAGGTTGATCGTAACTTGACGAACATCCAGGACTTGTCCGCGCAAACAGCTGCTGGCGCGAATCAGACCAATGCCTCCAGCCATGATCTTTCGCGACTGGCGCTGTCGTTCAATGATCTGGTGTCCAAGTTCAAGCTCTGAATGAAGGCCTGCCCCGTGCCGGCAGGGGTGGGTTTTCAAGGTTTTATAACTCGCCGTGGGCCTTGTACCAGGCCACCGTGTCAGTGAGGGTCTGGTCCAGCACGCGAAAGCTCAGACCCAGTTCCTCTTCACTTTTGCGGTGGTCAAAGCAGGTACGGTGCTCCTCTCGTATCAACAGCCGCAACGTCGCCATGCTCAGCAAAATGGGCTTGCCGGTCAGGTAGGCGTAGGCCTCTTGTACTGCGGCCAACAGGTAAAGCGCAGGCAGCGGCAGTTGCCGGGACGGTGTCTTGACCCCGGCGATACGCCCCAGCACTGGAATCAGCTGGCGCATGGTCAAGTTGCGGCCGGCCGCGAGATAACGTTCGCCCCGTCGCCCACTTTGTGCGGCGGCAATGTGCGCCCAGGCCACATCGCGGGCATCGACCAGGGAAAAGGTGCCGGGAATCAGCCCCGGCAGCTTGCCGTTGGCGACGTCCTTGACCAGTTGCCCGGAAGAGGTCGGCCCACGGTCGCCCGGCCCCCACATCCAACCGGGTAACACCATGCAGGCGTGCATCTGCGGATGGCTGTCGAGAAATCTCAGCACCTCCCGTTCAGCCAGGATCTTGCTGCGATAGTAGTCATCCGCATCGGCTTCGGCGCGCAGGCACGTTTCGTCGATGGGCGTGCCGGGGGCACCGTCGAGCACGGCAATCGATGACGTATGCACAAACCGTCGTACACCGGCTTCATAGGCATGCTCAAGCAGTGCTCGCGTACCGACGACATTGATCTTTTCCAGCGCTTCCCAATGGCTACCGCCCTTGTAGTTATCGCGAAAGAACGCCGCGCAGTGAAACACCGTATCGCAGCCTTGCAGGGCGGCCGCGAAGGCGCCCACATCGGCCATGTCCCCCACCACCTGCTCCACGCTTGGCAAATCGCTGAACTGCTGTTCGCCTTTGGCCGGCGAACGGACCAAAGCTTTGACCGCGTAGCCACGTGCGACCAGCTCCCGTACCAGGTTGTTGCCCAGCAAGCCGGTGGCACCCGTCACAAAGGTACGGCGCAAGCGGTTGGGGTTCGTTTTCATACAGGCCATTCCATTCGTTTAAAGGCCCGTAGATATACCGGTCAGACCGCGCCTGAAAAACGGCGACTGCTGCATAATGGCTTTGCACATCAGCAGACCAGGGAAGCTCATAGATATGGCGTTGCAGGCAAATTGGGACGATCTTCGCCTGCTGTTGGCGGTTTCGCGGCGTGGCAGCTTTTTGCAGGCGGGGCAGATGCTCGGTGTGGCCGCGTCTACCGTCGCCCGCCGCCTTACCCAACTGGAAACCGCCCTGGGCGAGCCGCTGGTGGAACGAGGGGTTGAAGGCTGCCGGCTGACCTCACGGGGTCAATCCCTGGTGGACGTCGCACTCGCGGCCGAGTCCGGCCTGCGGCGTCAGACCGCGGTCGACGGCGCGCAGGCAACGCTAAGCGGCACGGTGCTGGTCAGCGCCGGCGAAGGGTTTTCAGCGAGCGTACTGGAAGCCGCCAGTCGCTTTACAGCACTGCACCCAGGCTGCTCCGTGGAATTGCAGACCACCACCGACTTTCACAAGATCGTACGAGGCCTCGCCGATATCGCCGTACGCACAGCCCACCTGGGTGAACCATCCCTGATCTATCGAGGGCTCGGCAAGCTCGCCTATGGCGTCTTCGCAACCGCCGAATACCTGGAACGGTTCCCGGCGCTAACCCCCGCCACCGCAGCCAACATCGCCTTGCTGCCACCCCTGAACCTTCTACCGCAAATGCGCGCCGCAAAAGCCGCCGGGCTCGATCATGCGCCGATCAGCGTGAGCTCGTTTGCCGTGCAGCTTGAGTCGGTGAAGCGAGGGATGGGCGTGGCGGTGCTGCCGCGGGTTCTGGCGACGGGGTTGAGCGAGGTTTTCCCGGAAATAGCACTGCCGCCGATGGAGGTTTATCTGGTGACGCGGCCGCAGGCGTTGAAGCAGGTGCATATTCAGGGGTTTTTTGGGGTGTTGGAGGGGGTGTTGCGTGAGGCTTTGAGTGGGGATGGGGAGGAGTTGGTGGCGTAGGTGGTGTGATGAATTGCAGTACAGGGCATCATCGGCAAAAAGCCATAAGTCGCTGGGTAGGGGGCATTTTTAATACAAAATCGGCAGCATTGGCGTGCCGTTGCAAGTTATTTTTGATCAAAAAGTGATCTATTATTAGCTATTTAGATATATTTAGCTGTTCAGCTAAATATGGGATTTGAGCTAACCTATTGCTCGTATCTGAAGTTTTGCTGCCCAGCTAAAGAGGACTAGAGCTAAGGTATGGAAAAACATCATGACTGGGGCTCCAAGTTTGAACGCGAAGTCTTGGATGGCTTAGTGCGTAGTCTTACTGAGACCTTCGGGCCTGAAGCGCGCCTTAAGATGCACTCAGGTCTCGATTTTTATCATGGGCATGAAGGTCTGACTGCGGGTCCCGACGGCGTAATAGAGCTGAGTACCTCTGCCACAGCGCTAAAGATCCTCGTCGAGGTCGTTGGCAGTGCCTATCCCCGTGACATCCGAGACGCGGTGTGGCGCTTGGACAGTTTTGAACGAAGTCGCCCCCACGAGGTGGGCAGTGTTCGGATGATTGCAGCGCAATCTTTGAGCCCTGGCGCAAAGAAAGAATTGAAAGAGAGAGACATCGCATTTTTTGAGCTAGGCGGAAGCCTTTACCTCAAACATGACTACTGGCTAATCGATATACAGAGGCCATCAAAGCCCCAAGCCTCGAAGCGAGCGCCACAGCTTTTTACCGGCGCTCGCGAAAACGTTATTCATTCGCTTCTAATGCATTGCCATGAGTGGATGACGGGGGCCGAGTTATCAGATTTAGCAAAAACCTCTCAGTACACATGCTCAATGGTGCTTCAAGAGCTAACGCAGCGCGAGTGGTGCGAGTCTATAGGAGGGGGGCCGACGCATCGCAGACGGTTGGTCAACCCAGGAGCTTTGCTCGACGCGTGGGCTGAGCAGTGGCAGACACGAACACGTGAGCGCTCATCTACTTGGTATACGTTTGTGGAAAACCCAAGGCACCTGCTTGCACGGATTGCCGAAACAATTATCGAAAAACAGGTCGACTTTCCCTGGGCGTTTACAGGTGCGGCTGCAGGCAACGTATTCGTACCATTGCTAACAAACACAGACACTGTCGACCTGATTGTCCCTAAGGGATACACAGATGACATGGCGGATATGCTCAGGCTCAAGCCCGTAAAAAAAGGCGCGAACGTAACCATCAACGAGCGTGAAGGCGCTAGCCTGCTTTTTACACAACCGCATCCTGAATATCCTGCATATTTTGCGAGCCCATACATTCAGTATCTCGATCTCCTCGACGGGCGGGGGAGAAACAAGGAGCTGGCTGAGCACATCAGAAATCTTTTGGAGGCTGAATGGGCAAGGAATTGAAACCCCGCACGGCTGCGGGGTACGACGCAGATGTGACGAGCGCCTGTGAGAGGACCTTGCTTACGCTACTCAGTGCGTTCGGCAATTTGAAGGACACATTACGTTTAGTCGGCGGTCTGGTGCCTCGATACCTGACTCCCGAAGCGCCACCAGAGGTGCCATCGCATGCGGGTACGTCTGATGTAGACATTGTGCTCAACCTGGAAATTCTCGCGACCGGCGATGAGTACGTCAGCCTCGCCGATCAGTTGAAGGCACGCGGCTTCCTACGTTGGGTCGAGGATGGCAAGCCAACTTCCTGGAGATGGCGCAGGCAGGTTGATGAACATATTGAGGTCGTCGTCGAGTTGTTGCGTGATGCCGGAGACGAGCAGCCTGGAAAGGCGGTAAGCGTCAGCGGTGAGCACGTTTCGGCACTGACCATTAAACACGCCAGAATCGTGCACGATTGGTATCAAGAAAGAGAGGTGGGCGCTCAGTTGCTTGATGGTGGGGGAGTGTCGGTCGATATCGTACGTTTTGCAGACGTACCTGCATTCGTAATTCTGAAAGCTATTGCTCTTGACCAGCGGCAAGAGAACAAGGATGCGGCGGATCTCATCCATGTAGTTCGGTACACAGGCTCACTTGAAAATGTTGCTGGGCTTTTTGTGGAGCGGATTCGTACGGGGAAGCATCAAGAGGCCGTGAGAGATGGATTGGCTGCACTATCCCGGCGCTTCGGCGATGATGAATTCAGCGATGGTTTTGAAAAGGTGGGAGCAGTCGCTTATGCAAGGTTCCATGGCGGCGAAGAAGACGAACTGATCAGCGCACAGCGTTATGCAGCAGGCTTGATTCAAGGCTTGCTCGCTAAAATCGAAGCTCAGATGGCGAAAGTGACTTGACCCAGTTTGTTCAATTACTTTGAAACTGTACGTTACTCATAATGCCGACCTCTACAATCTCAACGCGACTTAATGCATCTATCCGGTAGATAAAACTCAAAAAGAAAAAAGCCCCAGATCTCGCGACCTGGGGCTTTTTCATTTCATATCTGGTGCACCCGGCGGGATTCGAACCCACGACCCCTGCCTTCGGAGGGCAGTACTCTATCCAGCTGAGCTACGGATGCTTGTGCGGGCGACATCATACCCATGTCGACCTGATGCGTCCATTCCAGCGTTTCCCCCGCTCTCTGTCGTCCATTTCCGACAAAAAATGGCTAATCGCCACCCTCATTCACAACTCCCCGCGCCGCGCGTCCCTTTGTTTGCTTTGCTCTTGTGGCTTTAAACCGCTTCCACGCCGCAATTCCCCAGGTGAACGCATGCATTCCAAAGGAACCGTGATGCTCGATCTCCCGCTGAGACAAACCCTGCTGGCTCGCTCCGATTTGTTTCGAGGTATGCCGGAGCACCTCTTGCGCTACGTGGCCACCCATATGGTGGAGCGCACGCTGGATGATCGTGAGCTGTTGTATTTCAAGGACGACACCCTCGAATTCATTGCGCTGGTAGTGGAGGGCCGGATTTATTCGGTGGTGCATGGGCCCGATGGTCGAGAGCAGATCATCGGCAGCACCGGGGCCGGGCAGGTGGTGGGGGAGACGGCGTTGATCAAGGATCATGGGCGTGAGTCTTCCACCTTTGCCAGTGGCCCTACGCGTTTGTTGCAGTTGGGCAGTCGGCATTTCGGCGTGCTGTTTGAGGAGCCGGTGTTTCTGCGGCGTTTGTTGATGCTGATGATGCTGCGTTTGCTGCAGGCCATTGAGTTGCTGGAGTTGGTGTGCCTGCATCGGCTGGAGTCGCGCTTGGCGCGGTTTCTGTTGGCCAATTTGGGCGAGATCGACCTGGCGCTGGCCTTGCCCAGTGTGTCGCTGCCCGCCAGCCAGGGGGTGTTGGCGTCGATGCTCAACACCAGTCGCCCCAAACTCAATGTGCAGCTGCAATTGTGGCGTCGCAGTGGGCTGATCAGCGGCAAGCTGGAGCGCATGGTGATCAACGATCTTGAGCATTTGCGGCGCAAGGCGTTTGCCTTGAATTAGTCGTGGCCCTGTTCCCCAGGTAACAGCGCGCCCCTGTCCCGCCCTCGCAGACTGGCCCTTCATCAAGGATGCACAGGAGTGCGGGCGATGGGGATGACTGTTCAGTTCAAGGATCAATGGGCCGCCGATGACCGTTTGTTCGAAGCGAGTTGGCGCGCTGTGCACGGCGAGCTCAGGCGCCGGGCGTTGCGGCGGGCCAAGGGCAATCTGGATCAGGGCCAGGAGTGGTTGTCGGCCACGGCGATCAAGGCCCTGTTGTTTTTTCGGCGCTCGCCCGAGCGCATTCGTGACCCTGAGGGGTTTCTGTTTCTGGTGCTCGACCATGTGTTTCTCGACAGCGTGCGGCGCAGCAAGCGCGAGGGGCGGCTGTTCGATGATTCGGTGGACCTTGAGCACGATCACCTGGCCGCGCTCGCCGCGCCCTGCGCGTCGGTGCTGGAGCGGGTGGAGTGCTACGAGCGCCTGGAGCGGGTGAAGGCGCAGGTGGCGCGGTTGCCGATGATGCAGCAGCGCTTGTTCGAGATGCGTTTTGTCGATGACCTGCCGTATCCGCAGATTGCCGCCGAGTTGCAGGTCAAGTTGCCGCTGGTGCGCAAGCGCGTGCAACTGCTGCGCAGTGCCTTGCGCTGAGCTGGATTCACAGAAGCCGGCGCGGGGCGTTCTAGTTGTATGAGCGCGTCCTGCCGCCACTATCCACGCCCAACCCTGGGCGAATGCCATCAAGGAGAGATGTATGACAGAGGTCAACAGCCAGATCACCGACGCGGTCACCCAAACCAACGTCAAGGTGGTGGCAGAGGCGCCGGCCCAGGCCATCGCGTCGCTGTATCAGGTCGCCAGCAGTGCGGCGGGCCTGTCGTTGCAGAACGCGGTCAACAGCCAGCAGGCGATGAACCAGATTTCCAATGCGGTGATCTCCAAGGCCGTGGCGCTGATCATGCAGATTGGCGAGAAGGGCTGAGGCCTCGGGAGATTGATTATGTCGTGGTTCAGTCGCAAGAAACCCGCCGCCTCCCAAGCAACGCCCGCCGCCGACTCACCGGCGCCAGCGCCCACTGCACCGGCTTCGCGCTCGATCATGGCGCGCATGAACGAGCACCTGCTCAACCAGGTAAGCACGCCGTCGCCCGACAGCACGGCGGCGCTCAATAGCCAGATCGTGCAGGCGGTGCAGTTCACCAACGCGCAGAACTTTGCCTATGCGCCGGCGCAGATCGCGGTGCCGGCCGACATGATGATCAGCCAGGCGGCCGGGCTGGTGGCGCAGGCGGCGGCGGGGTACTTCGACGGGGTCAGCAAGATCGCCCTGGCGGCCCAGGCCGTGCTGCTCCAGCAAATGACCGAGAACATCGTCAACAACAACCTGCCGGGCGCCGCCGAGGATGCACTGGGCGCGTTAGCCACCGACCTGCTGGTGGGCGCCGCTGCCGCTGTGGCCGCCGCCGCCGGGGCGATGGAAGCCGAAGCCGCCAGCGTGGCCATCGACAAGATCGACCAGAGCATCGCCAAGTACGCGAGCACCCTGGCCAACCGGGCCGCGCCAGCAGCCTGAACCGAGCACAGCGTTCCAGCGTTCTGCTGGAGCGGTGCAACAGCAACTTGAAAGCAACTTTTCTTGAGTGAGGAGCGACATCATGCAGCCTGGAGATATTATTTTTTCTGTCAAACAAGATGACGACAGCGCTACGCGGGCGTTTATCAAAGCCGGTCAACTGGTCAAGGCCAAGGTGTTCTCGCAGGACACGACGTACCTGAACGTGGTGCATCCGGCGATTGCGGTGAGCGACACCCTGGTGATCGAAAGCGTGGGCAGTGGCCTGGCCCTGACCGACCTGAGCCTGGAAAAACCGCCGCGCTCGGCGATGGTGTTTTCCTGCGTGGATACCGAACTGGGCGAGGCGGCGACGGTAGCTGCCAAGCAGTTCTACTTCGACAAAATCGGCGGTGATATTCGGGGCCGCTACAGCGTGTGGAACGCGATGATTTCAGCTTTCCGGCGCTGGACTTCCGATACCAGCCTGGTGACGCGGATCAACGAGTCCATCGACATCGGCAGCGGGTCCTTTTGTTCGCAGTTCGCAGCCAACTGCTATGAAGTCGGCAACCTCTACAACGAAGCCAATCTGCTGCCGCCTCCGCCTGCCATTTTCCCCAACCAGCCTAGCGCCATAACGCCTGCGGAGTTGGCGACCTTCTGTGATTCCTCGCCGCACTTTTACTTTGCAGGATTCTGGCAGGACAACGTTGAGGTGCGGCTTTAGCGGCGCTGTTGCCGTCAAGCCAGCGCCGCAGGAGGTTCACATGCAGCCACCGGTTCTATCCAGCGTTGATCGCCAGCGTCTTGAGGCGATGCTGCGCAGCCCGCAGATGTTCGACGGTGCGCCGCGCGCCATCGTTGACGAGAGCCTCAAGCGTGCGGTGCAGGTACTTGAACAATCGAAGACCAACGAGCAAGCAATTCGCCAGGCCGCCCAGCAGAGCGAGGCGGCGGTACGCCAAGCGCTGAGTGGCACGCCCGATCAAAGCGTCGAGCAGTTGGATCTCAAGCGTGAAGTGAACAAGGAGATCCAGCAGTTGATCGCACGGATCGAAGCCGCCCTGGCCGGACCTGCGAAATCCTGAAGCCACAGGTTTCACAGCCCTTGTTTCGCAACGTTCATTGATGAACACGGAATACACCGTGCACTAAATAAGGAAATTGATCATGCCATTAGTCAACGAGCAAATTACCGACGCGGTCACCCAGACCAACGTCAAAGTAGTGGCCGAATCGCCAGCGATGGCGATGAGCACCATCTATCAGTCCATGGCGCAGGCCACGGCGATTCTGTTCCAGAACGCCGTGTCGGCCCAACAGCAGCAAAACACCCTGGCCCAGGCGGCCACCAACCAGGGCGTGATGCAGATCTACAGCGTCGATACCACCGCCGGTGCGGCGGCCACCGAGAAAGTCGCCCAGGGCGGCGTGTCGGATAACCTCACTAGCCTCTTGACCGTGCTCAAGTCTTTCCAGCCTTAAGCACTGAGCAATAACGGAAGTTGTTCTTTCTCAACCCAGGAGTTTCAACCATGAGTACTGTCAGCCCGCAAATCACCGATGCCGTCACCCAGACCAACGTCAAGGTCGTTGCAGAATCGCCCGCGATGGCCATGAGCACGATTTACCAATCCATGGGCCAGGCCACGGCGATCCTGTTCCAGAACTCGGTCTCGGCTCAACAGCAACAAAACACCCTGGCCCAGGCGGCCACCAACCAGGGCGTGATGCAGATCTACAGTGTCGACACCACCGCCGGCGCGTCGGCCACCGAAAAAGTCGCCCAAGGCGGCGTGGCCGACAACTTGACCAGCCTGTTGGCCGTGCTCAAGTCGTTCCAACCTTAAGCTGCAGGGCCACAACAGCCCCGGTGCCCACTAGGCTCCGGGGCTGTTGTCGTTTGTGCGCTTGATCTGAAAGATGAACCAGATGCGCCATATTCGTTCTTTTTTTCGAACATCCTATTGCCCTATACCCCCATTGATCCTAGGATTCGTTTGAGATTTCAAACGCTCTGTCTCCCGTGCGCTGTATTTTTCTCCCGCGCGCTGGGGCTGATTTCCCTGACGGCAGCCCACAAGGCGCCTTTCAACAACTCTAATTCGCTCCGCGTGCGCGCGGTGCTGTTAAGGAAAGCCGACATGCAGCTCAAAGATACCCAGTTGTTCCGCCAGCAAGCCTTTATCGATGGCGCTTGGGTCGATGCGGACAACGGTCAGACCATCAAGGTCAACAACCCGGCCACGGGTGAAATTCTCGGCAGCGTGCCGAAGATGGGCGCCGCGGAAACCCGCCGCGCCATCGAAGCCGCCGACAAGGCCCTGCCGGCCTGGCGTGCCCTCACCGCCAAGGAGCGCGCCAACAAGCTGCGCCGTTGGTTCGAACTGCTGATCGAAAACCAGGACGACCTCGGCCGCCTGATGACCCTCGAACAAGGCAAGCCGCTGGCCGAAGCCAAGGGCGAAATCGTCTACGCCGCGTCCTTTATCGAGTGGTTTGCCGAAGAAGCCAAGCGCATCTACGGCGATGTGATCCCAGGCCACCAACCCGACAAGCGCCTGATCGTGATCAAGCAGCCTATCGGCGTGACCGCGGCGATCACTCCGTGGAACTTCCCGGCCGCCATGATCACCCGCAAAGCCGGCCCGGCCTTGGCTGCCGGCTGCACCATGGTGATCAAGCCAGCCTCGCAGACCCCATTCTCGGCCCTGGCCCTGGTTGAGCTGGCGCACCGCGCCGGTATCCCGAAAGGCGTGCTCAGCGTGGTCACCGGCAGCGCCGGCGACATTGGCGGCGAGCTGACCAGCAACCCGATCGTGCGCAAATTGTCCTTCACCGGCTCGACCGAAATCGGTCGCCAGCTGATGGCCGAATGCGCCAAGGACATCAAGAAAGTCTCCCTGGAGCTGGGCGGCAACGCGCCGTTCATCGTGTTCGACGACGCCGACCTGGATAAGGCCGTCGAAGGCGCGATCATCTCCAAGTACCGCAACAACGGCCAGACCTGCGTCTGCGCCAACCGCCTGTACATCCAGGATTCGGTGTACGACGCGTTCGCTGAAAAGCTCAAGGTGGCCGTGGCCAAATTGAAGATCGGCAACGGTCTGGAAGAAGGCACCACCACGGGCCCGCTGATCGACGAAAAAGCCGTGGCCAAGGTTCAGGAGCACATCGCTGATGCCCTGAGCAAAGGCGCCAAGCTGCTGGCCGGTGGCAAGGCGATGGAAGGCAACTTCTTTGAGCCGACCATCCTCACCAACGTCTCCAAAGACGCCGCTGTCGCCAAGGAAGAAACCTTCGGCCCGCTGGCGCCGCTGTTCCGCTTCAAAGACGAAGCCGATGTGATCGCCATGGCCAACGACACCGAGTTCGGCCTGGCCTCGTACTTCTACGCCCGCGACCTGGGCCGGGTGTTCCGTGTGGCTGAAGCCCTGGAATACGGCATGGTCGGCGTCAACACCGGGTTGATCTCCAACGAAGTGGCGCCGTTCGGCGGCATCAAGGCCTCTGGCCTGGGCCGTGAAGGCTCCAAGTACGGGATCGAGGATTACCTGGAAATCAAATACCTCTGCCTGGGCATCTGACCAGCAAGAGCTTGCAGCAAACGCAGAGGGCACGAGAGCGCTGCCCCTTTGCGTGTTTCACATCGTTATTCGTAGTGGCCGGGAAAGCTGTGGCAGTCGATCATCGCATGCTGCCGTAGTTGCCTCCCCGCCACGTATGCCTTGGACCACGCCACCCGATGAGTGGCGAATGAGGACTTTATGAGCAAGACCAACGCTTCCCTGATGAAACGCCGCGAAGCCGCTGTACCCCGCGGTGTTGGCCAGATTCACCCGATCTTCGCCGAATCCGCGAAGAACGCCACGGTGACCGACGTAGAAGGTCGCGAGTTCATCGACTTCGCTGGCGGTATCGCCGTGCTGAACACTGGCCACGTACACCCGAAAATCATCGCCGCCGTGACCGAGCAGCTCAACAAGTTGACCCACACCTGCTTCCAGGTATTGGCCTATGAGCCCTACGTCGAAGTGTGCGAGAAAGTCGCTGCCAAGGTGCCAGGCGATTTCGCCAAGAAAACCCTGCTGGTCACCACCGGTTCCGAAGCCGTCGAGAACGCCGTGAAGATCGCCCGCGCCGCTACTGGCCGTGCCGGCGTGATTGCCTTCACCGGTGCCTACCACGGTCGCACCATGATGACCCTGGGCCTGACCGGTAAAGTCGTGCCGTACTCGGCTGGCATGGGCCTGATGCCAGGCGGCGTGTTCCGCGCGCTGTACCCGAACGAACTGCACGGTGTGAGCGTCGACGACTCCATCGCCAGCATCGAACGCATTTTCAAGAACGATGCCGAACCGCGTGATATCGCCGCCATCATCATCGAGCCGGTACAGGGCGAGGGCGGTTTTTACGTCGCGCCGAAAGCCTTCATGAAGCGCCTGCGCGAACTGTGCGACCAGCACGGCATACTGCTGATCGCCGACGAAGTGCAAACCGGTGCCGGCCGTACCGGTACCTTCTTCGCCATGGAACAGATGGGCGTGGCCGCCGACCTGACCACCTTTGCCAAATCCATCGCTGGCGGCTTCCCGCTGGCCGGTGTGTGTGGCAAGGCCGAATACATGGACGCCATCGCCCCGGGCGGCCTGGGCGGCACCTACGCCGGCAGCCCGATCGCCTGCGCCGCGGCCCTGGCCGTGATGCAAGTGTTCGAAGAAGAGCACCTGCTGGACCGCTGCAAGGCGGTCGGCGAGCGCCTGGTGACGGGCCTCAAGGCTATCCAGGCCAAGTACCCGGTGATCGGTGATGTGCGTGCCCTGGGCGCGATGATCGCGGTCGAGCTGTTTGAAGATGGCGACAGCCACAAGCCTAATGCGGCGGCCGTTGCTGCCGTGGTGGCCAAGGCGCGTGACAAGGGCCTGATCCTGCTGTCTTGTGGCACCTACGGCAACGTGTTGCGCGTCCTGGTGCCGTTGACCTCGCCGGACGAGCAGTTGGACAAGGGCCTGGCGATTATCGAAGAGTGTTTCTCCGAACTCTGACACGCCCCGCCCCTGTAGGAGCGAGCTTGCTCGCGAAAAACGCCCAGGCACCGCGTTTCAAGGGCTGCCCGCGTTTTCGTTGACGACCTTCGCGAGCAAGCTCGCTCCTACGAAAAGCAAAAGAACCGCTTCGGCGGTTTTTTTGTGTCTGCTTCATTTTACGCACGCGGCGGCATTGTCTAAGGTGCAAGCATTGCCGATGGAGCGTGCTGGATGACTGCTGTTGATTTACCCGCTGTACCCCGAGTGCTGATTGCCGAAGCGGACCCTTGGTCGCGGGACCTGCTCAAGCAAGTGTTGTTGAATGTGCGTTGTGATGCGCGGCTGGATGTGTGCGCCGATGGGCAGCAGGCCGCCACGCTGTTGCGGGAAAAAACCTATGACCTGATCCTTGCGGACTGGGAGCTTGCGGGCGTCGATGGCCTGAGCCTGCTGCGCAGCGTGCGCCAGCAGCACCGCTCCCCCGCATTGCCATTTATTCTGCTGAGCAGCCGTAACGACAGCGCCAGCGTACGCGAAGCCCTGCCCCTGGCGCCGACTGCGTACCTGACCCACCCGCTGAACATGGAGAGCCTGACCCAGCGCCTGCAAGACCTGCTGCTTAACGAAGGCGAAAGCGTGTATTGCGAGATTCCGGCGCTGGCGCCAGGCATGACCTTGCCAGCATTCCTGGAACGGCGCCGAGAGGTCTGCGATGGCGCGCCGTTGCGTGTGGATGTTAAAACCGCGGTGCAACGCAGCCTGGGGCCCGAGGGTCTGCACCTGCAGCAGCTCGAAGACCAGGTGCGTATCGACCCGCAAATCAACGCCGTGCTGATCGCCGCCGCCAACAGTGCCGGGTATCACGGCACGCCGGTGCAGACTCTGCACGCGGCCCTGAACAAGCTGGTCCCCGGACAAAGCATGAACCTCATCCTGGGCCTGGCGCTCAAGCACAACGTGGTGCTGGGTGACCCTGGGCTGTTGGCTTACGCCGAGCGGTACTGGCAGTTGTCCGAGGACAGCGCCGAGTACGCCCGACGCCTGGCGCGCATGCTGGAACTGGATCACCAGCGCTGCTATAGCGCCTGCATCCTGCATCGGTTGGGCGACCTGGCCTTGTTGCGCTGCCTGGAAGACTGGCGCCAGGCTGGCGGCGCCCTGGATGACGAAGCGATCGGCGAATCCCTCGACACTTTTGGCGCCGCCTACGGCTCGGCGTTGCGCACCCGCTGGCGTTTGCCGCTGGAGTTGCGCCAATTGATCGCGGCCACCTATTCACTGGAAGGCGGTGTGTATTCACGCGAAGCCTTGGTGGTGAACCTGGCGACACAGATGGCGCGGTTGACCGAGCATGAAGGGCTGCAAGAGCTTGCCAGCAGCAAGACCGCACGGCTGCTCAAAGTGGGCTTTTCCGAACTGACAAGAGTACGCAAAACCTGACAGCCAATGAGACCAAATGTGGGAGGGGGGCTTGCCCCCTCCCACATTTTGCCCGAGTCTAGCCTGCGATAACGCGGTTCTTGCCCAGTCGCTTGGCCTCATACATCGCTGCATCCGCCCGGGCGAACAGGCTGTCGAGGGTGGAGTCATCCTCGCGCAAGCTGGCCAGGCCCTGGCTGACGGTCACGTTGAATTCACGGCCCTCATAGCTGAACAGCAACGCCTGGATCTCCTTGCCCAGCCGTTCGGCCACTTGCAGGGCCATCTCCGGTGCGCAACCGGGCAGTACGGCGGCGAATTCTTCGCCGCCAATGCGCCCGAACAGGTCGCCACGGCGCAGTACCCCGCGACCACTCTCGGCAATGCGCCGCAGCACCTGATCGCCCTCCAGGTGGCCGTAGGTGTCGTTGATGTCCTTGAAGTCATCGATGTCCAGCAACAGGAACGCCAGCGCCGTGCCCTGCACGCAGGCGTTGTCGAACGCCTGGTTGGCGCATTCGAAGAAGTGCCGGCGGTTGCTGCTTTGGGTCAGCACGTCGGTGGTGGCGAGGCGGTGCAGTTCCAGCTCCAGCAGCTTCTTCTCGGTGATGTCTTCGGCCATGCCGACCACGATCAGCGGCTCGCCAGGCACCACCTGCTGGTTGATGTAGCACTTGTCGCACAGCCAGCGGATTTGCCCGTCGGCGGTGATGATGCGGTACTCGCGGTCTTCCACGGCGCCCTGTTCCAGCACACGGGCCAGGCTGTGTTCGGCGTAGTCGAGGTCTTCGGGGTGAACACTGTTGCGCCATTCCCGGTGATCGGCCAGCAGCAAGCCGGCTGAACGGCCAAAGATGCGCTCGTAGGCCGGGCTCACATACAGCACGCGGCGCGTTTCCCAGTCGATGGCCCATAGCACCGCGTTCACGCTGACCAACAGCGAACTGAGCAGTTGCTCACGCTCACTCAGTCGCTCGACTTCGCCCTGGGCATGCATCAACGCCAACAGGGTCGCCGCCGCGGCCGGGCGCGGCGGCTCGGCAGTAGGCACATCGGGCAGGCAGGGCTTTTCGTGAACCATCGGTACAACTCTCTCTGGGCGCGCCGCAGGATGGAACAGCGGTCACTACAAGGGGTCACCATGATGGCGAAGTGTTCTTTGAGAGAGGGGAATTGCGGTGAAGTTCCATGATCGTGACCGATTGGCGGTGCCCGTAAAATGGCGCCAAAAAGCCAGTGCGCGGGAGGGCGAGCCCTCCCACGTCACCCTCAGACCGCCGCAGGCCGCAGCGAATAGGTCTTCAATTGGTGGGCAAAATCGCGCAGGGATTGGATACCGCTGGCCTCTGCCTCATGCACCCACTCCTTGATCGCAGCCAGCATATCGTGGCCATTGGTGCTGGTCTTGAGCCAGATCTGCTGGAGCGCCAGGCGCTTTTCGTAGATCACCGTCAGCGCATGGCTGTGCTCCAGCATGCTCTGGATGCGCAGGTGGTGGCGGTCATCGAGCAAGCTGGTTTCCCGCGACAACAGGCGCTTGGCCCGGTGGAACTGGTGGCGTACCGAATGATCGACCTTCTCCAGCTCCTGCTTGACCAGCGGGCCAATCACCAATTTGCGGTATTGGGCCATGATCTGGAAGCGGTTGTTGAGGATCGCCATGGCGGTGTCCATGTCCAGGCTGCCCTTGCCTTCGACGCGGTGGGCAATGGGCGCCACGCGCTGCACCTTGGCCAGGCGCAGGAAGCTGAACACCTTGATCCACGCCCAACCCAGGTCGAACTCCCACTTCTTCACCGACAGCTTGGCCGAGTTGGGGTAGGTGTGGTGGTTGTTATGCAGCTCTTCGCCGCCGACGATGATGCCCCACGGCACCAGGTTGGTGGCGGCGTCACGGCATTCGAAGTTGCGATAGCCCACGGCATGGCCCAGGCCGTTGATCACGCCGGCGGCCCAGAACGGAATCCACATCATCTGGATCGCCCAGATGGTGATGCCGATGGTGCCGAACAGCAGCACGTCGATTACGCCCATGATCGCCACGCCCAGCAGCGGGTAGGGCGTATAGAGCTTGCGTTCGAGCCAGTCGTCCGGGCAGTTCTTGCCGTAGATGCGCAAGGTGTCGGGGTTTTCTGCCTCGGCGCGATACAGCTCGGCACCTTTGCGCAATACGGTGGACAGGCCCTTGATCACCGGGCTGTGCGGGTCATCGACGGTTTCGCATTTGGCGTGGTGCTTGCGGTGGATGGCGGTCCACTCGCGGGTGTTCTGCGCCGTGGTCAGCCACAGCCAGAAGCGGAAGAAGTGTTTAAGGCCGGCATTGAGCTCCAGGGAGCGATGGGCGGAATAGCGGTGTAGATAGACGGTGACCGCAATGATGGTCACGTGGGTCATCAACAGAGTGACTGCCACCAGTTGCCAGGCTGACAGATCAAGAAAACCGTTGTACCACATAGGCTGTATGGCCCTCAGATAAAGAAAAAAACAGCATCCGCATTATCACTTCCTTTGCAGATAAAACCAGTGGCTGTTTCAGATAAGGCTTACAAGGTGTTTCCTCATCTATAATCCTGATCCTTTGTAGGGCGATTCTGGTTATTTAGTAAGGATTACTAAACATATGCTGTTTTCATACCGAGGTGCCCTACGTGCGGGGCTGGTATACCTGCTGGTTTCCATCGTTTGGCTCCAGCTCAGCAACTACGCATTGATCAACTTTATCGATGAGCCGTGGGAGCTGGGGCGCTGGCTGCAGATGCGCGGTTATGTGTGGGTCAGCCTCAGCGCGTTAGTCATTTACTGGATCGGCCGGCGTTTTGCCCATGCCCATGCGTTGCAGCAGCCCCTGAAAGAAAACCGCGAGCGCCTGCGTCAGGCCGCTGCGGTGTTCGATTGCACCCGCGAAGGGGTGCTGGTCACCGATACCCAAGGGCTGATAGTGCACGTCAACCGGGCGTTCATAGAGATCACCGGTTATCGCCGCGAAGACGTCATGGGCCAGCGACCAAGCCTGTTCAAATCCGGCCGCCATTCGTCGACTTTCTACCAGCAAATGTTCCAGACGCTGGAACGCACGGGCGAATGGAGCGGCGAAATCTGGAACCGACGCAAAAGCGGCGAAATTTACCCACAATGGCAAACCATTCGCGTCATCCACGATGACCAGGGCAAGGTCAGCCACTACGTCGCGGTGTTCTCGGATATCAGTGCCATCAAGGACTCCGAACACGAACTGGCGCACCTGGCCCACCATGACCCGCTCACCGACCTGCCCAATCGCCTGCTGTTCACCGACCGTGCCGAGCAGGCCCTGGCCTCGGCGCAGGTACACAAGCGTGGTTGTGCCTTGCTGCTGATGGACCTGGACCACTTCAAGATCATCAATGACAGCCTTGGTCATAACGTCGGCGACCAGTTGCTCAAGCTGGTCGCCGAACGCTTGCGCGGCTTGTTCGGGCCCGGTGTGACCCTGGCGCGCCTGGGCGGCGACGAGTTCGCCGTGCTCGCGGAGAGTTGTCCACAGGTGCTGCAGGCCGCAGCCTTGGCACAGCGCATGCTCAATGCCATGAAGGATCCCTTCATTTTTGACGGCAACCAGCTGTTTATCAGCGCCAGCATTGGCATCAGCCTGTTTCCCAGCGACGCCCTGAACGCCGAGCAATTGCTGCGCAACGCCGACTCCGCCTTGTTCAAGGCCAAGAACGCCGGCCGCGAAGGCTACGCCCTGTACACCGAAGAACTCACCGCCCATGCACAGAACCGCGTGGAGATCGCCAGCGAGCTGCGTCGCGCTCTCGACCAGCAGGAGCTGCGCGTCTATTACCAGCCGGTACACGACCTGCAGGACAGCCGCCTGGTGGGCGTGGAAGCGCTGGTGCGCTGGGAACACCCGGAACGTGGGCTGATACCGCCGGGCGAATTCATCCCCATCGCCGAACGCACCGGGCTGATTGCCGACATCGATGGGTGGGTGATGGACCAGGCCTGTCGCCAGATGTGCCAGTGGCTGGCCGACGGCGCGCCGCTGAGTTTTATTGCGGTGAATGTCTCCAGCCGCTTGTTCGCCCGGCGCGAGCTGTACGAGCAAGTTGCCCAGGTGCTGCACGCCACTGGCCTGGATCCGGCCTTCCTTGAACTGGAAGTCACCGAAAGCGCGGTGATGGACGACCCGGAAGTCGCCTTGGAGCAACTGCACCGCCTGCGTGAACTGGGCCTGCGCCTGGCGATCGACGACTTTGGCACCGGCTACTCCTCGTTGCTGCGGCTCAAACGCCTGCCGGTGCAGAAACTCAAGATCGACCAAGGTTTTGTCGCGGGTTTGCCCTGGGATGAAGACGATGCTGCGATTGTGCGCGTGGTCATCGCCCTGGCCAAAAGCATGGGCATGCAGGTGCATGCCGAAGGTATCGAACAGGTGGAGCAGGCGCGCTTCCTGCTGGACCAGCAGTGCGATATGGGCCAGGGCTACTGGTTTGGGCGACCGATGCCAGCCGACGCTATCGACTGGACCCGAGCACCCTCAATCCAGACTTGAAATGCAGTCAAAATGTGGGAGGGGGCTTGCCCCCGATATCGGTGGGTCAGCCAAGTTTTTCTAACCAGATACACCGCCATCGGGGGCAAACCCCCTCCCACATTTGGATCGCAACCACACGCAACCCCACGTCCTGTCAGAAAATTCTTTCTGGTTATATAAACATTCTTAAATAGTATTTTTAAGAATATCCGCGCTTATCTACTATCGCCCTCACGCCGCAAGCAGTGCCGCCACTGCCAGGCACTATTCATTTCAGGAGCGAGATCATGAGCGCATCTCTACGTAGCGTCGACGGCCAGGACGAAGCAACCATTTTGCGTGAGATCCAGAGCGCCCTGCGCGATCTGCGGTTTGGCGCAGTGGAAATCACCGTGCACAACGCTCAAGTGGTACAGATCGAACGCAAGGAAAAATTCCGCCTGCAGAACCCGGGTAACAAACCGAGCTGAGCAAGAACGGCGATAGACCCGCAACTATAAGAAAAGCCAACACTCAAGAATTTTCAGGAGCTTCTATGTCGTCGATTCGCCGTTACGCCCTGGCCGCGTTGGCCAGTGCCGTGTTTGCCGGTTCCGCCGTTGCCAAGGACTACGAGTTGCTCAACGTCTCGTACGATCCGACCCGTGAGCTGTACCAGGACTACAACACCGAGTTCACCAGCTTCTGGAAGCAGTCCCACCCCGGCGACAACGTCAAGATCCAGCAATCCCACGGCGGTTCCGGCAAGCAAGGTCGGGCGGTGATCGACGGCCTGCGTGCCGACGTGGTGACCCTGGCCCTGGCCGGCGACATCGACGAAATCGCCAAGCTGGGCAAGACCCTGCCGGAAAACTGGCAGACCCGCCTGCCGGACGCCAGCACCCCGTACACCTCGACCATCGTGTTCCTGGTGCGCAAGGGCAACCCCAAGGGCATCAAGGACTGGGGCGACCTGATCAAGAAAGACGTATCGGTGATCACGCCAAACCCGAAAACCTCCGGCGGTGCACGCTGGAACTTCCTTGCCGCCTGGGCCTACGGCCTCAAGACTGGTGGCAGCGAAGCCAAGGCTCAGGAATACGTGAAAGAGCTGTTCAAGCACGTCCCGGTACTGGACACCGGCGCGCGCGGATCTACCATTACCTTCGTCAACAACGGTCAGGGCGACGTATTGCTGGCCTGGGAAAACGAGGCGTTCCTGGCGTTGAAAGAAGACGGCGGCGCCGACAAGTTCGACATTGTCGTGCCGTCCCTGTCGATCCTCGCGGAGCCACCCGTGGCCGTAGTCGACAAGAACGCCGAGAAAAAGGGCAACACCGAGATCGCCACCGCGTACCTTAATCACCTGTACAGCCCGGCTGGCCAGGAGATTGCGGCGAAGAACTTCTACCGACCACGGGATGAGAAAGTCGCCGCCAAGTATGCCCAGCAGTTCCCGAAACTGGACCTTGTGACGATCGACAAGGACTTCGGCGGCTGGAAAACGGCCCAACCGAAATTCTTCAATGATGGTGGCGTGTTCGACCAGATCTACACGGCGCAGTAAGCCAAATTACCTGTAGGAGCGAGCTTGCTCGCGAAGATCTTCAACGATAACGCGTACAGGCTGAATGAGCGCGGTGCCTTTGAGTTCTTCGCGAGCAAGCTCGCTCCTACAGTAGTGTTTACCCTTTAACCAAGGACTCTTATGTCGCGTCGCATTTCCCCCGTCATACCCGGCTTCGGGCTGACGCTGGGCTACACCGTCGTGTACCTCAGCCTGATCGTACTCATCCCCCTGGCGGCGATGTTTGTACACGCCGCTCAACTCACCTGGGATCAGTTCTGGAACATCATTTCCGCACCGCGCGTGCTGGCGGCGTTGAAGCTGAGCTTCAGCACCGCGCTGTACGCCGCGCTGATCAACGGCGTGATCGGTACGCTGCTGGCCTGGGTGCTGGTGCGTTACACCTTCCCCGGTCGCAAGGTCATCGATGCGATGATCGACCTGCCGTTCGCCCTGCCCACGGCTGTGGCTGGTATCGCGCTGACCGCGCTGTACACGCCTAACGGTTTGGTCGGCCAGTTTGCCGCCGACCTGGGTTTCAAGATCGCCTACACCCCCCTGGGTATCACCCTGGCCCTGACCTTCGTCACCTTGCCCTTCGTGGTGCGCACGGTGCAGCCGGTGCTGGCCGATATCCCCCGGGAGATCGAAGAGGCCGCGGCCTGCCTCGGCGCCAAGCCGCTGCAAGTGTTCCGCTACATCCTTGTGCCTGCGTTGTTGCCTGCGTGGCTGACCGGCTTCGCCCTGGCGTTTGCCCGGGGGGTGGGTGAGTACGGTTCGGTGATCTTCATCGCCGGCAACATGCCGATGAAGACCGAGATCCTGCCGTTGCTGATCATGGTCAAGCTTGACCAGTACGACTACCGCGGCGCCACCTCCATTGGTGTGCTGATGCTGGTGGTTTCCTTCATTCTGCTGCTGCTGATCAACTTGTTGCAGCGGCGCATCGAACGTCCATAAGGAGGCGCGGAACATGTCCCAATCGTCTATTTCCGCCGCGTCCTCGGCCAATGCCGCCCGGCGTGGCAGTGCGGTGTCGCGACGCATCCTGATCGGCCTTGGCTGGCTGGTGTTCGTACTGTTTCTGCTGCTGCCGTTGCTGATCGTGGTAACCCAGGGCTTGAAGAATGGCCTGGGTGCATTCTTCACTGCGATCCTCGAGCCCGACGCGCTGTCGGCGTTGAAGCTCACGGTGATTGCCGTGGCGATTTCGGTGCCGCTCAACCTGGTGTTTGGTGTAAGCGCCGCCTGGTGTGTGAGCAAGTACTCGTTCCGTGGCAAGAGCATCTTGGTGACGCTGATCGACCTGCCGTTCTCGGTCTCGCCGGTGATCGCGGGTCTGGTCTACGTGCTGATGTTCGGCGCCCAGGGCTTCTTCGGCCCATGGTTGCAGGACCATGACATCCAGATCGTGTTCGCCTTGCCCGGCATCGTGCTGGCGACCATCTTCGTCACCGTGCCGTTCGTGGCCCGTGAGTTGATCCCGCTGATGCAGGAGCAGGGCACCCAGGAGGAGGAGGCGGCGCGTCTGCTCGGTGCCAATGGCTGGCAGATGTTCTGGCATGTCACCGTGCCGAACATCAAATGGGGCCTGATCTACGGCGTGGTGTTGTGTACCGCGCGGGCCATGGGCGAGTTCGGCGCGGTGTCGGTGGTGTCCGGCCACATTCGTGGGGTGACCAATACCCTGCCGCTGCATGTCGAGATTCTCTACAACGAATACAACCACGTTGCCGCGTTTGCGGTGGCCAGCCTGTTGCTGATCCTGGCGCTCTTCATCCTGCTGCTCAAGCAGTGGAGCGAGAACCGAATCAACCGCCTGCGCAACAGCGCCGGTGAGGAATAAGTCATGTCGATCGAAGTCCGTAATGTCAGCAAGAACTTCAACGCCTTCAAGGCCCTGGACAGCATCAACCTGGATATCCAGAGTGGCGAGCTGGTGGCGTTGCTGGGCCCGTCCGGCTGCGGCAAGACCACCTTGCTGCGCATCATCGCCGGCCTGGAAACCCCGGATGCCGGCAGCATCGTGTTTCACGGCGAAGACGTCTCCGGCCACGATGTGCGTGATCGCAACGTCGGCTTTGTGTTCCAGCACTACGCCTTGTTCCGCCATATGACCGTGTTCGACAACGTCGCCTTCGGCCTGCGTATGAAACCGAAAAACCAGCGCCCCAGCGAAAGCCAGATCGCGGTCAAGGTTCACGAATTGCTGAACATGGTGCAGCTCGATTGGTTGTCTGACCGCTACCCGGAACAACTCTCCGGTGGCCAGCGCCAACGTATCGCCCTGGCCCGCGCCCTGGCGGTGGAGCCCAAAGTGCTGCTGCTGGACGAACCCTTCGGCGCCCTCGACGCCAAGGTGCGTAAAGAGCTACGCCGCTGGCTGGCGCGGCTGCACGAAGACATCAACCTAACCTCGGTGTTTGTGACCCACGACCAGGAAGAGGCCATGGAAGTCGCCGACCGCATCGTGGTGATGAACAAGGGCGTGATCGAGCAGATCGGCTCGCCGGGGGATGTCTACGAAAACCCGGCCAGCGATTTCGTTTATCACTTCCTGGGTGATTCGAACCGCCTGCACCTGGGCGAGGATAAGCACCTGCTGTTCCGCCCCCATGAGGTGTCGCTGTCGCGGCATGAGCTGGAGGATCACCATGCGGCGCAAGTGCGGGATATTCGGCCGTTGGGCGCCACGACGCGGGTGACGCTCAAGGTCGAAGGCCAAAGCGAGCTGATCGAGGCCGAAGTGGTCAAAGACCATGACAGCCTCACAGGTTTAACCCGTGGCGAGACCCTGTTCTTCAAACCCAAGGTCTGGCAAAAAGCCTAAACTCACCGCAAAGCCAAATGTGGGAGGGGCGGTGCGACGATTCGACTTGCTCCCGATAGCAGTGGATCAGCCAGAATATTTGTGACTGACACACCGCCATCGGGAGCAAGCCCCCTCCCACATTTAGACTCCACTTGGCTTGAGATCGCGGCGTCCCACCGGGCCTGAACGTTGTTCAATCTGCTTTTGCAGGTCCTGCCGCAACCCCACCAGAAACGCCAACTCCGCCACCACAAACAACGGCCCCACAATCAGCCCCGACACATCGTCCACAAACGCGGGTTTCTTGCCTTCGTAGTAATGCCCGACAAACTGAATCACCCAGCCCACCACAAACATACCCGCGCCACTGCTCAGCCATACCATCGTGCTCTGTGCCGCCAATACATGCCCGGCCCACACCGACAGGCCCATCAGCACCGTCATCAGCACGCCCAGGGCCAGTTCCAGGCGCAGGTAGAACCACGCCGAGAACAACGCCACGAGCACCGCTGGCGAGACCCACAGGCCACCCACCGTCCATTCGGGGCGTGACAACAGCACGGCCACGGCAACCACGATCAATGGGATACCGATAAAGTGGCTGACAATATTGCGCGGGTCGCGGTGGTACGCGGCGTATTGACTGAGGTGGTCGACGAGGCTTTTCATTGTTGTTCCTCCTGTAGGATGTTTGATCATGCCCTTTCAGTCGGTGCCTAACTGTCAACTGGGCGACAATCTTCGGAGCTCCCATGGACACAGGGATATGGCACGCGCACTTGGCCCGCGGCCATTGGTTCAAACACTTGCCGCCAGACTTGCAGCGTAGCCTGCTGGGCGCGGCGCGCGTGCGCTCATTGACGGCGGGGCAGTTTCTGTTCAAGCGCGGCGACCCGCCGTGTGGGCTGTATGCGGTGCTGGAAGGGGCGGTGCGTATCAGCGCGGTCAGTGCCCAGGGTAAGGAAGCGGTGTTGAGCCTGGTGGAAACACCGCACTGGTTCGGCGAAATCTGCCTGTTCGACAACCTGCCACGCACCCACGACGCCCTGGCCACAGGCGCGTGCACACTATTGCAGGTGCCGCAGGCGGCGATGCTCGACATTCTCGAACAGCATCCAATGTTCTGGCGCGATATGGCCCTGCTGATGAGCCATAAACTGCGCTTGTCATTGATCAATATCGAACAAATCAGCCTGATGCCCGCGTCGGTGCGCCTGGCCCATCGGTTGCTGATGATTGCCCAGGGCTACGGTGAAATAGAGCCGCCGCGCCGCGTGTTGCAGCTGCCCCAGGAAGATCTGGCGGCGATGCTCGGCCTGTCGCGCCAGACCATCAACAGTCTGCTCAAGGCGCTGGAGCAACAGGGCATCATTGGCTTGAGTTACGGCGCCATCGAGATACTCGACCTCAACCGGCTGCGCCTGGCCGCAGGCCTATGAACCGCGATACGTGGAGAAACCGTAAGGGCTGAGCAACAGCGGGATGTGGTAATGCTGGTCGGCCTGCTTGACTTGGAAAATCACCGGCACCTCGGGGAAGAACGTCTCGCGGTTGGCCTTCTTGTAGTAGTCACCCGTCTTGAATACCACGCGGTATTCGCCCGGCGTCATGCTGCGGTCGGCGGGAAACAGTTCGGCGATGCGTCCCTGCTGGTTGGTGACGCCTTTGGACAGCGCCTGCCAGTGGTCGCCCACCTGCTGTTCCAGGGTGACGCTGACACCGGCCGAAGGCAGGCCGTTTTCCAGGTTGAGCACGTGTACGCTCAGCGGGTTGCCGGCGGCCAGGGCCAGGTTGCACAGGCCGCTCAGGCTGAGGGCGGCGAGGGTCATGCTGAGGGTTTTCATTGGAAAGTCCTTTTGATAGAGGTCAAGTCAGGGGGTGATTTTCAAGCCCAGTTGCTCGGCAGCCTGGACGGCACAGGCTTCGTCCTGCGCAGCGCCACCGGCCCCGGCGATGCCCAGCGCACCGACCAGTTCGGCGTCAGCGAACAGCGGTATGCCGCCGCCGAGCAACAGCAACTCGGGCAAGCTGTTAAGGTTGGCGGCCTCGGGATTGTTGCGGGCTCGCTCGGCGAATAGCCGGGTCGGGGTTTTAGTCGACAGCGCGGTGTACGCCTTGCGTTGGCTGGCGAGGCTGTTGTGCGGGCCGACACCGTCAGCCCGCAGGCCCAGCAGCAGGTTGCCGCCGCGATCGAGTACCGTCAGAGCAGCCGTGCAATGGGCCAGGCTGGCGTCGGCCAGTTGGCGTGCGGTGCGCAGATCCAGCTCGGCGTGGCGCGGCAGTTGTGGCGTGGCCTGGGCTGCGGTGGCTACGGCAAGGCTGAGGAACAAAGCGGTGCGATACATGCGAAGAGCTCCAGAAGGCAGGCCATCACGGTAGCCAGTGGACGCGGACAAAAGCCGCACAATTGGATGACAGGTTTGTAATCAAACCCAGAGGTAAGACATGCAGGTGTTGTTAGTGGAAGACCAGCCGCAACTGGCCCAGCGCATGGCCCAGGGCCTGAGCGAGGCCGGCTTCTCAGTGGAAGTCGCGGCCAACGGCATGGCGGCGCAGCGGTTTGTGGAAGGCACCGAGTACGACCTGGTGATCCTGGACGTGATGCTACCGGGCTTGAACGCCTGGACATTGCAGCAGGCGATTCGGCAAAAGGGCGACACGCCGGTGCTGTACCTGACCACACCGGGCGGCATTGAAGACCGGTTGCGGGGGTTGGAACTGCATGAGGATGACTACCTGCTCAAGCCGTTTGACGCCAAGGTGTTGGTGGCGCGGGTGAGGAAAGTATTGCGCCGGGATCGTGGGCGCTGATTGCCTTAGCGACCGCTATCGGGAGCAAGCCCCCTCCCACATTTGACCGCGCTCATAGTTCAGTGTGGGAGGGGGCTTGCCCCCGATGAGGCCATCCCAGCCACTGAAAATCTTCCTACCGCAACCCATCCCGAAACTGCCCCGGCGTCACCCCCGTCCAGCGCTTGAACGCCCGGTTGAAACTGCTGGTATCGGCAAACCCCAGCAAATGGCTGATCTCGGCCAACGAACACTGCGGATCCCTCAGGTGCAACAACGCCAGGTTCTCCCGACACTCATTGAGCAGCGCATCAAACCGACAGCCTTCATCCGCCAGATGCCGCTGCAAGCTGCGTAAACTCAGGTGCAAGGCCTGGGCAACGCGTTCGGCACTCGGCTCGCCATCGGGCAATTGCGCCTCGATGACGGCGCGCACCTTGCGCTCCCAAGTCAACGGTTGCAGTTGGGCGAGGGTGCGCTTGAGCACGGTTTCGTTGTGTTCGGCCAACTCCGGGTTGGCATCGTCAAGATGACTGTCGAAGTCGTGGGCGGCGAACTCCAGGCGATCTTCGTCGGCGGCAAAAGACACGGGAGAGCGAAACACCTTGTGCCATGGCTCGGGGTCGACAGGCTGCGGGCGCCGTAGATAAACGGCCAGCGGCGCATAGTCACGCCCCAGGCGGTTGCGGCAAGTGCGCACGTAGATTGCCGCGAAGGCGTCGATGGCCTCCAGCGCCGGCGCGGGGCTGCCTTGGGGTTGGAGCAGGCGAAAGTGGTAGACGTCACCGTGGCGGCTCAGCTCCAGGCTCAGGGCATCACTGACCACTTGGTGATAGCGCACGATACGTTCGAACACCTCGCGCAAGCTGCCGCTGGCCACCAGGGCATAACCCAGCGCATGAAATGTCGTGGGGCTGACAAAGCGCGACACCCGCAAGCCAATCGCCGGATCACCGCTGGCCTGCACCGCCAGTTGCCACAGGCGCGTGGTCGCCGACAACGGATAACGTGCGTTGGGGTCGTCCATCTGCTGCGGGTCGAGGCCGGCCTCGGCGCACAGCGCGGCGCTGTCCAGGCCCAGGGCGTCGAGCTGCTTGCGCAGGGCGCGGGTCCAACTGGCGAGGGAAGTGGGTTCGGTCATGGCGATTGGCGCTTGCGGTCAACAGGTTGGCGTCCGAGGCTAGCGTCCTGCCCGATCGCTTAGGGCAGGATGGACACATCAATGTACAAGAGGATGGAAGCATGGACGGTACTTCTGCAAGTCCCCAACAGATGAACGCACAACAACGTTCAGCGCATATCCGTGAGGTGGTGCTGGCCGAGGGCGCCCGATTGCGCCAGCGCCACCCCTGGCTGCTGCATCAGGACGCCCTGGGCGCCGGCATCCTGGCGTTTGCCTTGCTCGGCATGCTCGGCTCGGCGGCGCTCTATATCAGTGGTCACCTGGCCTGGTGGGCGTGCCTGCTGCTCAACGCGTTCTTCGCTTCACTGACCCACGAGTTGGAGCACGACCTGATCCACAGCATGTACTTTCGCAAGCAGCGCCTGCCCCACAACCTGATGATGGGCCTGGTGTGGCTGGCGCGGCCCAGCACAATCAACCCGTGGATACGCCGGCATCTGCACCTCAACCACCATAAGGTCTCCGGCACTGAGGCCGATATGGAAGAACGCGCCATTACCAATGGCGAGCCCTGGGGATTTGCGCGCTTGCTGATGGTGGGCGACAACATGATGTCGGCCTTGATCCGCATGCTGCGGGCCAAGACCTGGGCGCACAAACTCAGCATCCTCAAGCGCGTGGTGCTGGTGTACGCCCCGCTGGCGCTGCTGCATTGGGGCGCGTGGTATGTCTTTCTGGGCTTTCATGCCGCCAACGGCATCGCCAATCTGTTGGGCGCGCCGATCATGTGGTCGGCCGGCGCCTTGCAGATGATGCAGGTGATCGACATCGCTGCGGTGGTTATCATCGGCCCCAATGTGTTGCGCACGTTCTGCCTGCATTTTGTCAGCTCCAACATGCACTACTACGGCGATGTGGAACCGGGCAACGTGATCCAGCAGACCCAGGTCTTGAACCCCTGGTGGCTGTGGCCGTTGCAGGCGTTCTGCTTCAACTTCGGCAGCACCCATGGCATCCATCACTTTGTGGTGAAGGAGCCGTTTTACATCCGCCAGATGACCACCAGGGTGGCGCATAAGGTCATGGCTGAGATGGGCGTGCGCTTCAATGATTTCGGCACCTTCGCCCGGGCCAATCGGTTTGAGCGCCAGGAACAGCCGGACGCCAAACTCGCTTTCAGCAAGCAATGAACGCCAGGGGCAGGTCGCGGATCTGTGCGCGCACGGGCGGCTGATAGTGGTCGTCGCTGGTCAGCTCATGCAGCAGTTCTTCGCGTAACTGGTGGAATTCGAAACTGCTGCGCTGGCGCGGATGGGGCAGGGCGATCTCTACCACCTGCTTGATACGCCCGGGCCGGGGCTCCATCACTACCACGCGGTCGGCGAGGAAAATCGCTTCTTCCACGTCATGGGTGACCAGCACCGTGGTGATCTTGGCGCGGGCGCGAATGGCCAGGAGTTCGTCCTGCATCTGCTGGCGGGTCAGTGCGTCGAGGGCGCCGAAGGGTTCGTCCAGCAACAGGATGCGCGGGCTGGCCACCAGGCCACGGGCAATTGCCACTCGTTGGGCCATGCCGCCGGAGAGTTGGTGGGGGTAGGCGCGGGTGAAATCAGTCAGGCCCACCAGCTCGATGAAATCGCTGATGCGTCGGTTACGCTCGGCCTCGTCCAGGGGCTCGTTGACCAGGCCCAGGCCGATGTTTTGCGCCACGGTCAGCCAGGGAAACAGGCGATGTTCCTGGAACACGATGCCACGTTCGCCGCCGATACCGCTGACGGCCTTGCCATCGACCTGGATCTGGCCGCGAAACTGCGTATCCAGCCCCACCAGCAAACGCAGCAGGGTGGACTTGCCGCAACCGCTGGCGCCGACAATCGCGACAAACTCGCCTTCGGCAATCTCCAGGTTGAATTCGCGGATGGCTTCCAGTTCGAAGCCGTCGACGTCGAAGCTCTTGCCCACATGGTTGAAGCTGACAATAGGTGCGTTCATGCGTGTCTCCAGCGGGTGGCGCGGGTTTCGATGCGTTGGCCGATCAAGTTGAGGAGGGCGCCGGTGAAGCCGACCAGAAGCATGCCGCCCATGATCAGGTCCATGCGCAGCAGTTGTTGGGCGCCGATCATCAGGCTGCCGATGCCGCCATTGGACGGCATGAAATATTCGGCGCCGATGGTGCCCATCCAGGCGTAGATCAAGCTCAGGCGCAGGCCGGCGAAAATACCCGCCGCTGCGCCCGGCAGTACCAGGCGACGCAGGCGTTGCCACAGGTTCAGGCGCAGCACTTGAGCGGCTTCGCGCAGTTGCGGCGACAGGTTGAGCACGCTGCGCTGGGTGGCGATAAACAACGGGAAGAACGCGGCGAGGGCGATAAACACCCACTTGGCCAGTTCACCCAGGCCGAACCAGGCGGTGAGCAGTGGCACCCAGGCGAAAATCGCAATCTGGCGCAGCGCAGCCAGCGTCGGGCCGAGTAGTCGCTCACTGCGCCGCGACAACCCCAGCCACAGGCCCAGGGCAAAGCCCAGGCTACCGCCGAGCAGCAAGCCGCCCACGGCCCGGCCGAGGCTTTTGCCTAAAGCCGCGCTCAGGCTGCCATCCAGCACACCGGCCACGGTGGTTTGCAGCACCGCCCAGGGGCTGACCAGAATATTCGGGTCGACCCAGCCCTGTTGTGTCGCCACCTGCCACAGCGCCAGCAACAGCAGCGGCAACAGCCAGGGTTGCAGGCGTTGCCAGCCTTCATAGCGCGGCCCGCGCCGGATCTGCGCCGTGGCCGGATGGGGCCAGTGCACCCATTTGCGATCCAGCCAGCCGATGCCGCGATCCATCACCACGCCCAGCACGCCGATGACCACGATGCACACGAAGACGATATCGAGCATGAACAACTGGCGTGCCCATACCATCAGGTAGCCGATGCCTTCGCTGGAGGCCAGCAACTCCACGGCCAATAGCGACGTCCAGCCCGCCGCCAGGGCCAGGCGCACCCCGGCCATGAACGCCGGCAACGCGGCGGGCAGGATCAGGCGGCGAATCAGCAAGTGGGTGGGCAAGCGCAGCACACGGGCGGCTTCGCGCAGGTTGGGCTGGGCGTCGCGCACGCCCACCAGGGTATGCAGGGTCACGGGCACCACGATGGCCTTGATCAGCACCACCAGTTTCAGAGTTTCGCCAATGCCGAAAAACACCATGAACAGCGGGATCCACGCCAGGGTCGGCACTTGCGACAACGCGCTGAACGTAGGGAATACCAGGCGCTCGGCGCGGGCGCTGAAACCCAGGCTCGCGCCCAATAGCGCACCGGCGCCGATACCGGCCAGCAGGCCCCAGAACAAACGTTGCAAGCTGATTGCCAGATGGCTCCACAACTCGCCGCCGGCCAGCTCCACGGCGCTGCTCCACACCAGGGCAGGGGTTGGCAGGATCTGCTCGCTCATCCAGTGGTTGCGGCTGGCCAGCCACCACAGGGCAAACAGCCCGAGCGGCAGCAACCAGGGCAACAGGTGTTCGCTCAGTTGCGGCCAACGCTGCGTGGCGCCTTTGGACGGGGCTGCCAGAGGTAGGCTCAAAAGTGAAATCCGGGCCATGAAAGACCTCCGCTGGTGCCAAATACGTTATGTGATTTCGGTCTTACAAAAGCGTAATCAAGATGATTGCGAGATAAGAGAAATCATTTAAAGCCTCAGCCCTCCAGGCATCCAATGCATTCGAAGAATATTTTCGATGCTATTCATGCATAACGCCTTGGAGCCTGCGTATTCGCTTGCATAGTCCTAAAAGCTATTAAATTGTGAATTTATAGTATTTAAAGTTTTGTACGGCTTGTGCCTACTTTCTGCTCCCCAGGCGACCGTCGCCCACCAGGAGCTGTGCTTATGAAATTGCCCTTCAAACATCTGATCAGCCTGTTGGCCGGCACCGCCCTGGCCGGGCTGGTGCAGGCCGCTGACCTCAAGGAAATCCGCATTGCTGTGCCCGACCTCAGCGCTGGCAGCCAGCACAGCGGCGGTGGCATCACCGACGTGTTGCGTGAACAGCAGATCTTTGAAAAAGCCTTTGCCGACCAGGGCATCAAGATCCAGTGGAATTACTTCAAGGGCGCGGGCCCTGTGATCAATGAAGCCTTCGCCAACGGCCAGGTGGACCTCGCCTATCTGGGCGACCTGGCGGCAATCATCGGCCGTTCCAATGGCCTGGATACGCGGCTGCTCAGCGCCACAGCCCGTGGGGTCAAGCACTACCTCGGCGTGGTGCCGGGTTCAGGCATCAAGACCCTGCAAGACCTCAAGGGCAAGCGCGTGGCGGTGTTTCGCGGCACGGCCAGCCAGTTGTCGTTCGACAGTGCGTTGGCCAGCCAGGGCTTGAGTGAGAAGGACCTGAAGGTCATCAACCTGGACTTCAATGCCGCCAGCGCTGCCCTGGCCGCCAAGCAGATTGACGCCACCTGGGGAGGCTCCACCCTGACCGCGCTGCAAGCCAAAGGCCTGGCGGAAATACCGCTGACCACCAAAGACCTCGGCGATGCCGGCAGTATCCAGGCCGTGCTGGTGGGCAGCGCCAAATTTGTCGACCAACACCCCGACGCGGTGGCCAAGTTGCTCAAGGCCCAGCAGCAGGCGGTGCAGTGGCTGACCGATGACAACAACAAACAGGCCTATATCGCGCTGGTGTCGGGGCTGGCCAGTTACCCGCCGGTGATCCTGACCAATGATTTGAAAGACCAGAAACTCAGCGAGATTTTCCCCTCGACCCTGGACCCGGTGTTCCTGGGCAAATTGCAGGATGCGGTGGATTTGGCGTCGAAGGAGAAGCTGATCCGTCGCTCGTTTCAGGTGAGTGATTGGGTGGCGCCTGGGTTGGCGGCGGCTGGGCTTTGAGCTTATCGGTGCCTGGGCGATTGCTATCGGAGGCAAGCCCCCTCCCACATGGGAACGCATTCCAAGTGTGGGAGGGGGCTTGCCCCCGATAGGGCCCTTCAAACCGCCACACTCACCACCTGCCTGTCCACCTCCACCAACGTCTCAATCATCGCCTTCGCCGCCGGCGACAACCGCGACCCAGTGCGACTGACAATCCCGCAACGCGCACTCATGGTCTCCATATTCTGCGGCAGGTTGCGCCAGTGCAGCAGCACCAGCGAACCGCTGGCCACATCCTCGGCAAAGGCTTCCTCGGTGCCGACGCCGATGGCGTTGGACTGCAGCACGATCTTCACCAGCGCCGGGAAGTGTTCGGTCTGGATGCTCGGGGAGAAATCCATGCGCCCGCTGAGGTTCGCCAGCAGTTTGCGAATGCCTTGGGAGATCAACGGCGAGGCCAGCGGATAGTCGAACATGTCGTTGGTCGACAGGCTGTCCTTGGCCAGCAGCGGGTGCCCAGGGCGGCAGAAAAAGACGCCGCGTTTGGGCGTCAGTGCGCGGGTCTGGAAATTCGGGTCGGCCTCGAACTGACGGATGTCGGCGATAAAGAATTCGATCTCTTCACGGCTCAGGCTGCGGCTGAGGGTTTCCCAGTTATCCACCTGGAAACTCGTGCGGATTTTCGGGTGGGCGTTGATAAATCGCGCCACCGCATCCGGCACCAACTTCACCGCTGGCGCCGGGCCGCAACCGAAGCGCAGGTCGCCGGCGTCGAGCTTGGTCATGCGCGTCACTTCACTGCTCAGCAGCGCCGCGCCGTGCACCAGGCTCAGGGCGTGCTGCAACACCACCTGGCCTTCCGGCGTAGGGCGCAGGTCCTTGTGGCCGCGGTCTACCAGCACGCAGCCGAATTCCTGTTCCAGCCCCTGGATGCTGCGGCTGAACGCCGGTTGGGTGATGCCCATGGCGTCCGCTGCACGCACGAAACTGCGGTGTTCGTTGAGGGCGATGAAGTAGCGCAGTTGGCGAAGATCCATATGCTTTCCCGGCATTTTAAAAATAGGTCGAAGGCATTTGCGACCGAGCAAGCTGAGGGTTTTAAATGCAAGCTCTTATTCCGTCAACGAAGCATTGATTCATTTGCTAGATCTAAATTGCATATGAATAGAGCGTTGCTGGAAAGCATCTCTACCATCAGCAGGCACATGAGGGTCATCACAATGAGCAACGCCGCATTAGCAGTTCAACCCATCGCCCACGCGCTCGACATCCACCCGGTGGCCGGTCGTATCGGCGCCGAGATCCGTGGCATCAAACTGTCTGGTGACCTGGATGCCGCCACTGTCGAGGCCATCCAGCAGGCACTGGTGCAGTACAAAGTGATCTTCTTCCGTGAGCAAACCCACCTCGACGACCAGAGCCAGGAAGCCTTCGCCCACCTGCTCGGTGAGCCGATTGCACACCCTACGGTGCCGGTGCGCGACGGCACGCGCTTTCTGATGGAATTGGATGGCACCCGTGGACAGCGCGCCAACTCCTGGCACACCGACGTGACTTTCGTCGATGCCTACCCAAAAGCTTCGATCCTGCGTTCGGTGCTGGCGCCAGCGTCCGGCGGCGACACCGTCTGGGCCAATACCGCCGCCGCTTACAACGACCTCAGCGTCGAGCTGCGTGCGTTGGCTGACCACCTATGGGCGGTGCACAGCAACGAGTACGACTACGCCGCACGCAAGCCGGATGTAGCGGTAGAGAAGCTGGAGGAATACCGCAAGGTCTTCACTTCGACAGTGTACGAAACCGAACACCCGGTGGTACGCGTGCACCCGGTCAGCGGTGAGAAAACCTTGCTGCTGGGGCACTTCGTCAAGCGCCTGAAAGGCTATTCCCAGGCGGAGTCGACCCAGCTGTTCAACCTGCTGCAAGGCCACGTCACCCGCCTGGAAAACACCGTACGCTGGCGCTGGAATACCGGGGACGTGGCGATCTGGGACAACCGCGCCACCCAGCATTACGCGGTGGACGACTATGGCACCCAGGAGCGCATCGTGCGTCGGGTCACGCTCAAGGGTGATGTGCCGGTGGGTGTGCAGGGGCAGCGCAGCCAGACCACCAAAGGTCTCTAAGCCGGTTGGAGATCAAAATGTGGGAGGGGGCTTGCTCCCGATAGCGGAGTGTCAGTCAAAGCATCTTTGACTGGCCCACTGCTATCGGGAGCAAGCCCCCTCCCACATTTAGTCCTGTACCGTTCTACCAGACCCCGATCTGCACTACTTTTTCCACCTCCGGCTCACCATACCGAAACCATTGCCCACGCACTTCAATCTCGGTGTGGCTGATGGTGGTACGCCGCTTCAACCCACGCAGCCATTCGAACAGATAACCCAAGTGAGTCTCCCGCACCTCGGCGTACGCAGGATCGCTGCCCAGGTCGTGGACTTCCTGCGGGTCATTTTCCAGGTCGAACAACTGCGGGCGGAAGCCATCATAGGCCAGGTATTTCCAGCGTTCGCTGCGCACCATGGTCATGCGGCAACGGTCGATGGGCTGCGCCAGGCGTTCCCGGGCCGGGGCCTGGAAGGCGTAGTCGTATTCGGCAATGGCGTAGTGGCGCCAGGTGGGTTGCTCGCCGTGCAGCAGTGGAACCAGCGAGCGGCCTTCGAGGCGATGGTCGGCGGCGGGCAGGCCCAGGGCGTCGAGGAAAGTGGGCAGGGCGTCGATGGTTTCTACCAGGCGTGCGTCCACGGTGCCACGGCTGATATCGGCACTGGCTCGCGGGTCGCGCACGATCAATGGCACGCCCACGGCGGGCTCCAGCAAAAACTCTTTTTCACCGAGGTAATGATCGCCGAGGAAGTCACCATGGTCGCTGGTAAACACGATCAGTGTGTCGTCCCAGCGGCCAGTGCTTTGCATGAAATCAAACAGCCGCCCGAGTTGATCGTCGATCTGTTTGATCAGGCCCATGTAGGTGGGAATCACTGTGAGGCGCACTGCGTCGCGGGAGAAATTCACGCTCTCCTGGTGTTGACGGAATGCCTGGTACACCGGGTGATCGCTGGTTTGCCCAGGTTGAATGGGCGCCTGGATATGCTCGGCACCGTACAGCGCGTGATACGGCGCCGGCGCGATGTAGGGCCAGTGCGGCTTGATATACGACAGGTGCAGGCACCATGGCTGTTCTGCTTGTTCGCTGATGAAGTCGATGGCGCGGTCGGTGGTGTAGACGGTTTCCGAATGTTCCTCGGCCACCCGTGCAGGTTTGCCTGCGTTGCGCATGTGCCAGCCGCTGAGGATCTCACCGTCTTCGCCTTGGGCGGCATTGGCCCATTCATGCCAGGGGTTGCGACCACCGTAGCCTTGCTCGCGCAGGTAGCGGGTGTAGGGCGCGGACTCGCGTTTGTCGTCGAACAGCGGGCTGTCGGGGTAGATGCCGTCGTGGCGCAAATATGCGTCAAAGCCCACCTCATTGAGCGGCTCGGCCTGGGCGCTGTCGGGGTCTATATGCAGGCGGTGCAACGCCTCCAGGTTCGGCGTGGCGTGGGTCTTGCCCACCAGTGCGGTGCGGATGCCGTGAGGGCGCAGGTAATCACCGATCGTCAGTTCTTCCAGCGGCAGCGGTACGGCGTTCCACGCCACCTGATGGCTGCTGACGTAACGCCCGGTATAGGCCGACATGCGCGACGGCCCGCAGATGGTGCCTTGTGTATAGGCCCGACTGAAACGCACACCGGCAGCGGCCAGGCGGTCGATATTCGGCGTGTGCAGATGGGCATGGCCGTAGCACGACAGATAGTCGCGACGCAGTTGGTCGCACATGATGTAGAGCACGTTGCAAACAGGTTTTGGTTCAGACATGGAGGTTCACCGAACGGAGGACAGGTGGGTTTTTTCGCCGTTCGAGGGGCGCTCTGGCAAGTGCATTTGGGGACTGGGTTCCATGCAGTGAATGCATGGGGCTTGCCCGCGAAGGCGCCGGTTCAGACAGCAATATTTTCAAGTGTGCAAACGTCTTCATCCATCTCATCGATCTGCTTGATCTGCTCAATCATCGCCTCCGCCAACGGCGACAACCGATACCCCGCACGGCTGACAATCCCGTAGCGGGTGTAACGCTCCTCCAGGTTTTCATCCAGCCCCTCAATTCTCAGGCACACCAGCTCACCCCGTGCCATATGCAGCACATCACTATTGGCGCTGACGATGCCGATGGCGTCCGAACGCAGCACCACGCCCATCAGGCTATAGCCGTTTTCACATTCCACACTGGGTTGGTAATCGGGCCGGCCGCTGAGGTCGACGATGACTTTGCGCAGGTTAGGCGGGCGGATGGTCACGGCCAGGGGGTAGCTCATCAGCTCGGCGGCGCTCACGCTGTCGCGCCCGGCCAAGGGGTGGCCGGCACGGCAGCAGAAATACCAGCGGCGTGGGCGCAGGCGGTGGGTGTGGTAGTCGGGGTTGGCTTCGAAGTGGCGGGTGTCGGCAACGAAAAATTCGAACTCTTCGCCGAGCAGGCGCTTGTCCAGGCTTTGCCAGTCGTCCACCTGGAACTGTACGCGGGCCTTGGGGTAGCGCCCGATAAAACTGCCGATGGCGCGGGGGATCAAGCCACCTGCCGGCGCCGGGCCGCAGCCGAAGCGCAGCTCACCGGCTTCCAGGCCGTTGAACTGGTTGATCTCGTTGGCCAGTTGCTGGGCGCCGCTGACCAGCCGCCGCGCATGTTCGAGCAATACCTGGCCTTGCTTGGTGGGCGCCAGGTCCTTGCGGCCGCGGTCCACCAGTTGGCAGCCAGCACTGTGTTCCAGGGCCTGGATGCTGCGACTGAACGCTGACTGCGACAGGTTCACGGCCACCGCCGCCGCGACAAAACTGCGTTGTTCGGCAAGGGCGATGAAGTGGCGAAGCTGGCGCAGATCGATATGCATTTTTCACATTGAAAATATCCGGGAAATGCATTGGCTATGCATTAGGTCGACTCCTTATAAAGGCTATCTCTTATGCAGTAAATGTTCGTTAAAACATAAATAAATAACCTTTAGGAATATCTGCCGATGGATATCTCCGGGTTCTGGAGCCGCTTATGAGTCTGTTCAAGTCATTGCCCTTGGCTGTGTTAGTGGCCGGTAGCAGCAGTTGGTCGCCGACCCAGGCCGCAGAAACCCCTGCGCCTGCCAGCAAGGGCGACAGCGCCAGTGGCCAGTTGGAAACCGTCACCGTGACCGCCAGGCGGCGCACCGAAAGTGCCCAGGCCGTGCCGACGCCCATGAGTGTGGTCGGCGGCCAGGCGCTGGAGACCCAGCGGGTGTACCGGATCCAGGATTTGCAGCAACTGGTGCCCAGCGTCAACGTCGCTTATATGCATGCGCGTCAGTCCAGCGTGTCGATCCGCGGCCTGGGCAACAACCCGGCCAGCGATGGCCTGGAAGGCAGCGTGGGGCTGTATATCGACAACGTCTACCTCGGACGCCCGGGCATGGCGGTGTTCGACCTGATGGACATCGAGCAGCTTGAAGTCCTGCGCGGCCCCCAGGGCACCTTGTTCGGCAAGAACACCACCGCCGGGGTGATCAATATCAGCACCCGCGCACCGAGCTTTACCCCCGAACGCAGCATTGAAACTTCCTTGGGCGAGGACGGTTATTTCCAGACCAAGGGCACGATTTCAGGCCCACTCAGCGATGACCTGGCGGGGCGTTTCTCGGCCTATCGCACGCGCAGCGACGGCGATATCAAAAACGAACACGACGGCCATGACCTGAACGGTGGCTCTCGCCAGGGCTTTCGCGGGCAATTGCTGTACAAGCCCAACGAGGCGTTCAACCTGCGCTGGATCGGTGACTACAACGAAGAGGACTCGAGCGCCGGCACCCGCGTGCTGTACAGCACCGGGCCGACCATCAACGGCACCAACCTGTATCAATCGCGCGCCAACGCGGCGGGGGCGACCCTGGTGGATGGCACCCATCGCAAGGTCAACCTGGACAACGACCAGCACGTCACCGTGTTCCAAGGCGGTACCTCGCTGGAAGCCAACTGGACGCTGCCGAGTGACTTCACCCTGACCTCGGTGAGTGCCTACCGTTGGTGGAATTTCACCCCGCGAAATGATGACGGCCTCAACGTACCGGCGTCGTACAACGCCGGGGTGTCGGTGGAAGATAAACAATGGTCCCAGGAATTTCGCCTGGCATCGCCTACGGGGGGCTTCTTTGATTACGTGCTCGGCGCCTACTACTTCGGTTCCGACCTGGATAACAAGTCCTTCGCCTATTACGGGCCCAAGGCCGACATCTGGAATGGCACGCCAACTGGCGCGTTGAACAATGTCAGCAGCATCGGCAACGGGCATATCCGCACCGACAGTTTTGCGCTGTTCGCCCAAGGCACCTGGCACCTGACCGAGCAGCTGGATTTCACCGCTGGCCTGCGCGGCACCTATGAGGAAAAAAGCGCCTGGGTCACGCGCAATGCCCCGGTGGGCGGCGCCGCCGTGACCGGCGGTGCTGCCACGGCGCGGCGTGGGCGTACCGGGGCATATGACTCCGGCGACCTGACTCAGTACAGCACCACCCCGTCGGGGCTGCTGAACCTCAGTTATCACTTCAATGAAAGCTTGCTGGGCTACGCAACGCTGTCCCACGGCGAGAAGTCCGGCGGGGTCAACCTGGCGGTGGGATCTGCGCCGACGGCCGGGGCCGACTCGCTGCTGATCGGCACCGAGCGCGCCAACAATGCCGAGCTGGGTTTCAAGAGCACCTTGTGGGACCGCCGCCTGCAGCTCAATGCCAACCTGTTCTGGACCCAGGTCAACGGCTACCAGACCAACGCCTACGATCAGGACAACCGCGTGCAGTACCTGACCAACGCCGGCTCTGTACGCTCGCGGGGCGTGGAAGTGGAAAGCACCCTGGTGCCGATCAAGGGCCTGACCCTGAATATCAACGGCTCGTTCAATGACGTGAGTTACCTGTCATACAAGGATGCGCCATGCCCGCCGGAAGTCAGCCTGCGCCCGGGTGCGCCGGCGTCCTGCGACTTGAGCGGCCATCAGGTGGTGGGTGCGTCAAAGTGGATCGCCAATGCCAACGGCGAGTACAAGTGGAACCTGGCCAACGGCTTCGAACCCTACGTCACCGCCAGCTATGCGTTCCGCTCCAAAGCGGTGGGTACGGTGGAAGATTCCGATTACGGGCAGATCCCGGCCTATGCAGTGGTCAACTTATCTACCGGCCTGCGCGGCAACTATGACCAAGGGCAGTGGGATGTGTCGCTGTGGCTGAAAAACGCCTTCGACAAGACCTACTACACCACACTGTGGACCGGCGGTAACGGCGGCTATGAAGGTTTGCTGGGCACGCCGCGCACCCTAGGCGTGACTGGGCGCTACGACTTCTAGGTCGGTGCGATAGGTGGCCGGGCTGAACACCCGTGTCACCAGCAGCATCGCCACCACCGTCACGGTCAACACCACCCAGGCGCTGATAAACGTGCCGGTGAGTTCGCGCAGCCAACCGGTCAGCCATGGCGAAATCGCATTGATCAAAAAGCCCACGCCTTGCACGAACGCCGCCAGTTGCCCGGCTTGGCGAGGGTCGCGATGGTGGTCCAGGGTCAGCAGCAGGCTCAGGGCGAAACACGCACCCAGGCCAAAGCCGATCAGCGCCACCCACAAATGCGGGAATTGCTGCGGCGCCATCAGCAGGCCGAGGTAGCCGACAGTTTGCGCCAGCAGGCTGATGCCCAGCAGTGGGCGCCGGTCGATGCCGCGTTGCGCCAGCACCGGCATCAGCAGTGCGGCGATCACCTGGAAGATGGTCATGAAGGCCAGCAACGAACCGCTTGGCAGCACACCCCAGCCCAGTTGCTGATAGTAGGCGGGCAGCCACGCCACCATGCTCATGTAGCCGCAGTTCACCAGGCCGAAATACAGCGCCAGCAGCCAGGCGCGACGGTTGCGCAAGCCCTCGAACGCGGGGGCCTGCTGCAGATTTCTGGCGGCGCCCAGCGGCAACCAGGCCCACAACAGCAACGCCCCCAGCGCCGGCAATAACCACACCCCCAAGCCTGCCTGCCATTGCTGGAAATGCGTGGCGACCACCGGGCTGAGCAGCGCCGCCAGCCCACCGCCGGCCATCAGTGAGGCCGAATACACGCCCATCGCCACCGGCACGCGGTGATGGAATTCGCGCTTGATCATCGCCGGCACCAACGCCTGGATCAGTGCCACCCCCGCGCCGCCGAGCAAGGCGGTGACCAGCAGCGCCGACGCCTGGCCCATCAGCCAGCGCGCCAGGCACGCCAGCAGAATCATCATCAAGCCCAGGGCGATGCCGCGACGTTCGCCCAAGCGGGCTTCCACGCGCACGCCCACCAATGCCACCAGGCCCATGCATATCACCGGCAGGCTGGTGAGCAAGGCGCTGCTCTGGAAACTCAGGCCGGTGGCCTGGCGAATCTCGCCAAGCAAAGGGCTGATGGAACTGAGGATGGGGCGCAGGTTCAAGCCGAGCACCACCAGCAGGCCCCAGCCAGCGAGGGATTTATTCAGGGTCATGCAGGGTTTTCCACTGGTGATACAGCGCGGTCATGCTGGCGTCGGGCAGGTGCTGGATGGGCAGGCGCTGCGACTCAATGGGCAGGCCGACCTGTTGGCTGATCGCCGCAGTGGACAGGCCGAACGGTTCGGCCATGGCGTTGCTGGCGGCAAACACCACGCGCTCCACGCCACACAGGTACATGGCGCTCAGGCACATCGGGCAAGGCTGGCCGCTGGCGTAGATCACGCAGCGGTCCAGGCGTGCGCCGAGTTGCTGGCTGGCGGTGCGGATCGCCAGCAGCTCGGCGTGGGCGGTGGGGTCCTGGGTCAGGTGGATCTCATTCACGGCTTCTACCAGCACCTTACCGTGGCGCGTGAGCACCGCGCCGAAGGGCCGGCCGCCTTGGGCAACGTTGGCGCGGGCCAGGGCGATTGCGCGTTGCAGGTGTGATTGATCGTTGGTCATGCAAGCCCCCAGGTGCGATGAAAGGTGAAGTATGGTCAGCCACCGGGGTATGCTGAAATTAAATATAAACATGCCAATCAGTGGCAAACGTGATGGTGACGCCTTTGTTCGATCCCGTGTTGTTGCGCAGCTTTGTCGCCGTGGTGGACTGCGGCAATTTCACCCGCGCCGCCGAGCGCCTGCATTTGACCCAGTCCACCGTCAGCCAGCAGATCCGCCGCCTGGAAGACGCGGTGGCGTGCCAGTTGCTGGACCGCGACCAGCGCCACGTGGTGGCCACCGCCGAGGGCGAGCGCTTGCTAGCTTATGCGCGCCGTATCCTGGCACTGCACGAAGAAGCTGCCGACGTGTTGATCAACCAGCAGAGCGACGGTGTGCTGCGCCTCGGTGTGCCGGAGGATTTCGCCGCCGAGCGCCTGATGCCGCTGCTCTCGGCGTTTGTCGTGGCCTATCCACGGGTGCGATTGGAGGTCACCAGTGGCCTCGGCCCGGAATTGCAGCGCCAGTACCGGGGTGGGGAGTTCGATGTGTTGTTAGTCAAGCAGATGGGCGACAGCGACGACTGCATGGCGTCGTGGCCGGAACCCTTGTATTGGGTCGACAGCCTGAGCACCCCGGCGCTGGGCCGCGACCCACTGCCGCTGGTGGCCTTTCCAGTGGGCGGCCTTTACCGCAATGACATGCTCCATCATCTCGAACGCTGCGGTTGGCGCTGGCGTATCGGCTACTCCAGCGCCAGTCTGGCCAGCGTGTGTTCGGCGGTGGCGGCAGGCCTGGGCATCAGCCTGTTGCCGGAGCGGGTGCTGCAACCGGGCCATCGCATCCTCGGCGCCGAGAGTGGCTTGCCCGCGGTTCACGGTGTGCGATTGGCGTTGTATGGCCGCAATGGCTTAGGCGCGGCGGGGCAGACGCTGTTGGACGAATTGCTGGCAATGTGTGGAGGGAACCTGCACTGAGCCATACCTTTGTTGAATATTTTGTATGCCTGGAAAGCATTGAAAAACAGCGGCTTGGCGCTAGGCCACGCACGACGTGGCTTTGAGGTTGTCAGCGATTTTCTTTATGTGTTTTTGATCTATCTATAACTTTAAAGATTACTTTAAGAGATAAGTGTCAGGCCCCGATGATTCAGCCCTCGACGGCCGCTCCTGCAGGCCCGTCGGTTTTTCAAAGCCGTAGGGAGTGAATCAATGGGCAATGTCCAGACCGCCGCCAGTGCACATGAGGCGCCATGGCGCCAGGCACCGAGTGGTGAGTTGGTCGACCTTGGCCGACCGCACCGCGCGCCATTGGGGCAATTGCGCTTACAAAAGACGCCGAAGCGTTTCTCGAGCCGTCGTGAAGGGCTCCTGCTCGGGTTACTGGTATTGGCGTTGCACGGCGCAGTGATTTATTGGGTGAGCCAGAAACCCACCCCGGTGCTGCCGATTGTGCCGCCGGAAATACCGCCGATGACCATCGAGTTTTCCCAGCCGGCGCCGCCGGTGGTTGAGCCGCCACCGCCCGTACCGCCACCCCCGCCACCGCCCGTGGTCGAGCCACCGCCGCCGGTTGTGGATGAATTGGCGGCCAAGCCGGCGCCGCCCAAACCGGTTCCAAAAGCCAAACCCAAGCCGGTGCCTAAACCAGAGCCCAAGCCGGTACCCAAGGCCGTCGAACAGCCACCTGCACCGCCAACGCCAGCGCCACCTGCTGCGCCCGTACCAGCGGCACCAGCCCCGGTAACGCCCGCGTCGGCCAACGCCGCGTACCTGAAGAACCCGGCGCCGGAGTACCCGTCACTTGCTCAGCGTCGCGGCTGGGAAGGCACGGTGTTGTTGCGGGTGCATGTGTTGGCCAGTGGCAAGCCGGGTGAGATCCAGGTGCAGAAAAGCAGTGGTCGCCAGCAACTGGATGATGCCGCATTGGCGGCCGTGAAGCGCTGGAGTTTCGTGCCGGCCAAGCAGGGCGATGTGGCCCAGGACGGCTGGGTCAGCGTACCGATCGATTTCAAGATTCATTAATTATTCGGCCGCGGTGTGCTTACGCCGCGACCTGCACAGAGGGAAAACATCATGGCATTAGCATCTCCACTTGAATCCATCGAAAGCGCGGTGATCTGGCTGCTGGTGGCCTTTTCAGTTGCCACCTGGGGTTTGGCCTTATTGAAGGGTGTGCAGTTCGGTCGTCTGAAGGCCCAAGATCGCAAGTTCCACAAACAGTTCTGGGCGGCGTCGAGCCTCGACTCGGCCGCTGAACTGGCCGAGACCCAACCTGGTGCGGCCGCTCGCGTAGCCCAGGCCGGTTATGCGGCGATTCAGGTGGGTGATTCCACCCACGCTGCGGATTTGAGCCAGGCGATCAACCATCAGGACCGCCTTGAACGCGCGCTGCGCCAGCAGATTGTGCGTGAGCGTCGCTCCCTGGAAACCGGCCTGGCGGTAGTCGCCAGTATCGGCAGTACCTCGCCGTTTATCGGCCTGTTCGGCACCGTATGGGGGATCATGGAAGCCCTGAAGGGCATCAGCGCTGCCGGGTCCGCCAGCCTGGAAACCGTGGCGGGGCCGATTGGCGCGGCGCTGGTGGCGACCGGCGTGGGGATCGCTGTGGCCGTGCCTGCGGTGCTGGTCTACAACTATTTCCTGCGCCGCCTGAAGCTGACGGCCGCAGACCTGGATGACTTTGCCCACGACTTCTACAGCCTGGCGCAGAAGCACTCGTTCCGCGTGCTGCTGCATCCGGCATTGACCAAAGCCAGCGCCGTCAGCCCGCAGAAAGTCAAGGAGGCGTCCTGAGATGGCCTTCTCCACGCAAGACAGTGATGAGGTGCTGAGCGAGATCAACGTCACGCCGCTGGTGGACGTGATGCTGGTGTTGCTGGTGGTGTTTATCGTCACCGCGCCACTGTTGACCAATTCGATCCCGATCAACCTGCCCAAGACCCAGGCCGTGGCGCCGGTCGAGCAGAAAGACCCGTTGGTGGTGAGCATCGACGGCGGTGGCAAACTGTTTATCAACAAGGACGAAATCCAGCCGGACCTGCTGGAATTCAACCTGCAGGCGGCCAAGGCCAAGGACCCCGATGTGCGGGTGCAACTGCAGGCTGACGATGGGGTGAACTATGGCGAAGTGGCGCGAGCCATGGCTTCGATTGAGCGCGCAGGGATTACCAAGTTGTCGGTGATTACCGCTCGTTAGTTTAACAAGCCGCGATAAGTTTTTTGGGCCGTTTCCTTGGCAGGGTGCGGCCTTTTTTTTAACTGGATTATGTGAGCTGATGTGTTGTTTCTTGATGTTGTTTCGGTAAAAACTGTACATGTTTTTTAGTTTTTCAGAGAGTGCAATTTTCCGTGATGTAATTATGCTCTGCTGTACAGGGAGTTATTATATTTATGGAGAAAAGTATGACTATTGGTTTTCCTGCTCATCACGTGAACACGCGTTTTGATTCGAGCGCGCAAGTATCACAATCGCAACCAATACAAACTGTTACTTCACCCATGGCGTCAGGTGCGGCACATCCTTTGGCCAACGCCTGGACCCGCCGTTCTGGTTCTATAAAACGTGAAATCTCTGCGCAAATAGCGCAATCGGCCGGTCTCTCCCGTGGGGCGGACGCTGGCCGTTCAACGCCGAGGCAGAATGTTGAAATAGAGACGTACATAAAAAAACATGCAGACGACTTTGTTTCACCCGAGAAAGAAATTTCAACTATTCTCGCGGCTAAAATCAAACAGAGTTGGGGGGTAGAGGTCGATCCGGACAAAACCTACCTTGTGACCTTCAAGAGCGACAGTGAAGATGAAAAAGATGTTGTAGAAAAAATAACCCTGACACAGGCAGCATTAAAGAATAGGCAAGATACACCGATTGAAGATGACAAAGGCTGGTTTCGAAAGTTTGCCCAGTACTTTTCGCCCTTGGTATATGGCTACAACAAAGTAGACGAACTCATACGGTCTGCGAGCAGCCGACAAGCCATCTATCGCGAACCGCAGCCTCCCGAAACTGCGCTTTATACTGCGGCTACCAAGGTTTCGATCCCTGTCAGTGGCTTCAAGGCGCTGGTATGGGATACCGAAAGGACCCAGCTCTACAAAGGCACGCTTGATGGGTTCTGGGAAAAGCACACGGGTTCTTATGCATCCTTGAGCAAAATCGCCTTCGTCAAGGCGATCAATCTACAGCGTCTGGAGGGTACGCTCGATCCTGTCGAGGCAGATCTGGCCCAGCGAGCCTTGGGGCCTGTCGCGCGGAAGGCGTGGTCTGAGCTGACGCTCGGGGATTTTGCCCATCCTGCGGTCAAGGATCCGAATCTGGACATGGGTTTGCTGAGCATCAACGGTTTGCAGTCCACGGACCTGATGTTTGTGACAGATCGGCACACGCAGCTGACGTTGCTGTACATCCCGGGTAATTCGTCGCCGATACACCGTTTCGATAATCCCGGGCAAATGCGAACCTGGCTCGCCATGCAGGCGTCTGACCCGGTAAAACGCGAGTCGCTGTTGACGCACTTTTCCCTGAAGGATCAGGCCCGCAAAGCGTTTTCGGATGGTGTACGGCAAACCCTGGAGGGCTTGGGCAACTGGTCCGATGCCCAGGCGTCGGGAAATGCCTTCCTGTCTGAGCTTAATGGTTGGGTGCCGGAACGCTTTATTGCGCTCGACCCGTTGAGTGGCGATCCTTTCCAACAAGTCATGGTCCGGCAGAAAGCGCGTTCTTACTCGGATGCCGATAACGCAATCGTCAGCGACAGTGACTACACGAAGAACAAAATAGCCCAGGGCGTGGAAGAAGCCGTAAAAGCGGCAATGTTCATGACGCCCCTGGCGCTGGTGATGCCGGAAGTCGCGATTGCATTGGATGCATTCTACCTGGCTGCCGGTGCGACCCAAGTGGGTATTGGCATCGATGACGTTGCCAAGGGCAAGGCTTCGGGCACTGACCGTATTGTCTTTGGTGTCTTGAACGCAGTGCCGCCACTGGCCGGCCATGCAGGGGCACCGCTTGCCAAGGCGCTGGCAACGGCAAAGGCCGGGCGCAACGAAGCCAGCCAATTTGTGGCGGCGGGCATTGATGCCGGACGCCAGGCGCCCACTCGGTTAGCTGACCAGCGGCCTGCGTTCCTGAATCCTCCTCAGCGTATCAATGGCCAGATCGGGTATCCGATGAGCCCGCTGTCGCCGCCCTCGCTGCTTGATGAGTTCACCATGCCCATGGACGACGTTTTTAAGATGGGCTCCTCGGAACATTATCGTGTATTCGTAAATGGCTACTCAAATGAGGTCAGGTATGACGTAGCCGCAGGCCTGTGGCGCGGCGTCAATCATGACGGCACGGTCAATGACATTTTCTATTGGCGCGAGGGTGAAGGCCGATGGGCCTCTGGTACTAGAAGCGAAGCGCTTGCAGGCAGACAAAACGCGCCCGCCGCCACCGAAAACAAGACCGTCAGGTTCCCAAGCTTGCCGCCGTTACCATCGAACGTTGCGCCGCTACCGAAAGTGATTCACTACTTTTGGGCTGGAAATGAAATGCCGGAGCATTTAATCCAAAATATTCTCGAAAACTCGAGAAAGAGTCCTGGGTATAAATCCATCGTTCATGTAGATGCTAATAATGCACGGGTGCTTGAGAGCATCACGTCTGCTCTGGATCATAAGGTGGGCGGGCTGGAAGTCCACGACTTGAAACAAGATGAAGCTTTTCAGGCGTTTAATGCGAGCCAGTATGCAGAAATGTATCAGTATTTTCGCTCAGGCCAAGGGCAGAACCTTGCAGCGTCATCGGATGTGATGCGCGTCGTCTTGATAAAAAAGCACGGTGGCATCTACCTGGATACGGATGATTCGCTCACTGTCAATGTGGGTAATGTCGAACTCAATGCCTCACCCACTGATATTTTGATGAATGCGCCTGTTAATTACGAGCCTGCGGATTTTCAAGGCTTCAATACCAGTAACTTTTCCAGCCATGCGGATAACCCATTGCTTGAGGAAATCCTGGAGCAGTCTTATAAGCGCTTCAAGGAAAATAAACCTTGGTTGGATACGCATCGTCCAATGCTTGACGCTCATTCAACCACTGCCGAGCGGCAAGCTTATAAAAACTACGAAAAGAAAATTTTCGAGATTACCGGGCCTAAACTCTTTGCTGATGTGCTGGGTGAAGCAGGGTACGGCTTTTTCCCTACTGTGAATGACTTGGTAGAAGCGGTAAATACGAACGTGGTGCTGCCGAGAAACTATGCAGCACGCTTGAGTGAATCGCAGGGGCATTACATGGCGATGCGTCACAAGCTTGACGTCGAGATCGGGGGAGAGCACTCCATGGCTCATTCGCGCTGATGCCGAGGAGCCTCTGCAGGCAAAAAGTGGCAGTCATTAATCATCCGCTTATGCGCCCCCGTCATCTTCAGTCGGGGCCGCGTTGGGCAATTCTTGATGCACGCCTGGCGCAAAACGAAGGATGGCTGAAAAGTCATTTTGGTTATTAATAAATTCTTTTTTATTCCTTATTATGTGGCTGGGTCGACCCTATACTGCTTAGCAACGTTAAACGCTGCAGGAGGGCACACCCATGCACAGCGAGTCGATTCGTTACCTGATCGTGCCGGGCTGGCAAGGATCGCCAGAAGATCATTGGCAAACCCATTGGCAGCACAGCCTGCCCAATAGCGCCCGCGTGGAGCAGGCTGACTGGCTGACCCCGCGCCGCGAGGACTGGGTAGCCGCACTGGCCGAGGCGATTGCCGCCGACAGCACGCCGGTGATCCTGATCGCCCATAGCCTGGGTTGCATCACCGTCGCGCACTGGGCAGCTACTGCACCGGTGCATTGCTTGCGTCAGGTACGCGGCGCGTTGCTGGTGGCGCCGGCGGATGTCGAACGCCCGGCCTGCGCGCCCGCCCTGCGTAACTTTGCGCCAATTCCTACCGACCTGCTGCCGTTCCCCAGCCAGGTGGTCAGCTCCGACAACGACAGCGCCGTCAGCGCCCCGCGGGCCCTGGAGCTGGCGCGTCAGTGGGGCGCCGAAGCCGGCATTTTGTCCGGTGCCGGGCATATCAATGTGAAGTCCGGCCACCGTCGTTGGGAGCAGGGTTTCGCTTATCTCTATCGCCTGCAAAACCGCCTCGAGCATCATGCTCGGCGCAGTGCCTGATATTTTTTCAACGCCCCGTCCCTGAGTGGATTGGGGGCGGGAGCCTGCCATGAGTCAAGAAATCTTCGGCCAGCCGCTGCTGACCTTTCCCGACGCCGAAAAAAGCCCGCTGAGCATCCGCGCCAAGGCGCTGGTATTTGTCGACCCCCGCTCACGCCAACTGCGTGAAGAGCTGGAAAACCTAGCCCCGCGTGCCTTGCCAGTGTTGATTCGCGGTGAAACCGGTAGCGGTAAGGAGCTGCTGGCGCGACACATCCACCGTGGCAGTGATCGCACCGGCTTGTTTGTCTCGGTCAATTGCGGCGCGATCAGCCCGACTTACGCCGACGCCGAATTGTTCGGCTACACCGCCGGTAGCTACAGTGGTGCCGCCAGCAGCCGCGCCGGCTGGTTCGGCTCGGCCAATGGCGGCACCTTATACCTGGATGAGATTGGTGACTTGCCGCTGCCGATTCAGGTCAAGTTGCTCGCGGCCTTGGAAAACCACGAAGTCACCCGCGTCGGCGCCCATCAGCCAAGCCCGGTGGATGTACGCCTGGTGGCTGCCACCAGCATTGACCTGGCCCAGGCGGTGGCGGTGGGTAAATTTCATGAGCGCCTGTTTCATTACTTGAGCGAAGGCCAGTTGGAGCTGCCAGCGTTGCGTGAGCGGGTGGGGGATATATTGTCCCTGGCCGAATATTTCCTCGGTATCTATAGCCAGCGCCTGGATCTGCCGGTGCCACTGATCAGCGACGCCGCCCAACGTGTGCTGGAACACCACGCGTGGCCGGGCAATACCCGTGAACTGGAAAACGTCATTCACTTTGCCTTGCTGGTGAGCAGCGGTGAAGAAATCCTGCCCGAGCATTTGAACTTGCCGGTGACGGGTTCACCGCTGGAGCAGGTGCGGCGGATCTATGCCAGTGCCAGCCCAGCCGAGCAGGCATCACTGCGTAAATTCCTACATGAACAAAATGGAATATCAACGTGAATAAAAGATATTGTTCGGGAATAAAAAATCTAGGTATTGTCCCTCCCACGCCGCGATAGCACTTCGCTGGCACCTCACATAAAAACGGTCGTTATAAAAGGACACTGCATGAAAAAGGTTCTGTTGTTTACCGCACTGGCGGCTGCCCTGACTGCCGGCTTCGCGCAGGCCAACGAGAAATTGGTGGTGGCCGCCACGCCGATCCCCCATGCGGAGATCCTCGAGCTGATCAAGCCGACCCTGGCCAAAGAAGGCGTGGACCTGGAAATCAAAGTCTTTACCGACTACGTACAACCCAATACGCAGGTTGCCGAAAAACGCCTGGATGCCAACTACTTCCAGACCCTGCCGTACCTGGAAAACTTCAACAAGGGCAAAGGCACCAACCTGGTCACCGTAGTCGGTGTGCACGTTGAACCCATCGGTGGTTACTCGAAGAAGATCAAGAAAATTGAAGATCTCAAAGACGGCGCTACCGTTGCCATCCCGAACGAAGGCTCCAACAGTGGTCGTGCCCTGCTGCTGCTGCAAAAGAACGGCCTGATTACGCTCAAAGACCCGACCAACGCCTTGTCCACGCCAAAAGACATCAAGGAAAACCCCAAGCACCTGAAATTCAAGGAGTTGGAATCGGCCTTGCTGCCTCGGGTGCTCGACCAGGTTGACCTGGATGTGATCAACACCAACTACGCCCTGGAAGCGGGCCTGAACCCGGCCAAGGATGCGTTGATCATCGAAGACGCCAAGTCGCCCTACGTAAACTTCCTGGTCGCTCGCCCGGACAACAAGGACAGCGACGCGATTCAGAAACTGTCCAAGGCCCTGACCAGCCCGGAAGTCAAAGCCTTCATCGAGAAGAAGTACAACGGCGCGGTAGTGCCGGCGTTCTGATGTAACTCAAAACCCCCTTCAAGGTTTGAACGCCGACGGCTACTACAGCGTCGGCGTTTTTTTATGCCTGAACCTTGGAATGCGATTAAAGGCGGGAGGGGGCTCCCGATAACAGTGGTTCAGTCAGTACATCTGTGACTGACCGCTATCGGGAGCAAGCCCCTCCCACATTTGATCTCCATCTCATATTTGATCTTCAGTGTGTCAGAGCGTGCGGCTCTCAATCGCCCGGCGCAACGCCACCAACCATTTCACCAGCTCCTGCGGATCAATCGGTTTTGCTTCGTTCATCGTTCATTCCCTCGAAACACAGACCCCTGCAACCATAGTTCGCACCCGAACTCCGGGGTTATCTTTTTGGGTGATATCAATATGCTATTTAGGTATTTAAATTTTACTTTTTATAGCTTTAAAGTTCGCGCTACCCGACGTTATCCCTGTCGGAACGGACTGCGCTCGCCGCATTACCCCGCGGCGTCATGGACTCACAATGACCTTCGATTTCGCTTTTATCCTCAGCACCCTGCCTGCCTTCCTGCAAGCCGTGGGCGTGACGCTGCAAGTGGGCCTGATCGCCATTGGCACCTCGTTGCTGGTAGCGCTGATCAACGCGGCGCTGCTGGTGTTTCGCACGCCATACCTGTCGCGCCTGGTGGCGTTGTATGTGGAGCTGGCGCGTAATACGCCGCTGCTGATCCAGCTGTTCTTCGTGTACTTCGCGCTGCCGGCCCTGGGCGTGAATATCTCCGGGTTCTGGGCGGCGATCATCACCATGACCTTTCTTGGCGGTGCCTACCTCACCGAAGTGCTGCGCGCCGGGGTGGAAGCGGTGCCGCTGGCGCAGATCGAGTCGGGCAAGTCCATTGGCCTGTCCGATTGGCAGCTGCTGCGCCACGTGATCCTGCCCCAGGCCGGCATTCTCAGCCTGCCGGCGTTGTTCGCCAACTTCATCTTCCTGCTCAAGGAGACCACTGTAGTTTCCGCCGTGGCGGTGCCGGAAATTCTCTACACCACCAAGAGCTATATCGCCCTTTACTACAAGACCTACGAAATGCTCGCCGTGCTGACGTTGATCTGCGTGCTGCTGTTTTTGCCGCTGTCGCTGCTGCTCAGCCGCCTGGAAAGGAGGCTCCAGCATGGCCAGTTCGGGTCTTGAGTTGTTGTGGGTGTCGTTGCCGCAACTGGGCAAGGGCGCGGCACAAACCCTGTCGATTTCGTTGCTGAGCATCGCGTTCAGTACGCTGGGCGGCGTGTTGTACGGCGTGCTGCGCACCTTGGGTAACCGCTTGGTCAACCTGGTGCTGCGGGTTTACCTGGAGCTGTTCCGTGCGATTCCGGTATTGGTGTGGTTGTACCTGCTGTTTTTCGGCCTGCCGATTTTCTTTGGCCTGAGCATCCCCAGCTTCTGGTGTGCGGTGCTGGTGCTGTCGTTGTGGGGCGCCAGCGAGGTGGGTGAAGTGGTACGCGGCGCGTTGTATTCGCTGCCCCGCGGCCAGCGCGAAGCGGGCTTGTCGATTGGCCTGTCCGACCCGCAGTTGTACGGCTATGTGCTGCTGCCCCAAGCGCTTAAGCGCATGACACCGCCGACCATCAACGTCTACACGCGCCTCATCAAGACCAGCTCCCTGGCGGTGCTGATCGGCGTGGTGGATGTGATCAAGGTCGGCCAGCAAATCATCGAGCGCACCTACGAATCGGTACTGATCTACGGCGCGCTGTTCCTGTTTTTCTTCTTTATCTGCTACCCGTTGTCGGCCGCCTCCAAGGTGCTGGAACGGCGCTGGGCCCAAGCATGAGCGCATTGATCGAGTTCCAGGGTTTCAATAAATTCTTCGGTGACCAACAGGTGCTCAAGGGCATCGACCTGAGTGTGCAAAGCGGCGAAGTGGTGGTGATCCTCGGCCCCAGCGGCTGTGGCAAAAGCACCTTGCTGCGTTGCCTCAACGGGCTGGAAGTCGCACACAGCGGCAGCCTGCGTTTCGCCGGCAACGAGCTTTTGCACAAAAGCACCGACTGGCGCCAGGTCCGCCAGGACATCGGCATGGTATTCCAGAGCTACCACCTGTTCCCGCACATGAGCGTGCTCGACAACATCCTGCTCGGCCCGCTGAAGGTGCAAAAGCGCGACCCCCGCGAGGCCCGTGCGCAGGCTGAAAAACTTCTCGAGCGCGTAGGCCTGGCCGACAAGCGCGACGCCTTCCCGCGCCAGCTCTCCGGCGGCCAGCAGCAACGCATCGCCATTGTCCGCTCGTTGTGCATGAACCCCCAGGTCATGCTGTTTGACGAAGTCACCGCCGCCCTTGACCCGGAGATGGTCAAGGAGGTGCTGGAAGTCATCCAGGGCCTGGCCCGCGATGGCATGACCCTGCTGATCGTCACCCATGAAATGGCCTTCGCCCGTGCCGTCGCCGACCGCGTGGTGTTCATGGAGGCCGGCCGCATCCTCGAACACAACACCCCCGAGGCATTCTTTACGAACCCGCAGACCGCACGCGCGCAGCAGTTCCTGGAGAAGTTCTCCTTTGTTTCAACACTGCCCAAGAAGATCAAGGAACTGGAGCTGATATGAAAAAGTTACTGCTGCCGCTGTTTGCCGTCGCCTTACTGGCCGGCTGCGATAAAAAGGCCGAAGAGCCTGCCAAACCTGTTGCTGCTGCGAGCTATATCGACAAGATCAAGGCGCGGGACAAGCTGATCGTCGGCGTGTTTACCGACAAGCCACCATTTGGCTTTGTCGATGAAGCCGGGCGCTATGTCGGCTTCGATACCGACATCGGCCGCCAATTCGCCAAGGACCTGCTGGGCGACGAAAACAAGGTTGAATTCGTGGCCGTGGAACCGGCCAGCCGCATTCCGTTCCTGCAAAGCGACAAGGTCGACTTGATCCTCGCCAACATGACCGTGACGCCTGAACGCAAGGAAGCGGTGGACTTCACCAACCCCAACCTGAAAGTCGCGGTACAGGCCCTGGTGCCCAATGACAGTACGGTCAAAAACCTGGCTGACCTGGCGACCCGTACGACCATCGTCACCACCGGTACCACGGCTGATATCTGGCTGACCAAGAACCACCCGGACTGGAAGCTGCTCAAGTTCGAGAAAAACTCCGAGTCGTTGCAAGCGTTATCGGCGGGGCGTGGTGATGCCTATGCGCAAGACAACCTGGTGCTGTTCAGCTGGGCCAAGCAGAACCCGGGTTACCGCGTGCTGGAAGAAAAACTCGGTGATGAAGCGCCGATTGCCCCGGCGGTGAAGAAGGGCAATATCGAACTGCGCGACTGGGTGAATGCCGAGTTGGCGAAGTTGGGTGAGGAGAAGTTCCTGCTCAAGCTGTATGACCAATACGTGCGCAAAGAGCTGAGCGATGACACCAAGCCTGAAAGTGTGATTGTTGAAGGCGGGAAGTGGCAGGGCTGATCTCTGGACTTTGTGTTGGCTGTCCGGGCCTCATCGGGGGCAAGTCGAATCGATGAGGCCAGCACAGCCACCGCCTACTCCGGCCAATGCCAAGCCGGCCCATCCAACATCCCCTGTCCGACGATCCGCGTCTCCCCCATCACCTTCTCCAGCACAATCGAATTACACCCCTCATCCTGCTGCAACGCCGCAATCAAGCGGCTGGCATGGGACACCACCCACACCTGGCAATGCATCGACGCCTGGGCAATCAGGCGCGCCAACGCCGGCAGCAGATCCGGATGCAGGCTGGTCTCGGGTTCGTTCAGCACCATCATGGTCGGTGGCCGTGGCGTCAGCAGCGCGGCGATCAGTAGGAGGTAACGCAAGGTGCCGTCCGACAACTCCGCTGCCGACAAGGGACGCAGCAGGCCTTCCTGATAAAACTCGATTGCAAACCGCCCGCCCTGCAAGGGTTGGATATTCAGGCGTGCCCCCGGGAATGCATCGCTGACGGCGTGCTGCAATGCCTCGGCGTCGCCCACTTCGCGAATGGTCTGCAACGCTGCGGCCAGGTCCCGGCCGTCGTGATGTAACACCGGTGTGCGGGTGCCCAATTGGGGTTGGCGCACCGGCGCATCCACATCACTGCGAAAGTGATCATAAAAACGCCAGCCACGGATACTCTCGCGTAGCAGCAACACTTCCGGCGAGCCACGCAGGTTGCCCACCTGGTCGAACAGGCTGTGATAGTTGGGTGTGTGCTGGGCCAATACATCCCAGGCGCGGCCGTCACGCGCCCGTACCATCGGCCCGGATCGCTGAACCAGTAGGCTGGCCGGGCGGTAGAGGGGGCCGGCCCAGATACATTCCTTTTTGATTTCCGGGTCTAGTTTGAATTCGCTGCCGGGGACCGGGATGGGCAGGCCCAGGGAGATGGCGTAGCTGAAATCCTCCCCGGCAAACCCCAGGCGCAGGCGTTTGACCCCTTGGGCCGCGGTGGCCTCCACCGGCACTTCGCCGCTGCGCATACGCCGAGTGATGGTTTCCGGGCCGGCCCAGAAGGTCGAGTCCAGCCCACCTTCACGGGCCACGGCATTGATCACCCCGCCCTGTGCGGTTTCGGCCAGCAAGCGAAGGGCCCGATACAGGTTGGACTTGCCGCTGCCATTGGGCCCGGTCACCAGATTCAGCCGGTCCAGGGGCACCACCAATTTATTGATCGAGCGGTAATTGGCCACCGCGAGGGTTTTCAGCATGTGTATTTAGCCGGCATGGGAACCATTGGAGTATGGGATCCTCCATGCAGATAAGGAACCCTGATCTAAGCTCACAGTCGCATACACACTTGTACCTTGCGTCGCGCAAAAGGAGCCTGCATGGGCGGTCGTACTTCGACATTTATTTTCAGCCTTGGCCTCCTGGCGCTGCTGAGCGGCTGTGGCCAAGACAAAGCCGAGCCCAAGCAGCATTCCCGGGTGTTTGTACAAACTGTACAGTCGGCGGATTTCGCCGCAGCGGTGACACTCACCGGGGATATCCAGGCGCGGGTGCAGACCGACCTGTCCTTTCGCGTGGGCGGCAAGATCATCCAGCGCATGGTGGATGTGGGCGACCGGGTGAGTGCCAAGCAAGTGCTGGCCAAGCTCGACCCCAAGGACCTGCAGACCAATGTCGATTCCGCCCAGGCCCAGGTCGTGGCCGAACAGGCGCGGGTCAAGCAGACCGCCGCCGCCTTTGTGCGCCAGGAAAAACTCTTGCCCAAGGGCTACACCAGTCGCAGCGAATACGACGCCGCCCAGGCTGCGTTGCGCAGCAGCCAAAGCGCCCTGGCCGCTGCCCAGGCGCAACTGGCCAATGCCCGCGAACAGTTGGGCTACACCGCGTTGGTCGCCGATGCGCCGGGGGTTATTACAGCGCGCCAGGCCGAAGTCGGCCAGGTGGTACAAGCCACGGTGCCGATCTTCAGTCTGGCCCGGGATGGTGAGCGTGATGCAGTGTTCAACGTCTATGAGTCGCTGCTGGTGGAGCCGCCGTCGGATGCGCCGATCACCGTCAGCCTGCTGGATAACCCAAGCATCAAGGCTGTGGGCAAGGTCCGTGAAGTGACACCTGCCGTGGCCGCCAATACTGGCACCCTCCAAGTGAAGATTGCCCTGCAAAGTCTGCCCAAGGGTATGGAGCTGGGGTCGGTGGTGAGTGCCACGGCCAACGGCCCGGCCAAGGCCAGCATCGAGCTGCCTTGGGCCGCGTTGACCAAAGACCTCAGCGAACCCGCCGTGTGGCTGATCGACGGCGACGGCAAGGCGCAACTGCATAAGGTCACGGTGGCGCGCTACCTTACCGGCAAAGTGATCATTGGCGACGGTCTCAAGGGCGGGGAAAAAGTCGTGGTGGCCGGTGGGCAATTACTGCACCCCGGCATGCAGGTCGAGATCGCCCAGCAAGGAGCCCAGCCATGAAGCAACTGACGGTTATCGTCGCCACGAGCCTGTTGCTGATGGCCTGCTCCAAGGAAGAAGCACCGCCCGAACCAATACGCCCGGTGCTGTCCATGGAAGTGAAGGCAGAGGACCAGGAACACCTCGGCCGCTTCGCCGGCACCATCCAGGCCCGCTACGAAAGCAACCTGGGCTTTCGCGTGTCCGGTCGCATCGCGCGCCGCGCCGTGGATGTGGGCGCCGAAGTCGAGAAGGGCGCCTTGCTTGCCGTGCTCGACCCCACCGACCAGCAGAACCAATTGCGCGCCGCCCAGGGCGACCTGGCCCGCGTGCAGGCGCAGTTCATCAATGCCCAGGCCAATGCGCGCCGTCAGCAGGAGCTGTTCAATCGGGGCGTGGGCGCCCAGGCCCAGCTGGACGTAGCCCAGACCGACCTGAAAACCACCCAGGCGACCCTCGACCAGGCCCGTGCTTCGGTCAACCAGGCCAAGGATCAACTCAACTACGCCGAGCTGCGTACCGACCACGCCGGCATCGTCACCGCCTGGAATGCCGAGGCCGGCCAGGTGGTCAGTGCCGGCCAGCAAGTGGTGACCCTGGCGCGCCCGGACATCAAGGAAGCGGTGATCGACCTTCCCGCCGGCCTGGCCGAGCGCCTGCCGGCAGATGTGGTGTTCCTGGTCGCCGGGCAACTGGACCCCAGCGTGCATACCACCGCCGTCGTGCGCGAGATCGAACCCCAGGCCCAGAGCGCCACGCGCACTCGCCGCGCACGCCTGAGCCTGGCCGAAACACCGCCCGCGTTCCGCCTCGGCACCGCGATCAGCGTGACCTTGAGCACCGCCATTGCCCCGCGCATCGAACTGCCCCTGAGCGCCCTGCAGGAAGACGACGGCAAGACCCGCATCTGGATGCTTGATACCCAGAGCCAGACTGTGCAGCCCCGTGAGGTCAGCGTCCTTAGCCGTAGCGGCAACAGTGTCTTGCTCAACGGCAGCGTCAAACCCGGCGAGCGCATTGTCACCGCCGGCGTGAACAGCCTGAAACCCGGGCAAAAAGTCAAAATCGACGAGGGCAGTTCGCGATGAAAGGGAGTTTCAACTTATCCGACTGGGCCCTCAAGCATCAGTCCTTCGTGTGGTATCTGATGTTCGTCGCGCTGCTGATGGGCGTGTTTTCATACATGAACCTGGGCCGCGAGGAAGACCCCTCGTTCACCATCAAGACCATGGTCATCCAGACCCGCTGGCCGGGCGCGACCCAGGAAGAAACCCTCAAGCAGGTCACTGACCGCATCGAGAAAAAACTCGAAGAGCTGGACTCCCTCGACTACGTGAAAAGCTACACCCGGCCCGGCGAATCGACGGTGTTCGTGTTTCTCAAGGACACCACCAGCGCCAATGCCATCCCCGACATCTGGTACCAGGTGCGCAAGAAGATCGATGACATCCGCGGCACCTTCCCCCAGGGCTTGCAGGGACCGTCGTTCAACGACGAGTTTGGTGATGTATTCGGTTCGGTGTATGCCTTTACCGGTGACGGCCTGTCGATGCGCCAGTTGCGCGACTACGTGGAGCAGGTGCGCGCCGAGATCCGCTCAGTGCCGGGGCTGGGCAAGGTCGAGATGATCGGCCAGCAGGACGAAGTGATCTACCTGAATTTCTCCACGCGCAAACTTGCCGCATTGGGGATCGACCAGCGCCAGGTCGTGCAAAGCCTGCAATCGCAGAACGCCGTAACCCCGGCCGGGGTGATCGAGGCCGGGCCGGAGCGCATATCGGTGCGCACCTCAGGGCAGTTCGCCTCTGAGAAGGACCTGGCTGACGTCAACCTGCGCCTCAATGACCGTTTCTATCGGCTTGCGGATATCGCCGACATCAGCCGTGGCTATGTCGACCCGGCGCGGCCAATGTTCCGCTTCAACGGCAAGCCGGCCATCGGCTTGGCCATTGCGATGCAGAAGGGCGGCAATATCCAGTCGTTCGGCAAGGCCCTGCACCAGCGTATGGACGAGCTGACCGCTGACTTGCCGGTGGGCGTTGGTGTGCACAAGGTGTCCGACCAGGCCGAGGTGGTGGAAGAGGCCGTCGGTGGCTTTACCAGCGCGCTGTTCGAGGCGGTGATCATCGTGCTGGTGGTGAGTTTTATCAGCCTGGGTATGCGCGCCGGCCTGGTGGTGGCGTGCTCGATTCCGCTGGTGCTGGCGCTGGTATTCGTGTTCATGGAATACAGCGGCATCACCATGCAGCGAGTGTCGCTCGGTGCGTTGATCATCGCCCTCGGCCTGTTGGTGGACGATGCGATGATCACCGTCGAGATGATGATCACGCGCCTGGAAAAAGGCGAAACCAAGGAGCAGGCGGCGACCTACGCCTACACCTCCACCGCGTTCCCGATGCTCACCGGTACCCTGGTGACCGTGGCCGGTTTTGTACCGATTGGCCTCAACGCCAGTTCGGCGGGCGAGTACACCTTTACCCTGTTCGCGGTGATCGCCGTGGCGATGCTGGTGTCGTGGGTGGTGGCGGTGCTGTTTGCACCGGTGATCGGTGTGCACATCCTCAGCGCCAATGTGAAGCCGCACAATGCTGAGCCCGGACGCATCGGTCGTGCGTTCAATGGCGGCATGCTGTGGGCCATGCGCAACCGTTGGTGGGCCATCGGTATCACTGTGGGCCTGTTTGCGGCCTCGGTGTTTTCCATGCAGTTTGTGCAGAACCAGTTCTTCCCGTCATCGGATCGCCCGGAAATCCTGGTTGATTTGAACCTGCCGCAAAACGCCTCGATCAACGAGACACGCAAGGCCGTCGATCGCCTTGAAGCGATTATCAAGGACGATCCGGACATAGCCCGCTGGAGCACTTATATCGGTCAGGGCGCGATCCGTTTCTACCTGCCGCTGGACCAGCAGTTGGAAAACCCCTACTACGCGCAGTTGGTGATTGTCAGCAAGGGCCTGGAAGAGCGTGGTGCGTTGATCGCCCGCTTGCAACAGCGCCTGCGCGATGATTTTGTCGGCATCGGCAGCTATGTGCAGCCGCTGGAAATGGGCCCGCCGGTGGGGCGGCCGATCCAGTACCGCGTGTCCGGCAAAGACATCGATCAGGTGCGCAAGCATGCTATCGAGCTGGCGACCTTGCTCGACCAGAACACCCACCTGGGCGAGATCATCTACGACTGGAACGAGCCGGGCAAAGTCCTGCGGGTCGACATTGCCCAGGACAAGGCGCGGCAACTGGGGCTGTCGTCGGAAGACGTGGCGCAGTTGATGAACAGCGTGGTCAGCGGTGCGTCGGTGACCCAGGTGCACGACGATATCTACCTGATCAATGTGGTCGGCCGCGCCGAAGATGCCGAGCGTGGCACCCCGGAAACCTTGCAGAACCTGCAGATCGTTACGCCCAACGGCACTTCGATTCCGCTGCTGGCGTTCGCCACCGTGCGTTACGAGCTGGAGCAACCGCTGGTGTGGCGACGCGACCGTAAGCCGACCATCACCGTCAAGGCTGCGGTGCGCGATGAAATGCAGCCGACGGACCTGGTCAAGCAACTGGCGCCGACCATCGAGAAATTCGGCGCTGACTTGCCGGTAGGCTACAAAGTTGCCACCGGCGGCACCGTGGAAGAAAGCGGCAAGGCCCAGGGGCCTATCGCCAAGGTAGTGCCGTTGATGCTGTTCCTGATGGCCACCTTCCTGATGATCCAGTTGCACAGCGTGCAGAAGATGTTCCTGGTGGCGAGCGTCGCGCCCCTGGGGCTGATCGGCGTGGTGCTGGCGTTGATCCCCACGGGCACGCCCATGGGCTTTGTGGCGATCCTGGGTATCCTGGCGCTGATCGGCATCATCATTCGTAACTCGGTGATCCTGGTGACGCAAATCCACGAATATGAGGTGGCCGGTTACACGCCGTGGGATGCCGTGGTGGAAGCCACTGAACACCGGCGCCGACCGATCCTGCTTACGGCCGCTGCCGCGAGCCTGGGCATGATCCCCATCGCCCGCGAAGTGTTCTGGGGGCCGATGGCCTACGCGATGATTGGCGGGATTATCATTGCCACCTTGCTGACGCTGCTGTTTTTGCCGGCGCTGTATGTGGCCTGGTACAAGATCCGCGAACCGAAGCAGGAGCAACAGGAACAACACGGTTAAAAATGTGGGAGGGAGCAAGCCCCCTCCCACATTTTGATCTTCATAGCGCTTGAACAACTGTGGGAAGCTTCCGAAAAGTCCGCTTGCCGCCCCGCCCAATCGCTGCATGTCTTACCCTCCCCCAGGTCGATCCCTATGTCTTGCCTGCGCTCCACCGTGCTGCTCTGTGCGCTCCTGCTGTCGCCGCCGACCTTTGCCGCTACCGTGCTGGAAAACGCCCTCTGGCGCATCGAGTTGGACCCGGCCACCCTGGCCCTGCGTGTGACGCCATCGGGCCAGGCCTCGGTGAACGTCTCCAGCGGCATCACTGCCCATAGCGTCAGCCAAGTGCAGAACAGCTCCGACCAGGCCAGCTGGCAATGGGACAGCGGCGCCTATCGCCTGACCGCACGCCTTGAACAACGCGACCTGGCCTTGACCATCAACGCCAGTCAGCCTGGCGAGTTGCCGCTGCTGCGCCAGCCCGCCGAAGCCATGGGCCAAGGCTTGCTCTGGCCCTTGGCCGAAGGGCATTACGTACCCGCCGGCAATGCCATATGGCAGGCTTTCCTGCAGGAGCAGGGCGCGCTCAATACCACCCAGGACCTGAGCCTGCCGTTATGGGGCATGGATCATGGAAGCTTTACCCTCAACTGGCTGCTGACCAACCCCTACAACAACCGCCTCCAATGGCAGGCGGAAGGCAAAGGCCTGGCGCTGTCCCTGACCCATGAGTTCACCACGCTGGACTCCAGCGCACCGATGACGCTACGTCTGCACCTGGGCGACGCCGACCCCTTGGCCGGAGCCAAGCGCTACCGCCAGTGGCTGGTAGAGCAGGGCAAATATGAGCCGTTGGCGGACAAGCTGCGCCAGACCCCCGAGGCAGAAAAACTGCTGGGCGCCAGCCATGCCTACCTGTGGGGCAATGACCTGCTGGCGCTGGACGATGTGCGTGATTGGCCGAAGTTGGTCGAGCGGCTACGCGGTCATGCGCTTGCTGCCCTGTTTGATAAGGAAGCGGCCAAGGTGCTGGCGCAGACCACGGCGTTAAGTCGTTATGAGCAGGCGGCGCTGTTGCGTGGCCTTAACGCCGCAATCAACAAGCAGGCGCGCCAGGCGTGGCAAGTCGAGGAGCCGGACATGACGCGACTCGCCGCCCGCTATGGTGAACTGCGCCAGGAGCTGGCGACAGCATTCGCCGGAGCCTTGGGCGGCAGCCCTGAAAGCTGGGGCAGCAAGACTATCCAAGGCCTGCGCGATGCCGGCCTGCCTCGTCTGCTGCTGACCCTGGGCGAAGGCTGGGAAGGCGGCCTCTGGCATCCCGAAGCGATTCGCGCCGGTGTCGACGCGGGATTTCTGATCGCGCCCTACGATTCCTACGAAACCGCTTTGTCCGCGGCCGAGAACCCGGACTGGACTACGGCCCACCAGGGCGACCAGGCTTACCGCAACTGCGCAATCATGCTCAAGGACGGCAAGCTGAAAACCGGCTTCCAGCAGTCCGGTCACTACACCGACCCCCGCTGCGTGCGACCGTTGCTGGAGGCGCGGGTGCGGGCCGTGCAGGCCAAGGCCGGCTTCAACGCCTGGTTCCTCGACGCCTATGCCACCGGCATGCTGTTCGACAGCTACCGGGATGGAGCGTCCATGACCCAGGCGCAAAACGCCGCGGGCAATATCGATGCGTCCCGCTGGCTCAACAGCGTGCTCAAGGTGCCGGCCGGCTCCGAAGACGGCAACGCCACTACTGCCCAGGGCATTCTGTTTGCCCACGGTATGCAGACGCCGGTCATGGGCTGGGGGGATCGGGACATGACCCAGGACAAGCAGTCGCCCCATTACGTCGGCAACTGGTTCCCGCCGGAGCAACCGACGGTGTTTTTCAAACCTGTGCCATTGAAAGAGCCGTTTCGCACGGTGTATTTCGAGCCGAGCATGCGCCTGCCGTTGTACCAGGCGGTGTTCCACGGCTCGGTGATCACCACTCATCACTGGCTGTTCGATAGCCTGAAATTGAGCAATGTGCAGGTTGAGAATGAGTTGACCCAACTGCTCTATAACGTGCCGCCGCTGTATCACCTGAGTGCGGCGACGCTTAAGGCGCGCTTGCCGGTGATTCAACGCCAGGACCGGTTTTTCCGACCACTGCACCAGCGTTTGGCGACCCAGGCGATGACGGATTTTCGTTGGCTGACAGCGGACAAACAGCTGCAGCAAACCACGTTCGCCGATGGCACGCGGTTGGTGGCGAACTTTTCGGCCATGGAAAAAGAAGGGTATGCCGAGCGCAGTGTCACAGCGCTGGTGGAAGGTGAAAAACCGGTGGTGTATCAGGTAGATCAGCAACGCCATTGAGACCATCGGGAGCAAGCCCCCTCCCACATTTAAATGTGGGAGGGGGGCTTGCTCCCGATAGCGTCAGACCAGGTAATAAATCACTTAAGACCGGCGCCACACACTCGCCAACCAAGGCTGCTGCTCCCGAGGCACCCCGGCCGGGCGGTAGTAATGCTCCAGCTCTTCAAACCCGGCCTCAATCAGCAGCGCCTGCCACGCCTCCAGATCGTGATAAGACCCATACCGCGGCCCATTCCAGCCTTCCTGGTTTTCGCCCCGAGGGTTGGAGCTGAACAGCACGCCCCCGGGCTTCAACGTGCCATGCAGCTGCTTGAGAACCCGCGGCAGTTCCTGCTTGGGAATATGAAACAGCACCGCATTGGCAAACACGCCATCGAAGCGCTCGGCGGGCAGGTCCAGCTTGAGAAAGTCCTGCTGCAGCACCTCGCAGCCGCTGTCCTCCCGCGCCATCTGCGCGAAACGCTCGGAGCCATCCAGCCCCACGGCGATATGCCCCATGCGGGTGAAGGTCTGCAAATCCCGGCCCGGCCCGCAGCCGAAATCCAACACGGTAAACGGCGCGGGGCCCTGAATGTGCCGCAATAACGCGTCGATGTTCTGGCTCACATCGTGATCGCGGGTGCCTTCACGGAAGTCTTCGGCCACCTTGTTGTAATGGCCGAGGGTGGTGGTGGTGATCTGGTTGAGGTCTTCGGGGGCAAGTTTCATGGCATGGCGCACGGCTGCGGCTGAGGTTGGTGAACTATACCTCAGCGCTTGTTCAACACCCGCGCCAATCGATCACCACCCAACTGGATCACCGCCACCAGGACCACCAGCAGCACAATCACCGTCAGCATGATCTGCGTATCAAAACGCTGGTAGCCATAGCGATAGGCAATGTCGCCCAGCCCACCGGCACCAATCGCCCCGGCCATGGCCGATGAGTTGATCATGGTCACCAGGGTGATGGTGAAGCCGCCGACGATTCCCGGCAGCGCTTCGGGCAACAGCACGTGCCAGATGATGTGCCAGCGTCGGCAACCCATGGCCTGCGCGGCTTCGATCAGGCCGTGGTCGACTTCGCGCAGGCTGACTTCGGCGATGCGTGCAAAGAACGGCGTGGCGGCGATGGTCAGCGGCACCACGGCCGCCCATACGCCATAGGTGGTGCCGACGATCAGCCGGGTAAAGGGGATCAGCGCCACCATCAGGATCAGGAACGGAATGGAGCGGAACAAGTTCACGAACGCCCCCAGCACGCGGTTAAGGGCCGGCGCCTGATAGATGCCGCCCTTGTCGCTGGTGACCAGGAACACCGCCAGGGGAATCCCTACCAGCAAGGCGATCAGCGATGACACGCCGACCATTAACAGGGTGTCGATGGCGCCCTGCACTAAACGATCAAACCACATAACCGAGCACCTCCACCTGTTGCGCCCAATTGCTGGCGCGGTTGCGCAGCTCTTCGGCGTTGTGCGGCGAGCCATTCACCGCCAGCAGCAATTGCCCCAGGGCATGCCCCTGGATGCGTTCCACACCGCCTTGCAGCAAACGCACGCGTCCGCCGAGGGCGCTGAACAAGGCGGCGAGGTCCGGCTCATCGCTATCGCTGCCGGTGAACTGCAAGCGCAGCACCAGCGCCGCGCCCGCCAGGGATTGTGTGGGTTGCAGGCGGCTTTGCAATTCAGGCGGCAAGCCGTGCTGCAGCGGTGCGAGCAGGGTCTTGCTGACCTCATGCAGGGGGTTGCCGAACACTTGCCACACCGGGCCTTGCTCGACGATTCGCCCGTGTTCCAGCACCACCACGCGGTCGCAGATTTCGCGAATTACCGCCATCTCATGGGTGATCAGCACGATGGTCAGGCCCAGGCGTTGGTTGATCTCGCGCAGCAGGCCGAGGATCGACTGGGTGGTTTCCGGGTCGAGGGCCGAGGTGGCTTCGTCGCACAGCAGAATCTCGGGGTCGTGCACCAGCGCGCGGGCAATGCCAACGCGCTGTTTCTGCCCGCCAGAGAGCTGCGCCGGATAGGCGGTGTGCTTGTCCTGCAAACCCACCAGTTCCAACAGCTCACGCACCTTTTGCTCACGTTGGGGCTTGGGTACGCCGGCAACCTTGAGCGGCAACTCGACGTTCTGCCATACGGTCTTGGCCGACATCAGGTTGAAGTGCTGGAAGATCATGCCGATGCGCCGCCGCAGCGCCACCAGGTGGTCCTCGTCGAAGCCGCCGATGTCGACTTGATCAATCAGCACCCGCCCACTGCTGGGTTGCTCCAGGCGATTGATGGTGCGGATCAGCGATGACTTACCGGCGCCGCTGCGGCCGATGATGCCGAACACTTCGCCACGCTGGATCGCCAGGTCGATGCCTTGCAGGGCGTGTACCGTGCCGCCGTAGGTCTTGCCCAGGTTGATAAAGCGTACGTGGGCGCGGTTGAGGTCCGGGTGCAGTTCAGTCTGCTCGGCGTCCCTGGGCGCATGGCCCAGGTCGCGCAGTTGGGCGTTGGCGGCGGTCATTTTTTATCTTCCCAACCGACTTGGTAGAGCTTGCCGAGGGATTTATCCAGCGCCGCACGCACCACTGGCGAGTGCTGGTAGATGTCGACGAACTTGATTACCCGAGGGTCGGTTTTGCTCTTGGGTTGGATGACGAACTGGATCACGTATTCCGGGTGGTCCAGGCCGTCGAACAGCAGCGCCGACTCTGCATCGAAGGTCTTGGACAGGCGGATATACGCCGGGTAGCCCTGCACCAAGTCCGCATCGTCATAGGCGCGTACCAGTTGCACCGCTTCCACTTGCAGGATCTTGATCTTTTTCGGGTTGGCGATGATGTCTTCTTCGGTGGCTTTGTAGCCTACGCCCGGCTTGAGGGTGATCAGCCCGGCCTTGGCCAGCAGTTGCAGGCCGCGACCGCTGTTGATGGGGTCGTTGGCAATCGCCACGCTGGCGCCCTCGGGCAGATCGCTAATGCTTTTGTACTTTTTCGAGTACAGCCCGATGTTATTGATGATGCCCGGCGCATAGGGCTCCAAATCAAAACCGGCGGCGGCCTTGGCGTTTTCCAGGAAGGGGATGTGCTGGAAATAGTTCACGTCGATATCACCGGCGGCAAGGCTGACGTTGGGGGCGATCCAGTCGGTGAACTCCACCAGCTCGACCTTCAGGCCTTGTTTGCCGGCCTCTTCTACGGCCGCTTCCAGGGGAATGGCGAAGGCGGCGGTGGTGCCGATTTTCAGTGGCGCATCGGCGCCGAATACTACCGAGCTGAACAACCCGAAGGCCAGGGCCAGTGCTTTGACTGGGTGGGTGAGCAGTGTTTTTTTCATAATCAATTTCCAGTCATAAGGTATAGGCACAAACAATGGAGATCCAATGTGGGAGGGGCGGTGCGACGATTCGACTTGCTCCCGATAGCGGTGTGACAGCAAACCCATCCGGTGACTGATTCACCGCTATCGGGAGCAAGCCCCCTCCCACATTTTTGATCAGTGTCGGTAGCTGGAGCCGGTGTGTTGTTCGGGTAAGCGAGCGGTGCCGTGGAAGACTTTTTCCCGCAACGTGCCCTGCGCATACTCGGTCTTGTACGAGCCACGCCGCTGCAGCTCCGGTATCACCAAGTCGATGAAATCCACATAGCTCTCCGGCGTGACAATGCGTGTCAGGTTGAAACCATCCAGCCCGGTTTCGCTGATCCAGGATTCCAGTTCATCCGCCACCTGTTCAGGCGAGCCCACCAAGGTGATATAGCGCCCACCCAGGGCGTGCTGGTCGAGCAATTTGCGCCGGGTCCAGTCGTTGTTTTGCAGGGGCTTGGTGGCTGACTGGATTGCGTTGCTCTTTACGTACTGGATGGGCTCGTCCAGTTCGTATTGGGAGAAATCAATCGCCGTCGAGGCCGAGAAATGCGCCACGCCGGCTTCCGCGCTGGCGTAGCTGAGGTACTCGGCATGCTTGCGCCAGGCCAACTCTTCGGTGGCGCCCACGATCACATTGAGGCCCATGAACACCTTAATATCGTCCGGGTTGCGCCCCGCCTCCACCGCGCTGGCGCGCACCTTATCCACCTGAGTTTTGGTTGAGGCCTTGTTCTGCCCGCTGATAAACACGCACTCGGCATGCCGCCCGGCGAACAGCAACCCACGCTCGGAACTGCCGGCCTGGAACAGCACCGGCGTACGCTGCGGCGACGGCTCGCAGAGGTGATAACCCTCTACCTGATAGAACTCGCCGTGGTGTTCGACTTTGTGCACCTTGCCCGGTTGCGCATACACCCGCGCCTGTGGATCGTTGAGCACCGCGTCGTCTTCCCAGCTGCCCTCCCAGAGTTTGTACAGCACCTGCAGGTACTCATCGGCCTGGTCGTAGCGCCGGTCATGCTCGACCTGTTCAGAGAGGCCCATGGCCTTGGCAGCGCTGTCGAGGTAGCCGGTGACGATGTTCCAGCCGACCCGGCCACGGCTCAGGTGGTCCAACGTGGACATGCGCCGGGCGAACAGATAGGGCGGCTCGTAGGTGAGGTTGGCGGTAAGGCCAAAACCCAGGTTGCGGGTGACGGCGGCCATGGCCGAGACCAGCAGCAACGGGTCGTTGACCGGCAGTTGGATCGACTCCTTGAGCGGCACGTCAATCGAGTTCTGATACACGTCGTAGACACCGACGATGTCGGCGATAAACAAACCATCGAACAACCCGCGTTCGAGGATCTGCGCCAGCTCGGTCCAGTATTCGAGGGTCTTGTACTGGGTCGAGTTGTCCCGTGGGTGAGTCCACAGGCCGTGGTTGATATGCCCGATGCAGTTCATGTTGAAGGCATTGAGCAGGATCTTCTTTTTGCTCATCAGATGGTCCCCCGCAGCGGCGGGTTTTCATCGTTGAGGTAGTAGTTGCCCACGGCGTGGTACTTCCAGCGCACCGGGTCGTGCAGGGTGTGCACCCGGGCGTTGCGCCAATGGCGGTCCAAGCCATGTTCGGCGAGCGTCGCCTGGCTGCCGGCCAGTTCGAACAAGGTGCTGCCGGCAGCCAGGGAAATCTCGGTGCTCAAGGCGCGCACTTCGGCCACGGCGATGGACGCGGCGGCGACGGTCTGGGCATTGCTGTCAGCCTGGGCGCGGTCGAGGAATTCCCCAGAGCGCTCCAGCAAGGCCTCGGCAGCGTGCAGGCGAATGCTCAGGTGGCCGAAGCTTTTGAGGGTCAGCGGGTCTTCGGTGGCTTTGTCGTTGCCGGAATCGATCCACGGGCGGGTCTTGGTGCGCACAAAGTGCAGCGCGTCTTCAAAGGCGGCGCGGGCAATGCCGGTGTCGATGGCCGCGTGGAGGATCTGCGCCAGCGGGCCGACGGTGGTCGGGCGTTCGAAGGCGCTCTGGAACGGGATCACGTCCTGTGCCGCTACCCATACGTTATCGAATACCACCGAGCCGCTGCCGGTGGTGCGCTGGCCGAAGCCGCTCCAGTCGTCGATTACCGTCAGGCCCGCGCTGTCGCGGGGCACGAAGGCCAGCTGCTGGATGCCATTTTCATCTACCACCGAGGTGGGGATGCGTTGCGCATAGATAGCGCCAGTGGCGTAGAACTTGCGCCCATTGATGCGAAAACCATCGCCGTCGCGGGTGAGGCTGGTCACGCGGTCATGGGCGGTCTTGGTACCCAGTTCCGCCAAGGCGTTGCCAAAGCGCTGGCCGGCCAGCACCTCGGCGTACAGGCGCTGCTGCTGTTCGGGGCTGCCGTTTACGCGCAGCACTTCGAGGGCGTAGAAATGGTTCTGCGGGATCTGGCCCAAGGAGCCATCGGCCTGGGCAATCAGCGCGATGACCTTGGCCAGGGTCACGTTGGACACACCCGCGCCACCGTAGGCCTTGGGCACGCTGATGCCCCACAGGCCGGAGCGGGAAAACACGTCCAGTTCGGGCAATGGCAGACGCCGTTCACGGTCGCGTTGGGCGCTGTCGCGGCGCAAGTCATCAGCGAGGTCGCTGGCGACAATAAGGGCGTGTTCGTCGCTGGTGATAACCGCAACGTGGTTAGAAAGGGTCATGAGTTTCTCCAGAAGCTCGTGGAAAAAGTGTTCTGGTCGGTTAAATCCAGGAGTGACGCGCCGGTAAAGTGCCGTTCAAGCGATAGGCACCGATAGCGTGGTACTTCCAGCGCACCGGGTCGTGCAGGGTGTGCACCCGGGCGTTGCGCCAGTGACGGTCGAGGTTGAATTCGGCGAGGGTGGCGCGGCTGCCGGCCAGTTCGAAGAGCTTCTCGGTGACCAGCAACGACACTTCAGTGGTCAGCACTTTCGCTTCGGCCACCGCGATTGACGCGCGCGCAGCAGATTGCGCGGTGATTGGCGCGGCGCTGACCTCGTCGAGCACCTGGCCCGCCTTGCGCAGCAGCGCTTCGGCGGCGTGCAGTTCGATCTTCAACTTGCCGATATCGGCGATCACATACAGGTCGTCGCTGGCCCGTTCGACCTTAGCGTCGATCCAGGGGCGCGAACGCTCACGCACGAAGGCGATGGTGTCGTCCAGGGCCCCACGGGCGATGCCGGCGTCGATGGCGGCCTGGATCAACTGCGACACGGCACCCTGGATGTTCGGGCTTTCGCCCAGGCGCCAGTTGTCGATGACCAGCTCCGGGTCCACCGGCACCCGGTCGAGCAGCACAGTGCCGCTGGCGGTGGTGCGTTGGCCAAAGCCCGACCAGTCATCGACGATGCGCAGCCCTTCGCTGCCGCGCCTTATGAACGCCATGACTTGCTTGCCGTCATCGTTCAGCGCCTTGATCGCAACCCAGTGGGCAAACAGCGCGCCGGTGGAGTAGAACTTCTGGCCGCTGACCACCAACCCGTCACCTTCGGCCGTGAGGCGCGCCTTGAGCTCCAAGGTGTTTTTGGTGCCGCGTTCCGGGCCGCCGTTGCCGATGCGCCAGCCGTCGAGCACGCTCTGGAACAGCTGCTTTTTCTGGCGCTCGGTGGCGGTGTTCTGCAACACATGCAGGATGCCGAAATGGTTCTGCGGAATCTGCCCGAGGGCCGGGTCGGCCGCACTGATGATCGCGAAGACTTCGGCCAGGGTCACGAACGACACCTGCGGGCCACCGTATTCGCGGGGAATTGAAATACTGCCCAAGCCGCTGCGGGTGAATTGTTCGAGCTGTGCCCACGGCAGCTTGCGTTGCTGGTCGCGCTTGGCGGCCTGCAAGCGTGCAGCCTGGGCCAGCTCGTGGGCGGCGCTCAGCGCCTGGGCGTCGTCGCGCAGCACCGTGGCCGGCAACAGCAGGGGGGCTACGTCCAGATCACTCTGGGTGGGTGTTAGAGCCAAGTTAGACATCAGCGCCGCTCCTTGGCTGCACGCAATGCCCTGGCGTTATGCACCGGGGTAATTCTGACCATACCGACCTCGCATTCGATGAAATAAAAACTGAAAAATCAGGAATGTCCGGTGGTCCGGTGCATATACCCTAAGCGTGTTAATTCTTTAAATAAACTAACTTTTAGGAATATGCATAGAAGGGCTGTCACCCCGGTTCACAAGGTGAGCCGAAGCGACGCGGTTGATAGCCTGGCGCGGGCGAGGCAGGGCGGGTCGTTGCTGCTGATGCACAGGCGGCGATGCGCAAAGTGCGGGCGGGTGCCCAGCTGGAATTATTACCGACGCAATCAAGGATGCAGTAGGTAACTTCCAACCGGCAGTCGTCGCCCGCTTCGATAATCACTTGGGAGGGCACCCACACCTGTACTGCCAGGCCTACGTTCCTGGCTTGGATTTTCGGCAGGTCCAGGCGTACATCCCCCCAGCGCAGGGTGATGGCATCGCCGGTGCTCATGTTCAAGTAAGGCTCGATCGTCAGCGGAATGCCGCGTCGTACCTGGCAGCTGTTGACGCCGTAGCGGCGGATGGTTTCAGGCAGGCTGACGGGGGCGAGGTTCTGGTTTTCATCACCCCTTTCGTGGTTCAGATGAGACGAGGGCAGGCCGCCGGGGTAGTTGGTCTTGACCCGCACCAGGGTCGCGGCCGAGCGCATAGGCCCATGGCCGATCTGCAGGACCTGGTAGTGGACGCGCGCGGGGCCGTCCTGCACAAAGCTCTCCGGTACCCACAGGTGGGTGAACGTGCCGATCTTGCCAGCGGTCACCTTGCGCGAGGCGGCGAAGCAGTTGTTCCAGAACAGTTCGATCAGGTCGCCTTCTTCCATGCCTGGGTAGGGTGAAATATCGACTTGCAAGTGCGTGGAGGCCAGGGCGCTGATGCCGCTTCCAATCGCCTGGGGCAATTTGGGGGCAGTGAGCGTGGCCGGGGTTTGGGTGTGTGTCATCAGTAATCTCCTTGATGCAGCCAGCAGCAATCGTTCCGAGCCCCCGGCGCACAGGCGCAAGGCGGTTCGAAAGGAACGATTCAGTCAGTAGCCGGGATAGGATCCAATCCTCAAGGCGCTAGATAAGAGGGTTGGCCGCAGAGCGTCAATGGAGGCAAAAGGCTAAACGGCGGGTTTGAAGATATTCAGAAGGGTCTGACGGGGAGGGGGATTTTAAGGTCGTTACGGCGGGGTATTTTAAGCGCTGGAATGGTAACCCGTTGTAGGAGCGAGCTTGCTCGCGAAGAACGTCAACGACAACGCGGTGAATCAGATTGACCGAGTTGTCTGGGCGCTTTTCGCGAGCAAGCTCGCTCCTACACGGGGTGGGTCAGTGGGCGAGGAATTTGCTCAGAAACTGCCGGGTGCGCTCTTCCTTGGGGTTGGCGAACAACGCCTTGGCTTCGCCCTGTTCGACGATCACGCCCTTGTCGAAAAAAATCACCCGGTTGGCCACATCCCGGGCAAAGCTCATCTCGTGGGTGACGATGACCATGGTGCGATTTTCTTCGGCCAGGCTGCGGATGGTCGCCAGCACTTCGCCCACCAGTTCCGGGTCAAGGGCCGAAGTGGGCTCGTCGAACAGAATCACCTCTGGCTCCATGGCCAGCGCCCGGGCGATCGCTACGCGCTGTTGCTGGCCGCCGGACAACCGCCGTGGGTAGGACGCTTCCTTGCCCGCCAGGCCAACCCGCTCCAGCAGCTTGCGCCCCAATTCGGTCGCCGCTTCCCGCGGCATCTTCTTGACCACGATCGGCCCTTCGATGACGTTTTCCAGGGCTGTGCGGTGCGGGAACAGGTTGAAGTTCTGGAACACGAAGCCCACATGCTGGCGCAGGCGCCGCACCAAGCCCTGTTGCTGGTTGAGCGGCTTGCTGCCGTCGATCTCGATGTCACCGACCTTGATACGGCCGCTGGTGGGTTCTTCGAGGAAATTCAGGCAGCGCAGGAAGGTGGTCTTGCCCGAACCGCTGGGACCGATGATGGCGACTACTTCGCCTTCCTTGACCTCCAGGTCGATGCCGTTGAGCACCACCTGACCGTTGAATTGCTTGGTCAGTTTTTCAACCACGATCATGCTTCAAGACTCCAGGTCATGCCGGTTGACCCGGTCTTCCAGACGATTTTGCAGATGCGCCAGGATGCTCGCCAGGATCCAGTAGATCAGGGCCGCGGACAGATACATGGTGAAAATTTCGAAGGTACGCGCCGACACCAGTTGGGCCTGGCGGAACAGCTCCGGCACCTGGATGGTGGCGGCCAGCGCGGTGTCCTTGACCAGCGAAATAAAGCTGTTGCCCAGGGGGGGCAGGGCTGTACGCATGGCCTGCGGCAGGATGGCCCGGCGCAGGGTCTGCGCACGGGTCATGCCGATACTGGCGGCGGCTTCCCATTGGCCACGCTCGATGGAGGCGATGGCGGCCCGCAGGATTTCACAGGCGTAGGCGGCCATGTTCAGCGAAAAGCCGATCATGGCCGCCGGGATCGGATCCAGCTCGATGCCCACTTGCGGCAAGCCGTAGTAGATCAGGAACAGCTGCACCAGCAAGGGCGTGCCGCGAAAGAACGACACGTAGACCATGGCCGTCCAGCTGAGCAATTTGAAGCGCGACAGGCGCATCAGCGCCAGGCCGAAGCCCAGCAGCAAGCCGAAAAACATCCCGCCAAGGCTGAGGATTACCGTGTAGTACGCGCCCTTGAGCAGAAAGGGCGCGGAGTCCAGCGCGAGTTGAAAGCCTGCTTCCATTATTGGGTGACGTCAGCGTTGAAATACTTCTCGGACAGCGCTTTCAAGGTGCCGTCGGCGCGCAGCTTGTCGAGGGCCTTGTTCACCGCGTCGAGCAGTTCAGGCTCGCCTTTGCGCAGGGCAATCCCGGATTCCTGGCGTGAGAAGGCGTCGCCGGCTGCGGCGGTGTCCTTGGCTTTCTTGGCGTACTCCAGGGCGGCCAGGCGATCAATCAGGATCGCGTCAATACGGCCGATGCGCAGGTCCTGGAACTTGGTCGGGTCGTCGTTATAGGTCTTGATAATGGCTTTAGGCTGGTTGTCCTTGAGCCATTGTTCGTAGTTGGTGCCCAGGCCCACGCCGACTTTCTTGCCGGCCAGGTCGGCGGCGGTCTTGATGGTGTCGACGTTCTTCGCGAGGGTCAGCGCCTGGATACCGGAAACGGTGTAGGGCTTGGAGAAGTCGTACTTCTTCTTGCGCTCTTCGGAGATGGTCACTTGGTTGACCACGGCGTCCAGGCGCTTGGATTCCAAGGCGGCGAGGATCCCGTCCCACGGGGTGGCCTGTAGTTTGACCTTGACGCCCAACTCCTTGGCCAGGGCTTCGGACAACTCCACCTCGAACCCGCTGAGCTTGCCGCTTTCATCGACGAAGCTGAAGGGTGGATAGGTGCCCTCCAGGCCGATCTTGATCTCGCCGGCCTTCTTGATGTTGCCCAACTGCTCGCCGGCAACCGCCTGGCCCAGCCAGCCAGCGCCAAGCGCCAGGCCCAATGTGCCAACCAACAGCGTGCGACGCAATACAGAAATAGTCATGGAGAGCCCCTGTGTTTTTATGGTGAGCGAAGCAGGTGACGCGGTAGTCGTATCCTGCCTTAAAGCGCGGTGTGCGTCTTCGCCTTCGGCGCGATGATAAAGCTGGATTTTAAGACTTGAAAATAATAAAAAATTAATTTCATATACTATTTTTGCCTAAGGAGGCCCTCCCACACTTTGGTCTGTGTCCGTTTAATTGAAGGCTGAATCGTAGGCAAACAACGCCGGCGCCCCACCGGTATGCAGGAAAATGATTGGCCCTTCTTCAAGGCGCTGACGCCCGATGCCGTCCAGCAACCCGGCCATGGCCTTGCCCGTATAAACAGGGTCCAGCAGCAGACCTTCCTGGCTGGCCAAAAGTTTGATCGCGGAGAGGGTGCCAGCATTCGGCTCGCCATAACGGGGGCCGAAATACTCGTCCCACAGGATCACCTTGAAGGCTTCAGGCATATCCATACCGAGCAACTCGGCAGTGCGTTCGGCCAGGCCCTGCACTTTGGGGAACTGCGCTTCTTCGGTGCGCGACACGGTAATGCCGATCACCGGCAACTTCGGCAGCACTTCGCTTAACGCCAGGGCCAGGCCACTGTGGGTACCGGCGCTGCCCGAGGCGAGTACCACGGCGGCGAATTCAATCCCGCTGTCTTCAATCTGCGCGGCCAACTCCAGCCCGGCACGCACATAGCCCAAGGCTCCGAGGGCATTGGAGCCGCCGATCGGCACCAAGTACGGTTTCTTGCCATTGCTGCGCAGGAGGGCGGCGAGGGCGTTGAGCTGGTCATCGGCCTGTTCGAGGTTTTCCACCAATTCCACTTTGGCGTCGAACAGGTCCAGCAGCAGGCGGTTGCCGTTGCCCAGATAGTTCGGGTCTTCGGTGCCGGTAGGGTTCTCCAGCAGGGCGACGCATCCCAGGCCAAGCTTGGCGGCGAGCGCGGCGGTCTGGCGCACGTGGTTCGACTGCAACGCGCCGGCGGTAATCAGGGTGTCGGCGCCCTGGGCGATAGCGTCAGCCGCCAGGTATTCGAGTTTGCGCAGCTTGTTGCCGCCCATGGCCAGCGGCGTGGTGTCATCGCGTTTGACGTAGATGTCCCTGCCCAGCCAGGCCGACAGCCGCTCGAGCTTTTCCAAAGCGGTAGCACCGCCCAGCAGTTCCAAACGGTTAAAACGGTCAAGCTGTTGTTTGATCATGGCTACACACGGTGACTGAGTGATGTGGGGGACTATAGGCAGGCCCTTTTCATCGGGCAACCGGCAATCGCTTATGCCGGATAGTTCTTATGTTCATACCATTGGTTCTTAAGAGCTGCCACGGTGCATACCGTAAAGTGATGGCCATTTCGTCAGGAGTGAATACCGTGAGTGAGCGTTCCAGTCATTGGCAATTGCAGACCATCGTCAGCCAGCTGCGCGGCGCCCGCGACCAGTGGCGAACGCGCAACGGACGCTTGAGCGGCGAGCATGGTGGCCGCGAGCTGCCGTCGCGCGAGGCGGTGGCGCAGATACTTGAAGCCTTGTGCGGTGCACTGTTCCCCATGCGCCTGGGCCCGGTGGACCTGCGCGAAGAAAGCGAAGATTTCTATGTAGGGCACACCCTCGACGTGGCGCTCAATGCCTTGCTCGCCCAGGCCCGCCTGGAGTTGCGCTACGCCGCACGCCAGGGCGGTGAGGACGACAGCGGGGTGGACGCCCATGCCATCCGCCTGATCCAGGATTTCGCCCTGGCGCTGCCGTCCCTGCGCAGCCTGTTGGACACCGACGTACTCGCCGCCTACCACGGCGACCCGGCCGCCCGCAGTGTGGATGAAGTGCTGCTGTGCTACCCGGGCATCCTGGCGGTTATCCACCATCGCCTGGCTCATCATCTATACCGGGCCGGTTTGCCGCTGCTGGCGCGAATCAGCGCGGAAATCGCCCACTCGGCGACCGGCATAGATATCCACCCCGGTGCGCAGATCGGCCCGAGCTTCTTTATCGACCACGGCACGGGCGTGGTGATTGGCGAGACCGCAATCATCGGCGAGCGGGTGCGCATCTACCAGGCGGTGACACTGGGCGCCAAGCGCTTTCCGGCGGATGAGGATGGGCAGTTGCAGAAAGGCCATCCACGTCACCCAATCGTTGAGGACGATGTGGTGATTTATGCTGGGGCAACGATCCTGGGCCGCATCACCATCGGCAAGGGCTCGACAATTGGCGGTAATGTGTGGCTGACCCGCAGCGTGCCGGCTGAGGCGAATATCACCCAGGCGAACTTGCAGCATGATGATGGGGCGCAGAAGTAACCGCGCACTCAGGCACTACACAAAACCAATGTGGGAGGGGGCTTGCTCCCGATAGCGGTGGATCAATCAGCTTATCTGTAGCTGACCCACCGTAATCGGGAGCAAGCCCCCTCCCACATTGTTTAATCGCATGTTCAAATTCACATGTCATCACTGAACGATTTGTCATTTAGATCCGTCATACCAATCCTTGAGCTAGTGTAGAAATCACCTACCATTCGGCCCTGCAATTAGTCCCAGACCGCCTATTCATGTTTAACTTGAACGTTCGTTCAAGTTTAACCGGTGGTTCGCTGCCCGCTCACAACAGGAGGCTTACCTTTGCTGAGTCCGTTATTTACAGCCACATCCCACACCCCAGGGGTGCATCGTTCATGAGTGCATCGTCCACCCCATCCAGCGGCCTGGTGCGCATGAATGCGCCCGTTTTCTACTTTGCCGCGACTTTTATCCTGCTGTTTGGCATTACCGTCATCGCTATCCCGCAACAGGCCGGCGCCTGGCTGCTGGCGGCGCAAAACTGGGCGGCGAATACGGTCGGCTGGTACTACATGCTGGCGATGACCCTGTATCTGGTCTTCGTGGTGGTCACCGCGCTATCGGGCTACGGCAAGATAAAACTCGGTGCCGACCACGACGAGCCCGAATTCAGTTACCTGTCCTGGGCCGGCATGCTGTTCGCCGCCGGCATCAGTATCACGCTGTTCTTCTTCTGCGTCTCGGAACCGTTGACGCACTTGGTGCAACCGCCTCAAGGCGAGGCGATGAACGCCGATGCGGCGCGCCAGGCCATGCAGGTGCTGTTCCTGCACTGGGGCCTGCACGGCTGGGGCGTGTTCGCGTTTGTCGGCATGGCCCTGGCGTATTTCGCTTACCGGCATAACCTGCCGCTGGCATTGCGTTCGGCGCTGTACCCGTTGATCGGCAAGCGCATCAATGGCCCCATCGGTTACGCGGTGGATGGCTTCGGCATCATCGCCACGGTGTTCGGCCTGGGCGCCGACATGGGCTTTGGCGTGCTGCACCTCAACTCCGGCCTGGACTACCTGTTTGGCATTGCCCACACCCAGTGGATCCAGGTGGGCCTGATCACCCTGATGATGGGCGCGGCGATCCTCGTGGCGGTGGCCGGGGTCGACAAGGGTGTGCGGGTGATGTCCGACATCAACATGCTGCTGGCCTGTGCGCTGCTGCTGTTCGTGTTGTTTGCCGGGCCTACCCAGCACCTGCTCAACACCCTGATCCAGAACATCGGTGACTACCTGGGCGCATTGCCCACCAAGAGTTTCGATGTGTACGCCTACGACAAACCGAGCGACTGGCTGGGTGGCTGGACAGTGTTCTATTGGGCCTGGTGGATCGCATGGTCGCCATTCGTGGGCCTGTTTATCGCCCGTATTTCCCGTGGCCGCACCATCCGTGAATTCGTGTTCGGCGTGTTGTTGATCCCGCTGGGCTTCACCCTGGCTTGGATGTCGATCTTCGGTAACAGCGCCATCGACCAGGTGCTCAACCATGGCATGGTCGCACTGGGCCAGTCGGCTATCGATGATCCGTCGATGAGCCTCTACCTGCTGCTGGAAACCTACCCGTGGAGCAAGACCGTCATCGCGGTCACGGTGTTTATCAGCTTCGTGTTCTTCGTGACCTCGGCGGACTCCGGCACTGTGGTGCTGTCCACCCTGTCGTCCAAAGGCGGCAACGCCGACGAAGACGGGCCGAAATGGCTACGGGTATTCTGGGGCGCGATGACCGCCCTGGTCACCAGTGCCTTGCTGTTTGCCGGCAGCATCGACTCACTCAAGTCCGCGGTGGTACTAACCTCGTTGCCGTTCTCGCTGATCCTGTTGCTGATGATGTGGGGGCTGCACAAGGCGTTCTATCTGGAATCGCAGAAGCAGATTGCCCAGTTGCATTCCCTGGCGCCGATTTCGGCGTCGCGCAAAGGCCGTGGCGGTTGGCGCCAGCGCCTGAGCCAGGCCGTGCACTTCCCGTCGCGCGATGAGGTGTATCGCTTCCTCGAATCGACAGTGCGCCCGGCCATCGAGGAAGTCACGGCGGTGTTTGTCGAGAAGGGCCTTAATGTAGTCACTCAGCCAGACCCCTCCAACGACAGCGTCAGCCTGGAAATCGGCCATGGCGAGGAGCATCCATTCATCTACCAGGTGCAGATGCGCGGCTACTTCACGCCGTCGTTCGCCCGCGGTGGCATGGGCTCCAAAGAGATCAACAACCGCCGCTATTACCGGGCGGAAGTGCACTTGAGCGAGGGCAGCCAGGACTACGACCTGGTGGGCTACACCAAGGAGCAGGTCATCAACGATATCCTCGACCAGTACGAGCGGCACCTGCAGTTCCTGCATCTGGTGCGCTGAGTAATATGCGGTAAAGCGTTCCTCTCAAGTAGGCCTTTGCTGTAAAAGGAAGAGGCAGACTTAAGCGATTCAGCTGCTTAAAAGGCCTGGGAATATTGATATTCCCAGGCCTTATTTGCCCCAGCTCAAGAGAGGATTCGATGACGTACATTGCTGCCGAAAACCGCTATGAATCTATCCCTTATCGCCGCGTAGGTCGCAGCGGATTAGTGCTGCCGGCACTGTCCCTGGGGCTGTGGCACAACTTTGGCGACAGCACCCCGATCGACACCCAGCGCGCCCTGCTGCGCACGGCGTTCGACCTGGGCATCAACCATTTCGACCTGGCCAACAACTACGGTCCGCCCTACGGCAGCGCCGAGATCAACTTTGGCCGCTTGCTGCGCGAAGACTTCAAGCACTATCGCGACGAATTGATCATCTCCAGCAAGGCCGGTTGGGACATGTGGCCCGGCCCCTACGGCCAGGGCGGCGGTTCGCGCAAATACATCCTGGCGAGCCTGGACCAGAGCCTGCAACGCCTGGGCGTCGACTACGTGGATATTTTTTACTCCCATCGTTTTGACCCCGACACGCCCCTGGAAGAAACCGCCAGCGCCCTCGCCACCGCCGTGCAACAAGGCAAGGCGCTGTACATCGGTATCTCGTCCTATTCCGGGGTGAAAACCCGCGAAATCGCAGCCTTGCTCAACGAGTGGAAAGTGCCGTTGCTGATCCACCAACCGGCCTACAACCTGCTCAACCGCTGGGTGGAAAAAGACCTGCTGGACACCACCGAGGAACTCGGTGCCGGGGTGATCGCCTTCACGCCGCTGGCCCAGGGCTTGCTCACCGACAAGTACCTCAACGGCGTACCGGCTGATGCACGGGTCAATCGCCCCGGTGGCGGCTCGTTGCAGGCCAAGCACTTGTCCGAGGCCAACATTGCCCACGTGCGGGCATTGAACGAAATCGCCAAGCGCCGTGGCCAGAGCCTGGCTCAACTGGCCCTGGCGTGGACATTGCGCGATCCACGGGTGACCAGCGCGCTGATCGGCGCGAGCCGGCCAGAGCAGATCATCGAGAACGTCGGGGCGTTGCAGAACTTAAGCTTCAGTGCTGAGGAACTGGCGGAGATTGATCGGTTTGCGCAGGAAGGCGGGATCAACCTGTGGGAAAAGCCGTCCACTGCTGAATAACTGACACAACGGGGTCAAAAATGTGGGAGGGGGCTTGCTCCCGATAGCAGTGGGTCAGCTACAGATGAGCTGACTGAACCACCGCCATCGGGAGCAAGCCCCCTCCCACATTTGGTTTTCAGTGTGGCGACTAGAACGGCACATCCCCAAGAATCGTCGCCCGGTGCATCACCCGCCGCTGTGGCCGGTAGTCATCCACGGCGTAATGCTGGGTCACGCGGTTATCCCAGAACGCCACGTCATTTTCCTGCCAGCGCCAGCGGAGGGTGAACTCCGGGCGTGTCGCGTGAGCAAACAGGAATTTCAAGATTGCTTCACTCTCCGCCGGCTCAAGCTCATTGATCTTGGTGGTAAAACCATCACTCACAAACAGCGACTTACGCCCGCTCACCGGATGCGTGCGCACCACGGGGTGCGACAGCGGTGGGTTTTTCCGGCGGGTTTGTTCCCAACGCGCCAGGTCTTCGGCGCTATTGCCGAAGCGCTCCAGCGGGAAGGACTTGGTGAAGTCGTGGGTGGCGGTCAGCCCAGTCAGCAGTACTTTCAATGGCTCGGACAAGGCTTCGTACGCCGCAATACCACTGGCCCACAAGGTATCGCCCCCGAACGCCGGCAATAGCTTGGCGCTGAGTACCGCGCCCAGGGCCGGAGTCGGCAGGAAGGTAACGTCGGTGTGCCACACGGCGTTGTCGCGCACGTCGGTGACGGCGGTGTCGAGGATCAGCACTTCCGGCTGTTCCGGTACGTTGGGGTAGATCGGGTGGATGTGCAGGTCGCCGAAGTGCGCCGCGAACCGCGCTTGCTGCTGCGGGGTGATTGCTTGGCCCCGGAAGAACAGCACCGAGTGGCTGAGCAGCGCCTGCTCGATGGCATCGCGATGTGCCTCGCTCAGCGGCTGGGTGATATCGACGCCACTGATCTGGGCGCCCAGGGCGGTGCTTAATGGGGTAACGGTCAGGCTGCTCAATTGAGTTCTCATCACTTAGTGTGCCTGGCCGTGCCATGGCACTAATTTACGCTGCAGGGCGCGCAGGCCCATCTCCATGGCAAAGGCGATCAGTGCGATGACCAGGATCCCCAGCACCACCACATCGGTGACCAGAAACTGCGCCGCCGACTGCACCATGAAGCCCAAGCCGCTGGTGGCTGCAATCAGCTCGGCGGCGACCAGGGTCGACCAGCCCACGCCCAGGCCGATACGTACCCCGGTGAGGATGTCGGGCAAGGCGCTGGGCAGGATCACATGGCGAATCAGTTGTGCACGGGTGGCGCCCAACGACTGAGCGGCCCGCAGCTTGGCCGGGTCGACGGTACGCACGCCGGTTGCAGTGGCGATGGCAATCGGGGCGAAGATCGCCAGGTAGATCAGCAGCACCTTGGACAGCTCGCCAATGCCGCACCAGATCACGATCAGCGGCAGATAGGCCAGGGGCGGAATCGGCCGGTAGAACTCGATCAGCGGATCGAGAATGCCACGGGCGATACGGTTGGCACCGATGGCAATGCCCACCGGAACGGCGGTCAGCACCGCAAAGCCCAGGCCCAGGCCGATACGGCTGAGGCTAGCGCCCAGGTGCTGCCACAAGGTGGAATCCATGTAGCCGGTGGTCGCCAGTAGCCAGCCTTTTTGCAGCACGGCGGACGGTGGCGGCAGGAACAGAGGTTCGATCAAGCCCGTGGCGGTCACCGCCCACCAGAGGGCGAGCAGGGCGACCAGGGTCAGGACGCTGATCCAACGCGTGCTCAGGCTGCGGCGTACCGGGACAGTGGCGTGCGCCACCGGCTTGCTGGTCGTGGCGGGAAGTTCGTAGCTGCTCATGCGTACACCTGCCGTTGGGAGAACACCTTGCCCAATACGTGCTCGCGGGTTTCGATAAAGCGCGGGTCGGACTTGATCGCCCGCGCCGACTCCCCAGCGGCATAGCGTCGGCCGAAATCCAGCTGCAGGCGTTCGACGATCTGGCCGGGGTTGGGTGCCAGCAGGATCAGGTCCGTGGCGAGGAACACCGCTTCTTCAATGTCATGGGTAATCAGGAATACCGGCTTGGCGGTGCGACGCCAGACTTGCAGCAGCAGCTCTTGCATCTGTTCGCGGGTGAAGGCATCCAGGGCGCCGAAGGGCTCGTCCATCAGCAATACCCGCGGGTCTGCCGCCAAGGCACGAGCCAGGCCGACGCGTTGCTTCTGGCCACCGGAGAGTTGCCAGATGCGGCGGCTGTCGAAGCCGGCCAGGTCTACCAGAGCGAGCATTTCACGGGCGCGGACTTCGCGCTGCGCCTTGGGCACGCCGGCCAGTTCGAGGCCGAAAGCCACATTGGCGAGCACGTCCTGCCAGGGCAGCAAGGCATCGTCTTGGAACACCACGCCGCGTTCGGCGCTGGGGCCTTTGACCGGCACACCGTCAAGGGTGATGCGCCCGGCAGACGGTTCGACGAAACCGGCAATCAGGTTCAACAGCGACGTCTTGCCACTGCCGGACGGGCCGAGAGCGACCAGCAGTTGCTGGGGCCCGAGGTCCAGGGATATGTCAGACAGTACCGGTTCCGGGGCGCCTGGGTACTGTGCGCTGATGCGCTCCAGTTGTAGCAAGGCCATCGCGATCAACTCCTGAATCAGTGGGTGATGAACTGGGCGCTGACGTAAGGGGCGTAGTCCGGCAGCACGGCGTCGACCTTGCCTTGTTCCTTGAGGAACGTAGCGGTGTCGGTGACGGCCTGGATGGTCGGTGCGCCCAGCAGGGTGACCTGGTCAGCGGCCAGCGGGTAGACGTTGCCTTGCAGCAGCAAGGGGATATCGCTGGGCTTGGCGCCTGAGAGTTTCACCAGCTTGTCGACGTTGCCTGTGTCGGCGAGCCAGGCTTGTGGGTCTTTGCGGTAGGAGGCGTAGGCATCCAGGGTGACCTTGGCGAAGGCGGTGACGATGTCCGGGTGCTTCTCGGCAAAATCCTTGCGCACAATCCAGGCATCGAAAGTCGGCGCACCGAACTTGGCCAGCTCGCCGGAGGTGATCAGCACCTTGCCGTTTTCCTTGGCTACGCCCAGGGCGGGGTCCCACACGTAGGTGGCGTCGATATCACCGCGCTTCCAGGCGGCGATGATGGCCGGCGGCGCGAGGTTGAGGATGGTGACTTTGGCCGGGTCGATGTTCCAGTGTTTCAGCGCGGCCAACAGGCTGTAGTGGCCGGTAGAAACGAAGGGTACGGCGATTTTTTTGCCGATCAGGTCCTGGGGGCTGTTGATCCCTGAACCGTTACGCGCCACCAGTGCTTCGGCGCCGCCGATCTGGGTGGCGACCAGGAAGGTTTGCACCGGCACCTTACGGGTTATCGCGGCGGTCAGCGGGCTGGAACCGAGGTAGCCGATCTGCACGTCGCCGGAGGCGATAGCGGCAATGATGTCGGCGCCATTGTCGAATTTGCGCCAGTCGATCTTGGCATGGGTGGCTTTTTCATAGGCGCCGTCGGCTTGGGCGACTTTGGCCGGGTCGACGGTGGTCTGATAAGCAATGGTCACGTCCGCCGCCTGGGCAAACAGGCTGGCACCGGCCAGGGATAACGCGGCCAACAGGCGCAGAGGGGTCAGCAGTTTCAAGGGGAAGCTCCTCAATCAGGCGGCCGAGGTTCGGCGTGTGAGGAGACTAAATGATCTAAGAACTACAAAATAAATAACTTTTTCGAATTAGCTTATGAAGCAAATTCTGCGCATGCGAGGGACCAATGTGGGAGGGGGCTTGCTCCCGATAGCGGAATGACAGTCACTGGATGATTGACTGAAAGACCGCCATCGGAAGCAAGCCCCCTCCCACACAAGCCATCAGTTGCTGATGGCGAGGATACTGGCCTGGTACGACCCGACAAACACATCGAAATCGCCCACTTCGTTCTGCTCCAGCTCCGCCTGCTGTGCCAGCGATGTGCGGGCCTGCTCTTCGAAGCGCGCCTGCTCTTGGGCAGCCAACGGCTCACGGCGGAAGTACTCGGCATGCACCTCGCTCTGATGCAGGGAGAATTGCGCAAAACTCTCCTTGCGCTCGGCCATCGCCGCCAGCACCTGGGCCGAAGGCGTCAGGGACGAATCCTTGACCTTGGCCAACTGGGCATCCAGCGCCTCGCTGTGTTCGGTGATGCCGTGACTCTCATCGAGCAGGGCGGCCAGTGGGGCAATCTTCTCCAGCAACTCGGCAGCCCATTCCTTCATGTCAACCGCCTGGCCTTCACGTTGCAATTGCAGGCCCGGACGGCGACCTTCCTTGACCACGCTGAGGAAGTTGGACGTGGCATTGCCACATTCGTTATTGGCAAACAGCGGGCTGTCGTTCAATGCGCAATACAGCAGGAACGCGTCGAGGAAACGCGACTCCGGCAGGTCGATACCCATCGGCAGGAACGGGTTGATATCCAGGCAGCGTACTTCGATGTACTGGATACCGCGGGCCATCAGCGCCTGGATCGGCCGCTCGCCGGTGTAGGTCACACGCTTGGGACGGATGTTGGAGTAGTACTCGTTTTCGATCTGCAGGATGTTGGTGTTGAGCTGCACCCACTCACCATCCTTGTGCGTGCCGACTTCGACGTATGGCGCGTAGGGTGTTGCCACCGCTTCGCGCAGGCTGTCGGTGTAGCTGGCCAAGTCGTTGTAGCAGGGCGTCAGGCCGGCCTGGGCGTTGCTCTGGTAACCCAGGTCGCTCATGCGCAGGCTGGTGGCGTAGGGCAGGTACAAAGTCTCGGCGTCGAGCACTTCCAGCTGGTGCGAACGCCCGCGCAGGAAGCCGGCGTCCAGGGCCGGCGAGGCACCGAACAGGTACATCAACAGCCAGCTGTAGCGACGGAAATTACGGATCAGCGCGATATAGGCGGTGGACTGGTAGTCGCGGTCGGTGCCGACAAATCCTTCGGCTTCCTTGAGCAACGGCCACAGCTGTTCCGGCAGCGAGAAGTTGTAGTGGATGCCGGCGATGCACTGCATGGTCTTGCCGTAACGCAGGGCCAGGCCTTTGCGGTACACATACTTGAGCTGGCCGATATTGGAGGTGCCGTAGTAGGCGATCGGAATATCTTCCTCGGCCGGTAACGGGCACGGCATCGAGGGGCTCCACAGGTATTCGCTGCCCAGCTTGGAGTAGGCAAAGCGATGGATCTTGTCCAGGCTGCCCAAGGTATCGGCCGGGTCGGGCAGGGCTGGGGTGATGAACTCCAGCAGCGATTCCGAATAGTCGGTGGTGATCTGTTCGTTGGTCAACGCAGCGCCCAAGGCTTCAGGGTGCGGCGTTTGCGCCAGGCGACCCTCGCTGGTGACGCGCAGGCATTCACGCTCGATGCCGTGCAAGCACTGCTCTAGCAGGGAGAGGTGTTCGCGCTTGCCGAGCAGGGCCAGGCGGCGGTTGAGAAGTTCGCTCAAGTTGGATTCCTTCACGCGTCAGTCGCCCCAATATGGGGGTGGGCAGGACGGTCTACAAGGGTGAAGTTGAAACTGGCGTGATCGCCTGGTTCTGAGTCGATTTAACCCGCTCTGAATATGCCGACTTCACTCCATGAATTGGGCTACAGCGCAGCGAGAAAATTCCGACGCTGTTATCGCAGCGCCGAAATTAACTCAAATCGAGGGTGGGGAGCTATAGGACAGCGAACGTGCCCTGCGCTTTTGCGACAAGTCTTTCGCCCTGGTACACGTCGGCTTCGACCACCAACGTGCGCCGCCCGGTGTGGATCACCCGGCTGGTGCACAGCACCTCACCGTCTTCCACGGCGCGGATATAGTTGATCTTGCATTCGATGGTGGCGCTCTGCTGGTCGAAACCATGGGCGCTGGAACAGGCCAGGCCCATCGTGATGTCCACCAGGCTGAAAATCGCCCCGCCATGGAGCTTGCCTGCACGGTTGCGCAGGTGCGGCTCCAGGGTCAGGGCCACCTCGGCAACGCCTTCATCCAGGCGTTGCAGGCGGCAGCCGATCAGCTCGCTGAACGCGCTCTGGGTCAAACCGGCCGGGATTTGCATCAGCGTTTCTTCAGCTGTTTGGCGTTGGCAAACAACGATGCCATGGCATTGTTGCTCGGCGCGGCCGTCGCGGTTTCCTTGCGTGGCGCGTTGTTCTGCGACTGGCGCGGTGCCGAGCCCGGACGCGCGCCACGGGCGCCGTCGATTTTCTCGCCAGGGGTGTCGCTCATGCGCATCGACAGGCCGACGCGCTTGCGCGGGATGTCGACTTCCATGACCTTGACCTTGACCACATCGCCGGCTTTCACCGCTTCGCGCGGGTCCTTGATGAATTTCTCCGAAAGCGCGGAGATATGCACCAATCCGTCCTGATGCACACCGATATCCACGAAAGCGCCGAAGTTGGTCACGTTGGTCACCACGCCTTCTAGGATCATGCCCGGTTGCAGGTCCTTGAGGTCTTCGACACCGTCCTGGAACTCAGCGGTCTTGAACTCCGGGCGTGGGTCGCGTCCAGGTTTTTCCAGCTCTTGCAGGATGTCGGTGATGGTCGGCACGCCGAAGGTTTCGTCGGTGTACTTCTTCGGGTCCAGGCGCTTGAGGAACGCGGCATCGCCGATCAGCGAACGGATATCGCGATCGGTCTCGGCGGCAATGCGCTGCACCAGGGGGTAGGCTTCCGGGTGAACTGCCGAGGCATCCAGCGGGTTGTCGCCATTCATCACGCGCAGGAAGCCGGCTGCCTGTTCGAAGGTTTTTTCACCCAGGCGTGCGACTTTTTTCAGCGCGGCGCGGGTTTTGAACGCGCCGTTCTCGTCACGGTGGCTGACGATGTTCTGCGCCAGGGTTGCGTTGAGGCCGGAAATGCGCGCCAGCAGCGCCACGGAGGCGGTGTTCACGTCCACGCCCACGGCGTTTACACAGTCTTCCACGACCGCATCCAGGCCGCGCGCCAGTTTCAGCTGCGACACGTCGTGCTGGTACTGGCCGACACCGATGGATTTAGGGTCGATCTTCACCAATTCGGCCAATGGGTCTTGCAGGCGACGGGCGATGGAGACGGCGCCACGGATCGACACGTCGAGGTCCGGGAATTCCTTGGAAGCCAGCTCCGACGCCGAGTACACCGAAGCGCCTGCCTCGGAGACCATGACCTTGGTCATCTTCATGGCTGGGTATTTCTTGATCAGTTCGGCGGCCAGCTTGTCGGTTTCACGGCTGGCGGTGCCGTTGCCGATGGCGATCAGGTCCACCGCGTGCTTGGCGCACAGGGCTGCAAGGATCGCCAGGGTCTGGTCCCATTTGTTATGTGGCACGTGGGGGTACACGGTGGCGTGGTCCAGCAGCTTGCCGGTGGCGTCGACCACAGCGACCTTGCAACCGGTACGCAGGCCCGGGTCAAGGCCCAACGTGGCACGCGGGCCGGCCGGTGCAGCCAGCAGCAGGTCGTGCAGGTTGTGGGCGAACACGTTGATCGCCTCGGTTTCAGCGCCGTCGCGCAGTTCGCCGAGCAGGTCGGTTTCCAGGTGAGTATAGAGCTTGACCTTCCAGGTCCAGCGCACGACTTCACCGAGCCACTTGTCCGCAGGACGGTTCTGATTTTGGATGCCGAATTGTTGAGCGATCATGCCTTCGCACGGGTGCATGGCGCCCGGTAGCTCCTCGCCGACTTTCAGCGAGGAGCTGAGAATACCTTCGTTGCGACCGCGGAAAATCGCCAGGGCGCGGTGGGACGGCATGCTTTTGAGCGGTTCGTCGTGCTCGAAGTAGTCGCGGAATTTGGCGCCTTCTTCCTCTTTGCCGGCGATAACACGGGCGCTGAGGATGGCTTCCTGCTTCAGGTAGGTACGCAGTTTTTCCAGGAGGCTGGCGTTTTCGGCGAAGCGCTCCATCAGGATGTACTTGGCGCCTTCGAGGGCGGCCTTGACGTCGGCGACGCCTTTTTCAGCGTTGATGAAGCGAGCGGCTTCGCTTTCCGGCGTCAGCGACGGATCGTCGAACAGGCCATCGGCCAAATCACCGAGACCGGCTTCCAGGGCGATTTGACCCTTTGTACGACGTTTCTGTTTATACGGCAGGTAAAGGTCTTCTAGGCGGGTCTTGGTGTCCGCCAGCTTGATGTCACGTTCCAGTTGAGGGGTCAGCTTGCCCTGTTCCTCGATGCTGGCGAGGATGCTGATACGCCGTTCGTCGAGTTCTCGCAGGTAGCGCAGGCGCTCTTCCAGGTGCCGCAGTTGGGTATCGTCGAGGCTGCCGGTCACTTCCTTTCGGTAACGGGCGATGAAAGGCACCGTGGAGCCTTCATCCAGTAGAGCGACGGCCGCTTCGACCTGTTGTGGGCGTACACCGAGTTCCTCGGCGATGCGGCTGTTGATGCTGTCCATATAACCACCTGAAATTCTTAAAATCAGCTCGCCAGCCCGTAAAAACAAGGCCCGGCAAGGCTGGTTGAGCGGCCCGACTGGCGCCGCTGCCTGGGTCAAGAGGCTGCCTATTGACCCTCGAAATCGAAAAAGTCACGACAAGCGGGTAAAAAAAGCCCGGCAGCAAACGGTAACGATCTGACGTTGCCCTGCACGGAGGCGCCGCATTATAACCAGCGTTCTGCCTTTGGGGGCTACTGCGCCGCAGGTGTTAGGGCGTGGGTTCGCTGGCAGTAGATGAAAAATCTGCTAACAATGCACACGGTGCGTATAACGGCAGCTACGCCATAATGCGCGCCGAGATAAGAGGAGCATCCAATGAGCAGCACCGCACAAACTGCTGAAGGCGAAAAAATTCTCATCGTTGATGACGATCCGGGGCTGAGCAGCCTTCTGGAGCGGTTCTTCAACTCCAAGGGCTACCGTGCCCGCGCGGTGCCGAACACCGAGCAGATGGATCGCCTGCTGGGGCGTGAAGTGTTCAACCTGGTCGTACTCGACCTGATGTTGCCCGGCGAAGACGGCCTCACTGCCTGCAAGCGCCTGCGCGGTGCGAACAACCTGATTCCGATCATCATGCTCACCGCCAAGGGCGATGAGCTGAGTCGTATCAAGGGCCTTGAGCTGGGTGCTGACGACTACCTGGCCAAGCCGTTCAACCCTGACGAGCTGATGGCGCGGGTCAAGGCTGTATTGCGTCGCCAGGCAGCACCTGTGCCGGGTGCACCGGGCAGCGAAGACGAAAGTGTCACCTTTGGCGACTACGAGCTGTCCCTGGCCACCCGTGAGCTCAAGCGCGGCGAAGAAGTGCACATGCTCACCACCGGCGAATTCGCAGTGCTCAAGGCCTTGGTGATGAACGCTCGCCAGCCGCTGACCCGTGACAAGCTGATGAATCTTGCCCGTGGTCGGGAGTGGGACGCTCTGGAGCGTTCCATCGACGTACAGATCTCCCGACTGCGCCGGATGATCGAGCCGGACCCGTCCAAGCCGCGGTACATCCAGACGGTGTGGGGTGTGGGTTATGTGTTCGTGCCGGATGGCACCGCTACCAAGTGACCGATGATTTGCAGGGGCGGGTATCCTGACGTTTGACTCCATGAGGGTCGACGGGATGCCCGGCGTCTGCAATTCTGCGAGCGCCGTTCGTTTCTGCAAGGTGTGCAGCTTTCATCTATGAAAACCCCGCTGTGGTTCCCGCAAAGTTTCTTTTCCCGCACCCTTTGGCTGGTGCTGATCGTCGTTCTGTTTTCCAAGGCGCTCACGCTGGTTTATCTGTTGATGAACGAAGACGTGCTGGTGGATCGGCAGTACAGCCATGGCGTCGCCCTGACGTTGCGTGGTTATTGGGCTGTAGACCCTGAGAACCGAGAAAAAGTGGCCAAGGCGTCGACCTTGACCCGGGTTGATGGTGCCGGCGTGCCGGAAGGCGAGCAACATTGGCCTTACAGCGAGATCTACCAGCGCCAGATGCAGGCCGAACTCGGAGCCGATACCGAGGTGCGCCTGCGTATGCATGTTTCGCCTGCACTGTGGGTACGAGCGCCGAGCCTGGGGGATGCCTGGATCAAGGTTCCGCTGTACCCGCACCCGCTGCGTGGGCAGAAGATCTGGAACGTCTTGGGATGGTTCCTGGCCATCGGCTTGCTTTCAACCGCGTCCGCGTGGATTTTCGTCCGTCAGCTCAACCAGCCTCTCAAGCGCCTGGTGTTTGCCGCCCGCCAATTAGGCCAGGGGCGCAGCGTGCGCCTGCCGGTCAGCGACACGCCCAGTGAAATGACCGAGGTGTACGGCGCCTTCAACCAGATGGCGGAAGATGTCGAACAGGCTGGGCGCGAGCGGGAGCTGATGCTGGCGGGGGTGTCCCATGACTTGCGTACGCCGTTGACGCGACTGCGTTTGTCCCTAGAGTTGATGGGCGACCATACCGACCTGACCGATGACATGGTCCGTGACATCGAGGACATGGACGCCATTCTCGACCAGTTCCTGGCGTTTATCCGCGATGGGCGTGATGAGGTGGTGGAAGAAGTCGACCTGACGGACCTGGTGCGTGAGGTGGTTGCGCCCTATAACCAGAACGGCGAGCAGGTGCGCATGCGCCTGGAGCCGATCCAGCCATTCGCATTGCGCCGGGTGTCGATGAAGCGCCTGCTGAACAACCTGATCGGCAATGCCTTGCATCATGCCGGTTCCGATGTGGAAGTGGCAGCGTATGTATCCGGTGACAGTACTGCACCTTACGTAGTGCTGAGTGTGATGGACCGCGGCGCGGGGATCGACCCGGCTGAACTTGAGGGAATCTTCAACCCCTTTACCCGTGGCGACCGTGCCCGGGGCGGCAAGGGCACGGGCTTGGGCCTGGCGATTGTACGGCGAATTGCCTCGATGCATGGCGGTAATGTGGAGCTGCGCAACCGTGAAGAAGGCGGGTTAGAGGCGCGGGTGCGCTTGCCGCTTGGGCTGATGTTGCCTAGGGATGCGGTCTGAGTGGTGACATAAATCTAATGTGGGAGGGGCAAGCCCCCTCCCACATTGGTTTTATGTTGGGCCTAAAATAGGTTTTTAGCCTTTGCCCTTGGTCCGAGTCATATTCGGCCCGCCGTTCTTCTCCAGATGCTGAATGATGATCCCCGCCACATCCTTGCCGGTGGTGGTCTCTATCCCTTCCAGGCCCGGCGAGGAATTCACTTCCATCACCAGCGGCCCATGGTTGGAGCGCAGGATATCCACCCCCGCTACACTCAAACCCATCACCTTGGCCGCCCGTAGCGCAGTCATGCGTTCTTCCGGGGTGATCTTGATCAGGCTGGCGCTGCCGCCACGGTGCAGGTTGGAGCGGAACTCACCGGGCTTGGCCTGGCGCTTCATGGCTGCAATCACCTTGTCGCCCACCACGAAGCAGCGGATATCCGCACCGCCGGCTTCCTTGATGTATTCCTGCACCATGATGTTCTGCTTGAGGCCCATGAATGCCTCGATGACTGACTCCGCCGCCGTCGCAGTTTCACATAGCACTACGCCGATGCCCTGGGTGCCTTCCAGCACCTTGATCACCAGCGGCGCGCCGTTGACCATCTCGATCAGGTCGGGAATGTCATCCGGGGAGTGGGCAAAGCCTGTGACTGGCAGGCCAATACCCCGGCGTGACAGCAATTGCAGCGAACGCAGCTTGTCCCGTGAGCGTGCAATGGCCACGGATTCATTCAGGGGAAATACCCCCATCATTTCAAACTGGCGCAATACCGCGCAGCCATAAAACGTCACCGAGGCGCCGATACGCGGGATCACCGCATCGAAGCCTTCCAGGGGTTTGCCCCGGTAGTGGATCTGCGGTTTGTGGCTGGCAATGTTCATGTAGGCACGCAACGTGTCGATCACCACCATTTCATGGCCACGTTCGGTGCCGGCCTCGACCAGGCGGCGGGTGGAATACAGACGCGGGTTTCGCGACAGCACAGCAATCTTCATGCAGCACCTGGGGCAGAAATAGTGGAGACCGGGAACACCGGCTTGTCTTGAACGTACTTGACGCCGGGGCTGACCACCAATTGGCCGTCAATCAAGGCTTTGGAACCGAGCAGCAGGCGATAGCGCATGGCCTTGCGGCAGGCGAGGGTGAACTCCACCCGCCACACCCGATCGCCCAGCGCCAGGGTGGTACTGATCACGTAGCGCACCTGCGCATGACCGTTGGAGCTCTTGATGGTTTTCATCGTCACCAGGGGCGCTTCGCAGCGGCGGTGACGCAACTGCACCACGCTGCCAAGGTGCGCGGTAAAGCGCACCCACTGTTCACCGTCGCGCTCGAAGGGCTCGATATCGGTGGCGTGCAGGCTTGAGGTGCTGGCACCGGTGTCGATCTTCGCGCGCAGGCCAGCCACTCCCAGGTCGGGTAGTGCCACCCACTCACGCAGACCCACAACGGTCAAATGGTCAAATGTCTTCAATATGGGTAACCGGTTAATTCGCCCATGCCTGAGGAGAGACCTCGGCCAAGGCTTTGAATGCGGGCCTGGCGAACCAGTAGCCCTGCATCAGAAATATTCCGCAGTCGGACAGGAAGTCGCGCTCGCCGGCACTTTCGATGCCCTCGGCGATGACAGTAACCCCCAACTGCTCACAGATTGTGACAATCCCCTGGACGATCACCTGGCGGACACGGTCCTGGTCGACATCGCGGATCAGTGCCATGTCGAGCTTGATCAAGTCAGGTTGGAAATCGGCCAGCAGATTAAGCCCCGAATAGCCCGCGCCGAAATCGTCGATGGCGGTCATGAAGCCGAATTCGCGGTATTCACGCAGAATATTGGTCAAATGGCGATAGTTATCTACGTGCTCGTGTTCCAGGGTCTCGAAGATCAGCCGATCCAGAGGAAAGTTATGCGCCCGCGCCGCCTCCAAAGTGCTGCGAATACACAGTTCAGGCCGGTATACGGCATTCGGCATGAAATTGATGGACAGGCGGGTTTGCATTCCCAAGGCAGAAGCCCCGGCGATAGCCTCGGTGCGGCAGCGCTGGTCGAAGCGATACCGGTTGCTTTCATTGACCCGCTCCAGCACCGACAGTGCGCCTTCGCCATGCGTGCCTCGCACCAGGGCTTCGTGGGCGAAAATAGAATGATCGCGAAGGTCTACGATAGGCTGGTAGGCGAAAGCGAAATCAAAGCCCAGGGGCTCGCTTTGCTGGCAACCCACGCACCGCTGGCCAGGCGAGGTGAGTGAAACGGGAAAGTCGGTCACAGCGGATCCTCGCGAAATCAGGGTACTACTTGGCGTATCTTAGGTGAGCCTTGGGGTTTATGCGTCGAAGGGTTTCAACGGTAAAGTTGCGACATTTTTCAGAGCGAGGAATTCAAGTGGCTCAAAAGCAAGAAGAGGAAGAAAAGGTCCGGCTGGACAAGTGGTTATGGGCGGCGCGGTTCTATAAGACTCGGGCCCTGGCCAAGGCCGCTATCGAGAGTGGCAAGGTGCACCATCGAGGCGAGCGCTGCAAGCCGGGCAAAGAGCCGCGTATCGGTGATGAGTTTCAGATTCGTACAGGTTTTGATGAAAAGACTGTCGTGGTGCAGGCGCTTTCTGCCGTACGCCGTGGGGCACCCGAAGCGCAGGCGCTGTACACCGAAACCGAAGCGAGTATCGCCAAGCGCGAAAACGCCGCGGCCATGCGCAAGGCCGGGGCGACCGGCATGACCACCGATGGCAAGCCAAGCAAGAAGCAGCGCCGCGATCTATTCAAGTTCCGCGGCAGCGGCAACGACGATTGATTACGAATCTCCTGCCGGCAGCGGATCAAAATGTGGGAGGGGGCTTGCTCCCGATAGCAGAGTGTCAGCCAATACACTTGTGACTGAGCCACTGCAAATCGGGAGCAAGCCCCCTCCCACATTAACCCGCGCATTTAAGGAGCGGTGCGCATGACACTCAATCGCCCGATCACCGGCAGTTTGCCCAGCAACCTGAACACCGGCGCAGTTACCCGCAACAGGAACCCCGACACCTTTGCGGCAAACGGCGTGTAATACCCCCACCCCAGCGCCAACAGCGCCAGCAGCACCCCACCGATATAATCGTCCTGGCCCCAGTGTGCGCCGGCAACCAGTCGCGGCGTCATGAACAACAGCGCCAGGCCCCAGATCACCAGCACCTGGCTGACGCGCTTGGCAAACACCGTCATGAACATGCCCCAGATCAACAGCACCGAAGCGTGATCGCCGGGGAAGCTCTGGCTTGAGCGGTCCTTCAACTCCCAGGTTTTTTCCAGCCCAGGGAAAAAATCACTCATTTGAATCGCGCCGCTGATCACCATCGACGGGCTGCTGTGTTGCCAGTCCATGTGGGCCGCGAGCTTGGAGAACAGCATGCGGATAAACAGCAACAGCAGCAGGATGCCGAGGAAGCCAAAAAACGCTTGGCGTACCTGTACGGCCTTGAACACCCAATCGCCGCGAATCAGCAACGCCAGCAAAATCACGCCGACCACCGCATCAAATGGCCGCAGGCTGGCCACGGCCCACACATGCAGCCAGGTCGAGCTGGTCGCCAGCGGGTCATTAAGCAGATGAAACAGCCACTCGTCGAAAATCACACAGAGCATCTGGCCCGTGGGCCACAGCCAAAAACACAGCAGCCCGATAGCGAGTAGATTGCAAAGAGCCCATCGCCGGAGGTTCCAGTTGGCTTGGAACAAACCCGGATTGTTCATAAACTGTCCCTCATCGCTCTATTAAGCTCCTTGTTTTCAGGAGAAGTCGCACCAACATGGTGCTAAAGCGTTTAATTTTATAAACCTTGTAATCATTTTGTCATCACTTCAGATACCCAGACCTATGACCGATCTACCGGATACCGACTTCACCCAACGATTTATCTTCGATGAGAGCGACGCCCGCGGCGAGATGGTCTCGTTGGAGCGCAGCTATGCCGAAGTCCTCGCTAAACATGCCTATCCGGAGCCGGTCGCGCAGTTGCTCGGTGAGCTGATGGCCGCTGCGGCGCTGCTGGTTGGCACGATGAAGTTCGACGGCTTGCTGATCTTGCAGGCTCGCTCCGAAGGGCCGATCCCCATGCTGATGATCGAGTGCTCCAGCGAGCGCGAAATCCGCGGCCTGGCCCGATATGAAGCTGACCAGATCGCTGCGGACGCCACCCTGGCCGACCTGATGCCCAATGGCGTACTGGCCCTCACTGTCGACCCGACCGAAGGCCAGCGCTACCAGGGCATCGTCGACCTTGATGGCAAAACCCTGTCGGAATGCTTCACCAACTACTTCGTGATGTCCCAGCAAGTGGGCACCAAGTTCTGGCTTAACGCAGACGGCAAGCGCTCCCGTGGCTTGCTGGTGCAACAACTGCCGGCCGACCGCATCAAGGATGACGATGATCGCGCTGAAAGCTGGCGGCATATCATCGCCCTGGCCGACACGTTGAAGGCCGAAGAGCTGCTGGGCCTGGACAATGAAACCATCCTTCACCGCCTGTACCATGAAGAGGCCGTGCGCCTGTTTGATGCACAGGGGCTGCGCTTCAATTGCAGTTGCTCGCGCGAGCGTTCGGCCAATGCCTTGGTGAGCCTGGGCCTGGAAGATGCGCAAAACCTGGTGGTGGAACACGGCGGCCATATCGAGATCGACTGCCAGTTCTGCAACGAGCGTTATCTGTTCGATGCCGCGGATGTAGCCCAATTATTCGCCGGAGCAGGTATCGACACCCCTTCCGACACCCGCCACTAAAACGTTTAAGCACAGGTAAATTACCTGTCGAATGCCGGATTAGAGGCGTTCTGACGGGAGGGCCCTACTCTTTTTGGGCTTTTCTGGCATAATCCGGCCCACTTTTTTCGCGGTAGTAGTGCGCAACTTTCTACTACAAAACGTTTGGAGCACTCGGCCATAGGCCGACGGGGAACCTCATGACGCAAGCCAATAACGCCGTATACACCGATCTGAGTGTTGACGATCTGGTCAAAGAAGCCCTGCAGCGCGGTGAAGGCGTGCTTGCCGATACTGGCGCGCTGGTCGTAGAAACCGGTCATCGTACCGGGCGTTCGCCGGTTGACCGTTTCATCGTTGAAGAGCCTTCCACCCAGGACGCCATTGCCTGGGGCCCGATCAACCGCAAGTTCCCGGCCGACAAGTTCGATGCCCTCTGGGCTCGCGTCGAGGCGTTCAACAACGCGCAAGAGCATTTTGTGTCCCACGTGCATGTAGGTGCTTCCGAAGACCACTACCTGGCCGTGAAAATGACCACCCAGACTGCCTGGCAGAACCTGTTCGGTCGTTGCCTGTTCATCAACCCGGCCCAGTACAACCCGGCCGGTCGTGAAGAGTGGCAAGTGCTCAACGTGGCCAACTTCGAGTGCGTGCCAGAGCGTGACGGCACCAACTCCGACGGTTGCGTGATCCTCAACTTCGCCCAGAAAAAAGTGCTGATCGCCGGCATGCGTTACGCCGGTGAAATGAAAAAGGCCATGTTCTCGGTGCAGAACTTCCTGCTGCCGGCCTCCGATGTATTGCCGATGCACTGCGCCGCCAACATTGGCGAAGCAGGCGACGTGACCCTGTTCTTCGGCCTGTCCGGCACCGGCAAGACCACCCTGTCCGCCGACGAAAGCCGTTACCTGATCGGTGACGACGAACACGGTTGGGGCGAAGGCGTGGTGTTCAACATCGAAGGCGGTTGCTATGCCAAGTGCATCGACCTGTCGGAAAAGAACGAGCCGGTTATCTGGAAAGCCATCAAGCACGGTGCCGTGCTGGAAAACGTGGTGATCGACGATGCCAAGCACGCCGACTACGCGGACGTCAGCCTGACCCAGAACAGCCGTGCCGCCTACCCGCTGGAGCACGTTGCCAAGCGTTCCGAGAAGAACCTGGGCGGCGAGCCAAACGCAGTGATCTTCCTGACCTGCGACCTGACCGGCGTACTGCCGCCAGTGTCGATCCTCAGCGAAGAACAAGCGGCCTACCACTTCCTGTCCGGCTACACCGCGTTGGTAGGCTCGACTGAAATGGGTTCCGGCAGCGGTATCAAGTCGACCTTCTCCACCTGCTTCGGCGCCCCGTTCTTCCCACGCCCGGCTGGCGAATACGCAGAGCTTTTAATCAAGCGTATCCGTGGTTTCGGCTCCAAGGTCTACCTGGTCAACACCGGCTGGACCGGCGGCGGCTACGGCGTTGGCAAGCGCTTCAACATCCCGACTACTCGCGGCGTGATCGCCGCGATCCAGAGCGGCGCGTTGATCGGTGCGCAAACTGAACACCTCGACACCATCAACCTCGACGTGCCATTGGCCGTACCGGGCGTTGAAACCGGCCTGCTGAACCCACGTAACACCTGGGCTGACAAAGCCGCCTACGACGAAGCGGCGAAAGCGCTGGCTGGCCTGTTCATCGAGAACTTCAAGAAGTTTGAAGTGAGCGATGCGATCAAGGCTGCGGGTCCTAAGTTGTAAGACTTAGCTGTTGTGAAAAAGCCGCCTCCTGTAGGCGGCTTTTTTGTACGCGCAGGGTTAATGGGCGATGTGCAGCACCACCGCGCCGACCAGCACCAGCACAACCCCGAGCACCTGTACCGCCGACAAGCGCTCCTTGAAAAATACAAAGCCCAGGATCGCCGCAATACCGCCTGACAGTGTACTGATCACCGTGACCACCGATACCGACCCTGCCATCGCGCCCCACGAAAACGCCGAGAACCCGCCGAGGTTCATCAGGCTGGCACCGGTCAACGTCGCGCAGTTTTTCAGTGGTGGGATCTTCAGGCCGTCCTTGATCTTCAGCACCATCACCACCAGCACGCACAGGCCCACCAGGTACCCCAACCACAACATGGTGATCGGCCCCAGTGCCGGTAGTGTGTAGCGACCTTGCAGCCAGAAACTGGTGCCGTACAGCGTTGCGGCGAGTATGGCGTAGGCGATGGACAGGCGCGGGTTGTTGTGGGGCGTGCCGTTGTCCTTGTGGATGCTGGACAGGACCACCCCAAGCACGCACAGGGCGATGCAGCCCAGTTGTATCAGGCTGATGTGTTCACCGCTGGCCCAGGACAGCAGGGTGGTCACTACACCATAAGAAGTGACCAATGGCGCGACGATGGCGGCTTTGCCCAGGGCGAAAGCCTTGGACAGCGCGAGGGCTCCAGAGACGGTCAGCAGGGCCGCTGCGATGCCCAGGAGCCAGACGCTCAACGGCGCATCGAGGGATTTGAAAAGGTAGGTCGGGAATATGACCAGCAGCAACGTCATGATCAGAAAGCCGAGGGCTTGGCCGAAATACACCGCGCGTTTAACGCCAACGGCGCGGGCATTGAGGCCCACGAGAAAGTCCGTGCCACCCCAGAGCAGGGCGGCCAGCAGGCCCATTAGTACGTCCATGTAGGTCCTTGTTATGCATACCGCTCGCCAGATTAACGCAGAACCAATGTGGGAGGGGGCTTGCTCCCGATAGCGGTGGGTCAGCTATAGATAAGCTGACTGATTCACCGCCATCGGGAGCAAGCCCCCTCCCTCATTGGTATCTCAGTGCTCTTGGGATCAGCTCAGGTTTTCCAAGGTCTGCGTGTCCCACCTGTGGGTCTTGATCGCCAGGTAGAGCATACCGATGGTCAGCGGGACTTTGTCGCCACGGCCCTTGGCGCGTCGCTTCAAGAATACGTCGAACACCGGCGGCTGAAAGTAACGATAAGCGTCGTAGTCGCTTAGGTCGACCCCGAAATCCTGTTCCAGCGCCTCCATGAATTGCTTGGCCTCAACACCATCGCAAGCAAGGTCGAAGTTGAGCGAGGTTTGCAGGCTAATGGTCTTGTGTTTCGGCAAGCCGATTTCTTCATGCAGCAATTGCAGGAGCTGCTGCATGACGGGGTCTTCGGGGAAGTGGGGGGCCAGGTTCATGGTGGGGTGCGTAGGAGTGGGTGAGGGGGCTGTCGCGTTCAGGTGGTCAGTGGCTTAGAAGTGAGGTTGTTCTCGAGCAATAAACAGATAGTTTAATCGTTCGCGGTTCGATCAGGTACTGGGAGGCTTACTGATACACCGCTCAAAAATCGCCTCCAATCCCCGATAATCACACGCCACCGCATCAATATTCGCCGGTATCCATGCCGCGTGTTTCACCAACCACCAGTTCACCGAAAACCCCGCATTCACGATGATCTGTTCAAACAGGATCCGCTGAGCCCGTCCATTGCCTTCGCGGAAGGGATGGATGACATTCAGATCGCCATAAGCTTCAGCGATTTGGTGGACGAGATCGGCCTGGGATGCGCCGACATACCAATTGGCTTCCAGCATGCGTTGAATGATTTTTGCAGCTTCCGGCGGGATACGCTCCGGCGTGCAGAACAGCGTGTCACCTTTCTGGATGTTGACGCTGCGCAGTTCGCCAGCCCAGTCATAAATGTCGTCGAACAGAATGCGGTGAATGTGTTGCAGACGTTCTAGGTCGTAGGGCGGCGGAAACAGCGGAAGATTGCCTACTGAAATTTCGGATAACTCTCGCTCGGCCTGATGCAGGCGTATTTCATCGAGCAAATCGAGGCGGTTGCGCAGGACGCTGCTACCGGGGTAGCAGTACGGGTCCTGGCCCACCCCGTATTTGTCGAGCATCAGCGCGAGGTGTTGCGGTACTTGGCAAGGACGGCTTCGCGGGTCGGCAGGGGCTTGTCGACATCGGCCGGTTGGGTATCGAACCCTTCCAGGCGCAGGCTGGCCAGATAATTGGAACGGCGGATCTTGTGATAGTGATCCTGTTTTTGCTCAAACGTCAGTTCGCTCATTGCAGCGTACTCCTGGGTAGCAAGGCTGTGATTGTAGCGCAATGCTTCAGGGGGAAGGCAGTATAAAAACCAAGTCGTAACCTGTATCAAAATCCCGCCGAAGATCTTAATTCAATGTGAGTTTTCGCAATATTCCCCGTCGGCCCTGGGCCATCCCCTGCCTGTGTATCATCCTGTCTCTTATTTCCTTGCGACCTTTCTCGATTCGCCGAACTTACTGGGCTACGTTTTTAAGCCACGTTCAGCGGTCAATGGAGTGACAGCCTTATGCACGACACCCTCCAGCAGGTCTTTGGTTATCCACAGTTTCGCCTGGGCCAGGAAGAGACGGTCAGCGCCGTCCTGGCCGGGCGTTCGGCAGCAGCAATTTTCCCTACGGGGTCGGGTAAATCTTTGTGCTACCAGCTGTCGGCGGTGTTGCTGCCGCACCTGACGCTGGTGGTGTCGCCTTTACTGGCGTTGATGCAGGATCAATTGGGGTTTCTGCAGCGCCATGGCATTTCGGCAGGCAGTATCGATTCGGCCCAGAGCCGTGATGAGGCCAACGATGTGATGGCCCGTGCGCGTTCGGGCGAGTTGAAAATCCTGATGATTTCGGTGGAGCGCTTGAAGAACGAGCGCTTTCGTAACTTCCTGCACAGCGTGCAGATTTCGCTGCTGGTGGTGGATGAAGCGCACTGTATCTCCGAATGGGGCCATAACTTCCGCCCGGATTACTTGAAGCTGCCGGACTACCAGCGCCAGTTCAATATCCCACAAGCGTTGCTGCTGACGGCCACGGCGACGCCCAAGGTAATCGCCGACATGCAGGCCAAGTTCGCGATTGCCCCCGGGGATGTGGTGACCACCGGCTTCTATCGGCCCAACCTCAACCTGCTGGTGGAACCGGTCAGCGGCCAGCACAAGCGCCGCAGGTTGGTTGAATGGATGACGGAACGGGCCAACCAACCGAGCATCGTCTATGTCACTTTGCAAAAAACCGCCGAGCAGATTGCCGAGCATCTGAACCACCACGGCATTCAGGCCGAGGCTTACCACGCGGGGCTGCCCCACGATAAACGCGAGGGCATCCAGCAGCGTTTCATGGGTGGGCGTTCCAATTGCATCGTCGCAACCATCGCGTTTGGCATGGGCATCGATAAAAGTGATATCCGTAATGTGGTGCACTTCGACCTGCCAAAGTCCATCGAGAACTACAGCCAGGAAATCGGCCGTGCAGGGCGTGACGGGCAGCCATCGGATTGCCTGGTGTTGGCCAATCGCGACAGCCTCAATGTGCTGGAAAATTTCGTCTACGGCGACACGCCGGAGCAAGAGGGCATTGGCCGTGTCCTCGAGGAGTTGCAGGCCGCACGCAGTGAAGGGCAATGGGAGTTCCTGCTCAGGTCGCTGTCCGACCACAGCAATATTCGCGAGCTGCCACTCAAGACGCTGCTGGTGCAGTTGGAACTCAAGGGTGTGATCGCGCCGCGCTACGCGTTTTATGCCGAATACCGTTTCAAGTACCTGATTGAGCCCGACGCTTTGCTCGCACGTTTTTCCGGCGAGCGGCAGCAGTTTGTCGCGGCGATCATCCAGGTGTGCAAGCGTGCGAAAACCTGGGCAACAGTGGATTTCGACGCGCTGTATCAACAGCACAATGCCGAGCGCAGTCGGGTGGTGAAGGCGCTGGATTACTTCCAGGAACAGGGCCTGATCGAGCTGGAAAGCAAGCAGATGACCGAGGTCTACAGTTTGCTCGACACCGATTTTGATCCAGTGGTGTTGAGCGCCGAGTTATACACAGGCTTTAAGCAGCATGAAGTGACGGAGGTGGCGCGGATTCACGCCATGCTCGACCTGTTCGCCACCGAACACTGCCTGGGGCAACGCCTGGCGCAGTACTTCGGTGATGAAAACGCTCCCCAGCGTTGTGGGCATTGTTCGGTGTGCCACGGCCATGTCGCGTATCTGCCGCCTCCGCCAAGCCTGCCGCCACTTGTGGATAAAAGTTTTATGGGGCTGTGCGGCGATTTTATCCACAGGCATCATGAGCACACTGGCGAGCTACCCGGTGCCGAGCGGCTGACGCGATTTCTCGGTGGTATCAGCGTGCCGTTGTTTACCAAGTTGAAGGCGCGGGGGGTTCCCGGTTTTGCCGCGCTGGAGGACTACCCCTACGCCGAAGTGCGCGACTGGGCCCACGCTCAATTAAACCTACTCTGACGAGACTTGCCGATGCCTGACTCAACGCCCCAGCGCGCCGATTACCGCTACTTCCAGCCGATCACCACGCGCTGGCATGACAACGATGCCTACGGGCATGTGAACAACGTCACCTACTACAGCTTCTTCGATACGGCGGTGAATACCTACCTGATCGAACAGGGCGGTTTGGATATACACGACGGCGAGGTGGTGGGGTTCGTGGTGAGTTCGGCGTGCGATTATTTTGCGTCGATTGCATTTCCCGAGCGCATTGAAATCGGCCTGCGAGTGGGCAAGCTGGGTAATAGTTCGGTGCAGTACGAGCTGGCGGTGTTCAAGGCCGACGAAGAAGAGGCCTGCGCGGCGGGGCGCTTTGTGCATGTGTTTGTGGATCGGGCGTCGAACCAGCCCGTGCCGATACCGGGGATCTTGCGCGAGGCGTTGCAGCGACTGGCGGTTTGACCTTGCGGCACCCGATGTGGGAGGGGGCTTGCTCCTCCCACATTAGTACTGCGGTGCTCTTCAGAGCTTACCGATGACGGTAGTGATGCTTGTTCTTGCGATGCCCGTAGGCATGGCCGCGGCCTGGATGGCCATCGCGGTAGTAACGACGGTCGTCACGGTCGCGATCGCGATAACGGCGGTCGTCACGATCACTGTCGTTACCCATGTAGTTGCCCAATGCGCCACCTGCACCACCGCCGGCCGCTGAGCCGATCAGTGCGCCGGTGCTGCCGCCGACACTGCGGCCCACGACGTTGCCACCGGCTGCGCCCAATGCGCCGCCAATGGCGGCTTCGCCTCGGCTACGCTTATCGGCACCGACTGCACTGCCGCCCGCGCCGCCCAGGGCTGCGCCAATGGTCGAGCCGGTGTTGCCGCCCAACTGTTGGCCGACAACAGAACCTAGAACCCCGCCCAATGCGCCGCCTACACCGGCTTCGGTGGTGCCACCGGCCATGGCTGCGCCACTGACCAGGCCAAGGGACAACAAGAGAATCGAGGAGAACTTCATTCAGGGAAACCTCAAGGGGATGACGGCGCGATCCTGAGGTTGTATCGAGACGCTGACAATCGAAATCCGACCGGCGGCAGAGGTTGTATACAATTTGCTAAGTTACTGTTTTTTATCGGGAACTTAAGTTGTTTTTACAGGTCTTTAGTTACTTCGGGACGGCCGCTTTTATGCAAAAGCGGCCTTTTTTGTGCCCGCAGAATCTGTCGTGACTGCGCTGGCCTCAAGTCCCCCCTCCCATATTTGAAATGCATTCCAAGTGTGGGAGGGGGCTTGCCCGCGACAGCGGTGGTTCAAGCAACGAATAGTTCGGATCAAGTCAGGCCGAGCGTGCCATGATCAGCCCGCTGTCACTTGCGGCTTCTAGACGGATCGCGACGAACTTCGACGTCGGCGTGTGGCTACCCTCGCCAGTGCTTTCCAGCGGCACCAGTGGATTCACCTCCGGATAGTACGCCGCTGCCTGCCCCGCCGGAATATCAAATGCCAGCAAGGTAAAGCCCTTCACACGGCGCTCACGGCCATCCTCCCACAACGACACGATGTCAGCCTTCTGCCCTGGCTTGAAGCCCAGGCGGATGATGTCGGCTTCGTTGACGAACAGCACGTCACGCTGGCCCTTGACCCCGCGGTAACGGTCGTCCAGGCCATAGATGGTGGTGTTGTACTGATCGTGGGAGCGCATCGACTGCATGATCAGGTCCGGCACCCGGCCCGTGGCATGGGTGCGTTCGTGGATCAGGTCCTTGGGCAGGATGTTCGGGCGGAAGTTGGCGCGGCCCGATGGTGTGTTCCAGCGGCGTGCACCGGCCGAGTTGCCAAGGTAGAACCCCCCTGGGTGCTTGATGCGCTCGTTGAAATCCTTGAAGCCCGGGATGGTGTCGGCAATCAGGTCGCGAATGCGCCCGTAATCGGCCACCAGCCAGTTCCAGTCAACCGGTTTGCTGCCCAGGGTGGCGGCGGCAATCCCGGCCAGGATCGCCGGTTCGGACTTCATCTGCGCCGACAGCGGTTGCAGTTGGCCGTTGGAGCCATGGACCATGCTGAACGAGTCCTCCACCGTCACCGCTTGCGGGCCGTCGGCCTGGATGTCGATATCGGTACGTCCCAGGCACGGCAGGATCAGCGCGTCTTTACCGTGCATCAGGTGGCTGCGGTTGAGCTTGGTACTGATCTGTACGGTCAGGTCGCAATTGCGCAATGCTTCGAAGGTGCGCAGGCTGTCTGGCGTGGCTTGGGCAAAGTTGCCGCCCAGGCCGATAAACACTTTGGAGCGGCCTTCGAGCATGGCGTGAATCGCTTCCACCACGTTGTGGCCGCTGTCGCGTGGCACCTGGAACTGGAAGCGACGCTCCAGCGCGTCAAGGAAGGCTACCGGTGGACGTTCGTTGATGCCCATGGTGCGATCGCCCTGCACGTTGCTATGGCCCCGCACAGGGCACAGGCCAGCGCCTGGGCGGCCGATATTGCCGCGCAACAGCATCAGGTTGGCGATTTCCTGGATGGTCGGTACCGAATGGCGGTGCTGGGTGATACCCATCGCCCAGCACATGATCACGTTCTTGCCTTTTGCGTACATGCGCGCCGCTTGCTCGATCTCAACCAGCGTCAGGCCGGATTGCTCGACGATTTCTTCCCATGAGGTGTCGTCAATCTGGCCCAGGTACTCCAGTACATTGGTGGTGTGCTCGTTGAGGAAATCATGGTCGAACACCGCTTCCGTGCCTTCGGCCAGGGCCTGGCGTTCCCACAGCAGCAGAAACTTGGCCATGCCACGCAGGATGGCCATGTCGCCGCCCAACGCGGGGCGGAAGTAGGCGGTATTGGTTGGCTTGTCACCGTTGGTGAGCATTTCCAGCGGATGTTGCGGATGCTGGAAGCGTTCCAGACCGCGCTCTTTCAGTGGGTTGATACACACCACCTGGGCGCCGCGTTTCACCGCTTCGCGTAGCGGTTCAAGCATGCGCGGGTGGTTGGTGCCGGGGTTCTGGCCCCAGACGAAAATAGCGTCGGCATGTTCGAAGTCGTCAAAGGTCACGGTGCCTTTGCCCACGCCCACACTCTGGGCCAGGGCTACACCGCTGGCTTCGTGGCACATGTTCGAGCAGTCCGGGAAATTGTTGGTGCCGTAGGCGCGTACAAACAACTGGTACAGGTAGGCGGCTTCGTTGCTGGCACGGCCCGAAGTATAGAACTCGGCCATGTTCGGGCTGGGCAGTGCGTTGAGGTGCTTGCCGATCAGGTCGAAGGCCGCTTCCCAACTGATGGGCATGTAGCGGTCGGTCGCGGTGTCGTAGCGCATCGGCTCGGTCAGGCGGCCCTGGTATTCCAGCCAGTAATCGCTTTGCTCCAGCAATGCGGTGACGCTGTGCTTGGCGAAGAACGCCGCATCGACGCGGCGCTTGGTGGCTTCCCAGTTGACCGCCTTTGCGCCGTTTTCGCAGAACTTGACCATGCCGCTTTCCGGCGAGTCGCCCCAGGCGCAGCCCGGGCAATCGAAACCGCCGTTCTGGTTGGTCTTGAGCATCATGCGGATGTTTTTCAGCGCATTGTCGCTGGTCAACCAGGCTTGCGCCACGCTGATCAGTGCGCCCCAGCCGCCGGCCGGGCCTTTATAGGGCTTGTAGCGTGGGGTTGGGGTCTGGTCGGCTTGGTGGTGAAGGCTCATGGCTGCTGCTCCATCGCTGGGCTATAGACCCGTGGCGCGCTTTTCTGTGGCAAGTGGATGAGATTGAGGTTGTGCCGACGCGCCCATTGCAAGGCCAGGCCGGTGGGTGACGACAGGCTGACCAGGGTCTGGATGCCCGCGCGCAGGACTTTCTGGATCAATTCGAGGCTGCAGCGACTGGTGACAATCGCCAGACCGCCGTTGGTCGGGATATTTGCGCGGATCAAGGCGCCGATCAATTTATCCAGGGCGTTATGCCGGCCGATGTCCTCGCGACCCAGCAGCAATTCGCCCTGATTGTTCATGAACACCGCCGCATGCACTGCGCCGCTGTACTGGCCCAGTGGCTGGAATGCACTGATGCGCTGGCGCAGGCCATCGAGCCATTCGGTGGGCGGCAAGGGCGCGCCGGGCAGCACTTGCAGGTCTGGCAGTGCCTGTTCAACCGCTTCTACTCCGCACAGGCCGCAACCGCTGGTGCCCGCCAATTGGCGGCGCTGCTGCTTGAGGTTCCAGAATGCACGGCTGGAAATCTGCACCTGAGCATATTGGGCAGAGCCGGAGCCGCTGATTTTCAGATCATAGATGTCGCTGACGTCGGTGATAATGCCGCTGCCGAGGCTGAAGCCGACAATGAAGTCTTCCAGGTCTGTGGGCGTCACCAGCATCACCGCCTGGCTGATATCGTTATAGGCAATCGCCAACGCCACCTCTTCGGCCAGCGCAGTACTGGCGACTTCAGTGTGTCCAAGATTGCAGTATTGATAACTCTGGCTGGCGACGGGCGCGGTCGTTTCGAGTGCGGGCGCCGCGCAGTTTGGGCGCTTGGCGTTCATGGGGCAGTACCACCGGCGGATTGATCAGTGTTTAGACTAGGCGCGACAAAGGGTCGCGTCTAATTGCCAGTATTGATCTGTTGATAGATGGCGTCGATCACGGCTGATTTGCCGCTTCACTGCCGGCTTATTCCAAGGGCGGATGATTTCAGCACTTTTGAGTCTTTGGTCGGTCTGGAACCCAAGTCTGTAGGACTGGTCTAGTCTTGGGCATCTGGAAATTAAATCCCAAGGAGAGCGCACCATGAGTATTTTCAGTTTTATCAAAGAAGCCGGCGAAAAGATTGTCGACCTGTTGACGCCGGGTAATGCGAATGCGAGTGAGCAGTTGAAGGAGCATGTGAACAAGGTGGGCCTGGGTAATCCAAACGTGCAGACCACGGTGGATGGCGACAAGGTCACGGTAACTGGTGAAGTTGCCACGCAGGAAGAGAAAGAGAAGATTCTGTTGGCGTTGGGCAACATTGCTGGTGTGGCGAGCGTGGATGATCAGATCACTGTATCGGGCCCTGCGGTTGCCGCTGCTCGTTTCGTCGTGGTGAAAAAGGGCGACACCCTCAGCGCGATTTCCCTGGCGGTGTACGGTAACGCCAACCAGTACAACAAGATCTTCGAGGCCAACAAACCACTGTTGTCGCACCCGGACAAGATCTACCCAGGCCAGACACTGCGTATCCCTGAATAATACGCAGGACAAAATGTGGGAGGGGGCTTGCTCCCGATAGCGGTGTGTCAGCCAAGTATCAGGTGACTGAACACTGCTATCGGGAGCAAGCCCCCTCCCACATGGGTTTAGAGTCCGGCAATGAGATCGCGGTAACCTTCTACTGCTGCAAACTCTGCCGTGTCCTTTGGCCCTTTCTTGCTATCGGGCTCCTTCACCGCCAGCAGATGCCCCACGCCGAAATCGCGGGCGCTGCGCAGGATCGGCAAGGTGTCATCGATAAACAGGCTACGGGCCGGATCGAAACCGATGTCGGCTTGCAAGGCTGCCCAGAATTGCGGGTTTTCCTTGGGGAAACCGTAGTCATGGGAGCTGATCAACCGCTCGAAATACGGCGCCAGTTCAATGCGTTCCAACTTCAATGACAGCGAATCACGATGAGCATTGGTGATCAGGATCACGCGCTTGCCGGCCTGCTTGATCGCCGCCAGGAACGTATCGGCATCCGGGCGCAGGGCGATCAGGTGGGCGGTTTCCAGCTTGAGTTCGCGCACCGGGATCGCCAGCTCAGTGCTCCAGAAATCCAGGCAGTACCATTGCAACTGTCCGGCGTTACGCTCGAACAGCGGCTGCAACTCCATCTCGGCCATGGTGCGGCTCACACCGTGCAGTTCGGCGTAACGCTGGGGCAGGTGCTCCATCCAAAAGTGGTTGTCGTAATGCAGGTCGAGCAAAGTGCCGTCCATGTCCAGCAGGACGGTGTCGATGGCGTGCCAGGGCAAAGAGGGCATGGTGCGTTCTCATGTAAGTAAAGATATCCGACACAGACAATCGGAAAAGCCACGGTATAGTAACCCGATCACGCCAAGGAGCCGCTTATGCGCCAGAAGCCCACCGTCCTCGCCCGCGAAATAGTCGCCAGTAGCCGTTTGTTCCGCGTGGAGGAAGTGCAATTGCGCTTTTCCAATGGCGTTGAACGGACCTACGAGCGTCTGGTGGGGCGCGGCACGGGCTACGGGGCGGTGATGATCGTGGCGATGATCGACGAGGACCATGCGCTGCTGGTGGAAGAGTACTGCGGTGGCACTGACGAGTATGAGTTGTCCTTGCCCAAAGGTTTGATCGAGCCGGGCGAGGATGTGCTGGCGGCGGCGGATCGCGAACTCAAGGAAGAAGCCGGCTACGGCGCACGGCAGTTGGAACACATCACCGAACTGTCGTTGTCGCCTGGTTATATGAGCCAGAAAATCCAGGTGGTGCTGGCCACCGATCTGTACGAAGAACGCCTTGAAGGCGATGAGCCTGAACCGATGCGCGTGGAGCGGGTCAACCTGCGTGAGTTGTCGGCGCTTGCGCAAAACGAGCAATTCAGCGAAGGCCGCGCCCTGGCCGCGCTTTACTTGGTAAGAGACCTGTTGATCCAGCGTGGAGCGTTCAACGCATGAGCGAACTGTTTTTAGGCCACCCATTTATCGCCCCTGTCATTGAACTGGCGCGTCAGGCCGGTGAAGCCATCCTGCCGTACTGGCGCGCCGATGTCGCCGTGACTTCAAAAGCGGATGATTCGCCGGTAACGGCTGCCGATCTGGCCGCCCATCATCTGATTCTCGCTGGCCTTACTGCTCTGGATCCGAGCATTCCGGTACTGTCCGAAGAGGATGCCAATATCGATCAAAGCGTGCGAGCCGGCTGGCAGCGTTGGTGGTTGGTGGATCCGCTGGATGGCACCAAGGAATTCATTTCTGGCAGCGAAGAGTTCACCGTCAATATTGCCCTGATCGAACAGGGTCGCGTGGTATTCGGCGTGGTATCAATGCCTACCACTGGCCGTTGCTATTTCGGCGGCGCGGGCCTTGGGGCTTGGCGTTCGGATGTAAATGCCGCGCCCAAGCAGATTCAAGTACGCCAGACCCCGGCTGCGGGCGAAGCGTTTACCGTGGTGGCCAGCCGTCGCCATACCAGCGCCGAGCAAGAGCGCCTGCTGGATGGTTTGAGCGAAGGTTTGGGCGAGCTGAAACTGGCGAATATCGGCAGCTCGTTGAAGTTCTGCCTGTTGGCCGAAGGCAGCGCCGATTGCTATCCACGCCTGGCGCCGACGTCACAGTGGGATACTGCGGCGGCCCAGGGGGTGCTGGAAGGGGCAGGGGGCGAGGTGTTGGAGTTGAATGGGCAACCGTTCAGCTACCCGGCACGGGAATCGTTGTTAAACCCATTCTTTTTGGCGCTGCCCGCGAAGGCTGCATGGCGCGAACGCCTATTGACCCTGGCCAGATCTTAAGATCACAACAGGGCAAAGTGTGGGAGGGGGCTTGCTCCCGATGGCGATGATTCAGTCACTAGATACTTGGCTGATACACCGCTATCGGGAGCAAGCCCCCTCCCACACTTTTTAGCGGTGCAGGACGTACTGGCCGGTAAAGGTTACTGCCCTCTCTGCGCTACCTGCATTCACAATCCATGTCTCCAGCGCCAGCCGCGCCCGCCCATGACGCTTGTACGTCGCCAAAAAACGCTTCCATACCTTCTCTTCCGGCGCTGCGCAAATGGCTGTCGCATCCTGCGTCACCGGCAACGGATAACTGATCTGCCCTTCCTGAATCACGATATGCCCGTCTTCAATCCCTTCTTCGCGCAATTTCAGGTGCAGCCAACCCCAACCCGCGAGCACGGCGCCGCAATAAAGGCTGCCGCCAAACATGGTGCTCTTATGGTTGATGTTGGCTTGCAAAGGTAAATGCAGATGCAGTTGGTCGTGCTGCCAGTCGAGCACCTTCAGACCCATCTCCCGGGTGAGGGGGATATCGTGGTGCAAAATGGATTCCAGATAACGGCTGTCGCGACTCATGTAGGCCTCTTGGCAGGTTGCGGTTGTCACTCGTCGTCAGCGCCGTGGTTGGCGCTGTCGGCGAAGTTCAGGCCGTGCTTGCGCAGTTTGTCGTGCAACGTCTTGCGTGGCACGCCCAGGGCTTCTGCGAGGCTGCGCAGGGAACTGTGGGGGCGGGTCAGTTCGGCGGCGATCAGGCTCTTCTCGAACTGCTCGACCTGCTCGCTCAGGCCGCCAGGGGTGGAGGTCAGCACGCCGGCTGCCGGGTTGTCCTGGGTGTTGTCCAGCGCCAACTCCAGGCCCAGGGCGAAACGCTCCGCAGCGTTTTGCAGTTCGCGCACATTGCCCGGCCAGCTGTGGCGCAGCAATAGCGCGCGCTGGCCCGGTTGCAGCTCATGCAGGGGCAGGCCATGACGGCTGCTGGCCTCGTCGGCGAAGTGCTGGAACAACATCAGCGCATCTTCGCCACGCTCGCGCAAAGGCGGAATGCGCAGCGGCGCGACATTCAGGCGGTAATACAAGTCGGCTCGGAAGCGGCCCTGGTCGGCTGCCTGGCGCAGGTCTTCCTTGGTAGCGGCGATAATGCGGATATCCAGCGGGATCAACTGATTGCCCCCCAGTCGCTCCACCACGCGCTCCTGCAACAGGCGCAGCAACTTGACCTGTACATCCAGGCTCATGCTTTCGATTTCATCGAGGAACAGCGTGCCGCCATTGGCGAATTCAAACTTGCCGATGCGACGTTTCTGCGCACCGGTAAACGCCCCCGGCTCATGGCCGAACAGTTCGCTTTCCACCACCGACTCGGCCAGCGCCCCGGCGTTGATCGCCACAAACGGGCCGCTGCGGCGGTTCGACAGGTCATGCAGCGCACGGGCGACGACTTCTTTCCCCGCCCCGGTTTCGCCCAGGATCAGCACATCGGCCTTGGTCGCGGCCAGCGCCCCAATTTGCTCGCGCAGGCGCAACATTTGCGGCGAATGCCCCACCAAGCGTGTGCTCAGTTGCTGGCGATCACTGAGGGCCAGGCGCAGGCTGCGGTTGTCCAGCACCAGGCGGCGCAGGGCCAGGGCGCGGCGCACGCTGTCGAGCAGGGCGTCGCTGGCGAAGGGTTTTTCCAGGAAGTCATAAGCGCCGGCCCGCATGGCTTGCACCGCCAGCGGCACGTCGCCATGGCCGGTGATCAGCAGCACCGGCAGGTCCGGGTCCTGACCGTGCAGTTCGGCCAGCAGTTCCAGGCCATCCATGCCAGGCATGCGGATATCGCTGACTACCACCCCCGGCCAGTCCCGCGACAAGCGTGCGGTGAGGCCGCTGGCTTCGCCCAGGGGCAGGACTTTCAGCCCGGCCAGGTCCAGGGTCTGGCACAAGGCCTGACGCAGGTGGGGATCGTCGTCGATCAACACCACCTGAATCTGGTTATCGATACTCATACACTGCGGTCCTCGGACGGTTGCAGACTGACGCCCGGCGAGCCGGCACGCAATTTCAAGGTTAACAGCGCGCCGCCTTCCTTGTGGTTGGCGAACAGCAGTTCGCCGCCAAAGGCACGCATCAGGGTGTCGCAGATCGCCAGGCCCAAGCCCAGGCCCTGGGTGCGCGTCTTGGTGGTGTAGAACGGCTCGCTGGCGCGGCCCAGGGCTTCCATGCAAAAGCCCGGGCCATTGTCGCGAATGTACAGGTTGACGCCCTGCGCAGTGGTTTCGGCACTCAGCCAGAGTTTGCGCGGCGGGCCTTTTTCGGTGAGGGCGTCGAGGGCATTGGCCAACAGGTTGCCCAGCACTTGGCGCAGGCGGGTTTCACCGGCCTGCACCCACAGGGTTGCCTCCGGCAGGTCGCGGATCAGCTCCACTTCCATCGAGCGCCGCCGTTTGGCCAGCAACGCCAGGGCGTCGTCCAGCGCCGGTTGCAGGGCCACGCTCTCCGGTGCATGGCGGTCGCGACGGGCGAAGGCGCGCAGGTGGGCGATGATCGAGGCCATGCGCCCGGTCAATTCGCTGATCAGCTTGAGGTTGCCGCGGGCATCGTTGGTGCGCTCGTGGTCGAGCAGGATTTCGGCGTTTTCGGCATAGCTGCGAATCGCTGCCAGCGGTTGATTCAGTTCATGGCTGATGCTCGCTGACATGGTCCCCAGTGCCGAAAGTTTGCCGGCCTGCACCAGGTCATCCTGGGCGCGCACCAGTTCCTGCTGGGCGTGCTCACGCTCGAGCACTTCCTGTTTCAGGCGCCGGTTCAGGCCCTCCAGGTCGCTGGTACGCTCGGCCACGCGCATTTCCAACTCGCGGCGAGCCTTGGCTTCGAAGGCGATGCGTTCCAGGTAATGCCGGCGGCGCTGCATGATCAAGCCCAGCAACAGCATCAGCACCAACAGCGTGGCACCGCCGACGGCCATCACTGTGCGCACCGGGCGGTTGATCAGCGAGCGTGGTGCGAGGATTTCCACGTTCCAGCCGGTCTCGGCGATGGCCGTGGATTGGCGCAGCCAGGCGCTGCTGCTCAGGCTCAGCGGTTGCGGGTCGCGGGTCGGGTAGGGCTGGATGGCAATGATGGCCTGGCGTTCTTCGGTGGTCAGTGGCCGCGTGGCGCGGAACCGCCATTGCGGGCGTGAGGTGAGGATCACCACGCCGTTGTGGTCGGTGACCAGCAGTTGTTCCGGGGTATTACCCCACAGGCTTTCGGTGTGGTCCAGGTCGACCTTCACCACCAGCACACCGATGATCGTGTCGCCATCACGTACCGCTGCGGCAAAAAAGTAGCCGCGCTTGGCCGAGGTGGTGCCCAGGCCGAAAAATCGCCCCAGGCGCCCGGCCATGGCCTCGCTGAAATAGGGGCGAAAGGAAAAATTGCGCCCGACAAAACTGTCTTGTTTGTCCCAGTTGGACGCGGCCAGGGTCTTGCCGGTGGTGTCCATCAAATACATCACTTCCACCCCGGCCTGGGCGGCGACGTCCTTGAGCAGCAGGTTGGCGTTGACCAGGTTGGTGCTGACCTGGGGCGCGTCCAGCGCGGTGCGCAGGGCCGGCAGGTCGCCGAGGATCTGCGGCAGCACTTCGTAGCGGTGCAGGGTGCCCAGCAGGTTGGCGACGTAGAGGTCGAGGGTCTGACGATTCTGCCCGGCCAGTTCGCTGCGGTAATAGCGCTCGGCCAGGTGCTCCAGTGGCCACAACAGCGGTGCCAGGCATAATGCCAGCAGGGCAAGGCTGCGCCAGCGGGGTCGTCGCGCAAGGGGTGGAGTCATGGGGATCGCGCCTGTGGGTACAGGCGCATTATGCCTAGTGCTGCTGTGCAAGACACTCTTGCAATGCGTCCTGCCACTGCGGCTGGCTGACCTGCCATTGCTGCTGCAGCCGCTTGCAGTCCAGGCGCGAGTTCAGCGGGCGCTTGGCGGGCGTCGGGTAGGCGCTGGAAGGGATCGGCTCCAGTTCGGCGCAGGCTTTCCCGTCGGCCCGCAGCTGCGCGCCAATGGCCTCGGCGAAGCCGAACCACGAGGTTTCGCCTTGGGCGGTGAGGTGGTAGATACCCCATTCCCCGGCCTTGCCGGCTTGCCACTGCTCAATCAGCACACGGGTGCTGTTGGCGATGGTTCCGGCCCAGGTCGGCGCGCCGATCTGGTCGGCCACGATGCGCATCTGCGGTTTTTCCTGCAGCAGGCGTTGCATGGTCAGCAGGAAGTTCTTGCCGTGGCTGGAATACACCCAGCTGGTGCGCAGAATCAGGTATTGGCCACCCACGGCAGCAATCGCCTGCTCGCCTGCCAGCTTGCTCTGGCCGTAGACACCCAATGGGTTTGGCGTGTCGTTTTCGGTGTACGGGGCAGGTTTGCTGCCGTCGAACACATAGTCGGTTGAGTAGTGGATCAGCGGGATGCCCAATGCCTTGGCTTCCTCGGCGAGGATGCCGGGGGCGACAGCGTTGATGGCAAAGGCTGCGTCCGGTTCGCTCTCGGCCAGATCGACGGCGGTGTGGGCGGCCGCGTTGATGATCAGGCCGGGGCGATGGGCGCGTACCTGTTGGCGGATCAGGTCGGCGTTGGCCAGGTCCAGCTGATCGCGGCCCAGGACGATGAGCTCGCCCAGGCCCTGGAGCCGCTGTTGCAGCTCTTGGGAGACTTGGCCGTGTTGGCCGGTGATGAGGATTTTCAGGGAAACCGTCACAGGAATAAGTCCGCGTCTTTCAGGTTTGCACCGTTTTGATCCTTGGCGGACAGCGTCGGCGTGCCGTTGAGCTGCCAATCGATGTTGAGATCCGCGTCGTTCCAACGAATGCAACGCTCCGCAGAGGGCGTGTAGTAATCCGTGGTCTTGTAGAGGAATTCGGCGTAATCGCTCAGCACCACGAAACCGTGGGCAAAACCCGGTGGGATCCACAACTGGCGATTATTTTCGGCAGACAGTCGCACGCTGGTCCATTTGCCGAAGTGCGGGGAGCTGCGGCGGATATCCACCGCCACGTCCAGGACTTCGCCAGCCGTCACACGCACCAGTTTTCCCTGGGCGTGTTCTACCTGATAGTGCAGGCCCCTGAGCACGCCCTTTTGCGAGCGTGAGTGGTTGTCCTGCACAAATTGCAGTTGCAGCCCGCTGGCTTTTTCAAACTCACGAGCATTGAAACTCTCATAGAAAAAGCCGCGCTCATCGCCAAAAACCTTGGGTTGGATGATCAATACACCGGGCAACTCAGTGGCGGTTACATTCATTTAGTGTTCCCGGCGAGCATGTACAAGTACTGGCCATAGCCGGTTTTGCCGAAGTATTTGGCGCGCTCCAGCAGATAGTCACGGTCGATCCAGCCGTTCTCGTAGGCGATCTCTTCCAGGCAGGCTACTTTCAAGCCTTGGCGGTGTTCGATGGTCTGTACGTAGGTAGAGGCTTCCAACAGACTGTCGTGGGTGCCGGTATCCAGCCAGGCGAACCCGCGGCCGAATCGCTCTACGTGCAGATCACCGCGCTGGAGGTAGGCATTGTTGATGTCAGTGATTTCCAGCTCGCCGCGTGGCGATGGCTTGACCGCCTTGGCGATCTTGATCACGTCGTTGTCGTAGAAATACAGGCCAGTCACGGCGTAGTGGGACTTTGGCTTCAACGGTTTTTCTTCGATGGACAGGGCACGGCCTTCTTGGTCGAAGTCGATTACACCGAAACGCTCTGGGTCTTTGACCCAGTAACCGAAGACGGTAGCGCCCGAAGGGCGTCCGGCTGCGCCGCGCAATTGATCGCTGAAATGCTGACCATGGAAGATGTTATCCCCCAGGATCAAGCACACAGGATCATTACCAATGAATTCTTCACCGATGATAAACGCCTGGGCCAGGCCATCCGGCGAAGGCTGCTCCGCATAGCTGAAGCGCACACCGAACTGGCTGCCGTCGCCCAGCAGGTTACGGTACTGCGGCAGATCCACCGGGGTAGAGATCACCAGGATGTCCTTGATCCCCGCCAGCATCAGCACTGAGATCGGGTAGTAGATCATTGGCTTGTCATACACCGGCAACAGCTGCTTGGACACGCCCAGGGTAATGGGGTGCAAACGGGTGCCGGAACCGCCGGCCAATACAATGCCCTTCATCATGCGATCAAATCCTTTGCGTCAGTGTTGCCCAATCGTTCACCTTGATAACTGCCATCCTGGACCCTGCGGCACCATTCCAGGTTATCGAGGTACCACTGCACGGTCTTGCGCAGGCCGGTCTCAAAGGTTTCTTCCGGAACCCAGCCCAGTTCACGCTCGATCTTGCTGGCATCGATGGCGTAGCGTTGGTCGTGGCCCGGGCGATCCTTGACGAAGGTGATCAGGTCGGTGAATTTCTCCACGCCGGCTGGGCGTTGTGGCGCCAGCTCTTCCAACAGGGCGCAGATGCCACGTACCACGTCGATGTTCTTCTGTTCGTTATGGCCGCCGATGTTGTAGGTCTCGCCCACAACCCCAGTGGTTACCACTTTAAGCAGCGCGCGGGCATGGTCCTCGACGAACAGCCAGTCACGCACCTGCAAGCCATCGCCATACACCGGCAGCGGCTTGCCCGCGAGGGCGTTGAGGATTACCAGTGGGATCAACTTTTCGGGGAAGTGGAACGGCCCGTAGTTGTTCGAGCAGTTGGTCAGCAGCACCGGCAGGCCATAGGTGCGCTGCCAGGCGCGTACCAGGTGGTCTGAGGCCGCCTTGCTCGCGGAATACGGCGAGCTGGGGGCGTAAGGCGTGGTCTCGGTGAAGAGATCGTCCACGCCGTGCAGGTCGCCGTAGACCTCGTCAGTGGAGATGTGGTGGAAACGAAACGCGCTCTTCGCCGGTTCTGCCAGCTTCTGCCAGTAGGCCCGGGTGGCCTCCAACAGGCTATAGGTGCCAACGATATTGGTCTGGATAAAATCCGACGGGCCGTCAATGGAACGGTCGACATGGGATTCAGCCGCCAAATGCATGATGGCGTCAGGCTCGAAGCGCGCAAGTATGGCGCTCACGGTGGCCTGGTCGATGATATCGGCCTGGACGAACTCATAGCGGCTGTTGGACGCGATACTGGCCAGCGACTCGAGGTTGCCGGCGTAGGTCAGCTTGTCCAGGTTGAGCACTTCATGCTCGGTGTGTTGAATCAAGTGCCGGATCAGGGCCGAGCCAATAAATCCGGCGCCGCCGGTGATGAGAATGCGCATGTCGAGGGCCTTTTCCTTAGACGGACATTGGGCGAAAGAAGCATAGCTTGAGTTGTGAATCGGGCCGGCGCAAGCGCCGCGAGCATAAGGGGTTGATTAAAGCCCCTGAACAATGGCGATATAGACGTCTGAAAAAACAAACGCCGTCACAATGTTGTTGCCCCTGTTGACCCATCGTGCCTGTTCAAGCGGCACTATGGACAGCACGCATGGCGGCTTTGTTCTGTAAATCTGCCGTGATGACCACGCCACAATCGCTTTTCGATAGTTATCGACTACTTCATGTATTTATCAATGTTAATCCAGATTAACCGCTTTTAAAGCCGATTTTTATCCGTTATAAAGTCGACCTTCACCCCATTCGGAGCCCTGATCGCCATGACCACCCTGCACAGCACCCCTCGCGCCGATGGCTTCCACATGCCTGCCGAATGGGCGCCACAGACCCAAGCCTGGATGATCTGGCCTGAGCGCCCTGACAACTGGCGCCTGGGCGGCAAGCCCGCGCAGGCAGCCCATGTGGCCGTGGCCAAGGCCATTGCCCGCTTTGAACCGGTGACCGTTGCAGTTTCCGCTGGCCAGTACGAGAACGCCCGTGCGCGCCTGGATGTTCCCAATATACGATTGGTGGAGATGTCCAGCGACGATGCCTGGGTGCGGGATACCGGCCCGACGTTCGTTATCAACGACAGTGGCGAAGTACGTGGCGTGAACTGGGATTTCAACGCCTGGGGTGGTTTCGACGGCGGCCTTTATTCGCCGTGGAACCGTGATTCCCAGGTGGGTGGCAAGATCCTCGAGATCGAACGTGCGCCGCGCTACCGTACTGAAGGCTTTGTGCTCGAAGGCGGTTCGATCCATGTGGACGGCGAAGGCACCCTTATCACCACCGAAGAATGCCTGTTGAACCGCAATCGCAACCCGCACCTTGATCGAGCAGCGATCGAAGCGGTGCTCAGCGATCACCTGGCGGTGGATAAGATCATCTGGCTGCCGGACGGCTTGTTCAACGATGAAACCGACGGCCATGTGGATAACTTCTGTTGCTATGTGCGCCCGGGTGAAGTGTTGCTGGCCTGGACCGATGACCCACAAGATCCGAACTACGCACGCTGCCATGCGGCCATGGATGTGCTGCAAAACAGCACCGATGCCCAAGGCCGCTCGTTCATCGTGCATAAAATGCCGATCCCGGGGCCGCTGTACGCCACTGAGGAGGAGTGCGCCGGTGTCGACCCGGTGGACGGCAGCCAGGAACGTAACCCGACCGTGCGGTTGGCCGGTTCCTACGTCAACTTCCTGATCGTCAACGGCGGCATCATCGCGCCGAGTTTCGACGACCCGCTGGACAGCCAAGCCAAGCAGATCCTGCAGAACCTGTTCCCCCAGCACGAGGTGGTGATGGTGCCGGGGCGTGAACTGTTACTGGGAGGCGGCAATATCCATTGCCTGACTCAACAACAGCCAGCCCCGCAGAGAAATTGAGTGCAGTTGTAACAACGCCTTGATGGCAAGCGGGGGCACGGTGCGATTGCAGTGTTCCCGGTAAGCCCGCGGCCCAGGCAGGTTGCGGGCTTTTTTATACCTGAATGCCAATGAACACTGGGAATTGGCATAGCTCTTGTATCGCTGTCGTAACAGTGGCCCAGGGTGATGACTGCACAGTTCTGTCACAAACCTTGAGTAAGTTAGCCGCTCACGCAGCAGGAGAGAGCGCTGAAATGAATGCCGATATCAACCCTATCTACACGCGCCCGTTCCACCCGACGCGGGTTAACGGCGACGCGATCCATGCGCTGGCGCTCTGGTTGAAGGCAAACGGCTCGCGACAGATCAGGCAAGCGCCTGACTGGCGCAGCGTGATGCGTGAACGCTACCCGGCGGGGTTGTTCACGGAGGATGAAGTGCGCGAGCTGTGTGACCTGATGTGTAACTCTAAGGCGCGCTGAGACCTTATGTGGGAGGGAGCAAGCCCCTCCCACAGGTTTCATTTATTCGGCCTTAGAAACTGTAGGTACCGGTGACGACCAGGCTACGCGGCTCTCCCGGCTGAATCTGCGCCGCGCTGGTCGCCGAGGCATAGTAGTTCTTGTCGGCGATATTGTTCAGTGCCGCCCTGACATCCCATTCCTTCTGACGAAACCCGGCCAGTGCATCCCAGCGCCCATAACCCGGCAGCACCACGGTGTTGAGGTTGTCGGCGTAACGATCACCCACCAGGGTCAAGCCGGTTTCTGCGTACCAACCCATTTGCGGCTTCCAGGTGATGAACAGGCTGGCATTACGCTTGGCTACATCGCTGATCCGTTTGCCTTCAAAGCCGTTGTTGTCCTTCTCCACCTTGGCGTCCTGCAGGCCCACGCCGCCGCGTACGTACCAATTGTCGACGATCTTGCCGGTGGCGGTCAGCTCCACGCCGCGTGAGCGTTGCAAGCCTGTGAGCAGGGTAATGGTGCGGTCCAGCGGGTCGCTGGTGCGGCGGTTGTAGAGTTCCAGTTCGTACACGGCCAGGGTGGTGCTCAGGCGGTCGTCGAGCCAGTCGCTCTTCACTCCGATTTCTTTTTGCTTGGTCAGCTCGGGGCTCAGGTCATTGGCGCCGCCTGCCGCATTCGGCGTGATACCGATCAGACCGCCGCCTGCGGGTGTGAAGGTCTTGCTCCACGAGGCATAGAACGAATGGTGCTCCAGCGGCGTCCACACCAGGCCGACGCGTGGGCTGGTGCTGTGGCTCTTCACGTTTTGCTGGGTGTTGAGCAACTTGCTGGTGGTGTCCACTTCAAAGCGGTCGTAACGCAGCCCGCCCAGGAGCTGCCACTGGTCATTCAGACGCAGTTGGTCCTGAACGTACAGGGCGCGACTTTCGACTTCGGTGTGGTTGTTGCTCGAAACGCTCATGCGCCCGGTGTGGCTCAGGTGGCGATTGGGCTGGTTGAGGTTCAGGCTCGGCACGGCCTGGCCGCCTCGATTGACGGCGGTAGCGGAGTACAGCTTCGGATCGCGGCGCTGGCTGCCCAGCTCAATACCGGTGAGCAGGCGGTGCTCCAGGCCGAAGGTGTCGAAACCACCTTCCAGCTCAAGGTTGTTGAACACATTGCGGGTGGTCAGGTCCTGCTGCCAGTGCTGTCGGCTGACGGTGTTGGTTTTCGGGTCGTAGCCGGTCTGGTAGGTGTTGTCGAAATCGCTGTCGAGCTTGAACACGCCGAGGGTGTGGCGCAGTTGCCAGTTGGCGTTGAGCTCATAGGCGAGCTTGGAACGCAGGGACTGGGATGTATCGTCGATGTAATCGCCGCTATCAAAATAGGTGGTGCTGCGGCTCACATCGGCCGGACGCCCGTTGACCCCGGGGATGCCGCGGTCCGGCGTGCGGTTGTAGCGGCTGTATTCGTATTGCACCAGCCAGTTCAGCTCAGGGGTGAGCTGCCAGCTCATCGACGGTGCGAACAACTGGCGGTTGCCACTGACGCCATCGCGAAAGCTGTTGTTGTCCTGGTTGCCCATGTTCAGGCGCAGGCTGATGGTGTCAGTCGGATCGGTGCTCAGGTCGGCATACAGGCTGCGCAAATCATTGCTGCCGCCTTGGGCTTCGATGCTGGATTTCTGCCCCTGGGTAGGCAGTTTGCTGACGCGGTTGACGATCCCACCCTGGCCTCCGCGCCCGTACAGCACCGCAGCCGGGCCCTTGAGCACTTCGATGCGCTCGATGTTATGCAGGTCGCGCACGTACTGGCTGTCGTCGCGGATGCCGTCCAGATAGAAATCGTTGCTCGCGTCAAAACCGCGTATGCGCAAACTGTCGAAGCGCGTGTCGGCGCCGCTGCTGACGTTAGGGATGCCGCTTAATGCCTGGCCCAGGTCGTTGGTGCCGTAGGAGCGCAGGCTTTCGGTCTTCACGGAATCGATGGCCTGGGGCACGTAGCGCACGGACGTGGCGGTGCGAGTGGCGGTGCTGGTTTCCTTGACGCGTGGGTCATCTTCGTCAGCCTCGGCGTTAATCGAGGTTTCAGGCAATACCGTGGTCGCATTGGCAAAACCGACAGACAGCAAAAAAGAGAGCCCTAAGGAAATGGGCGTCAGGCGCGGGACAAGCATGGGGGTGAGTATCCAAATGGTCTGGCAGGGAAATAGTGCGCGAATGGTAATGCTTTGCATTTGCGCGTGTTATCTATTCCCTATGGTGCTGCCTGTTAGATTTGTTACTTAATGTGTTTTTGTCCGTGTGCAGCCACATTTGGTGACTTTCATTGCAGCGCTTTAGCTCGCTGCTTAGACGAATATCGCCTAAATACAGACGATTCACGAAATTGACACTTAGTTCAATGCCCGCATAGGATTGCGCCCAACGCCTGTGGCTAACCACCATGACTAAATCCAATAAAAAAGGCCTGCGGCAGTTCAGTCGTCCGCGGGCCTTCTTTTTGCGGAAAAAAGTCGACACCAGAAAAAAGCAACACGGAGCCTGGTGTCACAGCGCGTACTCAACCCGTAATAAGGAATATAAGAACATGTTGAAGCAACGGATGAGTCTGATCGCTCTGGGGATTTTGAGCGCATCGACAGCAATGGCAAACGACCAGGAGCAATCCAAGGGTTTTGTTGAAGACAGCCACCTGAACATCGCCGCACGTAACGCCTACATCAGCCGTGACAAAAAAAATGGCGAGAAGGACAAAGCTGAATGGGGCCAAGGCTTCATCGGCAAGTTCGAGTCCGGCTTCACCCAAGGCACCGTCGGTGTGGGTGTGGATGTGATTGGTCAATACGCTATTCGTCTGGATGGTGGTAAAGGTCGCGCTGGCGCCGGCGGTATCGACTTCTTCAAGCAGGGCAACGGCACTGTTGATGAAAACGGCCAGCGGAATCCTGGCTCGGCACCACACGACCTGGCCAAAGGTGGCGCAGCCGTGAAGTTTCGCGTTTCCAACACCGTACTCAAGTACGGCGACCAGTTCCCGGCTGTACCTGTGCTGCAGTACGACAACTCCCGCCTGTTGTCGGAAACCTACACCGGTACGTCGATCGTCTCCAAAGAGATCGCCGGTCTGCAACTGGACGCGGGTCACTTCACCAAAGAAGCGCGCAAGAGCATGGAAGGCACCGACAGCGGCCGCCTGAAAAGCATCGACTACATTGGTGGTAGCTACAAATTCACCGAAAGCCTGTCGGCTGCCCTGTACGCTTCCGACATGCAGGACGTGCTGAAGAAGCAATACGTCAACGTCAACTACGTGCTGGCCCTGCCAGAGAAGCAGTCGCTGACGTTTGACTTCAACGGCTACAAAACCAAGCTCGACCGCAGCTTCGCCCTGGAAAACCAAGGTGATGCAGACGCTCGCGACAACAAGATCTGGAGCCTGGGCGCCACGTGGGCTGTTGGCCCGCACAGCTTCACCATCGCTCACCAGCGCAGCACCGGCGACACCGGTTACCTGTACGGTGGCTACCGCAATGCTGGCGGCATCGGCGACGGCGGCAATACCATCTTGCTGGCCAACTCCTACTGGTCCGACTTCAACGGCAAGGACGAGCGCTCCTGGCAAGCAGGTTACGGCATCGACTTCGCCACTTTCGGCGTACCGGGCCTGACCTACAACATTGCCTACGTGCGTGGCACCAACATCGACGACGGCAGCGGCCGTGGCGATGGCACCGAGCGTGAAATCTTCAACCAGTTCAAATACGTTGTTCAAAGCGGCCCAGCTAAAGACCTGAGCCTGCGTGCTCGCGCCTCGTGGTTGCGCGTTTCCGATAACGCCAGCAAGTACAACACTGGCGGTAACGAAATCCGTCTGTTCGCCGACTACCCGATCAACGTTTTCTAATTGATCGAGCGTTGCGCCTGATTCCAGGCAATAAAAAACCCCGACTGGTTCGGGGTTTTTTATTGCCTGGCGCCGAGTGGTTTCGCCTGTAGGGTGTGTTCTGAATGTCAGGCCTTGACCGGCGCAAGCTTCTTGCAGTTTTCCTTGCGCGCGGGGTATTGCTCGCATTTGCGCAGCACGGTTTGTACCTGCTGCATATTCTGCAGCTGCTGGTTGGCCAACAGCTTTTCGGTGATAAACAGTTCTTCCGAACCCAGATTACGTTCAGCCTTGTCGATCATCGCCAGTGCCGCTTGCCCATCACCCCGCTTGAGGTGGTAGCTGATCATCAAGTCATAGGTAGAAGGGCCAGCCAGGGACCAGTCCTTGATCGCCTGCAACTCTTTCAGCGCTTCGCTGTTTTTACCCTGGGCCAGACGCACGGTATAGGCGGTGCGCCGAATGCTCGGCTGGTCCTTGACCGGCGAAGCCAGTGCCTTGCGGATAAACCTTTCGGCATCCGGCACTTTGTTTTTCTCCAGGGCATCGATAGCAAAATACGCATCTTTATAACCCTGCAAGGCCTTCGCCACTTGGGGCGTGTTTTTCATCTTCGACCAGCTTTGCGGGTTGACCCGGGCGCGGCGTTCCTGGCGATATTCGCGTTGCAAGTACTGGCGCAGCTCGGTGTCACGGTCCATCGCCGACATGTGCGAGCGGTTGAAGTACTGGGTAGTTGCGGTGATGCCGGTGGTCAAGCCGTCCTTGACCAGCACGTCGAGCTCTTTGGTGAACTGGTTGAGATTGAACTGCTGCAGCGAATCCTGCATGGCATTCTTGCGCGCCGTGAGAAAGCCCGTGAGCAATGGCTTCTGCTTGCCCTGGAAGTCGTTGAGACGCTCCAGGCTATGGGTGGCGGCGCGCGGGGCGTAACCGGCGCGGATCATCAAGTCGGTGCCGAGCAGGTCGGCCTGGTCTTCCTGGCTACGGCCCCAGGCGGTGCTCCACACCTGGTCGGAAAAGGTATTGGCCAGTGCGGTGTACAGCACTGTGTTACCGATGGTTTTCTGGGTGCCGGCCGGGTCTTTGCTGAACAGCTTCATCGTTCCGGAGCTGCGGTCGACGCCCGTATCGGCAGCCATGGTGGCCAAGGCGACCGTGGAGGCGACGGTGGTGAACATGTCTTTCTGCTGCTGGAAGGCGGCCATGCGGTCATGGTGATGCAGCAGCACATGGCTCATTTCATGACCAAGCATTGCCGCGATTTCGTCTTCGCTGGCAACGTTGTCGAGCATCCCCAGCGGCACGAACAGGTTGCCGTAAGGGTCCGCCGATGGCCCGAAACCATAACTGTCGGTGATCTTCACCTGTAGCGGCGGCAACTCCCCCGGCCAGCCCTTGGACAAGCGCGTGACAATGCCCTGCAAGTAGCCTTGCAGCATCGGGATATCCACCAGGTTCTGCTGGCGCGCCTCGGCGGCCGGCACCGCCCGCCCGTCATAGCTCAGGCGCTGCTGGCTCTGGCGCTGAGGGTCGAGCTTGTAGTACTGGCGCACGTCGGTGTTGTCCACGTAGTGGCCCTGGACCCGGGATTGGGTCGAAGGCCCCACCAGGTTCAGAAACGCCTGGTCTGCGCCCTTCAAGGTCGCGCAACCACTGAGCACGGAACAGGCCAACAGGCTGGCTGCCACTCGATATCCCTTCACCGCAACGCTCCTTTTATTGATTGCAACCGGCACCAAAACCGATGGTGGAATTATTGCGGCTGTCCTTGGCCTGGCTTTTGGTCAGGCCCTGACAAGGCAGGTCGACGACGTTCAGCGGCGGTTCGATACGCAGGTCCATGGTGTCCAGCCAGACCTTCTGGCCTGCCAGCTCTACCTGCACCAGGTCCAGCGCCTGGTTGTACTGCAACACCGGCACGGGCTGGGTGGGCGCATCCTTTTTCGCCAGCTCACGCTGTTGCTTGCCCTGTTCGTCGAGCACCGTCACCGGGTCGGCCAGGAACGCCTTGATACTGTGGGTTTCCGCCCAGGCGCTTGGGGTGAAGAGGGCGGCGAGCAAGACAATCAGACTTCTGTTCATCCTTGGGTTCCTTGAGTCAAAGGGCAAAGCGGCACACTCAGCGATCGCGGTCGAAGAAAGCTTCGATCCGCTCGCTGAACAACACCAACGACAGCAATACAATGCCCAGCACGTTAACCGGGGTGATGTCATTGAGGCTCAGCAGCACACTGACCGCCGCCAACATCGACATCACCAACAGCCACGACGGGCACGGCGAGGTAAAAAACCAGATTTCCTGGCGCCGCCAGCGGCTCCAGGTGCGATGGCCCGCCAGGCGCCGTGCGTGCAGCGCCTTGAGCACAGCAATCAACGCCAGCAGCCCGAGCTCCAGCAGGTCCAGCCAATTGAAGGGCAAGGCGGGGAAGTTGGCCGGTTCATGGTCGTAGGCCATGCCTGAATTGATCAGGTTATCCAGGGCCATGGCGTGCAGGTAAACGCCGGGGAGCTGGCCGTGTACCGGTGACTCCACCAGGTCCCCGGTGGAGGCGATATTGGCGCCGACCAGCACCAGGCGGTCGTGGAGTAACTCGGCGATCAAGGCTTGGTCGTCCGGCTCGGTGACCTCCAGGTCACTGGCCGACAACGTCAGCGTATAAGGGCACCGCGCCTGGGCCGAGTCATCCAGCTTCCAGAACACGGCCTGGAACAACTGCGCCACCCCGTCCAGCAAGAAATGCCGCGCCGCTGCGCAGTGGCGGATATCAGCAATACGCGCCTGTTCCGGCGCCAGCTTCAGCCCCCATTGCACCGCGATGGGCTGGCGCTGCGCAGCGGTTTGCGCATCCACCGGCGGAGGCTTGCACTCGTGCGTGGCACAGAACACCCGGTACAGCGCCAAGGCGGGAGTTTCCATCAGCCCGGCCTGGGTGGTCTTGGCCAGTGGATACTTGTCATCCACCCCTTCCCACACCACCAGCGCTGGGCGGCTGACCTGCATAAAAGGCGCCAGTGTATTGGCCTGGCCCGCCTCCGCACGCTTCAGCCCGGTATTGGCCAACCACAGCGGGATGCCCTGGCGTTGATAACGCTCAAACACATTCGCCAGCAACTGACTGCCACGCGCCGGGTCGCCCAACGAGTGGTCATGGCTGTACAGCAAATCCACAAACACCGCCCCAGGCTTGTACGCCAGCAAACGCTTGAACAACTTGCTCTGCTCGCCGTAGGGCATTGGCCATGAGCTGTCATTGCGCATCAGGTAGGCATCATCAATCAACACCACCGCTACCCGCTGCTGCCCAAGGCTCGGGTAGTGGCTGGCGAACATACGATTGAGCCACTGCGCCGACGCCTTGTCGCTGGAACTGGCCAGGCCGAAAGGATCAAGAATCGCCAGCAACACGATGATGACCGCCAGCCAATAGCGGCGGTATCTGAACAGCGGAGGGTTCGACAACATCCATGTCTCGATTAAAGGCACAAGCAAGGCGGGGTTTTTAACCGGAGTTGGAGGGAGTGTCAAATGGAAAAGTGGCTAATTGCCATATGGCGCCCGACATGCGGATCGCCACTCGTAAAAAAGCCCTGACCTATTCAGCCAGGGCTTTCTCCTGTGAGCGCCGGGCCCGTCAGCCCAGACACTGCACGACTTCGTTACGCCTCAACATTCCCAGGCGACTCCAACACCTTCACCACATCATCAATCACCGCCTTGCTCATCTCCTGCAAATAATGCGACGCCCAGGCATAACGGTCCGTGTCCTGCGTCATCGCCGCGTCTTCTGCGAGCAGCTTGGCGAGGTGGAGCAAGTCGGAAACGTGATGCAAGGCTTCATGCAGGGAAACACCGCTGTTGACGCGGAACAGAGGTTGGTCGGAGTGAAAGGAAAAGGGGGTGACGCCGAGGGTGGTTAACGCAGACGCATTTGTAACGGTCATCGGTAAAACTCCCGTATCAAGTGAGAGCTACCACCTTCGTTCTCAGGCGAATGGGTGGCAGCTGTGCGCAGGCTGAGAAACCGGAGATACAGGAACCCGGCAGACCCGAAGGTCTCCCACGCACAGCCGCCATTGCACGAATTGTGAGGCGAAAAAAAACGCCTGCAAATCGGGTTTTGGGGGCGCTTGGTGCGCCTGCATCTTGCCGGGTTCTCAGGCCCGGTCGCTGAATTGGCAGCGACAGGAGGGAGGGTAGCGTGGTGGGGCGTTGGGAGCAATCGGGAAAATGGATAGGTTAGGCGCCTGCAGGGTTAAGAGCAGGTATTGACTGGTTAATTATTGGTTTTATGGGAGCGGCATAATTATTGGCTATCCATAATTTTCTATAAAAGCTTGAATGCTAGCGAAAGGCACTGGCTGAGGTGAGAAGGCGTTCGAGGGCATGCCACGTAGATCGTCGGTGGATTGCATGGCACACGAGGCTCCGGGATTGCAGTGTGTGGAAAAAGAGGGCTTGCGGAAACTACAAGGCTCTCACGTTTCTGCGAGGGCTTCGTTTTGTATGGTGCGGCACCAAGAGTCGAATAGAGTTTTATCTTGTTGTTTTTAAGATGTTCTTTAAGTCGAAGTGATGCAGAGTATCTCATAAAGTACCCTTTAAGCTTTATCTAGTTTCGCGCGAGTCATGTAGCTGAAGTGGCTTGAAGAGCCGAATTTTGCAGGTTGATGATCTTGAGAGATGTAGTCATTATCAGGCGGGGGGGAATATTATTTTTGAAGTTGTTATGTTTCTATGTGGGTTTATTGGTTTTTACATCTCTACATTGTGAGTGTTTCTTGAAGGGGCGGGATGCTGTCCTATGATTTTTTCTCTTATAGCTATAGCTTCAATGCTCATGGCATTGGAAGATACTGATCCAATTAAAATGGATTTGCTTTTTCTTATGAAATCTAGCTGCATGACTTCTTTTTTCGAAAGTATTGATATATGTGCATCATTTATTTGGGTGCTGAAGATTTCCTTGAGTTTTATTGCAAATATGCAGGATTTTTCGTCAGTGTTATCATGGACTATAAGTAAGTCTATATCTTGGAATTCGGTTCTGCCATTGAAGTACGAGCCGAATCCGTAGATGAGCAGATCCTCTTTATAGGAGTTGATCATATAGCAAGTTTTTCTCTTTAGTATTCTGTCAGATATTCCCAGTAACGTGTGAGGTTCAGTGCGGCCATGAACTCGCGAATTTTGAAAAGTCCTACAGACCTTTCTCGGCAATATATTTTTGCTTCAGGCGAATAACCACACCAGTTGGAGTTGATGATGATTGCATCCAGCTGACCAAGCTTTTGTATGGTTTCTTGATATTCAGCAACTCCATAGCTGTAACACTCGCAAATGAAAATTTTTAATATTTTTCCATTTGTTAGAGATAGATCGTAAAGTCCTCCTTGTATGTTTTTTAGGCTGGAAACTTTGTTATGGCCACGCATACGATCTTCGAAGAATCCGTATTCTTCGTAATGGCTCATCCAAGGGAAATTTTTATTTTGAGCAGCCATTCTAACTTTCCATGATAAGGTTTTCGAATTCTGCGGGAAATCTCAGCACAGCTTCATAAGGGATCTCGTCGTGCACCCATTTTTCATAACTGGAGGCGTGTGTCAAGAACGACCCAACTATTTTCTGTTTTAACCTAGGGAAAAGGGTTTGATTTTCCTTTATTAAAGAGGTGATTATCCTGTTGTTGGGGACAATCGTTGTTAGACGTTCGGAAAGCCAAAGAGCATGAAGCTTATCACTATGAGGATTCCTTTGAGCATTTTCCGAGAGCGGGCCATATTGAAGCCAAGATTGGTGGTTCTCTGAAAGATAAATGCAGATATTATCTTTGAGTTCCTCTAAGGTTGAATATTTGATGGCGTTTAATTTGCTGGAAATGTAAGTTTCGTGACAAATCTTCATTTCCAGCAAAAACTCTACAGGGAATTTTTCTTCATTCTCTTTTTTGTCAATCAGTGTGTGATGATTGGGGCAGAGTAGGATTAGATTTTCATAGTCATCTCTTTCTACGTCGTTCTGGGTGGCATCGTATCTGTTAGCATCTTTTCTTCTGCCTTTGATGTGTGCCATCTCACCTAAAGTATGTGGCGCCGATTCCGCAGCCTGTTCGACCGTTAATTTTTCTGTACATCCGGTAAATGAGCATCGGCCTGCAGCGTTTGACCAAATTAGTTTGATAGATTTTTCAGTAATAGCCATGTAGGACTACTCTATTTTGTGGGTTTTGGTGTACTTTGATTCGATTAAATAATCGTGTTATGAAGATTAGGCATTGATGGTAAAGGGAAGTTTTGAAAATATCCATGCCCGTCAGATTTGTTAGGTTGGCCCCTAAGCTAGAGAGGATCTTTAGTCGCTCGTGAATAGAAACCTAGTCACGCCCTGATTGGTGCCCCACGTCATCCCGCCAAGAATGCTGAGTGTTATCAGGGATCAAGGCCCCTGCGACCTGCGAGGGTTGTCCACTAACGCGGGACTGGCGGCTCTTTACGACCGGGAGCTTGGGCATCTCATGATCTGGCCTCCTGAGCACTTCCGAAGAAGTGGGCGGGTGGAGGCTGCGCTGGCTGACGAGACCAGCGCCGCGAGATCCTGAGTCGGGTTAAGGCAGTGAAGCGATGACCGGGGCATGCCTGACTGTCAGTCAGGTGAAGTCCATTCCGTGGACTGCGGCACCATCATCTGCATCGCTGTTGCTGGTGACTTCGGTGTTTGTCACGCCGATTGTCACGAGGGGAAATGCCGCAAAGCCTTGTACGAGTTGGGCTGCAGGGGGAAAAGCGGGGTCAGACTATGATTTTCGCTATTTAATTGAATAATGTGGTCTGGCCCCCGTTCACTATTCCCCCGTTTCGGTTGTCCTAACTCCCCTCAATCAATGCCCGCTCCTCCAACCAAATCTCCTGAACAAACTGATCCGTAATCGCATAAATCCCATGCCCACGCCGCATGATGATGTTCTCCGCCACCAATGCAATCACTACCGGTTGAATCTCTTCAACCCGCACCTCGCGGCCAACCATTTTTGAATATTCCGCCGCTGCATCAATGGAGAATATCCCGCGGGCATCCCCTTCGGTTGCCGCGATTTTGTTGAAAATCGCCTGAGCCAGGCTGCCAAGTTGCTCGACTTTTTCAAGCTCAATATTTGCCGCCGCCGAGCGTAGGGTGCTGGCTATCACCGGTAGGAAAAGGTCGGGATCACCGTCTTGCTGCAGGAGTTGGCGCAGGGCCTTGAGCATTTCTTCAGGTCGATTCCCCAAGGTGTCGAATGCTTCGATGGCGACTTCGAGGGAAGGGAGCTTTTCTTTCTTTACCGTCATCGCAAGACGATTGAGCAGAAACTCGACGTAATCCCCTTTTAGCAGCGGATACGCTGCTGACGTGGCGCCGGAAAAGGCTTGATTGCGTTTGGCGGTCAGCTCACTCACTTGTGCTCGGTGGGAGCCGGTGCCAATAAAGAGGAAATATCCTGGCGTATTCGGGCGTGGATTGATCCCATCACGCGCAGCCTTGAGGGCCAGGAGCAGTTGATTTCCGTCATCGGAGGAAATGGCGTGTTGCACTTCGTCGATGATCAGCACCAGATCAGTCTTCGCTTGGTCGACCACTTCTGTCAGTGCTTGAGCCAATGTCGGGCCGTCTGCGTTACCGATGCTGTCGAGTTTGAAACCGAACTTGAATCCTGCTGCGCCGAGCTCAACGTTGCTGACGCGCTTGAGCATCTCCAGCGCCGATGAGCCTGGAGTTTGTAGTTCTTTCAGGGTTTTGTGGATGGCGCTGTGCACGAGCGTTGCCGGGTTGGCCAGTGTGTCACTCCAGAGGTCGACGTAGATCACCAGGGCACCTGCTGCTTCCAGGGCCGGGATAAGGTCGTTTCTCAAAAAAGTCGTTTTACCTGTGCGGCGCAGCCCAGACAGAAAAAGGCCTGAGCGTAAGCCTTCATCAAGCACGCCCGGGTTCAGAAGCTGGTTTGCCATCGATTCAGCCAATTCAGGGCGCTGAAATATGCTGCTCATGCAATTACCCCTTTTTATGGATACGCCATAATTATTGCTATTTCATAATTTAGCATAAAGCTGTAGAGGGGAGCCTGTGGCGCAGAATCGGCAGTTTTAACGGATTTGCAGGCGAGATGGCCGAGGAGGGCGTCGACTACTAATGCCCCAGAAACAACAAAGCCCTCACATTTCTGCGAGGGCTTCGTTTTGTATGGTGCCGGCACCAGGAGTCGAACCCGGGACCTACTGATTACAAGTCAGTTGCTCTACCAACTGAGCTATACCGGCGTGTTAGGGCGACGATTATAGCGATTGGAAAGCTTCTGTAAACCCCTGAATTCTGACTATTTTTGCAGAAGGAGAGGTTTTCTTCGAATGGCGGGTTTTCCTCGTCCCTCAAGCGTCAATTCCCAGCCCCGCAATCCACGGTGAATTTCATCTATTCCGTCACCCTGCGTCTGCTCTTTAGAGTCGATGTGGGCCATATTTGCGTGCATTCCCCACGCCACAGCCTGGCTGTGTCGCGGAGCTTTCGGGCTGCTGAAAGGCCCAAAAAACACCGCATAAATTACGCTTTATACGCTTACCCCAAATGCTTATGCACAATCGGCAGGTAGATAGCGAGATGAAGCAACCATTTTGTGACGGCGTTCTCTACACCCCGCAACTGCCTGTTTTGCGTGCGTTTTATTTTGTGAACAAAAAATGACCAGGGTCGATTTTGGCCTGTAACGCAGATAGATACTGGTTCCGTAAAGATTTCATCAACAGAGTTATCCACAGGGCCGTGTAGGAAATTTCGCCCCTTAATCGCGCTCGGCCAGCACCATCAAGTTGCGCGGCGTCAGCGCTGTTTCACAGAAGCTGCCGACCTCGACGTTGTAACCTCGCTCTTGCAGGAACAATGCTCGATCGAGCACCAGCCACATTTCCAGCGGGCGTCGAAACAGGCCTCTTACCAGCTCCAGGTTTCGCACCTCGGCCAGGCGGTGCCAGCCGTGTGCCTCCAGCGCCGTCCAATCCTGTTCGCCTGTGGATAAACCCTTTACGTTCGCCAGTTCCTGGCAGTAGTCAGCGTAAGGTTTGTCCAGCCAACTGGCCGGCAGGGACGGCGTCGGCAGGTATTCGTCGCAACCGCGCAGCTGGCGTTGCAGTCGGTCGAAGCCCAGGCGTCGGGCCATGGACGTGTCCCGTTGCTGGCGCACGCGGTTGCCGGCGGTGACGGTTTCGCTCAGGGGCAGGCCTAGATCTTCTCTGGATAGTTGCAGTCGGGATGCGCGCCCGGCAGCGGACAATGCCTGGTAGCGGTCGGCGGTGATGCGGTTGTAGCAGCAGGGCGCCAGTGCCAGTTGTTTGCATCCGGCGGCGCTGGCCAGTTGTAGCAGGCGCACGTGCAAATCGCCGCAGGCATGCAGGGCGACTGGTGTGTGTTGGGGGTTGATCGCCATATCCGCCATGACGTCCTGCAGGCGATGGGCTGCGGGTAGGTTATGGCGGTCACTCAGGGCTTGGCCGGATGCGACCAGGGCTGGGTCGTATTCCAGGCAGGTCAACTGTTGGCCGGGTTGCAGCAGGCGGCGGCCTAGATGGCCCTTGCCGGCGCACCAGTCCAGCCAATGGGTGGGCGTTTCGGCAAAATTCAGCGCGGCACCGAAGGCTTCGATCTGTTGCCACTTGCGTCCGGGTACGTCGACATTCAGGCGGTGGCGAGCAGGTTCAAGCATGTGCGTGGGTAGTTTATCCACAGCACTGAGGTGTAGCGCTTGAGCGGCCAGCTGTGGAAAAGGTGCTGGCGCAGGCAGGTCGTGGGGGTGGTTGTGACTGGCTTCGGCTTCGGCCAGCGAGCGCTGGCGCAGCCATCGGGACAGCGCCGGATGTTCGGCTTCCCAGGGTAAGTGCAGATGGGTAAAGGGCCGTGGTCGCCACAGCCCTTGGTGCTCGATCAGGAACCCATCCAGCGCCTTGAAGCGTGCCTCAGCGTCCTTGGCACGCATCGACGCGCAGCCATTTTTCCAGCAGTTTGAAGCCACGCACGAGGATGTAGGCCATCAGCAGGTAAAACAGCCCGGCCGCGAAGAAGATCTCTACCGGCAGGTAGGTGCGGGCGATGATGGTCCGCGCCATCCCGGTCAGCTCCAGCAGCGTCACGGTACTGGCCAGGGCGCTGGCCTTGAGCATTAGGATCACTTCGTTGCTGTAGGCCGGCAGGCCGATGCGCGAGGCGCGGGGCAGGATGATGTAGAACAGCGTCTTGGGCTTGGACATGCCCAGGGCGCGCGCCGCTTCGATTTCACCTGGCGGGATGGCCTGGATAGCACCGCGCAGGATCTCGGCGATATAGGCGGCGGTGTGCAGGGTCATGGTGACGGTGGCGCACCAGAACGGGTCACGCAGGTACGGCCACATGAAGCTGTTGCGCACCGCATCGAACTGCGCCAGGCCGTAGTAGACCAGGAACAACTGCACCAGCAACGGCGTGCCACGGAAGAAGAAGATGTAGCCGTAGGGCAGGGCGCTCACGTACCAGCGGCGCGACGAGCGAGCGATGCCGAGCGGGATCGCCAGCAGCAGGCCGGCGATCACCGCGATGGCTACCAGCTCCAGGGTCAGGGTTGCCCCCTGGGCCAGTTTGGGCAGCCACTTGATGATCACGGCCCAGTTCAGGCCCAGGTCGAAGTGCGATAGCCAGCTGTAGTCGCCGCTCATTGGGTGCTCCTTGCAAAGCCGCGGGCGGCGCGTTTTTCCAGGAAGTGCATGCTGATCATCGCCAGCACGGTCAGGCCCAGGTACATGAACGCTGCGACCATGAAGAAGGTGAACGGTTGCTTGGTGACGGTCACGCCGATCTGCGCGTGGCGCATGATTTCTTCAAGGCCGATCACCGACACCAGTGCAGTGTCTTTCATCAGGATCATGAACAGGTTGCCCAGGCCCGGCAGGGCGATGCGCCACATTTGCGGCATGATCAAGCGCGTGAAAATCCGCAGTTTCGACAACCCCAACGCCACACCAGCTTCGCGGTGGCCCTTGGGAATGGCGAGGATCGCGCCGCGGAACACTTCGGTGGCGTAGGCGCCAAAGCACAGGCCCAGGGCGATCACCCCGGCGGCAAAAGCACTCAGGGACAGGTCGGGGTTACCGAAGAACTCCCCCAGGGCACGCATCAGGTTGACCGTGCCGAAGTAAATCAGCAGCACCCACAACAGCTCGGGAATACCGCGAACGATGGTCGAATAAGCACCGCCCAGCCATTGCAGCGGCTTGTACGGCGAAGTCTTGGCCAAGGCGCCGGCAAGGCCGAGCACCAGCCCCAGGCACAGGGCCGTGAGCGCCAGTTTGACGGTCATCAGCGCGCCAGCGGCAAGCGCCGGGCCGAATCCGTAGAGATCGAAATTCATGGTGTTTTCATATCGCGGCAGGCATTGCTGAAAGCCGGCGCGCTCAATCGAGCGCGCCAGGCAGGCCGTTCAGGTCATTCGATGCTGAACGGGAAGTACTTGTCGTTGATCTTTTTGTAGGTGCCGTCTGCCTTGATCTCTGCCAGGGCTTTGTTCAGGCGCTCGCGCAGCGGGTCGCCCTTGCGTACGGCGATACCGATCTTGTCGCTTTCTACTACCGGGTCGCCTTTGAATTCATAGGCCGAACCGTCTTTGCTCTTGAGCCACTCGTACTGCACGTACTTGTCGGCGAGGATGCCGTCCAGGCGCCCGGAGGTCAGGTCGAGGTAAGCGTTTTCCTGGGTGTCGTAGAGCTTGGCTTCGGTGTCCGGCAGCTTGTCTTCCAGGTAGGTACCGGCCAGCGTTGCACGCTGTGCACCGATCACCTTGCCCTTCAGATAGGCGGCGTCTGTCTTGAAGTCCGCTGTGGCTTTGGGTGCGATGAATTGCAGCTTGTTGGAGTAGTACGGGTCGGTGAAGTCGACGGCCTGCTTGCGTTCATCGGTGATCGACAGCGAGGACACCAGGAAGTCGAACTTCTTGGCGTTCAGGGCCGGGATGATGCCGTCCCAGTCGGACACGTACACTTCGCACTTCTCGACTTTCATCTTGGCGCACAGGGCGTCGCCGATGTCTTTGTCAAAGCCCACGACATTGCCGCTGGCGTCTTTATTGTTGAATGGCGGGTAGGCCGCTTCGATCCCCATTTTCAAGGTTTCTGCCATGGCCGTGGCGCTGAACGCCATCGAGACGGCCGCAGCCAGAAGGAATTTTTTATAGTTCTGCATGCATGTTGCTCCGTTAGCGGTTGCTGGACATGAATTGTTTGCAGCGCGCCGAAAGCGGGTTTTCAAACACCTGCTGTGGCGATCCTTGCTCTTCTACCAGACCCTGGTGCAGGAACACCACTTCGCTGGACACCTGGCGGGCAAAGCCCATTTCATGGGTGACCAGCAGCATGGTGCGGCCTTCTTCGGCCAGTGCGCGGATCACATTAAGTACTTCCTGAACCATTTCCGGGTCAAGGGCCGAGGTGGGCTCATCGAACAGGATGACTTTAGGCTGCATGGCCAGGGTGCGTGCAATCGCCGCCCGCTGCTGCTGGCCGCCGGAGAGTTGGGCTGGGTAGGCGTGGCGCTTGTCGCCGATGCCGACCTTGGCCAGCAGGGCCTCGGCCACTTCTATCGCTTCGGCCTTGCTTTGGCCGAGCACACGGCGTGGCGCCTCGATGATGTTGTCGAGGATGCTCATGTGCGGCCACAGGTTAAAGTTTTGAAACACAAAACCGATTTCGCTGCGCAGGCGGTTGATCTGCTTGCCGTCGGCGGCCATCAGCTCGCCGTTTTTCGCGGCCTTGAGCTTGAGCTCTTCACCGGCCACCAGGATCTGGCCCTGATGCGGGTTCTCCAGCAGGTTGATACAACGCAGGAAGGTGGACTTGCCGGAACCGGAAGAACCCAGGATCGAGATCACGTCGCCGTCGCGTGCGGTCAGCGAGATACCCTTGAGTACCTCCAGCTCACCATAGCGTTTATGCAAGTTGCGGATTTCAAGCGCGGGCGTGGCCTCGGCCATGTGCGGTCCTCATTGTGTTCGTTGCGTGCTTCGCTGTTGGGCCGCCTTCCTGGCGAGGCGCCAAGCTAGCATAGCGTTTGGATGACAGCCAACAGCGCTGCGGACGGTTAACCGGTGGTCTGCGGCAGGGTGTCGCATCGGCACAGTAGCGTGTCGCGCCATCAACAACCGAACAGCCGTTTGAACCGGAAAAGCCGCAGGCTTCGCGTAAAAAAGGGCGCGATGGTGCCAGCTTTGGCCGGGTGTTGGAAGGGTTAACCGGGCAAACGGTCCATATCAGCCCTTATATGGAGCGTCACGTACTTTTTGTGTGTGTTTTTGGTGCGCCTGTTCGTGTTGGATGTGGGTCGCATGGTAACGCTATAGCGGAATGCCATTGTTCTCAAAGACTTGCGATGGCTGTTGAATTGTCCTACAGGCCGCGTCAATCGCGGTTTCGTAACATTTTGGCGCAAATCTTGCGTAAAAAATAAAGAACGCCCTGTTGGTTTCTTTTCACGAGAAAGACAGTGGCCGGGCGAACTGTTTTCGCAATTCCTCGCAAAGGTGTGTCAATGAGTAGTACGCAAAGCTCCAATGACCTCGAACAGGGGCTCAAACCGCGGCACGTCACCATGCTGTCAATTGCCGGCGTGATCGGTGCCGGTTTGTTTGTCGGCTCCGGCCATGCGATTGCTGCCGCTGGCCCGGCTGTGCTGTTGGCCTACGCGGCCGCCGGCACGCTGGTGGTGTTAGTGATGCGGATGCTGGCCGAGATGGCCGTTGCGTCACCGGACACGGGTTCATTCTCAACTTATGCCGACCGCGCAATCGGCCACTGGGCCGGTTTTACCATCGGTTGGTTGTACTGGTGGTTCTGGGTACTGGTGATTCCGTTGGAGGCCAACGCGGCGGCGACCATCCTGCATGCCTGGTTCCCCGATGTGGCGATCTGGGCGTTTACCCTGATCATTACGCTGCTGCTGACCGCGACCAATTTGTTCAGCGTGAAGAACTATGGTGAGTTCGAGTTCTGGTTTGCGTTGATCAAAGTCGTGGCGATCGTAGGTTTTGTGATCCTCGGCCTGGCGGCGATTTTCGGCTTCTTGCCCACCAGCCAGGTCAGCGGTGTGTCGCATCTGTTCGACACCCAGGGCTTTATGCCCAACGGCATGGGCGCGGTCTTGGCGGCGATCCTGACCACCATGTTCTCCTTCATGGGCACCGAGATCGTCACCATCGCCGCAGCGGAATCGAAAAACCCCGGCCAGCAGATCACCAAGGCCACCAACTCGGTGATCTGGCGGATTGGTTTGTTCTACCTGTTGTCGATCTTTATCGTGGTGTCCCTGGTGCCATGGAACGATCCGACCCTGGCTGCCGTAGGTTCCTATCAGACCGTGCTGGAACGCATGGGCATCCCGAACGCCAAGCTGATCGTCGATCTGGTGGTACTGGTGGCTGTAACCAGCTGCTTGAACTCGGCGCTGTATACCGCTTCGCGCATGTTGTTTTCCCTGGGTCGTCGCGGTGATGCGCCAGCGGTTGCCAAGCGCACCAACAAGAGCGGCACGCCTTACTGGGCGGTGCTGCTGTCCACCGGTGCGGCGTTCCTGGCGGTGTTCGCCAACTATGTGGCGCCGGCTGCCGTGTTCGAGTTCCTGCTGGCCAGCTCCGGCGCCATCGCCTTGCTGGTGTACTTGGTGATCGCTGTGTCGCAACTGCGCATGCGTCAAAAACGTGCGGCGGCGGGCGAGAAGATCGTGTTCAAAATGTGGCTGTTCCCTGGACTGACCTACGCGGTGATGGTGTTTATCGTCGGCACCTTGACCATCATGCTGTTCCAGGAAGCGCACCGGGTCGAGATCATCGCCACTGGGATCCTGAGCTTGCTGGTAGTGCTGGCGGGGTTGTTCGTGGCGAGCCGCCGCAAGGCCCAGAAGCTAGGCGCAGCGGTGCTCAACTGACGGAATGTGATGCAAATGTGGGAGGGGGCTTGCTCCCGATGAAGTGTGTCAGTCACTGAGATGTCGACTGAGACTCTGCTATCGGGGGCAAGCCCCCTCCCACATTTTGATACGTGTCAGTCTGCTGGAGTTGTCAGCGACTGAGATGCTGAGCTTGCAGGTGGTATTGGGAGTGGCGAGCCGCCGCAAGGCCCAGAAGCTAGGCGCAGCCGTGCTCAACTGACGGAATGTGATGCAAATGTGGGAGGGGGCTTGCTCCCGATGGCGGTGTGTCAGTCACTTGGATGTCGACTGAGACTCTGCTATCGGGAGCAAGCCCCCTCCCACATTTTGATACGTGTCAGTCTGCTGAAGTTGTCAGCGACTGAGATGCTGAGCTTGCAGGTGGTATTGGGAGTGGCGAGCCGCCGCAAGGCCCAGAAGCTAGGCGCAGCAGTGCTCAACTGACGGAATGTGATGCAAATGTGGGAGGGGGCTTGCCCCCGATGGTGGTGTGTCAGTCACTTGGATGTTGACTGAGACTCTGCTATCGGGAGCAAGCCCCCTCCCACATTTTGATATGTGTCAGTCTGTTGTGGCTGTCAGTGCCTGGGATGCTGCCACGTAGTCTGCCTGGAACTGCGGCGATTCGATCCAAGCCAGCGCAGCGGCCTCGTCATCGCTGTCCGTCGCCCACTGCCGATATTCAATCAGCGCCGCCAGGATAAAGTCGGTCGCTTCCTCTTCGCCTTCCTGCTCCAGCACCAGCGCCAGCAGCGGGTGCGCCAGGAATACCGCGCACAGTGCCTGCTGGCTGGTCTCCCCTGCGGTGCGCATCTCGACGAACAGTTCGGTCAAGTCCACAGACTCAAGATCGATACGGCTGTCGTCGCCGGCGAACGCATCCGGCTTGGCCGCGACGGCGCGCTGGGTGCGGTTTTGCTTGGCCTTGGTCTTTGCCCGCTGGGCGCGTTTTTGCTGCTTGTTTGGCGAGGCCATGGGCTCAACGTCCTTGGGTTCTGGATCTGGGTGGGGTATTGAAGCGCAGGTTGAGGTAAATCCCAAGGAAATCCGGGCGGGTTTGGTCGTTCGTCGCGCTCGACCGTCAGGCCATAGATCAATAGGCTACGCCTTTGTCATCTGCCAGAGCGACCTCATGACCCGCGATGCCCTTGAGCATAACCAGATCCCTCTCTATTTTGTCGCCATCCTGCTGGCCGCTGCCTGTGGTGTATACACGCCGCTACTGGCTCACGGTTTGAGCGTATTGATCACGCCCGCCATCGCGGTATTGATGTACGCGATGTTCCTGCAAATTCCCTTCCTCGATCTGCGCCAGGGTTTGGGCAATATCCGCTTTGTCTCGGCGTTGTTATTGGCCAACTTTGTTCTGGTGCCATTGCTGGTGTGGGCGCTGACCCGTGGCCTGCTGGAGCATCCCGCGTTGTTGGTGGGGGCATTACTGGTGTTGTTGACGCCCTGTATTGATTACGTGGTGGTGTTCACCCACATCGGCAAGGGCGACTCGCGGTCGATGCTGGCGGCCACGCCATTGTTGTTGCTGTTGCAGTTGGCACTGCTGCCGGTGTACTTGGGTTTTATGCTGGGCGCACACTCGGGTGTGGTGGTTGAGATCGGCCCGTTTATCGAGGCATTCCTGTTGTTGATCGTGGTGCCGATGCTGCTGGCTGTGCTGACGGCCTACCTGGCGCGACGATCAACGCTTGTCGACAAATGGAGCAGTGCGTGGGCGTGGTTGCCGGTGCCGGCGATGGCCCTGGTGCTGTTCGTGGTGATCGGGTCGCAGATCACATCAGTGATGCGCGACATCGACCTGTTGCTGCCAGTGCTTGCGATCTACCTGGGCTTCGTCCTGCTGGCGCCGTTGATGGGGATCCTGGCTGCGCGACTGTTTGCGCTGCCTGCGCCAAGTGCACGGGCGGTGACGTTCAGTGCTTCGACGCGCAACTCGCTGGTGGTATTGCCGTTGGCGCTGGCGTTGCCAGAGGACGTGCGCGGGTTGGCTGCCGCGGCGGTGATCCTGCAAACCCTGGTCGAGTTGGTGGCCGAGTTGGTCTATGTTCGCCTGATCCCGGCAGTGGTGTGGCCCGCAAGTCGGTAAAAACGTGAATGTTCAGGTTCGTTCAGGCGCTATTCAGGGCTGCGGTCGGCACCATACGCCAGCGCTTCCCACCTGACAGGTCACCCGATGGATCATCGCAACCGTATTCGCCTGGAGTCCCTGGGCCTCTTTCTGATTGCCCTGTTGTTGTTCACGTTGGGAATCTGGGATCAGCAGCCCCAGGGCTTTGATGGGCGCTGGGCGTTGTTCATGCAGGAAATGTTTCGCCACGGCGCAAGTTTTTTTCCCACCACCTACGGTCAGCCTTACGCGGACTACCCAGGCACTGCGACTTTCTTCAGTTTTGTATTCGCCCGCTGGTTTGATGCACCGAATCATTTGGCGAATGTATTGCCCACCGCGCTTGCATCGGCCGGTGTGATCGCACTGATGTACCGCCTGCTGGCGCCGTTCAGTCGCCCATGGGCATTTTTGACGGTGCTGATGACTCTGCTCACCACCCAGTTGCTCGAAAAATCGCGCTCGGTCTGCCTCGACCAGATGATCGCGCTGCTGTGTGTCGGCAGTTTCTATCTGCTGCACAGTGGCGAGCGCCTGGGGTCGCGGCTGCGGCAACTGGCGGTGTTCCCGTTGTTCGTCCTGGCCTTTGCCATTCGTGGCCCCCTGGGGTTGATTGAGGTCTGTGGGGTGGTGTGCGTGTATTGGGCGCTGGGCAGGCCGGGCGAGCGCGTCCGGCAAGTGCTGATCCACGGCGTTATCGGCCTGGTGCTGCTCGCGGTGTGCTGGTGGCTGCTGATGAAGCTTGCGCGATTGAGCGGCGGGGATGCCTTTGCCGATGAAGTGTTCAAGATGCAAGTCGGCGGGCGCCTGGATGAGTCCGGTGAGCCGTTCTATTTCTACTTCCAGCTGAGTTTGTACCGTTACTTTCCGGTGGTGCCGCTGGCGTTGGCCACCCTGGTCGCGCTGCGCCATCGCTGGCCGGAGCGCTGGGTCGACGGGCAGCTGCAACTGCTGGTGCGCCTCGGGGCGTGTGGCTTGATGATTCTGCTCGGGTTGTCGCTGCCGCACTTCAAGCGCGCTTATTACATCTTGCCGATGGTGCCGATGTTTGCGGCTGTTGCGGCCTATGGGCTGCTCCAGGCGCAAGGTTGGCTGTTGGGCGTGCGCCGTTGTTACGAAGGGCTTGTCGCAGCGTTACCGGCGTTGTGCGTGGTTGTGTTGTTTGTGTGTCGGAACGCTTGGCACAAGCAGGGCTATTGGCCGGATATTTCCCTGCCGCTGATGATTGGTGCGTTGGTGGTGTTGCAACTCGCGGCGTTGATTGCCTGGCGCCGGCCGTTGCGTTTGGTATGGCTCAGCGTGATCGCACTGGCGGCGCAATGGTTGTTGTTGGTCGCGGTGATAGAACCGGCCAAGGACCTGCAATTCGACACCCGACGGTTTGTCAGCCAGGTGGAGGCACTGCGTGAGTCGCAGCCTGGCCCTTTGGTGTTTGTCGACCTGGCCCGGGACACCTGGGCGGTGCGCTACATGATGAACCTGGATCACGATGAGCAGCCACTGTTTGTCGAGCGTCACCAGCTTGAGAAACTGAGTGCGCTGCCCCGGCCATCCTGGGTGATTGTGCCGCGCAAGGAGACTGCGCTGTTGAAGGGCTCGCCGGTGGAGCAATTGGCGCCAAGCTTTGCGGGGCGGTTGAATGACAATCCGTTGATGGTGTTTTTGCTGAAGTGAGGGGGCAACTTGGCGGGCCTCCTCATGGATAAGGTTTGTCCAGCTGCTCAGGAATAAAGCCTTCTTCGCGCAGGGATTTGATAACCCCTCTGATCAAATAATTATTTGAGAACCCGATTGTGTACTGCCGAGCACCTGGACTGATGGGAAGCAGCATCCCTTGGTCGACCAGTTTTTTTATTTGATAGGTTCTTTGGGCGGCGGACAGTGTCGGTAGAGCGTCAGCGATATCGCCCGACTTGACCACCTTCAGTTGGATCGCCGTGCTCAGAATTTTCTCTTCAAGAGGCGTTATCCATGCGCGGTCTTTCGCCAATGCAATGGTGGGGGCAAGAATGTGTCTGGTCAGGTAGCCGTAGTCCGTCAGCCTGCTGACTTTCTCTAATTCATCTCTAATGCCTGCCAGCACATACGTACACCAAGCCTCAAGGCCTTCCTTGGTGCCTGTGTCAGCGGTGGAAAGCATCGCGTAATACTTTTCGCGGTCGATACAGAAGACTGCCGTCGGATTCAGGACTCGGCCGCCAGCGCTGACGTTGAAGCCGTACTTCATCAACATTGCGTACGTCAGAAGGCGCACGACGCGGCCATTGCCGTTGCCAAATGGGTGGATCCAGCCAAACCGGTGGTGGGCCAGCGCGACTTTCATCAGATCGTACTTGGGGGCATCCTGCTTATTCACAAAGGCGACGAGTTCTTGCATGTAGCCTGGCACCATCACCGCCTCGGGCGGGAGGTGATCGGACTGGGCAATGCTGACCCCGGACTCGCGGTAAGCACCTGGCGTACGATCACCTTCGCGTTGCATTCCCTGGACGGTGATTGAGTGAAGCTCTCGAATCGCAAACTCCGTGAGATCAGCGCCGGTCTGCATGATGCTTTCGACGTAGTCCATGGCCTTTTCGATATTCGCAATTTCCCGCAACGGATCTGAAGCCTCGGCGGCCCCTTCAACTTTGCTTTCGATGTAGTCGGCCAGTGTCGTGTGGTTGCCCTCGATACGTGCAGAGCCCAGGCTTTCCAGCGTATGAAACAGGGCTTTCAACTGGAAAAAAACAGCAGGCGGTGTATCGCCACCCAGTTGCAGGCGGCGCAGGTGTTCCAGCTCGCTCAGAACATCAACCAGGCCCGAGTCGAACGAGGGGTTCAATAGCTCCAGATCGTGATGAGCAAACTCGGGCATATGGAAAGTATCTCCAATTGATATTTTGATTATCTCGAAAGCAGGCTGATTTGATGCCCGTAGGGAAGGCGTTAGGGGCCTGATGAGGCCCTACACTATCTCAAAAAAACAGTTCGGATAAGTGAAAAACATCCCAAATGAAACTAGGTCCGGTTGGCTTTGGTCAGGGTGCCCAAGCTGTATCCGGACGGGAGCAAGCTATTTGCAGCGATACCCCTCAGGCATCGTCACCGTGTAATTGCGCTGCACGCGGTCCTGGAAGTTCAGGTTCTGCAGGCCCTGCTGCACCAGGAAGGCTTCGACCTTGGCCGCCTGGCAATCGTCGTTATAGGACGATACTCGAAGCACGTACACGGCGCGCCTGCTCGCCTCGTCCCGAGCGGTAGCCCGGAAGGTGGTGAGGGTGGTGTAACCGGTGCGTTCCGATGTGCCTACCGGGCCATAGGAGGTGTTCGGGGTGCTGGTGCAGGTCAGTTGATCGGTCTTTTTCTTGTTCTTCTTGCACTGTGTGGTGGTGCTGTTTGCCACCTGGCCATACTCGGTAGCGGTGTAGCGGTAAGTGACCTGCTTGCTTTCGACGTCAAGGGTGATGGTCATTTTGATCGGTGCATGGTTCTTGGGCAGGGTGGTGTCGGTAAAGACATTGCGAAAGCCCTGGTCCTTCATGGCGCTGACCATGTCGCGCAGGTAGTACCGGGCATTGAGTGCGTTTTCGTCGCTGCCCCCGACAGACGTCACCAGTACGGTTGCCTGGCGGTCGAAGTGATAGTCCGGATCGGGTGTCGCGTTGATCGCTACGTCCATTTGCGTGGCGCATCCACTGAGTAGTGCAGTCAGCAGTAATAGCGAGCAGAGCAAGAGGCGTGTCATGAAAGAAACCTTACAGCTGTGAATGGGGTAAAGGGTGGACGATTGAAGCCAGTGAAAAACAAGCGCTCAAGCGCTTTGTGCAACAGGGCTCGGTCACTCTATCGCCGTATTGCGTTCTTCTGTCTCGATGGCCCCCTGGCGCGTAGCTTGCCCTGCGCAGGATGGGGTCAGGCAAAACACAAAGGGTGCGCGCACCTCGACTTCACCATCCTTGAGAACTGACGCAGGCGGAGCAGGCATTGGCGATGCGGCTGGAAGAGATGCCTGCACGGCAGCAACAAAAAGCTCAGAGCCTGAGTGACTGATCACGCGCTGACGCAACAAGTTGCCGTGGGCATCGATGATGAATTCAATATTGACCTGGCCTTCCAGCCCCTGCGCCTGGGCGTTTGCCGGGTAAAATTTGAACAGGTGTATATGGGTTATCAGCTGTTGTTCCCATAGCTGCTGTTCTGCCAGTTGCTCTGGGGAAGGGGTTCTTGCGCAGGCGCCAAGCAGCAGGGCAAGTGCGATCCAGCAATACTTCATACATATTTCCTTGAGCATTTTTTGCGTCCGTACTATCTGGCGCCACAGAGTATTTCAAATCCAGGCGCTTGGAAGGCTCACTCCCTCGACGGCTCTGTCGATGGGCCTGATCGGTGCCGGTATCGTGATTGCCTGACTCAAGGTGCTCCTGCTCGGCATTCGGGTCCAGGGTGATCCAGAGCACATTAAATCGCAGGCAATAAAAAACCCCAAGGAACACATTGTTCCTTGGGGTTTCTCGGTATTTTGGTGCCCAGAGACGGAATCGAACCGCCGACACGGGGATTTTCAATCCCCTGCTCTACCGACTGAGCTATCTGGGCAACGGGGCGCATTAAACGGGTTTTTCAGGGGGTCGTCAAGCAAGTTTTCAAAAAATATTTAATTATTACCGTCGCTTACGTGCAGACCCCGGTTTTTGATCAATTATTGAGCAGGCGGCACGTAGCCGTCGGCCTTGGCGTATTCCTCGCCGGAAAAGAACTTGTCCATTTCGCCGGCCAGGTATTTGCGGTCTTCGGCGTTCATCATGTTCAGGCGTTTTTCGTTGATCAGCAGGGTCTGGTGTTTCAACCAGTCGCCCCAGGCTTTGGCGGACACGTTGTCGTAAATGTCCTGGCCCTTGGCGCCCGGATAGGGAGGGCGTTCCAGTCCTTCCAGTTCTTCTTTGTACTTGCGGCACATTACGGTGCGGGTCATGACGAAACTCCTGCGTTCAATACGTCGGCCGCGCGCTTGAGCAATGTTTTCACCGGGGCGGCAAGGCCCAGGCGCGGCGGGGTGGCGAGGTTATACCAGAGCCAGTCGGCCTCGGCCACGTGATGGGCGGATTCCTCGACCTGGACCAGCCAGGGTTCGATGGCCAACTGGAAGTGGCTGAAGGTGTGGATCAGTCCGGGGAGCTCCTGATGCTTGCCCAGTTGCAGCGCGTGCTGGTTGGCCAGGTGATCGAGGTCCTCCAGGTCGTCCAGTTCCGGCAAGCTCCACAAACCGCCCCACAAGCCCGTGGAAGGGCGACGGTAGAGCAGAATCGCGCCCTCGCTGTTCGCCAGCATCGGCATCAGCGTGCGCTTTTGCGGGATGGTCTTGCGCGGCTTGGGGATCGGGTAGCGTGTCTCAAGGCCTAGCATATGGGCTTCGCAGCCTTTTTCCAGCGGGCACAGCAGGCAGCTGGGTTTGCTGCGGGTGCAAAGGGTGGCACCCATGTCCATCATCGCCTGGGTGTAGGCGTTGACGCGCTCAAAGGGTGTGAAGCGCTCTGCGGTGGCCCACAGTTGTTTGGCCACCTTGGGCTCGCCCGGGTAGCCCTCCTGCGCGGTAAAGCGTGCCAGCACGCGCTTGACGTTGCCATCGAGGATCGGCGCGCGCAGGCCCATGCTCAGGCTGGCAATCGCGCCAGCGGTGGACAGGCCGATACCGGGCAGCTCGGTGAGTTTATCCACGTCGCGGGGAAACTCGCCGCCGTACTCGTTCACCACGATCTTGGCGGTCTTCTGCAGGTTGCGCGCCCGGGTGTAGTAGCCCAGGCCGGTCCACAGGTGCAGCACTTCGTCTTCCGGCGCGGCCGCCAGGGCTTCGACTGTCGGCAGAGACGCCATGAACCGGTCGAAGTAATTGAGCACGGTGCTGACCTGGGTCTGTTGCAGCATGATCTCCGACACCCACACCCGGTAAGGCGTGATGCCCTGCTGCCAGGGCAGGTCATGACGGCCGTGGCGGTCGTACCAATCGAGTACCGCCGCTGAAAACTGCTCGTCTCTCATCGGTTGAACAGACCTTTCAAGGCGTCCTTGATTTTTGGATTGACCTTGTCGAGCTTCTCTTCCAATTTCTCGTTAAGGCGATTGCCGGCAGCCTTGAGGGCGACCTGGCCAAGGCCATCCTTGTCTAGGCGGCAGGCCTTGGCACCCAGTTCTAGTGGGCCGCGGCAGCGCAACGGCACTTCGATACCCTGGAAGTTGGTGCCGACCTGGCAGGCCGGGTCTGGCACCTCGCGCTGGTCGCCTTCGACGATGATGCCGAGGCGGTAGTCCATGCCCAGTACGCGCAAGTCGACATCGCCGTTGCCGTTGACTGTCAGCCCCGGGATGCGCACTTTCAGGTCGGGGTTGCTGGCCACGCCGTTACGGAACGTCAGGTTACCGCGCAGTTCCTGGAACGGAGTGTCTTTGCCTGGTGGCGTGCTGCTCAAGGTCTTGCGGTTGAGCAGGGCGATACCGGTGCAGACCTGTTGCTCGATGTTGGCGTTGAGCAGCACGCCATTATTGATCACGAAGCTGGCGGTACCGTTGAGGCTGTCGATCAGGGCCTTCTGGCTGTTGCCACGCCCAGTCAGGTTGCTGTCCAGGGTGACCTGGCCTTTCACTGGCGGGTTTTTCCCCTGGGCTTGCAGGATCTTTTCCACCGGCACTTGCTTGATTTGGGTTTGCAGTGCGAGCAGTGGAAGGTCCTGGCGCACATCGAGCGTGCCGTTGGCCTGGAAGGTGCCGTTGTAGAGCCCGCCACTCAGGCTGTCGAGCTTGAGCTGGCCGTCGATACCCGAAGCTTTCAGCGCCGCGTTCTGGATCGGCAACTGGCTCAGGGTGAGTTGGCCGAACGCCAGGTCGGCGTTGATATCCAGGCTGCGCAGGCGCGTCAGTGGCAGCAGTTTGTCCGTGCTCCAGGCGCCTTTGGTCGGTGCGTCCGGCAATGGCGTGCTGCCCCCGGCTGCCATGGCGCCGGCTTCGCTGCTTTGCACTTCGGCCTGGCGTGCGGCGGTTGCGCCTTTGGCCGCTTCGGATTTGGCCGGCAGATAATTGTCGGCGTTGAAGGTATCGACCTTGAGCTGTACACGCAGGGACTGCTTGGCGAAATCGTCCACAGCGACGCGGCCGGTGAAAGTGCTTTCGTCAAGTTTCAGGTTCAGGTTTTCCAGGGCCACGCTGGTGGGCGTGCCCTTCAGACGGCTGACCAGCTCGACCTTGCTCAGGCTGCCCGGAGCCATGGCCGGCAGCGGGTGGCCGATGCTGTCGAGGAACTTGGCCAGGTCAAACTGGGCGACAGACAGGGCGCCGCTGATTTGCGGGGTCTTGTCCAGGTCGTTGGCCTTGAGCTCGCCCAAGGCGCGCAACTGGTTGGCCGAGAGTTTCAGGTTGGTCCATTCGGCGACGTTGGCCGCCAGGTCCACCAGCAGTTGGCCCTGGGTGGAGAAGCTCACGGTCTTGCCTTGCAACGGCTCGCCAGTGGCTTCGCCGCTAAAGCGCATGTCTTCGAACTGGTAGCGCTTGAGGGCACGCTGGATGCGCAAGTTGCCGTTCAGCTCGGTCTTGACACGCATCAGCGGCTGGTTGCTGCCCAGGAACGCGGTGAGTTTCAGTGGAATGCTGGCGCCTTCGTGGATCGCGCCGGCACTGAGCTGGATGCTTTCGGCACTGAATTGCTTGCCGGTCTGTTCATCGTTGTATTCGACGCGGGCGTTGTTGATGGTCAGGCTGTCGATATCCAGGCGGATCGGTTGTGGCGGTTTCTCCGGCTTGGTTTCAGCCACCGGTTCCACTGGCGCAGGCGCGGCTGCGGGGGCCTCGGCAGTCGCATCGGGTACGTTCTTGCCGATGTCTTCCCAGTTGCCATGGCCTTGCTTGTCGCGGTTCAGGCGCAGGTTCAGGCCCTCGACACGCACATCGCTCATCTGCACTTCGCGGCGCAGCAGCGGCAGCACGCGCACCGACAGGCCAAGCATCTGCAAATCGGCGAATGGTTGAGTCGGTGCGGTCAGGGTCGCGACGCTGGCCTCGTGCAATTCCAGGCCCAGCCAGGGGAACAGGCTCCAGCCGATATCGCCATTGAGCGTCAGCTCGATGTGGGCCTTGTCGCGGGCTATCTGGCGAATTTCTTCTTTGTAGTCGTTGGGATCGAAGAGGTGGGTCAGGGCAAAGCCGAGCGCCACAATGATCAGCAACAGCCCGAGAAGTACCAGACCCAGGATTTTGCCGAACGCTTTCATGGGCGAGTCCTTGTATGTCGATTTCAAAATTTAGCCGCAGAGTATAACGCCCGGCGGCCTGCGTCAGTTCACGGATCGTTACATTGTATCCAGTGACGCGAAAATAGGATTTTGACGTCAGAAAAATGCAGATAATCCAAAAAAGGTAGTGGCAGTTTGATTTTTCTGTCATCCACTGGTGCTAATCTCTGCACGTTCGTCCGCCTTCTGCGACTTAACGTCGCGCCTAAAAGGGAGCTTCACTCAACAAAACGGCCACGCTTTGCGTGCAAGGCCGAGGGAGAGAGCGCCTGACGGACGCATATTAATAAATGGGGGAAACACCAATGAGCACTAGTACTGTGGCCGGCGCCGTCGCCGCACAGCCCGCGTTCCTGTCCAAGGAACGCATCATCGCCAAGCCGGGGTTCAACCGCTGGCTGGTTCCACCGGCCGCCCTGGCCATCCACTTGTGTATCGGCATGGCCTACGGCTTCTCGGTATTCTGGCTGCCATTGTCCAAGGCGCTGGGGATCACCGCACCGGTGGCTTGCGCGCCGGACATGAGCTTCATCGCACAAGTCTTCTCGTCTCAATGCGACTGGCCCATCTCCATGCTGGGCTGGATCTACACCCTGTTCTTCATCTTCCTGGGCTGCTCGGCAGCGATCTGGGGCGGTTGGCTGGAACATGCCGGGCCGCGCAAGGCCGGGGTTGTCTCGGCACTGTGCTGGTGCGGTGGCTTGCTGATTTCTGCGCTGGGTATCTATACCCACCAGATCTGGCTGATGTGGATCGGCTCCGGGGTCATTGGTGGCATCGGCCTGGGCCTGGGCTATATCTCGCCCGTATCGACCCTGATCAAGTGGTTCCCGGACAAGCGCGGCATGGCGACCGGCATGGCGATCATGGGCTTCGGCGGTGGCGCGATGGTGGGCGCACCCCTGGCCGCAGCGCTGATGGGCCACTTCTCTTCGCCGACCAGCGTGGGCGTGTGGCAGAGCTTCGTGGTCATGGCGGCGATTTACTTCGTGTTCATGATCGGTGGCGCATTGCTGTACCGCGTGCCGCCGACCGGCTGGAAGCCTGAGGGCTGGACCGCGCCGGCGAAAAAAGCCAGCAACGCGATGATCACTCACCGCCACGTGCATGTGAATGTCGCGTGGAAAACCCCGCAATTCCGCCTGGTATGGCTGGTGTTGTGCCTGAACGTATCGGCCGGTATCGGCATCCTCGGCATGGCCTCGCCACTGTTGCAGGAAGTGTTCGGCGGCAGGCTGCTGGGTGTTGACGTGCCATTTGGCCAGTTGGATGCCGGTCAGCTTGCCTCCATTGCGGCCATTGCTGCTGGCTTTACTGGCCTGCTGAGCCTGTTCAACATCGGGGGCCGGTTCTTCTGGGCGTCGTTCTCCGATTACCTGGGGCGTAAAAACACCTACTTCGTGTTCTTTGCTCTGGGCTTTGCCCTGTACGCGCTGATCCCGAACCTGGGGCACCTGGGTAACGTCGCGCTGTTCGTGGCCGCCTTCTGCATCGTGCTGTCGATGTACGGCGGTGGTTTTGCCACCGTCCCGGCTTACCTGGCTGACCTGTTCGGTACCCAGATGGTGGGTGCCATCCACGGTCGCCTGCTGACCGCTTGGGCGGCTGCGGGCGTGTTGGGGCCAGTATTGGTGAACTACCTGCGTGAATATCAGCTGAGCATTGGCGTTGAACGCGCTGCGGCCTACGACATCACTTTGTATATCCTCGCCGGCCTGCTGGTGCTGGGCTTTATCTGCAACATGCTGGTACGCCCGGTGGCCGACAAGTACTTCATGACCGATGCGGAGCTTGCCGCCGAGCAGGCGCTGGGGCATGACAAAGGTGCCGATGCGACCACCGTACTGGAGTGGAAAGCGTCCGCCGGCAGCAAGCCGTTGGCGGTTGCCGCCTGGCTGGTGGTAGGTATTCCGTTGGCGTGGGGTGTGTGGGTGACCCTGCAGAAGACCGCGGTACTGTTCCACTGATATCAGCTGTGGGAGGGGGCTTGCCCCCTCCCACATTGGATGCGCGGAGTTTTCATAAGTGGGTTCGCACCTGTACGCACATGTCTATCCCCGACACTCCATCAGTCTTATCCCCTCCGATGTTTCTGTTTAGCGCCCGCGCCCCTATAATGGCTGCCTTTTTCGCCCAATGATTTTGCGGAGCTGGTGATGGCCGAACGTAAGGCGTCTGTCGAGCGCGACACTCTGGAAACCCAGATCAAAGCCTCGATCAACCTGGATGGCACCGGAAAGGCCCGATTTGATATCGGTGTACCTTTTCTTGAGCACATGCTGGACCAGATCGCCCGTCATGGGCTGATCGACCTGGATATCGTCGGCAAGGGCGACCTGCACATCGACGACCACCACATGGTGGAAGACGTGGGCATCACCCTCGGCCAGGCCTTTGCCAAGGCCATCGGCGACAAGAAAGGCATCCGTCGCTACGGCCATGCCTATGTGCCTTTGGACGAAGCGCTGTCGCGTGTGGTCATCGACTTCTCCGGCCGTCCAGGCCTGCAGATGCACGTGCCCTACACCCGCGCCAACGTGGGCCGCGGCTTTGACGTCGACCTGTTCCAGGAATTCTTCCAGGGCTTCGTCAACCATGCACTGGTCAGCCTGCACATCGACAACCTGCGCGGCACCAACACCCACCACCAGATCGAAACCGTGTTCAAGGCTTTCGGCCGCGCGTTGCGCATGGCTGTGGAAGTCGATGAGCGCATGGGCGGGCAAATGCCGTCGACCAAGGGCGTCCTGTAATGCAGACGGTCGCGGTTATCGACTACGGCATGGGCAACCTGCACTCGGTGGCCAAGGCCCTCGAGCACGTAGGCGCCGGCAAGGTGCTGATCACCAGCGATGCCAACGTGATTCGCGAAGCCGACCGTGTGGTGTTCCCCGGTGTTGGCGCGATTCGCGATTGCATGGCCGAGATCCGCCGCCTGGGCTTTGACAGCCTGGTACGCGAGGTCAGCCAGGACCGTCCGTTCCTCGGTATCTGCGTGGGCATGCAAGCCTTGCTCGACAGCAGCGAAGAGAACGACGGCGTCGACTGCATCGGCCTGTTTCCGGGCCAGGTGAAGTTCTTCGGCAAGGGCCTGCATGAAGACGGCGAACATTTGAAAGTCCCGCACATGGGCTGGAACGAAGTGCGCCGCACCGTCGACCACCCGCTGTGGCATGAGATCCCGGACATGGCGCGCTTCTACTTCGTGCACAGCTATTACATCGCCGCCGGTGACCCGCGCCAGGTGGTGGGGGGTGGACACTACGGCGTTGATTTCGCCGCAGCCCTGGCCGACGGTTCGCGCTTTGCCGTGCAATTCCACCCGGAGAAGAGCCATACCCATGGCCTGCAATTGCTGCAGAACTTCGCCGCGTGGGACGGTCGCTGGTAAATGGCCAAGAAACCGAAACCGCCGATCTTGAACCTCACGCCCGAACAGGAGCGTGCGGCCACCGACAAGATCAAGCGGTTCATGGAGGACCGCTTCGAGCTCAAGCTGGGTTCGTTCGAGGTCGCCGAGATTCTTGAGTTGTTCACCACCGAAGTGGCGCCGCATTATTACAACAGGGCGATTTTCGATACGCAGACGCTCCTCAAAGAAAGGTTCGAAAGCATCGAAAGCGACTTGTGGTCGCTTGAGAAACCCTGATTTCCCAAGCATTGCTGAATATCGAATAAGGTTTGCCAGATGCTGATTATCCCCGCTATCGATCTCAAGGACGGCGCCTGTGTACGTTTGCGCCAGGGCCGCATGGAAGATTCCACGGTGTTCTCCGATGACCCGGTGAGCATGGCCGCCAAATGGGTGGAAGGGGGCTGCCGTCGCCTGCACCTGGTGGACTTGAACGGTGCCTTCGAAGGCCAGCCGGTCAATGGCGAAGTAGTCACCGCGATCGCCAAGCGCTACCCGAACCTGCCGATCCAGATCGGCGGCGGCATTCGCTCCCTGGAAACCATCGAGCACTACGTTAAAGCCGGCGTGAGCTACGTGATCATCGGCACCAAGGCGGTGAAAGACCCGGCCTTCGTCGCCGAAGCCTGCCGGGCATTCCCGGGCAAGGTTATCGTCGGCCTGGATGCGAAAGACGGTTTCGTCGCCACCGACGGCTGGGCTGAAATCAGCACCGTGCAGGTGATCGACCTGGCCAAGCAGTTCGAAGCCGACGGCGTGTCCGCCATCGTTTATACCGATATCGCCAAAGACGGCATGATGCAGGGCTGCAACGTGCCGTTCACCGCAGCCTTGGCAGCGGCCACGAAGATTCCGGTGATCGCTTCTGGCGGCATTCACAACCTGGGTGACATCAAGTCGCTGCTGGACGCCAAGGCGCCTGGCATCATCGGCGCCATCACTGGCCGAGCGATTTACGAAGGCACCCTGGACGTTGCGCAAGCCCAGGCTTACTGCGACGCCTACAACGGCTGAGGACTGACCATGGCGCTGGCCAAACGCATCATCCCTTGCCTGGACGTCGACAACGGTCGCGTGGTCAAGGGTGTCAAGTTCGAGAACATCCGCGATGCCGGCGACCCGGTGGAAATCGCCCGTCGCTACGATGAGCAAGGTGCCGACGAGATTACCTTTCTCGACATCACCGCCAGCGTCGATGGCCGCGACACCACCTTGCATACCGTCGAGCGCATGGCCAGCCAGGTGTTTATCCCGCTGACCGTGGGCGGTGGCGTGCGCACCGTGCAAGACATCCGCAACCTGCTCAATGCTGGCGCGGACAAGGTCTCGATCAATACCGCCGCGGTGTTCAACCCTGAGTTCGTCGGCGAAGCCGCGCAGCACTTCGGCTCGCAATGCATCGTGGTCGCCATCGACGCCAAGAAGGTTTCCGGCCCGGGCGAAACCCCGCGCTGGGAGATCTTCACTCACGGCGGGCGCAAGCCTACCGGGCTGGACGCGGTGGAGTGGGCGATGAAGATGGAAGGCCTGGGCGCCGGTGAAATCCTGCTGACCAGCATGGACCAGGACGGCATGAAAAACGGTTTCGACCTGGGGGTAACCCGCGCCATCAGCGACGCCTTGGGCATTCCGGTGATCGCCTCCGGTGGCGTGGGCAACCTGCAGCACCTGGCCGACGGTGTGCTCGAAGGCCACGCCAGCGCCGTACTGGCGGCGAGTATTTTCCACTTTGGCGAATACACCGTACCCGAGGCCAAGGCCTATATGGCAGCACGCGGTATCGTCGTACGCTAAACGCTGCTGGACACCATGGCAGGCTCGCGGCACTCTCTGCGCTTGCCATGGATTCCGGTAGCCTTCATGTTCAAACACCTGCTGCTCGCCCTCGCCAGTTCCTCCATGCTCATGGTGGCTACGGCACACGCCGATGAATCGTCTGACACTTCCCTGGTGCTGCTGACGGAAAATTTCCCGCCCTACAACATGGCGAAAAACGGCAAGAACTTCGCCAAGGACGAGAACATCGAAGGCATCGCCGTGGACATCGTGCGCGAGACCTTCAAGCGCGCCGGTATTTCCTACAACCTCACCCTACGTTTTCCTTGGGAGCGAATCTACAAGCTCGCCCTGGAAAAGCCCGGCTACGGTGTATTTGTGATGGCGCGGCTGCCTGACCGTGAAGCCTTGTTCAAATGGGTAGGCCCCATCGGCCCGGATGATTGGGTGTTACTGGCCAAGGCCGACAGCAAGATCCAGCTCAACGACCTTGAGCATGCCCGCCGCTACAAAATAGGCGCTTACAAGGGCGATGCGATTGCCGAAGCATTGGGAAAACAGGGGCTCAATCCGATTGTCGCCCTGCGCGACCAGGACAATGCGCAAAAACTCATGGACGGCCAGATCGACCTGTGGGCCACCGGCGATCCCGCTGGCCGTTACCTGGCGCGTCAGGTTGGCGTGACAGGGCTCAAGACCGTGTTGCGGTTCAATAGCGCGCAGCTCTATCTTGCGTTGAACAAGAACGTGCCTGATGAGGTGGTCGCCAAGCTCCAGGCGGCGCTGGATGAGTTACGCAAGAGCGGTCGTGTAGAGGAAATCATGGCGCGTTACCTCTAAAGCTGGCAGTTCCCTTGCAGCGCAGGGGAATCAGCAGAATAAACGCGGTCAAAAATGTGGGAGGGGGCTTGCTCCCGATGGCGGAGTGTCAGTCAATACATTCGGGGCTGGCCCACCGCATCGGGAGCAAGTCGAATCGTCGCACCGCCCCTCCCACATTGGATCTTCGCAACCTTCATTTAGCGGTAAATGCCGTCTTTGCCGTGCCCGGCCATAGCCCGATTACTGCGCACACTGATCATCAACTTGATATCGATCCACTCCACGCCCTGGGCCTTGAGCTTGGGCAGTTCGCGCTCCAGCACCGCCAGGGTCTGTGGGTAAGGGTGCCCGATCATCACCGCCGACCCCTGCTTATGCGCCAGCTTGATTGCGGTTTGCAGTTGGGTGGTAATCGCCGCCTCGGTGCGTTCGTCATCGAGGAACACATCCCGCGAAACATGCGCCAGGCCAATCTTCTGCGCCTCGGCGGCGGCGACGGTTTGCGCGCTGGTACGGCTGTCTACGAAGAACTTGTGACGTCGCTGCAGCTCGGCCATCAACCATGCCATCGCCTGCGGCTGCGCCGTCATGCGGCTGCCCATATGGTTGTTGATACCGGCGGTATAGGGCACGGCCTTGAATGCAGCGTCCAGGCGCTTGCCGAGTTCTTCCACCGGCAGTTCGGGGTGCCAGGCGAAGGGCCCGGTGGCCGGGTCCATGGGCATGTGCAGGATCACGATCTTGCCGGCCTTGTGGGCCTCGCGGGCGAATTCGGCGGCGTGGGGCGTGTCGGGCATGATCGCGGTGGTTACCGGCCCAGGCAGGGCCAGCACACGACGATCCCGGGTCAGGTTTTGCCCGAGGTCGTCGATGATGAGGGTCAGGTAGGCTTTGTGTGGCTCGCTGGCCGAGGTCGCTTGAGCGACCCCGGCCAGGCTGCACAGCACAGCGATGATCAGGAAAAAACGCATGATCAACGGCTGCGGGTGATGCTCAGGCCCTTGAGCAGGCTCAGCGCCTGGGCCAACTGATAGTCATCGTCCTGCGGCATCGGCTTGGCTTTGGCGCCGCTGCCGGTCGGCTGGTCGGCGCCGCCGTTGCCATTGCCCAGGTGACCTTGCAGGTCGGCCTCTTTGTAGTACTCGCTGTCGATCTCGTTGGTGATCTTGGCCTTGCGCACTTCGATGTCCGGCACGATGCCCTGGGCCTGGATCGAGCGGCCGTTCGGCGTGTAGTACAGCGCCGTGGTGATCTTCAGCGCCCGCTCATTGTTCAGCGGCAACACGGTTTGCACCGAGCCCTTGCCGAAGGTGGTGGTGCCCATCAGGACGCCGCGCTTCTGATCCTGCAAGGCGCCGGCGACGATTTCCGAGGCCGAGGCGCTGCCGCCGTTGATCAGTACCGCCAGCGGCACGTTCTCGCTCAGGTCGTTGCCGGTGGCCGAGAAGCGCAGTTCGGAGTTGGCGATACGACCCTTGGTGTAGACAATCAGGCCCTTGGTAATGAAGTGGTCGACCACTTCCACCGCCGATTGCAACACGCCGCCTGGGTTGTTACGCAGGTCGAGCACGATGCCGTTGAGTTTCTTGCCGTTGTCCTTGCGCAGCTTGGCCAGGGCCTTGGCCACTTCATCGCCGGTCTTGACCTGGAACTGGGTGATGCGGATATAGCCGTAGCCAGACTCCAGCAATTGGCTCTTGACGCTCTTGACCGTGATGGTCGCGCGGGCCAGGGTCACGTCAAACGGGTTGCCGCCGTCCCGTACCAGGGTCAGGGTGATTTTCTGGCCGAGCTTGCCGCGCATCTTGTCGACGGCCTCGGTCATGCTCTGGCCGCGGGTCGGCTGGCCGTTGATCTTCACGATCAGGTCGCCGGCCTGGATGCCGGCCTTGGACGCCGGGGTATCGTCGATGGGCGAGACCACCTTGATCTGGCCGTCCTCGGAGCCCACTTCGATGCCCAGGCCGCCGAACTCACCGCTGGTGCTTTCCTGTAGTTCAGCGAAATCTTCCGGGCCCAGGTAGGCTGAGTGCGGGTCGAGGTTGCTGAGCATGCCCTTGATGGCGTTTTCCAGCAGGGTCTTGTCGTCTACGGGTTCGACATAAGCGGCCTTGATCCGGTCCATGACCTCGGCAAAGGTGCGCAGCTCGTCCAGCGGCAATGGCGCCTTGGTGGTCGCGGCCATGGCGGCGGGTGCAGCCGGTGCAGTCTGGTCGGCGAAAGCCAGGGGCGCGCCGATCACCAGGGCGATCGTCAAGGCCAACGAAGTGAGGCGGGACAAATGCAGCATGTCGAACGAACTCCTAATGTAGATGCGACCCTATCCTTGGGATCTGCACCATTGTGCAGGATCGCTCGGGCGACCCTGCTGACGAATAGCGAAGTACAGCGCCGGGGTGTCCTGGCCGCCACTGGTACCGACAGTGGAGATGGATTCACCGGCTTTTACAACATCACCTGCCGACTTGAGTAATGTCTGATTGTGGCCGTAAAGGCTCAAATAGCCATTGCCGTGGTCGAGAATCACCAGCAAGCCGGCGCCCCGCAGCCAATCGGCAAACACCACGCGCCCACCGTGGACGGCATGGACCTGGCTGCCGGCCGAGGCGCTGATCATCACCCCATCCCACTTGGCGCGGGTGTCATCGCCACGGGTTTCACCGAAGCGTGCCAGTAGTCGACCATCAACTGGCCATGGAAGTTTGCCCCGGGCTGATGCAAAAGGGCCGCCGAACGACTCGCCGCTGCTGGACACCAGCGGGCCAGGGGCTGCGCGTGCCGGTTTGCGCGGTGCTGGCGCGTCGCTGCTGGCGGCCAGTTCGGCCTCACGCTGGCGCTTTTTTTCCGCTTCCTGCTGGGCGATCAGCGCTTTTTGCCGCGCCTCTTCGGCCTCGCGTGCCTGGCGGGCCAGGGTTTCTTCGATGGTCTTGAGCACTTTGGCCAGGTCGGCCTGGTCCTGCTCGCGTGCCTGGAGCTTGGCGTCGCGGGCTTTCACGTCGTTGTTGAGCTTGGCCAGCGCTTGCTGGCGTTCCTTGCGTACCTTGTCCAACTGGTCGCGCTGGGTATCCAGGGCGCTTTTCTGGTCGAGCAGTTGTGACTGCTGGTCGGCAATTTCCTGTTCGACGTTGGCCAACTGGCGCAGGGTTTCGTTAAAACCCTTCAATTGCGCCAGGCGCGCCTGGCTCAGGTAATCGTAATACGTGAGGGTGCGGGCGAATTTTTCCGGGTTCTGCTGGTTGAGCAGCAACTTGAGGTATTCCTGGCGGCCGCTCTGGTACGCGGCACGGGCCTGGATCGCGATCAGGCGTTGCTGTTCAACGCGTGCGCTCTGGAGTTTTTTTTTCTCAGCGTCGAGTCGCTCCAGTTCCGACTCGCTCTTCTTTAATTCTTTTTGCAACTCCTGGACCTGCTTCTCGAGCTTGCCCATTTCGGTTTCCGTGCCGCGCAGGTCTTTCTGCACGCCGGATTTTTCTTCCTGGAGCTTGCCCAGCAGCTTTTTCAGCTCGGCAATGTCCTGACGCGTAGCGTCCAGTTGTTGTTGGGTTTGTGCACGCTCATCGGCAAAGGCCGGTTGGAGCAGGCAGACAAGAGCGAGGGTTATCAAGGCGCGAAGCATAGAGGCGGGCGACACCAGGGAAAGGGACGGCCTAGTATGCCCGCCAAGCGCTGCAAAAAAAACGCCCAATTGGGGCTTGCGGGCAAGATAGGTGCCGAGTGGCAGTGGTATGGCAAAAAGATATCTACCAAACGCTGCAAAGCTAATGTGGGAGGGGGCTTGCTCCCGATTGCGGTGGGTCAGCTACTTATAAGCTGACTGATACACCGCTATCGGGAGCAAGCCCCCTCTAACACTGTTTTGTGATGATGTCGAAATCAGACCAGGATTGAGGTCCCGGTCATCTCTTTTGGCTTCTCCAGCCCCATCAGCATCAGCATGGTCGGCGCCACATCCGCCAGCACGCCGCCATCACGTACCTTGAAGTCGCGCTTGCCAACATAGATGAACGGCACCGGCTCGGTCGTGTGGGCGGTATGCGCCTGGCCGGTGGATTCGTCGGACATCTGCTCGCAGTTGCCATGGTCTGCGGTGATCAGCGCTTCGCCGCCGACTTTTTCCAGGGCGTCGACAATGCGGCCAACGCACAGGTCCAGGCATTCAACGGCCTTGACCGCCGCTTCCAGGTTACCGCTATGGCCGACCATGTCGCCGTTGGCGTAGTTGACCACGATCACGTCGTAACGCTGGTTGTCGATGGCATCGACGATCTTGTCGGTAACTTCCGGCGCGCTCATTTCCGGCTGCAGGTCGTAGGTGGCGACTTTTGGCGACGGGATCAGGATGCGCTCTTCGCCCGGGAACGGTTCTTCGCGGCCACCGGAGAAGAAAAAGGTCACGTGGGCGTATTTCTCGGTCTCGGCGATGCGCAGTTGGGTCTTGCCGTTCTTCGCCAAATAGTCGCCCAGCACGTTTTCCAGGCTGCCGGGGGCGAAAGCCGACGGCGCCGGGATGTTGGCGGCGTATTGGGTAAGCATGACGAACTCGACTTTCGGCTGGCGTGCGCGCTCGAAGTCCTTGAAACCCTCATCGACAAACACATGGCTCAACTCGCGGGCACGGTCGGCGCGGAAGTTCATGAACACCACGGCATCGCCATCTTCGACCTTCACCGGTTCGCCGATGGTAGTGGCCTTGACGAACTCGTCGCTTTCGCCACGGGCGTAAGCGGCTTCCAGGCCTTCCTGGGCGGTGGCGGCATGGAATTCGGCCTGGCCGTCGACGATCAGGTTGTAGGCCTGGGACACGCGGTCCCAGCGGTTGTCGCGGTCCATGGCGAAGTAACGGCCCACCAGGCTGGCGATGCGGCCCTTGCCTAGGGCGGCGAAGGTGGTGTCGAGCAGTTCGATGGACGATTGCGCGCTTTTCGGCGGGGTGTCGCGACCGTCGAGGAAGGCGTGCAGGTAGATCTTGTCAGCCCCGCGCTTGAAGGCCAGTTCAGCCATGGCCACCAGGTGGTCCTGATGGCTGTGTACGCCGCCGTCGGAGAGCAGGCCCATGAAGTGCACGGCCTTGCCGGCGGCGACGGCTTTATCGACCGCCGCGCAGATGGTCGGGTTCTCGAAGAACTCGCCATCGCGGATCGCTTTGGTGACACGGGTGAAGTCCTGGTATACCACTCGTCCGGCGCCGAGGTTCATGTGGCCGACTTCCGAGTTGCCCATCTGGCCGTCCGGCAGGCCCACGTCCATGCCGGAACCTGAGATCAAACCGTTGGGGACGGTGGCGGCCAGGCGATCCAGTACCGGCTTGTTGGCCGAGTACACGGCGTTGTCGTGGTGGCTTTCACTGTGTCCGAAGCCATCGAGAATTATCAGGACCAAAGGTTTAGGCGTAGTAGTCATAGATCCTCTCGCGGCGGTAATAAAGGAAGACAATTGAAAAGGGAGTGGCAGTTTAAAGCGAAGTTCCAACCACGTCACCGCTTTACGGGGGTTGGCCGCCCCTGGCGCCTGTGTATACTTACCGCCATTTTAACGCCCTGGAACCTCCTTGATGGTTGATCACCTGATTGCATTTGCCACTGCCCACTACCTGCTCGTGGGTGCCTTCGTCATCCTGCTGGCGCTGCTGATCGCTCATGAACTGAGCCGCGGTGGTCGCAGCCTGAGCACGTCGGAGCTGACCGCGCTGGTCAACAAGGATGAGGCCGTTGTCGTCGATATTCGCCCGGCCAAGGATTATGCCGCCGGTCATATCGTCGGTGCCCTTAACATCCCGCAGGACAAGCTGATCGCACGCTTGGCCGAGCTGGAAAAATACAAGGCCAAGACCATCATCCTCGTCGATGCCCAAGGCCAGCACTCCGGCACCCACGCCCGCGAGATGCTCAAGACCGGCTTTACCGCCGCCAAGCTGTCGGGTGGTATCAGCAGCTGGCGTGGCGATAACCTGCCGCTGGTGAAGTGATATGAGCCAGGTTGTCGTGTATTCCAGCGATTATTGCCCTTATTGCATTCGAGCCAAGCAGTTGCTCCAAAGCAAGAAGGTGGCCTTCGAAGAGATCAAGGTCGATGGCAAGCCCCAGGTGCGCGCCGAAATGGCCCAGAAGGCCGGCCGCACGTCGGTCCCGCAGATCTGGATCGGCGCCACGCACATCGGTGGTTGCGATGACCTGTTCGCCCTGGAGCGCGCCGGTAAACTCGACGCGCTGCTGCTCGTCTGACTCCTAACCCCTTAAAGACCCCAAGATAGAGAAGGATCTGCGATGACTGACCAACAGAACACCGAAGCAGCAGAAACCCAAGGCCCACAGTTTTCGCTGCAGCGCATCTACGTGCGTGACCTGTCGTTCGAAGCGCCGAAAAGCCCGGCCATCTTCCGCCAGGAGTGGACCCCAAGCGTTGCCCTGGACCTGAACACCCGTCAGAAAGCCCTGGAAGGTGACTTCCACGAAGTCGTGCTGACCCTGTCGGTTACCGTTAAGAATGGCGAAGAAGTAGCCTTCATCGCTGAAGTGCAACAGGCCGGTATCTTCCTGATCCAGGGCCTGGACGAAGCGTCCATGAGCCACACCCTGGGTGCGTTCTGCCCGAATATCCTGTTCCCGTATGCTCGCGAGACGCTGGACAGCCTGGTCACCCGTGGCTCGTTCCCGGCGCTGATGCTGGCTCCGGTGAACTTTGATGCTTTGTACGCCCAAGAACTGCAGCGCATGCAACAGGAAGGCGCGCCGACGGTTCAGTAATCTCGAACCCGACGCAGCACTCAATGTGGGAGGGGGCTTGCTCCCGATAGCGGTGGAACAGTCACTTAGATGTCGACTGACACTCCGCCATCGGGGGCAAGCCCCCTCCCACATTTGTTTTGCGTGTTATTTGAAACCGAGTTGGCGCCAGCCTTCGTAGACGGCGACGGCCACGGTGTTGGACAGATTCAGGCTGCGGCAGCCTTCGCGCATCGGCAAGCGCAGGCGGTGGCCGTCGGGCAGGGCGTCGAGCACGTCGGCCGGCAGGCCACGGCTTTCCGGGCCGAACAGGAAGGCGTCGCCTTCGGCAAAGCTGGCATCATGAAACGGCCGTGAGCCCTTGGTGGTGAACGCAAACAGCCGTGGATGGCCCAGGCTTTCCAGGCAGCTGGCCAGGTCGGCATGGCGCTGGAGGGTGGCGTACTCGTGGTAGTCCAGCCCGGCGCGGCGTAGGCGCTTGTCGTCCATGTCAAAGCCCAGCGGCTCGATCAAATGCAGGTGGCAGCCACTGTTGGCGCACAGCCTGATAACGTTGCCGGTATTCGGCGGAATTTCTGGTTGAAAAAGGATGACGTGAAACATGCACGGCTCCGAAGGCAAAGATGCGCTGCATTCTACCCCTGAAGACGACCCCAGGCCGAAGCTATTGCCGCGGGTCTTGGGTTCGTTGGCGATTGTCGGCTTGATGATTGGCCTGATGATTGGTCGCCTGACCACCCCGGACCCGGTTGAGCTGCTGGAGGTAATGCCTGCGGTCGACGGTGTGGTGGTGTGGTTCAACAGCGAGCCCAAGCTGCATGGCGAACATATCGATGGCACCGTGGCGCTGCTGTTCGATGCACTGGGCAAGCCTGCCGGCGGGCAACTTAAGGTCAATGACAAGGATGTGAACTGGCGCGTGCGCAAGACCGATAGCGGTTTGCTGCTGAACCTGGTGGCGGCGCGGCCATTGCGAGGGGAATGGAAAGGCGAGCAGGTCGATGACCGCTGGCGGCTGGAGGTCCATCTCCAAGAGCGATAAAAGAGGGAGTTCCCGGCCTGCCTGTACCAGGGCTCCCAAAAGCGTGAAGCCCAAAGGCTCCGTATAAAAGAGGGGATTCTCGGCCTGCCTGTACCAAGGTCCCCGAAACTGGATAGTACTGGGGTTGTTGCAGGGCGCGTGCCAGAGTCGTCGATTTGTGCCAAATAATGTCTTCAGAAAGCCAAAAGCCCCGGATTACGGGGCTTTGGTGTTTTTGCAGCTCAATATTTTCCGGGCTGTTCGGTTGTTTCATCTTTGAAAGGTCTGCCCGATGCCGGTTCATGGTGCATCGAAGCGGTGCACAATCCTGCGGCCTTGTAGAGATCCAAATGTGGGAGGGGGCTTGCTCCCGATAGCGGTGTATCAGTCAGCACTCTGTAGCTGACCCACCGCTATCGGGAGCAAGCCCCCTCCCACATTAGACTTTCCAGTGGATCTGGGAGGTGTGATCAGGCGTCATCGCTTTCGTCGTCGTCCCCGCCATCCACCTTCATCCCCAGCTCCTTGATCTTGCGCGTCAGGGTATTGCGTCCCCAACCGAGCAACACTGCCGCGTCGCGACGGCGACCGGCGGTGTGCTTGAGGGCGGTCTCGATCATGATCCGCTCGAACGCTGGCACGGCGCTGTCCAGCAGGTTCGACTGGCCGCGGGCCAGGGCCTGGTCGGCCCATTGGCGCAAGGCCTGTTCCCAGTTGGTCACAGGGGCCGAATCCTGGGGCAGGCTCAGCAACTCAGGCGGCAGGTCGCTGATATGCACTTCGCGCCCGGACGCCATCACGGTAATCCAGCGGCAGGTGTTTTCCAGTTGGCGCACATTGCCGGGCCACGGCAGGTTCTTGAGGTATTCCTCGGTCTCGCTTTTCAGCAGCTTCGGCTCTACGGCCAGCTCCAGGGCGGCGCGGCTGAGGAAGTGGCGGGCGAGGGTGGGAATGTCTTCGCGGCGGTCCGACATGCGTGGGATATGGATACGGATCACATTTAGGCGATGGAACAAGTCCTCACGGAATTTGCCCGCGTGTACCAGGGTTTCCAGGTTCTGGTGGGTGGCGGCAATGATGCGCACATCGACCTTGACCGGCGTATGCCCGCCGACGCGATAGAACTCACCGTCCGCCAATACCCGCAGCAAGCGGGTTTGGGTATCGGCCGGCATATCACCGATTTCATCGAGGAACAGCGTACCGCCGTCGGCCTGTTCAAAACGCCCGCGCCGCAGGTTGGCGGCGCCGGTGAACGCACCTTTCTCATGACCGAACAGCTCTGACTCCATCAAGTCCTTGGGGATCGCCGCCATGTTCAGCGCGATAAACGGCGAGGCCGCCCGTGGGCTGTGGCGGTGCAGAGCATGAGCCACCAGCTCTTTGCCGGTACCTGACTCGCCGTTGATCAGCACGGTGATGTTGGAGTGGCTCAAGCGCCCGATGGCGCGAAAAACCTCCTGCATCGCCGGCGCTTCACCGATGATTTCCGGGGTGCGGGTCAGGGTGGGCGGGGCCTCCTGGTTCTGTTGTTCCTGGGCGTGCTGGTTGGCACGCTTGACCAGCGCTACGGCCTCATCCACGTCGAATGGCTTGGGCAGGTACTCAAAGGCGCCGCCTTGGTAGGACGCGACAGCGCTGTCCAGGTCCGAGTGAGCAGTCATGATGATCACTGGCAGGCGCGGGTGCTGCTCGCGGATGCGTGCGAGCAAGTCCAGGCCACTGGCGCCGGGCATGCGGATGTCAGAGATGATCACGTCCGGCTGCTGGCGCGCCAGGCGGCTCATCACGCCGTCGGCGCTGTCGAAGCTCTGGGTGGTCATGCCTTCCTGTTGCAAGGCTTTCTCCAGAACCCAGCGGATAGAACGGTCGTCATCGACGATCCAGACAGTTTCACTACGGCTCATGTCGTGGGGGCTCCTTGTTCCAATGGCAGGAAGATCGAGAACGTGGTGTGGCCGGGATGGCTTTCACATTCGATCAGGCCCTGATGCTGGCTGATGATGTTCTGGGTAATGGCCAGGCCCAGCCCGGTACCGTCCGGGCGGCCGCTGACCATGGGAAAGAAAATGGTTTCCTGCAGTTCGGCGGGGATGCCCGGGCCGTTGTCGATGATCTCGACCTTGGTCACCAGGCGATGACGCACATGGCCGATGGTGAACTGGCGCAGGGCGCGGGTGCGCAGGCTGATGCGGCCCAGGCGCAGCTCGTTCTGGCTGCTGATGGCCTGCATGGCGTTGCGCACGATATTGAGCACCGCCTGGATCATCTGCTCGCGGTCGATCAATACGTCGGGAATGCTTGGGTCGTAGTCGCGTACCAGGGTGATGCAGCCCTGGCTCTCGGCCTCGACCAACTGGCAGACGCGCTCCAGCACCTCGTGCACGTTGGTCAACGCCAGGGACGGCAATTTGTTGGAGCCGAGCATGCGGTCCACCAGGTTACGCAGACGGTCGGCCTCTTCGATGATGACGTTGGTGTAGTCCTTGAGGTGCTCCTCCGGCAGCTCCCGGGCCAGCAACTGCGCAGCACCGCGAATGCCGCCCAGGGGGTTCTTGATCTCATGTGCCAGGCCACGCACCAGCATCTTGCTGGTTTCCTGCTTGGACAGTTGCGCCTCTTCCTTGGTGATGCGCAGCAATCGGTCGCGAGGATGCACTTCGAGCAATAGCAGGGTGGCGCCGTTGCTCAGGATCGGGGTCACGGCGTAGTCGACGGTCAGGGTCTGGCCGGTGAGGGCCGTGAGCATCGCTTCGCGCTTGGTGAACGGGTGCGCCTGCTCCACCGCCTGGCGCAACGAGCTCAAGGCTTCGGCCGACTCGGTGAACAACTCGCTGATGAACTGCCCATGGCTGCGCTGGCCGCTGATGGCCAGGAGCATCTCCGCCGCCGGGTTCATGTACTCAAGGCGCAGGTCGGCACTGAGCAGGATGGTCGCGGTGGTCAGGTTGTCGAGTAACAAACGGTGCAGTGCATCGCTGATGGTCATCGGGACCTCTTTTGGAGCAAGGCGCGGGCTTGAGGCACACGCTGATACGAGGAAAATGCAAAAACCAAACCAAGGCTCCGAAAAGAAGCGTTAAAGCCCTGAAATAGGCGTTTGTGGCGCGAAACTGTGGCGTTCTGCCAGCTTGAACGGGAAGATTCGAACCAAAATGGGCTGTGGCTGGAGTGAGGGTGCAACCTATCGCACCAATATAGTGCGGTTTTGTGAAGGTTGTTCAGGAAGCTGCCAGAGATGGCCCTGAATGCATACAGCCCAAATGTGGGAGGGGGCTTGCAGTCATTAACCTTTATAGATGCAGAGTTCGGCGGTGGCGCGGATCATTGCCAGTTGGCGCAGCGGATCGTTCAGCGGTTCGTGCACGGCCTCGGCCAGCCACTGCGGACACTGCGGGTCGGTGCGCTGCGGGGTGAAAGCGGCCAATTGCTCAAGCAGGCGCTTTTGCAGTTGATCCAGCTGCGGGCGAATCTGCTTGACCAGGTCCGGGCGCGGATCGTCAGGCGCCTTGCCCTGGAACTGCCAGTCGGACAGGTGGGTGTATTGCACCAGTTTGTTCGCCTCGATCTGTGCCGAGAAAAACTGCTCGGCGGCGGCAGGGTCAAGCTTGTAGCTCGGGGCTTGGGCGACGACGCTGGCGATCACTTCCTGCTCGCGTTTTTTGTCTTCGACGGGCTTGTGGCTGTCCCATTTGCTCAAGGCCACCTGATCGGCAATCTCCAGGCGTTCGGCGATGCTGTTGAGCAGTGGCTCCAAGGTAGGTGGTGCGGCGTAAACACCGGCGCTGACGAATAGCAGGGCGAACACGAATTTATGTTTCAACGCAGATCTCCTTGTGGGAGGGGGCTTGCTCCCGATGGCTGTGTGTCAGTAACACACATATTGCCTGACACTCTGCCATCGGGAGCAAGCCCCCTCCCACCTTTTTGATTGAGTTTGCAGATTTGAAGCTGCATAACTCCCAGGCAAAAAAAGACCTCCCGGAGGAGGTCTTTTTCATCACGCCACGTTAAGCAGCGCTACCGGATCAGCAGCTGTAGTACAGCTCGTATTCCAGTGGGTGTACGAAGGTGCGAACCTTGATTTCTTCTTCGCTTTTCAGCTCGATGTAGGCATCGATGAAGTCGTCGCTGAATACGCCGCCCTTGGTCAGGAACGCACGGCCCTTGTCCAGCTCTTCCAGGGCTTCTTTCAGGCTGCCGCACACTTGTGGGATCTCTTTGGCCTCTTCAGGCGGCAGGTCGTACAAGTTCTTGTCGGCGGCATCGCCTGGGTGGATCTTGTTCTGGATGCCGTCCAGGCCAGCCATGACCAGCGCAGCGAAGGCCAGGTATGGGTTGGCCGCTGGGTCCGGGAAACGCGCTTCGATACGGCGAGCGCGAGGGCTGGACACGTAAGGAATACGGATCGAGGCGGAACGGTTGCGGGCCGAGTAGGCCAGCATTACCGGCGCTTCGAAACCTGGCACCAGACGCTTGTAGGAGTTGGTCGACGGGTTGGTGAAGCCGTTCAGGGCCTTACCGTGCTTGATGATGCCGCCGATGAAGTACAGGGCAGTGTCGGACAGGCCGGCATAACCTTCGCCAGCGAAGGTGTTCTTGCCTTCTTTGGCGATGGACAGGTGAACGTGCATACCCGAACCGTTATCGCCATACAGCGGCTTAGGCATGAAGGTCGCGGTACGGCCGTAGGCATCAGCCACGTTGTGTACGCAGTACTTCAGGGTTTGTACTTCGTCAGCCTTGGCAACCAGGGTGTTGAACTTCACACCGATTTCGTTTTGGCCGGCAGTGGCCACTTCGTGGTGGTGAACTTCGATGACCAGGCCCATCTCTTCCATGGCGTTGCACATGGAGGTACGGATTTCGTGGTCGTGGTCGAACGGCGGAACTGGGAAGTAGCCACCTTTGATGCCCGGACGGTGGCCCTTGTTGCCGCCTTCGATGTCTTGGTCGGACATCCACGAACCCTGTTCGGAGAAGATCTTGAACATGGAACCGGAGATATCGGACTTGAACTTGACCGAGTCAAAGATGAAGAACTCTGGCTCAGGACCAACGAATACGGTGTCACCGATACCGGTGGACTTCAGGTATTCCTCTGCACGCTTGGCGATCGCACGTGGGTCGCGGTCGTAGCCTTGCATGGTCGAAGGCTCGATCACGTCGCAGACGATGATCAGGGTTGGGTCTTCGGTGAATGGGTCGAGCACGGCAGTGCTGTCGTCCGGCATCAGGATCATGTCGGAAGCTTCGATGCCTTTCCAGCCAGCAATGGAGGAGCCGTCGAACATTTTGCCTTCTTCGAAGAAAGCGTCATCCAGCGCGTCGCGAGCCGGCATGGTCACGTGGTGCTGAGTGCCTTTGGTGTCCGTGAAGCGCAGATCAATCCATTTAACGTCATGATCTTTGATGAGTTGAACCGACTTCGACATGGTGTCCTCCGGGTGGCTTCGGGCTGGGTAGTGGAGTTAGCCCTTAGAATGTGGGTGATGCCGGCGCGGATACTCCGCCATGGCAACCTGCCTCACAAGAGAGCAAATTGCATGCCAGTGCGCCAACATGGCCGTTTTGCCTCAAAATGGCCCCTATAACGGTGCAATCCGCCAAAACGTAATAAATAGCGCACTGCAATGTAGCGTTAATTGGTGTAAATGACCCGTTTTGGTGCGTTGCACAAGCGGTGCATATTAACTGGTTAAACCTTGAGCGATTTCCGCTATAATCCGCGCCCCCCTTTTTCAGCAGGCCCGGCGCGCGCTGTTTCCATGAAATTAATCGTAAAAGTCTTCCCCGAGATCACCATCAAGAGCCGACCGGTACGGACGCGTTTCATCCGTCAGTTGGCCAAGAACATCCGTGCCGTGCTCCGTGACCTGGATCCGGCTGTGGTGGTGAACGGCGTGTGGGACAATCTCGAGCTGGAAACCCGTATTACCGACGCCAAAGCCTTGAAGGACATGACCGAGCGCCTGAGCTGCATGCCGGGCATCGCGCATTTCCTGCAGGTGGATGAGTACCCGCTGGGCGACTTCGACGACATCACCGACAAGTGCAAGCAGCACTACGGCAGCTCGCTGGAAGGCAAGGTTTTTTCGGTGCGTTGCAAGCGTGCCGGCAAGCACCCGTTCAGCTCCATGGACGTCGAGAAATACGTCGGCAGCAAGCTGCGTCGCGAGTGCGGCGCAGCTGGAATTTCCCTCAAGGCGCCGCAAATTGAAGTGCGCATGGAAATTCGCGACCAACGGTTGTTTGTGATTCACAGCCAGCACGACAGCATCGGCGGCTACCCATTGGGCGCCCTGGAACAGACCCTGGTATTGATGTCCGGCGGTTTCGATTCCACCGTTGCGGCCTACCAGATCATGCGCCGCGGCCTGATGAGCCACTTCTGCTTCTTCAATCTGGGCGGGCGTGCACATGAATTGGGCGTGATGGAAGTCGCGCACTACATCTGGAAGAAGTACGGCAGCTCCCAGCGTGTGCTATTTGTGAGCGTGCCGTTCGAGGAAGTGCTGGGGGAAATTCTCGGCAAAGTCGATAACAGTCATATGGGCGTGGTATTGAAGCGTATGATGTTGCGCGCTGCCTCGCGAATTGCCGATCAACTGCAGATCGACGCGCTGGTGACCGGCGAAGCGATTTCCCAGGTATCCAGCCAGACGCTGCCGAACCTGTCGATCATCGACTGTGTTACCGAGAAGCTGGTGTTGCGCCCGCTGATCGCCAGCCACAAGCAGGACATCATCGACCTGGCAGAACAGATCGGCACCGCCGACTTTGCCAAGCACATGCCTGAGTACTGCGGGGTCATCTCGGTGAACCCCAAGACCCACGCCAAGCGGCATCGCGTGGAGCATGAAGAGAAAGAATTCGACATGGCGATTCTGGAGCGTGCGCTCGAGAACGCCAAGCTGGTGCCAATCGATCGCGTCATCGACGAGTTGGGCCAGGATGTGCAAATCGAAGAAGTCAGTGAGGCCCTGGCCGGCCAGATCGTCATCGACATCCGTCACCCGGACGCCGCTGAAGACGAGCCGCTGGAAATTACTGGCATCGACGTGCAAACGCTGCCGTTCTACGCACTGAACGCGCGTTTCAAGGAACTGGATAACAGCCGTCAGTACCTGCTGTATTGCGACAAAGGCGTGATGAGTCGCCTGCATGCCCACCATTTGCTCAGTGAGGGGCATGCCAATGTGCGCGTTTATCGACCGAGCTAAGAGCCCGGGGCTGTTTGCCTGTGGCCTGCGTCACCGGCCCCCCGACTCTGCCGTCAAGCTGTAACGGCAAGGCCTGACTCTACTGTTAATCGCTGCCACGACCTGTCAGCACACCGAATCCTCTGATCGAGATACACAAGTGATCGAAAATCTACGTAACATCGCCATCATTGCCCACGTTGACCATGGTAAAACCACCCTGGTAGACAAACTCCTGCGTCAATCCGGCACCCTGGAGCGCAACGAGCTCAACGACGAGCGCGTGATGGACTCCAACGACCAGGAAAAAGAGCGCGGTATTACCATCCTGGCAAAAAACACCGCTATCAACTGGAACGGCTACCACATCAACATCGTGGATACCCCGGGCCACGCCGACTTCGGCGGCGAAGTAGAACGCGTAATGTCGATGGTCGACTCCGTTCTGCTGCTGGTTGACGCTCAAGACGGCCCTATGCCGCAAACCCGTTTCGTGACCAAGAAGGCCTTCGAAGCCGGCCTGCGTCCGATCGTGTGCATCAACAAGGTTGACCGTCCAGGCGCGCGTCCGGACTGGGTTCTGGACCAGATCTTCGACCTGTTCGACAACCTCGGCGCCACCGAAGAACAGCTCGATTTCCAGGTTATCTACGCCTCGGCCCTGAACGGTATTGCTGGTCTTGACCACAACGACATGGCTGAAGACATGACCCCGCTGTACCAGTCGATCGTCGACAACGTACCGCCGCCGAAAGTTGACCGTGAAGGCCCGTTCCAGATGCAAATCTCGGCACTGGACTACAACAGCTTCCTGGGTGTTATCGGCGTTGGCCGTATCGCTCGTGGTAGCGTCAAGCCGAACACCCCGGTTGTGGCTATCGGTGCCGACGGCAAGAAGCGTAACGGTCGTATCCTGAAGCTGATGGGTCACCACGGCCTGCACCGCATCGACGTTGAAGAGGCTTTCGCCGGCGACATCGTGTGCGTGAGCGGTATGGACTCGCTGTTCATCTCCGACACCCTGTGCCAGCCAGACAACGTTGAGGCGATGAAGCCTCTGACCGTTGACGAGCCAACCGTTTCCATGACCTTCCAGGTCAACGACTCGCCATTCTGCGGTAAAGAAGGCAAGTTCGTGACCTCCCGTAACATCAAGGAGCGTCTGGACAAAGAGCTGCTGTACAACGTTGCACTGCGCGTTGAAGAAGGCGACTCGGCTGACAAGTTCAAAGTCTCCGGCCGTGGTGAGCTGCACCTCTCGGTACTGATCGAAACCATGCGTCGCGAAGGCTTCGAAATGGGTGTTGGTCGTCCGGAAGTGATCATCCGTACTGTTGACGGCGTGAAGCAGGAACCGTTCGAAAACGTCACCATCGACACCCCTGAAGAATCCCAGGGCAAGGTCATGGAAGAGATGGGCCTGCGTAAGGGCGACCTGACCAACATGGTGCCGGATGGCAAGGGCCGTGTACGTCTGGAATACAACATCCCTGCTCGCGGTCTGATTGGTTTCCGTAACCAGTTCCTGACCCTGACCAACGGTGCTGGCATCCTGACCTCGATCTTCGATCGTTACGACACCATGAAGTCCGGCGACATGTCCGGCCGTCAGAACGGTGTTCTGGTATCGGTAGAAACCGGCAAGGCGCTGACCTACTCCCTGGAAACCCTCCAGGCGCGTGGCAAGCTGTTCGTTGAACACGGTCAAGAGATCTACAACGGCCAGATCGTTGGTCTGAACAGCCGTGACAACGACATGGGCGTCAACCCAACCAAAGGCAAGAAGCTCGACAACATGCGTGCTTCGGGCAAAGACGAAACCATCGCCCTGGTTCCACCTGTTCGCTTCACCCTGGAACAGGCCCTGGAATTCATCCAGGATGACGAGCTGTGCGAAGTCACGCCTAAGTCGATCCGCCTGCGTAAGAAGATCCTGGACGAAGGCGAGCGTACCCGCGCTGCCAAGAAAGCCAAGAACTGAGTTAACTCAGGCTGAATGAAAAACGCCCCCGGTCGAAAGGCCGGGGGCGTTTTTTTATGCCTGCTGGTTTTGTGGCGCCTGTACCGGCCTCATCGGGAGCAAGCCCCCTCCCACACTTGAATGTGTTCACAAATCAAAATGTGGGAGGGGGCTTGCTCCCGATGAGGCCCTTCAAAACACTACAAATCTTGGATCAGAACTTATCGAGGGTTTTGAAATTGGTCTCGCGCACCACTTCTTTCGGCTTATACGCGCAGTACCCCGGCCGCGGCCCGATTTTCGGGTGGTTGCGGCAAGTATCCGGGCGCTTGTCATAAATAGTGCAGAAGCGCGTCTTACGATCCAGGTACAGGCAGTCGTTGTTGCTCATGCGCTGCAGGGTAAAAATCTCGGATTTGTTGTTATAGCGCTCGACGATGCCTTCCTTCTGCAAGCGCTTGGCGATGTTCTTCGGCGGGTCGCCGCGCTCGAACTCATCGACGATGCCAATGCGGATCAGGTCCTTGATCTTCACCTCCACCGGCAGGGTGCAGCAGCTGGATACGCAGCCGCCGCACATGTGGGCGGAATATTTCTGCCACGTTTCGAGACGGTCGAGTTCCGCGGCGGCGATCAGTTGAGGCTTCATCAGGGTTCCAAGGTGGGGCGGTGTCCGGGCGCGCGATCATACCGGGATTGATGATTTTTTGAACAATATTTTCAGGTTTTTCATCTTCGGTGGCGTTCGGGCACGACCCCTGCATCTAATCCCTTTAACAGTGAATGAGTTAAAAAACTGACGAACCAGAGCCGGCGCCGTGTGTCAGAGCGTCTAGGCTCTAGCAACTCCTTCTATCTCGCCCGAGGTCGCAACTGATGTCTCAGGAACCACTTGCACGAGAAGCAGAGGTAGCCGCATTCCGCGATGCTGTCTTGACCAAACTCACCTACGCGGTGGGCAAGGACCCGGATCACGCCTTCGACCATGACTGGTTCGAAGCCATTGCCCTGGCCGCTCGCGACCAGATGGTCGATCACTGGATGGACCATACGCGGCGTATTTATCGCAAAGGCCAGAAGCGCGTTTACTACCTCTCCCTGGAATTCCTCATCGGTCGTTTGCTCTACGACAGCCTGAGCAACCTTGGCGTGCTGGAAATCGCCCGCGAAGCCTTGTCCGAACTGGGCGTCGACCTGGAACGCATTCGCCTGCTGGAGCCCGACGCGGCCCTCGGCAACGGTGGCCTGGGGCGCCTGGCCGCCTGCTTCATGGAAAGCATGTCGACCCTGGGCATTGCCGGCCACGGTTATGGCATCCGTTATGAGCACGGTCTGTTCCGCCAGGCCATTGTCGACGGCTGGCAGCAGGAACAAACCGAACGCTGGCTGGATTTCGGCAACCCGTGGGAATTTGAACGCGCCGAGGTGATTTACCCGATCGGCTTTGGCGGCAGTGTCGAAACTATTGCGGACGCCTCCGGCAAGATGATCCAGGTGTGGTCGCCCAACGAGACCGTACGCGCAGTAGCCTATGACACACCGGTAGTCGGCTGGCGCGGCGCCAGCGTCAATACGCTGCGCCTGTGGCGTGCACGGGCCGTAGAAGACTTGCACCTGGAGCGCTTCAACGCCGGTGACCACTTGGGCGCCGTCGCCGAAGTGGCCCGCGCCGAAAGCATCTCCCGCGTGCTGTACCCGGCCGACAGCACCGAAGCCGGGCAGGAATTGCGCCTGCGCCAGGAATATTTCTTCGTGTCCGCTTCACTGCAGGATCTGCTGCGCCGCCACAAGAACATGCACGGCTCGGTGCTGAGCCTGGGTGAACACGCCGCCATCCAGCTCAACGATACCCACCCGTCCATCGCCGTGGCCGAGTTGATGCGCCAACTGGTCGACCTGCATGACATTCCTTGGGAAGCCGCGTGGGACGTCACCGTCGAAACGCTTTCCTACACCAACCACACCTTGCTCCCCGAAGCGCTGGAAACCTGGCCGGTAGGTTTGATGGAGCGCATGCTGCCCCGGCACATGCAGATCATCTACCTGATCAACGCCCAGCACATCGACTCGCTGCGCGCCAAGGGCATCCACGACTTTGACGTACTGCGCGCCGTGTCGCTGATCGAAGAAGACAACGGCCGCCGCGTGCGCATGGGCAACCTGGCGTTTCTCGGCTCCCATAGCGTCAACGGCGTGTCCGGCTTGCATACCCAACTGATGCGCAGCACGGTGTTCTCCGAACTGCACAAGCTTTACCCCGAACGGATCAACAACAAGACCAACGGCATCACCTTCCGCCGCTGGCTCTACCAGGCTAACCCCAAGTTGACCGAGATGCTGGTGGAGGCCCTGGGTCCGGACATTCTCGATAGCATGGAAACCCGCCTGACGGAGTTGGAAACCTTCGCCGAGAAACAGACCTTCCGCAAATCCTTCGCCGAACAGCGCTTGCACAGCAAGCGTGCACTGGCCGAGATCATTCATGAGCGCCTGGGCATCGCGGTCAACCCGGCGGCGATGTTCGATGTGCAGGTCAAGCGTATCCACGAATACAAACGCCAACTGCTCAACCTGTTGCACACCGTGGCCCTGTACCAGGCGATTCGTGCCGAACCCGAGGTCGACTGGGTGCCAAGGGTGAAAATCTTCGCCGGCAAGGCGGCTGCCAGCTACCACCAGGCCAAGCTGATCATCAAGCTGACCAACGACATCGCCCGCACCGTCAACAACGACCCGACCGTACGTGGTTTGCTCAAGGTAGTGTTCCTGCCCAACTACAACGTCAGCCTGGCGGAAAGCATCATTCCGGCGGCGGACTTGTCGGAGCAGATCTCCACGGCCGGTTTCGAGGCGTCAGGCACCAGCAACATGAAGTTCGGCCTCAACGGTGCGTTGACCATCGGCACCATGGACGGCGCCAACGTGGAGATGCACGAGCGTGTCGGCGCCGAGCACATGTTTATCTTCGGCCTCAGTGCCCAGCAGGTGGAAGCGCGCAAGCACGCGGGTGAATTCAATGCCGGGCCGGACATCGCCGTGTCCCACCGTTTGAGCGACGTGCTGCAAGCGATCCGCGGCGGGGTGTTCTCGCCGGATGATCCGGGGCGTTATGTCGGCCTGATCGACGGGCTGATCGACTACGACCGCTTCTTGGTGTGTGCCGATTTCGATTCCTACTGGGATGCCCAGGCACGGGTCGAGGCGCATTGGCATGACTCCAAGGAATGGTGGCGTTCGGCTGTGCTGAATACGGCAAGGATGGGCTGGTTCTCCTCGGACCGTACCATCCGCGAGTACGCCACCGAGATCTGGAAAGCCCTCGACTAAACACCGCAACACAAAATGTGGGAGGGGGCTTGCCCCCGATGACGGAGTGTCAGCATTGAATGTATCAGCTGATCCACCGCTATCGGGGGCAAGCCCCCTCCCACATTGCTTCTGCGTCGATATACTGGCCTTCGGTTCGCTCAGGGAATATCGACCATGCAATGGATTTTCATGCTGATTGGCCTGGTACTCGGCTGGGCGCTCGATGAGTCTTTCAGCGATGCGGGTATCGGTGCATTGTTTGGGTTGGGCATCGGCCAGGCGCTCCGCCTGTCGCAGTTGTCGGCCCAGGCGCAGCAGCAGGCCAGTCAGTTGGAAACCACGCAGAAGGCGCTGATAGCCTTGGGCGAGCGCCTGCGGCAGCTGGAAGTGCCCACGCCGACCAGCAACGTTGCAGCCGACCCCCCTGTGCCTGAGCCGACCCCTGTCGTCAAACCGTCCGAACTGGTTTGGGAGCTGCCTGCTGAATTGACGCCTGTGGCCATAATTGCCGAGCCGAGCCGGCCGCTACCGGATGACGCCTGGGCGCCTGCCGCCGCGCCACGCGCCCCCGAACCACTGCGCAGTCCCACCCTGTTCGAACGCGCCATCACCGCTGCACGCAATTGGCTGTTCGGCGGCAATACCGTGCTGCGTGTCGGTTTGGTGCTGTTGTTCCTTGGCCTGGCGTTCCTGCTTCGCTACGCCACCGAAGGCATGGTGGTGCCGATCCAGCTGCGGTACGCCGGAGTAGCGACGGCTGCCATCGGCCTGCTGGGCCTGGGCTGGTGGTTGCGGCGACGTAACAGTAATTACGGCCTGATGCTGCAGGGCGCCGGTATCGCAGTGCTGTACCTGACGGTATTCGCCGCAATGCGCTTGCACCCGTTGATCGACCCGGGCACGGCGTTTGGCCTGTTGGTGGTCGTCACCGTTTTTTCCGCGATTCTGGCGCTCACTCAAGATGCGTTGGGCCTGGCCTGCGCGGCCGTGCTGGGCGGTTTTGCTGCGCCGCTCCTGGCGTCTACCGGTGCCGGCAGCCATGTGACGTTGTTCAGCTACTTCGCCCTGCTCAATGCCGGCATCCTTGCCATCGCCTGGTTCAAGGCTTGGCGCCCACTCAACCTGATCGGCTTTGTCGGCACTTTCGGTATCGGCTTCGCCTGGGGTGTGCGTGCCTATACGCCGGACATGTTGTGGAGCACTGAGCCGTTCCTGATTGTATTTTTCCTGATGTACCTGGCCGTAGGCTTGTTGTTTGCCTGGCGCAAATTGCACGAGATGGCCGATGCGCCCGAGGATGACAGCCGTGGCGCATGGCTGCGCTGGTCGGCGGCCAAGGGCGATTATGTTGACGGCAGCCTGTTGTTCGGTCCGCCGTTGGTGGGCTTTGGGTTGCAGTTCGCATTGGTACAGCACCTGGAATTTGCCGCAGCGTTCAGTGCCTTGGCACTGGGCATTCTCTACATGGCCCTGGCGCGCTGGCTGAGCGGCGGGCGTACCTTGTTGCTGGCGCAAACCTGCCTGGCCCTTGGGGTGATTTTCGTCAGCCTGGCGATTCCCCTGGGGCTTGATGCGCGTTGGACCACGGCGGCCTGGGCAGTAGAGGGCGCCGGAATCTTCTGGCTCGGCTTGCGCCAACAGCGGCTATTGGCGCGGGCATTTGCCTTGTTGCTGCAGCTGGGCTCGGCACTGGCGTTTTTCAGCGAGTTGCGTCCCGGTACAGACACGCTGCTGGAGGGGCCGGCACTGAGTGCGTTGTTGCTAGGCGCAGCGTTGCTGTTCACGTTTTATCAGGTTCACAAAGCTGCGCCTGAGCTCGCCCACGCCTGGGAACGTAAAGGCGCACCGTGGCTTGCGGCGCTCGGCCTGGGCTGTGGATATCTACTGGCGCCGTTGCTGTGGTCGACCCAGGGCAGCGTTATCGGCTGGGCGCTCGCCGGCCTGGTGACGGTGTGGGCAGGCCGGCGGCTCGGTTCGCAGACTTGGGTGCGTTGTGCCGTGGCCGTGCAACTGCTCAGCGGCATCAGCTTTGCGCTCGACCCCGTCAGTAATTTCTACACACCGATGATCATTGCCCTGGCAGCAATGACCAGTGCCTGGTGTTTGCGGCATCAGCAATCGACCCGCAGCTCCAAACTGCTGCTGGGCTGGGGCGTGGTGTGGTGGGGGCTGGCGGTGCTCGGCGAAGTGTGGCGCTCAGCCCCGACGGATTGGCACGCGACCTGGTTATACGCGGCAGCGGCACTCAGCACGGGGCTGTGGTGCTGGCTGGCGCTGCGCCTGCGTTGGGTGGCGCTCGGGGCGGTGTGCACCTTGCTGATGCCGGTTGCCGGTATGGTGCTGCTTGGTACATGGGACGAGTACTACCATCCGGCCGCCAACCTCGCCGGGTTGGCATGGGTGGCGGTTTTCGTGCTGCACTTCGTTTCACTGCGCCGCCTGGTGTTGCTGGTGCCGCAGCAAGCGCTGAGTGTTGCCCATGTGCTCGGCTGCTGGATGTTGATCGGCGTGCTGACGCTGGAGCTGCGCTACGGCCTGATGCAGCTGTCGAGCGAGTACAACGCCTGGCGCTGGCTGGGTTGGGCGATTCTGCCAAGTCTGTATCTGATGCTCGCGGCGGCACCACGTGCCTGGCCGTGGCCGGTGTCGGGCTATCCGCGTGAGTACCGCGTGCTGGCCGCGCTACCCCTGGCCGCATTGATGCTGGGGTGGTTCTGGCTGGCGAATATGTTCAGCGACGGTACCGCCAAACCGATGCCCTACGTGCCGCTGTTCAGCCCGCTGGATCTGGGCCTGCTGTTTGCGTTGCTCGGGGTGTACCTGTGGTCGCTCAGCGTGGCGCCGCAACGCGGGTCGCAAGTGACATTAATCGCCCAGGCGGTGGTGGGTGCCTCGTTGTTTGCTTTCTTTACCGCGCTGGTGATGCGCACCACGCACCATTGGAGCGGTGTGCCGTTCCATTTGGATGCGCTGCTGGAGTCGATGCGGGTCCAGGCAGGGTTGTCGATTATTTGGACCCTGATCGCCCTCGGCCTGATGATCGGCGGTCACCTGCGCCATCGTCGCGAAGTATGGCTGGTCGGTGCGGTGCTGATTGCGGTGGTGGTGGCCAAGCTGTTCTTTGTCGAGTTGAGTAACCGCGGCGGCCTGGCGCGGATCGTGTCGTTCATCGGCGTGGGTGGGTTGCTGCTGGTGGTGGGGTATTTCGCACCGCTGCCGCCCAAGCGGGCTGAGCCTGCGGGCAGGCCTTGAACTCTATTGGAGTTAAATCCTCTGATTAGAGGAAATACACCTCGACTCGCGCTAAACTGCGCGGGTTTTCAGCCCCCCATTCTCCGGAGCCGTCCATGTCCCGCGTTACCCTGAGTCGCTATTTGATCGAGCAGACCCGCAGCAACAACACGCCTGCTGATCTGCGCTTCCTTATCGAAGTGGTGGCGCGTGCTTGCAAGGAAATCAGCCACGCCGTATCCAAAGGCGCCCTCGGTGGCGTGCTGGGCAGCATGGGCACTGAAAACGTGCAGGGCGAAGTGCAGAAGAAACTCGACGTAATCTCCAACGAGATCCTGCTCGAAGCCAACGAATGGGGCGGTCACCTGGCTGGCATGGCGTCCGAAGAAATGGACAATGCCTACCAGATCCCGGGCAAATACCCGAAAGGCGCGTACCTGCTGGTATTCGATCCACTGGACGGCTCGTCCAACATCGATATCAATGCACCAGTCGGCACCATCTTCTCGGTACTGCGTTGCCCAAGCGAATACCTGAGCCAGAACGAAGCCCTGAACGAAAAGGCCTTCCTGCAGCCAGGCACTGAGCAGGTGGCTGCCGGCTATGCGATCTACGGCCCACAGACCATGTTGGTGCTGACCCTGGGCGACGGCGTTAAGGGCTTCACCCTCGACCGCGAAATGGGCAGCTTTGTGCTGACCCACGAAGACATTTCGATTCCTGCCTCTACCCAGGAATTTGCGATCAACATGTCCAACCAGCGTCACTGGGAAGAGCCGGTGAAACGTTACGTCAACGAGCTGATGGAAGGCGAAGAAGGCCCGTTGAAAAAGAACTTCAACATGCGCTGGGTCGCTGCGATGGTGGCCGACGTGCACCGTATCCTGACCCGTGGTGGCCTGTTCATGTACCCACGCGACAGCCGTGAGCCATCCAAACCGGGCAAACTGCGTTTGATGTACGAAGCCAATCCGATGTCGTTCCTGGTCGAGCAGGCGGGCGGTGCGTCCACCGATGGCCACCAGCGTATCCTCGATATCCAGCCTGAGGGCCTGCACCAGCGCGTGGCGGTGTTCCTGGGTTCGAAGGAAGAAGTTGAGCGTGTGACCGGCTACCACAAGAAGTAATACACGGCGATAAATTATCCGCCGTGTTGTGAGGCCGTTCACCCTTGAAGAAGCCCCGAAACGTTTCAGCGTTTGCGGGGCTTTTTTGTTTTCGCTCGTCGGGAACCAGACACCTCTTTTCCCTTCTAAGCTTCTGGCAGATACCCCAGCTGCTTTGTCTCTCCAGGAGCTTTTCCATGTCTTTACGCCGTCTCGCCCTGCTGGCTTTTTGCGTGCTGTTAGCCGCTTGCAGCAAGGTCACTCAAGAAAACTACCAGAAATTGTCGGCCGGCATGGCCAAGGCCGAGGTAGAGTCGTTGCTGGGCAAGCCAACCGATTGTTCCGGCGCACTGGGCATGTCCAGCTGCACCTGGGGCGATAAAAACAGCTTTATCAGCGTGCAGTACGCCGGTGACAAAGTTCTGATGTTTTCCGGGCAAGGCCTGAAGTAAACCGGGGCGCGAGCCTGCGGGAGAAGAAGAATGATGCGTTTTGTTTTGTTCCTTTGCGCCAGCCTGTTTTTGGCGGGCTGTGCCAGCCATTCTGGCGATGATCTGCAACCCAAGACTGCGAGCAACGTCAACCTCAAGCGTTACCAGGGCACCTGGTATGAGTTGGCCCGATTGCCCATGTACTTCCAGCGCAACTGCGCGCAATCCGAAGCGCGCTATACCCTGCTGCCAGATGGCGACATGTCGGTGTTCAACCGCTGCCTGACAACTGAGTGGAAGTGGCAGGAAGCCAAAGGCACGGCCACGCCGCAAGTGCCCGGCAAGACCGACAAGCTTTGGGTCGAATTCAATAACTGGTTCACGTCACTGCTGCCGGGCGTCGCCAAGGGCGATTACTGGGTGCTGTATGTGAGCGATGACTACAAGACCGCCATCGTCGGCAGCCCGAGCCGGCGCTATATGTGGATCCTGTCGCGCACGCCGACGGTGAGCGCCGATACCCGCGAAGACTTGCTCAGTAGGGCGCGGCAGCAGGGGTATGACACCACGCGGTTGATCTGGCGTACTTCAGATAAACAAATGGCCAAGACTTCGCAGTAATTAAATGTGGGAGGGGGCTTGCTCCCGATGCAGTGTGTCAGCCAGTACATCTGATACTGACACACCGCTATCGGGAGCAAGCCCCCTCCCACATGTGTTAGGTGTTGGCCGTTAGCCCAACAAAGCCTTCAAGACCTGGGTGAATACCCGGCTGCTTTCCTCTTCACCGGCATGCCGCCCATCCCGCACCACCCACTTGCCATTGACCAGCACATCGCGCACCTGCCGATCACCGCCGGCGAACAACCAGCGGTTGAGAATTGCGTCCTCGGTAGCTGTGGCCAGGTACGGATCGTTACCGTCCAGCACGATCCAATCCGCACGCTTACCCACTTCCAAGCGACCAATCGGCTGGCCCAGCGCCTGTGCGCCACCGTCCAGCGCAGCATCGAACAGCGTGCGCCCAACCATCGGCTGATCACTGCGATACAGGCGATTACGCCGTTGATCGCGCAGGCGCTGGCCGTATTCCAACCAACGCAGTTCTTCCACCACGCTCAGTGATACATGGCTGTCGGACCCGATACCCATGCGTCCACCCTGGGCGAGGAAATCCACCGCCGGAAAAATCCCATCGCCCAGGTTCGCCTCGGTGGTCAGGCACAAACCGGCAATCGCCCGGCTCTTGGCCATACGTGTCACTTCATCGGGGTCGGCATGGGTGGCGTGCACCAGGCACCAGCGTTCATCCACCTCGACATTGTCATACAGCCACTGCAATGGGCGCTTGCCGCTCCAGGCCAGGCAATCGTCGACTTCTTTTTGCTGCTCCGCGATATGGATATGCACCGGACAAGTCTTGTCACTGGCGGCCAGGACGTCGTGGATTTGCTGGGGGATGACGGCGCGCAGAGAGTGGAAACACAGTCCCAGTCGCTGCGCGGGTTGTGCCGCCAGGATCGGCTGCAAGCGTGCTTGCAGGTCCAGGTAGTTTTCGGTGCTGTTGATAAAACGGCGCTGGCCTTCATTCGGCGCCTGGCCGCCGAAGCCTGAGTGGGTATAGAGCACCGGCACCAACGTCAGGCCGATCCCGCTGCTGGCGGCCGCCAGGCTGATCTGGCGCGACAGCTCGGTACGGTCGGCGTAGGGCTGGCCGCTGACATCGTGGTGCACGTAATGAAACTCGGCCACCGAGGTGTAGCCGGCCTTGAGCATTTCGATATACAGCTGGCGGGCGATGATCTGCAGTTGCTCGGGGCTGATCTTGCCGACCATGCGGTACATCAGGTCGCGCCACGTCCAGAAACTGTCATTGGGGTTGCCAGCCACTTCGGCCAGACCTGCCATTGCGCGCTGGAAGGCATGGGAATGCAGGTTTGGCATGCCCGCCAATACCGGGCCCCTGAGCCGTTCGGCAGCGTCTGCACTGGCATTGGGCTCAACCTGGGTCAGCAGGCCATCGGCGCTGACTTCAAGACGTACATCGTTGGCCCATCCATTAGGCAGCAGCGCGCGTTCGGCAAAGAAAGCGGACATGATCAAGGCACCCCGGTCGTGTGTTTATTTGTATATACATATACAGACGTTTGCCTGCTCGGTAAACTCCGGCAATCTATGCATCTTTTCTTCCTGCAAGGATTCCCTGTGCCGACTCCGCCCGCCAAGTCTTCGCTGGCTGCCCACATGGACGAAAGTCCGGCGCCCTTGTATGCCCGCGTCAAACAGATGATCAGCCAGCAGATCCTCAACGGCAACTGGCCGCCCCATTACCGCGTGCCGTCGGAGAGCGAGCTGGTCAGCCAGTTGGGCTTCAGCCGCATGACCATCAACCGCGCACTGCGCGAACTGACCGCCGAAGGGATGTTGGTGCGCATGCAAGGTGTGGGCACGTTTGTCGCCGAACCGAAGAGCCAGTCAGCGCTGTTTGAAGTGCACAACATTGCCGATGAAATTGCCTCCCGCGGGCATCGGCACACGTGCCAGGTCATCACCCTGGGCGAAGAAGCCGCCGGTTCCGAGCGTGCCGTGGCCCTGGAAATGCGCGAAGGCGGGCGGGTGTTTCATTCGTTGATCGTGCATTACGAGAACGACATTCCCGTGCAAATCGAAGACCGTTTCGTCAACGCCCTGGTCGCGCCGGACTACTTGCAGCAGGACTTCACCCAGCAAACCCCATATGCCTACTTGAATCAGGTCGCGCCATTGACCGAGGGCGAGCATGTGGTTGAGGCGATTCTTGCCGACGCCGCCGAGTGCAAGTTGTTGCAGATCGAGCCGAGCGAGCCGTGCCTGTTGATTCGTCGCCGCACTTGGTCGGGTCGCCAGCCGGTAACCGCTGCGCGCTTGATCCATCCAGGCTCCCGTCACAGCCTCGAAGGACGTTTCAGTAAATGAGTGAAATCAAGGTCTGGCGCGCCGCCGACTACGTACGCATGCCGTGGAAAAACGGTGGCGGCAGTACCGAAGAAATCAGCCGTGATGCGGGCGCTGGCCTGGACGGGTTTGGCTGGCGCCTATCGATTGCCGATATTGCCGAGTCGGGTGGTTTCTCCACCTTCGCCGGCTACCAGCGTGTGATCACGGTGATCAAAGGCGCGGGCATGGTACTGACCGTGGACGGCGAGGAGCAGCGTGGTTTGTTACCGTTGCAGCCGTTCGCGTTCCAGGGTGAAAGCCAGGTGTCCTGCCGCTTGATCACGGGGCCGATCCGCGACTTCAATCTGATCTACTCGCCTGAGCGTTACCATGCGCGCTTGCAGTGGATTGACGGTGTACAGCGATTCTTCAGCACGGCGCAGACGGTGCTGGTGTTCAGCGTGGCGGATGAAGTGAAGGTGTTGGGCGAGAAGCTCGGCCATCACGATTGCCTGCAAGTAGACGGTAATGTTGGCCTGCTGGATATATCGGTCACCGGCCGTTGCTGCCTGATCGAACTGACCGCACGCGGTTGAAAAATGTGGGAGGGGGCTTGCTCTCGATAGCGGTGGTTCAGTCAATTGATAGGTGACTGATAAACCGCTATCGGGAGCAAGCCCCCTCCCACATTTTGTTTTGTGTGATCCATAGATCTGTTTCCAGCCTGCGCACCAATTTGTTACTTAATGCCCCAGCGTGACGCAAAGCTGCGCTGTCGTGACAAATCCCTCTTGCCGTAAAACATCTCCGTAAGAAATTTCATCAAGCTTCGAAGCCTTTATTTTCAAGGCCTTTGCTCGTCTTCGGAAAAAATCTGCAGGGCTCACTCCAAGAGTTGGCCGCTCGATTGCATATGCTTGTACATACAAGTAAAGATGTGTGCGTAAGACTCTCCTTCGCACCATCCATGTTCGCGCATCGATCGCCGAGGAGTCCTAGCAGTGACCAAGTCTACAAAATACCGTGACGTCGAAATCCGCGCCGCCCGCGGTAACAAGCTCACCGCCAAAAGCTGGCTGACTGAAGCGCCGCTGCGCATGCTGATGAACAACCTCGACCCACAAGTGGCCGAGAACCCGAAAGAACTGGTGGTGTACGGCGGTATTGGCCGTGCGGCGCGCAATTGGGAGTGCTACGACCAGATCGTCGAGAGCCTCACCAACCTGAACGACGACGAAACCCTGCTGGTGCAATCGGGTAAACCGGTCGGCGTGTTCAAGACCCACAGCAATGCCCCCCGCGTGCTGATCGCCAACTCCAACCTGGTGCCGCACTGGGCCAGCTGGGAACACTTCAACGAACTGGATGCCAAGGGCTTGGCCATGTACGGCCAGATGACCGCCGGCAGCTGGATCTACATCGGCAGCCAGGGCATCGTTCAGGGCACCTACGAAACCTTCGTCGAGGCCGGTCGCCAGCATTACAACAGCGACCTCACCGGCCGCTGGGTGCTCACCGCCGGTCTCGGCGGCATGGGCGGGGCCCAGCCGCTGGCGGCAACCCTGGCTGGCGCCTGCTCGCTGAACATCGAATGCCAGCAGGTCAGCATCGATTTCCGCCTGAGCAGCCGTTATGTCGACGAGCAAGCTACCGACCTCGACGACGCCCTGGCGCGCATTGCCAAGTACACCAAGGAAGGCAAGGCTATCTCCATCGCCCTGCTGGGCAACGCCGCCGAAATCCTGCCGGAACTGGTCAAGCGTGGTATACGTCCGGACATGGTCACCGACCAGACCAGCGCCCACGACCCGCTTAACGGCTACCTGCCAGCCGGCTGGACCTGGGACGAATACCGCGCCCGCGCCAAGACCGAGCCTGCCGCCGTGATCAAGGCCGCCAAACAGTCGATGGCCGTGCACGTCAAAGCCATGCTGGAATTCCAGAAGCAGGGCATCCCGACCTTCGACTACGGCAACAACATCCGCCAGATGGCCCAGGAAGAAGGGGTGGAAAACGCCTTCGACTTCCCGGGTTTCGTACCGGCCTATATCCGCCCATTGTTCTGCCGTGGCATCGGCCCGTTCCGTTGGGCTGCACTGTCCGGCGACCCGCAGGACATCTACAAGACCGACGCCAAAGTCAAAGAGCTGATCCCGGACGATGCCCACCTGCACAACTGGCTGGACATGGCTCGCGAACGCATCAGCTTCCAGGGCTTGCCGGCTCGTATCTGCTGGGTTGGCCTGGGTCAGCGCGCCAAGCTCGGCCTGGCCTTCAACGAAATGGTACGCAGCGGCGAGCTTTCTGCGCCGGTCGTGATCGGCCGTGACCACCTGGACTCCGGCTCAGTCGCCAGCCCGAACCGCGAAACCGAAGCCATGCAGGACGGTTCCGACGCCGTATCCGACTGGCCGTTGCTCAACGCCTTGCTCAACACCGCCAGCGGCGCGACCTGGGTCTCGCTGCACCACGGCGGTGGTGTGGGCATGGGCTTCTCTCAACACTCCGGCATGGTGATCGTCTGCGACGGCACCGACGAAGCGGCTGAGCGAATTGCCCGCGTGCTGCATAACGACCCGGCGACCGGGGTGATGCGTCATGCCGATGCCGGTTACCAGATCGCTATTGATTGCGCCAAGGAACAGGGCCTCAACCTGCCGATGATCAACGGCTGACGCACCCACTGTAGGAGCGAGCTTGCTCGCGAAGGTATTCCAGGCGCATCGCTGCGTTGAATGTACGTTTTTCGCGAGCAAGCTCGCTCCTACAGAAAAGCATCGAACAATCCATCAGAGGTTGAACCCCATGGCTGCGAATGACACCACCCCGTTGATCGAAAAGCGCTCGATCGACTATATCCCGGAAGCGGAAAGACACGGTCGTCTATTCAGCCAGTTCACCCTGTGGATGGGGGCCAACCTGCAAATCACCGCGATTGTCACCGGGGCCCTGGCCGTGGTGCTGGGTGGTGATGTGTTCTGGTCGTTGATCGGCCTGCTGGTCGGTCAACTGATTGGCGGCGGCGTCATGGCCTTGCATGCGGCCCAAGGCCCCAAGCTTGGCCTGCCGCAGATGATTTCCAGCCGGGTGCAGTTCGGCGTGTATGGCGCGGCCATCCCGATCGTGCTGGTGTGCTTGATGTACCTGGGTTTCACTGCAACCGGCACCGTGCTGTCGGGTCAGGCGCTGGGACAGTTGTTTGGGGTCAGCGACAGTGTCGGCATCCTGATTTTCGCCAGCGTCATCGTGCTGGTCACCGTGCTGGGTTATCGGGTGATCCATTTCATCGGCCGTATCGCCAGCGTCATTGGCGTGATTGCCTTTGTCTACCTGTTCAGTCGCCTGATGAGCCAGACCGACGTTGGCGCACTTCTGCAGATCCGCCATTTCAGCTGGAGCAGTTTTCTGCTGGCCGTGTCGCTCGCGGCATCCTGGCAGATCGCTTTCGGCCCGTACGTGGCGGATTATTCGCGTTACCTGCCGAGCAGGACCTCATCGGTGAAAACCTTTCTCGCCGCTGGTGCAGGTTCGGTCGTCGGTGCACAGGTGGCGATGGTCCTTGGCGTGTTTGCCGCGGCGATGTCCAACGGGCAGTTCGCCGGTCACGAAGTGGCCTACATCGTGGGCCTGAGCGGTACGGGCGCCACCGCTGCATTGCTGTACTTCAGCATCGCGTTCGGCAAGGTCACCATCTCCACGCTCAACTCCTACGGCAGCTTCATGTGCATTGCGACCATCATCAGCGGCTTTCGTGGCCGCCTGGAGGTCACGCGTATGCAACGCCTGGTGTTCGTGCTCGCCATCGTCGGTACGGCAACCCTGATCGCCCTGCTCGGCCAGCACTCGTTCCTCGGTGCGTTCAAGTCGTTCATCCTGTTCCTGCTGGCGTTCTTTACGCCCTGGAGTGCGATCAACCTGGTGGATTACTACTGCATCACCCGCGAGCGCTATGACGTGCCGGCACTGGCCGACCCGAACGGCCGCTACGGGCGCTGGAACCTGCTGGGTATCAGCGTCTATGTCTTCGGCGTGCTGGTGCAGCTGCCGTTCATCGCCACCAAGTTCTACACCGGCCCTTTGGTGGCCGCGCTGGGTGGCGTGGATATTTCCTGGATCATCGGCCTGGTACTGCCGGCGGCCCTGTATTACGTGTGTGCGAAAAAATGGCACGGCACGGTACCCGATCACCTGATCCTGCCAAAAGAGCAGGGCGCTTTACCCACAACAAACGGGCTGGCTGCACAGGCCTGATGGGACGTGGACAGGGCAGGACGCCTACTGACTGCCGTAATCCATTTCATGATTGGGAGCGTCACAACAATGACTATGAATAAGACCTTGCTGGCTACCTTGTTCTCGGCTGGCTTGCTGGCAAGCGCCGGCGCCCAGGCGGCCGGCTGGTGCGAATCCGGCAAACCGGTGAAATTCGCCGGCCTGAACTGGGAAAGCGGCATGTTGCTCACCGACATCCTGCAAACCGTGCTGGAAAAAGGCTACGACTGCAAAACCGACAGCCTGCCGGGCAACTCCATCACCATGGAAAACGCCCTGGGCAGTAACGATATCCAAGTGTTTGCCGAGGAGTGGGTAGGCCGCAGCGAGGTCTGGAACAAGGCCGAGAAGGCCGGCAAGGTCGTGGGCGTCGGTGCCCCGGTCGTCGGTGCGGTCGAAGGCTGGTACGTACCGCGTTATGTGATCGAAGGCGACGCCAAGCGCAAGCTGGAAGCCAAGGCCCCGGACCTGAAAAGCATCGCCGACCTGGCCAAGTACGCCTCGGTGTTCAAGGACCAGGAAGAGCCCTCCAAGGGCCGTTTCTACAACTGCCCGGCCGGCTGGACCTGTGAGCTGGACAACAGCGAAATGCTCAAGAGCTACGGCTTGGAAAGCACCTATACCAACTTCCGCCCGGGCACCGGCCCGGCGCTGGACGCGGCGGTGCTGTCGAGCTACAAGCGTGGCGAGCCGATCCTGTTCTACTACTGGTCGCCGACGCCGCTGATGGGCCAGGTCGACCTGGTCAAGCTGGAAGAAAAGCCCGGTGTGGATAAAAGCGTGACCATCAAGGTCGGCCTGTCCAAGACTTTCCACGAACAAGCCCCGGAACTGGTGGCCGTGCTGGAAAAGGTCAACCTGCCCATCGACCTGCTCAACCAGAACCTCGGCCGCATGGCCAAGGAGCGGATTGAGTCGCCAAAACTGGCGAAAATTTTCCTCAAGGAACATCCTGAAGTCTGGCACGCCTGGGTGAGCGACGACGCAGCCAAGAAAATCGAAGCGGCCTTGTAGGTCAAGTGTGCGCGGCTACCCTCAAGGGTGGCCGGGCGGCTGGCCACAACCCACTGGATCGAGAGCACTATATGTTTCCTGAGAGTTTTACGTTTTCCATCGCCGACTGGGTCAACGGTTGGGTGGACTCGCTGGTTACCAACTACGGCGATGTGTTCCGGCACATTTCCGACACCCTGCTATGGGCCATCGTCAACCTGGAAGGGTTGCTGCGCATGGCGCCTTGGTGGCTGATGCTGGCCATCGTCGGCGGCGTTGCCTGGCACGCCACGCGCAAGCTGGTAACCACGGCAGTGATCGTCGGTTTGCTGTTCCTGGTGGGCGCGGTTGGCCTGTGGGATAAGCTGATGCAAACCCTGGCACTGATGATGGTCGCCACGGTGATTTCGGTGCTGATCGGTATTCCCCTGGGCATCCTGTCGGCGCGCAGCAATCGCCTGCGTTCGGTGCTGATGCCACTGCTCGACATCATGCAGACCATGCCCAGCTTCGTGTACCTGATCCCGGTGCTGATGCTGTTCGGCCTGGGCAAGGTACCGGCGATCTTCGCCACGGTGATCTACGCCGCGCCGCCGCTGATTCGCCTGACGGATCTGGGCATTCGCCAGGTCGATGGCGAAGTCATGGAAGCCATCAACGCCTTTGGCGCCAACCGCTGGCAGCAACTGTTCGGCGTGCAACTGCCGCTGGCGTTGCCGAGCATCATGGCCGGGATCAACCAGACCACCATGATGGCGCTGTCGATGGTGGTGATTGCCTCGATGATCGGCGCCCGTGGCTTGGGCGAAGACGTGCTTGTCGGCATCCAGACCCTCAACGTCGGCCGTGGCCTGGAAGCCGGGCTGGCGATCGTGATTCTCGCAGTGGTCATCGACCGCATTACCCAGGCTTATGGCCGCCCACGGCATGAGGCGAGCAAATGACTACTGTCAGCAAAATCGAAGTAAAGAACGTCTTCAAAATATTCGGCGCGCGTTCCAAGGATGCCCTGGCCATGATCGGCCAGGGCAAGACCAAGGACCAGGTACTGGCCGAGACCGGCTGCGTGGTCGGCGTGAATGACCTGTCCCTGAGCATCGGCACTGGTGAGATCTTCGTGATCATGGGCCTGTCAGGTTCCGGTAAATCCACCCTGGTACGCCATTTCAATCGCCTGATCGACCCCACCAGCGGCGCGATCCTGGTGGACGGCGAAGACATCCTGCAACTGGACATGGAAGCGCTGCGCCAATTCCGCCGGCACAAGATCAGCATGGTGTTCCAGAGCTTTGGTCTGTTGCCCCACAAGAGCGTGCTCGACAACGTTGCCTACGGCCTGAAAGTACGCGGCGAAACCAAGCAGGTGTGTGCCGAGCGCGCCCTGCACTGGATCGAAACCGTAGGCCTCAAGGGCTACGAAAACAAATACCCGCACCAGCTTTCCGGCGGCATGCGCCAGCGTGTGGGCCTGGCCCGGGCCTTGGCGGCCGACACCGACATCATCCTGATGGACGAGGCCTTCAGCGCCCTCGACCCGCTGATCCGCGCCGAGATGCAGGACCAGTTGCTCGAGCTGCAAAAGACCCTGCACAAGACCATCGTGTTTATCACCCACGACCTCGACGAGGCCGTACGCATCGGCAACCGCATTGCGATTCTCAAGGACGGCAAGCTGATCCAGGTCGGCACGCCGCGGGAGATCCTGCATTCGCCGGCGGATGAGTATGTGGATCGCTTTGTTCAGCGGCGGGCGGCGGTGGTCTGAGCCCAACCCTGTGGTGAGGCGACTGCCCCCGATTGGGCCGGCAAAGCTGCACAAGAATTGAAGAAGGTATGAAGATGCCCCAGGCAACAACAATCATCATCGCCGACACCCCGATGCGCTGGCAGGACGTGGCCGCCGTGGCTCGCCATGGCGCCGTGCTCGAGCTCTCGGGCCAGGCCTGGGCGCGCATCGACAACGCCCAGGCCATCGTGCAACGCATCGTCGCCAGCGGCGAGCGCGCCTACGGCGTCAATACCGGCCTGGGCGCCTTGTGCAACGTGTCGCTCAAAGACGAGCAACTGAGCCAGCTGTCGCGCAATACACTGCTGAGCCACGCCTGTGGCGTCGGCCCGGTGCTCAGCGACGAGCAGACCCGCGCAATCATCTGCGCGGCGATCATCAACTACAGCCACGGCAAGTCCGGCCTGCATCCGCAGGTGGTGCACTCGTTGCTGGCGCTGCTCAATCACGGCATCACCCCACAAGTGCCGTCCCAGGGTTCGGTGGGTTACCTGACCCACATGGCCCATGTCGGCGTGGCCTTGCTCGGCGTCGGCAATGTGAGCTATCGCGGCCAGGTGGTCACGGCGCAACACGCTTTGCAGGCTGAAGGCTTGCACCCCGTGGTGCTCGGCGCCAAGGACGGTCTGTGCCTGGTCAACGGCACGCCGTGCATGACCGGCCTGAGCTGTTTGGCCCTCGCCGATTCTCACCCTATGCTGCAATGGGCCGATGTGATCGGAGCCATGAGCTTTGAAGCACAGCGTGGCCAGATAGATGCTTTTGACGAAGAAATCATCGCCCTCAAGCCGCACCCGGGCATGCAGCAGGTAGGCAGCAACCTGCGCGCCTTGCTCGACGGCAGCGAAGTCATCGCCAGCAGCAAAGGTATTCGCACCCAGGACGCCCTGAGCATCCGCTCGATCCCGCAGATCCACGGCGCCGCTCGCGATCAGCTTGAGCACGCCACTCGCCAGATCGAGACTGAACTCAACAGCGCCACGGACAACCCACTGCTGCTTGGCACGCCGGATAACTATCGCGTGGTATCCCAGGCCAACCCGCACGGCCAGTCCGTAGCGCTGGCGGCGGACATGCTGGCGATTGCCATGGCCGAAATCGGCTCGGTGGCCGAACGCCGCCTGGACCGCCTGATCAACCCGCACGTCAGCGGCTTGCCGGCGTTCCTGGTCAGTAACCCCGGGGTCAACTCCGGGATGATGATCGTGCAGTACGTCGCCGCATCCTTGTGCGGGCAGAACCGCCAACTGGCGCAACCGGCGGTGCTCGACAACTTCGTCACCTCGGGCCTGCAGGAAGACCACTTGAGCATGGGCACCAACGCCGCGCTCAAGCTGCACCAGGTGCTGGCCAACGTCACCCAGATCCTCGCCATCGAGTATCTGCTGGCAGCCCAGGCGTTCGAATTCCTCAAGGACCAGCGCTTCGGCGTGGGCACCGACCACGCCTGGCGCTTGTTGCGCGAAGTGGTCCCCGCTTACGAGCAGGACCGTTGGCTGGCGCCGGATATTGCCGCCGCTGCCCAGTTGCTTAAAGAAACTGCGTTACCGAATTTGCACTGAACACCTAAGAATAATTCACAAGGAGAACGAATGTGACTGCGCTAAACCTGATTCCAGGCCAACTGACCCTCGCCCAGCTGCGGGCCATCTACCAGCAGCCGGTAACCCTCAGCCTGGATGACAGCGCCTCGGCCCAGATTGAAGCCAGCGTCGCCTGTGTGGAGCAGATTCTCGCCGAGAACCGCACCGCTTACGGCATCAACACCGGTTTCGGCCTGCTGGCCTCGACCCGCATCGCCAGTGAAGACCTGGAAAACCTCCAGCGTTCCCTGGTGCTGTCCCACGCCGCCGGCGTCGGTGAGCCGATCAGCGATGCGCTGGTGCGGCTGGTCATGGTGCTCAAGGTCAACAGCCTCAGCCGCGGGTTCTCCGGGATCCGTCGCCAGGTGATCGACGCGCTGATCGCGCTGATCAACGCCGAGGTGTACCCGCACATTCCGCTGAAAGGTTCGGTCGGCGCCTCTGGTGACCTGGCTCCGTTGGCGCATATGTCCCTGGTGCTGCTTGGCGAAGGCAAAGCGCGTTACAAGGGCGAGTGGCTGGAAGCCACCGCAGCCCTGAAAGTTGCTGGCCTCACACCGCTGACCCTGGCCGCCAAAGAAGGCCTGGCCTTGCTCAACGGCACCCAGGTATCCACCGCTTACGCATTGCGCGGCCTGTTCGAAGGTGAAGACCTATTTGCTGGCGCGCTCACCTGTGGCGGCCTCACCGTGGAGGCCGTACTGGGTTCGCGCTCGCCGTTCGATGCGCGTATTCATGCGGCGCGTGGCCAGCGTGGGCAGATCGATGCGGCTGCGGCCTATCGTGACCTGTTGGGCGAAAGCAGCCAGGTGTCGCAGTCGCACCAGAACTGCGACAAGGTCCAAGACCCGTACTCCCTGCGTTGCCAGCCACAGGTCATGGGCGCCTGCCTGACCCAGTTCCGCCAGGCTGCCGAAGTGCTGGTGGTGGAAGCCAACGCGGTGTCGGATAACCCACTGGTATTTGCCGCCGAAGGCGATGTGATTTCCGGTGGCAACTTCCACGCCGAACCGGTGGCCATGGCCGCTGACAACATGGCCTTGGCCATCGCCGAAATAGGTTCCCTGAGCGAGCGGCGCATCTCGCTGATGATGGACAAGCACATGTCGCAACTGCCGCCGTTCCTGGTAGGCAATGGTGGGGTGAACTCCGGTTTCATGATTGCCCAGGTCACTGCCGCTGCACTCGCCAGCGAGAACAAGGCATTGTCCCATCCCCATAGCGTCGACAGCCTGCCGACCTCGGCGAACCAGGAAGACCACGTCTCCATGGCCCCGGCCGCGGGCAAGCGCCTGTGGGAAATGGCCGAGAACACCCGTGGCATTCTCGCGGTGGAATGGCTTGCAGCGTGCCAGGGCCTGGACCTGCGCGACGGCTTGAAAACCTCGCCTGCGCTTGAAAAGGCCCGGGACATGCTGCGCGACAAAGTAGCGTTCTACGACAAGGACCGCTTCTTTGCCCCGGACATCAATGCCGCCAGCGAACTGCTTGCCACCCGTTGCCTGAATGAGCTGGTGCCGGCCAAGTTGCTGCCAAGCTTGTAAGCACGACCGCCTTCACTGTAGGAGCGAGCTTGCTCGCGAAAATCGCCAACGATTACGCGGTAAACCTGACATCCATCAGCGCTCTCAGGTTTTTCGCGAGCAAGCTCGCTCCTACAGGTGAGGTCGCGTTTTTCTCAGGATAAGAATAATAGGGAAGAGAAATGCACCAACAAGAAAAGGGTTTGAAACGCGGGCTCAATGCCCGACATATTCGCTTCATGGCGCTGGGTTCCGCGATCGGCACCGGGCTGTTCTACGGCTCTGCCTCCGCCATCCAGATGGCCGGCCCTGCCGTGCTGCTGGCCTACCTGATCGGCGGCGCCGCGGTGTTCATGGTGATGCGCGCCCTCGGTGAAATGGCTGTGCACAACCCGGTGTCCGGCTCCTTCGGCCAGTACGCCAGCACTTACCTGGGGCCAATGGCCGGGTTTATCCTCGGCTGGACCTATGCGTTTGAAATGATCATCGTCTGCCTGGCCGACGTCACCGTCTTCGGCATCTACATGGGCTTCTGGTTTCCTGAGGTCGCCCGTTGGGTCTGGGTGCTGGGCATCGTGTTTTTGATCGGCGGCCTGAACCTGTGCAACGTCAAGGTTTTTGGCGAGATGGAGTTCTGGCTGTCATTGCTCAAGGTCGGCGCTATCGTGGCGATGATCCTTGGCGGGTTTGGCATCATGCTGTTCGGCATTCATTCGGCGGGTGAAACCCATGCCAGCGGCTTGAGTAACCTGTGGGCCCACGGCGGCTTCATGCCCAACGGTATCGGCGGGCTGATTGCCTCGTTTGCGGTAGTGATGTTTGCCTTTGGCGGGATCGAAATCATTGGCATCACGGCCGGCGAAGCCAAGGACCCGCAGCGGGTGATCCCCAAGGCGATCAACGCGGTGCCGCTGCGCATCCTGTTGTTCTACGTGCTGACCCTGTTCGTGCTGATGGCGATCTACCCATGGCCGCAGATCGGCAGCCAGGGCAGCCCGTTCGTGCAGATCTTCAGCAACCTGGGCATAGGCTCGGCAGCGACCATCCTCAATATTGTGGTGATCTCGGCGGCCGTGTCGGCGATCAACAGCGACATCTTCGGCGCTGGCCGCATGATGTACGGCTTGGCCCAGCAAGGGCAGGCGCCCAAGGGTTTTGCGCAGTTGTCCAGGCAGGGCGTGCCGTGGATGACTGTAGTGGTGATGGGCGCCGCGTTGCTCGGCGGTGTGGTGCTCAACTACCTGATCCCGGAAAACGTGTTCCTGCTGATCGCGTCGATTGCCACCTTCGCCACCGTGTGGGTGTGGCTGATGATTTTGTTCACCCAGGTCGCCATGCGTCGCTCCATGACCAAGGAACAGGTCGCCGAGCTGAAATTCCCGGTACCGTTCTGGCCCTATGCGCCGGCAGCGGCCATTGTGTTCATGCTGTTTGTGTTTGGCGTGCTCGGTTACTTCCCGGACACCCAGGCGGCCTTGATGGTCGGCGCCGTGTGGATCGTGCTGCTGATCCTCGCTTACTTGCTGTGGGTCAAGCCCGCCGCCGGGCAAACGGCCAGGGTCCACTACGACCCGGCCTTGTCTCATCGATAACTTAGGGAGGCGTTGATGAAAACCCTTTGGCACCACTGCCACGTCGCAACCATGGCCCAGGGCAAATACTCGATCATCGAGGACGCCGCCATGGTGACTGTCGGCTCGCTCATCGAGTGGGTCGGCCCCCGCAGCCAGGCACCCACGGTGGATTACGCCCAGGTGCATGACCTGCAAGGCGCGTGGGTCACCCCCGGGCTGATCGATTGCCACACCCACACGGTGTTCGGCGGTAATCGCAGCGGCGAATTCGAGCAGCGCCTCCAAGGCGTCAGCTACGCCGAGATCGCGGCCAAGGGCGGCGGTATTGCCAGCACCGTGCGTGCCACCCGCGCTGCCACGGAAGATGAACTGTTTGCCAGCGCTGAAAAGCGCCTGCGCAGTCTGTTGCGTGACGGCGTGACCACGGTGGAGATCAAATCCGGCTACGGCCTGGACCTGGCCAACGAACGCAAGATGCTGCGCGTGGCCCGGCGCCTGGGTGAAGCGCTGCCAGTAAGTGTGCGCGCCACGTGCCTGGCCGCCCACGCGTTGCCGCCGGAATACAAAGACCGCGCCGACGCCTACATCGAGCACATCTGCACCGAGATGCTGCCGGCCCTGGCTGCAGAAGGGTTGGTGGATGCGGTGGACGCCTTCTGCGAATACCTGGCGTTTTCCCCGGAGCAGGTTGAGCGTGTATTTAAAGTCGCCCAGCAGCTGGGCCTGCCGGTGAAGCTGCACGCCGAGCAACTCTCGTCCCTGCACGGTTCAAGCCTGGCGGCGCGTTACCACGCGCTGTCGGCGGACCACCTGGAGTTCATGACCGAAGACGACGCCATCGCCATGGCTGCTGCCGGCACCGTCGCCGTCTTGCTACCGGGGGCTTTCTACTTCCTGCGTGAAACCCAGTTGCCGCCGATGGAGGCCCTGCGCAAGCACGGGGTGAAGATCGCCATTGCCAGCGACCTCAACCCTGGCACCTCGCCGGCGTTGTCGGTGCGCCTGATGCTGAACATGGCCTGCACCCTGTTCCGCATGACCCCGGAAGAAGCCCTGGCCGGCGCCACGCAGCATGCGGCCACTGCGTTGGGCATGGGCGACACCCATGGTTCGCTGGAGGCGGGCAAGGTCGCTGACTTTGTCGCTTGGCAGATTGATCGCCCTGCCGACCTGGCCTACTGGCTGGGCGGCGAACTGGATAAACGCGTCGTGCGCCATGGCGTCGATGTCACTGTTTAAGGAGCTCTGTTGTGGATAAGGTCCTGACATTCAAACAAGGCCGCGTACCGCTGCTGATCAGCATGCCCCACGCCGGCCTGCGCCTAACGCCTGCGGTCGAGGCCGGGTTGATCCCCGAGGCGCAAAGCCTGCCGGACACCGACTGGCATATCCCCTTACTGTACGACTTTGCCGAAGAACTGGGCGCCAGCACCCTGGCCGCGGAGTACTCGCGGTTTGTCATCGACTTGAACAGGCCCTCGGATAACAAGCCGCTTTATGCAGGCGCCACCACCGGCCTGTACCCGGAGACGCTGTTCGATGGCGTGCCGTTGTTCCGTGAAGGGCAGACGCCCTCCGAAGAAGAGCGCGCGAGCTACCTGCAAAAGATCTGGGGTCCTTATCACCGCCAGCTGCAAGAGGAACTGGCGCGCCTCAAGGCCGAGTTTGGCTACGCGCTGCTGTTCGATGCGCACTCGATCCGCTCGGTGATCCCGCACCTGTTCGACGGCAAGTTGCCGGACTTCAACCTCGGTACCTTCAACGGCGCCGCATGCGATCCGGAACTGGCCAGCCAGCTCGAAGCCATCTGCGCCGCGCATCCCCAGTACACCCATGTGCTGAACGGGCGTTTCAAGGGCGGCCACATCACCCGGCACTACGGCGACCCGGCGCAGGATGTCCATGCCGTGCAATTGGAGTTGTGCCAGAGCGCGTATATGGAGGAGTTTGAGCCGTTTCGCTATCGTCCCGACCTGGCCGAACCGACCCAGGTGGTGTTGAAGCAACTGCTGCAAGGGTTTTTGTCTTGGGGGCAAAGCCGGTACCGATGATTCAGGGTGTTGCTCAAATAGCTATCGGGAGCAAGCCCCCTCCCACATTTTGACTGCATTCACACAGTCCAAATGTCGGAGGGGCTGGAGGGGTCGACTGTAGGATTATCTGCGGAGCGAACTGCTGACACAGGTCTAAGTGCTCAAGGACATGCTCATTGCACAATTCGGGTTTATGATGCCTGACGGCAAAATAATAGACGTCCCCCCAGGGATGAACCCGACACCCTACGGAGCGCGCAATGCAGACTTGGTACCCGCAGATCAAACCCTACGCCCGGCATGATCTGGCTGTCGATGACACCCACACCCTGTATGTCGATGAAAGTGGCTCCCCCGAAGGCTTGCCTGTCGTGTTCATCCACGGTGGCCCAGGTGCCGGTTGCGACGCCCAGAGCCGCTGCTATTTCGACCCGAACCTGTACCATATTGTGACCTTCGACCAGCGTGGCTGCGGTCGCTCGACCCCGCGTGCCAACCTCGAAAACAACACCACCTGGGATCTGGTCGCCGACCTTGAGCGCATCCGCGAGCACCTGGGCATCGACAAATGGGTACTGTTCGGTGGTTCCTGGGGCTCGACCCTGGCCCTGGCCTACGCGCAAACCCATCCCGAGCGCGTGCTTGGCCTGATCGTGCGCGGCATCTTCCTCGCCCGCCCGCAGGACATCCACTGGTTCTACCAGGAGGGTGCGAGCCGCCTGTTCCCGGATTACTGGCAGGACTACCTGGCGCCGATTCCGGTGGAAGAGCGCCACGACATGATCGCCGCCTACCACAAACGCCTGACCGGCAACGACCAGATCGCCCAGATGCATGCAGCCAAGGCCTGGTCTGGTTGGGAAGGGCGCATGCTTGGCCTGTGCCCGAGCCCGCAGCATGTCGAGCGCTTCTCCGAGCCGCAGCGCGCCTTGTCCATTGCCCGCATCGAATGCCATTACTTCACCAACAACTCCTTCCTGGAGCCCAACCAGCTGATTCGCGATATGCACAAGATCGCTCATCTGCCCGGCGTCATCATCCACGGTCGCTACGATATGATCTGCCCGTTGGATAACGCCTGGGAGCTGCATCAGGCCTGGCCCAACAGCGAGCTACAGGTGATTCGCGAGGCCGGGCACGCGGCCTCCGAGCCGGGTATCACCGACGCTTTGGTGCGAGCGACCGGCGAAATGGCACGGCGCCTGCTTGATCTGCCCCCTGAAGAAGCATGAAGGGCCTGTTGCAGCGGGTGCGTGGCGCCCGCGTCGAAGTTGCCGGGGAGGTCGTGGGCGCGATTGACCAGGGTTTGCTGGTGCTGGTCGCCGTCGAACCTTCAGATACGCCCGAGAGCGCCGACAAACTGTTGCACAAGCTGCTTAACTATCGGGTGTTCAGCGACGACGAGGGCAAGATGAACCTGTCGCTCAAGGATATCGGCGGCGGTTTGCTGCTGGTGTCGCAGTTCACCCTGGCGGCGGATACAAAAAGCGGGCTGCGGCCAAGTTTCTCCACGGCGGCCCCACCGGCCCTGGGAGCGGCGCTTTTTGAGCACTTGTTGTTACAAGCGCAACAATTGCATGGCAAGGTGGCTTCAGGGCGTTTTGGCGCCGATATGCAGGTGCATTTGGTCAATGATGGCCCTGTGACCTTCCTCTTACAGACATGAATGTATTAAAAACGACTTTAATGCTGAAAAACGCAGGTTTTCGCTACAAATACTTCACTGTCCCTGATGCGTTGTCTCGCGGGCTACTAGATAATCGCGCGCTACGGGGATCAGCGTTGTTTGGTCCATTTTTGACTTAGGTAGAGACTTGTCCGATAGCCTTTGGGGAATCATTTGGCCCTAGGGGAGTCGGAACATTGCTCGCCAACCTGGCATATAGATAGCTGGCCGTTGGTTTTTTGATCTGTTTTCGGCGAGGGTTGCTCGTGATTGTTAGTCCCTGTAATGCACCAAAATTGTCTGCCAAACGGTTACGAAACGCACTGGTGACGGGCTCTGCCCTGTTTTGCCTGTTCGGCGCGGGTCAACTGTGGGCATTCAGTCTGGATGATGTGTCGGCCAAGGCAAAAGAGCTGGCCGGGCAGAAATACGAAGCTCCGCGCAGCAATCTGCCGAACGAATTCCGCGAAATGAAATTCGCTGACTACCAGAAGATTCGTTTCCGCAATGAAAAAGCCGAGTGGGCCGATCAGAACACCCCGTTCAAGCTGTCCTTCTATCACCAGGGCATGCATTTCGACACGCCGGTGAAAATCAACGAAGTCACTGCCGACAGCGTGCATGAAATCAAGTACGACCCGACGCGTTTCGATTTCGGCGACGTGAAATTCGATCCCAAGGCCACTGAACAGCTGGGTTATGCCGGTTTCCGTGTGCTTTTCCCGATCAACAAGGCCGACAAGCAAGACGAAATCATGACCATGCTCGGCGCCAGCTATTTCCGCGTCGTGGGCAAGGACCAGGTATATGGCCTGTCTGCCCGTGGGATGGCCATTGATACCGCACTTCCGTCCGGCGAAGAGTTCCCGCGTTTTACCGAGTTCTGGATCGAACGTCCAAAACCGGGTGACAAGCACCTGGTGATCTTCGCCCTGCTGGATTCGCCGCGCGCCACTGGCGCCTATCGCCTGATCCTGCGCCCTGGCACCGACACCGTGGTCGATGTGAAATCGCAGATGTACCTGCGCGACAAGGTCAGCAAGCTGGGCGTGGCCCCATTGACCTCGATGTTCCTGTTCGGCGCCAACCAGCCGTCCAAGGTCCTCAACTACCGTCGCGAGCTGCACGACTCCAGCGGCCTGTCGATCCATGCCGGCAATGGCGAGTGGATCTGGCGCCCGTTGAACAACCCTAAACACCTGTCGGTCAGCAACTTCAGCGTCGAGAACCCGCGTGGGTTCGGCCTGCTGCAACGTGGCCGCAACTTCAGCCACTACGAAGACCTGGACGACAACTACGACAAGCGCCCAAGCGCCTGGATCGAGCCAGAAGGTGATTGGGGCAAGGGCACCGTCGACCTGGTAGAGATCCCGACTGCCGACGAAACCAACGACAACATCGTGGCCTTCTGGAGCCCGGCCGAACTGCCGGAAGTCGGCAAGCCACTGGACATCGCCTACCGCCTGCACTGGACCCTGGATGACGCGGCATTCCACTCGCCGGAGAGCGCCTGGGTCAAGCAGACCCTGCGTTCCACCGGTGACGTGAAACAATCCAACCTGATCCGTCAGCCCGATGGCAGCGTGGCCTACCTGGTGGACTTCGAGGGCCCGTCCCTGAAGAAACTGCTGCCGGACGCCCCGGTGCGCAGCCAGGTGAGCGTGGGCGATAACGCCGAGCTGGTCGAAAACAGTGTGCGCTACAATGAGCACACCAAAGGCTGGCGCCTGACCCTGCGCATGAAGATCAAGGACGCCGGCAAGCCGACCGAAATGCGTGCGGCACTGGTGCAGGATATCGTGCAGCCAGAGCCTGAGCCGGTTTCCACCCATGTGTTGAAAGCCGACAAAGTCTTGGCCAAGCAGCACGAGAAGCAGGCCAAGAAAGACGCGAAAGACAAGCAAGCCCCGCAGCCAGAAGCTGCCCCAGCCACTCCGGAGCCGATCAAGACCGAGCAAGTCCTGACCGAAACCTGGAGCTATCAGTTGCCTGCCGATGAGTAATTCCCAAGTAACGCCCGAGACTCTGTCCGAGTACCTGGCGCATCTGCCCATGACGGCCGAGCAGCGCGCCGAGCTGGCGGGCTGCCGCTCGTTCAGCGAGTTGCATGAGCGTCTGTCGTCAAAAACCTTCGACGCACCGACCGACGCCGCCCAGGCCTCGGTCGGCCGTCGCTTGACCCTCAGCACTGCCGAAGAGCTGCAAGACGCCGAAATGCTGGCGCTCGACGCCAGCGGTCGCGTATGCCTCAAGGCCACGCCGCCGATCCGCCGGACCAAAGTGGTGCCCGAGCCTTGGCGCACCAATATCCTGGTGCGTGGCTGGCGGCGGATCACCGGTCGCACCAATCCGCCCAAGCCACCGAAAGACGAGCGGGTGTTGCCGGCTGCGCGCTGGCGTACCGTGGGTTCGATCCGGCGCTATATCCTGCTGGTGCTGATGCTCGGCCAGACCATCGTGGCTGGCTGGTACATGAAAGGCATCATGCCGTACCAGGGCTGGTCGCTGGTCGACTTCGACGAAATCCGCAACCAGACCCTGCTGCAAACGGCAACCCAGGTACTGCCTTACGCCCTGCAAACCAGCATCCTTATCATGTTCGGGATTCTGTTCTGCTGGGTGTCGGCTGGTTTCTGGACCGCGCTGATGGGCTTCCTCGAGCTGCTGACCGGTCACGATAAATATCGCATCTCCGGTAAAAGTGCCGGCGACGAGCCGATTCCGAAGGATGCGCGCACCGCGCTGGTGATGCCGATCTGCAACGAAGACGTGCCGCGTGTATTCGCGGGTTTGCGTGCGACGTTCGAGTCGGTGGCCGCCACCGGCGACCTGGATCGCTTCGATTTCTTCGTGCTCAGTGACAGTAACGAGGCCGACATCTGCATCGCCGAGCAGCAAGCCTGGCTCGATGTGTGCCGCGAGGCCGGTGGCTTCGGCAAGATCTTCTATCGCCGCCGTCGTCGCCGCGTAAAGCGCAAGAGCGGTAACCTAGACGACTTCTGCCGTCGCTGGGGCGGTGACTACAAGTACATGGTGGTGCTCGACGCCGACAGCGTGATGAGCGGCGAGTGCCTGACCAGCCTGGTGCGCCTGATGGAAGCCACGCCGGATGCGGGGATCATCCAGACCGCGCCACGGGCGTCGGGCATGGACACCCTGTATGCGCGCATGCAGCAGTTCGCCACCCGCGTGTACGGCCCGCTGTTTACCGCCGGCCTGCACTTCTGGCAGCTGGGTGAATCCCACTACTGGGGTCACAACGCGATCATCCGCATGAAGCCATTCATCGAGCACTGCGCCCTGGCGCCGTTGCCCGGTAAAGGCGCATTTGCCGGTGCAATCCTTTCCCACGACTTCGTTGAAGCTGCGCTGATGCGTCGTGCCGGCTGGGGCGTGTGGATTGCCTACGATCTGCCGGGCAGCTACGAAGAGCTGCCGCCGAACCTGCTGGACGAACTCAAGCGTGACCGTCGCTGGTGCCACGGTAACCTGATGAACTTCCGCCTGTTCCTGGTTAAAGGCATGCACCCGGTGCACCGTGCGGTGTTCCTGACCGGCGTGATGTCCTACCTGTCGGCGCCGTTGTGGTTCTTCTTCCTGGTGTTGTCCACCGCGTTGCTGGCGGTGAATACCCTGATGGAACCGCAGTACTTCATGGCTCCACGCCAGTTGTACCCGCTGTGGCCACAATGGCATCCGGACAAGGCGGTAGCGCTGTTCTCCACCACCATCGTGCTGCTGTTCTTGCCTAAACTGCTGAGCATCATCCTGATCTGGGCCAAGGGCGCGAAAGAGTTCGGCGGCAAGTTCAAGGTGACCTTGTCGATGCTGCTGGAAATGCTGTTCTCCATGCTGCTGGCGCCGGTGCGGATGATTTTCCACACGCGTTTCGTGCTTGCCGCGTTCCTCGGATGGGCCGCCACCTGGAACTCGCCGCAGCGTGACGACGACTCCACGCCATGGAGCGAAGCGGTCAAGCGCCACGGGCCGCAAACCCTGCTGGGCTTCCTGTGGGCCCTGCTGGTGGTGTGGTTGAACCCAAGCTTCCTGTGGTGGCTGATCCCGATTGTCGGCTCGCTGATGCTGTCGATCCCGGTGTCGGTGATTTCCAGCCGGGTCAAGCTGGGTCTCAAGTCCCGCGACGAGAGCCTGTTCCTGATCCCTGAGGAATACAATCCGCCGCAAGCGTTGCTGTCGACCGAGCAATACACCCATGAAAACCGCTGGCACGCCCTCAATGACGGGTTTGTGCGTTCGGTTGTCGACCCGCAGCAGAACGCCCTGGCCTGCGCCTTGGCGACCTCCCGTCACCGTGAGGCAGAGCCGATCGAGTACCTGCGCATGGAACGTGTTCGCCACGCGTTGAAAGTCGGCCCGGCCGGTCTCAACAACAGTGAGCGCCTGGCCTTGCTCAGCGACCCCGTGGCCCTGGCCCGCCTGCATGAGCAGGTCTGGAGCGAAGGTCACGCCGAGTGGCTTGGTGCCTGGCGTGCATCGATCAAGGCTGATCCGCATGCGCCGTTGCTGCCGCTGCAACCGCAGTCGGCCGAGGCTCAACCGGCCTGATTCAGACGCCCCCGAGGGCTCGCCTCGGGGGTGTTCCAAACGCTGGTCCTACAGCGTTTACAGTTCCTTCTTTGCATCGCTAACTCCTTGTTATTTCGAAACAAAAGACCTTTGTTCGAAGCGTATTGCCGTGCCTGTAGCTGGGTTAGCATCGCCCCCCAAAATTTGACTCGCCACGGGGGCATCCATGATCAAGAAGTACTGTGCGGCATTGCTGATTAGCTGTTTCCTATTGGTACACACTGGGCTGCTGAAGGCGGGTGCGCTGGACGATGCTGTTCGCCGTGGTGTGCTGAAAGTAGGCACGACTCCCAATTACGTACCCTTTGAAATGCTTGATAAGCAAGGGCGCATCATCGGCTTTGAAATCGACTTGCTTCATGCCATGAGCCGTGCGATGGGCGTAAAGCTTGAGCTGGTGGCGGTGCCCTATAAGGAGCTGCTGCCGGGGTTGATGGCGAAAAAGTTTGATCTCATTGGCAGCGGCATGACTGTCACCCAGGAGCGCAATATGAAACTCAATTTCAGCGACTCGTTCATCGTGGTGGGCCAGTCAGTGCTTTTGCATCCTCGCCTGGCGAGTGCGGTTTCCAGCATTGAAGACTTGAACCAAGCCGGTTATCAAGTCGTCTCCATTGAAGGCACCACAGGAGAGGCCGCGGCACGGCGCTTTCTCGGGGCGGCGCGTCTCACGACTGTGACGACCCCGGAAGAGGGGGTGCGGCAGGTCGTAGACGGTGAGGTTGACGCGTTTGTGCATGACGCGCCCTACAACCTGATCGCGATGAACCGGCCGCAGAACAGCGCATTGCTGGCACTGGAGCAACCCTTCACCTTCGAGCCCCTGGCCTTTGGCTTGAAGAAAGGTGATTACGACAGCCTCAACTGGATCAATCACTTCCTCAACCAGATCGCCCAGGACGGCACCTACGATCGCCTGCATGACAAGTGGTTCACGGACACTGCCTGGGTGTCTGAGCTTGAGTGATCGTCATAACTACTTACACATCAATCAATTGCCCAGCCGCTGCGCCGATGTGTCTACCTCTGCATTGAACTGCAACGCTGTCGGGGTTTTCCGACATGCGCCGATATGATTTACCCGTGAAACCTTTGTGACGGACAACGAGTGGGTTAGGATCGCACCCCGAAATGGCGCAGCCCTTTGCGCGCCGACCTTATAAGAATCGTTCAGGGGACTTGTTGATGAAAAAGTATCTTTCGATGCTGCTGCTCGGTGTCACTGCGCTGGTCGCTGCCACGGCGGCACAGGCCGGTGCCATCGACGATGCGGTCAAGCGCGGCACGCTGAAAGTCGGCATGGACCCGACCTACATGCCGTTTGAAATGACCGACAAGCGCGGTGAGATCATCGGTTTCGAAGTCGACATCCTCAAGGCCATGGCCAAGTCCATGGGGGTCAAGCTGGAGCTGGTTTCTACTGGCTATGACGGCATCATCCCGGCCTTCCTGACCGGCAAGTTCGACATGATCGGCAGCGGCATGACCCTGACCCAGGAGCGCAACCTGCGCCTGAACTTCAGCGAACCCTTCATCGTGGTCGGCCAGACGCTGCTGATCCGCAAGGACCTGGAAGGCACGATCAAGTCCTACAAAGACCTGAACGACGAGAAATACCGCCTGACCTCCAAGCTCGGCACCACCGGTGAAATGGTGGCCAAGAAGCTGATCTCCAAGGCCAAGTACCACGGCTATGACAACGAGCAAGAGGGTGTGCTGGACGTGGTCAACGGCAAGGCCGATGCCTTTGTATATGACGCGCCGTACAACGTGGTTGCCGAGAAGAAAGTCGGCAACGGCAAGCTGGTGTTCCTGGAAGAGCCCTTCACCTTCGAGCCCCTGGCGTTCGGCTTGAAGAAGGGTGACTACGACAGCATCAACTTCATCAACAACTTCCTGCACCAGATCAAGAACGACGGCACTTACGATCGCATCCATGACAAGTGGTTCAAGAGCTCCGAGTGGCTCAAGGACATGGAATAAAAGCTTGACGGTGTAGGAGCGAGCTTGCTCGCGAAAATCGTCAATGGTAACGCGGCAATCCTGACACCCAACGGGTTCTCGGATTTTTCGCGAGCAAGCTCGCTCCTACAAAAGCACTGCATCCGGAAAATGAAATGAAACAGAAAAAAGCCCAATGGCCCTGGCACCTGCTCACCGTGGTTGTGCTGGTCGGCCTGGCTGGCGCCTTGTACTACGCCACCTCGCTGATGTCCTACGAGTGGCGCTGGAACCGCATTCCGCAATACTTTGCCTATCAAGCCGAGACCTCCCAACGCGCTGCGGATATGTCCACCGTGGTCGAGTTGGTGCGCAAAGGCGACATGGCCGAAGTCACCCTGCGCAATGACGCGGGGGGCGAGCAAAAGCTCACGGTTGCCGACAACAGCCTGCAAGTGGCCCGCGGCGACGATGTGGCTGAGGGCGATGTGGTCGGCGTGACTCGCCAGTGGGCGCTCGGGCCGTTGATGTGGGGCTTGTGGACCACGTTGTGGCTGTCGGTGGTGTCCGGCGTCCTAGGCTTGGCCATTGGCTTGGCGACCGGGTTGTGCCGGCTCTCCAAAAACCCGACCTTGCGCGACCTGTCGACGATCTACGTCGAACTGGTGCGCGGTACGCCGTTGCTGGTGCAGATCTTCATTTTCTATTTCTTTATCGGCACGGTACTCAACCTATCCCGGGAGTTTGCCGGGATCGCCGCGCTGTCGTTGTTCACCGGCGCCTACGTGGCGGAAATCGTCCGCGCCGGGGTGCAGTCCATCACCCGTGGCCAGGACGAAGCGGCGCGTTCCCTGGGCTTGAGCGCCAGCCAGTCGATGCGCCATGTGGTGTTGCCGCAAGCCTTCAAGCGCGTGCTGCCGCCCCTGGCCGGGCAATTTATCAGCCTGGTAAAAGACACGTCGCTGGTGTCGGTGATCGCGATTACCGAGTTGCTCAAGAGTGGCCGCGAGGTGATCACCACCTCGTTCTCGCCGTTTGAGATCCTGTTCTGTGTGGCAGGCCTGTACCTGCTGATCAACCTGCCGCTGTCGAAAATGGCCAGCCGGCTTGAGCGGAGGCTCGCCCAAAGTGATTGAAGTGCGCGATCTGGTAAAAGTCTTCGATACCCGTGGGCACGTGGTGCGCGCGGTGGATCATGTCACCACCCAGGTCGCCAAGGGCGAAGTGCTGGTGGTGATCGGCCCGTCGGGCTCCGGCAAGTCCACCTTCCTGCGCTGCCTCAACGGTCTGGAAGAATTCGACTCGGGCTCGGTGAGCATCGACGGCCTGCAACTGGCCGACCCTAAGACCGATGTGAATGCCTACCGGCGTGAAGTTGGCATGGTGTTCCAGCATTTCAACCTGTTCCCGCACATGACCGTGCTGGAAAACCTGTGCCTGGCGCAAAAGGTTGTGCGCAAGCGCGGCAAGCAAGAGCGCGAGGCCAAGGCCCTGGCCCTGCTGGAAAAGGTCGGTATCGCACAGAAGGCCCATGAGTTTCCGTCACGCCTGTCTGGCGGCCAGCAGCAGCGGGTCGCGATTGCCCGGGCCCTGGCCATGGAGCCCAAGGTGATGCTGTTTGACGAGCCCACCTCGGCCCTCGATCCGGAAATGGTCGGTGAAGTGCTGGACGTGATGAAGACCCTGGCCCTGGAAGGCATGACCATGGTCTGCGTCACCCACGAGATGGGCTTTGCCCGGGAAGTGGCGGACCGGGTGCTGTTTTTCGACCACGGCAAACTGCTGGAAGATGCCGCGCCCGCCGCCTTCTTCGCCGCTCCCCAGGACCCACGGGCACAAGCCTTCCTGCGCCAGGTGCTGTAGCCGCTCAGACCTTGAAGCGGCCTACCGAACGCGCCAGCTCGGAGCCCAGGCGTGCCAGTTCAACACTGGCTGCCGCCGTCTGCTCACTGGCCGTCGAGGTTTGCTCCGACGCTTCCTTGACCTTCAGTACGCTGCGATTGATCTCCTCGGCCACTGCGCTTTGCTCCTCGGCCGCCGCGGCAATCTGCGGGTTCATTTCCTGGATCACCGAGACCGTGCGGGTGATGTTGGCCAGCGCCTGACCTGCGCGACGCGTCAGTTCCACACTGTTGTCGGTCAGGCTGAGGCTGTTGTCCATGATGTCGGCAGTGTGTTGTGTGCCCCGCTGCAGCCCCTCGATCAACCCTTCGATTTCCTCGGCTGATTGTTGGGTACGCTGGGCCAGGGTGCGCACCTCGTCGGCGACTACGGCGAAACCGCGACCTGCCTCACCCGCGCGTGCCGCTTCGATAGCGGCGTTGAGGGCCAACAGGTTGGTCTGCTCGGACACCGACTTGATCACCTCCAGCACGCTGCCGATCTTCTGGCTTTCCTGTTGCAGGCCTTGCATCGCCTCGCTTGAGCGGTTCATTTGCTCGGCCAGGTGCTCGATATGGGTAATCGCCTCGGCCACCACCTGGTCACCCACGCCCGCTTGTTGATCAGCCTCGGTGGCGGCAATTGAGGCTTGCTCGGCATGGCGTGCGACCTCTTGGGAGGTGGCGAGCATTTCATTCATGGCGGTGGCGACCTGTTCGGTTTCCAGTTTCTGGCCATTGACCCCGGCGCGGGTTTGCTCGGTGACGGCGGACAATTGCTCGGCGGCGCTGGCGATCTGGCGGGCGCTGTCGGTGATGCCACCGATCAGCGTGCGCAGGTTCAGGGTCATTTGGCCGATGCTGCGCTGCAATTGGCCCAGTTCATCGCGCCGTGACGTGGTGATGTCGTGGCTCAGGTCACCCTCGGCTATACGGTTGGCGGTTTGCAGCGCCTGACGCAGCGGCCTGACGATCTGACCGGCGATCAGCCAGGCTGCGAGGGCGCCGAGCAGCAGCGCTGCGCCGGTTACATAGAGCATCAGCAGGCGCGCCAGGTCGGCTTCCTTGTCGCGTTGCTGGGTCTGCTCCTCGCTCAACCGGTCGCTTTGCGACAGCAGTTGGTCCAGCCACTGCTCCAGTTGGTTCTGGACGGTTTCAACGGTGACCTGCGCCTCCTTGAGGCGATCGAGTTGGGCGCGATAATCGAGCAAGGCACTGTTCAGCGCGGTGCTGTCTACCGGCAGCGCCGTCACGGCCGACTGGGCGCCGTCGAGGGTTTTGAGCGCAGCATCCACCGCTTGCGTGTAGAGCTGCAGTGTGTCGGCGGCCCAGGCCGGGGACTTGGCGCGGTCTTCGGCGGCCTCCATGGCCTGGCGCAGGTTTTCTACGCTGTCCAGGGCTTTCTCGTCATTCTGGTCGGGCAAGTCGCTGGACAGTTGTCCAAGGGTGTCACTGGCGTTCACGGAGCTGTTGGTGAGCCGTTTCTGCGCTTGCTCGCGTTGCTCCATCAGATTGGGCAGACCGGCCAGTGCCGTCTTGAAGCGTGCGCTGAGGCGGCTGGAATCCTGGACTTGCTGCAGGTGCATGGGGATCTTCAGGCGGTCGGCCAACTCGACCAGATAACCGTCGATTTTCTCCATGTGCCGGCCGAGTTTGTCAAAGCTTGCCGGGTCATTCACGACGCGGTACACAATCCGCTCGGCGCGCAATTCTTCGCCGGTCACGGCGAGGCGCGAAAGGGTGGTCAAGGTTTGAGCGCGAAACAGCGAGGCGTTCAGGGCCTGCCATCCCGTCAGGGCGACAGCCATGCACAGCGCCAGTACCAGGCCGAAGCCAAGGATGAGTTTGAGGGTGACGCTGGTGTTGCCTAATACGCGGGTCAGTGGTCGAAACATGATGCACCTCCATCAGAAAAGAGAGCGCTTCGCACCCCGGCTGACGCAGGTCAGGAGGAGTGAGAACGCTAAATCTTTTCGGCATAGGGCGCGTAAGAATTGACCTGAAAGACGTGTAGGAAATTTCATAAGTTGCAGGCGGCCCAGGACGGGCCGCCACCAGAGTGGGATCAGGTCAGACCCGGAAGCGGCCGACCAAGGCTTGCAGATGAGTGCCCAGGCGCGCCAGTTCGGTACTCGAGGCGGCGGTCTCTTCGCTGGCTGCCGCCGTTTGCTCGGAGATATCGCGCACATTCAGCACGCTGCGGTTGATCTCTTCGGCTACCGCACTTTGTTGCTCGGCGGCGGTGGCGATCTGTGAGTTCATCGCCTGGATGGTCGAGACGGTGCGGGTGATATTGCCCAACGCATTCCCGGCTCGGCGCGTCAGCTCAACGCTGCTTTCGGTCAGCCCACGGCTGTTGTCCATGATGGCCGCCACCTGCTGTGTGCCGCTTTGCAGGCCGACGATCAACTCTTCGATCTCCTCAGTGGACTTCTGCGTGCGCTGGGCCAGGCTGCGCACCTCATCGGCCACCACGGCAAAACCGCGCCCGGCCTCACCGGCACGCGCCGCTTCAATGGCTGCGTTGAGGGCCAGCAGGTTGGTTTGCTGGGCCACGGACTTGATCACGTCGAGCACGCTGCCGATCTTGTCGCTTTCGCGCTTCAGGTCGCCCATGGCGACCGTGGAGTTGCCGACCTCGGTCGCCAGGCGTTCGATCTGGGCGATGGCTTCACCGACCACCTGGTCGCCTTCACGGGCCTGCTGGTCGGCGGCCACGGCGGCTTCGGACGCCTCCTCGGCATTGCGCGCCACTTCCTGCACAGTGGCGGCCATTTCGTTCATGGCGGTAGCCACCTGGTCGGTCTCGACTTTCTGGCTATTGACCCCGGCGCTGGTCTGCTCGGTCACCGCGGACAACTGTTCGGCCGCGCTGGCGATCTGGGTGACACCCTCGCTGATACCGCCGATCAACTCGCGCAGGCCCACGGTCATGCTCTGCATGGCGCGTTGCAACTGGCCCAGTTCGTCCTGACGGGCGGAATCCAGATTGTGGCTCAGATCGCCGGAGGCCACGCGCTCGGCGACTTTGAGGGTCTGGTTCAGGGGAATGACGATCTGGCGAGTAATGGCCCAGGCAGCGAGCACGCCGAAGATCAGCGCCAGTACGGTGGCGAGCAATAGCCAATATTTGGCCTGGGCGGCATCGTGATCTCGCACGGCGGTTTGCGATGTGGTGAGTTTGTCACTGTGGCCCAGCAGGATGTCGCCTTGGGTGGTCATGATTTTCAACGCCGCCGCACTGGCCACCTGGGCGTCGCGATACTGGCTGACTGCAGCGCGGTAGGCTTGCAGTGAAACACCTGCTTCTTGCAGGTTGGCCTGGTACTGCGCCGGCACCTGGCCTTCGAGTTCAGTGACTTTCTTCAGGGCGTTGTCGATGGCGTCCAGGGCCGGCTGCTCGGCTTCGACCTTGCCGCTGTAGGTGTAGCCGCGTACCTGGAAGCGCGCTTGCTGGATCAGCTTGCTCAGGTCGACGACGCTATTGAATTGGATGACGCTGTCGCCTTGCAGCAGGGCTTTTTCAACTTCGTTGATCTTGGCCACGGCGTTGTCGGCGGTATCGCCGAGCTTGCTGCGCGCGCCCTCACGCTTGAGGCCCGCCTGGACCATGGCGGTGAAAGCTTTTTTATACTGGTTCAAGGCTTCCAGCTGTTGTTCGACCAAGGCTTTATCGTCGGGTTGCTCAATCAGCTCGGCGGCGGTTTTCAAACCGCTGTCCAATTGGGCGAGCAGGCCGTCGACCGCGTCGGTGCCTTGTTCGCCGCGGCGCATTTCGAAGTCCAGGCGCGCCAGGCGCAGGTCTTTGGTCAGGCCGTTGAGGCTGGAGATGAAGCCCAGCTTGTCGCCGCGACTGATCACGTCACCCAGGCCGGTCCAGCCGGTAAAGGTGATCAACAGCGTCAGGATCAACACCAGGCCAAAGCCGACGCTCAGCTTGCGGTTGACGCTGACATTCCCCAGTTTCTCGGCTAACCAACGATACATGCTGCGAACTCCCCTGGAACAAGGCTTGGACTTATCCAGAGGCTATCGGCATGTGCATAGGATTCTGTAGCGCCAGAGATCCAATGTGGGAGGGGGCTTGCCCCCGGTGGCAGAGTGTCAGTCACCACATTCAGTGATTGATACACCGCTATCGCGGGCAAGCCCCCTCCCACATCTGGGCTGTGGTGTTTTTGGATTTGATATCAGAACAGTCGGGCGAGCAGGGCCGTCACGGCGGTTTCAACCCGAAGGATGCGCGCACCTAGCTGCACCGGCTGTAGACCGGCCTTGGTCAGCAGGTCCACCTCATAGGGTATCCAACCACCTTCCGGGCCAATCGCCAGCGTCACCGGCTCATCCAGCCCCCGGGGGCACGCAGGATAATCACCGGGATGGCCGATCAGGCCCAGGGTGCCTTCAACCATGGCCGGCAGGCGATCTTCGACAAACGGCTTGAAGCGTTTTTCGATAATGATCTCGGGCAGTACCGTGTCCCGCGCCTGTTCCAAGCCGAGGATGAGTTGCTCGCGCACCGCCTCAGGCTCCAGGAAGGGGGTCTGCCAGAAGCTTTTTTCCACGCGGTAGCTGTTGACCAGCACCACCTTCGGCACGCCCATGGCCGCCACCGTTTGCAGCACCCGGCGCAGCATTTTCGGGCGGGGCAGGGCCAGCAGCAGGGTCAGGGGCAGTTTGGGCGGCGGCGATTGATCGAAGCTGACTTGCAGCTCGGCTTCACCGACGTCCAGGCGCAGCAGTTGGGCATTGCCCATCAGCCCACCAATGCGGCCCACACGCAGGTAGTCACCCACAACGGCGCGGTGGACTTCCTGCATATGCACCAGACGCCGATCACGCAGCACCACCCGGTCCGCCGCGATAAAGTCGGCATCGAGAAGCAGCAGCAGGTTCACGACTGGGTCGCTGGCGGCTGGTCGTCGTCGGCAGCCTGGTCATCCGGGTGTTCGCCACGCTTGCTGATCAAGCCGCTGAACAGGATGCCCACTTCAAACAGCATCCACATCGGCACGGCGAGCAAGGTCTGGGAGAAGATGTCCGGCGGCGTGAGGATCATGCCGACCACGAAGCAGCCGATGATCACGTACGGGCGGATCTTCTTCAGGTACTTGACGTCGACTACGCCGATCCATACCAGCAACACCACGGCCACGGGGATTTCGAAAGCGACGCCGAAGGCGAAGAACAGTGTCATCACGAAGTCGAGGTAGCTGGTGATGTCGGTCATCATCTCCACGCCGGCCGGGGTGGCAGCGGCGAAGAACTTGAAGATCAGCGGGAACACCAGGAAGTACGCGAAGGCCATGCCGGTGTAGAACAGCAGGATGCTCGACACCAGCAATGGCACGGCGATGCGCTTCTCATGCTTGTACAGGCCCGGGGCGATAAAGCCCCAGATCTGATGCAGGATCACCGGGATCGCCAGGAACAGCGAGACCATCATGGTCAACTTCAACGGCGTCAGGAACGGCGACGACACATCGGTGGCGATCATTGTCGCGCCGACGGGCAAGTACTGGCGCAACGGCGTGGAAACGAAGGTGTAGATCTGCTGGGTAAAGGCGAACAGCCCGGCAAAAATGATGAAGATTGCCGCTACGCAACGCAGCAGGCGGGTACGCAGCTCGGAGAGGTGCGAGACCAGCGGCATGTGCTGGTCGTTTTCCGGTTTATCAGCGCTCATGGGGCTCGCGGCGGCAATGTAGGGTCATGGGGCGCGGGCGACGCAACGGGCGTCGGCGCGGGCTCTGTCGGAGCGGGCTCGGCAGCGGGGGCGGGCGCGATACTGTGGTCGGCCACCGGTGGTGTAGCCGGCTTGGCCGGTTCTTGCACCGGGGAGAGAATCTTGCGTGCCTCCTGCTCCAACGACAGGATATGTTCGTTGTGCAATTGCCGGCGGATCTCGTCGGCACCGATTTCCCGTTCAACCTCCTGTTTGATCGCGTTGAAACTGCGTTTCAGACGCCCGATCCACAGGCCGGCGGTGCGTGCGGCGCCGGGCAGGCGTTCCGGCCCCAGTACCAGCAGGGCCACCAGGCCGACGAGCAGCAGTTCAGAGAAGCTGATACCAAACATTAGTCAGTGCTCACGAGTCTTTGCGGGTCGTCTCTTGGACTTTTTCAGCCTGCACGTCGAAGGTGCGACGTTCGGTGATCGGCTGGGTGGCCTGCGGGTGTACAGGCTGGGCCGGGGGCACCGGGTTTACCGTTGGCTCGGCTGGTTTTTCGTCGTCGTTCATGGCTTTACGAAAGCCCTTGATCGACTCACCGACGTCGGTGCCGAGGTTTTTCAGTTTCTTGGTGCCGAACACCAGAACAACCACCACCAGAATGACGATCCAGTGTTTCCAGTCAAAAATGCCCATGCTGCAAATCCTCAAGTCTTAGTTATTCAGGCGGACGGGCGCGAGGCCTTCTCGGCGTGCCCGGACAGGCCGAAGCGACGGTCCAGTTCATCCAGCACGGCCTGTGGATGCTGCCCCAGTTGGGCGAGCATGACCAGGCTATGGAACCACAAGTCGGCGGTCTCATAGATTACATCGCTGCAATCACCGCTGATTTGCGCGTCCTTGGCCGCAATGATGGTCTCGACGGATTCCTCGCCGAGTTTTTCCAGAATCTTGTTCAGACCCTTGTGGTACAGGCTGGCGACATAGGAGCTGTCGGCGTCCGCGCCTTTGCGGTCTTCCAGCACCTGGGCCACACGGTTCAGGGTATCGCTCATGTTCAATGTCCTGCGGGATAAATGGCGTGCGGGTCTTTGAGCACCGGTTCCACGACTTTCCATTCGCCGTTCTCGAACACGCGATAAAAGCAGCTGTGGCGCCCGGTATGGCAAGCGATACCACCGATCTGGTCGACCATCAGGATCACCACGTCGGCGTCGCAGTCCAGGCGCATCTCATGCAGGATCTGCACGTGCCCGGACTCTTCGCCCTTGCGCCACAGTTTGCCACGCGAACGTGACCAATAGATGGCGCGCTGCTCAGTGGCAGTGAGGCTCAGGGCCTCGCGATTCATCCAGGCCATCATCAGCACGCGCCCGGTCTTGTAGTCCTGGGCAATGGCCGGCACCAGGCCGTCACTGTCCCACTTGATCTCGTCCAGCCAGTCTTTCATCTTCGGCTCCGGCAATTTGCGACAGTGTATAACCGGATTGGCTATCGACGCACGATCAGATAAACGCCCACGGCTACCATGATACCGGCCGGCCAGTGGCCCAGTTGGTTCAATGGACCGCCAATTGCCAGCATCGCGCCGCCCACAAGGTGCGCGGCGCCCAGCAGGCGCAGGAACCAGTCGTCTTTGCGTTTGCGCCACGGCGGCTCGGGGTCTTTGGCATGGGGCTGGGACATACGCTCGAGCAGGTCGCGGGTCATGTTGGCCAGGTGCGGTAGCTGTTCGAACTGGCTGTGCAGGTTGCCCAGCATGGTCTTCGGGCTCATCCGCTCGCGCATCCAGCGTTCAAGGAACGGCTGTGCGGTGTTCCACAGGTCGAGGTCCGGGTACAGCTGGCGGCCCAGCCCCTCGATGTTCAGCAAGGTCTTCTGCAACAGCACCAGCTGCGGCTGCACTTCCATATTGAAGCGCCGCGCGGTCTGGAACAGGCGCATCAGCACCTGGCCAAAGGAAATATCCTTTAACGGTTTTTCAAAGATCGGCTCGCATACCGTGCGGATCGCCGCTTCGAATTCATTGAGCTTGGTTTCCGCCGGCACCCAGCCCGAATCAATGTGCAACTGCGCCACGCGCCGGTAATCGCGCTTGAAGAAGGCAAACAGGTTGCGCGCCAGGTAATCCTGGTCTTCCGGGGTCAGGCTGCCGACGATGCCGCAGTCGATCGCGATGTACTGCGGGCTCCACGGGTTGACGGTGCTGACGAAGATGTTGCCCGGGTGCATGTCGGCGTGAAAGAAGCTGTCGCGGAATACCTGGGTGAAGAAGATCTCCACACCGCGCTCGGCGAGCATCTTCATGTCGGTGCGCTGGTCGGCCAGGGTAGCGAGGTCGGTAACCTGCACGCCGTAGATGCGCTCCATCACCAGCACTTTCGGCCGGCACCAGTCCCAATACACTTGCGGCACGTACAGCAGTTGCGAGCCTTCAAAGTTACGCCGCAGTTGACTGGCGTTGGCCGCTTCGCGCAAAAGGTCGAGTTCGTCGTAGATGGTTTTTTCGTAGTCGGCGACCACATCCACCGGGTGCAGCAGGCGTGCGTCGGCGGAGAAGCGTTCGGCGGCGCGGGCGAGGATGAACAGCCACGCCAGGTCCTGGCCGATGATCGGCTTGAGGCCTGGGCGAATCACCTTCACCACCACTTCTTCGCCGGTTTTGAGCTGCGCGGCGTGCACTTGTGCGACCGAAGCCGAGGCCAGGGGCTCGACGTCGAAGCGGCTGAACACTTCGCTGATCTTCTTGCCCAGCTGTGCTTCGATCAGCGCCATGGACTGCTGCGAATCGAACGGCGGCACGCGGTCTTGCAGCAGCATCAGCTCGTCGGCGATATCTTCGGGCAGCAGGTCGCGGCGGGTCGAGAGGATCTGCCCGAACTTGATAAAGATCGGCCCCAGGTCCTGCAGCGCCAGGCGCAGGCGTGCACCACGGCTCAGCTCCAGCTGCTTGCGCGGCAACCAGCGCCACGGCAGCACGTAACGCACCGCCAGCAAGAACCACGGCAGGGGCAGGGCAAACAGCAGGTCATCGAGGCGGTAGCGGATAACGACGCGCTGGATACGAAACAAACGGCGGACGGCGAGCAGCTTCATGCGTTATCGCTTGGATCAAGGGAGCGGCTCAGGCGTTCGAAGCGGGCCTCGAGGCGTTCCAGGTCGATTTTGGCCTTGTCGAGCTCACGAAAGCGCGCTTGCGCTTCCCGTTGCCCGACCAGGGTGCGCGATTCTTCGCTCAGGTATTCGGCGAGGTTCTGGTTGAGGCTGGCGAACCCTTGCTGGTACCAGCGCGTGCGGCTGCGCAGGTGCCCGCTGATCAGTTGGGTGGCCACGGGGCCGATCCAGCGCGACAGTTCGTATTCCCAGTCCAGCTCCAGGTCTTGCAGCACAGCGGCCAAGTCCATCAGCACCGCACTGTCGCCTTCCAGCTCCACCTCGGGGCTGTGGAGGATGGCGGTCTTGTTGCGGCTCAAAGCCAGGTGCAACAGGCTGGAGGCCGGTGCACGCAAGGTGCAGTCAGCTTCGGCGGCCCATTGGGTGGCGAGAAGCAGGCCTTCATCGCTGGGCAGGATAAATAGCTGCATGGCGGGGCTGCGGCAGTCGACGGCAATGACTTTGCCGTTCAAGTGCGCGAGCCGCGCCAGGGCGGTGCTGTCCAGGCGCAGCACACGGTTAAGGCCGTGTTCAACGCTGGCGAGAAGGCCTTGAAGCAACATCAGGGCTTGATGCCGCGGTGCAGGGCGACGATGCCCGAGGTCATGTTGTGGTAGGTCACGCGGTCGAAACCGGCTTCCACCATCATCGACTTCAGGGTCTCCTGGTCTGGGTGCATGCGGATCGACTCGGCCAGGTAGCGGTAGCTCTCGGCGTCGTTGGTGATCAACTTGCCCATCAGCGGCATGAAGGCGAACGAGTAGGTGTCGTAGACCTTGGACATCAGCGCGTTGGTCGGCTTGGAGAATTCCAGCACCAACAGGCGACCGCCCGGCTTGAGGACGCGCAGCATCGAGCGGATCGCGTCTTCTTTATGGGTGACGTTGCGCAGGCCGAAGGCGATGGTCACGCAGTCGAAATGATTGTCGGGGAACGGCAGCTTTTCAGCGTCGGCCTGGACGAATTCGATATTGCCGGCCACACCTTTGTCCAGCAGGCGATCGCGGCCGACCTTGAGCATCGAACCGTTGATATCGGCCAACACCACCTGGCCGGTGGGGCCAACCAGCTTGGAGAACTTGGCCGCCAGGTCACCCGTACCCCCGGCGATGTCCAGCACGCGGTTGCCGGTGCGTACGCCCGACAGCTCGATGGTGAAGCGCTTCCACAGGCGGTGCATGCCGCCGGAGAGCACGTCGTTCATCAGGTCGTACTTGGCCGCCACGGAGTGGAACACCTCAGCGACTTTTTCCGCTTTCTGGCTTTCCGGGACGTTCTTGAAGCCGAAGTGAGTGGTGGGTTCGGCATCGCTGCCTTTGCGCTGATCAGTCATATCGCTGTCACCAAAAGAGAATGCGGGACATGATAATCCCCAAGGCCTGCTTTGTCTTGGCAAGGCTGCAGGTAAGATAGGCGCTCACCGAGACCTTTTGCCGCATGGCGGGTGTTCTGAGTCGTTATAAAGAGGAGTCATTGCAATGGCCCGTATTACCGTTGAACGTGAACATTCCCTGGGAAAAGAACAGGCGCGGGCAAAGGCCGAGCAATTGGCGCGCAAACTCGAGGATAAATATGGCGTGGAGTCCTCATGGTCTGGCGATACCCTCAAGCTCACGCGCTCCGGGGTCAAAGGCACGGTGGCAGTGGCCGATGATTCATTGCGTATCGATGTGGAACTGGGCCTGTTGATGTCGGCCATGAGCGGTACGATCAAGTCCGAAATCGAGAAAGCCCTGGATAAAGCCCTGGCCTGAGCCTGAGGTTCTTAGGGTGCCGATTCTAATTTTAAACCCTACTTTGTGCCCAAGCCCTCAACTCCTGCGGGCGGTCCTCCCCCCTATTTTGTGTGAGGTGCACCATGGCCAAAGTTATTTTGCAGAAAAAAATCGACGTTCAGGCCACTACCCTGAGTGAGGTTAAAAGCTATGCCCGTAAGATTTGGCTGGCAGGTCTTGGTGCCTATGCCAAGGTTGGCAGCGAGGGCGGCGAGTACTTCAAGGAGCTGGTTAAGAGTGGTCAACGTGTTGAAAGTAAAGGTAAAAAAGTTGTAGTTGAACAACTTGATGCTGCCAACAGTCAGATTGACCAAGTAAGGAGTAATGTCTCCAGCGTCAAAGGCCGGGTTGAAGTTCAACTGGATAAAGTTGAAAAAGCTTTTGATACTCGTGTCGGCAGTGCCTTGAATCGGATCGGCATTGCGTCTAAACATGACGTGGAGACACTCTCTGCTAAGCTCGAAGAGCTGACGGCATTGCTCGAACGTGTCGCGCGTAAACACTAAGGAGACATCGGGATGGCTGTTAAAAAGACTACTCAGAAAGAAGGCAGCTCGTGGGTCGGGAAAGTTGAAGAATATTCCCGCAAAATCTGGCTCGCTGGTTTAGGCGTGTACTCGAAGATCGACAGTGACGGCAGCAAACTCTTCGAGACCTTGGTTAAAGACGGCGAGAAGGCCGAGAAGTTGACCAAGAGCACAGTGGGTAAAAAAGTGGACGCTGCCAAGGCCAGTGCGGGTTCCGCCAAGTCGAGCATTTCGGATACGTGGGGCAAGTTGGAAGAGACTTTCGACAAGCGCCTCAACAGTGCTATTTCGCGACTGGGCGTGCCGAGCAAGGCTGAGTTGAAAACGCTGCACAGCAAGGTCGATACCCTGACCAAGCAAATCGAAAAACTGACGGGCGCCAAAGTGGCTCCAGCGAAGACGGCGGCGGCCAAGCCTGCTGCAAAACCTGCGGTTAAAACAGCTGCTGCAAAGCCCGCTGTTAAAACGGTTGCCAAGCCTCTGGCTAAAGCTGCAGCCAAACCTGCGGCCAAGGCTCCAGCCAAAGCCGCCGCCAAGCCAGCCGCTAAAACAGCTGCCGCCAAACCGGCCACCAAGCCTGCCACCAAGCCAGTGGCCGCTAAAGCCGCCGCGAAACCTGCGGCTAAACCGGCTGCCAAGGCCGCTGCAAAGCCTGCCGCGAAACCTGCGACTGCTAAATCTGCTGCCAAGCCATCCGCTGCGAAACCAGCAGCCAAACCAGCAGCAGCCAAGCCGGCCGCTAAACCCGCGGCCGCCGCCAGCAAGAAGCCAGCGGCAGCAAAAAAACCAGCAGCACCAAAACCTGCCGCTGCGGCATCAACCGCTTCGACAGCCAACTCGGTGTCCGCACCGGCCCCTGCTGTTGCGACCCCGACTGCTACCTCGGCAACCCCGCCGACATCCAGTCAGTCCTGATCTTTCAGGACAAAAAAATGCCCGACCTGCAGAGGTCGGGCTTTTTTTATGGCGGGCTTATCAATACCCCAGGTTCACTCCGTGGTATCCAGGTACTTGAGTGCAAACCGCTCTGTCGCCTGCCGCGCCGTCGGCAGCAAATGCGGGGCCACCAGCATCATGACCTGGTAGACCACCACCTGCACCTCGCCCTCACGGTCGAGAATCCGCTGGTAATCCAGGGAAAACAGCAGGGTGAGGGTGATCTGCTCCACCAGTTGCCCCAACGCCTGGGTGCCGCTGACCAACTGCCCTGAGGCTTTCAAGCGCGCAAGCAAAGAGGCCAGTGTGCGTTTAAGCGCGGTGAGCAGGTGGCGAATCCCCTTGGCCAGCTTCGGCAAGCGCCCGGCCAGGTTCGACAGGTCCTGGAACAGAAACCGATAGTGCGCCATGCGCTCGACTATCAGGTGCAGGAACAGCCAGTAATCCTCGGCCTCCAGTTGCGCGTCGGCGGGAGGGTCGAGCAAAGGCGCCAACTCGCCTTGAAAGCGCTCGAACAGCCCGAGCACCAGCGGCTCCTTGCCGTGGAAGTGGTAGTAGAGGTTGCCGGGGCTGATCCCCATTTCATTGGCCACCTCCATGGTCGACACGTTCGGCTCACCCTTCTGGTTGAACAGCTGCAGGGCACATTCAAGGATACGGTCGCGGGTCTTCATCCAGTCTTCTTAATCTGATCGTTGAGCTCAGCGCACCCGCACGTAAGTGCCTGGGGCTGCTTCCATCGGTGGATAATTCTGGTTGCCCAGGGCGGTGAGGGTTTCGCGCGGTACACCGGAGCGCTCCTGTGCCCACGCCAGCCACTGCGGCCACCAACTGCCTTCGACGTGCTGGGCGTCGTAGTACCAGGCGCGAGGGTCGCTGCTCAGCTTGAGGTTTTCGACGTAGTTGGCCTTGGGGTTGCCCGGCGGGTTGAGGATGCTCTGGATATGCCCGCTGTTGGACAGTACAAAGCGCCGCTCGCCGCCCAGCAACTGGGTTGAGCGATACACCGCGTCCCAGGGCGTGATGTGGTCGTTGATCCCGGCCACGCTGAAACTGTCCACGGTGACTTTGCGTAGGTCGATGGGAGTGCCACACACCTCCAGCCCGCCGGGATGGCTCAGCGGGTTGTGCTTGAAGAAGTCCAGCAGATCGCCGTGCAAGGCGGCAGGCAGGCGTGTGTTGTCGTTGTTCCAGTACAGGATGTCGAAGGCCGGCGGCTCCTTGCCCAACAGGTAATTGTTGATCCAGTAGCTCCAGATCAGGTCGTTGGGGCGCATCCAGGCAAACACCTTGGCCATGTCACGGCCGTCCAGCACGCCTTGCTGGTAGGAGCGGCGCTTGGCGGCTTCCAGGGTCTGTTCATCGGCAAACAAGGTCGCGGGGCTGTCGATCTGGCTGTCCAACAGGCTCACCAGGTAGCTGGCGCTGGAGATGCGCCGCAACTGGCGCTTGGCTTGCAGGTGGCCTTGCAGGGCAGCGATGGTCAGGCCACCGGCGCAGGCGCCCATCAGGTTGACCTCGCGGGCGCCGCTGATCGCCCGGCAGACGTTGAGCGCTTCTTCAAGCGCTGTCACGTAGGTGGAGAGACCCCATTCGCGATGACGCACATCCGGGTTGCGCCAACTGACCATGAACGTCTGCAGCCCGTTTTTCAGGGCGTATTGCACAAAACTGTTGGCCGGGCTCAGGTCGAAGATGTAGTACTTGTTGATTTGCGGCGGCACCACCAGCAGCGGCTTGGCGTACTGTTTTTCGCTCATGGGCTTGTACTGGATCAACTCCAGCAGCTCGTTGCGAAACACCACCGAGCCGGGCGTGGTCGCCACTGTCTTGCCCACTTCGAAGGCATGCTTGCTGACTTGGCGCGGCAGGCCATTGTTGTGCAACAGGTCTTCGAACAGGTTGCTCACGCCGCGCACCACGCTGTTGCCACCGGAATTGAGCAGTTCCTTGATCGCCAGCGGGTTAAGCAGGGTGTTGGAGGGGGAGACTGCATCGTTGAGCAGGGAAAAGGCGAAATGTGCGCGGGCACGGTCATCGGCGCTCAGGGTGCTGTCATCGATCCAGTGCCGTGTCTGTTTCTGCCAACTCAGATAGGCCTGTAAGCTGCGCCGGTATAGCGGGTTGAGCGTCCAGGTGGGATCGATAAAGCGCGCGTCCCTGGGGTTGGGTTCCTGCACGGTTTCGCCCAGCAGCACGCGGCCCAATTGACCGCCTAGCGCCAAGACATGGCGGGCGGTATGTACGGGGTTACGCAAACCATGGGCAGCCACGCTGCGCAGGGTCGACAGCAGATCGCGTCCCCTGAGGCCGGTGATCGCGTTTTGCGCGTTGATGAACGCAGCAGGGATGGGCGCCGGGGTCGTCACGGGTCTTTCTCGCATGATTCAACACTCCTTGGTCAAGTCATCAAGCAGGCACGCCAATCCAGAACCATAGCTGGTTCCTGGCAAGTTGCGCGGTGGTGTGGTCCTTCACACCGCCGGTCGCGGATGTATCACAGCGCGCAGGCGCTCCTCCTCGAGAAATTTCATGATGATCGGTGCCACGGCTTCGGCCCGCGTGATCAGGAACAGGTGGCCGTCATCGATAATGTGCAACTGCGCATTCGGGATGCGCCAGGCCAGCATGCGCATGTTGATCAGCGGGATCAGCGGATCATCGTCCCCGGCCAGCACCAGGGTGGGCTGGCGGATCTTGTGCAGCCAATGAATGCTGGTCCAGCCCACCCCGGCGAACAGTTGCCAGTAGTAACCCAGCTTGCCGGCCGAGCGCACTTTGCTCGCATGTTCGGCGGCCAGGTTCGAATCGCGGCGGAACGAGCCGCCATAAATCATCGGCGCGATACGCACCACATGGGAGGGTTGGATATAACGCCGGGGGCTGGCCATCAGCCACAGCACTTTGGGTTTGCCCGGCACCATAAAGGCGCCGGCTGCCGTGGCCGCCAGGATCAGCTTCTTGCAGCGTTCCGGATAGTCATAGGCAAACTGCTGCGCCAGTGCGCCGCCCCAGGACACACCCACGGCGTTCACCTGGCCGTAGTCCAGGTAATCGAGCATGCGTGCGGTAAGTTTGGCCAGGCCCGGAAAGCGGTAGGGCCGGTTCGGCGTCGATGAGCCGCCGACACCGGGCACGTCGAAGGCGATCACTTCCAGGTCCGGGTCCAGGGCCTGGACGAACGGGAACACCAGCTCAAGGTTGGCGCCGATGCCGTTGAAGATCAGCAGCGGCGTCAAGTGCGGTTTGCCCGGGCGTACCGCCGTACGGATGGTCTGGCCATCCAGGTCGATGGTACGGAAGATGAACGATTGCGGCATGCTCAAGCCCTGTGAAGTGTTACAGGAGGAATACAGTCAAAATGTGGGAGGGGGCTTGCTCCCGATGGCGGTGTGTCATTGAGCACAACTGACACTGATCCATCCCTATCGGGAGCAAGCCCCCTACCACATTTGGATCTCATTCCAATCTACCGCTCATGTACATAGGTACCTGGCGCCGCTTCGGCTGCGGCATAGATTTTATTTCCTAATGTCGCCGGTGCTTTCTTCAACTTGCCCGCTCGCTGCGCCTGCCACACCTGCCAATGCAGCCACCACGAATCGGTGTGCTTGGTGGCGTTCTCCTGCCACTCCAGCGCGCTGCCCGACAAACCCTCGCTGGTCTGGTAGCGCGCCTTGGGGTTGCCCGGTGGGTTGAGGATGCTCTGGATATGCCCGCTGCTGGACAGCACAAACTCGACCTGGCCGCCAAACAACTGCGCCGACTTGTAGCAGGACTGCCACGGCGTGATGTGATCATTGGTGCCCGCCAGTGCGTAGACATCGGCGGTGACCTGCTTGAGGTCGATGGGCGTGCCGCACACCTCCAGCGCGTTGGCGCGTACCAGTGGGTTGTTCTTGAACAGTTCGATCAGGTCGCCATGGAATGCAGCTGGCAAGCGCGTGGTGTCGTTGTTCCAGAACAGGATGTCGAACACCGGCGGCTCGTTGCCCAGCAGGTAATTATTGACCCAGTAGTTCCAGATCAGGTCGTTGGGGCGCATCCAGGCGAACACCTTGGCCATATCGCGGCCTTCCAGCACACCGGCCTGGTACGAATGGCGCTTGGCTGCTTCGAGGGTCTGCTCGTCGACAAACAGCGCCACCTGGGTGTCCAGGGTGGTGTCCAGTACGCTCACCAGCAGGGTCAGGGCGTTGACCTTCTTCTCGCCCAGCGCCGCGTAGTGGCCCAGCAGTGCTGTGCAGGTGATGCCTCCGGAACAGGCCGCGAGCATATTCACGTCCTTACTGCCGGTAATCGCCGTGACCACATCGACCGCTTCCTTGAGCGCCTCGATATAAGTCGACAGGCCCCACTCGCGCTGGGCCTTGGTGGGGTTGCGCCAGCTGACGATAAACGTCTGCTGCCCATTGCGCAGGCAGAAGCGCGCCAGGCTCTTATCCGGGCACAGGTCGAATATGTAGAACTTGTTGATCTGCGGCGGCACCACCAGCAGTGGGCGCTCGTGTACTTGCTCGGTGGTGGGCTTGTACTGGATAAGCTCCAGCACGTCGTTGCGAAACACCACCGCGCCTTCGCTGGTGCCCAACGTCTTGCCGACTTCAAAGGCACCCATGTTGACTTGGCTCGGCATGCCGCCGTTATGCACCATGTCCTTGGCCAGGTGGGACAAACCGTCGAGCAGGCTTTTACCGCCGGTTTCAAAGAAACGCTTGACCGCTGCCGGGTTGGCCGCGCTGTTGGTGGGGGCCATGGCTTCGGTCATCAGGTTGATCACGAAGTGGCCGCGGCTGATGTCCTGTGCCGACAGGCTGCTGTCGTCGATCCAGTCGTGGAGTTCCTTGCGCCACGCCAGGTAAGTCTGCAAGTAGCGTTTGTAGAGCGGGTTCTGGCTCCAGGCCGGGTCGTTGAAGCGACGGTCGTCGCCCTCGGGCGCCAGGGGGGATTTGCCGAACATCACATTCTTCAATTCGACGCCAAAGTGGGCGACGTGCTTGACGCTGTGCAACGGTTGCTTGATGGCTTGGGTCAGCACCATCCTGGCCGAGGCCAATAGATCCTTTTTGCGTAACGCGATGATCGGGTTCAGCCCCAGGGTGTTTTCCGAGGCCTGGCGTTTCAAGTCATCGTTATTCTTGTTACTCATCTACGACGCTCCGTTGTCCGAAAGACGAGTACCGGCGATTGCTGCGCACCCAATTTCGATACACGACACCAGCCTGGTACTGCGACCCGGGTGACCGTTGATACCGCATCGTCAAATGCAGGGAACTTGCCAGTTCCATTGGTTACCCGAGTTTATTTTTTTTCGCAAGCGGGCCGATCATTGGCCTCGCGACAGGGCATTCAAGCAGATGAAATTAGAAAATGCCCTCTAAAGAGCAAGACGCCTGGGCTAGAGCATCAGCCGCACGACCGACTGGTTCGGGTCGCGGGTTTTTCCGGCCGCTTTGAGCTCGGCCAGGTAGTCGCTCCACAGTGCGTCCTGACGTACGGCCAGTTGGTAGAGGTAGTCCCAGGTGAACAGCCCGCTGTCATGGCCGTCGTCGAAGGTCAATTTCAGTGCGTACTGGCCGGCCGGTTCGACCTTGTTCAACCTGACGTTGAGCTTGCCGAATTGCAGGATGGGCTTGCCGTGTCCCTGCACCTCGGCGGAAGGCGAGTGCACCCGCAGGAATTCGGCGGGCAGATGATAAACCTCGTCTGGGCTGTAAGTGAGGCCGAGGGTGTTGGAGGTTTTGTGCAGGTTTACAGCAGTAGGAAACTTGGCCATATGAGGTACTCCTGAATAAACCGGCTTAAAAATGTGGGAGGGGGCTTGCTCCCGATGACGGTGTGTCAGTCAGCTCATCTGATACTGAAACACCGCCATCGGGAGCAAGCCCCCTCCCACATTTGAAGCAAAGCAGTTCTGTGTGAGGCTTACAGGATATAACGAGACAAGTCTTCGTTCTGCGCCAATTCGCCCAGGTGGCTGTTGACGTAGTCGGCATCGATTTTGATCGCTTCGCCATTCTGCGCACCGGCCATGTCACCAGCACTGAACGATACTTCCTCAAGCAGGCGCTCAAGCAAGGTATGCAGGCGGCGGGCACCAATGTTCTCGGTCTTCTCGTTGACCTGCCAGGCGATTTCCGCCAAACGCTTGATGCCGTCGGCCTGGAACTCGATACCCAGGCCCTCGGTTTTCAGCAGCTCACGGTATTGCTCGGTGAGCGATGCGTGAGGCTCGCTGAGGATGCGCTCGAAGTCGCCTGGGGTCAGCGCCTTGAGTTCCACGCGAATCGGCAGGCGGCCTTGCAGCTCGGGCACCAGGTCGCTTGGCTTGCTCAGGTGGAAGGCGCCGGAGGCGATAAACAGGATGTGGTCGGTCTTGACCATGCCCAGCTTGGTGTTGACTGTGCATCCCTCGATCAGCGGCAGCAGATCGCGCTGCACGCCTTCACGGGAGACATCGACGCCGCCGGAGTTACCGCGCTTGGCCACCTTATCGATCTCATCGATAAACACGATGCCATGCTGCTCGACAGCTTCCAATGCCTTGGCCTTGAGTTCTTCCTCATTGACCAGACGCCCGGCTTCTTCGTCGCGCACCAGCTTGAGCGCTTCCTTGACCTTGAGCTTGCGGCTCTTCTTCTTGCCCTTGCCCATGTTGGCGAACAGGTTCTGCAACTGGCTGGTCATTTCTTCCATGCCCGGCGGAGCGGAAATATCCACACCGGACACTTCGGCCACTTCAATCTCGATTTCCTTGTCATCCAGCTGGCCTTCACGCAGGCGCTTGCGGAACAGCTGACGGGTGTTGGAATCCGAGGACGGTGCGGCGTCTTCGTTGAAACCCATGCGTGCCGGTGGCAGCAGGGCATCGAGGATACGTTCTTCAGCGGCGTCTTCTGCGCGGTGGCTGACCTTGGTCACTTCCTGTTCGCGCAGCATTTTCAGGGCAGCGTCGGCCAAGTCACGAATGATCGACTCGACGTCGCGGCCCACATAGCCGACTTCGGTAAATTTGGTCGCTTCCACCTTGATGAACGGCGCATTGGCCAACTTGGCCAGGCGTCGGGCGATTTCGGTTTTACCGACACCGGTCGGGCCGATCATCAGGATGTTCTTGGGCGTTACTTCAACGCGCAGTTCTTCCGGCAGTTGCATGCGGCGCCAGCGGTTACGCAGGGCGATGGCAACGGCGCGCTTGGCATCGTCCTGGCCGATGATATGGCGATTGAGTTCATGGACGATTTCGCGGGGAGTCATGGACATAGTTGTTTGGCGGCCTCAAGCGAGAATAAGCCCAAGGCTTACTCGGCGAGGTCCTGCTCCTCAATGGTCTGGTTGTGGTTGGTGAACACGCAGATATCGCCGGCGATGCCCAAGGCGGTCTCGACGATTTCCCGGGCCGACAGATCGGTTTTCTTCAGCAACGCACTGGCTGCCGCCTGGGCGTAGCCACCGCCGGAACCCATGGCGATCAGGCCGTGCTCAGGTTCTACCACGTCGCCATTGCCGGTGATGATCAGGGACGCGTCTTTGTTGGCGACGGCGAGCATGGCTTCAAGGCGGCTGAGGGAGCGGTCGGTGCGCCATTCCTTGGCCAACTCGACAGCGGCGCGCACCAGGTGGCCCTGGTGTTTCTCAAGCTGGCCTTCGAAGCGTTCGAAGAGGGTAAAGGCGTCGGCGGTAGCGCCTGCGAAGCCGGCAAGCACCTGGCCGTGGTACAGGCGACGCACTTTCTTCGCGTTGCCTTTCATTACGGTATTGCCCAGGGAAACCTGGCCGTCGCCGCCCATGACAACTTTGCCGTGGCGACGTACTGAAACGATGGTGGTCAAGGGGAGAGTCTCCACGCAGCGGGGCGAAAATGCCCTGATGGAAACTCATATGGGGGTGGCGGTGGGGATTTCAACCGTAGGACGAGAGCGCGGACGAGTGGTGTTTACCGCTCTGACACCTAACCAAGCACACCGCAAAATCAAATGTGGGAGGGGGCTTGCTCCCGATGGCGCGCTGTCAGCCAATGAATATGTTGACTGACACTCCGCTATCGGGAGCAAGCCCCCTCCCACATTTTGATTTGTGTTGACCCCGAATCAGCGACTCTGGCGCTGTTGTAACAACAGGTTGCTGAACCCGGCGCCGGCCAATTGTTTCTGTGCCACGGTCAGTTGCTCACGGTTGCTGAACGGCCCTACCAGTACGCGATACCAGGTCGCTTCCTTCACCGTGCCGGACTCCACCGTCACCGACTGGCCCAACAGGATGATCTGCGCCCGCACCCGGTCCGCATCCGCCTGTTTCGGGAACGAGCCCGCCTGCAGGAAGAACTTGGTCACCGGCGCGGCCTTGGTGGCAGCGACCGGCGGTGGTGGCGGCGGCGTGATCCCGGCCAGCGCGGCCTGGGCGCGGGCGGTGTCGATTTTCGCGGCTTCGGCAGGTGTCACCGGCGTGGTTGGCACTTGCGGCGTCGGCAGGGTCTTCTCCGGCACGGCATCAGGAGGCACGATCACTTCCGATTCCGGCAGCAGGGTGTAGAAGTCGTACTTCGGCTTCACCGGTGCAGTCGGGCTCGGCGCGGTTTTGTTGGCCTCGGCGATTTTCGTGGCCTTCTGCTGCTCCTGTTTGACGCGCTTGACGTCGTCGCCCTGGCCAGGTTCGAGCTTCATCAAAAATACGATGAATGCGCCGACCGTGAGGCCGATAGCCATCCACAGCCAGCCCGGAATCGGCTGCTTCGCCGGGGCCTGGTAGCGGCTGGCGCCGCGCTTGGGGGCAGGTTTTTTCTTGGCGGCCAACTTACATGCGCTCCAGGGTTTCCAGGCCCAAGAGTTCCAGGCCTTGCTTGAGGGTGCGTCCAGCCAGGGCGGCGAGGCGCAGGCGACTTTGTTTCTGGGCTTCGTCGTCGGCGGTCAGGATCGGGCAGTTCTCGTAGAAGCTGGAGAACAACCCGGCCACTTCGTACAAATAGGTGCACAGGATATGCGGTGTGCCTTTCTCGCCGACGCTGTTGAGCACTTCGCCGAACTGCGCCAGCTTGGCGGCCAGTTCCTGCTCATGGGCGGCATCCAGCACGATCTGGCCTTCGACTTCGCTGAAGTCCTTGCCCAGCTTGCGGAACACACCCGCCACGCGGGTGTAGGCGTACAGAAGGTACGGCGCGGTGTTGCCTTCGAAGTTGAGCATCAGGTCGAAGTTGAAGCTGTAGTCGCTGGTGCGGTGTTTGGACAGGTCGGCGTATTTCACCGCGCCAATACCTACCACGCGGGCGATGTTGCGCAGGTCGGCCTCGGCCAGCTCCGGGTTCTTTTCCTTCACCAAGCTGTAGGCGCGTTCCTGGGCTTCGGTGAGCAGGTCGATCAGCTTCACGGTGCCGCCGTCACGGGTCTTGAACGGGCGGCCATCGGCGCCGTTCATGGTGCCGAACCCCATGTGTTCCATGTGCATCGGGTGGGTGACGAAGCCGGCACGACGGGCCACTTCGAACACTTGCTGGAAGTGCAGGGCCTGGCGCTGGTCAACGAAGTACAGCGCACGGTCGGCCTTGAGCACGCCGCTGCGATAGCGCACGGCGGCCAGGTCGGTGGTGGCGTAGAGGTAGCCGCCATCGGCCTTGACGATGATCACCGGCAGCGGCTCGCCGTCGGCGGTCTTGAATTCTTCGAGGAACACGCACTGCGCGCCGTTGCTCTCCACCAGCAGGCCCTTGGCCTTGAGGTCGTTGACCACGTTGATCAGGTCGTCGTTGTAGGCGCTTTCACCCATCACGTCGGCCATGGTCAACTTCACGTTGAGCAGCTCGTAGATTTCCTGGCAGTGGGACAGGGAAATTTCCCGGAAGCGGTTCCACAGCGCCAGGCACTCCTCATCGCCCGCTTGCAGCTTGACCACCAGGCCGCGGGCGCGGTCGGCGAATTCTTCGGATTCGTCGAAACGCTTCTTGGCGGCGCGGTAGAAGTTTTCCAGGTCGGCCAGCTCGTTGCTGGTGATCGGGTTTTCCTGCAGGTAGGCCATCAGCATGCCGAACTGGGTGCCCCAGTCGCCCACATGGTTCTGGCGGATCACCGTATCGCCGAGGAATTCCAGTACCCGGGCCACGCCGTCGCCGATGATGGTGGAGCGCAGGTGGCCAACGTGCATCTCCTTGGCCAGGTTCGGCGCCGACAGGTCGATGACCACGCGCTGGGCGGCACCAGCCTTGTGCGCACCGATGTTGGCATCGGCCAGGGCGGCGTCCAGGCGCGCAGCCAGGGCCTGGGTGTTCTGGAAGAAGTTGATAAAGCCCGGGCCGGCGATTTCGGCCTTGGTCACACTGGCGTCAGCCGGCAGCGCGGCAATGATTTTTTCCGCCAGGTCGCGGGGTTTCATACCGGCCGGCTTGGACAGCATCATCGCGATGTTGCTGGCGAAGTCGCCGTGGGTCTTGTCGCGGGTGTTCTCCACCTGGATCGCCGGCGACAGGCCTTCAGGCAACACACCTTCGTTGACGAGTTGGGTGAGGGCTTGTTGGAGCAGCTGGCGAATGGTGTCTTTCATGGTGTTCTCTTTCGACCGCAAGCGGCGGCGCGCGATGCGCAGGTGGAAAAACTGGGCATTATCCGTGGCGAGGGCGAGCTTGCCAACCGTTCCGGACCTGTGGAGCATTTTGTAGGAGTGAGCTTGCTCGCGAAAATCGTCAACGATAACGCGGGCTTCCTGATTTAACGCGGTGTTCTTGAGTTTTTCGCGAGCAAGCTCGCTCCTACAGTGGTGGGTGGATCAGTACAAATCTACCGGGTCTACATCCAGTGACCATCGCACTTGTCGGCCGCTGGGTATTTGCTCCAGCTCAAGCATCCAGCGACTTAATAGCCGATGCAGCGGCGCACGGGAGGTTGCCTGCAAGAGTAGCTGAGCGCGATAACGTCCGGCGCGACGCTCCATGGGGGCGGGTACCGGCCCGAGCAATTCGATGCCGCTCAGACTCAATTCACCCAGCAAACCCTCGGCGGCACTGCAGGCTTCATCCAGGAAACCTTCGGCTTGTCCCGGTTTATGCGCCTCGGCACGCAACAATGCCAAGTGCGCAAAGGGTGGCAAGCCGGCCGCGCGGCGTTCACTCAAGGCCTGCTCGGCGAAGGCAAAGTAGCCTTGTTCCGTCAGTTGAATCAGCAATGGATGGTCGGCCAGGTGCGTCTGGATAATCACCCTGCCCGGCTCTTCGGCCCGTCCGGCGCGCCCTGCCACCTGCACGATCAACTGCGCCATGCGTTCGCTGGCGCGGAAATCCCCGGAGAACAACCCGCCGTCGGCGTCCAGGATCGACACCAGGGTCACCCGCGGGAAGTGATGCCCTTTGGCAAGCATTTGCGTGCCCACCAGGATGCACGGCTGGCCTTTCTGAATGGTGGCAAACAACTGGTTCATCGCGTCTTTGCGCGAGGTGCTGTCGCGGTCGACCCGCAGCACCGGGTAATCCGGAAACAGAATGCCCAGGCGCTCCTCGGCGCGCTCGGTGCCGGCCCCTACCGGGCGCAGGTCGACCTTGCCGCACTGCGGGCAATGGCGTGGCACCCGCTCTACATGGCCGCAGTGGTGGCAGCGCAGTTCGCCATAGCGCTGGTGCACGGTCATGCGTGCATCGCAGCGTTCGCACCCGGACATCCAACCGCAGTCATGGCACAGCAGCGTCGGGGCAAAGCCACGGCGATTGAGAAACACCAACACTTGTTGGCCTGCGGCAAGGGTCTGGCCGATGGCCTGTTGCATCGGGCCGGAGATACCACTGTCCAGCGGGCGGCTCTTTACGTCCAGGCGCAGGAAGCGTGGTTGCTTGGCACCGCCGGCGCGCTCATTCAGGCGTAGCAGCCCGTAGCGTCCGGTGTAGGCGTTGTGCAGGCTTTCCAGGGACGGCGTGGCCGAGCCCAGCACAATCGGGATGTCTTCCTGGCGTGCGCGCACCAGTGCCAGGTCGCGGGCGTTGTAGCGCAGGCCTTCCTGTTGTTTATAGGAGCCGTCGTGTTCCTCGTCGATGATGATCAGCCCGGGGTTCTTCATCGGGGTGAACAGCGCCGAACGGGTGCCTATGATGATGTCGGCCTCACCGTCCCGCGCCGCCAGCCACGACTCCAGGCGCTCACGGTCATTGACCGCCGAGTGCACCAGGGCGATGCGGGCGTTGAAGCGCTGTTCGAAACGCGCCAGGGTCTGTGGGCCCAGGTTGATCTCGGGGATCAGCACCAGTGCCTGCTTGCCGGCCTGCAGGGTTTCGCGGATCAGTTGCAGATACACTTCGGTCTTGCCACTGCCGGTGACGCCGGCCAGCAGGAACGCATGGAAACTGTCGAACCCTGCGCGGATCGCCTCATACGCGGCGCGTTGCTCGGGGTTGAGCGGCAATTCCGGTTGGGCCAGCCAGTGTTCGTGGCGCGGGTCGGGGGCGTGCTTGCGGATTTCCACCTGCACCAGGCCCTTGGCCAACAGCAGGTCGAGGCTGTCTTTGCTCAGCATCAGCTTGCTTAACAGCTGATGGGCGACGCCATGGGGATGCTGGGCCAGTGTGGCCAGGGCTTCACGCTGGCGCGGGGCGCGGGCGATACGCGGGTCGTCCAGGCGTGCACCGGGCGCCATCGACCAGAAACGTTCCTGTCGCGCTTCGGCCAGTTCGCCCTGGCGCAGCAGCACCGGCAAAGCCCAGCTCAAGGTATCGCCGAGGCTGTGCTGGTAATACTGCGCGGTCCACAGGCACAGCTTGAACAGCTCAGGCGGCAGTGGTGGCGTGGTATCGAGGATGGCCAGCGCCGGTTTGAGTTTCTCCGCCGGGACTTCGCTGTGATCGGTGACTTCTACCAGGATGCCGATCATCTCACGCCGCCCGAACGGCACGCGTACGCGCATCCCCGGCTGCAACTGCGCCCGCAGCACCCCGGCCGGAGCCCGGTAATCGAACAGGCGGCGCAGGGGCGAGGGCAGGGCTAGGCGCAAAATGGCGTCGGGCACGCGAGGGGTCTCATATAAAGGCAGGCGGTGGTGCAGGGGCGCGAGCCTAGCAGACGAGGGGGGGCTTGGGTATGCCTCGCTTTTCTGATGAAAGGCGCTTTTATCTTTACAAGCAAATAGTGTTGCCGCTTGCGCGTTTAAAAAGGTCTGGTAGAATCCGCGGCCTAATTACGTGCGGTATTCGACAATAGTGTCGAGTGGCGGCACGCTAGCCCGAGGAAGTGCCATGAAAGCCGATATCCATCCAGCGTACGAAACCATCGAAGTCACCTGCAGCTGCGGCAACAAGTTCGAAACCCGTTCGAACCTGTGCAAGCCACTGGGTACTGACGTATGCAACGAGTGCCACCCGTTCTACACCGGTAAGCAGAAAACTCTGGACACCGGCGGCCGTGTACAGCGCTTCGCAGATCGCTTTGGTGCTTTCGGCAAGAAGCCTGCTGCTGCTACTCCAGCAGAGTAAGGTTCAAGAGCCTTATGGGCTTTTGCCAGCTGTTGAAAAAGGCGTCCCTTGTGGGCGCCTTTTTTGTGCCTGGCATTTGGCTGGCGACCGCCCGGGCCGAAGCATTCTGCCCCGCACCGGCCTCTGTGGTGCGTGTCGAGGTGCAGCGGGTGGTGGACGGCGACACCGTGCGCCTCAAGGATGGCCGCAGCGTGCGCATGATCGGCCTCAATACGCCGGAAACCGGCAAGAAGAGACGCGCTGACGAGCCATTTGCCGTCGCCGCCCGCCAGCGTCTACAGGCGCTGGTGCAGGCCAGCGATGGGCGTGTCGGTCTGGTGCCGGGGCGCGAGGGCAAGGATCACTACGGTCGCACCCTGGCCCATCTTTACGGCGCCAACGGTGAGAACCTGGAGGCGCAATTGTTGGCTGAGGGCCTGGGTTTCCAGGTGGGCGTGGCGCCGAATGTGGACCTGGTCGCCTGCCAGCAGGCCGCCGAAAACAGCGCCCGCCAAGCGCGGCTCGGCCTATGGCGCCAAACGCCAGTGCAAACCGTTGGGCAACTCAAGCATTCCGGCTTTGCTTTGATCACTGGCCGGGTCAGCAAGATCGAGCGCAATCGCGGTGGCATTTGGATTGAATTACAGGGCTCATTGGTATTACGCATTGCACCCGATCTGATCAGTCGTTTCGACGCGACCCTGCTCAATGGTCTGCAAGGGCGTACCATCGAGGCGCGTGGCTGGGTGCAGGATCGCTTGCGACGCGGCGGCCTGAAAAAAGGCCAGTCACGCTGGCTACTGCCACTGACCGACCCCAGCATGCTGAAATCAACGTCTTGAATAAAAAAATTGTAGACATTTTTTATTTCGATTGTGAACAGTTGAGCCCTTGTATCCCGTGGCTCTTGGCCAAAAGTCGTAGCCCAGGGCCCTTGACACCCGTGACTGCCCAGTCTTGTAGGTAAATTGCTACGCGCGTATCCTCGGCGGTCCGTCGACCAACAGTAAAAGCGGAATGCCGATATGTCTGATTTGAAAACTGCCGCTCTCGAATATCATGCCCATCCTCGTCCAGGAAAGCTGAGTGTAGAGCTCACCAAAGCCACTGCCACCGCTCGCGACCTGTCGCTGGCCTACAGCCCTGGTGTTGCCGAGCCCGTACGTGAAATCGCCCGTGACCCGGAACTGGCGTACAAGTACACCGGCAAGGGCAACCTGGTTGCAGTGATTTCCGATGGCACCGCGATCCTCGGCCTGGGTAACCTCGGCCCATTGGCCTCCAAGCCAGTCATGGAAGGTAAAGGCGTGCTGTTCAAGCGCTTTGCCGGCATCGACGTTTTCGACATCGAAGTCGATTCCGAGAGCCCGCAGGCTTTCATCGACACGGTCAAGCGCATTTCCATCACTTTCGGTGGCATCAACCTGGAAGACATCAAGGCACCTGAGTGCTTCGAGATCGAAAAAGCCCTGATCGAGCAGTGCGACATTCCGGTATTCCACGATGACCAGCACGGCACCGCCATCGTTACCGCAGCCGGCATGATCAACGCCCTGGAAATCGCTGGCAAAACCCTGGGCGAGGCGAAGATTGTCTGCCTCGGCGCCGGCGCTGCGGCCATTTCCTGCATGAAGCTGATCATCAGCATGGGTGCCAAGCTGGAAAACATCTACATGGTCGACAGCAAGGGCGTGATCCAGTCCGAGCGTACCGACCTGAACCAGTACAAGGCGATGTTTGCCCATCCGTCCTCCAAGCGCACCCTGGCTGACGCCCTCGACGGTGCCGACGTGTTCGTCGGCCTGTCCGGCCCGAACCTGCTGAGCGCCGAAGGCCTGAAGTCCATGGCACCGAACCCGATCGTGTTCGCCTGCTCCAACCCAGACCCGGAAATCTCGCCTGAGCTGGCCCACGCCACCCGCAGCGACGTGATCATGGCCACTGGTCGTTCGGACTACCCCAACCAGGTCAACAACGTTCTGGGCTTCCCGTTCATCTTCCGTGGAGCCCTGGACGTACGCGCCAAGCGCATCAACGAAGAAATGAAAGTGGCCGCCGCCAACGCCCTGCGTGAACTGGCCAAGCTGCCAGTGCCTCAGGATGTCTGCGACGCCTACGGTGGCGCCAAGCTGGAATTCGGTCGTGAGTACATCATCCCGAAACCAATGGATAAGCGCCTGATCACCCTGATCTCCGATGCCGTGGCCAAAGCCGCCATCGAGACCGGCGTGGCGACCCTGCCGTATCCGAAGCACTACCCGCTGCAGAGCGTGGATGATGTGTTCAACGGCTAAGCTGTTGTAGCGCACCAACAAAAAGCCCCGGCTCGAATGAGTCGGGGCTTTTTTTATGGCAATTCTCTTGAAGCCGATAGAGGTCAAATGTGGGAGGGGGCTTGCTCCCGATGGCGGTGTATCAGTCGCCATATTCATTGACTGACAGTCCGCCATCGGGAGCAACCCCCCTCCCACATTTGGATCTATGTTGCGTCTTGGATCGGGTCAGAACAAATCGATCGGCGCGCCTTCATCCGCCGGCAGCGGGCTGCCCGGTGCCACGCCATTGCCCAGCTCGTTGACCGACGGCGGCGTGTCCTCGCTCTTGAACAGCTCGAAGTAAGCATTCGGCGTACTCGGCGAAGCCGCACGTCCACTGATCGGATCGATGCGCAGGCTGAGGATGCCTTCCGGTTCCGGTTGGGTGTGCAAAGGCTTGTCCTTCAAGGCCGCGCCCATGTAGCTCATCCAGATCGGCAGGGCGACGGTGCCGCCAAACTCGCGGCGGCCCAGGCTTTCAGGCTGGTCGTAGCCGGTCCACACAGTGGTCACGTAGTCGCCGTTATAGCCAGAGAACCAGGCGTCCTTGGATTCGTTGGTAGTACCGGTCTTGCCGGCAATATCTGCGCGGCCCAGGGCCAGTGCTCGGCGGCCGGTGCCCTTCTTGATCACGTCTTGCAGGATGCTGTTGAGAATATAGGTGGTACGGCCATCCACGATGCGCTCGGCAACTGCCGGGGCTTGCGGTTCGGTGGTCGCGGGGGCGGTTGCCGCAGGCGTCGTGCCTGGGGTTGGTTCAATGGTGATGCCGCCATTACTCGGTGCCGCGAGGCCATCGGTCGCTGCCACCCCATTGACCACGTCGCCCGGCACCCGCGGTGGGTTGGCGGTGAACAGCATGTCGCCATTGCGGCTTTCGATCTTGTCGATCAGATACGGCGTGATCTTGTAGCCGCCGTTGGCGAAGGTGCTCCAGCCGGTGGCGATTTCCATCGGCGTGAGAGTCGCGGTACCCAGGGCCAGGGACAGGTTCGGCGGCAGGTCGGACTTGGCGAAGCCAAAGCGTGTCATGTAGTCGATGGTCTTGCCCACGCCCATTGCCTGCAACAGGCGAATCGACACAAGGTTGCGCGACTTGTACAGCGCTTCGCGGATACGGATCGGGCCGAGGAAGGTGTTGGTGTCATTCTTCGGGCGCCAGACCTTGTCCAGATATTCATCGACAAACACGATCGGCGCGTCGTTGACCAGGCTGGCGGCGGTGTAGCCGTTGTCCAGCGCGGCGCTGTAGACGAATGGCTTGAAGCTCGAACCCGGCTGGCGCTTAGCCTGGGTGGCGCGGTTGTAGTTGCTCTGCTCGAATGCAAAACCGCCGACCAATGCACGGATCGCACCGTTCTGCGGGTCCAGGGACACCAGGGCGCCCTGGGCGACCGGCACCTGGCTGAACTTGAGGCTGTCATCCTTCTGACGTTGCACGCGAATCAAGTCGCCCACCTGCGCCACGTCGGACGGTTGCTTGGGCATCGGCCCCATGCTGTTGGTATTCAGGAACGGCCGCGCCCATTTCATGCTGTCCCATGCCACATGCGCTTCGCCGGTACGGGTCAGCACCTGGATGCCGTCTTTTGTCACCTGGGTGACGATGGCCGGGTCCAGGCCGCTGATGGAGCGCTGCTTGCTCAATTCGGTGGTCCACGCGCTCAGGGTCTTGCCGGGCAGGCGCGATTCCGGACCGCGGTAGCCGTGGCGCTGGTCATAGGTGATCAGGCCTTCATGCACCGAGTTGTTGGCGATTTCCTGCAAGTTGCTCGGAACCGTCGTGGTCACCCGGAAGCCTTCGGTATAGGCGTCGCTGCCATAGCGCCCAACCATCTCGGCACGAGCCATTTCGGCGATATACGGCGCATTCACTTCTGGCGTCGGCACGTGATAACTGGCGTTCAGCGGCTCGGCCACAGCGCTTTCGTAGGCGGCCTGGTCGATCTTGCCCAGCTTGTACATGCGCCCCAGGATCCAGTCGCGCCGCTCTTTGCTGCGCGCCGGGTTGGCGAGCGGGTTAAAGCGCGACGGGGCCTTGGGCAGGCCGGCAATCATGGCCATCTGCGCCAGGCTGGCGTCACGAATCGACTTGCCATAGTAGACCTGGGAGGCGGCCTCGATGCCGTAGGCGCGGTTGCCCAGGTAGATCTTGTTGACATACAGCTCGAGGATTTCGTCCTTGGTCAGCTGACGTTCGATCTGCAGTGCCAGCAGGATCTCGGTGGCCTTGCGGGAAAAACTGCGCTCGCTGGTAAGGAAGAAGTTCTTCGCCACCTGCATGGTAATGGTGCTGCCGCCGGATTGAATGTGTCCGCTTTTTACCAACTGCGTGGCTGCACGCACCAGGCTGCTGGGGTCGACGCCGTAGTGGTTGGCGAAATTGTCGTCTTCGGCAGACAGCAAGGCGCTGATGAAATTGGGCGGAATATCGGCGAAACGGATCGGTGTGCGGCGCATTTCGCCGAACTCCGCGATCAGTTTTTCATCGCTGCTGTAGACCCGCAAAGGAATCTGCAACTGGATACTTCTGAGGGCCTCTACGGAAGGCAAACCCGGACTAAGGTAGAGGTAGGCCCCGCTGAGTACGAGCAGCAGCCCGCAGACGATGGCGACAATGGAGTACCCGAAAAACTTCAGCAGACGAATCAAGGCTTTTGGATTTCCAGAGAAAAGAATGAGTTACGCGTCGGGGCATGCATGGCTAACGATGGATCGACCCGGGCAGCAGATAAAAGCGGGAAAAAACGCTGGGCATTAAAGCATTTTTCAGCTTGGGGCGTCATTCGCGTGCCTTGAGCAAGCCGACCGGATGCAAGGTGCCTGGCAGCAATCAGACGATACGACAGCCGGTATGACAGGGAAAGTTTTGGGGAGTTTTATGGGAAAGGGAATTTTCAGGCGAAAAGTCGACACCGTCCTGGGCGTCGATATCAATGACAGCAGTATCAAGCTGGTAGAGCTGGGCCGTTCAGCGGGCGTTTTCAGCGTCCAGGGCTACGTGACCCAGGCGCTGGCGGCCCATGCGGTGGTCGATGGTACCCTGTTGGACCTCGAAGGCGCGGGGCGGGCATTGCTGCAGGCATTATCGCGCTTGCGTCCCTCGGCCCGGCATGCAGCCGTGGCGGTGGGGGGGCCTTCGGTGATCACGCGGTTGATCGAAATGGACGCAGGGCTCAGCGATGAGGAAATGGCCTGGACGATCCAGATGGAAGCCGATCAGTTCATTCCTTATCCATTGGATGAGGTGGCCATCGACTTTCAGGTCTGGGGCCCGTCGGCCCAGGGGCCACAATGGGTCCAAGTGATGTTGGCGGCGTGCCTGCGCGAGCAGGTCGAGGCGCGTGAAACGGTTTTGTCCCAGGCGGGGCTGGTGCCGCGGGTGGTAGATGTGGAAGAGTTTGCATTGGAGCGCGCTTGCCGTCAGGATTTTGCCAGCTTCGCGCCGGGTCATCGAGTCGATGGCGCACAATGGGCCGTGGATGCCCAAGGGATGGGAGTGGCTTGCGGGTTGGCCCTGAGGAGTTTCGCTGGATGATACGAATCAATCTTTTGCCTTGGCGCCAGGCGCTGGCGGAACGCAGGCGCAGGTATTTCCTGGTGCTGTTGCTGGTGTTTGCCTGCCTGGCACTGGCTGCAGTCTGGTTGGCTGGCCAGGTGATCGACCAAGCGATAGATCGGCAGGTAAGTCGAAACAATCGCTTGGGTGAGGACATTGGCGTACAGGATTCACGGATCAGGACCATCGACGACCTGCAGGAGCGCAGCCAGCAATTGGCCGAACGCATGAAGGTTGTGCAGGATCTGCACGACGCCCGTTCTTCCGGTGCCCGGCTGTTCGATGAGTTGGCTCGCGCAGTGCCCGAGGGCGTACATCTGCATGAGGTGGTGGCGAATGGCGATACCATCAGCATCCGCGGCAGTGCTGAAAGCCACCAGGATATCGCCCAGTTGATGCGTCGGCTCGAGGCCACGCAAGGGGCTCATGCGACTCGTCTGGAGCGCGTGCAGGCCGAAGGTGAGCGCGGCGAAAGTGAATTCCAGCTGATGGTTCGCCAGGGGGAAACTGTCGAGGCGCAACCATGAGCCTGTCCAGGCTCGACGTTTTCACGCTTTCCCACAACGCTGCCAAATGGCCCTTGCCCTGCAGGGTCCTGCTCGGCTGTGCGCTGGCCGTCCTGGTGTTGCTGGTGGGAGAGGTTGTGTACCTGGGCCCGTCGCGGGGGCGGTTGCAGGGGGTCGAGGCGCGAGGGCATGTGCTGCAACAGCAGCTTGCAGAAAAAACCGGATTGGCCGCCACTCTTGAAGTGCGCACTGAGCGGTTGCGCGCGATGGAGAATAAGCTCGCAGGCCTTCTGCGGCAGTTGCCCGCAGAGTCCGAAGTGCCTGCCTTGCTCGAAGACGTGGCCCGGTTGGCGGTTGCCAACGGTATATGGGTGGAGGGCATCACGGTGCTCGAAGAAGAGCCCCGTCAACTCTACACAGGGCAACCTATGCAGGTGGGCGCCACTGGGGCCTACCACGACCTGGCGGCGTTCGTCAGTGCCTTGGGTGGGCTGCAGCGGGTCGTCACCGTGCAGGATGTCACGCTTCGGCCTGAGGGTGCCTTGCTGCGTCTGGAAATGTTGGCCAAGACCTATCGGGGCACCACGCCAAGCGACAAGGTCCGCCAGGCGCTTGAGTCAGGCCCGCGATTTGTCTACGACCCTACGGCCCTGCGCGATCCGTTCCAGTCGCCCACCTTGCAGGTCGCCCGCGCGCCCGGTCGGCCGGCGCTTTCGCCGGATCTCACCCGGCCACGGGGGATGCTGGAGGGCATGCCCATCGATCAGTTCGAAATGGTCGGCACACTATCCAATGACATGCAGGCTTTCGCCTTGCTGCGGGTGGGGTCACGGGTGCACCGGCTGGCGGTCGGTGATTACCTTGGGCCGGACCATGGCCAGGTCACGGCCATTCAAGACGGGTATGTCGAACTGGTCGAGCTGTTCCCCGATGAACAGGGCGCATGGCTGGAGCGCCCGCGAACCCTGATGCTGAACGTCAATTCATAACGGAATCTAACAATGAAAAGGACTTTCTCGTCCTTCGGTGTGGCGCTATGGATAGCGTTCACGGCACCGATGGCTGCCGCTGTGCCCAATCGCCCGGACCTGATCCACCTGCCGCCGCCTGACAGTGCCTTGCCGGTCAGCTATACGGGCAAAAAACTGACCCTCAATTTCCAGGACATCGACCTGCGCGCGGTATTGCAGCAAATCGCCGATGTCGCCGGGCTCAACCTGGTGACCAGCGACGAGGTGCAGGGCTCGATCACCCTGCGGCTCAAGGACGTGCCCTGGGATCAGGCGCTGGACCTGGTGCTGCAAACCAAGGGCCTGGACAAGCGGGTGAAGGCTGGCGTGTTGCTGGTGGCGCCCGCCGATGAATTGGCCGCTCGCGAACTGCTGGTGCTGGAGTCGCGCAAGCAGATGGCCGAGCTGGCACCCTTGCGTCGGGAATTATTGCAGGTCAATTACGCCAAGGCTGCGGACCTGGCCAAGCTGTTCCAGTCGATGACCGGCTTTGAAGGTGCCACGGATGAACGCGGCTCGGTGGCGGTGGATGACCGCACCAACAACATCATCGCCTACCAGACCGGCGAACGGCTGGAAGAGCTGCGGCGCATCGTGGCGCAGTTGGATATCCCGGTACGCCAGGTGATGATCGAGGCGCGAATCGTCGAGGCTAATGTCGACTACGACAAAAGCCTGGGCGTGCGCTGGGGTGGGCGGCTCAGCCGCGGCAACTGGGGCGCCGGGGGTATTTCCAAGCCCGTGGCGGACGGCGCCGAGCCCCCGCAAAGCCCGCCCAGCTCACCCTTCGTCGACCTGGGTTCGCTGACCGGCACGTCGGGGCTGGGTATCGCCTACATCACCGACAACCTATTGCTGGATCTTGAACTGACGGCGATGGAGAAAAGCGGCAACGGCGAAATCGTTTCGCAGCCCAAGGTGGTCACGTCCGATAAAGAGACCGCACGCATCCTCAAGGGCACCGAGATTCCCTACCAGGAGTCCACCTCCCAGGGCGCTACCTCGGTGTCGTTCAAGGAAGCGTCCCTTTCACTGGAGGTTACGCCGCAAATCACCCCCGATAACCACGTGTTCATGGCGGTCAAGGTTACCAAGGACGAGCCTGACTATTTGAACCGGCTCAACGACGTGCCGCCGATCAAGAAAAACGAAGTCAACGCCAAGGTGCTGGTCCGGGATGGCGAGACCATTGTCATCGGCGGGGTTTTCTCTAATACCCAAAGCAAAGTGGTAGATAAAGTGCCATTTTTGGGCGATGTACCGTATCTTGGCCGCCTTTTCCGGCGCAATGTGCTGTCGGAGAAAAAATCTGAGCTGCTGGTATTCCTGACTCCGCGTATTATGAATAACCAGGCGATTGCTGTGAGTCGTTGATTCTGTGCGAAATTTGATTCTTGTAGGACCGATGGGTGCTGGAAAGAGCACCATCGGCCGTTTGCTGGCCAAAGAGCTGCGCCTGCCATTCAAAGACTCCGATAAGGAAATTGAATTGCGCACGGGTGCCAATATCCCATGGATCTTCGATAAGGAAGGCGAGCTGGGCTTTCGCGACCGCGAGCAGGCGATGATTGCCGAACTGTGCGGCTGCGATGGCGTGGTGTTGGCGACCGGCGGTGGCGCAGTGATGCGCGATGAAAATCGTCGGGCGCTGCATACCGGTGGTCGGGTGGTGTATTTGCACGCGTCGGTCGAACAGCAGGTGGGCCGCACCGCCCGCGATCGCAATCGCCCTTTGCTGCGCACGGCCGACCCGGCGAAAACCTTGCGGGACCTGCTGGCGCTACGCGATCCGCTGTATCGGGAAATCGCCGATCTGGTGGTGGAAACCGATGAACGGCCGCCGCGGATGGTGGTGCTCGACATTCTAGAGCGCTTGCAAAGGTTGCCGCCCCGTTAAAGCCTGGCCCGAAATGCGCTATTCTCGGCGGCGCGCCATGACCTTGCGAGGTGTGGCGTAGAGCTATCAGGCGGTGTCGGATCACGGCGTTGCCGGTCGTCAATATATCTTCAACGCGGGGACACATGCAGACACTTAAGGTCGATCTAGGCGAGCGCAGCTACCCGATCCACATTGGCGAAGGCCTGTTGGACCAGCCCGAGCTGCTTGCGCCGCATATTGCCGGTCGGCAGGTGGCGATCATCTCCAACGAAACGGTCGCACCGCTGTATCTTGAGCGTCTGAGCCGCAGCCTTGCGGCGTATTCGGTGATCTCTGTGGTGTTGCCAGACGGCGAAGCCCACAAGAACTGGGAAACCCTGCAACTGATCTTTGATGGCCTGCTGACTGCGCGTCATGACCGTCGAACCACCGTGGTCGCCCTGGGCGGCGGTGTGATCGGCGACATGGCCGGTTTTGCCGCGGCCTGCTACCAGCGCGGCGTGGACTTTATCCAGGTGCCGACCACCCTGTTGTCCCAGGTCGATTCGTCGGTGGGCGGCAAGACCGGTATCAACCATCCGCTGGGCAAGAACATGGTCGGTGCGTTCTACCAGCCCCAAGCGGTACTGATCGATACCACCACCCTCAACACCTTGCCGCCGCGGGAGCTGTCGGCGGGCCTGGCGGAAGTCATCAAGTACGGGCTGATCTGCGACGAGCCCTTCCTGACCTGGCTCGAAGAACACGTAGATGCCCTGCGCGCACTCGACCAGGTGGCCCTGACCGAAGCGATTTCCCGCTCCTGCGCCGCCAAGGCGCTGGTGGTGAATGCCGACGAACGGGAGTCTGGCGTACGCGCCACCCTGAACTTGGGGCATACCTTCGGCCATGCGATCGAAACGCACATGGGCTATGGTGTGTGGTTGCATGGGGAAGCCGTAGCGGCTGGCACTGTGATGGCATTGGAAATGTCGCAGCGCCTGGGCTGGATCAGCGCCCAGGAGCGCGATCGTGGCATTCGCCTGTTCCAGCGCGCCGGTTTGCCGGTCATCCCGCCGACGGAGATGACCGAGGCCGATTTCCTCGAACATATGGCAATAGACAAGAAAGTGATCGACGGTCGACTGCGACTGGTGCTGTTGCGCCACATGGGCGAGGCAGTGGTGACCGACGATTATCCGAAAGAGATTTTACAGGCCACGCTGGGAGCGGATTACCGCGCCCTGGCCCAGCTTAAAGGTTAATAAGATCCCGATGACTAGTTTGCATGCCGACGAGGCGTTCCTCGGCCATTATCACTTGAGCCATGACCCTTTCGCTCCACGGGTGCCTGGCTTCAAATTCTTCCCGGCCCAGCGCAAGCCCGTGCTGGGGCAACTGCACCACCTGGCACGCTACAGCCAGCTGCTGCTGGTGGTCACCGGCCCGTTGGGCAGCGGCAAGACCTTGCTGCGCCAGGCGCTGGTCGCCAGCACTAACAAGCAATCGGTGCAAAGTGTGGTGGTCTCGGCCCGTGGCGCCGGCGATGCTGCAGGCGTACTGCGCCAGGTGGCCCAGGCGCTGGACGTGGCCAATGCCGAGCCAAACGCGATTCTCAAGCAGGTGGTGCAACTGGGCCTGACCGGCCAGGAAGTCTATCTGCTGGTGGACGACGCCGAGCAGCTTGACGAATCTGCCCTCGAAGCGCTGCTGGCGCTGGCTGCGGGCACGCCGGAAGGTCGTCCCCACGTGTTCCTGTTTGGCGAGTCGTCGTTGATCGCCGATCTGGAGCAGATCAGCGGTGATCAGGAGCTGTTCCACGTCATTGAGCTGCAGCCCTACGAAGAGGAAGAAACCCGCGAATACCTGGCTCAACGCCTTGAAGGCGCCGGGGCGGGTATCGAACTTTTCTCCGCTGCGCAGATCTCTGATATTCACGAAAGCTCCGATGGCTGGCCTGGCAACATCAACCAGGTTGCCCGCGATGCAATGATCGAAGCCATGATTGCCAGCCGCTCAGCGGTCAAGCGTCCAAAGATGGGGTTCACTATGCCTAAGAAGCACGTATTGGCTATTTCTGCCGTTGTCGTGGTCGCTGTTGCCGCCGCCTGGTTGATCCCGGGCCGCAATAAAGCACCGACAACGACCGGCGCGCCAACTGAGCAGGCGCAGTTGCCACTGGGTAAGCCCACGCCAAACGTCGAGTTCGCCAACTCCGGCCAGCCGACCAACCTGCCGATGGTTGGTCAGCCTGTAATGCGTGGCCCGCTCGCCGAAGAAGCCGGTGGCATTTCTGAAGGCGATGACGGTGTGCCGGTGGAAGGCTCCAGTGCCACGCCGCCGACCGTGACCACCACCGCGCCACCAGCGGGCGTACCGGCCGGCACGCCAGCAACCCCAGTAGCGCCTGCCGCACCGGTTGCGCCAGTTGCCAAGCCGACCCCGGCGCCGACGGTCGCGACAGCCAAGCCCGCAGCACCAGTTGCCAAGCCGGCACCGGCACCCGCGGCCAAGCCTGCTGAAAAACCAGCCGCTACCGTGGCCAAGGCCGGCGCCGCTGGCAGCAGCTGGTACAGCAGCCAGCCTACCGGCAACTTCGTGGTGCAAATCCTCGGCACCAGCTCCGAGGCCAACGCCCAGGCGTTCGTCAAGGAGCAGGGCGGCCAGTACCGTTATTTCAAGAAAGTGCTCAACGGCAAGCCTCTCTACGTGATCACCTACGGCAGCTTCCCAAGCCGCGCCGCAGCCGATTCTGCCATCAAGGCCTTGCCAGCGAAGGTTCAGGCTGGTAAACCTTGGCCTCGCACTGTTGCCAGCGTTCAACAAGAACTGGCAGCAACTCGCTGAAGATCCGGCGGCCTTACCCAGGCCGCCCTCCCGGCACCTCAAAAAACAATCGCAAGGCGTGCAGTCCCCCGCAAGGACCGCGCGCTTTGTGGTGTCTGCGCCACAGTAGCTTTTGAGTCGTAGCGGTCAGAATTAAAAAAGTTTTGACTAGCACAGCATATCGCTTTAAACCTTTCATAAATGCGACATAGATTTGCGACATTTCGTCGCTAAATTTGTGAGCGTCTGTGTCGGTGTGTACAATGACCTCCCTTTTGCCCCCGCTAAGCCGGCGTACGTTCGGCGTGGAAGGTAACCGGTTGAATTGAAAAGAAATTTGCCTCGAAATAAGAGGCAGCCTGGTGAGAAAGTGTCTATGAAAGCAGGTCTGTACCAACCCGATGAATTCAAGGATAACTGCGGTTTCGGCCTGATAGCCCACATGCAGGGCGAGCCCAGTCATACCCTTTTGCAAACGGCCATCGAGGCCCTGACCTGCATGACCCACCGCGGTGGGATCAACGCCGACGGCAAGACCGGTGACGGTTGCGGCTTGCTGATTCAAAAGCCCGACCAGTTCCTGCGCGCTGTCGCCAAAGAGCATTTTGCGGCCGACCTGCCCAAGCAGTACGCCGTGGGCATGGTGTTTTTCAACCAGGACCCGGTAAAAGCCGAAGCCGCTCGCGAGAACATGAACCGCGAGATCGTTGCTGCCGGCCTGCAACTGGTCGGCTGGCGCAAAGTGCCAATCGACACCAGCGTACTCGGCCGCCTGGCCCTGGAGCGCCTGCCGCAGATCGAACAAGTGTTCATCGCAGGCGACGGCCTGAGCGACCAGGACATGGCGATCAAGCTGTTCACGTCCCGTCGTCGTTCGTCGGTGCTTAACGCCGCCGACACTGACCATTACATCTGCAGCTTTTCCCACAAGACCATCATTTACAAAGGCCTGATGATGCCGGCGGATCTCACCGCCTTTTATCCGGACCTGAGCGATGAGCGCCTGCAAACCGCGATCTGCGTGTTCCACCAGCGCTTCTCCACCAACACCTTGCCGAAATGGCCGTTGGCCCAGCCGTTCCGCTTTCTCGCCCACAACGGCGAGATCAACACCATCACCGGCAACCGCAACTGGGCCGTGGCCCGTCGCACCAAGTTCGCCAACGATTTGATGGACCTCGAAGAGCTTGGCCCGCTGGTCAACCGCGTGGGTTCCGACTCCTCCAGCATGGACAACATGCTCGAACTGATGGTCACCGGTGGTATCGACCTGTTCCGTGGCGTGCGCATGATCATTCCGCCTGCGTGGCAGAACGTCGAGACCATGGACCCGGACCTGCGGGCGTTCTACGAATACAACTCGATGCACATGGAACCCTGGGACGGCCCGGCCGGCGTGGTCATGACCGACGGTCGCTACGCGGTGTGCCTGCTCGACCGTAACGGTCTGCGCCCTGCGCGTTGGGTCACCACGACCAACGGCTTCATCACCCTGGCGTCGGAAATCGGCGTGTGGAACTACAAGCCGCAAGATGTGATCGCCAAAGGCCGCGTTGGCCCGGGCCAGATCCTGGCCGTGGACACCGAGACCGGGCAGATCCTCGACACCGACGCCATCGACAACCGCTTGAAGTCTCGTCACCCGTACAAGCAATGGCTGCGCAAGAACGCCCTGCGCATCCAGGCGACCATGGAAGACAACGACCACGGTTCGGCTTTCTACGACATCGACCAGCTCAAGCAGTACATGAAGATGTACCAGGTCACGTTCGAAGAGCGCGACCAGGTGCTGCGCCCGCTTGGCGAACAAGGCTACGAGGCCGTCGGCTCCATGGGCGACGATACGCCGATGGCCGTGCTGTCCCAGCGCGTGCGCACCCCGTACGACTATTTCCGCCAGCAGTTCGCCCAGGTCACCAACCCGCCGATCGACCCGCTTCGCGAAGCCATCGTGATGTCCCTGGAAGTGTGCCTCGGTGCCGAGCGCAATATCTTCCAGGAGTCGCCTGAGCACGCTTCCCGCGTGATCCTCAGCTCGCCGGTCATCTCCCCGGCCAAATGGCGCTCGCTGATGACCCTGGAGCGTCCAGGTTTCGACCGCCAGATCATCGACCTGAACTACGACGAGAGCCTCGGTCTTGAAGCTGCGGTGCGTAACGTCGCCGACCAGGCCGAAGAAGCCGTGCGCGCCGGGCGTACCCAGATCGTGCTGACCGACCGCCATATCGCGCCAGGCAAGCTGCCGATCCACGCTTCGCTCGCCACCGGCGCGGTGCACCACCGTCTGACCGAAAAGGGCCTGCGTTGCGACTCCAACATCCTCGTTGAGACCGCTACCGCCCGTGATCCGCATCACTTTGCAGTGCTGATCGGTTTCGGCGCGTCGGCGGTGTATCCGTTCCTGGCGTACGAAGTGCTCGGCGACCTGATCCGTACCGGTGAAGTCCTGGGCGATCTCTATGAAGTGTTCAAGAACTACCGTAAAGGCATCACCAAGGGCCTGTTGAAGATCCTGTCGAAGATGGGCATCTCCACTGTCACCTCGTACCGTGGTGCCCAGTTGTTCGAAGCTATCGGCCTGTCCGAAGAAGTCTGCGAGCTGAGCTTCCGTGGCGTGCCGAGCCGCATCAAGGGCGCACGTTTCGTCGACATCGAAGCCGAGCAGAAAGCCTTGGCGTTGGAGGCCTGGAGTGCGCGCAAGCCGATCCAGCAAGGTGGCTTGCTCAAGTTTGTGCACGGTGGCGAATACCACGCCTACAACCCGGGCGTGGTCAGCACTTTGCAAGCCGCCGTGCAGCAGGGCGACTACGCCAAGTTCAAGGAATACACGAGCCTGGTGGATAACCGCCCGGTGTCGATGATCCGCGACCTGTTCAAGGTGAAGACTTTGGACACGCCGATGGACATCAGCGAAGTCGAGCCGCTGGAATCGATCCTCAAGCGCTTCGACTCTGCCGGTATTTCCCTGGGGGCGTTGTCGCCCGAGGCCCACGAGGCCCTGGCCGAGGCCATGAACCGCTTGGGTGCGCGTTCCAACTCTGGTGAAGGCGGCGAAGATCCGGCGCGCTACGGCACCATCAAGAGCTCGAAAATAAAGCAGGTCGCCACTGGTCGTTTCGGCGTTACCCCCGAATACCTGGTCAACGCCGAAGTGCTGCAGATCAAGGTGGCCCAGGGCGCCAAGCCTGGTGAAGGCGGCCAGCTGCCAGGCGGCAAGGTCAACGGCCTGATCGCCAAGCTGCGTTATGCGGTGCCGGGCGTGACGCTGATCTCTCCACCGCCGCACCACGACATCTATTCAATCGAAGACTTGTCGCAGCTGATCTTCGACTTGAAACAAGTCAACCCCCAGGCCCTGGTCTCGGTGAAGCTGGTGGCGGAAGCCGGTGTCGGCACCATCGCCGCCGGCGTGGCCAAGGCCTATGCCGACCTGATCACCATCTCCGGCTACGATGGCGGTACCGGCGCTTCGCCGCTGACCTCCATCAAGTACGCCGGCGCGCCATGGGAACTCGGCCTGGCCGAAACCCACCAGACCCTGCGCGGCAACGACCTGCGCGGCAAAGTGCGGGTACAGACCGACGGCGGCCTGAAAACCGGCCTCGACGTGATCAAGGCGGCGATCCTCGGCGCCGAAAGCTTTGGCTTCGGTACTGCGCCGATGATCGCCCTGGGCTGCAAATACCTGCGCATCTGCCACCTGAACAACTGCGCTACTGGCGTGGCGACTCAGAACGAAAAACTGCGCAAGGATCACTACATCGGCACCGTCGACATGGTGGTGAACTTCTTCACCTACGTCGCCGAAGAAACCCGTGAGTGGCTGGCCAAGCTGGGCGTGCGTTCGCTGGAAGAGCTGATCGGGCGTACCGATCTGCTGGACATCCTCCAAGGCCAGACCGCCAAGCAACAACACCTGGACCTGACACCGCTGTTGGGCAGCGATCACATCCCGGCAGACAAGCCACAATTCTGCCAAGTGGACCGCAACCCGCCGTTCGATAAAGGCCTGTTGGCCGAGAAGATGGTCGAGATGGCCAGCGCCTCGATCAATGACGCCAGCGGTGGCGAATTTGCCCTGGATATTTGCAACTGCGACCGTTCCATCGGCGCACGCATCTCCGGCGAAATCGCACGCAAGCACGGCAACCAAGGCATGGCGAAAGCGCCGATCACCTTCCGCTTCAAAGGCACGGCGGGCCAGAGCTTCGGCGTGTGGAACGCCGGCGGCCTGCACATGTACCTGGAAGGCGACGCCAACGACTACGTGGGCAAGGGCATGACCGGTGGCAAGCTGGTCATCGTTCCGCCGACCGGCAGCGTCTACAAGACCCAGGACAGTGCCATTATCGGCAACACCTGCTTGTACGGCGCCACCGGAGGCAAGTTGTTCGCCGCCGGCACTGCCGGTGAGCGCTTCGCCGTGCGTAACTCCGGTGCCCACACCGTGGTGGAAGGCACCGGCGATCACTGCTGCGAGTACATGACCGGCGGCTTTGTCGCGGTACTGGGCAAGACCGGGTACAACTTCGGTTCGGGCATGACCGGCGGTTTCGCCTACGTGCTCGACCAGGACAATACCTTCGTCGACAAGGTCAACCACGAGTTGGTCGAGATCCAGCGGATCAGCGGTGAAGCCATGGAGTCCTACCGGAACCACTTGCAGCACGTGCTGGACGAGTATGTCGAGGAAACCGGCAGCGAATGGGGCCGGGAACTCGCCGAGAACCTCGATGATTACCTGCGTCGTTTCTGGCTGGTCAAGCCCAAGGCTGCCAACCTGAAATCGTTGCTCTCCAGCATCCGTGCCAACCCGCAGTGATATGCGCCTGAACAGTTTGATGAGGTTTTAACATGGCTGAACGTCTGAATAACGACTTCCAGTTCATCGATGTCGGGCGCAAAGATCCGAAGAAGAAACTGTTGCGTCAACGCAAGAAAGAGTTCGTGGAGATCTACGAGCCCTTCAAACCCCAGCACTCGGCCGACCAGGCCCACCGCTGCCTGGGGTGCGGTAACCCGTATTGCGAATGGAAGTGCCCGGTGCACAACTTCATTCCCAATTGGCTCAAATTGGTGGCCGAGGGCAACATCCTCGCTGCCGCCGAGCTGTCGCACCAGACCAACACCCTGCCGGAAGTCTGCGGCCGGGTGTGCCCGCAGGATCGGTTGTGTGAAGGTGCCTGCACCCTCAACGACGGCTTCGGCGCGGTGACGATCGGTTCGGTGGAGAAGTACATCACCGACACCGCGTTCGCCATGGGCTGGCGCCCGGACATGTCCAAGATCAAGCCGACCGGCAAGCGCGTTGCGATCATCGGCGCGGGCCCGGCGGGCCTGGGCTGTGCCGACGTATTGGTGCGTGGTGGCGTGACCCCGGTGGTCTTCGACAAGAACCCGGAAATCGGCGGTTTGCTGACCTTCGGCATCCCCGAGTTCAAGTTGGAAAAAACCGTACTGAGTCACCGTCGTGAAGTCTTCACCGGCATGGGTATCGAGTTCCGCCTCAATACCGAAGTCGGCAAGGACATCACCATGGAGCAACTGCTCGCCGAATACGATGCGGTGTTCATGGGGATGGGCACCTACACCTACATGAAGGGCGGCTTTGCCGGTGAAGACTTGCCGGGCGTGTATGACGCGCTCGACTTCCTGATTGCCAACGTCAACCGCAACCTGGGCTTTGAAAAGTCGCCGGAAGATTTCGTCGACATGAAAGGCAAGAAGGTCGTGGTGCTGGGCGGTGGCGACACCGCGATGGACTGCAACCGTACCTCGATCCGCCAGGGCGCCAAGTCGGTCACCTGTGCGTATCGTCGCGACGAAGCCAACATGCCCGGCTCGCGCAAAGAGGTGAAGAACGCCAAGGAAGAAGGCGTGAAATTCCTCTACAACCGCCAGCCGATTGCGATCGTCGGTGAAGACCGTGTCGAAGGCGTGAAGGTGGTCGAGACCCGTCTGGGCGAACCGGATGCCCGTGGCCGCCGCAGCCCCGAGCCGATACCGGGTTCCGAGGAGATCATCCCGGCCGATGCCGTGGTCATCGCTTTCGGCTTCCGGCCAAGCCCGGCGTCGTGGTTCGAGCAGTTCGAGATCCAGACCGACAGCCAGGGCCGCGTGGTCGCCCCGGAGCAAGGCCAGTACAAGCACCAGACCAGCAACCCGAAAATCTTCGCCGGTGGCGATATGGTGCGCGGGTCTGACTTGGTAGTGACAGCGATTTTCGAAGGCCGCAACGCCGCCGAAGGCATCCTGGACTACCTGCAAGTCTGACCCCGATCCTGAATTGAAATGGGATCAAACTGTGGGAGGGGGCTTGCCCCGTCCCACATTTGTTTTGCGCTGCGTTCAAGCTACCGCGACAAATTGACCCGATAGACAAAAGGCACGGCGCATTCCGTGCCTTTTGCGTCGCGCTCTGAGAAAATGCCCGCACTTTTTTTGCGGATGCCGACATGACTGCCCTCAAGAACGACCGTTTCCTTCGTGCCCTGCTCAAGCAACCTGTAGACGTCACCCCCGTGTGGATGATGCGTCAAGCCGGTCGCTACCTGCCGGAATACCGCGCCAGTCGCGCCCACGCCGGCGACTTCATGAGCCTGTGCATGAATCCTGCGTTCGCCTGCGAAGTCACGATGCAGCCGCTGGACCGCTACCCACAACTGGACGCGGCCATCCTCTTTTCCGACATCCTTACCATTCCCGACGCCATGGGCCAGGGCCTGTACTTTGAGACCGGCGAAGGCCCGCGTTTCAGGAAGGTCGTCAGCACCCTGGCCGATATCGAAGCCCTGCCGATTCCTGATCCGCACAAAGACCTCGGCTATGTGATGGACGCGGTCAGCACCATCCGCCGCGAGCTGAACGGCCGCGTGCCGCTGATCGGCTTCTCCGGTAGCCCCTGGACCCTGGCCACCTACATGGTCGAAGGCGGCTCGTCGAAAGACTTCCGCAAGACCAAGGCCATGCTCTACGACAACCCGCAAGCCATGCACCTGCTGCTGGACAAGCTGGCGCAGTCGGTCACCTCTTACCTCAACGGCCAGATCATGGCCGGCGCTCAAGCGGTGCAGATCTTCGATACCTGGGGTGGCAACCTGTCGGCGGCGGCGTACCAGGAGTTCTCCCTGGCCTACATGCGCAAGATCGTCAGCGGGCTGATCCGCGAACATGAAGGTCGCAAGGTTCCGGTGATCATGTTCACAAAGGGCGGCGGCCTGTGGCTGGAAAGCATCGCCGATGCTGGCGCTGATGCATTGGGCCTGGACTGGACCTGCGATATCGGCGAAGCCCGCCGTCGCGTTGGCAACCAGGTTGCGCTGCAAGGCAACATGGACCCCACTGTGCTGTACGCCAAGCCGGAAGCGATCCGCACGGAAGTCGGGCGCATCCTGGCCAGCTATGGCAAGGGCACCGGCCATGTGTTCAACCTCGGCCATGGCATCACGCCGGAAGTGAATCCGGAACATGCGGGTGCATTCCTGCGTGCGGTGCATGAACTGTCGGCGCAGTACCACGAGTGACGGTTGCCTGATAAAGAACGCCCGGCCTAGGCCGGGCGTTCTTGTTTGTGGTCAGCAGACGTATGGTGCTTGTAGTGTCCGTCATTGCGGACATAATGAGCTTCCTATGCTTATAAGTCCGTTATAGGTGACATTATGTTGCTGACCACTCCACCTGATCTGGGCGAAAGGATACGACAACTGCGTCGGGCCAGGGGCTTTAGCCAGGCGCAACTGGCGGACCGGGCCAAGTGCAACCGCAAGACCATCATTGATCTGGAAGCGGGTGAAAATGTCGCGATGTACACGGTGTTCCGGGTGATTTCTGCACTGGGTATGGCCCTGGAAGTCGTGGATAAACGCATCGATCTCAAATCCTTGGCCGATCTGGTGGAGCACGATGAGTAGAATCAAGTTGCTCAATGTTGTGACACCCCAGGGGCATGCAGGCGATTTGTCTAAAGGCTCGCAATTCTCGTTTTCTTATTCATCTGCTGATGCCGGATGCGAGGTATCCCTGGTCATGCCCTACGACCCGACACCTGCGGTCAGTAACGTACTGCATCCGATTTTCGATATGAACGTACCGGAAGGTTTTCTGGCCGATCAGATCAAACGACGGATGGCCAAGCACATGCAGATAGACGAGATGCGCCTGTTATCGGTGATCGGCGGTAACCAGATTGGGCGGCTTACCTACCAGAACCCTGTCGAGGCATCAGTACCCGTGAAGGCTCAGGTGGGCCTCCAGCAAATACTGTCAGCCGATACCTCCCAGGGTGTATTCGAGTTTCTTGTGGAGACGTATTTCGAGTCGGGTATTTCCGGCGTGCAACCCAAGGTACTGGTGCCTGACCTGGACAAGCTGACTGGCAGTCGCAAAACCATGCTCAGTTCTGACCTGATCGTGAAGTCGGGTGCCGATGAATACGTTCACCTGGCACAGAACGAGTTCCTCTGTATGGAGGCTGCGCGCATAGCAGGCATGGAAACACCACCTTTCTGGTTGTCCGGAGGGGGTGATCTGTTTGTGATGGAGCGCTTCGATTTGAACTCGACCGGGCGGCTGGGTTTTGAGGACATGGCCGTTCTGTTGGGACTCAACAAAGATCCCCACGACAATTACAAGTACTCGCAGAGCTACGAGACTCTCGCTGCGGTGATCAATCACGTCTGTGCGCAGGGTGATCCGTTACGCGAGCTTGAGCGGTTCTTTTCTTCGGTTTGCTTGTCGGTCATGGTGCGTAATGGTGACGCGCACCTGAAAAACTTCGGTGTGATCTACACCCATCCTGGAGCCCGAGAAACAGTGCAATTAGCGCCTGTCTTCGATGTCACCACCACTACTGTGTATGAGAACTACAATCCAAAGTCCGGTCGTTCATTGGTTGATCGCACCTTGGCGATAAAAATGAACAAGGTCAAAACCTATCCGGACCGTCAGCAACTGATGGAGTTTGGTCGTAAGCATTGTGGGGTGGAGAAGCCTTGGGTGATCATTGAGCGAATCGCCGAGGCAATGTCCGAGGCGCTCGTTGCCCATCAAGCGCGTATCGATATCGAGCTGTTTTCGGCAATGCAGGCGGAGTGGGATGGAGGACGTGCCATGGCACTTCATGATTCGATCGGCACTGGAATGAAGCGAAAGCCCATTGCGAAAAAACCGCTGTGAAGCGGTTTTCTCGTTAAACAGTGCCTCAAGCTGCTGTGTGTCCCAGCGGCGGCAACTTCGCCAGCTTCAACGCCACCAGCAGCGCGCCAATCAGCAGCGCCACGATAAACCCGCCAATCCCGTTCCATCCGGCAAAGTGCCAGAAGAACCCGCCCGCCGTCCCGGCAATACTCGATCCCACGTAGTAACAGAACAGGTAAAGCGACGACGCCTGCCCCTTGGCTTTCACCGCGCGGCGGCCGATCCAGCTGCTGGCCACCGAGTGGGCGCCGAAGAAGCCGAAGGTGAACACCAGCATGCCCGGCACCACCAGCCACAACGGCGTGAACAGCGTCAGTAACATCCCCGAAAGCATCAACACGATGGTGCCCCACAGCACGCGGCGGCGGCCAAGGCGGTCGGCCAGAGAGCCGATCTTGGCCGAACTGTAGATGCCCGAGAGGTACACCAGCGACAGCAGGCCCACTACGGCCTGGCTCAGTTCATAGGGTGAGGCCAGCAGGCGATAACCGATGTAGTTGAACATCGTTACGAACGCGCCCATCAACAGGAAGGCTTCGAGGAACAGCCACGGTAGGCCCGCATCCTTGAAATGCATGACGAAGCCATCCACCAGGCTGCGCGGCTTGAGGCTGCTGGCGCGGAAGTTGCGCGATGGTGGGAGGATCTTCCAGAACACCGTGGCCGCGATCAGGGCCAGGGCGCCGATGATCAGCATTGCGGTGTGCCAGCTGACGAAGTCGATCAATACGCCGATGATCAGTCGGCCGCTCATGCCGCCAATCGCATTGCCGCCGATGTACAGGCCCATGGCCAGGCCGATGTGCTGCGGGTGGATCTCTTCGCTGAGGTAGGTCATCGCCACGGCAGCCAGGCCGCTCAGGGACAGGCCCACCAGCGCCCGCATCAGCAGAATCCCCTCCCAGGTCGGCATCAGACCGCTGGCGATGGTGGCCAGCGCCGCACAGAACAACGCGGCGACCATCACCGGCTTGCGCCCCAGCCGGTCGGAAATCGGCCCGGTGATTAGCAGGCCGCAGGCAAGCATCGCGGTCGCGACCGAAAGAATCAGGCTGCTTTGCGCCGCATTGATGGAAAATTCATGGGACAGCGCCGGCATCATCGGTTGTACGCAATACAACAGGGCAAAGGTGGCAAACCCGCCGGAAAATAGCGCCAACACCGTGCGCATGAACATCGGCGTGCCTTTTTCGATGTACTCGTCATTGAGCTGCGCCACCACTTCATCGAGAGCGGAGGGAGGGGGTTGTTGGGTGAGTGGAGCAACAGCAGAATTCACGGGGACCTCGAGGAAGGACTGTCAGGACCGACAATGCAAAAAAGAATATAGCTGCCTAATGATTCTTTCCAATATATTGTTCGACCTGTTTGATAGGTTTAACGACCTAATGAGGGGTGTATGGAATTACGTCATTTGCGGTACTTCATCGCCGTCGCCGAAGAACTGCATTTTGGCCGCGCCGCGCAGGTGCTGGGTATCTCGCAACCGCCCCTGAGCCAGCAGATCCAGGCGCTGGAACAAGAGGTGGGCGCGCGGTTATTTGAGCGTACCAATCGTCGGGTCGAGCTGAGCGAGGCCGGGCGCCTGTTCCTGCAAGAGGCGCGGCTGGTGTTGGCCCAGGTCGACAAGGCGGCAGACGTGGCGCGGCGGGCGCAATTGGGAGAGCTCGGGGAGTTGAAGATCGGCTTCACGTCTTCCGCACCGTTCAACTCCAGCATTCCCCAGGCGATCTTCGCGTTTCGCCAGGCTTTCCCGGCGGTGCACCTCAATCTGCAGGAGATGAGCAGCACGGAGGTGGCCGAGTCATTGGTGGATGAGTCGATTCAGGTCGGGCTGATGCGGCCTTTGCCATTGCCCGATTCGCTGAGCGTGGTCGAGTTGATGCGCGAGCCCCTGGTCGCGGTCTTGAATGCTGGCCATCCCTTGGTGGAAGGCAGCGAGCGCGGCTTGCACCTGGCGCAATTGGCGCAGGAGCCCTTTGTGTTTTTCCCACGCACCTACGGCAGCGGCCTGTATGCCCAACTGCTCAACCTGGCCCGCGACGCCGGGTTCAGCCCGCATTTTGCCCAGGAAGCGGGGGAGGCGATGACCATCATCGGCCTGGTGGCGGCGGGGTTGGGCGTGTCGGTGTTGCCGGCGTCTTACCAGCGTATCCGCATTGATGGCGTGGTCTACCGCACACTGCTCGACCCGGAGGCGATGACGGCGGTGTGGCTGGTGCAGCGCAAGGGCGTGCAAACGCCGATGGCGAAGGGGTTTGTGGAGTTGTTGACGCGTCAGGTATTGGTGTAGGCGGGGTCACATACCAGGTAACGCAACCGGCTTAGTTATTCGCCAGAAACTTGCGCAAAATCATTCTTTTTCAGGCGAGTGGATATGGATGGCACTTCTCTATCAGCCCAAGGAGGGCAGCGTGTTGATTTGTGATTTCCGTGGCTATGAGGTTCCGGAAATCATCAAGATTCGACCTGTTATTGTGATACGCAAACACCGGACGAATAAGCTGCTCGTAACGGTGGTACCTCTGAGTACTACCGCTCCACAGCAGGTGTTGGAACACCATTTGCGGCTTGATAGCCACCTTCAGGGAGCGAGCCCGGTCTGCTGGGCTAAATGCGACATCGTCGCGACAGTCAGCTTGGGTCGACTGGACCGAATCAAAAGTAAAGATCGTCATGGCAAACGAACTTACAAAATAGCCGAACTCACCAATGACCAATTTTTGGCGATAAAAGCGGCGGTGCGCAGTGCGCTTGGGTTGCGATAAAGTGGGATATAGATGGACGGCGTTTTGCCACCGATTGCAGGTAACCTGCTTTCAGGCATACTGGCCGAGTTCCCGAAAAGGGGCTTGTGAGACTCTGAGGGTCCTGGGCAACCAGCCACCGCAGAGCCAGGCAGGAAGCGGCGATGACAAGCCAACCTGTTTGTGAAGAGGGCGCCTAAAGGCGCCCTTTGTCGTTTCTGGCCTTACTGCATCCCGGTCGAGCGCAACCCTGCCAGGATGTCCCTATCCAGCATGCTTATCCAACGGTTGTAGTTGCGATGGATCTTGCCGTCTTTGTAGCCCAGGTCACGGCTGTCACGGTAGGTGATGGCGTAGCTGTTACGGGTGTAGCGGATATCGATGGCGGCATAGAACTGGCCGCGCACGGTGATCTCGGCCTGCACCAGCTGCGGGCTCAGGCGTTGCACGGTCCACTCACGTTTCTGCAGAGCGGCGACGATGGTCTGTTTCATCTTTTCTTCGCTGACCTGGCTGGGGGCCGGCAACTCATGCTGGGTGTTGAGTACCGGCTTGCTGGTGCAACCGGCGGTGGTCAGCAGGGCCAGGGTGATCAGGGTAGCGCGTAGCAGGGAAGACATTCCGTTTTCTCCAATCGATTAAAAGTCAGGACCAGCGGCGGAAGATCAACGAGGTGTTGACGCCGCCGAAGGCGAAGTTGTTGTTCATCACGTAGTCGTTGTGCATCTGCCGAAAGCCACCTTGCAGGTAGTCCAGTTCGCCGCATTGCGGGTCGACCGAATCCAGGTTGAAGGTGTGCACGTATTGGTCGCGGTTCATCATCTCGATGCTGAACCACGACTCCAGCGCGCCGCAGGCACCCAGGGTGTGGCCCAGGAAGCTCTTCTGCGAGCTGATCGGCATGCGACTGCCGAACAGGCTGCTGGTGGCCAGGGTTTCGGCGATGTCGCCTTGGTCGGTGGCGGTGCCATGGCCGTTGACGTAGCCAATGGCGGACGGTTCAAGCCCGGCATCTTCCAGCGCCAGTTCCATGGCGCGGCGCATGGTTTTCTGCTCCGGGCGGGTGGTGTGCTGGCCGTCGGCGTTGCTGCCAAAACCAACCAGCTCGGCGTGGATGTGCGCACCCCGCGCCAGGGCATGTTCCAGCTCCTCGAGCACCAGCATGCCGCCGCCTTCGCCGATCACCAGGCCATCGCGGCCGCTGTCGTATGGGCGTGGGCTGGTTTGCGGTGCGTCGTTCTTCAGGCTGGTGGCGTAGAGCGCATCGAACACCATGGCTTCGGTGGGGCAGAGCTCTTCGGCGCCACCGGCGAGCATCAAGGGCAGCCGCCCGAACTTGATCGTCTCGTAGGCGTAGCCGATGCCCTGGCTGCCGCTGGTGCAGGCGCTGGACGTGGGGATCAAACGCCCGGTGAGGCCAAAGAAGATGCTGATATTCGCCGCCGTCGTGTGGGGCATCATGCGCACATAGGAGTTGGCGTTGAGCCCTTCGGCCACCGAGTTGAGCAGCATATTGCCGAAGGCCTTGATCTCATCGGTGCTGCCGGTGGACGAGCCACAGGCCACGCCCATGCGCCCGTCCTTGATCGACTCGTCACCGAGCAGACCGGCGTCGTGCAACGCCTGTTCCGCCGCCCACACTGCCAGGCGCGAGACGCGGCCCATGCTGCGCAGCTGCTTGCGGGTCCAGTGGGCGGGCACGACGAAATCATCGATGGGCCCGGCCAAGCGCGTGTTCAATTCGGTAAAGCGGTCCCACTCATCCATGCGTCGGATGCCGCTGCGGTTGGCGCGAAAGTTGGCGGCAATGGTCTCCCAGTCGCTGCCCAGGGAGGTCATGCCGGCCATGCCGGTGACGACGACGCGCTTCATCAGCACAGGCCTCCGTTCACGGCCAGCACCTGGCGCGTGATATAGCCAGCTTCGGCCGACATCAGGAAATTCACCGCGCCGGCGACTTCTTCCGGGGTGCCCATGCGTTGCGCGGGGATCATTTTCATCAGTTCTTCGACGGGGACGTTTTCATCCAGCATCGCCGTGTCGATCAACCCGGGTGCCACGCAGTTGACGGTGATCTTGCGCTTGCCCAACTCGATGGCCAATGCTTTGGCCGCGCCGATCAGCCCGGCTTTTGAAGCGCTGTAGTTGACCTGGCCGCGGTTGCCGATCAACCCGGAGACCGATGTGATACACACGATGCGCCCGGCGGCGCGGCGGCGGATCATCGGCATCATTACCGGGTGCAGCACGTTGTAGAAACCATCAAGGTTGGTGCGCATCACCACGTCCCAGTCGTCTTCCGACAGCGCCGGGAACGCGCCGTCGCGGGTCAGGCCGGCATTGAGCACCACGCCGTAGTAGGCGCCATGTTGCTCCACATCGGCTTCAAGGATGGCCTTGCAACTGGCACGGTCGGACACGTCGAATTGCAGCACCCGCGCCTTGCGCCCCAGGGTCTCGATCTCGACCTGCACGGCGTCGGCTTCGGCGCGACCACTGCGGCAATGCAGCACGATGTCATGGCCGGCCTGGGCCAGGCGCAGGGCAATGGCGCGGCCGATGCCACGGCTGGAGCCGGTGACCAGTACGGGTTCAGTCATGGCGTTTGGTCCTTCGATTCATCTAGATAGTTGGCCGCCTGGGGCGGTCGAAATACGTTCAAGCGTGCGCTGGCCTGGATGCCGTCGCCGGTGAGGTGGCATTCGAACACACCCATGCCGTTGTCGTCTTCCAGGGAGCGCAAGCCATGGATATTCAACTCGGCGCCGGCGGGAAAGTGCTCCACGTTGCACTCGAATTTACGCGTGCCCAACAGGAAGCCCAGCTCTACCGCCTGGCCTTGCTGGCGCGCACGGCAGCCGGCATAGGCGGCGACGCTTTGCGCCATCAACTCCAGGCCGACCCAGGCCGGCAGGCTGCCGTCAGGGCGGTTGAACAGGCCGCCGGGCTTGACGGTGACGCGGGTGCGCACCTGCTCTTCATCGAACGACAGCACCTGGTCGATCAGGATCATGTCGCCGGCATGGGGTAGTAGTTCGGCAAGTGGCCAATCGATCATGGGGCCTCTGCAATTATCAGGCTGACGTTGTTGCCGCCGAAGGCAAACGAGTTGCTCATCAGGCAGAGTTTTTTCAAGCTGTCGCCGCTGCGTGTCCATTGCAAGGCGGGCAGCGCCGGATCCGCTTGGCCATCCCATACGTGGGGCGGCAGCAAGCCGTGGCCCAGGCTAAGCCAACAGAACGCCGCTTCCAGCGCTCCGGCAGCGCCGAGGGTGTGACCGGTCATAGGTTTGGTCGACGAGCAGGCTACGCCATCGGGGAACAGGCTGGCGACCGCCAGGCTTTCCATGGCGTCGTTGTGTTGGGTGGCGGTGCCGTGCAGGTTCAGGTAGCCGATCTGCTCGGGAGCCAGTTTTGCCTTGGCCAGGGCCTTGCGCATCGCTTGCAACGCGCCCTTGCCGCTGGGCTCCGGCGCGGAGATATGATGGGCATCGCAACTGGCGCCGCTGCCCAGCAAGGCGATCGGGGCTGGCTCGCGGCTCATCAGGAACAGCACCGCCGCTTCACCGATATTAATGCCGTTGCGGTTCACCGAGAACGGATTGCAGCGCTCGCTGGAGACGGCCTCCAGTGCGGTGAAACCGTTCAGCGTCAGCTTGCACAGGCTGTCCACGCCGCCGCAGATCACTGCATCGCAGATGCCAAGATCCAGCAGGCGCTGGGCACTCATCAGTGCTCGGGCGCTGGAGGTGCAGGCGGTAGAAATCACATAGGCCGGGCCGCTCACTTGCAGCCAGTCGGCGAGGAAATTCGCCGGGGCGCTGAGTTCCTGTTGCTGGTAGTCGTAGTCGGCGGGGAATTGCTGGTCGCGCAGGTAGTGGGCAATGCCACGGCTGGCTTCGTCGATGCCTGAGGTGCTGGTGCCGAGCACAATGCCGACCCGCGAAGGCCCATAGGTTTGGATTGCCTGGCGCAGCTGAGCTTCGATCTGCAACGCCGCTTCCAACAGCAACTGGTTATTGCGGCTGCTCTGTTGGCCCAGCGTCACCGGCAGGGGCGCCAGCTCGCCGTGCACGGCCGCCACCGGTACCACGCGCTCTGGCACCCAGCCGCTTTCGGCGCGCATGCCCGAGCAGTCGCCGGCAAACAGCTTGCGGCTGACTTCGGCCTGGCCGCGGCCAAGGGCGCAGATCACGCCAAGGGCGTTGAGGTAAGCGGTCATCGTTTGAGGCCCAGCGGAGTAATGCGATAACGCAACGGCTGGCCCGCCATGTTCACGCTGAACACCTCGGAGGACTGATAGACGATCTGCCAATGGCCCGGCAGCGTACGCGTCAGGTCCATGGCCTGGGCGTGCGGATACAGCGCCGGCACTTCATCGGCCGAGGTCAGGGCAAACAGCAGCGCGGCAAACAGCTCCCGGGCCTGGGGGTTGGGTGGCAGCAAGCCGTCGGCCTGCCACTGCCCATCCACCAGTTTTTGCCGGGCCAGCGGAATGCCCAATGGGTCCATCATCGACCAGCGAATCGCGCTGCCTTCACTCTGGATCACCAGCAGCCAATCCTGGCTCTGGCCGTCCGCCAGGCGTTGCACGTGCAGTTGCATCGGCAAGGCCAGGGTTGGGGTTCTTTGCGGCAGCGGTGCCTGGCTGGCACAGGCGCTCAGCAGCAACACGCAACCGATCAACAGCAGGCGCATCATGGGGCAGCATTCTCCAAAGGTTTACGCGCTACGCAGTTGACCAGGGTTTCCTCGCGCTGGCCTGCCGGCGGCGCCTTGCGCAGGCCCCAGCGCTCCAGCAGGCCGAAGTCGCTGGAGCGGCTCCACCACAGGTAGGGGTACGAGACATTCTGCGAGTCAAATTCAAAACCCTGCTCGCGAAGCATCTCCAGGTATTGCTCGGCGCTTTTCTGCACATGCATCGGGTGGCGGAACAGCCAGCGAATCACCCAGGTGTCGATATAGGCTTCGGTGGATTCGGCAAACAGCAGATAACCGCCCGGCTTGAGTACCCGATAAAACTCCTTGAGTGCGCGATGTTGTTCCACCAGGTGATGGAAGGTCTGGTGGCAGAACAGGATGTCGACGCTGGCGTCCGGTACTTTCAGGGTGGCGCAGTCGCTGCCGATCAACTCGACAGCCATGCCCTGGCGCTCGGCTTCTTCGCGGCTCAGTTCGAGGCTGTGGGGGTCAGCATCCAGGCCGATCAGGCGTGAGGGCGCAAACACCTCCTGCAGCAACCGGAAGGATTTACCCTGGCCGCAACCGGCGTCGAGCAATACCGGCGCCAACGGCAGCGGCTCGCTGAACAGGCTGCGCAGATCGTTGATCGCCACCCGCAACACGTGATGCTGCCAGGTATGGCTGCGCAGGAACCAGAAGCCGAACCTGGTTTCTTCGACGTAATTCTTGCTCAGGTAGTTTTTTCCAACGGCAGGACTGCTCATACCGCTTCACTCGCACAGATATCCGACAACATCCGCAACCGCCGCTTCGGCTCGCTGACAAACGGGTTGCGCTCATCCCACGCGTAGCCAGCCAGGATCGAGCTGATCATGCGGCGAATCTCCGGCGAGCTGCCGGGATGGAAAATCACGTCTTGGAACGTGCCGGCATACCAGCCTTCGACGTAGCAACGGAAAGTGTCGACCCCTCGTTTCAAGGGCTCGGCGAATTCGCGTTGCCAGTCGACGGTCTCGCCGTTGAGCTGACGGTGCAGCACCCCTGCGGCCATGCTCGCCGAACGCATGGCGATGGTCACGCCGGAAGAAAACACCGGGTCGAGGAATTCCGCCGCATTGCCCAGCAGCGCAAAGCCCGGCCCGTGCAGGGTTTTGACGTTGGCCGAGTAACCGCCGATGCTGCGCGCCGGGGTGTCCCATACGGCATTGTTGAGCACGCCGGATAAGCTTGGCGTTTCGTCGATGAAGCTGCGCAGGCAGGCGTCAAGGTCGCTGTCGCGGCCATCGAAATGCTCTTTGGCCGCTACCACGCCCACCGAGCAACGGCCGTTGCTGAAGGGGATGGTCCAGAACCAGATGTCGCGCTGGGTCGGGTGGGTGGTGACCAGAATTTTGCTGCGATCAAAGCCTGGGTGTGCGATACGGTCTTCGACGTGGGTGAACACGGCCTGGCGCAGCGGAAAGTTCGAAGGTGCTTCAAGGTCCAGCAGACGCGGCAGCACGCGGCCATAGCCGCTGGCGTCGAGCACGAACTTGGCCTTGATGTGGTACTCGCTGCCGTTCTGTCGGCGCACATGCAGGTAGCGGCACTCGCCGGAGAAATCCACGCCGACAATGGTTTGGCCATAGCGGATGTCCACGCCCTGCAACGCCGCCTGATCGGCCAGCAATTTGTCGAACTCGCCGCGTTGCACTTGGTAAGTGGTGGGCTTGCCGTTGCTGAACGTGTCACCAAAATCAAATGCACTGTAGCGCTCGCCCCAGGCGAAGGCAGCGCCGGTTTTTACCTGGAAGCCCGCCGCTTGCACGGCGTCGAGCATGCCCGCTTCTTCGATAAAATCGATGCAATGCGAGAGCAGGCTTTCGCCAATCGAGAAACGTGGGAAGTGCTCGCGCTCGATGATCAACACATCATGCCCTTTGCGCTTTAGCAGCGCGGCCGCGATGGCCCCGGATGGTCCGGCACCGATCACCACCACCTGGCGACGTTCCATTTCAACTATGGGCACGAGGGCTCCTTGCCGCATGGGCGATAATCGCATTCATAAGGTGTGTTTCTGCTGCCCGGCCCAGGGCGCCAGCATAAAGCTGAACGCCAGGCCGAGGCTGACCGACAGGCCGAAATTACTCACCGCCGGTGTACTAGAGACTGCCAGCAGGCCGAACGACAACCAAGTCGTCAGTGCTGCCAGCAGCGTCCCCAACAGGCTGACGGCCGGGCCGCCGATCTGCTCGCGCATCAAAATCGCATAGTCAACGCTGATGGCCGTCACCAGCAACAGGCCGAACAGGCTGAAAAGGGTCAGTGGCTGGCCCAGCCAGCCGAGGCTGGCCAGGCTGCACAGCGCGGCCAGCAGCGGCAGGGCGACGATACGCAAGGCACCGCCAAAACCAAAGGGCGCAATCAGCAACAGCACGATCAGCACGCAAGACATCAACTTCAACTCGGCGGCGCTGATTTGCGTGTCGGCAAACACCCGGTTCAAGTCGCCCAGGCGATCGACCAATTGCACACCGGGCAAGTCCAGCGCCTGCACCCGCAGTAGCGCCGGGTTGTTCAAGCCTTGCAGGCTGACCATGGCCGCGACGCCGCCGTCTACCGGGCCGAGCCACAGCGTGCGCCAGGGTTCGGCCAGCGGCCCTTGCAATGCTGCGTCGATGTCGGTGATGGGCAGCGCCTGCAACTGCGCGATTTCAGCTTGCAGGGCGCTGGCGGGCACACCCAGGTCCAGCAGCGGCTGCCAGTGTTGCGGCAGTTTGTTCAGCGCGTCCCGCAGTTGTTGCTGTTCGTCCGCCAGGCTCACCAGCTGATTGAGCGCCAGGTAACCCTCGAGCTTGTCCATATTCACTAACTGATCCAGGCGTTTGCCCAGGGCGGCTTGGCGTTCCAGCAACTGTTGCTGATTGTCGGCCCGCACCAGGAAAAACTGGCTGGTGGGCTGGAACCCGGTGATGCGCGCTACGGCCTGGGCTTCCTGGAGCAATTGCGGCGGCGCGCCGATCCATTGGCGGATATCGTTCTTGCTGTTCAGTTGCCACAGGCCCGCGGCGCAGAACAACAGCACCCACACCAGCAGCACCGAACTGGGGACGTGCTTGATCAGTGCAGCCCGCATTTGCCACAGCGTCTGGGCGATATGCAGCGGCCATTGGGCCGGGCGCAGTTCCACGCCCTTGAGCAGCGCCGGCAACAGGCACACAGCGCACAAATAAGCACCCACCAACCCGGCGGCGGAGAACACGGCGATTTGTGTCAGCGCCGGGAACGGCGTCCAGGCCAGTGCCAGGTAGCCGATGCAACTGGTGGCCAGGCTCAGGCTCAGCCCCGGCAGGGTCAGGCGCAAGGCCGGCCAACTGCGCCAGGGTTGCAGGCTCCAGCTTTTCGACAGGTAGTGCAATGGGTAATCCACCGCCACGCCGATCAGGCTGGAGCCCAGCACCAGGGTCATCACATGCATATGCCCGAACAGCGCCACGCAGGCCACCGCGCCAAACAGCATGCCCACCAGTACCGGCACAAACGCCAGCAATACGCGCCAGCGTCGGAATGCCAGCAGCAGCAATAGCAGGATGCCGACGGTCGCACCGCCGCCGACCCAGGTGATTTCCCGGGTGGCCTGCCGTTGCCCGTTGGCGGCATAGAGCAAGCCGCTGGCGGCGAGCAGTTGCGCGCCTTGCTCGCCAGCTTGTGCGCGACAGGCCTGGAGCAAATCCGCCACGAGCAGCGGCAATTTCATATCGAAGGCATTGCCGGTAGTGCGCGCCCGCAGCAGTACCCAGCTTTTACCGTCGGCTTCGGCGATCAAGGCGCCGCTGCCGATATCCAGTTGCACCGAGCCGTGTTGCGGCTGGCTGTTCTGGATACGCCCGGTCAGGCCCAGCCAGTCGTCCTGGCTCGGCACCAGGCTGAAGCCGGTGAACGGGTCGAACAGCGCTTGCACCCGTTGCTGGATGAAGGCGTCGGGTTGCTCAATCAGTTGCTCGCGGTCCTTGGCCGAGAGCATCGACAAGCGCCCGCGCAGCAGTTGCTCGCGCAGTGCTGGCAGGTCGGCTTGCAGGTTCCACTGCACTTTTTCAAACAAGCCGCTGGCCTGCCAACGCTCGCCCAATTGCTGAGCTACGGCCAGTGCTTGCTGGCGGTCGGCATGCCCCACCAGCACCAGCATTTCGCGGTTGAGCGGCTCCTGCATGCGCTGTTCGGCTTGCTGCTCAAGGGCGTCCGGCGTGCTGCCGGGCACCAGCTCCATCAGGTTGGCCGACAACGGCGCGCCATGGCGCCACTGCCAGCCGGCCAGGGCCAGTACGGCCACCAGCAGGATCAGGAACAGGCGCGGCAGCAGGCGCTCACTGGGCAAAGTCGTGTTGCTCCGCATCGCTCAGGGGCTGGCTGGCCGTGCTGTCCTGCATGCGCAGCACGGTGCTGTCGCCCTGGGTTTCCAGCAGTTCGATGGTGTGCACCAGCTCGCCGCCGTCGATATTGATCCGGGTGAACACTTGCTTGAGCAGCAGCGAGCGCGGGATCAGGGTGAGCTTCCATTGCTGGGCCTGGCCTTGCAGTTGCAGTTCGAAGTCACGCTGCAAGCCACTGCTGTCGCCCTGCAGCACGGCGAGGAACAGGCGATTCTGCTCGTCGCCGGCGCTCTTGTTCGGCAGCGGTTGCCAGCCGTTGGCGTCACGCCTGGCAATGCCTTGGCCTGTGATGCGGTAGTCCTGTTGCAGTGGGGTCTTGAGCAGCCATAACAGGCCGTGGTCCTTGGCGAGCACGAAGGTGCCTTTGCTGACCAGCGGCTGGGGCAGGGCACGCAGGTGTTTTTCCTGGAGGAAGTTGCCGTGGATGACGGCGGGTTTTGCAAGCTGATCGCTCAACTGCTGTAAGTCGAAAGCCTGGGCATTGAAGCTCAGCAACAACGCGACCCCTGTAGGAGCGAGCTTGCTCGCGAAAAACCTGAGGGCGCTGCGCAGTGTCAGTTGGCGCGCGTTATCGTTAACGTCCATCGCGGGCAAGCCCACTCCCACAGGGGATCTCATTTCAAGGCTCTCTCTACGGCGTCGGTGAATACTCTGGGCGAGGCAAGTTGCATCTCGCGGTTGGCGATTTGCACCGCCACCTGCACGGTGCTGGCGCGGGTCAAACGCTCGCCGCTGGCCAGGTCAGTGATCAGGTAATTGACCTTCAAACGGTTCTCCCACTCCACCAGGCTGGCGCGCACATTGAGGGTTTGGCCGAATGTGGCGCCACGTACATAGCGTAGCTGCATGTCGATCACCGGCCAGGCGTAGCCGGACTCCAGCATGGCCGTGTAGTTATGGCCGATCTTGTCCAGCAACGCACAGCGCGCCACTTCCAGGTACTTCACGTAATGCCCGTGCCACACCACGTTCATGGTGTCGATATCGAAAAACGGCACGAGGATTTCAGTGTCGCTGTGCAACACGCCGGGGCTACGCATGCAGCCTCCAATGTTGCTCGGCGATGCGTTGCAGGCACAGGCGCAGTTCGCCTTCCAGGGCGCGGTCTTCGATGACTGGCGGGAAGTCCTTGGCCAGCTCTGCATGCATCGCGGCCAATGCCGGTGGCAGCGGTCGTGCATCCTCGGCCTGGGCGCGCAGCCACACGCCCTGGTTGGCGGCGAGCAGGGTAGCGGCGGCGACCTGTTCGGTCAGCTCCAGCACACGGATGGCGTCGCGGGCGGCGATGGTGCCCATGCTGACCTTGTCTTGGTTGTGGCACTCGGTAGAGCGTGAGAACACGCTGGCCGGCATGGTGTTTTTCAAGGCTTCGGCGGTCCAGGCGCTGGTGCCGATCTGCACGGCCTTGAAGCCGTGGTTGATCATCGCGCGGTCTTCGGGGGCGCCCGACAGGTTGCTTGGCAGGCCATGGTTGTAACGCACGTCCACCAGCAGCGCGAGCTGGCGGTCGAGCAGGTCGGCGACGTTGGCCACCAGGGTCTTGAGGCTGTCCATGGCGAAGGCGATATGCCCGCCGTAGAAGTGCCCGCCGTGCAGCACGCGTTCTGCTTCGGCGTCGATGATTGGGTTGTCGTTGGCGCTGTTGAGCTCGATCTCGATAAATGAGCGCAGCCAGTTCAGGCTGTCGGCCAGCACGCCGAGGACATGAGGGGCGCAGCGCAAGGAGTAGCGATCCTGCAAGCGATGCAGCGGCGCCGTTGGCGCATCAATCGCCAGGTCGTTGCGCAGCCAAGCGGCGACTTGCATCTGGCCTGGGTGCGGCTTGGCGGCGAACAGGCGCTCGTCGAAGTGCTCCGGGTTGCCTTGCAGCGCCACCACATTCAGCGCGGTGATGCGCGTGGCCAGGTGCAGCAGGTAGTCGGCGCGGGCGAAAGCCAGGCAAGCAATGCCGGTCATTACCGCGGTGCCGTTCATTAACGCCAGGGCTTCCTTGGGCCGCAATACCAGCGGCTCCCAGCCCAGTTCGCGATGCACTTCGGCCGCCTGGCGACGTTCTCCTCGGAACAGCACTTCACGTTCGCCGGACAAGGTCGCGGCCACGTAGGACAGCGGCGTCAGATCACCGCTGGCGCCCACCGAACCTTCTTCCGGGATCAGCGGCAACACATCGTGTTCGAGGAATCCATGCAGGCGCTCCAGCAGTTCCACGCGTACCCCGGACACGCCGTGACACAGCGACTGCAAACGCGCCGCCAGTACCGCCCGGGTCGCCTGGGCATCGAGCAACTTGCCCAACCCGCACCCATGAAAGGTGTACAGATGACGGGGCAGCGCCTCGACATGTTCCAGCGGCACCGCCACCACGCAGGAGTCGCCGTAGCCGGTGGTCACGCCGTAGATCACGCCTTCCTTGTCCAGCAACGAGTCGAGGAACTGCGCGCCTTTGGCGATGCGCTGGCGATAGGCAGCGTCATCCTGCAACTGCGTGGGCGCCTGACAGTTGGCCAGGGCCAGCACGTCTTCGATGCGCAAAGGGCGTTCGCCAAAGGTTACCGGCTCAAGATGCGTCGTCATCGGTCTTCCAGAAAGGGTAAAAGTTGAACCATTGTTGGGGCGCTTGCAGGCAAAACTGGCCCAGGCGTGCGGCGTAGCGTGCAGTCCACTCGGCAATCACTTGCTCGCGGGTGCTGCGCTTCCATTCGATCAACGGCGCGAAAGGCTCGATGGTCAGGCGATAGCGGCCTTGGTGTTTGAGGCACATCAGCAGGTTCACCGGGCATTTGAGCAGGCCGGCCAGCAGCCATGGGCCTTGGGGGAAGGCGGCGGCATGGCCGAGGAAGTCCACGCGCACCGTGCGCCCGCCGTGCAGCGGTATGCGGTCGCCGGCAATCGCCAGCCACTCGCCGTCGTCCAGGCGCTGGCTGAGCAGCAGCATGGTGGCCGGGTCCAGTTCGCTGACCTGGATCAGGCGCAAATGGGTGGCGCCGGCTTCGCCCAACAGGCGGTTGAAACGCTCGGCGTGCTTGGTGTGCACCAGCACGTTCATGGTCACCTGCTCACCGATCTCCGCGAGGGCGCGGCACACTTCGAGGTTGCCCAGGTGCGCGCCCACCAGCATCTGTCCGCGTTCGCCGCGCAGTTGCCCGCGCAATTGCGCCGGGTCGTCGATGTCGATCTGCTCCAGGCTTAGCTTGCCGTTCCACACATCGAGCTTGTCCAGCAGCGAATCGGCGAAGGCCATGAACTGGCCGAAGACTTTCCTGTGGGTGGGATGCAGCTCATTGCGCCCACTCCATTCTGCCAGGCGCTGCTGGTATTGCCAGGCGCTCTGGCGGGCGGTGCGGCCGAACAGGAAGAAGTAAAAAACGATGCTGTACAGCAACGGGCTCAACAGTCGACGACCAAGGACTTTTGCCGCGACCGCCGTGAATTTCATCAGCCAGAAGCTGCCACGTTCCTCGCGGTCGGCCCAGTGCTTGGTACTGTCGCTCATGCCTGCCACCGTCGCCACAGGATCATCGGCGCACGCACCAACATGCCGAAGAACAAGCGCGTGTGCATGGCGCTGATGCGAACGTTGTCGCGGAACAGGCGAAAGTGCGATAAGCCGTCGGCCGGGTAGTGCACCTGGGTCGGCAGCCAGCGCATCGGTTGGTTGCGCCAGGCCAGGCGCACCAGGATGTCCGAGTCGAAATCCATGTGCGTGCCGATATAAGCCGAGTCCATCAAGGTCAGGGTCGGCGCCAGCGGGTACACGCGAAAGCCGCACATCGAGTCGCGGATCTGCAGCGACAGGGTGTTGATCCACACCCACACGTGGGTCAGGTAGCGCGCATACAAGCGGCCTTTGGGTACGCTGTCGTCGTATTCGGGGTAGCCGCATATCACCGCGTTGGGATGCCGGCGGGAGGTGTCGATAAAGGTTTCGACTTCACGCAAGTCGTGCTGGCCGTCGGCATCCACTTGCAGGGCGTGGGTGTAGCCCAGGCGCGCCGCCTCGCGGAAACCGGCCATGACCGCGCCGCCTTTGCCCTGGTTGCTGGGCAGGGTCAGCAGGGTGACGTTGTCCAGGGTCGCCAGTTGCGCCAGCACCGCCGCGCAGGCCGGGCTGCTGCCATCGTCGACCAGCAGGCAGGGCAGGCCGCTGTCGAGCAGACTGCGGACCACAGCAGGTACGGCGGTTTCATGGTTGTAGACCGGGATCAGGGCGCAGGGGTTATGCATGGGCGGCTTCCAGCTGTATGCGGCCACTGGAACAGGCCGCGACGCCGTTGCGGTAGGCGAAGTACAGCTTGCGGCGTTCCCGGTCATAGCGCAGGTGCAGTTCGATACGGTCGCCTGGGCGCACCAGTTGCTGGAACTTGAGTACTTCCATGCCGGCGAATGTGCTCGGCAAATCGAGCAGTTGCTGGCCCAGATTGAACGCCCATTCCACCTGCACCACGCCTGGCAGCACGGGCGTTACCGGGAAGTGACCGCTGAAATAGGCCAGGTCCGGCGGGACGCTCAGTTGCACGGTCCATTCGCCATCGGCTTCGACCTGCTCCAGCACTTCGGGGGCTTTTGGCCGGGGAGCCAGCAGAAGTGCTTCGATGTCGGCCTGGGGCAGCTTGCCCTGGCTGTTCAGCGGCAATTGGCGCAGCAACCGCCAGCGCCGGGGCAGGGCCAGGGCTTCGCAGTGTTGGCCCAGGTGCTGGCGCAGGGTTTGGGTGAGCGTGCGCCGGCCCTGGTTGCGCAGGGCATGCAGGCCAGCCGCGCTGAGTACCACCAGGGCGCCGAGGGAGGCGCGGTTTTCCTGCACCACGCCCAGGCGGGTTTCCGCAACCCAGGGGTGGGTCATAAGCGCTTGTTCCAGCATCGGCAGGGAGATGCGTTTTTCTTCCAGCTTGACGATGCGGTCCAGGCGGCCCAGCAATTCGAAACGGCCATCGGCATGGATGCGCGCGGCATCGGCGGTCTGCTCCACATGCCCTTCGGGCAGGTATTTTGAGGCGATGCGCAGCGCGCCGTCGGCATCCTGGCTCAGTTGCACATCGGCAAACGGCTGCCAGGGCTGCGCGCCCTGGCGCCAGGCGATGCCGCCGGTTTCCGAGCTGCCGAGAATTTCCGTCGGCCATTGCTGCAAGCGGTCGTATAGGCTGCCCGCGGCTTCAACCGGCAAAGCACCGCCGGAGGAAAACACTCGTGCTACTTGGCTCAGCGCAGGCCAGTCGAGGTTGTCGCCCATGCGCTTGAGCAGCGCCGGGCTGGCGACCCAGGCAAATCGGGGGTGCTCGCGGCTGGCACGCTGCATGTCCTCGGGGAACGCCAGTTGCTTGCGCACAAAGGGGCGGCCGGCGCACAGCGGCCACAACACGCGAAACAGCAAGCCGTAGATGTGCTGGGTAGCGACGCTGCCGATGACGCAGGCGTCTTTGAGGTCCGCGCCCCACAGGGCTTCCAGCGCCTCGACTTCATTGGCCAGTTGGCGCAGGGATTTGTCGATGCGCTTGGGCTCGCCGCTGGAGCCGGAGGTACACAGGCTCAATTGGCAACTGTCCAGATCAAGCACCGCAGGGCTCAGTGGCGCCTGGTACAGCGCCTCGAGGTCAGTGGCTTCTGTCAGCCAGGCGTCGACGGCAGGATCCCAGCGATGGCGGGTCTGGGGCTGCAGGTCGGCCGGCAGCAGCACGCTGGCACCGGCGCGCCAGGCGCCCAGCAAGGCAATCGCCAGGACGCCGGCGTCTTCCAGGTACACGGCCAGGCGCTGGATGCCACGCGCCTGCAGGCCGGCCGCCAGGCGCAGTGACGCTTCCCACAGTTGGGCGTGGTTCATGTCAGGCTCGGTGGTGACCCAGCGCTGTTGCAGCGGCTCGAGCAACAAGTGCTCAAGTTTCAACCCATTCATACGCGGCCTCGAACCCTTTGTCGTACCAGCCATTCCACGGCAAACAACAGCGCCATCAGCCCGTAGGCGATCAAGCCGTTGTACAACGTCCACCAGCTCAGCGGCGCCCACAGCGTGAGTGCGGCGGCGAGCAGGCCATTACACAGAAAAAATGCACTCCACACCACGGTGACCTGGCGGGTATACACGATTGCCTTCGGCGGCAGTTGCGGGTCAGTCATGCGCGCCAGGCGCTCGACCATCGGCGGGCCGTATTTCAGGCTCAGGCCGAACAGCGCCAGCATGAACGCGCTGACCAGGCTCGGGTACCAGCGCAACCACTGCGGGTTATCGAACCAGGCCAGCAGCAGGCAGAACAGGATCACCGTCGCCGCCATCCAGCGGCTGCCCGGGCGCCGCGCAGCCGTCAGGGCGCGCAGCAGCCACAAGCTGCCCAGCAGCAAGCCGAACTGCCACGGTGCAAAGTGCTCGGTGCCGTAATACACGGCGAAGGGATACAGCAGCCCCGCCAACAACAGGCCAAGGCCGATCAGCCGGCTCATGCGGCGGGCTGGACCAGACGGTACACCGCCTCAACCACGTCGTTCACAGTGCGTACGGCCTTGAACTCTTCAGCGGCGATCTTCTTGCCGGTCTGGCGCTTGATGTGGTCGATCAGGTCCACGGCGTCGATGCTGTCGATTTCCAGGTCCTGATACAGGTTGGCGTCAAGGGTGACGCGTTCAGGTTCCAGCTCAAACAGTTCCACCAAGGCGTCGCGCAGGGTGTTGAAAATATCGTCACGAGTTTGCATGGTACGGTCTCAAGCTGCCTGTCGGGCCGTGACAAACGCCGCAAGGCTGGCCACGTTGGTGAAATGATTGCGGGTGTCCTTGGCGTCGGCATCGATCTTGATACCGTAGGTTTTCTGGATCGCCAGGCCCAATTCCAGGGCGTCGACCGAGTCCAGGCCCAGGCCTTCGCCGAACAGGGGCTGATCGCTGCCAATATCGTCGGCGCTGATGTCTTCCAGGCCCAGGGCCTCGATGATCAGCTCTTTTATCTCGTGCTCAAGGCGGTGTTGGTCGCTCATCTTCGGCGAGCTCCTTAATGAAATAGTGATGCAGGTAATCGTTGAGCTTGCGTGAAGCCTGGGGCGCGGGGCCGAGCGCGGCAAACGCTTGTGGTTCTATATCGGCCCCCACGCGCAAACTGAAGTGGAATCGACGTTTGGGAATGCGATACCAGGGTTCGGCCTTGGTCAGGGTCGTGGGGCTGACCTTGATCACCACCGGGGTGATGATTGTCGCACCGCGCAGGGCAATGGCTGCGCCACCGCGATGAAAGGCAGGCGCCGCGCCGGGCGTGGTGCGGGTGCCTTCGGGAAAGATGATCAGGGTCTGGCCGGCGCGCAGGGCGTCGGCAGCCGCATCGAGCATGTCGGCGCTGCCGTCGTTGCTGATATAGCCGGCATCGCGCACCGGCCCGCGGGTGAACGGGTTCTGGAACAGGCTCTGCTTGACCACGCAGTTGGTCTGGCGCATGAGGCCGATCAGGAACACCACGTCGATCAGCGACGGGTGGTTGGCGACGATCATTTGCCCGGGGCGCCCGAGCTTGTCGGCGCCCTCGACGCTGAAAGTGAGGATGCCCAGGGATTTCATCATGCGGATGAAGAACCAGAACAGGCAACTGATGGTGTGGCGTGCGCGCCGCTGGTGCTGCGTGGCGTCGCCCGGCAGGCAATTAAGCAGCGGAAACACCAGCAAACGCAGGCACAACCCGCCCACGCCGAACAGGAAAAAGCTCGCGGCGGTGGCGAACAGGCGCCAGTAGTAGGCGTCCCGAGGCTTGTCGGTCAGGGCTTGCGTTGCCAGTTCCATACGCGGTTCTTCCAGGCATGTTGGCAGGCGCCCTGTTCGGTCAACAGGGTGCGCAGCAGGTTCAGGGCATGGGGCCACTGGGCGGTGGTGGTGGGTTGGACAGTGGCGCTGGTAAGTTCCAACTGCCACTCGTCGCCCGGGGTCAGCAACAGGCCGAGGGCGTAGGGGAACGGCACGTCATCGATCCAACCGGCGTAGGCTTCGGGCGGCTGTTCTTCGGTGATCACCAGCAGCACCGCCGGGGCGCCTTCATTGAATAGCGCGGCGGCTTCGAGCAGGCCATGCTCCAGGCCATCGCCTGCGGCGGCGAGGGCGGTCATTTCACTGGTTTCATTGCGCAGGATCGACCACAGGCCAATCACTGCGTTGTGCACCGAAAGGCTGAATTGGGTCGGTGACAGCGGCTGATCGTTGGCCAGGTCGCTGAGGATATCGAGGGTGCGCGGGGTTTCGCCGTGCCGGGAGATAAACACCAGGGGCAAATCCTGCAAACCCTCGGCCAATGGCCAGCCCACACTGAAGGCCATGCGCGCCAGGCGACTGAGGCGGCGGCGTTGCATCGCTGGCAAAAATGACACATCCGGCGAGTCTTCACAGACAGGCAGCAACACCGGGGCCCGGCACCAGCCGTGCCAGTCGTCCGCGGTCTCCAGGCCAGGAGCCCAGGCGCGCCATTGGGCGATGTTGAAGTTGATCACTGAGAAGATATCCCGCCCCTGCGGGCTTCCATGTGCGGCCGGTAGCCCCGAATACCGGGATAGGCAGCGATGGCCGAATGGCGCGCATTATCCCGGTGCCGTGGGGTTCTAGCAAACTTTGGTAAAGAATTGTTCAAGTCTGATTACAAATTAGTGGGCAGGAATGACAGATTGTCCCTTACTCAGGCGCGACTTGGATTGTCGGACCGTTCCTATCCATTTGTGCGTGATGTACTAAGGCTTACTGGTAATGCAGCAGTGCATGGATGAACGAGGTAGCTAACGGGCGCTTTTGCGCTCTACACTCGGGCATTCATTGATACACGGAGGTTTTTCCATGCGGCGCGTGGTGTTCAATCAGAAAGGCGGGGTTGGCAAGTCCAGCATCGCCTGCAACCTGGCGGCGGTCAGCGCCAGCGAAGGTTACCGGACCCTGTTGGTGGACCTCGATACACAAGCCAACTCGACCCAATACCTCACCGGCTTGACCGGCGACGATATTCCCATGGGAATTGCCGACTTTTTCAAGCAAACCCTATCTTCCGGACCGTTTTCCAAGAAGAACAAGGTGGATATCTACGAAACGCCGTTCGACAACCTGCACGTGATCACCGCCACCGCCGAGCTGGCAGACCTGCAGCCCAAGCTCGAAGCCAAACACAAGATCAACAAGCTGCGAAAGCTGCTGGATGAGTTGAGTGAGGATTACGACCGCATTTACCTCGATACGCCACCCGCGTTGAACTTCTATGCGGTTTCTGCGCTGATTGCGGCTGACCGTGTGCTGATCCCCTTCGATTGCGACAGCTTTTCGCGCCAGGCCCTGTACGGCCTACTGGCGGAAATCGAAGAACTGAAGGACGACCATAATGAAGGCCTGGAAGTGGAAGGCATCGTGGTCAACCAGTTTCAGGCCCGGGCCAGCCTGCCGCAGCAGATTCTTGATGAGTTGATTGCCGAAGGACTGCCGGTACTGCCGGTGTACCTGGCCAGCTCGGTGCGCATGCGCGAGTCGCACCAGGAGAGCAAGCCACTGATCCACCTGGACCCCAGGCACAAGCTGACCCAGCAGTTTGTGGAATTGCACAATCTGCTGGAAAACGCCTGATCTCAAGTGCCACACAGATCCAATGTGGGAGGGGGCTTGCTCCCGATGGCGGTGTGTCAGTCACCTGATAAGTTGACTGGCCTACTGCTATCGGGAGCAAGCCCCCTCCCACATTTGGATGGTATTCCAATGAATCGTCCCACAGAGGTTGTAGGACCGGTCTGGCAATAAGGCTTGTGCCTTGTAACCTTGCCTACAGGTACGCCAGAATCCGCCGGCTTGTGCGTCTGGATGGGCGTCTCTAAGGTTTGCCGGTCGCTGAATGTTCAGTGATCGGGTTTAGTAGCCCGTGGTGAGACGTACGGCAATTCGTCGATCAGGAGCGTCCTGAACTTGATGGTGGCTGTACGGAGGGCGCTTTCGAGCGCGCCGGTTGCGTCTCCCCGGTCTACTAACCTGCGTACAGCTGCCACCCTCCGTTTAGTAGCGGTAGGTTGCGGCTCCTCTACTCGGAGACGATCCATGGTTAACCTTTATACCGTTACACCCAACCTCCCCACCGAAGCCCTCGTGCTCAACAGCTACGAAACCTTCTCCTCCGTGCGCACGCTATTACTCAACTTGTCCAACGACCTCACTGGCGAACATCGCGATGTGGCGCTGGCGATTCACCAATTAAGCGAACTGGGCGTCATGCTGGTCGGCCAGATGATGGACCGAGAAGCCCCACTGCCCCAAAGCTGAAACACGGTCAAAAATGTGGGAGGGGGCTTGCCCCCGATAGCGGTGTGTCAGCCAATCCATGTGGTGACTGACACACTGCATCGGGGGCAAGCCCCCTCCCACACTGTCCGGTGTTGTGCTGATGATCTGGTTATACGCCCTGGCTACGCAACCAGCTCATCAACTGCGGCAACGGGAATGCCCCACTCTGGCGCGCCACTTCGCGTCCGTTCTTGAACAGAATCAAACTGGGAATCGAACGAATCTCCAACTGCGCCGACAGCTGCTGATTGGCCTCGCTGTCCAGCTTCGCCAACCGGCACTTACCTTCCAGCTGCCCGGCGGCCTGCTCGAATACCGGCGCAAACGACTTGCACGGCCCACACCAAGCCGCCCACACATCCACCAGCAACGGCAAATCGCCCTTGATCTGGCTGGCATAGTCGCCTTGTTTCAATTCAAAGGGCTTGTTCAACAACACCGGCTGCTTGCAACGCCCGCATTTGGGCGCATCACCCAGACGTTCGCCGGGGATGCGGTTGAGACCGTTGCAATGAGGGCAGGGGATTACAAGTGGTTCGGACATCGGAGGCTCCTGGAGTCTGGCCAATAGATGTATTTGGTGCCGGGAGTGGGGTTTATCAAGGTTAGATACAGCGACTTATTCGCTCACATTTTCGCCCGCTCCGGGATGATTCGTGTAGCTAGGCTTTTTGTTGTGCGCCACCGGTCTGTTTGCGGCTATAGCAAATTGCGATAGTTCGAATTCAGGTTTAACCTTCATAGCAAGATGCGATAAGGACGTTGCATGCGAGTCATCAGTGAAAGCAGGATCTGGGAAGCAAAGGGAAAATGGCCGCGCTCGGCAACGGCTCTGGATCAGTGGTATCGCGTGATCAAGCGCAACGCCCCCAAGGACTTTGCTGCGATGAAAGCCATGTTTCCAGCCACGGACAAGGTAGGTGAATTTCATGTGTTTGATATTGGCGGTAACAAGCTGAGGTTGATTGCGTCGGTGCAGTATCGAATGCAGCGCGTTTACATCAAGCACCTGCTTGACCATCGCGATTATGAGAAGGACAAATGGAAGGAAAAAATCAGATGAGCGCACTTATGCGAGTGGCGGCAGAGCACTGGCAATTCGTTTCGCCTGTGCTGCGCAAGCCGGAAAACGAGGCAGACTACGACGCACTGGTGTGCGGTTTGGATGAGTTGTTGAGCCTGGTGGGTGAAGACGAGGACAGCCCGCTGATGAGCCTGGTCGACATTCTGAGCGACTGGATCGAAGCTTATGATCGCGAGCATCGCCCAATGCCCGTCGCCAGCGGGGTCGATGTGCTGCGCTACATGATGCGCGAGCACAACCTCACCCAGAGCGACCTTCCGGGGGTTGGGGCGCAATCAGTCGTCTCTGAGGTATTGAGCGGAAAACGCCAGCTCAACGTGCGCCAGATTCGTTGGCTGGCCGAGCGTTTTGGGGTGTCTGTGGAGACCTTTATCTAAGAGGTCAAGACGAACAACTGATCTCCAAATGCTTGCCCCAATCCGGCGGCCGCTGCGCGTATTGCTCCATCCCCGCTTGTTCCTCAAACGGTTTGGAAAGCACCTCATGCAGCCGTCGCACTTCGCTGTAGTCCCCCGCCTCGGCGGCGGCGATGGCGTTTTGTGCCAGGTAGTTGCGCAGGATGTACAGCGGGTTCACCGCATGCATGCGCCCACGGCGCTGCTCCTGAGTGTAATCCCCGTCCCGCGCAACACGAGCTATGTACCGCTCGGCCCAGGCATCGAACCCAGCCAGGTCGACAAAGTCGTCGCGCAACCGCTTCACTGCAAGCTCCGCGGACTCATCGCCCAGGCGCCGGAAGAACAGCGTGTAGTCCACGCCACTGTTCTGCATCAGCTTGAGCAAGCCTTCCACCAGTTTCTGGTCATCGTCTTCGGCAGTGGTCAGCCCCAGCCGGCGGCGCATCAGGTCCAGGTAATGGGCCTGGTAGAACGGCAGGTACAGGCCAAGTGCCTCTTTCAAGGCGTCGACGCTGATAAACGGCGTAAGCGCCTGGGCCAATGCGCTGAGGTTCCACTGCCCGATCGGCACTTGGTTGCTGAAGGAATAACGCCCTTCATGGTCGGAATGGTTACAGATGAAGTGCGCGTCGAAATCATCGAGAAACGCAAACGGCCCGAAGTCAAAAGTAATGCCCAGGATCGACATGTTATCGGTGTTCATCACCCCGTGGCAGAAGCCATACGCCTGCCATTTGGCGATCATCTCGGCATTGCGCTCGACGATTTCGCGGAACATCGCCAGGTACGGTTCAGGCTGCTCGCGGCACTCGGGGTAGTGCAGGTTCAGCACGTGCTTGGCCAGCTCGGCCTGCTGTTCGGGCTTCTTGGTGTAGTAGAAGTACTCAAAATGCCCGAAGCGGATATGGCTCTGGGCCAGGCGCAGAACCATGGCGCCACGCTCCTGTTTTTCACGCCATACCGGGGTGCTCGAGCCGATAACGCACAGGGCGCGGCTGCTGGGGATGCCCAGTGCATGCAGGGCTTCAGAGGCAAGGAATTCTCGGATCGATGAGCGCAATACTGCACGCCCGTCGCCCATGCGCGAGTAAGGCGTCATGCCAGCGCCTTTGAGGTGCAAATCCCAATGTTCGCCGGCCTGGTTGTAGACCTCGCCCAGCAACAATCCGCGGCCATCGCCCAATTGCGGGGTGTAACCGCCAAACTGATGCCCGGAATAGACCATCGCCCGAGGTTCTGCCTCGGCCCACAACTTGTGGCCGCCAAACAGCTCGGCAAATACCGGTGTTTCGGCTACGGCCGGGTCGAGGTCAAGCAGGGCCATGGCGGCCTTGCTGGCCACCACCAGGCGCGGTTCGTCCAGCGGCTCTGGCAGCACGTGAGTTGAGAACGCGTCGCCCAGGCGTGCGAAGCGGTTGTCGAAGGTCAGTTCGTCGAGGGCTTTCACCGGCCATCTCCAGCAGAATGTCCGAGTATTCTGCTGGGGATAGGGCGTTTAGTCGAGTTTGCTCGGTGGCGGCTCCGGCGCATCCACCACTTTGCCTGCGGGAGGCTCCGGTGCGTCGGGCTTGTCGACGGGCTCGACGATGGTCTTGCGCTCGTCCTCGGCCGGCACCAGTTTGTACTCCTGGCCGTGGAGGTTTTTCAGGTAGATCTCCATCTGCCTGAACGAGATGTTGATGTGCTGTTTCTTGAACTCACGGTTGATAAAGCGGTTGACCTCGTCCAGCACCGGGTTGCGGTCGCCCAGGTCGCGTACGTGCATGCGCAACTCGTGGTCCAGGGTGCTTTCGCCGAAGTTGAGGAAGTACACGTGGGGTTCGGGCTCTTTCAGTACCCGTGGGTTTTCCCGTGCGGCTTTGAGTAACAATTCCTTCACCAGGTCCAGGTCCGAGCCGTAGTCCACCCCGAGTTTGAGGGTCACCCGAGTGATGGTGTCGGTCAGCGACCAGTTGATCAGTTGCCCGGTAATGAAGGTTTTGTTCGGGACGATGATGTCCTTGTTGTCGAAGTCGGTGATGGTGGTGGCGCGAATGCGGATCTTGCTCACCGTTCCCGACAGGTTGCCGATGGTGATGGTATCGCCAATGCGCACCGGGCGTTCGAACAGGATCATGATGCCGGAGATGAAGTTGGCGAAGATCTCCTGCATACCGAAACCGAGGCCCACCGACAGCGCGGCCACCAGCCATTGCAGCTTGTCCCAGCTCACACCGAGGGTGGAGAGCGTGGTCACAAAGCCCACGCCGGCAATGATGTAGGACAGCAAGGTGGTGGTGGCGTAGGCGCTGCCCTGGGCCAGGTCGAGCTTGGACAGCACCAGTACTTCCAGCAGGCCGGGCAGGTTGCGCGCCAGGGCGAAGGTGATGCCGATGATGATCGAGGCGCCCAGCAGGTCGCCGATGCTGATGGGCACCATGCTGATATTCGCGCCCGTGCCGCTGGTGTATTCGTACAGGGTGACGTTATCCAGGTATGAGAATACCGAGATCAGATCCGACCACACCCAATACAACGCCGCGATGAAGCCGCCGAGCAGGGCCAGTCGGATCAGGCGCAAGGATTGTTCATTGACTTTTTCGATGTCCAGTGTCGGCTCTTCCACCACGGCTTCGCCTTCACCGGCGTCCTTGGCGGCCTGGCGTTTGGCCAGGGCCCGGGCGTAGGCCAAACGCCGGGCGGCGACGCTTAGCCAGCGTACGAAGGTGGCCTCGATCACCAGCCAGAACATCAGCAAGTACAGGGTGTTGATCAGCCGGTCGCTGAGTTTCAGTGCGGTGTAGTAGTAGCCAAAGCACACGGCAATAAACAGCGCGACCGGCAGGGCGGTGAACAGCAGCCCGATGGCCTTACGAAACAGTGAGGCTTTTTCGTGGGTCGGGCTGTTGAGCAGCAGGCGGCTCAGCAACCATGCCATCAGCGCGTAGCAGGTGAGCACTACGGCGATGCCCAGAACGTCTTCGGCCAGTGCCGCCGGCTGATGTTCGGCAATCGCAACCACGGCCACCAAGGCCAATACCACGAGGCCGAGCTTGCGCACCCAGCCTTGCAGGAACTCGACTTGGGGCTTTTCCCAACGAAAGTGCAGTTCGGCTACGCCGCCCGGCGCCAGGATCCGGTAGGCGGTGTAGAACACCAGCCACGCCTGGGCGATCTGCAGCAGGGCCGAGCCCAGGTTGGCGTTTTGCCCGCGGGCGTCAATCTGCAGCGCATAGCCGCACAGCGCCAGGCCCAGGGCCACCGGCATGGCCAGCAGGACATTGATCAGGATGGCCTGGGGCGTGTGCCACTGGCTGTCGCGCTTGAAGTGGCCGATGTCCAGGTGCACCTTCTTCAGCCGTACATACAGCGCATTACGGCGCCACAATAGCGCGCCGATCAGCAGCAGCAACGGCAGGAACAGCAGCGGGCGTTGGGTGAGGCCGTCATACAACTCGCTGACGCTGGACGCCCAGGGCAAGGTGGTGACCTGCTTGCTCAAGTGAGCCGGCACGGTTTCCAGCCACTCGGTGTCCAACGGCTTGTTGCTCGGGATCCAGAACATCTGTTCGTCGAGCGTCGCCCGCAGGGTGGTGGCGGTGCTGAGCAGTTGTTTCTGGTTCAGTTGCAGGGTGATGGATTCATTGAGCAGTGCGCTCAACTCGCGGCTCAGGCGTTCCAGCAGGTCACTGCGGGTGATCGCCAGCTCCAGCAAGGTACGCCGCAGTTGCGGGGTGACTTCATCCGGCGGCTGGTCGGCCAGCAGCTTATCCACGTAGGCACTGGGGGAGCTGATCAGCTCGCGCTGCTGGTTGACCTCGAACTGGTACAGGCGAATGTTGGCGATATCGTCGGCCAGGTCACGGTCGACGGTAAGGCGTGGCAGGGCCTGTTTCTGCTTATACAGAATCTTGGACAGCAGCAGGCTGCCCTTGAGCACGTTGATCTGCTCGTCCAGGGCCGAATCGCTCTGGGTCACGGTGTCCAGTTGCTGCTTGGTCTGCAGGTTTTTCTGGGTCAAATCGTTGAGGCGGTCGGTGCTTTTGAGCAGGTAATCGGAGAGCTTGAGGTTCGCCGCGCTTTCCGTGGCCAACAGGCTGCTGCCACCGGCTTTCTGCGCTTCGATGGACTGTTGGGTGACGGTCTGTTGGGATTGGGCCAGGCGTTTCTGGTTGATCAGGGTTTGCAGGTCCTGGATTTCCTGCTCCAGGCGCGCGGTTTTCTCCTGGATCAGGTCATGCTGGCTGTTGCCCAGGTCTTGCAGTTGGCTGTTGCCGGCCAATTCCTGGCGGCGTAGGGGGATCAGTGCATTCAGGGCCGCCAGTTCAGCGTTCAACTGGTTGCGCTGGTCGCCGCTGAGAGCCTTGCCATTGTCTTTGCCGAGTTTGAGCGTGGCGTTGATCTGCTGGATGCGCGTCTGGCTGCTGCTGATTTCGGTCTGGGCGCGCTCGGGGCGGGTCTGTGCGGCGATGGTCAGGCTGTTGGCCTCGGCCAGCTCTTTTTGCAGATCGCCTTGCTGGGTGGTGCGTTGTACCAGCAATTGCTCGAGCTGCGGCACCGGCAGGGTGGCGTAGCGTTGGGCCACCGGGATGACCTTGGTGGCCTTGAGCCGGGTCAGCTCGCGTTGGTTCTCGGTGGTCTGGCGCGGAGCCTCTTCCAGCTGGCGCTTGAGGTCGGCCAGGCGTTGTTCGTAATCCTGCTTGTTGCCCAGGTAGGTCAGGGTCTGCTGCAGGATCGCCTGCAACGCCTTCATGTCGGCGTCGGGCAGCTTGCGATCGGGCAGTTTATCCAGGTTTTGCTGGATGGCGTCGGCGCTGGGCGGGTCGGCGGCGTATACGCTGCCGACACAAAGGGTCAAGCCCAGCAGGGCAGTGGCGAGAAAAGTGCGCAGGGTTGGCATAGAGACCGGTCTTGCAAGGTGAAGAATCGGGGCGTTATTGCCCCGCAGTTTAGAGGAAGAGTCCGGGGCCCGGGCGACTTCCTTCGGGGAATCTGACGCCGACTTTGCCAATCTTGTTCCCGTCCATGACCGCGACGGTCCAGATGGTGTTGTTCCATTCCACCTGGTCGCCCACTACCGGCGCGCCGCCGACCTTCTGGGTAATGAAGCGGCTCAATGGCATGTCCGGGTCGATACCCTCCAGCTTGAGCCCGTACAGGGCCGAAACCGCGCCCAGCTGGGCATCGCCTTCGAGCACGAAGTCGCCGAAGAAGCGCAGGTCGAGGCCCCGTTGGGGTGCCTGGCTGAACAGTTTGCCAAGGGCCGGCAGGTTGTGTTCGTGGCCGATCACACAGAGCAGATCGTCGACTTCAAGCACCGTACTACCCGACGGATGGAGCAGTTGCTGGCCCCGGAACAGCGCGGCGATGCGCGTGCCTTCGGGCATTTTCAGCTCGCGCAGGGCCGCGCCGATGCACCATTTTTCCGCGCCCAGGCGGTAGACGAACAGCTCCCACTCGCTGGTGACGTGCACTTCCAGGGCGGCCCGGGAAATCGGGGCTGGGTCCGGCGGTACGGTGACCTTGAGCAGCTTGGCCACCCACGGCAGGCTCGTGCCCTGCACCAGCAGCGACACCAGCACGATAAAGAACGCCAGGTTGAAGTACAGCTGCGCATGGGGCAGGCCGGCCATCAGCGGGAACACCGCGAGGATGATCGGCACCGCGCCGCGCAGGCCGACCCAGGCGATAAAGGCTTTTTCGCGCCCGTGGAAGGCCTTGAACGGCAACAGCCCGACCATCACCGACAACGGCCGCGCAAACAGGATCATCCACAGCGCCAGGCCCAGGGCTGGCAGGGCGATGGGCAGCAGGTCATGGGGCGTGACCAACAGGCCCAGCACCAGGAACATGCCGATCTGCGCCAGCCAGGCCATGCCATCGAGCATATGCAAAATGCCATGGCGGCTGCGCACCGGGCGGTTGCCAATCACCAGCCCGCACAGGTACACGGCCAGGAAGCCGCTGCCGTGCAGGGCGTTGGTCAGGGCGAAGACGAACAGGCCGCCGGCGATCACCAGGATCGGATACAGGCCGTTGGCCAGGTTGATACGGTTGACCAATTGCAACATCAGCCAGCCGCCGCCCAGGCCCACCAGGCCGCCGATGCCGAATTCGCGGATAAGGTGCGTCAGCAGGCTCCAGTGCAGGCCGGTCTGGCCGCTGGCGAGCATGTCGATCAGGGTGACGGTGAGGAACACCGCCATCGGGTCGTTGCTGCCGGATTCGATTTCCAGGCTGGCGCTGACCCGTTCGTTGAGGCCCTTGCCGCCCAGCAGCGAGAACACCGCTGCAGCGTCCGTGGAGCCGACGATGGCGCCGATCAGCAAGCCCTGGATGATATTGAGGTCGAACAGCCAGGCCGCGGCCATGCCCGTGAGGCCGGTGGTAATCAACACCCCCACCGTAGCCAGGGACAAGGCCGGCCACAGCGCCACACGGAAGCTCGCCACCCGTGTGCGCAACCCGCCGTCGAGCAGGATCACGGCCAGGGCGAGGTTGCCCACCAGGTAGGCGGTCGGGTAGTTATCGAAAATGATGCCGCCGCCATCGACGCCGGCGGTCATGCCCACGGCCAGGATGATCACCAAAATCGGGATACCCAGGCGGGACGAAAGGGAGCTCACCAGAATGCTCGCACTCACCAGCAACGCGCCGATCAAGAACAGGCTGTTGATGGTCGTCGCATTCAAAGGCAGTACTCCAGAGCAGGGAAGACGGGGCGCAAACTGACCATGCAGTCTGCGTGCCAGGGATTCTAACCTGTTGAAATGCTGCGCTGTCAAAAAGCTTTTTCTGATTTGCGCAAAAGCAAATGTGGAAGGTGTAGGAGCGAGCTTGCTCGCGAAAAACTCCCAGGCGCCACGTTTATTCAGGACGCGCGCGTTATCGTTGGCGTTTTTCGCGAGCAAGCTCGCTCCTAGAAAGGGGGGCGGGCTTCAGGGTTATAGACGGAAGCGGCCTACCATCCCGTTCAGGTCCACCGCCAGGCGCGACAATTCGCTGCTCGCGGCGCTGGTCTGGCCGGCGCCCGTAGCGGATTGCACCGACAGATCACGAATGTTCACCAGGTTACGGTCCACTTCCCGCGCCACTTGCGCCTGCTCTTCCGCCGCGCTGGCGATGACGAGGTTGCGCTCGTTGATCTCGACAATCGCGGTGTTGATGGTATCCAGCGACATGCCCGCGCCCTTGGCAATGTTCAGCGTCGACTCGGCCCGCTCGGTGCTGTTGCGCATCGAATCGACTGCGTGCTCAGTACCGGTCTGGATGCTGCCGATCATGCGCTCGATCTCGCTGGTGGATTGCTGGGTGCGATGGGCCAGGGCCCGCACTTCATCCGCCACTACGGCGAAACCGCGCCCGGCTTCCCCGGCCCGTGCGGCTTCAATTGCTGCGTTCAGGGCCAGCAGGTTGGTCTGGTCAGCCAGGCCGCGAATCACGTCCAGCACCTTGCCGATATCCCGCGATTCATTGGCCAGGTCGCCAATCAGCGAGGCGGTGGCTTGTACGTCGGCGCTCATGCGTTCGATGGCACTGACGGTTTCCTGCACCAGGTCACGACCATCACCGGCGGAGGTGGTGGCGTTGCGCGAGGCTTCGGAAGTGCTGACCGCATTGCGCGCGACTTCTTCCACGGCGCTGGTCATCTCATTGACGGCGGTGGCCGCCTGTTCGATTTCATTGTTTTGCTGGGTCAGGCCACGGGCGCTTTCGTCGGTGACGGCGTTCAGCTCCTCGGCAGCAGAGGCCAGTTGCGTGGCGGAGCCGGCGATGTGTTGCAGGGTGTCGCGCAGCTTGTTTTGCATCTTGGCCATGGCGGCCAGCAGGCGACCGGCTTCGTCGTTGCCGTCTACGGTGATCGGGCGCGTCAGGTTACCTTCGGCCACTTCTTCGGCGGCTTCAAGCGCTCGGGCGATGGGCAGGGTGATGCTGCGGGTCAGCAGCCAGGCGAACAACACGGTCAGCGCCGTGGCAACCACCAGCAGGCCCACTACCAGGTCAAAGGCCATTTCGTACTGGTCTTTGGCTTGCTGGTTGGTGGCGTTGGCGTCGTCGTTGTTGATATCCAGCAAACGGGTCAATACGGCGTTGACCTGCTCGGAGTTGCTCAGCAACTCGGTGTTCAGCAAGTTGCGCAGCTCGTCGATCTGATTGGCGCGCGACAGGCTCTTCATGCGCTCTTCAATCTGGTGGTACTGGCCCAGCAGGCGCACGTACTCGTCGTAGGCGTTGCGTTCTTGCGTACTGGTGATGAGTTTTTCGTAGACGCCCTGGGCCGTGCGAATCTGCTGATTGCGCAACTCAAAGGCTTCCAGGGTTTTTTGCTGCACCTCAGGCTCGCGGTTGGTCAGCAAACGGTACGACAACACGCGCAAGCGCAGGGTCAGCTGGGTGAACTCGTCGAGGGCACGAATGCTGGGTACGCTGGCCGAGGTGATGTCTTCGGTGGCTACGCGGATCTTGCTCATCTGGTTCAGGGCGAACACACCGAGCAACAACATCAGGGCGCCAATAAACGCGAAGCCGAGGAAGGCCCTCGGGGCGATATTCATATTACGAAGAGACATGCTGGAATCCTGGGGAGAAGCGCGATCCATGCGGCCATGGGACGAGGTGTGCCTGCCTTATCGGCCATGGGACTAAAGTCTTAAGGGGCCGCGCGCTTTTGTCGCATCTGACGAGGGGTTGGGACGATTCAGGAACCAGATCGGGTAAATGCAGTCACTAAGGCTCGAAAGTGCGGCCCGCCCCTGGATAATCGGGCCGCACGCCGGGGATAACCCTGGCATCCGAGGTGAATTTTCTTTATCGTCACCGCCCTTTTTAAATGCCCGAGAAATCAAAATGTTAGAAGCATCCCTCAGCCAATTGGAACAACTGGTCAGCGACCTCGTACAGCAGAATCAAGAGCTGCTGGGCAGCAACGAATCCCTCAAGGCCGAACTGGCCCGTGCCAAGGATGAAAACGACAGCCTGCAACTGAACCTGATGGAGCAGGAAGAAAAGCACGGCGCCACCGCCGCTCGCATCCAGGCACTGGTTGAGCGTGTGAGCGCAGGGCCTGTCAGCGCATGAATGAAGGGATAAAGGTCGTTTCGATTCTCGGAGAGGATTACTCGATCAAGGCACCGGCCGGCGAAGATCAGACCCTGATGCACGCTGTGACCATGCTCAAGGCTTCCCTGGCAGTGACCAAGAAAAAGTACCCGACCCTGATCGGTGACAAATTATTGGTATTGGCCGCGCTGAACCTGTGCGCCGAGCAGATCGAAATGCAGCAAGCGCACCAGCAGGAACTCGACCGTTACCAAGAGCAAGTCAGCGCCACGGTTGATGTGATTTCCAAGGTGATCGGGCAGCCCTAGAACCAGTCGTCTTGCATCCCCAGGCACGTATCGTCGCGTGCCTCCAGAATCGCCAGTTCATGATGGCAGCCTGGTACTTCCCACGTCAGAAAGTACCGGGCAGCCTGGAGCTTGCCCTTATAGAAGGCCACATCGGCTGCATTGCCTTTGACCAGCCCTTCTTCGGCGCGGATCGCCTGTTCCAGCCAGCGCCAGCCGATCACCGTATGCCCGAACACCTTCAAGTACAGTGCCGAGTTCGCCAGGCTGCGGTTGACCTTGCCCTGGGCGAGATCGGTCAGCAGGCCAATGGTGACGCTTTGCAGTCGATTAACCAGTTGCTCCAATGGCTCCCTTAGTGCCGTAAGTGACGGGTGCTGCTGCGCCCGTGCACCGGTCTCGGCGATCAAGCGAATCAACTGTTTCAAACCGGCTCCACCGTTCTGTGCCAATTTGCGCCCGAGCAAGTCGAGGGACTGGATACCGTGGGTGCCTTCGTGGATCGGGTTCAAGCGGTTATCGCGATAGTACTGCTCCACCGGGTATTCGCGGGTGTAGCCATGGCCGCCGAGGATCTGGATCGCCAGTTCGTTGGCCTTGAGGCAAAACTCCGACGGCCAGGATTTGACGATAGGCGTGAGCAGATCGAGCAGTTCGTGGGCTTGTTTGCGCTCGACGTCGGAGGGCAGGGTGGTGGTGTCATCGAACAGCCGCGCCGCGTACAGACCGAGGTCGAAGGCGCCTTCCACATAGGCTTTCTGGGTCAGCAGCATGCGCTTGATGTCGGCGTGCTGGATGATCGACACCGGCGCGGTGCTCGGGTCCTTGCTGTCCGGCAGACGGCCCTGTGGGCGTTCGCGGGCGTACTCCAGCGAGTAAAGGTAGCCGGCGTAACCGAGCATCACCGCGCCCATGCCCACGCCGATGCGCGCCTCATTCATCATTTGGAACATGCAACTCAAACCCTGGTGGGGTTTGCCCACCAGATAGCCGACACAGTCACCGTTATCCCCGAAGTTCAGCGCGGTGGACGTGGTGCCGCGCCAGCCCATCTTGTGAAACAGCCCGGCCAGCAACACATCGTTGCGAGCGCCCAGGCTACCGTCATCGTTGACCAGGAACTTAGGCACGATAAACAGCGAAATACCTTTCACGCCGGCAGGGGCATCGGGCAGCTTGGCCAGCACCATATGCACGATGTTTTCCGACAGCGAGTGGTCACCGCCGGAGATGAAGATCTTGTTGCCCTTGAGTCGATAACTGCCGTCAGCCGCAGGTTCAGCGCGGGTACGAATATCCGATAGGGATGAACCAGCATGGGGCTCGGTCAGGGCCATGGTTCCGAAGAAACGTCCTTCGATCATCGGTTGCAGAAAGCGTTGTTTCTGCTCTTCGGTGCCGAAGCTTTCGATCAGGTTGGCGGCGCCCATGGTCAGGAACGGGTAGGAGGTCGATGCGGCGTTGGCCGATTGGAAGTGGGCGAAGCACGCCTGGGACAACAGTGTCGGCAGTTGCATGCCACCGGCTTCGAAACTGCGTGCGGCGTTGAGGAAACCGGCTTCCAGGAAGGCATCTACGGCGGGTTTGACCTCCGGAATCAGGATGGCCTGGCCGTCTTCATAGCGCGGTTCGTTTTCATCATTCTTGCGGTTGTGGGGGGCGAAGTACTTTTCGGCGATGTTGCGTGCGGTGCTAATGGCTGCATCGAAGGTTTCGCGATTGTGTTCGGCAAACCGCTCGCGCTGGGTCAGGCCCTCGGCATCGAGGACTTCATACAGCTCGAAAGCCAGATTGCGGGAACTGAGCAGCGACTCGGACATGGCGGCTTACCTTTGGAGGAATTGGCCTGAGTCTAAGCGCGTGAATATAGGCTGGATAGCAAGATTGATCTGGGTGATGGAAGGGCAAAACGCAGGCAGGTAATTGAAGTGCAGTCAATGTGGGAGGGGGCTTGCTCCCGATAGCAGTGTGTCAGTGTCCAATGTGCTGACTGACACTCCGCTATCGGGAGCAAGCCCCCTCCCACAGGTTTTAACCGATAGTCATCAGGCTGGCGTTACCGCCTGCCGCTGCGGTGTTGACGCTCAACGCCCGCTCGATCACCAATCGCTCCAAGGCAATGGCCGTCTCACCCTGAGACATACCATGCACCCCAACAATCGCCCCACCACGCTGCGCCACTTGCTGGCATACCGCACGCAATTGGTCGGAATCGCCGTGGTGCAGGACGGCATCGAACACCACGTCGTCCTTGGTCCAGTCAGCCACGCGCTTGATCTTCGCCTGAATATCCTTCGGCAGGCGTGCGAACAACGCTTTGGTCAGCTCGGTTTCCGGCCATACCGCCGAGCCGCCTACCGCCAACACCGCCGCCAGTTGAGTGAGCAAGTCGCCTTCCACTTCAGCCAGGCACAGCACGTGCTCGCGCGGCAGGATGGCATAGCTGTTGCGCTCACCGGTCGGGCCGGCCAGTTGGCGGGTGATACCGCTTTGCGACTGCGCGGCAAACTGCGTGCACAGCGCGCTCAGTTCACTGAACTTATTGCTGTCGGCCCAGGACTTCAGAGAGGTCAGCGCTTGGCTCATGGCATCGCGCAGACGTACATCCGGCGCCGCCAACTTGTCACCCCGTACAAAGGATTGCTCGATCGCATCGGTAGGACGAGTCGACAGCAGGCGGTACAGGTACAGCGGGCCACCGGCTTTCGGGCCGGTGCCCGACAGGCCTTCGCCGCCGAACGGTTGCACGCCGACCACGGCACCCACGATGTTGCGGTTGACGTAGACGTTACCGGCATTGACGTTGTCGATCACCTTGGCGATGGTTTCGTCGATGCGGGTGTGCACGCCCAGGGTCAGGCCGTAGCCCGACGCGTTGATCTGGCCGATCAACTGGTCGATCTCTTTGCGCTTGTAGCGCACCACGTGCAGCACCGGGCCGAAGATTTCCCGTTGCAGCTCGTCGAAGCTTTCCAGTTCGATCAGGGTTGGCGTCACGAAGGTGCCGCGCTTGATCTCTTCACCGTCGGCAATCGCCACCTGGTACACCGTGCGGCCTTTATCGCGCATGGCCTGGATGTGTTTTTCGATGCCGGCCTTGGCTTCGGCGTCGATCACCGGGCCGATGTCCACCGACAGGCGCTCAGGGTTGCCCAGGCGGCATTCAGCCATGGCGCCCTTGAGCATTTCGATCACGCGGTCTGCCGAATCTTCCTGCAGGCACAGTACACGCAGGGCCGAGCAGCGTTGGCCGGCGCTGTCGAAGGCCGAGGACACCACGTCGATCACCACCTGTTCAGTGAGTGCCGACGAGTCAACGATCATTGCGTTCTGGCCACCGGTTTCGGCGATCAGTGGGATCGGGCGACCCTGGGCGTCCAGGCGCCCGGCAACATTGCGTTGCAGCAGGCGCGCAACCTCGGTGGAGCCGGTGAACATCACGCCTTTGACGCGATCATCACCCACCAGGCGGGCACCGACGCTTTCGCCCTGGCCCGGCAGCAGTTGCAGCACGCCTTCCGGAATACCGGCTTCGAGCAGGATGCGCACGGCTTGGGCGGCGACCAGCGGGGTTTGTTCGGCAGGTTTGGCCAGTACCGGGTTACCGGCGGCCAATGCTGCAGCAACCTGGCCGCTGAAGATGGCGAGCGGGAAGTTCCATGGGCTGATGCATACCACCGGGCCCAGTGGGCGATGGGCGTCATTGGTGAAATCGTTGCGCGCCTGCACCGCGTAGTACCGCAGGAAGTCCACGGCTTCACGCACTTCGGCGATGGCGTTGGCGAAGGTCTTGCCGGCTTCGCGGGCCAGCAGGCCCATCAGCGGCTGGATCTCGCCTTCCATCAGGTCGGCGGCACGCTCCAGGATCGCGGCGCGTTCGGCGGGCGGGGTGGCCTGCCAGATCGGTGCGGCGCTGATGGCGCACTGGATCGCGTTGTCGACGTCTTCGACAGTGGCTTCCTGTACGTGGCCGACCACATCACGCAGATCAGACGGGTTCAGCACCGGCTGGGCCGCTTCCTGGCTGGAGGCGCAACCGAGCATCGGCGCGGCTTTCCAGTTGTTGTGGGCGGTAGCCAGCAAGGCGCAGGACAGCGACGCCAGGCGGTGTTCGTTGGCCAGGTCGATACCGGCCGAGTTGGCGCGGTCGCTGCCATACAGGTCACGCGGCAGCGGAATACGCGGGTGCGGCAAGCCGAAGCCACCTTCCAGCGTAGCCATCTGCTCGATGCTGGCCACTGGATCGGCCACCAGCTCCTGGATCGAGATCGATTGGTCGGCGATACGGTTGACGAATGAGGTGTTGGCGCCGTTTTCCAGCAGGCGGCGTACCAGGTAGGCCAGCAGCGTTTCGTGGGTACCGACCGGCGCGTATACGCGGCACGGACGGTTCAGCTTGCCTTCGGAAACCTTGCCCACCACTTGTTCGTACAGCGGTTCACCCATGCCGTGCAGGCATTGGAACTCGTACTGGCCGGGGTAATAGTTCTGACCGGCGATATGGTAGATGGCCGACAGGGTATGGGCGTTGTGCGTGGCGAACTGCGGGTAGATGGCTTCCGGCACCGACAGCAGTTTGCGTGCGCAGGCAATGTAGGAAACGTCGGTGTACACCTTGCGGGTGTAGACCGGGTAGCCTTCCAGGCCCTCGACCTGGGCGCGTTTGATTTCGCTGTCCCAGTACGCGCCTTTTACCAGGCGGATCATCAGGCGATGGCGGCTGCGGCGGGCCAGGTCGATGACGTAGTCGATCACATACGGGCAACGCTTCTGGTAAGCCTGGATCACAAAGCCGATGCCGTTCCAGCCAGTCAGTTGCGGCTCGAAGCACAGGCGCTCGAGCAGGTCCAGGGACAGCTCCAGGCGGTCGGCTTCTTCGGCGTCGATGTTCAGGCCGATGTCGTATTGCTTGGCCAGCAAGGTCAGCGACAGCAGGCGCGGGTACAGCTCGTCCATCACACGCTCGTACTGTGCGCGGCTGTAGCGCGGGTGCAGGGCGGAAAGCTTGATGGAGATGCCCGGGCCTTCATAGATCCCGCGGCCATGGGAGGCTTTGCCGATGGAGTGAATGGCTTGTTCGTACGAGGCCAGGTACTTCTGGGCATCGTGTTCGGTGAGTGCGGCTTCACCGAGCATATCGTAGGAATAACGGAAGCCTTTGGCTTCGAACTTGCTCGCATTGGCCAGGGCTTCGGCGATGGTTTCGCCGGTGACGAACTGCTCGCCCATCAGGCGCATGGCCATGTCGACGCCCTTGCGGATCATCGGCTCGCCGCTTTTGCCGATGATACGGCTCAGGGACGAGGTCAAGCCCGCCTCATTATGGGTAGCGACCAATTTGCCGGTCAGCAGCAGGCCCCAGGTGGCGGCGTTGACGAACAGCGACGGGCTGTTACCCAGGTGCGGCTGCCAGTTACCGGTGCTGATCTTGTCGCGGATCAGCGCGTCACGAGTGCCTTTGTCCGGGATGCGCAGCAGCGCTTCGGCCAGGCACATCAGTGCCACGCCTTCCTGGGACGACAGGGAGAATTCTTGCAGCAGGCCTTGGACGATACCGGCACGGCCACCGGCGCTCTTCTGATTGCGCAGTTTTTCGGCAATCGAGGCGGCCAGTTTGTTGGTGGCTTCGGCCATTTCGACCGGCAGGCGCGCCTGCTCGATCAGCATCGGTACCACTTCCGGCTCTGGGCGGCGGTAAGCGGCGGTGATCGAGGCGCGCAGGACCGATTGCGGCAGGATGCTTTCGGCGAACTCCAGGAAGCATTGATGGGCGTGATCGGCCTGGATCTCGCCTGCGTCTTCGGCGTCCTTGCTGCCCGAACCATTGAGCTCGGACAGGGTTGCACCACCCTCGAGTTTCTCCAGGTAATTGAAAATCGCCTGTTTGATCAGCCAGTGCGGCGTGCGATCAATTGAGGTCGCAGCGGCCTTAAGGCGTTCGCGGGTCGGGTCATCGAGTTTGACCCCAAGGGTGGTCGTTGCCATCTTTTTATCCTCATGGGTGCCACTACCGAGTGGCATCTGCTGGCCGCAAGATTAGCTTTGCCCATGCGCAGGTGCAACCGGGTGCAACCCTTTTGTTCAGTAAATTTTCGACGGTTGATCGGAAAAAATATGGCCCACGGCCGAATCCGCTTTGCATTGGTGCATTTGCTTCTGAGATCCGCTGTTCTTGCTCCGAAAAGGAGCAAAAACAGGGCGTTTATCCAGAAACACACTTGGGTGCAACTTATTCGAAAGAAACTGGTTGCACCTTATTTGCTTTGTTGAATAGCATTCGCGCACCAAGGTGCAACCATCTCTAGGGGTGGTTCATCGGCTGGCGGCTTTCCTGGGGAAACGCCAGTCATAAATGCGCGGCATGCGGGCTCGTCTATCCGGTTACTGAACCGATGGTCGTCCGACTGACCGTCGCTACATAAAAACAAAGCCAGGGCGTCACTCCTATGAGCGTTAGCAATCCAACCCTGATCACGTTCGTGATCTACATCGCAGCAATGGTGCTGATCGGCCTGATGGCCTATCGCTCCACCAACAACCTTTCCGATTACATCCTCGGCGGTCGCAGCCTCGGTAGCGTGGTAACAGCCTTGTCAGCCGGTGCTTCCGACATGAGCGGCTGGTTGTTGATGGGCTTGCCGGGCGCGATCTACATGTCCGGCCTGTCGGAAAGCTGGATTGCCATTGGCCTGATCGTCGGTGCCTACCTCAACTGGTTGTTCGTGGCCGGCCGCCTGCGGGTGCAGACCGAACACAACGGCGACGCCCTGACCTTGCCGGATTACTTCTCCAGCCGCTTCGAAGACAAAAGCGGCCTGCTGCGGATCATCTCCGCCGTGGTGATCCTGGTGTTCTTCACCATTTACTGCGCTTCCGGCATCGTCGCCGGTGCCCGCCTGTTCGAAAGCACCTTCGGCATGTCCTATGAGACTGCGCTGTGGGCCGGTGCTGCGGCGACCATTGCCTACACCTTTATCGGTGGTTTCCTGGCGGTCAGCTGGACCGACACCGTACAAGCCACACTGATGATCTTCGCGCTGATCCTGACGCCGATCATCGTGCTGCTGGCGACCGGCGGTGTAGACACCACCTTCCTGGCTATCGAAGCCAAGGACCCGACCAACTTCGACATGCTGAAGAACACCACCTTCATCGGCATCATCTCGCTGATGGGCTGGGGCCTGGGTTACTTCGGCCAGCCGCACATCCTTGCGCGTTTCATGGCAGCGGATTCGGTGAAGTCGATCGCCAAGGCGCGTCGCATCTCCATGACCTGGATGATCCTGTGCCTGGGCGGCACCGTGGCAGTGGGCTTCTTCGGTATCGCCTACTTCTCGGCGCATCCGGAAGTGGCAGGCCCGGTGACTGAAAACCCTGAGCGTGTGTTTATCGAACTGGCCAAGCTCCTGTTCAACCCATGGATTGCCGGTGTATTGCTGTCTGCGATCCTGGCGGCGGTCATGAGTACTTTGAGCTGCCAGTTGTTGGTGTGCTCCAGCGCCCTGACTGAAGACTTTTACAAAGCGTTCCTGCGCAAAGGCGCTTCCCAGCTTGAGCTGGTATGGGTCGGCCGAATCATGGTGCTGGTAGTGGCCTTGATCGCCATCGCCATGGCCGCCAACCCGGAAAACCGCGTACTGGGCCTGGTCAGCTACGCCTGGGCAGGCTTCGGCGCTGCGTTCGGCCCTGTGGTGCTGATCTCGGTGATCTGGAAAAACATGACTCGCAACGGCGCACTGGCCGGCATTCTAGTCGGCGCGATCACCGTCATCGTGTGGAAGCACTTCGAACTGCTGGGGCTGTACGAAATCATCCCAGGCTTCATCTTCGCCAGCCTGGCGATCTACTTCGTGAGCAAGATGAGCGCACCGACTGCGGGTATGGTCGAGCGCTTTGATGCGGCGGAAAAAGACTACAACCTCAACAAGTAAATCCTTGGGCGTTTAACGCCTGTTGAACGAGTGAAAAAGGCCCGCGTCCTGAGGATGCCGGGCCTTTTTTTGTGCGAGCCTTCGGCTGCTGACGAATGAAGCCAAGGGTAGGACCTTACTGATTTGCCTGCGAGGAGTCCTGGCCGGCAACAAGCTGGTGCAGAATCGACCGCCCACCCTTCGCAGAGAAACACCGGATGTTCGCTCCTGCCAATCAAAGTGCATTTACCCTGGCCCTTGATGGGGTGCCCAGCGACTTAAAGGTGTTCAAGTTCAGCGGCACCGAGGCCATCAGCCAGCCTTACCGTTTTGAACTTGAGCTGGTCAGCGAGCAACCGGATCTTGATTTGGAGGGCTTGCTGCATCGCCAGGTGTACTTGAGTTTCAATGAGCAGGGCCATGGTGTTCACGGCTTGGTTTATCGGGTCGCCCAGGGCGATTCCGGGCGGCGTCTGACGCGTTACCAGCTCAGTCTGGTGCCGCACTTGGCGTACCTGGCGCATAGCAGTCAACAGCGTGTCTTCCAGCTTAAGACGGTGCCGCAGATCATTGTGCAGGTGTTGGTGGGGCAAGGGATTCACAGCGATCGTTTCGAGTTCCGGTTGAGCGGCCATTACCCTGAGCGCGAATATTGCGTGCAGTTCGGCGAGACCGACCTGGCGTTCATCCAGCGCCTGTGCGCCGAACTGGGCATTCACTATCACTTCCAGCATTCGCCCGAAGGGCACCTGCTGGTGTTCGGCGATGACCAGACGGTGTTTGCCCAGGCGGATCAGCCCACACCTTACCGACCCGGTTCGGGAATGGTTGCCGATACCCCTGCAATCAAGCGTTTTTCGCTGCAACTGGCGACCTGTGCCACGGCGGTGAACCTGCGCGATTACGATTTTCAAAAACCGCACCTCGAGATGCAAGCCACGGCCGCTGACACGCCGTCGCCGAAGCTTGAAACGCAGCAATTCCCCGGCGCTTTTTCCGACCGGGTCCATGGCAAATATCTTGCCCAGCGTAGCTTGGAGCGGCATCGCAGCGGCTACCGGATCGCACGCGGCCAGGGGGATGAGCCGGCGTTGGCCAGCGGTAGGTTCCTGCAGTTGAGGGAGCATCCGTGCGAGGGCTGGAATGACTTGTGGTTGGTAACGCACGTGACCCATGAGGGCAAGCAGCCCCAGGTGCTGGAAGAGGCGGTCACCGAGGTGGCTGGCGGGGAGTTCCGCCAGGGGTACTGCAATGCGTTTGTCGCCACACCCTGGGATGCGATCTTCCGCCCGCCCTTGCCTGAGCGTCCACGTCCCAGCGTATCGGGTTATCAAAGCGCAGTGGTCACAGGCCCGGTTGACAGTGAAATCCATTGCGACGAGTACGGCCGGGTCAAAGTGCAGTTGGCCTGGGATCGCGTCGGTGAGCACAACGAGCATTCCAGTTGCTGGTTGCGTGTCGCCAGCGCCTGGGCCCATGACCGCTATGGTGCGGTGCTGATCCCCAGGGTCGGTATGGAGGTGCTGGTAGGTTTCGTCAATGGTGACCTGGATATGCCGCTGGTGGTGGGGTGCCTGCCCAATGCCGCCAAGCGGGTGCCGCTGGATCTGCCGGCAGACAAGACCCGCAGTATCTTGCGTAGCCAGAGCAGCCCGGGCGGTGGAGGCTACAACGAACTGCGTATCGAGGATCGCAAGGGCGCCGAAGAGATCTACCTGCGGGCCCAGCGGGACTGGACCCAACATGTGCTGCACGACCAGCAAGTGCAGGTCGATAACCTGCGGCGCGTGCGAGTGGGCGGCGAGTCGCACCATGAGTTGCAGGGTGGGGAGCAGCGCATCACCCATGGCAATCGCCTGGTTGAACTCAAGCAGGATGACCATCTGGTGGTCGGCGGTTCACAGCATCTGCGTGCGGGGCAAACTGTCCAGTTGGGGGCGGGGCAAAGCATCGTCATTGATGCGGGGGCCAGCGTGACGATTCAGGCAGGCGGGCAGTCGATCACGCTGTCGGCGGGTGGGATCTTCAGCAGTGTGCCGATCCAGCTCGGCGGGGCGCCTGCTCCAGCGGTTGCACCGCTGATGCCAGGCGCGAAGGAAACGTTGCTGGCGGTGATACCTGCCCCGTTAAGCCGCGTGCAAGTGGCCAGCCTGACGCGCAGCGCGCCGTTTTGTGAAGAGTGTGAACGCTGCAAGAACGGGCAGTGTGATGTCAGCGCCCATGCACGGAGTTTGCCCTGATGACTTCGCCCTTGACGCCCAGCGCGTGGCTGGCGCACTACCCCTTGCAGCCCAATGAACAGGTGTATGCCGTGCTCGGCAGTGCCAGCGACGCCAGGCCGTTCGCTGCCTGGCACGCCATGGCAGCTGGAAAGCCACCACAAACGATCTGGGCCGGCACGGCCTATGGCGATTGGAGTGAGGTGATGCCTTACGTGGCTATCGTCGAGCCAGGCAGCGCCTTCCTCGATTGGGTCGCTACCACCCGGGCAGTGGATTGGGGTTGGCTGGCAGTATCGCCCTGGCCGCTGGAAACCGTGATCGAGCATTTGAAGGGCGTGACCCAGGTGTACCTACCTGAAAACCAGTCAGTATTTTTGCGCTTCTGGGATGGGGCGCAGTTTTTACCGATGTTGCAGCACTTGGGTGACGAGGCGGGGCGTGTGTTACCGGTGTTCCAGCGCTATCTGATCAACGGTCAGCCGTTGTCAGTGACGCCGCGCCCGATCACGCCGGCCAAGCCCAGCCCTTGGTGGCGAGTGCCGCCGCCATTGCTGGCATACCTGGCGCAGCAGTCACCGCTGGTATTGATCGACAACCTGCTGCAATGGCTCCAAGAGCAGCGCCCCGACCTGTACACCGCGTTTACGCCAGCCACTTTGCAGCACAAGGTCGCCTACTTCGTGCGCAGGCCGGATATCAGCCAGGCAGCACTGGCTGACTACCTGGCCGCGCAGTTGAGTTGAGCCTACGGCGATAGCGCGACTCGGTACCGCCCGCCATGCGGCCCTGCACCTTTACGCCGGTAAAAGGTAAACTCCGGCCCCTGCGCAGGAGCAACCATGAACTATCGTCACGCCTTTCACGCCGGCAACCACGCCGATGTCTTCAAACACCTGACCTTGACCCGCCTCATCGCCCTGATGTCGCGCAAGGAGCAGCCGTTCGCCTACCTCGACACCCACGCCGGCATTGGCCTGTACGACCTGCAGGGCGACCAGGCCAACCGCACGGGTGAATACCTGGAGGGCATCGCCCGCCTGTGGGGAGCAAGCGACCTGCCGCCGCTCACCGCTGACTACATGCGCGTGCTGCACGAGATGAACCCGGATGGCCAGTTGCGCTATTACCCGGGCTCGCCGGAGCTGGCCCGACGCCTGACGCGGCCACAGGACCGCGTGCTGCTTAACGAAAAGCACCCGGAAGACGGCGTGCTGCTCAAGGACAACATGAAGGGTGATCGCCGCGTCAAAGTGCACCTGGGCGAAGGCTGGCACGTGCCACGCGCCATGCTGCCAGTGCCGGAAAAGCGCGCGCTGATGCTGATCGACCCGCCGTTTGAACAGCTTGATGAAATGCAGCGTTGCGCGGCGTCCCTCAAGGAAGCGGTCAGCCGTATGCGCCAGACGGTCGCGGCGATCTGGTACCCGGTGAAGGACCAGCGCATGTTGCGCCGCTTCTACCAGGACCTAGCCGGCACCGGTGCGCCGAAGTTGCTGCGGGTGGAGTTGCTGGTGCATCCCCTGGACACCCCCAACACCCTGACCGGCTCGGGCCTGGCGATTGCCAACCCGCCGTGGGGTTTGGAAGAGGAGTTGCGTGAGCTGCTGCCGTGGCTGTCCAAGAAGCTTGGCCAGACCCAGGGTGGCTGGCAGATGGATTGGCTCATCGCCGAATAACTGTTCCCAAACCAAACACAGAACCAAATGTGGGAGGGGGCTTGCTCCCGATAGCGGAGTGTCAGTTACAGCTGTAATGGCTGGCACTCCGCTATCGGGAGCAAGCTCCCTCCCACATTTTCGATTTATGGTGACCTTAGATCGGGCAGATCACGCCAGTGCCGCCGATTCCGCAGTAACCCTGCGGATTCTTCGCCAGGTACTGCTGGTGATACGCCTCGGCGAAGTACACCGTCGGTGCTTCGTCGATTTCAGTGGTAATAGTACCCACGCCGGCTTTGGTCAATTCGGCTTGATAAGCCTCGGCGCTCTCTTTCGCCGCCGCCAATTGCTCTGGCGTGGTGGCATAAATCACCGAACGGTACTGGCTGCCGATGTCATTGCCCTGGCGCATGCCCTGGGTCGGGTTATGCAGTTCCCAGAACATCTTCAACAGGTCTTCATACTTGACCTTGGCCTGGTCATACACCACCAGCACCACTTCGCTGTGGCCGGTCAGGCCAGAGCAGACTTCTTCGTAGGTCGGGTTCGGCGTGAAGCCGCCGGCATAGCCGACCACTGTGCTGACCACGCCGTCGCGTTCCCAGAATTTACGTTCCGCACCCCAGAAACACCCCAGGCCGAAGATTGCAAAGCCGACGTCATCAATGAACGGGCCCAGCAGCGGGTTGCCGTTGACGAAGTGGGTCTCTGGCAGCGCCATTGGGGTTTCACGGCCAGGCAAAGCTTGTTCTTGAGTAGGCAGCACGTTTTTGTTCACCAGAATTTCCGAGCGCAAGACCATGATCAGTCCTCTCGTCAGGTTGAGTAGCAGTAAATTGTCAGACAGCCAGTGTGCCCGAGTGTTACAGCGCTGTCAGGCGATTGGCCCGCGGGGATAGCGTTTAAGCTTCTCCAGCAGCTCTGCACCGGGGATCGGCCGGTCGAACAGGTAGCCCTGGCCCACATCGCAGCGATGCCGGCGCAGGAACGCCAATTGCTCGGCAGTCTCGATGCCTTCGGCCACCACCTTGAGCTTAAGGTTGTGGGCCATGGCGATCACCGCCGAGGTGATCTCCATGTCGTCCTGGTTATCCGGGATTTCGTGGATAAAGCTGCGATCAATCTTAATGATGTCGATGGGGAATTTTTTCAAGTAGCTCAGCGACGAGTACCCGGTGCCAAAGTCATCCATGGCCAGGGTCAGGCCGAAGCTCTTGAGCTGGTCCAGTTGCAAGCGCGTGTCTTCGGTGGCCTCCAGCAGCAAGCCTTCGGTCAGCTCCAGCTCCAGCAGGTTGGCCGGCAGTTGTTCTTCCTTGAGGATCGTGGCGATCGAGGCCACCAGGTCCGGGTCGGAAAACTGCTTGGGCGACAGATTGATCGCCACCTGCAGATTGCCCATGCCTGCAGCGCTCAACTGTCGGCTCATGCGACAGGCCTGGCGGGCGATCCATTTGCCGATGGGGATGATCAACCCGGTCTCTTCGGCCACGCTGATGAACTGGTCGGGGCGGATCATGCCCTTTTCCGGGTGGTTCCAGCGCAGCAGCGCCTCCATGCCCAGCAGGCGACCGCTGCGCAGGCACAGCTTGGGCTGGTAGAACACGTCCAGCTCGTTCTGGGTCAGGGCGCGGCGCAGGTTGTTTTCCACGAACAGCTTGTAGCTGGCCTCGGCGTTCAAGGCTTCGGTAAATACCTGCACCTGGTGCTTGCCGTTGGCCTTGGCCTTGTGCAGGGCCAGCCCGGCGTTGCGCATCAGGGTCTGCGGGTCGCGGCCATGCAGCGGCGCGCAGGCCAGGCCTACGGAACCGGTGACGCTGATCAGCTGGTTGTCGACGAACATCGGCTTGTCGAGGGTGGCCAGCAACTGGCAGGCCACCTGTTGGCCAGTCTCCAGGTCAGCGTCGTCCAGCAGCACGGCGAATTCGTTACTGGCAAAGCGTGCCAGGCTGCCGCCGCTGCTCAAGCTGTTGCGCAGGCGGCGGGCCAGGCTGATCAGCAACTTGTCGCCGGTCTGGTGGCCGAGGCTGTCGTTAATGCGCTTGAAGTTGTCGATATCCACCAGCAGCAGGCTGATCGGGCTGTCGCTGTCGCGGGCAAAGCGCTCATCGAGGTTGCGGATAAACGCCGGGCGGTTGCCCAGGTTGGTCAGGTTGTCGGTGTAGGCCAAACGTTCAATGCGCTGTTGCGCCAGCTTGGTCTGGGTGATGTCTTCGTAGATGCCGATGTAGTGGGTCAGCTCGCGGTTGTCGCCGTACACCTTGGAAATCGACAGTTGGCCCCAGTAGGGTTCCAGGTTCTTGCGCCGGCTCTTGAACTCACCCTGCCAGCTGTTGCTTTTGGCCAGGGCCGACGGCGCGTCGAACAGCAATTCGCTGAGATTTTCCAGGGCCGGTAGTTGGGCCAGGCGATGGCCGTGGACTTCTTCGGCGCTGTACTGGGTGATCGCGGTGAAGCTGGGGTTGACGTACTCCACCACGCCGTCGCAGTTGACCAGCAGAAAGGCGTTGGCGCTTTGTTCCACTGCACGCTGGAACAGGTGCAGGGCGCTGGTGGCAGTGCGGCGGTTGTGATTGTTGATCACCTGGGCGAACTGGTCAGCCAACTCGCCGGCAAACGCGATCTCATCGGACTGCCACGCCCGCGAGCTGCCGCTTTGTTCCAGGCACAGCACGCCGACTACCTGGCCGTCGACCCGAATGCTGGCGTCGAGCATCGCGTGAATATCTTTGGCGCGCAGGCTTTCGGCCATTTCCCGGGTGCGCGGGTCGCGCAGGGCATGAGTGGCGTCGATGGCACGGCTGGAGTGCAGGGCTTCCAGGTAATCCGGGAAACCACTGGCGTCGATGGTGTCGGGCAGGCGGTGCTGCTGGTCGGCACGGTGGTACGCCGAGATCGGCACCAGGCGCTGACCTTCCAAGTTCCAGATGCTGGCGCAATCGATCTGGTAGATGTCGCAGGCGCTGCGGGTAATCAGCTCGGCGGCTTCTTGCAGCGAATTGGGCGTGGTGTAGCGCTGGCGGGCCAGCAGCAGGATCAACTCCTGCTGGGCGCGTACCCGCTCCAGGTGTTGCAGCTGTTCTTGCTGGGCACGCTGGTTGAGTTCCAGGGCGATCTGCAGGCGGCTGTTCTGGTTTTCCAGGTCTGCAGTCGGGGCGGGCGCGGTGGCATCACCGAACAGCCCGTCGACCACCATCAGGTAGCCGCGCAGCAGATGGCGGTTGTGTTGTTTGTAGGCCTCGCCCATTTCCAGCAGGCTCATCGGGCCGTCATGGGTGTGCAGGGTGTAGCGCACCAGGTAATGGGGGCTATGGGTCAGTTGCTGCTGGATCGCGTCGTGCAGCTGATAGCGGGCCTGGGGCTCCATCAGGCTGGCGTAGGGCGTGCCGATCAGGGCACAGAGCTCCACCGCGGGCAGGCCAAACTGGCGCTCGCAATTGGGATCGAGGTACAGCAGGGCCCAGCTTGCCTCATTAAGCCGCTCGAAACGCAGCATACCGAGGCGCGAAGGCACCGGTAATTGCGTCACTACCTCGGCCGCCATACGGGCGACATCGGGTTGGCTTTTCATGGGGAAACTCGCTTGGGAAAATGCGCGTGGCGCCCGGCTCACGCCCTCTTTACTGTCGCCTGCGGCAAGGTTGCATCATGCGGCACGCACTGACAAGAGAGGATGAAGGCTAAGTGCTATAAGGCGGTTATCGGCCGCGCGAAGGATTTCTGCAATCGAAGTGACAGAAGGTGTACAAACCTGTCCTGTGCGTACACCGAGCGCGCAAAAAAAGCCCCGCCAAGCGGCGGGGTTGAGGTACGAGCGTGGCGCTCGGAAATCGGTGCGGCAGGGGCCTTCCCGGTGAAGGGAAGGCCCTGCGGCTTACAGCAGGATGGTGCGGATGTCGTTCAGCAGCTGGCTCAGGCGCTGGGTGAAGCGCGCCGCCGCGGCGCCGTTGATCACACGGTGATCGTAGGACAGCGACAGTGGCAGCATCAGCTTCGGCTGGAACGCTTTGCCGTCCCACACAGGCTGGATGGTGGCCTTGGAAACACCCAGGATCGCCACTTCCGGCGCGTTGACGATTGGCGTGAAGCCAGTGCCGCCAATGTGACCGAGGCTGGAGATGGTGAAGCAGGCGCCCTGCATGTCGTCCGGGGTGAGCTTCTTGTCGCGGGCCTTTGCAGCCAGTGCAGCGGCTTCGGCAGCGAGTTGCAGCAGGCTCTTCTGGTCAACGTTCTTGATGACCGGCACCAGCAGGCCATCCGGGGTGTCGACCGCGAAACCGATGTGCACGTATTTCTTGCGGATGATCGCCTTGCCACTTGGCGCCAGCGAGGCGTTGAAGTCCGGCAGTTCCTTGAGCAGATGCGCGCACGCCTTGAGCAGCAGTGGCAGCACGGTCAGCTTCACGCCGGCCTTTTCGGCCACGGCTTTCTGCGCAACGCGGAAAGCTTCCAGGTCGGTGATGTCGGCCTGGTCGAACTGGGTCACGTGCGGGATGTTCAGCCAGCTCGCGTGCAGGCCGGCCGCGCCGATTTGCATCAGGCGGGTCATCGGCACTTCTTCGATTTCGCCGAAGCGGCTGAAGTCCACGGTACGGATCGGCGGAATGCCCGAACCACCGGTAGCGCCACCGGCAGCCGGCGCTTCCTTGGCTTTTTGCATCATGGCCTTGACGTAGACCTGCACGTCTTCTTTCAGCACGCGACCGTGAGGACCCGTGGCCGACACAGCATTGAGCTCAACGCCGAACTCACGGGCCAGTTGACGCACGGCAGGGCCAGCATGCACCTTGGCACCGCTTGGCGCAGGTGCGGCAGCAGCAGGGGCGGGTGCGGCCTCGGCTTTCGCAGCAGGTGCTGGGGCAGCAGCGGCCGGAGCTGCTTCAGCCTTGGCAGCCGGAGCAGCCGCTGGTGCTGGAGCGGCTGCCGGGGCAGCACCTTGTACTTTCAGCTTGAGGATGAAGTCGCCAGTGCCGACTTCGTCTTCCAGCTTGACCGCGATGCTTTCCACCACGCCGGCAGCCGGCGAAGGGATCTCCATGGAGGCCTTGTCGGACTCCAGGGTGATCAGCGACTGGTCGGCTTCGACGGTATCGCCGACCTTGACCAGCAACTCGATGATCTTGGCCTTGCCCGACGAACCGATGTCCGGGACGTGGATATCTTGAACGGTGGCGGCGGCAGGTTCAGCAGCCGCAGCGGCAGGCGCTTCGGCTGGCTTTTCAGCGGGTGCTGGGGCAGCAGCGGCAGCAGGAGCCGCCGCCGCAGGGGCTGCATCAGCAGCGCCTTCGATTTCCAGCTCCAGCAGTTCGTCGCCTTCTTTCAGGCGGTCGCCCAGCTTCACTTTCAGGCTCTTGACCACGCCGGCCTTGGGAGCAGGGATTTCCATGCTCGCCTTGTCCGATTCCAGGGTCAGGATGCTCTGGTCGGCTTCGACGGTGTCACCGACCTTCACAAACAGCTCGATTACTTCACCTTCACCGCTGCCGATGTCAGGTACGCGAATGAGTTCGCTCACAAAAAATCTCCTCAGCAGTCCAGTGGGTTGCGTTTTTCCGGGTTGATCCCGAACTTGACGATGGCGTCAGCCACCACCTTGGGTTCGATCTCACCACGGTCAGCCAAGGCTTCCAGGGCTGCCAACACCACGAAGTGACGGTCGACTTCGAAGAAGTGACGCAGCTTCTTGCGGCTGTCACTGCGGCCGAAACCATCGGTGCCCAGGACTTTGAATTCCTTGGACGGGACCCACTGGCGAATTTGTTCAGCAAACAGTTTCATGTAGTCGGTGGAGGCGATAACCGGACCCTTACGGCCGGCCAGGCACTCTTCGACGTAGCTCAGCGCAGGCTTCTGGCCAGGGTGCAGGCGGTTGCTGCGCTCTACGGCCAGGCCGTCGCGACGCAGTTCGTTGAAGCTGGTCACGCTCCACACGTCGGCGCCGACGTTGAACTCGTCACGCAGGATCTTGGCCGCTTCACGCACTTCGCGCAGGATGGTGCCGGAGCCCATCAGTTGCACGTGGTGCGCCGCTTCCTTGGTGTCTTCTTCGAGCAGGTACATGCCCTTGATGATGCCTTCTTCCACGCCGGCCGGCATGGCAGGCTGCTGGTAGGACTCGTTCATCACGGTGATGTAGTAGAAAACGTCCTGCTGCTCTTCGGTCATCTTCTTCATGCCGTCCTGGATGATCACCGCCAGCTCGTAGCCGTAGGTTGGATCAAAGGTGCGGCAGTTCGGGATGGTGGCAGCCAGGATGTGGCTGTGACCGTCTTCGTGTTGCAGGCCTTCGCCGTTCAGCGTGGTGCGGCCGGCGGTGCCGCCGATCAGGAAACCACGGGTACGGCTGTCGCCTGCTGCCCAAGCCAGGTCGCCGATACGCTGGAAGCCGAACATCGAGTAGAAGATGTAGAACGGCAGCATCGGCTGGTTGTGGCTGGAGTACGAAGTACCGGCAGCGATGAAGGAGCTCATGGCGCCCGCTTCGTTGATGCCTTCTTCGAGGATCTGGCCCTTCTTGTCTTCCTTGTAGAACATCACCTGGTCTTTATCGACTGGCTCGTAGAGCTGGCCGACGGAAGAGTAGATGCCCAACTGGCGGAACATGCCTTCCATACCGAAGGTACGGGCTTCGTCCGGGATGATCGGCACGATGCGCGGGCCGATTTCCTTGTCCTTGACCAGTTGCGCAAGGATGCGCACGAAGGCCATGGTGGTGGAGATCTCACGATCGCCCGAGCCGTCAAGGATGGCCTTGAGGGTGCTCAGGTCCGGTGTCGGTACGCTGAAGCTGTTGGCGCGGCGCTGTGGCACGAAACCGCCCAGTGCACTGCGACGCTCGCTCAGGTAGCGGGCTTCGGCGCTGTTTGGCTCAGGCTTGAAGAACGGCAGGTTCTCCAGCTCTTCGTCCTTGACCGGGATGTCGAAGCGGTCGCGGAACAACTTCAAGCTGTCGACATCGACTTTCTTGGTGTTGTGCGCGGTGTTCTTCGCCTCGCCGGCACCGGTGCCATAACCCTTGATGGTCTTGGCCAGGATGACGGTGGGTTGTTCTTTGTGGTTGACCGCCTGGTGATACGCCGCATAGACCTTGTACGGGTCGTGGCCGCCACGGTTGAGCTTCCAGATCTCGTCGTCGGACAAGTCGGCAACCATCGCCTTGAGTTCAGGCGTGTTGAAGAAGTGCTCGCGAACGAACGCGCCGTCTTTAGCCTTGTAGTTCTGGTACTCGCCGTCGATGACTTCGTCCATGCGACGTTGCAGGATACCGTCGACGTCCTTGGCCAGCAGTGGGTCCCAGAAACGGCCCCAGATGACTTTGGTCACGTTCCAGTGGGCGCCACGGAACACGCCTTCGAGTTCCTGGATGATCTTGCCGTTGCCGCGAACCGGGCCGTCAAGGCGCTGCAGGTTGCAGTTGATGACGAAGATCAGGTTGTCGAGCTTCTCGCGGCCGGCCAGGGAGATGGCACCCAGGGATTCCGGCTCGTCGCACTCGCCGTCACCCAGGAAGCACCAGACTTTCTGCTTGCCTTCGGGGATGAAGCCGCGGGCTTCCAGGTACTTCATGAAGCGTGCCTGGTAGATCGCCTGGATCGGGCCCAGGCCCATGGAAACGGTTGGGAACTGCCAGAAATCAGGCATCAGCCAAGGGTGCGGGTAGGACGACAGGCCCTGACCGTCGACTTCCTGGCGGAAGTTGTTCATTTGTTCTTCGCTGATGCGACCTTCCATGAACGCACGGGCGTAGACGCCTGGCGAGGTGTGGCCCTGGAAGTAGATCAGGTCGCCGCCGTGTTCGTCGGTCGGGGCCTGGAAGAAGTAGTTGAAGCCGATGTCATACAGGGTTGCGCTGGAAGCGAAGCTGGAGATGTGACCGCCCAGGTCAGAATCTTTCAAGTTCGTGCGCATTACCATCGCCATGGCGTTCCAACGTACCAGCGAGCGAATGCGGCGTTCCATGAACAGGTCGCCAGGCATGCGTGCTTCGTGGGTAACGGGGATGGTGTTGCGGTATGGCGTGGTGATGGCGTAGGGCAGTTGCGAGCCGCTGCGGGTCGCGAGTTCGCCCATACGGGTCATCAGGTAGTGAGCACGGTCTTCGCCTTCTTTGTCGAGAACCGATTCCAGGGCGTCCAGCCATTCCTGGGTTTCGACGGGATCGAGGTCTTGCATGGCTTGCTCCAGGGCGGAAAGGCTACCAGAATCGGTTGCCTGAAGTTTGCGACTGGCCTTGTGGGCAGACGACATAAATTCTTGGATGGCCGAAGGTTGCTTCGGCGTCCTGTAGTTTTACTACAAATCGTCGGCCATTTCAGCCTTTCGAATGTATATACGAGTAGTAAAACTACACAAGACTGAGCGTATGGCTCGGTCTGGCTGGTGAGCATAATCGTTATTGTTGATCTTTTGCGAACAAGAAAAGGTGAAAGTTTAATGCTGTCTGCCAAGATTGATTTAATTTCAGCTATTTATAACCTTTGTTCGACAGTCCATCACCGAGGGTGGTTCTTGCGTTCACAGCCACAGGCCATTTACGCGCCGATCAAGGATAGACCATGAGCCTTCCCACGCTGGCCGAACTACCAGCCATTCTCCTGCCTTACGCCAGCCGGGCCGAGCAGTCATTTCGTGACGCAGTGGCCGCGCTGGATGACGATCATGGCCTTTCTGCGTGGACGCCGCAACGCTGGGCCGACTTCGCCCGCGTGTGCGCAGCCAGTGATTTTGTCATTGAACAGAGTGTTCGTGACCCTTTGATGTTGCTCGAACTGGCGGCCTGGGGCGAGCTGGACCGCGGCTTTGCGCCCGGTGAGCTGTGCAGCCAGATTGCTGGCGCAGTGCAACAAGCCGAAACAGAAGATGAACTGGGCCGTGTGCTGCGCCGCCAGCGCACGCGCCAGCAAGTACGCATCATCTGGCGCGACCTGACTCGCCAGGCTGACCTGGTGCAAACCTGTCGCGATCTCTCTGACATGGCCGATGCCAGCATCGACCAGGCCTACCAATGGTTGTACCAGCGCCACTGCGCCCAGTTCGGCACGCCCACCGGGCGACGCAGCGGTGAAGCCCAGCACATGGTTATCCTCGGCATGGGCAAGCTCGGTGCGGTGGAATTGAACCTGTCGTCGGATATCGACCTGATTTTTGCCTACCCTGAAGGTGGCGAAACGGTGGGTGTGAAACGCTCCCTGGATAATCAGGAGTTTTTCATCCGCCTTGGTCAGAAATTGATCAAGGCCCTCGACCCGATGACCGTCGACGGCTTTGTCTTTCGCGTGGACATGCGCTTGCGTCCCTACGGCTCGTCCGGCGCCTTGGTGCTCAGCTTCAACGCGCTGGAGCAGTACTATCAGGATCAGGGCCGGGACTGGGAACGCTACGCGATGATCAAGGCGCGGGTGGTGGCCGGCGATCAGGTGGCGGGCGCGCAGTTGCTGGATATGCTGCGGCCGTTCGTCTACCGCCGCTACCTGGATTTCTCCGCCATCGAAGCGCTGCGCACCATGAAGCAGTTGATTCAGCAGGAAGTGCGGCGCAAGGGCATGGCCGACAATATCAAGCTGGGTGCGGGCGGCATCCGCGAGGTGGAATTTATCGCCCAGGCGTTCCAGTTGATCCACGGTGGTCGCGACCTCAGCCTGCAACAGCGTCCGTTGCTGAACGTGCTGGGCACCCTGGAAGGCCAGGGTTACCTGCCGCCGGCGGTGGTCACCGAGTTGCGCAATGGCTACGAATTCCTGCGCTACACCGAACACGCGATCCAGGCGATCGCCGATCGCCAGACGCAAATGCTCCCTGATAGCCCCGAAGACCAGGCGCGTATCGCCTTTATGCTGGGTTTCAGCGATTGGGCCGCGTTCCACGAACGCCTGATGTACTGGCGTGGTCGTGTGGACTGGCACTTCCGCCAAGTGATTGCCGACCCGGATGAAGAGGAAGGCGAAGAAAGCGAGCTGGTCGTCGGTGGCGAATGGTTGCCGCTGTGGGAAGAGTCCCAGGATGAAGACGCCGCTTGCCGCCAACTGGCCGAAGGTGGTTTCACCGATGCGCCCAAGGCCCTCAAGGCCCTGGCCGGCCTGCGCGGTAGCCCGCAATTGCGTGCCATGCAGCGCCTGGGGCGTGAACGCTTGGACGCGTTTATCCCGCGCCTGCTGGCCCAGGCCGTCGAGCACGCCAACCCTGACCTGGTGCTGGAGCGTGTGTTGCCGCTGGTGGAAGCGGTCGCCCGGCGTTCGGCTTATCTGGTGTTGCTCACGGAAAACCCCGACGCCCTGCGTCGCCTGCTGACCCTGTGCGCCGCCAGCCCGTGGATCGCCGAGCAGATCACCCGTTTCCCATTGTTGCTGGATGAGTTGCTCAACGAAGGCCGTCTGTTCAAGCCGCCGCTGGCGCCGGAACTGGCCGCCGAGCTGCGCGAACGCCTTACGCGCATTCCCGAAGATGACCTTGAGCAGCAGATGGAAGCCCTACGACATTTCAAGCTGGCGCACCGCTTGCGGGTAGCCGCCTCGGAAATCGCCGGCAGCCTGCCGTTGATGAAAGTCAGCGACTACCTCACCTGGCTGGCCGAGGCGATTCTTGAACAAGTGCTGGCCCTGGCCTGGCGCCAGACTGTCGCCCGCCACGGCGCGCCGCAGCGCCTGGACGGTACCCTGTGCGATCCTGGGTTCATCATTGTCGGTTATGGGAAAGTCGGCGGCATCGAACTGGGGCATGGTTCGGACCTGGACCTGGTGTTTATCCACGATGGCGACCCCCAGGCCGAGACCGATGGCGCCAAGCCGATTGACGGCGCGCAGTTCTTTACGCGCCTGGGCCAGCGGATCATTCACCTGCTGACCACCCAGACCAACTCGGGCCAGCTCTATGAAGTGGACATGCGCCTGCGGCCTTCCGGCGCATCCGGCCTGCTGGTGAGTTCTCTGGGCGCATTCGACCGCTATCAACAAAATGAAGCCTGGACCTGGGAACATCAGGCCCTGATACGCGCGCGGGTGCTGGTCGGCAGCCAGGATGTGGGTCAGGCATTCGAGCGGGTACGCGCTAAAGTGTTGGGACGTGAACGGGACTTGGCCAAGCTGCGCCAGGAGGTCAGTGAGATGCGTGCCAAGATGCGCGATAACCTCGGTACCCGGGCCACGGCGGCCGGCCGGGGCGCCAATGCCTTCGAGGCTGCGGCGGTGTTCGATCTCAAGCAGGACGCCGGAGGTATCGTCGATATTGAATTTATGGTGCAATACGCGGCTTTGGCGTGGTCTGCGCACCATCCATCGTTGCTGCGCTACACCGATAATATTCGCATTCTGGAGGGCCTGGAGCAGGTTGGGCTGATGCCCGCCGCCGATGCCCATTTGTTACGCGAGGTGTATAAGGCCTACCGGTCCGCCGCGCACCGCCAGGCCTTGCAGAATGAGGCCGGCACGGTCGCCGGGGATCAATTTGCAGACGAGCGGCGCCAGGTGATGCGAATCTGGCAGGCGTTGGGCTTGAGCTGAAACACTATTAGGGCGGGGAGGCATAAGCCTCCCCGCATCGTTTGTGGAAACTACATGAATATTCTGATCGTTGGGCCCAGTTGGGTCGGTGACATGGTGATGGCACAGACACTGTTCCAGTGCCTGCGGCAGCGCTATCCAGACTGCCAGATCGACGTGCTCGCCCCTGAGTGGAGCCGGCCGATCCTGGAGCGCATGCCCGAGGTGCGCAAGGCCTTGAGCTTTCCGCTCGGCCACGGCGCCCTGGAACTGGCGACCCGTCGGCGCATCGGCAAGTCCATGGCCGGCCAGTACGACCAGGCGATCCTGTTGCCCAACTCGCTCAAGTCGGCGCTGGTGCCGTATTTCGCCGGCATCCCCAAGCGCACCGGCTGGCGCGGCGAGTTTCGCTATGTGCTGCTCAATGACGTGCGCACCCTGGATAAAGCCCGCTACCCGCTGATGATTGAGCGTTTCATGGCCCTGGCGTATGAGCCGGGCGCCGAGTTGCCCAAGCCCTATCCGCGCCCCAGCCTGCAGATCGACCCCGTCACCCGCGATGCGGCGCTGGCCAAGTTCGGCCTGGCTCTGGATCGGCCGGTGTTGGCCTTGTGCCCAGGCGCCGAGTTTGGCGAGTCCAAGCGCTGGCCGTCGGAGCATTACGCCAAGGTCGCCGAGACCAAGATCCGCGAAGGCTGGCAGGTGTGGCTGTTTGGTTCGAAGAACGATCATTCGGTCGGTGAAGATATTCGCCAGCGCCTGATTCCTGGCCTGCGAGAGGAAGCGACGAACCTCAGTGGCGACACGTCCCTGGCCGAGGCTATCGACCTGCTGTCCTGCGCCGACTCGGTGGTGTCCAACGACTCCGGCCTGATGCATGTGGCGGCAGCGCTGAACCGCCCGCTGGTGGCGGTGTACGGCTCCACCTCCCCAGGGTTTACCCCGCCCTTGGCCGACAAGGTCGAAGTGGTGCGCCTGGGCCTGGATTGTAGCCCCTGCTTTGACCGTACCTGCCGTTTCGGTCACTACAACTGCCTGCGCCAATTATTGCCGCAGCCGGTAACCGATGCCTTGCAGCGGTTGCAGGGCGACGTGGTCGAGGTTCGCTGAGTTGCGGGTACTGGTAGTCAAGACCTCATCCCTGGGCGATGTGATCCACGCCTTGCCGGCATTGACCGATGCAGCGCGGGCGATCCCCGGCATACGCTTTGATTGGGTGGTGGAAGAAGGCTTTGCCGAAATCCCTGCCTGGCACCCGGCGGTGGACCAGGTGATCCCGGTAGCGATCCGCCGCTGGCGCAAGAATCTCTGGCAAACCTTCAAGAGCGGCGAGTGGCGGCGCTTCAAGCAGCGTGTGCAGTCGACCAAATATGACTTGGTGATCGACGCCCAGGGTCTGCTGAAAAGCGCCTGGCTGACCCGTTATGTGCGGGCACCCGTGGCCGGGTTTGACAAGCACTCGGCCCGCGAACCGATAGCGGCACACTTCTACTCGCGGCGCCTGGCCGTGGCCCGTGGGCAACACGCGGTAGAGCGCCTGCGCCAGTTGTTCGCGGTGGCCTTGGGCTACGACCTGCCCAAAGGCCTTGGCGACTATGGCCTGAGCACCGAGAAGCTGCTTGGGCTGCCGCCAAAGAAGCCTTTTGTATTGCTGTTGCACGGCACCACCTGGGACACCAAGCACTGGCCCGAAGCCTACTGGCGCGAACTGGCCGAACGCATGGGCCGCCTGGGGGTGGACGTGAAGCTGCCCTGGGGCAACCCCGCCGAAAAGGCCCGGGCCGAACGCCTGGCCCAGGGCCTGCCCAACGCCGAAGTGCTGCCCAAGCTCAACCTGGCGGGGGTGGCCGGTGTATTGGCCAGCGCCCGGGCCTGTGTGGCCGTGGACACCGGGCTCGGCCACCTGGCTGCTGCATTGGATGTGCCGACCATTTCCCTGTTCGGTCCCACCAACCCTGGCCTGACCGGTGCCTATGGCAAGGGCCAGGTTCATCTGGCCAGCGATTGGCCGTGTGCGCCATGCCTGCAAAAAAACTGCACCTATCAACCAACGGCCGACGACCTGCGTCGGTTCGACATCCAGCGTGAGTCGCCCCTGTGTTTCACGCGCTTGAATCCTGAGCGTGTAGCAAGCCGGCTGAGCACGTTGTTACTGGCTGAGGAGCAGCACTGATGCAACTGGCTTTTGTTTTGTACAAGTACTTCCCCTTCGGTGGCTTGCAGCGCGACTTCATGCGCATCGCCCTGGAGTGCCAGCGGCGCGGCCACCAGATTCGTGTGTACACCTTGATCTGGGAGGGCGATATCCCGCCGGGCTTTGAGGTGCTGGTGGCACCGGTCAAGGCGCTGGTCAATCACCGTCGTAACGAAAAGCTGTATGCCTGGATCCAGGCTGACCTGGCCAAGCGCCCGGTGGACCGCGTGGTGGGATTCAACAAAATGCCCGGGCTGGATGTGTACTTCGCCGCCGACGGGGTGTTCGAGGACAAGGCGCAAAACCTGCGCAACCCCATGTACCGCTGGTTCGGGCGCTACAGGCACTTCGCCGAATACGAGCGTGCGGTATTCGACAAAAACGCCAAGACCCAGATCATGGTGTTGTCCGAGCATCAGCAGCAGCTCTTCACCCAGTATTACGGCACCCAGGCTGAGCGTTTCCACCTGCTGCCGCCTGGCATCGCGCGCGACCGGCGCGCCCCGCCGAACGCCGCCGAAATCCGCGCCGAGTTTCGCGGTGAATTTGGCCTGGCCGAGGATGACCTGTTGCTGGTGCAGATCGGCTCGGGCTTCAAGACCAAGGGCGTCGACCGCAGCCTCAAGGCCTTGGCCGCATTGCCTTCGAAGCTGAAGAAACGCACCCGGCTGTTTGTAATCGGCCAGGACGACCCCAAGGTATTCCAATTGCAGAGTGCAGCATTGGGACTTGGCGACCAGGTGCAGTTCTTCAAGGGCCGCAGTGATATTCCGCGCTTCCTGCTGGGTGCCGACTTGCTGATCCACCCTGCTTATAACGAGGCGGCCGGCATGGTGCTGGTCGAAGCGGTGGTCGCCGGCCTCCCGGTACTGGTGAGCCGGGTGTGTGGCTACGCGTTCTACATCGACAAGGCCCAGAGCGGTCGGGTGTTGGACGAGCCGTTCGAGCAAGCCCAGCTCAACCAGTACCTGGTGGATATGCTCGACGATCCACACGCACGCGCGACCTGGAGTCGCAATGGTCTGGCCTTCGCCGAGACGGCCGACCTCTATAGCATGCCGCAGTACGCTGCGGACCTGATTCTGGCGGAGCCAAACCGATGAAGTTGATTCTTGCCGAACCCTTCAAGACCCTCTGGGCCGGGCGCGATGCGTTCGCCGAGGTCGAGAAGCTGGACGGCCAGGTGTTCCGCGAGCTGGCCGCTCGCCGTACGTTGCGTACGGTGGTCGAAGGCCAGCCTTATTTTGTGAAGATCCACCGTGGCATCGGCTGGGGCGAAATCCTCAAGAACCTGATTACGGCCAAGTTGCCGGTATTGGGCGCGGGCCAGGAGTGGCTGGCGATCCAGCGCTTGCAGGAACTCGGCGTGCCGACCATGACCGCCGTGGCGTTTGGCGAAAAAGGCAGCAACCCGGCCGACCAGCATTCGTTTATCGTCACCCGGGAACTGACCCCGATTATCAGCCTGGAAGACTTGACCCTCGACTGGGTCAAGCAACCGCCCGTGCCAGCCATCAAGCATGCCTTGACCCTTGAGCTGGCGCGTACCGTCGGCGCGATGCACCGCGGCGGGGTCAATCATCGCGATTGCTACCTCTGCCATTTCCTGTTGCACACCGACCAGCCCATCAGCGTCGACAACCTCAAGCTGTCGGTGATCGACCTGCACCGCGCCCAGGTGCGTGCGACGATACCCATGCGTTGGCGTAATAAAGACCTGGCCGGCCTGTATTACTCCGCCCTGGAAATCGGCTTGACCCAGCGCGACAAACTGCGCTTCCTGAAGGCTTACTTCCAGCAGCCACTGCGCCAGATCCTGGCCGAGCAAACCGCGCTGTTGGCCGAATTGGAGCGCATGGCGGCAAAGCTCTATGCGCGTAAGCAGCGATACGGGGATGCGCTCTGATGGCGGGTTGGAACCTGGAACCTGCCTACGCCGCCCTGGCGGATGACTTTGGAAGCCTGGACGCGGTCTTCGCCCTGCAAGGCGAGCGGCTGACCCGCGACCCGCTGTCGGAAGTGATCCGGGTGGAGCGGGGTGGGGTCAATTATTACGTCAAGCGCTATGTGGGCGCCGGCAAAGGCTTACGCCGCTATTTGGGCCGGCCGCGGGTGAAATCCGAATGGCAGAACCTCAAGCGTTTCGCCAAATGGGGCATCCCTACGGCTGACGTAGTTGCCTGGGGCCTGGACCGCAAGGGCCTGGCCTACAACCGCGGCGCCATGATCACCCGTGAATTGCCCAGGACCGAAGACCTGTCGGTGTTGGCCGAGCGTAATGACGAACGCCTGAAGGACCCCCGTTGGGTAGATGGCATCAGCCGTCAGCTCGCCGAATACACGCGGACCATGCACGACCATCGCTTCACCCACAACGACTTGAAGTGGCGAAACCTGTTGGTGGACGACCAGCGCACCCTGTACCTGATCGACTGCCCCAACGGCGATTTCTGGCGCGGTTTCTGGCTCAAGTATCGCATCACCAAGGACCTGGCCTGCCTGGACAAAGTCGCCAAGTATCACTTGTCGGCCACCCAGCGCCTGCGCTTCTACCTGCAATATCGCCAACGTGCGCACCTGACGGCGTCGGACAAACAACGGATTCGCCACGTGGTGAAGTTTTTCGAGGGACGCGAATGAGTGACTTCCTGGCGGCCGAAGACCGCGCTTTGCTTGAGCGCAACGGCCTCGCGACGTTCGACGCCCTGTGGGCCAAGCAACTGGACGCGGTGGACGAGCCCAATACCAGCCAAGGCGGCTGGAGCAGCGTGTATCGCCTGGAACTTGAGGGTCAGGGTTACTACCTCAAGCGCCAGAGCAACTACCTGACCCGCACCTTGCACCGGCCGTTGGGCGAACCCAGTTTCGCCCGCGAGTTTCGTAACATCAGCCTGTATCGAAAGCTGGGGATCCCGGCGTTGCAGGCGGCTTTCTTCGGCGAGCGCAAGGTCGCAGGCGAACGCCGGGCGATGCTGCTTACCCGCGCCCTGGATGGTTGGAACGACCTGGATTCGTTGCTGGAACAATGGCCGCAATTGAGCGATACCCAGCAGCGCGCAATCCTGCTGGCGTGCGGCAAGCTGGCGCGGCACCTGCACGGCGTGGGTCAGGTGCACGGCTGTTTTTACCCCAAGCATATTTTCCTGCAGGCCACCGCGCAGGGTTACGCCGCGCAGTTGATCGACCTGGAGAAAACCCGCCCGCTGTTGTTCGGCTGGCGTGACCGGGTCAAGGACCTGGAACCGCTGCTGCGCCGCGCACCGCAATGGTCTGATGCGCAAGTGCGCCAACTGCTGGCGGCATACCTTGAACAGCCCGAGGACAGTGCCTTGGTATCCACTTGGCTCCAACGCTTGACCGCACGCCGCAGCCACAAGGAGAACCGCTGATGCGTCTATCCGAGCTGAAAAATGTCGGCCGTTCCCCCAGCCTGCCGTTGACTGTCGACTTGGCAGATGCCGCAGGCCCGGGGCAGTTGCAACTGCTGAGCCTATTGCGGGTGTTGCCGGGGCAGCGCTACGTGGGCGCGGCGGTTTGGCGCGGTCGCCCGGTGTTGGCCAAGCTGCTGGTGGGCAGCAAGGCGGCGCGGCATTTTCAGCGTGAGCTCAAGGGTGTGCGCTTGTTGGCCGAGCAAGGCCTGACCACGCCGTTGTTGCTGGCCGATGGCTTGCAGGAAGGCGAGGGCGGCTGGCTGCTGTTTGAATTTATCGAGGGCGCCCAAAGCCTGGCCGACGCCTGGCTCGCCGTCGAGAGCCTGCCGCCGTTGGCGGACGAACAAACCGCGGTGCTCGCCGAAGCGCTGGGCGCGATTGCCCAGATGCACGCCAAAGGCCTATGGCAGGAAGACCTGCACTTGGACAATCTGCTGCGCCAGGACGGCAAGCTGTATTTGATCGATGGCGCCGGTATTCGTGTCGAAGAGCCGGGCAAGCCGCTGTCGCGCAATCGTGTGCTGGAAAACCTCGGGGTGTTTTTTGCCCAGTTGCCGAAAAACCTCGAACCCTATACCGAAGAATTGCTGGTGTATTACCTGCTCGGCAATGGCGAGCATGCCTTGCCCCTGGAAGCCCTGGAAAAGCAGGTACGCAAAGTCAGCGCCTGGCGTTTGAAAGATTTCCTCGACAAGACCGGTCGCGAGTGCACGCTGTTCAGCGTGGTACGTGGCGCTTTTGCCCTGCGTGCGATCCGACGCGAAGAAGAGGCAGCCATGCTGCCGGTGCTGGAACAGGCGGATGCGTTGCTCGATCAGGGCCACCTGTATAAGACCGGCGGCGCGGCCAGCGTGGGCAAGGTCGAGGTGGCCGGTCGACCGCTGGTGATCAAGCGCTACAACATCAAGGGCTTTGCCCACTGGCTCAAGCGCTTCTGGCGCCCGAGCCGCGCCTGGCATTCCTGGCGCGAAGGCAACCGCCTGGCGTTCCTCGGTATTGCCACGCCCAAGCCGCTGGCGGTATTGGAGAAGCGCTTTTTATGGTTGCGCAGTGGTGCCTACCTGATCACGGAGTTCCTGCCTGGGCCGGACATCATCGAGCGCTTCGCGCCCTATGTCGAAGGCGGGGATGCGCCTGAAAACGAGCTGCTGGCGCTGGACCATCTGTTTGCCGAGCTGATTCGCGAGCGCATCAGCCACGGCGACTTCAAGGGGCATAACCTGTTTTGGAGTAACGGCCGCTGGGCGATGATCGACTTGGACGCGATGTGTCAGCACAGCTCCATCGCCAGCTTCGCTGCGGCCTATGCCAAGGATCGTGCGCGGTTTATGCGCAATTGGCCGCAGGGCAGCGCGTTGTATCAAGTGATTGATCAGCGTTTGCCTAAAGAGACGGATGTTTTGGCGGGCCTGGTTTAAGAGCACGCTTGAAGTCCAAATGTGGGAGGGGGCTTGCCCCCGATGCGGGGCGTCAGTGAATGTTTCTGTAACTGATCCACCGCTATCGGGAGCAAGCCCCCTCCCACATTAGAATTGATATTCAGCCCCACCCCCCGCGTACCACGATCGCCCCGCCGGCGTTGCTGACATACCGGCAGGTCGAGCGTCGGGCTGGCGCTGCGCGAGCCGGTGATCACGCTGGGGTCGAGGGTCAGCGTTGCGTCGCCGGCCAGGGCTGTGGTGCACGAGCCCAGTGCAAGCAGGGCGGCGGGATCGGACGGTTCCTACACAAAATTGCGCCCAGCAGAGCCTGTGGATAACGGTTCGGAGTGTTAGCTTTCAGCCCCTCAACTGGAGAAGCAAGCATGAAGACTGGAATGGCGAGGCGGTGGGCGCTGGTAGGCAGCCTGTTGCTGCTGGCCGGCTGCGGGACCGTGACAACATTGTTACGTGACGATGGTGTCGCAATCCGGGAGCTCAAGGCGAAAAAAACCTACTGCCAGTCCGTTCCACGTGTCTACAGTGGCGTGGCTTATGACTTGTGCGTATTGCATGCACCGCCCAATTCCGCAGGTGGCCTCGCGCTGGACGGTATTCCCTGGGCCTTTATCGATGTGCCGATCTCTGCCGTGCTGGACACCCTTGCCTTGCCTTACACCCTCTACCGACAAAACGCCGACGGTAGCCTCGAACTGCGGTAGCCCAGCGAGCCTGGCGCGTGCCGCTAACAGCTTCCCCCTGCTTTTAAGCTATAATCCCGCCCTTTAGCTGTTTCTCGCCCAGGCGAGAGGCACACTTTTTTCAGGCGCGACCCGCCTGCATGCAGACTAAAAGAGGCTAGACCCCTGTGGCATTGACGATTCTTGGCCTGTCCGGCGCCCTTAGCCATGATCCTTCCGCAGCCCTGTATATCGACGGCAAGCTGATTGCGGCCGCCGAAGAAGAGCGCTTCGTACGCGACAAACATGCAAAGAACCGCATGCCTTACGAGTCGGCGAAGTTCTGCCTGGAACAGGCCGGCATCAAGCCTTCCGACGTTGACGTGGTGGCGATCCCGTTCGCCCCGATCAGCCTGTTCGGCGAGGCGCGCTGGCACTACGCCAAGCGTTACTGGTATGCCCCGGACCGTGCCCTCGACGCGATCCTGATGGGCAACCGTCGCTACAAGCGCTATCGCAACAAGATCGTCTGGTGCCTGGAGCAATTGGGTTTCGACCCGAAGAAAATCAAGATCGAACCGGTTGAACACCACCTGGCCCACGCTTCCAGTGCCTACCACTGCTCGGGCTTCCAGGAAAAAACCGCGATCCTCGGCATCGACGGCAAGGGTGAATACGCCACTACCTTCTTCGGCTACGGCGAAAACGGCAAGATCCACAAGATCAAGGAATTCTACGACCCGGACTCCCTCGGCGGCCTGTACGGCGCGATCACCGAGTTCCTCGGTTTCGAGATGCTCGACGGTGAGTTCAAGGTCATGGGAATGGCGCCCTATGGCGACGCCAGCAAGTACGATTTCTCGCGCCTGGCCTCGTTTGAAAACGGCGAGCTGGTGATCAACACCGACTACGCCAACGTCATTGGCCTGCGTCGTTATAAAGAGAAGGGCAAGGGTTTCTACTTTTCGCCAAAACTGATCGAGTGGCTGGGGCCCAAGCGCGAAGGCGATATCGCCGACGAGCCTTACATCCACTACGCGGCCAGCATGCAGGCGCTGTTCGAAAAGCTGGCCCTGCAGATGATCGATTACTACCTGGGTGACATCCTCAAGGACACCGGCAAACTGGCCTTCGCCGGTGGCTGTGCGCTGAACGTCAAGCTCAACCAGAAGATCATCGCCCGTGACGACGTGAAAGAGCTGTTCGTACAGCCCGCTTCCGGCGATGCCGGTACAGCAGTCGGTGCGGCGGCCTACGTTTCTCACGCCCGTGGTGTACCGGTTGAGAAGATGGAACACGTCTACCTCGGCCCGTCCTACAGCAACGAAGATGTAATTGCCGCCTGCGCCAAGCACGCGAGCAAGCCGAACTGGCGCAAGATCGAGAACATGCCGCAGCGCATCGCCAGGATCATGGTCGACGGCAACCCCGTGGCCTGGTTCCAGGGGCGCATGGAGTTCGGCCCGCGTGCCCTGGGTGGTCGTTCGATCATCGGTTGCCCGAGCGCCACCGGCGTGGCTGACCGCATCAACCACCAGATCAAGTTCCGCGAGCGCTGGAGGCCCTTCTGCCCGTCGATGCTCGACACCGTGGCCCCGCAGATGATCAAGGTCGATCACCCGGCGCCGTTCATGACCTTCACCTTTGAAGTCGCCGAAGAGTGGAAGACCCGCGTGCCGGAAGTGGTGCATGAAGATGGCACGTCCCGCGCCCAGGTACTCAAGCGCGAATACAACCCGCGCTACTACGACATGATGAAAGAGCTGGAAGTGCTGACCGGTAATGGTGTGTCGCTGAACACCTCGCTCAACCGTCGTGGCGAAGCGATGATCTGCTCGCCGACCGACGCGCTGAACATGTTCTTCGGCTCCGACCTGCAGTACCTGATCATGGAAGACATCCTCGTGGTCAAGGACGGCGTGGACCCTTATGACGCCGTGGTTTAAATGCTGAACCGCTTCCAGGGCTGGCGTGAACGTGGCTGGGCGCCTGTCGAGGCCGAGGTTTACGCCCAGGCCTGGCAGCGTTATGGCGGCAGCGTGGCGACTCATCCACAGGTGATCGAACGGATGGCCGGGCTGGCGCAGATCCCGGTGCGATACCTGGGTTGGGAGCAAGGCGGTGAACTCAAGGGGGCGATAGCCACCTGGGGGCGCGACCTGGCCCTGTCCAAGGAGGTGCTCAAGCGCAGCGGCAAGAAAGGCCTCTTTGACCTGGGCAATGCCGAGATCATCTTGCCGATTGCCGCCGATGCGCAGGTGCCGTTGCGGCATCGTGCGCGCTACCTGTCGGCGCTGAACGAGGGGCGCGTCAGCACCCTCAAGCCCCAGGCCGAGCAATTGGCCATGGCGCGCACGCCCGAAGAACTGTCGAAGAAGTTTCGCTACAACCAGCGGCGTGAATTGCGTTTGCTGGAGGAAGCGGGCGGCGTAGCGCGGGCGGTCAGTGAGTTTTCCAGCGTGGAGCTGGCGGCGATTTATTGCGACCTGTTCCAGCGTCGCTGGGGCTTTCCCGCAGCAGGCGCGGCGCGCCTGGCCGAGGTGCTGGAGCTGCTCAAGGAGTTCCTGTTCGGCTCAGTACTGTTTCTCAATGACGCCGCGATTGCGGTGCAGTTGGTGTATCAGGTGCAGTCAAATGAGTGGTTCAGTGCCGAGTACGTCAACGGTGGCGTCGACCCGGAAAACCGCGCATTCAGCCCCGGCAGCGTGCTGAGTTTCCTCAATACCCAAAGCGCGTGGGAACAGGCGCGGGCGGCGAACAAGTCGCTGCGTTTTTCCTTCGGGCGTTCCGACCGTGAGTATAAGGAGCGCTGGTGCAACCCGGTGCCGGTGTTCAGCGTATGAGTCGCAAGCAGCAACTGCTCAAGCGCCATCGGCGCAACAAGCGCATCGCGCTGTTGATCGGCTTGCTGGTGTTGGTGGCAGCCGGCGTCCTGGTGGCTTGGTGGTTGCCGCTGCTGCTGGCGGTGCTGCTGTGGGCGGCCCATGAAGCCTGGTTTGCCGATCACCTGTTTTACTCGCCCAAAGACAGCTACGGCTATGCGTTCCCGGCCCGCAATGAACAGCCCGGCCTGCGCCTGGAGGCGGGGCGGCTGCTGTTGGACACGCCTCTGGCTGGCGATGAAACCCTGATCGTGGCTGTCGAATTGAAAAGCGCCTGGCTTGGGCGGTTCCTCGACCCTGCGGTGGACGTCTTGGGCCTGGAGGTGCCGGATCGGCAAGTCTTCGAACGCGGCGTCGCCGGACGGCGTTACCTGAACCTGACCGGCGCCGCCGAAGCCTTGGCGGCGGGCAATGTCAGGCTGCGCGGGCGTTTCTGCCGGATCAAGGGCCAGCCGACACTCTGGCGTTTTCGCCAACCGGACTATCGCCAGCAACGGGTGATGGTTATCGCGCCCCACGCCGACGATGCCGAGCTGGCGGCGTTCAGCCTTTACAGCCAGGCGCCCGAAAGCTGGATCGTGACCCTGACCGCCGGTGAAATTGAAGCCGAACATTACCAGCAAATGGGGCTGCCCAAGGCTGAAGCCGCTCGCCTCAAGGGCCGCCTGCGTGCCTGGGACAGCGTCGCCGTGCCGCGCTGGGCTGGCGTTCCCGAGACGCAGTGTGTGCAACTGGGCTACTTCTGCATGCAGTTGCAGGCCATGCAGGCTGCGCCGGATCAACCTATGGCGTCCCGCGAAGCCGACTTAAGCGATACGCGGTTGTTTCGCCAGTTCAACGGCTTTGCGCTACCGGGGGATGTGGACGGCGCACCGACCTGGCATAACCTGATTGCCGACCTGCGGGCGCTTTTGCTCAAGGCGCGGCCACAGGTAATCGTGTTGCCCACTCCATTGCTCGACCCCCACGCGGACCACATCTGCGCCCATGCGGCGATCCTTGAAGCCTTGCAAGGCCTGGAGTGGCAGCCCGACACATTGCTCGGCTACGCCAATCACCTGCATGATAATGACCGTTGGCCCATGGGTGATTCCGGGGCCGGGGTGGCGCTGCCGCCGCGTTTCGATACCACGATAGAGATGGTGCCTTGCAGCTTTGCGCTCGGCTTGAGCCAGCAGCAGGACAAGGCCATGGCCTTGGGCATGATGCATGACCTGCAGCCGCCCGCGCCGTTCAAGCGCCGGATGCGCAGGTGGTTGCAGCAACTGCTGGCGGGCCGCAAGCCGTCGCCCTACGGCGAAAACGAATTCTTCCGCAAGGCCGTGCGCCGTCACGAGTTGTTGTGGGTCCTGAAGCAGGACTGAAAGCCTATTGAAGGCAGGTCGGTATTCGCCTGTCGCCTTTTTTACCGGGCTGCGTGCCCGTAGCCAGATCGCTGCATGGAGAGTTATGAAGCCGCGTTTCAAGGTTTTGCAGTTACAGCCGGACTACAACGTCAAGACCAATGATTTCGCCGACCTGGGTGAGCAAATCGTCAAGTCCTTGCCGGCTGAGCGTTTCGAGGTGACATCCGGATTTCTCAGCGGCCGCCCGCTGCCCGGCCAGCCCCTGAGCGTGGCTGAACACTCCCATTATTTCGAGCTGCCGGAGAAGTCCCTCAAGGGCATTCGCTTCGGTGCCATGTGGCAGATCTACAAGTATTGCCGCGAGCAGAAATTCGATGTGGTCATCTGTAACCGCTTCAAGTCGGTAAACATGATGCTCTCGCTCAATCGCTGGCTGAAAATTCCGCTGTGCATCGGCATCTCCCACGGTTTCGGCGAGTACGCCCGTGGTTACCGTCGACGCCAGACCCAGCGCTGGGTCAGTCCGGCATGGCGGTTTGTCGGGGTGTCGGAGGCGGTGAAGGACTACCTGGTGAACCTCAACTGCGGCTTTACCCGCGACAACACCACCTATGTCACCAACGCCATCGACATTCCCCAGGCCGAAGCCTTGCAGTTGACCCGCGAGGACGCCCGCAAGGCCCTGGGCCTGCCAATGGACGCACGGATGATCGGCGCCCTGGGCCGCCTGGTACCGATCAAGGGCCACACCCATCTGCTGCAGGCCTTTGCCACCCTCAAGGACAAGTATCCTGAGGCGCAGGTAGGCATCATCGGCTCCGGTCGCGCCGAAGCCGACTTGCGTGCCGACATCGAGCGCCTGGGCCTGACTGGTCGCGCGCACTTGCTGGGCTTTCGCGAAGACGGCATGAAGTACGTGCGCGGCTTCGATATCTGGACCATGCCGTCGTTGTTCGAGGGCCTGGGGCTGGCGCTTCTGGAAGGCATGAGCGGCCATCTGCCGGTGATTGCCTCCAATGGCCCGGCGATGCTGCCGCTGGTGCAAGGCGCGGGTGGCCTGTCCCATGACCCGGGTAACGTTGAGCAACTGGCCGCGGCCCTGGATACCTACCTGGCGTTGAGCGATGAACAATTGCGCGCCAAGGGTGAAGAAGTGTTCCGCTACCTGCAGGCCAATCACACCCTTGACGAGTTCAAGCACAAGTACCTGACCCTGATTGAAACCGGTTTGCGTGAAGTAGGTAGAGCATGAATCAGCCACAACCCCTGGTCTCGGTGATTATCGCCTCCTATAACCACGGCCAGTACATCGAACAGAGCATCCTCAGCGTATTGGGGCAGACTTACCCCAATATCGAATTGCTGGTGGTGGATGATGGCTCCAAGGATGATAGCGTCGAACGTATCCTGCGCTTGCAGGCCGAGCACGGCTTTGATTTCCAGGTGCAACAGAACCAAGGCCTCAGCGCCACCCTGAATGGTGCGATCGCGCGCGCCAAGGGCAGCCTGATCGCACCGTTTGGCTCGGATGACATCATGCTGCCTGACCGTATAGCCACCCAGGTGGCGTATATGGATGGCAAGCCGAAGGTGGGAATGTGTGCCGGCAACATCGAGCTAATCGATGGTGATGGCAACCTGCATCCGGAGAAAAAACAACGTCGTGACCTGCCGTTTCGCAGCCTCGACTTCGACGATATTTTCATGGACCGCAAGCCGTTCCCACCGGCGCCGACCATGCTGATTCGTCGGGAAGTGCTGGAGCAAGTCGGTGGCTTCGACCCGCAGATTCCCCTGGAGGACCTGCTGATCCAGTTGAAGATCACGGCAGCGGGCTACACCATCGACGCCCTTGGCGTGGTGATGGCCAAGTATCGCCAGCACGCGAGCAACACGTACAAGAACCATCGCTACATGATCCAGAATATTCTCAAGACCTATGCCAAGTTCAGCGACCATCCTGCTTATGATGCGGTTCGCTATAACTTCCTGAACTCTATGTTCCTCAAGACCGCCGACCGCGACCGCCCACTGGCGCGGGAGATTCTCAAGCAGATCCCGTTGAAGTTCTGGGGGCGCAAGACGTTGCGCGGTTTGGTGCGTTTGTATCTGGCGCCGCTCAAGAACTGAAACGGCGCCTCACCCTGTAGGAGCGAGCTTGCTCGCGAAAAAACGGAGAACACCGCGGGCAACTTGAATGCCCGCGTCATTGTTCACGATTTTCGCGAGCAAGCTCGCTCCTACAGATGTTTAAAGGCTCTGGACCTGCTCGCGGATTTTCGCAGTGGCGGCTGGGCTTGCCACCGAGGCGTACCCTTTGACCAGTTGCTCGAAGTGCGTTTCGAACAGCCAGTTACGGTCCTGCGGATAACGCTGCATATGGCGCAGGTTACGCTGGCGCAGCGCGTAGCGCAGTGAGGACGGGTAGATGCGCAGGTCGGCCACGTCGATCAGGCCGAACTCACCGTCGTCCATCAACAGCACGTTACCCAGGTGCAGCGAGCGGAAGTACACGCCACGCTCGTGCAGTTGCGCCATGAACCGGCCAAAACGCTCCACCAGCGATTCGCGCAAGCTGCTGTCCAGGCTTTGCAAGGCCTGGCGCAGGGTGAGGCCGGGCAATGGCGTATAGGTCACGGCGCTGCTGGCATCGCTCAGGCGATAGAGCCCCAGGATTTCCGGCGTGGGGATGCCCAGGGTGCGCAACTGCTCGCTGTTGCTGGCAAAACGCTCCGAATACGGGTTGAAGCTGCCGGAGGTGTACCAGCGGCGTGGGCGGAATATCTTTAGGAAGCTGCCGTCTTCCAGGCGTAGAACTTTAGGTCCCAGGCCATCGGCTTCAATGACATGGGCATTGCTGCACATCTGCTCGAAGGCTGCGGTCTTCAGGTTTTGCACCGGCATACGCAACAGGCTGCGATGGCGCTGGGCGATGCTCAGACCGGTGATAATCGCCAGGGGAATCCACAGCAGGAACCAGTGTTCCTTGGGTCGCGAAAGAATGCCGCCGCCTTCGGTCAGGCCGGCGCCGATGCCATAAGCCAGCAGCGACGAGGCCAGGATGAACAGCGGCTGCGCGCGTTCCTTGAGGCTCTTGTACAGGGCCCAACCGAGCATGCATATCCAAGGGATAAAGCCGATGACGCCGACATAATAGAGCACGCCTAAGGCAAAGCTGTGGGGTTCGCGCAGCTCGTAGCCACTAGCCAATGTCAGATACAGCTCGGAGTCGTAGCTATGACCGATCCAGGGGTGTTCGGCGATAAGCTGCAGCGACATGCTCCATAGTTCAAGGCGGAACGAGCTGCCACGCATGATGATTGATTCAGGGTAGAAAAGTATGAGTGTGGCAACGCCCGAGGCCGCGCCGGCGATAAGCAGTATCGAACGGCGGTTACGACTGACAAAGCTCATCCACAGGATAGCCAGCCCCAACGCCACTAGAGGCGTGCGTGAGCCGGTCGCCAGCACGGCCATGGTCATGATCGCCAAGGCCGGTACGCTGAACCACAACACCTTCATGCGCTGGGTCGTCATGCAGACGTACAGCCAGTACACAGTGAAAAAACCAAAAAGGTGGGAGCTGAGCAAAGGGTTATCGAGGGCGCCAAGGCCGCCGATCATGCGCATGCCTGGTTGAAAGCCTTTGGCGAACGCCACCAGGTTGCCCAGGCTGACCGCCAGCGCAATGACAGCGGCGCTGAAGAAGATCGGCTTGAACAATTCATTGCGATAATGCAGCAACAGCCCGCACCCGCCAAACAGCATGAAAGTGTTCAGCGGTCGCTTGAACAGGTCGGTGTCGGTGCTGTGTTCCGGGCTCCAGAGCAGGCTGGTCAGCGCCCAGGCGGAAAATGCCAGGAAGGCGATCGCCAGCGGCTCGCGCAACAGATCCTTGAATTCCCTGGGGCGCATGCACAACAGAAACAAAGTCGGTACGCTGAACAGGATGTAGAAAATCCGGTGCAGTACATTACGATTGCCGACAAAGAACAGTGCACTCAGGAGCAGCAATAAGCCAACAGGCAAAATCCATAGGACCAGGAAGTCGAAAACGCGATTTGAGCCATAGTTAAGGCGCTTGGAGTGCATACAGTAGAGCCATTCCAGAAAGAGAAAGCCAACCATCTTAAGCTAGTGGCCATGTAATGTCGCCGGTCGGATCCAACCGGGCCGCGGGTTACACCGGGTGCAAGTACAACAGAGAAGCTGTGCTAAAGTCAGCCTCCTTTTTCAAAACGCCGCGTGATATGACCGACTCCAGTCCGAGCGCAAGCCCTTCGAGCTTGAAAATATACTTCCGTCTGCTCAGTTACGTTAAGCCCTATATGGGCTTGTTCGCCTTGAGTATCCTCGGATTTCTGATTTTCGCGTCGACTCAGCCGATGCTGGGTTACATCCTCAAGTACTTTGTCGACGGCCTCTCCAACCCGGAAGCCGTGCTGTTCCCGACCGTGCCATTCCTGCGCGACCTGCAACTGCTGCAGGCCGTGCCGCTGCTGATCATCCTGATCGCGGCCTGGCAGGGCCTGGGTTCGTTCCTGGGCAACTATCTGCTGGCCAAGGTTTCCCTGGGCCTGGTCCACGACCTGCGGGTGCAGTTGTTCAACAACTTGCTGACGCTGCCCAACCGTTATTTCGATAACCACAACTCCGGGCACCTGATTTCCCGCATCACCTTCAACGTGACCATGGTCACGGGGGCGGCGACCGACGCCATCAAGGTGGTAATCCGCGAAGGCATGACGGTGATCTTCCTGTTCGCCTCCCTGCTGTACATGAACTGGCGCCTGACGCTGGTGATGATCGCGATCCTGCCGTTGATTGCCGTGATGGTCAGCACCGCCAGCAAGAAATTCCGCAAGCAGAGCAAGAAGATCCAGGTGGCCATGGGCGACGTCACCCACGTGGCCTCGGAGACCATCCAGGGCTATCGCGTGGTGCGCAGCTTCGGTGGTGAAGTCTATGAAGAGAAGCGCTTCCTCAAGGCCAGCCAGAGCAACACCAACAAGCAACTGCGCATGACCCGCACCGGGGCGATCTACACCCCGGCGCTGCAGTTGGTGATCTACTCCGCCATGGCTGTGCTGATGTTCCTGGTCCTGTACCTGCGTGGCGACGCCTCTGCCGGTGACATGGTGGCCTACATCACCCTGGCCGGTTTGTTGCCCAAGCCGATCCGCCAACTGTCGGAGGTCAGCTCCACCATCCAGAAAGGTGTGGCGGGCGCCGAAAGCATTTTCGAACAACTGGACGAAGACGTTGAGGTCGACCACGGCACCATCGAGCGTGACAAGGTCAGCGGTCGCCTGGAAGTGCGCAATCTGAACTTCACCTACCCTGGCACCGAACGCCATGTGCTCAAGGACATCAGCTTCACCGCCGAGCCTGGGCAGATGATCGCCCTGGTGGGACGTTCGGGCAGCGGCAAATCAACCCTGGCCAGCCTGATCCCGCGTTTCTACCACCATGAAAGCGGCGAAATCCTGCTCGACGGCGTAGAGATCGAAGACTACAAGCTGCTCAACCTGCGCAAGCACATTGCCCAGGTCACCCAGCACGTGACCCTGTTCAGCGACACCGTCACCAACAACATCGCCTACGGCGATCTGGCCGGTGCACCTCGCGCCGACGTTGAAGCGGCGGCGGCGGATGCCAACGCCAAGGACTTCATCGACCAGTTACCCAAGGGCTTCGATACCCAGGTTGGCGAGAACGGCGTGCTGTTGTCCGGCGGCCAGCGCCAGCGCCTGGCAATTGCCCGGGCCTTGCTCAAGAATGCGCCGCTGCTGATTCTCGACGAGGCCACCTCGGCCCTCGACACCGAGTCCGAGCGGCATATCCAGGCGGCACTGGACAAGGTCATGCAAGGCCGCACGACCCTGGTGATCGCACACCGCTTGTCGACCATCGAGAAGGCTGACCTGATCCTGGTGATGGACGACGGCCGAATTGTCGAACGCGGCACCCACGGCGAGTTGCTGGCGCAGAACGGTTATTACGCTCGCCTGCATGCCATGGGGCTGGATGCGCCGGTAGCGGCTGACATCACCTGATCAACAGGCGTCACGGCTCGAATGTGGGAGGGGCTTGTCCGAAGGTTTTTTTGTAGGAGCGAGCTTGCTCGCGAAAAACGTCAACGATTACGCGTGCTTCCTGAATAAACGCGGCGCCTGTGAGTTTTTCGCGAGCAAGCTCGCTCCTACAGAGGGTAGCCCCCTCTCACATTTGCCCCTGCAGTGCGCGCAAGCGACCGCAAACCCTGTGCTAATATCGCGCCCCTGTTCATTTTGTATGTGGGTTGCTCCATGAAGTTGTCCATGCCGCGATTCAATCAAGCCGCTGTCTTGGTGGTCGGCGATGTCATGCTCGACCGTTACTGGCATGGCGGTACCTCACGGATTTCCCCTGAGGCACCGGTACCGGTAGTCAAGGTCGAGCAAATCGAAGACCGCCCAGGTGGCGCTGCCAACGTCGCCCTCAATATTGCCGCCCTCGGCGCCCCGGCCTCCCTGGTGGGGGTGACCGGTGACGACGAAGCTGCCGACAGCCTGGCCAACAGCTTGCAGGGTGCCGGCGTGCGTGCGCTGTTCCAGCGCATCGCCCATCAGCCGACTATCGTCAAGCTGCGGGTCATGAGCCGTCACCAGCAATTGCTGCGTATCGATTTCGAAGAACCCTTCGCCACCAATGCCCTGGCCCTCAGCGACCAGGTCGATGCGTGGCTCGAAGGTGTCAAGGTGCTGGTGTTGTCCGACTACGGCAAAGGCGCCTTGCAGAATCACCAGGTGTTGATCCAGGCCGCCAAGGCCCGCAACATTCCGGTGCTGGCCGACCCCAAGGGCAAGGACTTCTCGATTTATCGAGGCGCGAGCCTGCTGACGCCAAACCTCAGCGAGTTCGAGACCATCGTCGGCGGTTGCGTCGATGAACACGAGCTGGTGAGCAAGGGCGCCGCTCTGATGGCTGAACTCGACCTGGGCGCCTTGCTGGTGACCCGTGGCGAGCACGGCATGACCCTGCTGCGACCTGACCATCCGGCCATGCACCTGCCGGCGCGGGCCCGTGAAGTGTTCGACGTTACCGGTGCCGGTGACACCGTGATTTCCACCCTGGCGGCTTCTATCGCGGCCGGTGAAGAGTTGCCCCACGCCGTGGCCTTGGCCAACCTGGCGGCGGGTATTGTGGTGGGCAAGCTGGGTACCGCCGCCATCAGCGCGCCGGAATTGCGCCGTGCGATCCAACGCTCCGAAGGCTCGGAGCGCGGCGTGCTGGGCCTGGAGCAATTGCTGCTGGCGATTGACGATGCCCGCGCCCACAACGAGAGCATAGTCTTCACCAACGGCTGCTTTGACATCCTGCACGCCGGGCATGTGACTTACCTGGAGCAGGCGAGTGCCCAAGGCGATCGCCTGATCGTCGCGGTCAACGACGATGCGTCGGTCAGCCGCCTGAAAGGCCCGGGCCGTCCGATCAACAGTGTCGACCGACGCATGGCGGTGCTGGCGGGGTTGGGCGCGGTGGACTGGGTGATCAGCTTCTCCGAAGATACCCCGGAGAACCTGCTGGCCCAGGTCAAGCCCGACGTGCTGGTCAAGGGCGGTGACTATACCGTCGATAAGGTGGTCGGTGCGGATATCGTGAGTGCCTATGGCGGCACGGTCAAAGTGCTGGGGCTGGTTGAAAACAGCTCTACCACTGCTATCGTCGAAAAGATCCGCAACAACGAGTAACACCCGTGACGCCCGGGGCGAGCCTGCTCGCCCTTAGCTCTTCTTCGGCACGATCTTGCGCAGCATCTGCCGCGCCTTGCCGGTCAGACGCTTGAGTTTCGAGTCCTTTTCCGGTTCTGCCAGGCCCTGCTGCCTTAGCCAATCCTTCCAGCGAATCCGCTCATCGCGCACCAGCCAGCCTTCCTGCCGGGCGAAGCTTTCCGCTAGGTACAAACCGCGTGTGCTGGCCGGGTACAGCTGGTCTTTCTTTACGGTGTACAGCTCGGCGAGCGGCTCGCCGTCTTTCAATGGCATCAGGTACAGGTCCGGGCGCTGGCGGTCCAGGCGCGCCACCAGTTGGTCGCCTTCGAGGCGTTCATCCACATGGAACAAGCTGAGGGACTTGGCTTCCTTCGGCACTTCCAGGCGCAGGTCATAAATCAACTGCAGTGACGCCGTCGGCAGGTGCACGTAGGCCCGCGGGCGCTCGATCAATTGAGTGGTGGCGCAGCGTACCGGGCGAGCGGCACCGGACAAGGGGCTCAGGCGAAACGGCAGGGCTTCGCGGTAATGCAGGGCGGCGGAGTAGGGCGCCGGCAGCCAAGTGTCGTTGAAACGCCCGCCGAGCCAGCCTTCCGGGGTTTCGAGCAAGCATTCCTCGGCAATTTCCTGGATGGCGGTGTGCAGTGGCAGGTTCAGTTCATGGGCCGGGACGTAGCCGGAAATCAACTTGAGCACCACGTCGCCGCGGTCCTGGCGGCGTTGGCGCACCAATACCCAGTAATCCTTGTTCTGCCAATGCAGGGTCAGGCGTACCGAAACACCGAGGTTCGCCAGTTCGAGGGCGAAGCGCTCGGCGTCCGGAACCTCTACCGGCTTGCGCCGTTGCAGGGTCTGGGCAAAGTTGAGCGGCATGCCGACGCTCTGGTAGCTCAGGCCCTCGGGGGTGGCTTCGACGTGCAGCGGCAGTGTCTTGAAGTTACTCGGGTTTTTTCGAATCAGCGTTCGCGGCATGTCGGCTCCTTCTTGCGACGGGGTCGGCCGCGTCGGCGGCATCAGAGTTGACGGATGACCCGGGCAGCGGTTGCCGCATTATGGGCCAGGTGCAGCGGATTAATGGTCCCGACAATAGCACTGGCGACGCCCGTTTGCGCAAACAACAGCTTGAAACTGGCATCAATTGGATCCATTCCTGGCTCCAGGCACACGTGGCCGCTGGCCAGGGCCTTTTTCACCAGGATGCCTTTGCCATGGGCTGCTGCATAATCGATCACGGCTTTTTCGGCCTGCTCGTTGAGGTTGTAGGTCACCATCGCGCAATCACCCTGTTCCAACGCTTTTATGCCGCCTTCGACGGTCTTGCCGGAAAAACCGAAAGCGCGAATCTTGCCGTCTTTTTTCAGCTCTGCCAGGGTCTGGTAAACCTCGCAATCGTTGAGGATATGCAAGTCGTTGCCATCGGAATGCACCAGCACCAGGTCGATAAAATCCGTTTCAAGGCGTTTCAGGCTGCGTTCAATCGACATCCGCGTATGGTCCGCGCTGAAATCGTGCTGGGACACGCCATTGGCAAACTCTTCGCCGACCTTGCTGACGATTACCCAGTCCTTGCGTTGCCCGCGCAATAACGGGCCCAGGCGCTCTTCGCTCATGCCGTAGGCCGGTGCGGTGTCGATCAGGTTGATGCCCAGCGAGCGGGCCAGGAGCAGTAGCCTGCGTGCCGCTTCGTCGCTGGGGATCTGAAAGCCGCTGGGGTATTTCACCCCCTGGTCGCGGCCCAGCTTGACGGTACCCAGGCCCAGTGGCGACACCCGCAGGCCGGTGTTGCCCAAGGGTCGATGAAAGTCGTGCAGGGTTAGCATGCTCATGGCAACAGTTGCTCCCAGGCAGGTTGGCCGATAGTCGGTTTTGGCAGGTCGGGCAGCGCCTCGCCGGCGCCAGGGCGGATGCCGTCGCGCTCCAGGGCGTGCAGGACCCGGTCGGCGAAGTCCGGCGCCAGGGCCAGCTTGGTCGGCCAACCAACCAGCAGGCGGCCGTCTTCGGCGAGGAAGGCGTTATCGGGGCGGGTCAGCCCAGATTGCAGCGGTTCGGCGCGATCCACCCGCAGGGTTGCCCACCGGGTTTGGCTCATGTCGATCCAGGGCAGCAATTGCGCCAGCTCTTTCTGTGCGGTGGCGATCTGTTCCTCTGGTGTGCGTGCCACGCCATCAGCCTCGGCGATATCGCCGCCCATGTACCACACCCAGTTGCCGTCGGCAGCCGGGTGGGTGGTCACGGTGATGCGCGGCTTGGTGCCGCCGCCCAGGCAATGGGCATACAGGGGTTTGAGGCCCGGACCTTTGGCGATGATCATGTGCAGCGGGCGTTTTTGCATGGCCGGCTGGCTCAGACCCAGGGCCGTGAGCACATCGGCGGTACCGCCGCCGGCACTCAATACGATGCGCTGGGCACGGATCTCGCGGCCGTCGACTTTCAAACCCACCAGGGTGCCGTCTTCGAGCAGGGGCTCGATGTGCTGGCCGGCAAGCAAGCCGTCACCCGCCAGTTGCGCCAGGTGTTCAATCAGACTTGGCACGTCGACCACCAATTCCGCCAGGCGATAAACCTTGCCCTTGAAACGGCGGTCTTGCAGGGCTGCGGGCAACTCGTCGCCCTTGACCTGATCGACGCGGCCGCGCACGGCCTTGCTGGCGAAGAAACTGGTGAGGTTGCCGGCGAGGGTGCCCGGTGACCACAGGTAATGGGCTTGGGACAGTACGCGTACGCCGGACAGGTCGAGCTCACCGTCACCCGCCAGGGCTTCACGCCAGCGGCGCGGCATGTCGGCAATGGCTTCGGAGGCGCCGGTGAGGGCGCCGTGCAAGGCATATTTCGCGCCGCCGTGGATGATGCCCTGGGACTTCACGCTTTGCCCGCCACCCAGGGTGGCGCTTTCCACCACTACCGTGGAAAACCCCTGGCGGCGCAGGCGTGCGTTGAGCCAGAGGCCGGCAACCCCGGCGCCGACAATCAGAACGTCGGTGGAAATAACGGATGGCATCGGCGACCTCAGTGTTCAAGACAAGAGGCGCAGTATACAGGCTGTTGAGTGGTGGTCAGTGCCCCACGGTTTTCGAGAACAGCTGAATCACCACCACGCCCAGCACAATCATGCCCATGCCCAGCATCGCCGGGACATCCAGCTTCTGCCCATAGATGAACAACGCTGCGACGCTGACCATCACAATCCCCAGCCCTGCCCAGACCGCATAGGCTATGCCCACTGGCACGGTGCGCACCACCAGGGTGAGCATCCAGAATGCGACGCCATAGCCCACAATCATCAACAACAACGGGATCGGTGTGCTCAAGCCCTTGACGGCTTTCATGGAGACGGTCGCAACCACTTCCGAGCAAATGGCAATGGCCAGGTAAACGTAGGCGGCATTCATGGGGAAATCCTCGGTAGTTTCAAAATCTGTAGGAGCGAGCTTGCTCGCGAAAAACGTCAACGATTACGCGGGCTTCCTGAATAAACGCGGCGCCTGTGCGTTTTTCGCGAGCAAGCTCGCTCCTGCAGTGGTCGGCATTCTAGTTGTTTGCCAGATGCGGTAAAGTCATTACCTATCTGGATTGGAGATAGGTTGAGCCATGAGCGTGCAGTGGAACCTGGAACAGATGCGCCTGTTCGTCAGCGTCGCTGAGCGGCGTTCGTTTTCGGCCGTCGCCCGCGATCAGCGCAAGGCCCAATCGGCAATCAGCAATGGTATTGCGCTGCTGGAAGCGGACTTGGGCGTGAGCCTGTTTGAACGTAGCAGCGGCCGTCAGCCGAGTTTGACCGAGGCCGGCGCCGTATTACTGGAGGAAGCCCGTGAAGTGCTGCGCCAATGTGAGCGGCTCAACGGCCGGGCGCTGTCCTTGACCCGCGGCGAGGAAGCCTGCCTGCGGCTGGCCCAGGATGAGGCGATGTTGTTCCAGCCGGTGCTCGACAGCCTCGAGGCGCTGGCGGTGCACTACCCGCTGCTGGAAGTGCAGCTGTCCAGCGCCGCCCAGGGCGACGTGGCGCGCAAGCTGGTGGAGCGCAAGGCGGACCTGGGGCTGTTGTTCTATCACGATCAGATCCCCGAGGCCCTGGAGCGACGTGTGGTAGGCAGTGTGGAAATGGTCACGGTGTGCGGTGTGAATCACCCGCTGGCCAAGGAAAAGTACGTGACGTGCCAGCATTTGGCTCAGTTTCGGCAGTTGCTGATGTCGACCCAGACTAGCGTCTACCCTGGCAGCGAGGCGGCGAGCCCGCTGGTGTGGCGCGCCGACAGCTTCTACGTACTCGCCGAATGGCTGATGAGTGGCCTGGGCTGGGCCTGGCTGCCTCGGCATATCGTGCAATACCCAACCTATCAACAACAGATGGTCGAGTTGACCAGCGAATGGACGCCGCCGGCGCTGGTGGTCGAGTTGGTGTGGCGCCGCGATGAACATCTGGGGCCCGCCGCCCGCTTCCTCGCCAAACGTTTTGCCGAGTGCTTACAGGCGATCGACTGAAAAAGCCGATAAACTCCGCCGCCATGAATAGAACTCTCTATAGCTGTCTGTTTTACCTGGCGCTGCCGTTGGTGGCCTTGCGTTTGTGGTTGCGTGCGCGCAAGGCGCCGGCCTATGCCAAGCGTGTGGGCGAACGGTTTTCCTATGGCTTGCCGGCGATGCGTCCCGGCGGGATCTGGGTGCATGCCGTGTCGGTGGGCGAAAGCATTGCCGCCGCGCCGATGGTTCGTGGTTTGTTGGAGCGTTATCCACAGCTGCCGATCACCGTCACCTGCATGACGCCCACCGGTTCCGAGCGGATCCAGGCACTGTTCGCCAACGAGCCGCGCATCCAGCACTGCTACTTGCCTTACGACTTGCCTTGCGCCGCCAAGCGATTTCTTGATCGCGTGCAGCCCAAGCTGGCGGTGATCATGGAAACGGAGCTTTGGCCTAACCATATCCATGCCTGCGCCCAGCGCGGTATCCCGGTGGCGCTGGCCAATGCGCGATTGTCGGCGCGTTCGGCCAAGGGGTATGCGCGTTTCGCCAAGCTGACTGCGCCGATGCTCTCGCAAATGAGCCTGTTCGCTGTGCAGACTGAAACCGAGGCCGAGCGATTTCGCAGTCTTGGTGCGCGTCCTGAAACCGTGGAGGTTACCGGTTCGATCAAATTCGACCTGAGCATCGATCCGCAATTGCCGGAACGCGCCGCCGCGTTGCGTGAACAATGGGGCGCCAGTGAGCGGCCTGTGTGGATCGCTGCCAGTACCCACGAAGGCGAAGATGAAGTGGTGCTTGCGGCGCATCGCCAATTGCTCGCCAGCTACCCCAATGCGTTGCTGATTCTGGTACCGCGTCACCAGGAACGCTTTAGCCCGGTGTTTGAGCGTTGCGTTCAGCAGGGCTATGCCACGGTGCGCCGCTCCAGTGGCGAGCCGGTCAGCGCGCAAACCTCGATTTTGCTTGGCGACACCATGGGCGAATTACTGTTCCTCTACGCCTTGGCCGACAGTGCCTTTGTCGGCGGTAGCCTGGTGCCGACGGGGGGGCACAATCCGCTGGAGCCGGCGGCTTTGGGTAAGCCGGTGATCATGGGGCCCCATGTATTCAACTTCCTCGACATCACCGCGATGATGCGCGACGCCGGGGCGTTGCGCGAGGTGGATGACGCAGAAGGTTTGGCCGAAGCCGTGAGGCAACTGTTCGAACTGCCGCAGGATGCGCACAGGATGGCGCAGGCGGGGTTGAAAGTGATGCAGGCCAACCAGGGGGCGTTAAAACGCCTTTTGGACGGTTTGGAAAGATTGATCGCTCACTGACCCAACACCCATCAAATGTGGGAGGAAGCAAGCCCCCTCCCACTTTGGTTTTGCAGTGTGATCAATAACCCGGACGGGCCTTGAGCTGCTCGGCGGCGGCTTTGGCCAAATCCGGTGGCAGGAAGTCCTTGTCCGGGTTGTAGTCGGCCTTGAGGTAGCGCGCCAGGTCTTGCAAGTCCCCTGGGTTCAGGGTGCCCGCCGCTTGTTTCAAGCGCAGGTTGTCGAGGATGTAGTCGTAGCGGCTGTTGTTGTAGTTGCGCACCGAGGAGTACAGCTGGCGCTGTGCATCCAGCACGTCAACGATATTGCGCGTGCCCACCTGATAGCCGATTTCCGTGGCTTCCACCGCGCTCTGGTTGGAGATGATCGACTGGCGGCGTGCTTGTACCTGTTCTACATCGGTGTTCACAGCACGGTGCAGGTTGCGGGTGTTTTCCACCACCTGGCGGCGCAGGCCCTCGCGTTGTTGCTCGGTCTGGTCCAGGCGTGAATAGGATTCGCGCACTTGCGAGCTGGTAAGCCCGCCGCTGTAGATCGGGATGTTCAAACGCAGCCCAATTGTGCGTTGGGAGACATCACCGCCGTACGGGATGGGCAACTGATTCGGGTTGCTGAAACCCAGGGCGTCGTTGTCGCCTTTTTCGTATTGCGCGACGGCATCGAGCGTCGGCAAGTGCCCGGCCTTGCGTTGGCGCAGGGTTTCTTCGGCGGCGGTCACCGCGTAGTTGCTGGCCAGCAGGTTGAGGTTCTGGCGACCGGCCGTTTCGACCCAGGCTTTGGCGTCGTTCGGTGCCGGCGGCAGCACGGGCAGGGTGTGGACGATGCCCTGGATAGAATTGTATTGGCGATTGGTCAGGGTGATCAGCGCTTGGAAGGCGTCATCTACCTGGCGCTGGGCAACGATGCGGTTGGCCCGGGCCGTGTCATAGCTGGCCTGGGATTGCAGGACGTCGGTCTTGTCTGACAGGCCCACGTCAAAACGTTCGTTGGACTGGTCGAGCTGGCGCTTGAAGGCATTTTCTTCGGCCTTGGTCGAGGCCAGGTTGTCCTGGGCGCGCAGCACGGCGAAGTAGCTCTCGGCGCTTTGCAGGATCAGGTTCTGCTCGGTGGCCGACAGTTGCAGCGAGGCTTGTTCGTTGACGGCTTCGGCGGCTTGCAGTTGGAACCAGCGATCGGCGCGGAACAGCGGCTGGCTCAGTGTGGCGCGCCAGGAGTGGGCGTCGCGGTTGGCCGTGGCGGCCGGCTGATCGATCTGGGTGCGCACGTTATTGCTGTCGGCACCGGCCGACAGGTTTGGCAGCAAGCCGGCACGAGCCTGGGGCACTACTTCTTTTTGCGCGCCATATTGGGCGCGGGCAGCGGCCAGGTCGGCGTTGTTGTGCGCCGCTTCCTGATAGACGCTGACCAGGTCGGTGTTGGTGGACAAGGGCGCTTCAGCTGCCCAGACCATTCCATTGGTCGCACAAGACACGGCAACAGCCAGTGAGAGTTTGCGCAGCATGAGGCGATCCCTAGTTTAAATATTACGGCGATAATTTAGCGCTCAAGGCTAAGGCTGGCCATTCCTGGCGTCAAGTCCTGGGCAGTGCCCGAGTGTAGTGGCCGGATCACGGCACAACAATCCCACGATCACGCCATTCATCACGCTGAATGCACCGCTATTGGCAATTTGCCCGCGCCATGGTCTAGACTGGCCGAGTTCTTGTCGGGGTGCCTTGTTGGAAGGCTGAGATCGGTAAATACCGGATCCCGTTGAACCTGATCAGGTTAACGCCTGCGTAGGGAACAAGATTTCTCGTCACCCGGCGAGTCCTCTTGTGCTTCGTCCGGGATGTAGTTCGACCATCGAACGGCCCTCGAGTACCAAGCACAGCACTGGTTTCAGTGCGTCCATCCGTCACAGGTTCGCTCCGACAAAAATCCACCGCCTGGATAAGTTGGAGAGCCCGTGATGACGACAAAACTAAAAAATACCGTGCACCTGAGTGAATCGGCCAAGGTCGACTCCGGCTCCGTGCAGCCGTTTACCCGCTCGCAAAAAATCTACGTACAGGGCTCGCGCCCCGATATCCGCGTACCCATGCGGGAAATCAGCCTGGATGTGACTCCCACTGAGTTCGGTGGCGAAATCAACGCCCCCGTGGTGGTCTACGACACCTCCGGCCCCTACACAGACCCCAATGTTGTCATCGACGTGCGCAAGGGCCTGGCTGATGTGCGCTCGCCCTGGATCGAGGAGCGGGGCGATACGGAGCGCCTTTCCTGCCTGAGTTCCAAATACGGCCAGGAACGCCTGGATAACCCGGACCTGGCCTACCTGCGCTTTGCCCACCTGCAAAACCCGCGTCGTGCCAAGGCCGGCGCTAACGTCAGCCAGATGCACTACGCGCGCAAAGGCATCATTACGCCTGAGATGGAGTTTGTGGCCATCCGCGAAAACATGAAGCTCGAAGAAGCCCGTGCCGCCGGCCTGCTCAAGCAACAACATGCCGGGCACAGCTTTGGCGCGAGCATTCCAAAAATCATCACGCCTGAATTCGTGCGCGAAGAAATCGCCCGCGGCCGCGCAATCATCCCGGCCAACATCAACCACACCGAGCTGGAACCGATGATCATCGGCCGTAATTTCCTGGTGAAGATCAACGGCAACATCGGCAACAGCGCCCTGGGTTCGTCCATTGAAGAAGAAGTGGCGAAGATGACCTGGGGCATTCGCTGGGGCTCGGACAACATCATGGACTTGTCTACCGGCAAGCACATCCATGAAACCCGTGAATGGATCATCCGTAACTCGCCGGTGCCGATCGGTACCGTGCCGATCTACCAGGCCCTGGAAAAAGTCGACGGCGTTGCCGAGGACCTGACCTGGGAGCTGTTCCGCGACACCCTGATCGAACAGGCCGAGCAAGGTGTGGACTATTTCACCATCCATGCCGGCGTGTTGCTGCGCTATGTGCCGCTGACCGCCAACCGCGTTACCGGTATCGTCAGTCGTGGCGGCGCGATCATGGCCAAGTGGTGCCTGGCCCACCACAAGGAAAACTTCGCCTACACGCATTTCGAAGAAATCTGCGAAATCATGAAGGCTTATGACGTCAGCTTCTCCCTGGGTGACGGCCTGCGCCCGGGCTCGGTCGCCGATGCCAACGATGCCGCTCAGTTCGGCGAACTGGAAACCCTGGGCGAGCTGACCAAGATCGCCTGGAAGCACGACGTGCAAACCATGATCGAAGGCCCTGGCCACGTGCCGATGCAACTGATCAAGGAGAACATGGACAAGCAGCTGGAGTGCTGCGACGAGGCGCCGTTCTACACCCTCGGCCCGCTGACCACCGACATAGCACCGGGCTATGACCACATCACCTCGGGTATCGGTGCGGCCATGATCGGCTGGTTCGGTTGCGCCATGCTCTGCTATGTCACGCCCAAGGAGCACCTGGGTTTGCCGAACAAGGATGACGTGAAGACCGGGATCATCACCTACAAGATCGCCGCCCACGCAGCGGATCTCGCCAAAGGCCATCCGGGTGCGCAGATTCGCGATAACGCCTTGAGCAAGGCGCGCTTCGAGTTCCGCTGGGAAGACCAGTTCAACCTGGGCCTGGACCCGGACACCGCACGGGCATTCCACGACGAAACGCTGCCGAAAGAATCGGCCAAGGTCGCGCATTTCTGCTCGATGTGCGGGCCGAAATTCTGTTCGATGAAGGTGACTCACGAAGTGCGTGAGTATGCGGCCAACCAGCGTATTGAGGCGGTGGATGTGGACGTGGCCAAGGGCTTGGCTGAGCAGGCTGAGCGGTTCAAGCGCGAAGGCAGCCAGCTCTACCAAAAGGTCTGATCCGGGATTTCAGGCGCCTGTAAGGGCCTCATCGGAAGCAAGCCCCCACATTTGACTGTGTTCACAAATTCAAATGTGGGAGGGGGCTTGCCCCCGATAGCCATCTGTCAAATAACAAATGCCCCTCAGAGATAGCACCCTTGAGCTTTCAACCCAGTACTTATTCTCCCGGCACCGCGGTGCCTGCTGACAAGCGCGTCTTCGGCGCCCGCGACCTGTTCTCCCTGTGGTTCTCCCTCGGCATCGGCCTGATGGTCCTGCAAACCGGCGCTTTGCTGGCGCCGGGTCTGGGGCTGTCGGGTTCGTTACTGGCCATTTTTCTCGGCACCCTGGTCGGCGTGCTGCTGCTGGCTGCCGTTGGCGTGATCGGCAGCGACACGGGGCTGTCTGCCATGGCTGCGCTCAAACTTAGCCTCGGTAGCCGGGGCGCCAGCCTGCCGGCGCTGCTGAACCTGCTGCAACTGATCGGCTGGGGCTCGTTTGAGATCATTGTGATGCGCGACGCCGCCAGCTTGCTCGGCACGCGGGCGTTCAGCGAGGGTAGCCTGCTGGCGAACCCCTTGCTGTGGACGCTGTTTTTTGGTGGCCTGGCGACCTTGCTGGCGGTCAGCGGGCCGCTGGCGTTTGTGCGGCAGATCCTGCGCAAATGGGGCATCTGGCTGTTGCTCGCCGCCTGCCTGTGGCTGACCTGGAACCTGTTCGCCAAGGCTGACTTAGCTGCCCTCTGGGCCCAGGCCGGTGACGGTTCGATGCCGTTTGCAGTGGGGTTCGATATTGCCATCGCCATGCCGTTGTCCTGGTTGCCGCTGATTGCCGATTACTCGCGCTTCGGCAAGCGCGCAAAAAGCGTATTCGGCGGCACGGCGCTGGGGTTCTTCATCGGTAATTTCTGGCTGATGAGCCTGGGCGTGGCCTACACCCTGGCGTTTGCGCCGAGCGGTGAAGTGAATGCGTTGCTGCTGGCCCTGGCTGGCGCGGGCCTGGGGATTCCACTGCTATTGATCCTGTTGGATGAATCGGAAAACGCCTTTGCCGATATTCACTCGGCGGCGGTGTCCAGCGGGATGCTGGTGCGCTTGAAGGTCGAGCACTTGGCGTTGGCCATTGGCGTAATCTGCACCTTGATTGCCTGCCTGGCGCCCTTGGCGCAGTACCAGAACTTCCTGTTGCTGATCGGCTCAGTGTTCGCGCCGTTGTTCGGCGTAGTGCTGGTGGATCACTTCATCCTGCGTCGCCGTGCCCCTGGCGCCATCACGGCATTGCGCTGGACGGCATTGTTGGCCTGGCTGGGAGGTATCGCCACTTACCATCTGCTGGCCAACCTGTATCCGCAGGTTGGCGCAACCCTGCCGGCACTGTTGCTGGCAGGGCTGTTGCAGCTGATCCTGGGTCGGGCGTTCAGTGGCGAGCCGGCACCAGGTCAGGCTTGATCACACCGCTGAGGCGCGCATAGGGGATGGTCATTTCGATCAGCCCCATGGCGTATGGGGCGATGGTGGCGACGTTGTACTTGAGTACCACGCCGCTGCTGGTCAGGGCCACGTTCGGGGTTTTCTGGAACGGCCAGTTCTTCACGAACTCTGGGTCGCGATCCATCTGCGAGTTGATCAGCCAGGTGTTGTGGGCGACCTTCGCGGTGTTCCAGAACGCCTGTTCCTGGCCGGGCAGCAGCATGTCGGCCAGGTTCAGTTCCTTATGCAGCAGGCGTGAATAATTAATGAAGCCGCGCCCCGGCTCGCCGTGGGCAACGCCGGTGTCCAGGTAGCTGGACACTTCAATGATCACCAGTCCGTCATGCTGCTCGCGTACCTTGGCCTGCAAATACATGCTGTGGCGGTTCGGCGATTCACGCAGGAACTTGTCACGATAGGCATTCAAGGTGGCCGGTACGGCAGCACCCGGGGTGGTGCGGGTCATTTGCAGCAGGCGTTGCTCTACCAGGGTGTCGAGCTGTGGCTCGGCCGGGAAGTGCAGGGTATCGATGTTCACCAGCGGGCAGTCAGGGCTGTCGCAGCCGGGCTTGATCTGCTCCGTTTTGTCGGGGGTGGTGTCCAGTGGCTTGAGATGGCCGGGTTGGAACAGGCTTTGGCAGGCACCCAGGGTCAAGGCAATACAGGCCACGGAGGCGATTCTTAAAAGCGACATGTGTGTCCTTCGTAAATCGGTGGAAAGCGAAAAAGAGTAGCGCTTGGACTGCCGACGAGGCCGTCAGTTCGCCACTAGACTGATAAGGGTGAGTTTGACGTCCGCCGCCTGTCCCGGCAACCGGAAAGGGGCTGCATCAACGGGCATTGGCGCGTTAGGATGGCGCGAATTGCACGCAGACATTGAGGAAAAATATGACGGACATTGCCAAGTCCACGCCGAACAGGATCGAGATCGTTCAGCGCGACAATGCCTACCAGGGTTTCTACAAGCTTGATCGTGTGCAATTGCGCCACGAGAAGTTCGATGGCGGCATGAGCCGGGTGATCAACCGCGAAGTCTTCGTGCGTCATGATGCTGTGTGCGTGCTGCCCTACGACCCACAACGTGATGAGGTGGTGTTGATCGAACAGTTCCGCATCGGCGCCATGGGGCGCGCCGGCAACCCGTGGCTGGTGGAGATGGTCGCCGGCCTGATTGACAAGGATGAACAACCGGAGGAAGTTGCACACCGCGAGGCCGAGGAGGAAGCTGGGCTGACATTCTCCGCACTGTGGCCGATCACCAAGTATTTCCCGTCGCCCGGCGGCAGTACCGAATTTGTCCACCTGTACCTGGGCCGTTGCGACAGCTCGGGCGCTGGCGGCGTCCATGGACTGGAAGAAGAAGCAGAAGATATCCGCGTTACCGCCTGGGCATTCGAAGACGCCTTGCAAGCGGTGCGCGACGGCAAGATTTCCAATGCAGCCAGCATCATTGCCCTGCAGTGGCTTGCGCTTAATCGCGCGGAAGTGAGGGGGTTATGGCAGTAAAGGCACGGGAACGTTACCGAGTTGACCTGATCGGGCTGCAAGCCGCCTGCGAGGCCAACTATGCGCGGCTGATGCGCCTGCTCCCCGACATGCGCCACACCCCCGAGGCGCGGCGTATCGCGGTGACCCATGGCGACCAGATGCTCGGCGTGCTGGCCCTGGAAGTCATCCTCACCTGCCCGTACACCACGACGCTGCGCGTGCGCCAGGAGCACAGCCTGCCTTGGCTGCCGGTGCCGCAATTGGAAGTGCAGGTGTACCACGATGCGCGTATGGCCGAAGTGATCAGCGCCGAGCATGCGCGACGCTTTCGCAGCATCTATCCTTACCCGAATGTGTTCATGCACCAACCCGACGAAAAAGCACAGCTCAATGTGTTCCTCGGGGAATGGCTGAGCCACTGCCTGGCCTTGGGCCATGAGTTTGAAGTCGTGCGGTAGATGTGAACTGCGTCTGCTTACCCTGCTTTCCTCTTTGTGTCCTGCCCTAGCATAATCGCGCCACCTATCCATTCCAGTGATTGCCTTGGGAGAGCGCCTTGTCGAGCGTATCCAACGTGAACCCCGATGCCAGCGCGTTGTTGGTGCAGCTGTCCGACAGCCATTTGTTCGCCGAGGCGGACACTGCCCTGCTGGGCATGAATACCCGTGCCAGCTTGCAGCGGGTGATCGAACTGGTGTGCGAGCAACAGCCGCGGATCGATCTGGTGCTGGCCACCGGTGACTTGTCCCAGGATGGCACGCTCGAGTCATACCAGCAGTTTCGTGACATGACCCGGCCGATTGGCGCCCCGGCGCGCTGGATCCCGGGCAACCACGACGAACCGCAGGTCATGGCCCAGGCGGCCGTACACAGTGATTTACTCGAGCCGGTGGTGGATATCGGCAACTGGCGCATTACCCTGCTGGACTCTGCCGTACCTGGTTCGGTGCCGGGCTACTTGCAGGACCAGCAACTGCAGCTGCTCGCTCAGGCCCTGAGCGAAGCGCCGAGCCGCCACCACCTGGTGTGCTTGCACCATCATCCGGTGCCCATCGGTTGTGCGTGGATGGAGCCTATCGGCCTGCGCAATCCCGAGGCGCTGTTTGCTGTGCTTGACCGCTTCCCGCAAGCGCGGGCGCTGCTCTGGGGGCATGTGCACCAGGAGATCGACCGCGAGCGCAACGGGCTGCGGTTGCTGGCGTCGCCGTCCACCTGTATCCAGTTCGCGCCGGGCAGCGAGGACTTCCAGGTCAGCGAGCAAGCGCCGGGGTATCGCTGGCTGCGCTTGCATGCCGACGGACGGTTGGAGACTGGGGTGGAGCGGCTTCGGGACTTCGCGTTTACCGTCGACTACGGCAGCAACGGCTATTAAGACCTGCAAACACTGATCAAATGTGGGAGGGGGCTTGCTCCCGATGGCGGTGGGTCAGTCACAGCTATTGGGGCTGACGCACCGCCATCGGGAGCAAGCCCCCCTCCCACATGGGTTCTGCGGTGTCTGGAAGATCGGGTGCTCACACCTCACTCCGATCCCTGTAAACTGCGCCTCTTTGGCCCAAGCACGGAGAGCCCGGCATGTCCGCTTCGATCCTGTATATCCACGGTTTCAACAGTGCTCCGGCCTCCAACAAGGCCAGTCAGCTGATTACCGTGATGGGCGCCCTCGGTCTGGCCGAGCAACTGCGTGTGCCGGCTCTGCATCACCACCCGCGTCAGGCTATTCCGCAATTGGAGCAGGCCATTGACCAACTGGGACGGCCGCTGCTGGTCGGCAGCTCACTCGGCGGCTACTATGCAACCCATCTTGCCGAACGCCATGGCCTCAAGGCGCTGCTGGTCAACCCGGCGGTCAGCCCCCATCGGATGTTCGACGGCTACCTGGGCACCCAGAAGAACCTCTACACCGATGAGACCTGGGAGTTGACCCACGATCATGTCGCGGCGCTGGCCGAACTTGAAGTCCCGGCACCCCAGGATGCCGCGCGTTATCAGGTGTGGTTGCAGACCGGGGATGAAACCCTGGACTATCGCCTCGCCCAGCAGTATTACCGGGCCTGTGCATTGCGCATCCAGGCCGGTGGCGACCATGGTTACCAGGGGTTCGCCGAGCAATTGCCGGCACTGTTGAGCTTTGCCGGCATTGGCGCAGATCAGTATCAATCCTTCGATTTTTCGTCACTGTAGAAAATCGCAGGTCACTTTTTAATCGAACGACTCACGACGAGACCCCATGGCCACTCCCAGCGCTAGCTCTTATAACGCCGACGCCATCGAAGTCCTCTCGGGCCTCGACCCGGTGCGCAAACGTCCCGGTATGTACACCGACACCAGTCGGCCGAACCACCTTGCCCAGGAAGTCATCGACAACAGCGTCGACGAAGCCTTGGCCGGGCACGCGAAGTCGGTGCAAGTCATCCTTCATGCCGACCACTCCCTTGAAGTGTCCGACGATGGTCGCGGCATGCCGGTGGACATTCACCCGGAAGAGGGCGTGTCGGGCGTCGAGCTGATCCTCACCAAACTGCACGCCGGCGGCAAGTTCTCCAACAAGAACTACCAGTTCTCCGGTGGTTTGCACGGTGTGGGTATTTCGGTGGTCAACGCCCTGTCGACGCAAGTGCGGGTCAAGGTCAAGCGCGACGGCAACGAGTACCAGATGACCTTCGCCGATGGCTATAAAGCCACCGAGCTGGAAGTGGTTGGCACCGTTGGCAAGCGCAACACCGGCACCAGCGTGTACTTCGCCCCGGACCCGAAATACTTCGATTCGCCGAAATTCTCCATCAGCCGCCTCAAGCATGTGCTCAAGGCCAAGGCTGTGTTGTGCCCGGGTCTATTGGTCAGCTTTGAAGACAAGGGCACCGGCGAGAAGGTCGAGTGGCACTACGAAGACGGCCTGCGCTCGTATCTCGAAGACTCTGTCAGCGACTTCGAACGCCTGCCCAACGAGCCGTTCTGCGGCAGCCTGGCCGGTAATAAGGAAGCCGTCGACTGGGCGTTGCTGTGGTTGCCCGAAGGTGGCGACAGCGTACAGGAAAGCTACGTCAACCTGATCCCCACCGCCCAGGGCGGCACCCATGTCAACGGTTTGCGCCAGGGCTTGCTGGACGCCATGCGCGAATTCTGCGAATACCGCAGCCTGTTGCCGCGTGGTGTGAAGCTGGCGCCGGAAGACGTATGGGAGCGCATCGCGTTCGTGCTGTCGATGAAGATGCAGGAGCCGCAATTTTCCGGCCAGACCAAGGAGCGCCTGTCGTCCCGTGAAGCGGCAGCGTTTGTCTCCGGTGTGGTCAAGGACGCTTTCAGCCTGTGGCTCAACGAGCACCCGGAGCTGGGCCTGGCCCTGGCCGAATTGGCGATCAACAACGCCGGTCGGCGCTTGAAGGCCAGCAAAAAGGTTGAGCGCAAGCGCATCACCCAAGGCCCGGCATTGCCGGGCAAGCTGGCCGATTGCGCCGGGCAGGACCCGATGCGCTCCGAGCTGTTCCTGGTCGAAGGTGATTCCGCCGGCGGTTCCGCCAAGCAAGCGCGGGACAAGGAGTTCCAGGCGATCCTGCCGCTGCGCGGCAAGATCCTCAACACCTGGGAAGTCGACGGCAGCGAAGTGCTGGCCAGTCAGGAAGTGCATAACATCGCCGTGGCCATCGGGGTCGACCCGGGTGCGGCGGACATGAGCCAGCTGCGCTACGGCAAGATCTGTATCCTCGCCGACGCCGACTCCGACGGCCTGCACATCGCCACCTTGCTGTGCGCGTTGTTCGTGCAGCATTTCCGCCCGTTGGTGGATGCCGGTCACGTCTACGTCGCCATGCCGCCGCTGTATCGCATCGACCTGGGCAAGGAGATTTTCTACGCTCTGGACGAAGCTGAGCGCGATGGCATCCTTGATCGCCTGGTGGCCGAGAAGAAACGCGGTAAGCCTCAGGTCACGCGATTCAAGGGCCTGGGTGAGATGAACCCGCCCCAACTGCGCGAAACCACCATGGACCCGAACACCCGGCGCCTGGTGCAGTTGACCCTGGAAGACTTCGCCGGCACGTCGGAAATGATGGACATGCTGCTGGCGAAGAAGCGTGCGCCGGATCGCAAGGCCTGGCTGGAATCCAAAGGCAACCTGGCCGAGGTTCTGGGCTGATGCGCACAGGCTTCGCCCTGGCAATCCTGATGTTGAGCGGGCTGGCGGCCACCCAGGTGGTTGCCGCGCCCGTGGCGGAGCTCAAGCTGGTGTCCGAGCACCCTGTGGACGGCATGCGCGGCGGTAACCTTTCGGGCCTGGCGTTGTGTGGCAAGGAACTGTGGACGGTTTCTGATCGGGATGACGATCAGATCTACCGGCTGGATACCGGCGCGCCTACCTGGAACGCCGAAGCGGTGCAGATCGATGTGCCGCCCGTGCCCGAGTCCGGTCTGCCTTGGGGGTTGCGTTCGCGCACCAAGGCTGCTTCGTTCATTCGCGGCGGTGACCTGGATTTTGAAGGCATTAGCTGTGATGCCGTGGGTAATCGCTACATTGTCAGCGAAGCCCATGCGGCGGTGTTGCAGGTCCCGGCGACTGGCGCGCCCGAATGGTTGAAAATTGCCCCCGGCATGGTGCGCGAAGCCCGGGCCAGTGGCATGTTGCTGCACTTCAATGCCTTGTTCGAAGGCCTGGCGGTAAACCCCGAAGGCAATCAGATCTGGCTGGCCGCCGAGCGTGAACGCCGTGGCTTGATCTCGATCAAGCGTGGCCAGAGCGTATGGGATTGCGACGGCGCCTGTGTGTTGTTGAGTGAGGCCGGCCAGGAGGTGCAGCCGGCGCAGTTCACCAACGCCAAGGCGGTATCCAAGGACTTTGCCGACCTGGCGCTGTTCAACGGCAAGCTGTTTACTCTGGAGCGCAATGCGTTCCAGATTTGCCGGCGCGATACGCTCACGGCCAAGATCGAGCTGTGCTGGTCGTTTGCCGACCAGATGCTCACGCCGCCGCGACGTTATGCACAGGCTTATGGACTGGCCGAAGCCCTGGTGGTGGATGCCGACGGCGCGTGGATCGGTATCGACAATAATTTTGGCCCCCGCGCCGATGGTGAAAAACGCCCCATGGTCTATCGTTTCGCCGCCCCCGACGGTGGCTGGAGCGCCCAGCCATGAGCCCGCAGTTTTTTCAAATGACCCGACGCAGCGGCAGTTCCGCTGCGCGTTACCCAACAATGATGAGGCCCGCATGAGTGACATCCTCGCAGACAGCTTAGATGGCGTAGAACGCCGGTCGCTGGCTGACTTCACCGAAAATGCCTACCTCAACTACTCCATGTACGTGATCATGGACCGTGCCTTGCCGCATATCGGCGACGGCCTGAAGCCCGTGCAACGGCGCATCATCTATGCCATGAGTGAGTTGGGCCTGGACGCCGATTCCAAGCACAAGAAGTCGGCGCGTACCGTCGGTGACGTGCTCGGTAAGTTCCACCCCCACGGCGATTCGGCGTGCTATGAGGCCATGGTGCTGATGGCCCAGCCGTTCAGCTACCGCTACACCCTGGTGGACGGCCAGGGCAACTGGGGGGCGCCGGATGATCCCAAGTCCTTCGCTGCCATGCGTTATACCGAGGCGCGGTTGTCGCGTTACTCCGAAGTACTGCTCAGCGAATTGGGCCAGGGCACTGCGAACTGGGGCCCGAACTTTGACGGAACCCTCGACGAACCTTTGGTATTGCCGGCACGTTTGCCGAATATCCTGCTCAATGGCACCACGGGTATCGCGGTCGGCATGGCCACCGACGTACCGCCGCACAACCTGCGCGAAGTCGCCACTGCCTGCGTGCGCTTGCTGGATGAGCCCAAGGCTACGGTCGAGCAGCTTTGCGAGCATATCCAGGGCCCGGATTACCCGACCGAAGCGGAAATCATCACGCCCCGTGCCGACCTGTTGAAGATGTACGAAACCGGCAAGGGCTCGGTGCGCATGCGCGCCGTGTACCACATCGAAGACGGCGACATCATTGTCACCGCGCTGCCGCACCAGGTGTCCGGTGCCAAGGTGCTGGAGCAGATCGCCGCATTGATGCAGGCCAAGCCATCGAAACTGCCCCAAGTGACCGACCTGCGTGACGAGTCTGACCATGAGAACCCGTGCCGCATCGTGATCATCCCGACCAATAGCCGGGTGGATCATGAAGTGTTGATGCAGCATTTGTTTGCCAGCACTGACCTGGAGTCCAGCTACCGGGTCAACGTCAATATCATCGGCCTGGACGGCAAGCCGCAGTTGAAGAACCTGCGCAATCTGCTGGTGGAGTGGCTGGAGTTCCGCGTACAGACTGTGCGCCGCCGCCTGCAATTTCGCCTCGACAAGGTTGAGCGCCGTCTGCACCTGTTGGACGGTTTGCTGATTGCCTACCTCAACCTGGATGAAGTGATTCATATCATCCGTACCGCCGAGCACCCGAAGGCCGAGCTGATCGCGCGTTTCGAGCTGAGCGAAATCCAGGCTGACTACATCCTCGACACCCGCTTGCGCCAGTTGGCACGCCTGGAAGAAATGAAGCTGCGCGACGAGCAAGACGCGCTGCTCAAGGAGCAAGCCAAGCTGCAGGCGCTGCTGGGCAGCGAAGCCAAGCTCAAGAAGTTGGTGCGCAGTGAGCTGATCAAAGACGCCGAAACCTACGGCGATGACCGTCGTTCGCCTATCGTTGAGCGTGCTGAAGCGAAGGCGCTGACAGAAACCGAGCTGTTGCCTAACGAGAAAATTACCGTCGTTCTGTCGGAAAAGGGTTGGGTTCGTTCCGCCAAAGGGCATGATATTGACGCCACCGGCCTTTCGTACAAAGCTGGTGATGGCTTCAAGACCGCTGCGGCCGGGCGTTCCAACCAGTTCGCGGTGTTTATCGACTCGACCGGGCGCAGTTATTCGGTGCCGGCCCACACCCTGCCATCTGCACGAGGGCAGGGCGAGCCGTTGACCGGGCGCCTCACGCCACCACCGGGGGCAAATTTCGAGTGCGTGCTGCTGCCGGACGATGATGCGCTGTACGTCATCGCCTCCGACGCCGGTTACGGTTTCGTGGTCAAGGGCGAAGACCTGCAGGCCAAGAACAAGGCGGGCAAGGCACTGTTGAGCCTGCCGAACAACGCCAAGGTGATCCTGCCAAGGCCGGTGGATGATCGTGAGAGCAATTGGCTGGCCTCGGTGACCACCGAGGGGCGTTTGCTGGTGTTCAAGATCAGCGATTTGCCGCAGCTGGGCAAAGGCAAGGGCAACAAGATTATCGGGATTCCCGGCGACCGGGTGGCCAGTCGCGAAGAGTACGTGACCGACATCGCGGTGGTCCCGGAAGGCTCTACCCTGGTGCTCCAGGCTGGCAAGCGCACGTTGTCATTGCGCCCTGACGACCTGGAACACTACAAGGGCGAACGCGGGCGGCGTGGTAATAAACTGCCTCGCGGCTTCCAGCGAGTGGACGCCTTGCTGGTGGAAACGCCGGTTTAAGCTGTACTAGAGGCCTCGATCTACGATTTAACGCGTAGATCGACGCTTTCGCGCTGGAGTCATGGCGCATATTCACGGATGATATGGCCTTTCCAGCGCCGGCGTGGCCGAGCGTGTCAGGTTATTTTTAGTATTACATTGTGGTTCGCCTTGTGGCAGCCACCTGGATGGGATGATGACTGCTCCACGCCTTCCTCTATTTTTGATGCTCGCTGGCCTTTTGGGGCTGGCGGGTTGCAGCACGCACCAGCCAGTGTCGCTGTACCAGCTGGACAGCGGAAGTCCGGCTCAACCAGCCCAGACAGCGGGCATGGCGGTATTGCTTGGCCCGGTAGTCGTTGCCGATTACCTGCAACGTGAAACCCTGCTACAACGTCAGAACGACGGCAGCCTGCAAGGTTCCACCGATGGTCGTTGGGCGGGCAGCCTGTCGTCCGATATCAATCAACTGATGTTGCGCCAGGTGGCCGGCCAACTGGACAGCCAGCGCGTAGTGCTGGCACCAGGGCCATCCGGGTTTACTCCGGATGTGCAGGTGCTGTTGACGATCACGCGGCTTGACTCCGGCAAGTCGCAACCTGCAATCCTGGATGCACAGTGGCGCCTGATAGACCGTCGTGGGCAGGTGCGGGATAACCGCATCGTACATCTGCAGGAAGAGCATGCCGGCACCACCGCCTCTCAGGTCCAGGCCCAGGGTGTGCTGTTGCAGCACTTGGCACAGCAGTTGTCGGTGGCGCTCAAGCCACTGGCCAATCAGCCGCCGGTCGCTGCCGAGACACCTCGCAAACAGGCTTCCCAGCCTAAGCCTGCCGCCCCGGAAAAGCCGAAGATGCCGATGGCTACCCCGATTCGTACCGATCTGGAAGTATTCAGGTTCTGACCTGCGTCGCAGACAAACAAAAAGGCCCGCTGAATAAGCGGGCCTTTTTGTTGGGCTGTTCTGTAGGAGCGAGCTTGCTCGCGAAAAGCGTCAACGATAACGCGTGTTTTCTGAATAAGCGCGGCGTCTGTGAGTTTTTCGCGAGCAAGCTCGCTCCTACAAAAAGCCTTAGCCTCAGGGTTTGCGGGTCTCATGCATGCGCGCCAACTGGCGCTCGAGCATCGACGGATACGGCTCCATCAACCGCTCCACGCAGCTTGCCCCTTCAGGGCTGGCAATCGGGCGAATACGGGCGCGTTGGCGGATCAGCGTGTCTTCACTAATCTTGCGCTCCACCAGCAGCAGGTTACGGCTGTGTTGGGACAACGCCAGGGCGTCCTGGGCGATTTCGGTCAGCAGCAGGTCGATCTGGCTCATGCCAAACAGGTCATCGCCTACCGTCAAGCCCAGCTGCAGTTGCAGGGTGATGCCGCTGTCGGCCACTTCGATCTGCAGGGCGTGGCCCAGGGCGCGCAACAGCTCGCCACAGCAGATTGCATTGGTCAGGTAGTCTTCGCCGCTGTCTTCACTATGGAACAGCATCAGTGTGCTGCCATCGTTCAGGGTGTGCAGTTCGCTCTGGTAGAGCGAGGCGGCCTGGTCGAGGCAGTCGCGGTAGCGTTCGAGCAGCTCGGTCAGGCGCGCACGCGGCAGGCGCCGCAATTGCTCCTGCGCACCCAGTTGAACGGCGAGTACGGCGCTGTGCTGCGGCTCGGTGTTCCTTTCCACCGCAACCGGCTTCGGCGCAGCAGCTGGGGCTACGGCCGAGGTATCGCGCAGGTCGGCGAACGGATCTTCGTCGTCCAGCTCGTCTTCTTCGGCCTTTATCACATGGCGCGGCGCTGGCTTCAGGCCGGCTACCGGCGCGCTTTCGTCGAAGCCCGGGTCGCGCAGGTCGCGTACTTCAAACTCAGGCTCGTCGTTGTAGTCGTCGGTGTCGTCGTGCTCTGGCTCAGGTTCGACTTCCGGCACTTTAGGTTCCGGTGCAAAGCTGGCGTGAAGCTGGCGTGCGAGGTCGCCGATTTCGTCCTGGCGATCAGTGGCCGGGGTGTGTTCGTCGATATCCCGCAGCCAGATGCGCAGTTGCATCAGCGGCGTGGAGATATGCCGCCCGAGGCGCAAGCTCAAGGCCAAGGCCAGAGCCAGCAGGATTGCGCTCAAGATGCCCATGCTCTGCAGGCTGATGGTCATCGGTTGCTGGAACTGCTGCATATCAAGGCTGATACGCAGTTGGCCGGCCTTCACATCCTGAAAGGTGATATTGCTCTGGTACAGGCCCTCGGCTTCGCCCAACAGGCCGTTCTTCGGGCGCTGCCCGGCCTCGGCCATAATCCGGTTGTCCACGCTGTAGATAGCGGCATGGGCCACCAGCGGGTTCTTGGTCAGGTTATTGAGCAGCACGTTGAGGCTGAGGATGTCGTTGGACACCAGCAACTCAGTCGCCGACGTGGCGGTCTGGGTCGTCAGGCTCTCGCCCAGGGCATCGGCTTGCTCATGCATGGCCTGCTTGAACTGCAAACCCATCACGCAGGCATAGATCACCAGGGCCAAAGCGACCAGGATCACGTTATGGCTGGCGATGCGTAATGCGATCGGTACACGGCGGTGGCGCAGTGCCCGGAAGATCAGCAGGAAGAAGTTATCGGTTTTTACTGGCGTGGGCCGGTTCACTTGCGCTCGGCTCTTGGTCCGTGAAGTTGACGCGCAGTATAGCGACAGGCCCATGGCCGGCAAAGCGTTGGCTGTGCCCGATGGTCACTGAAAGTGGGTAGAATGCGGTTTTTTTCCAGCCTGGGGGTGCGCTTTGCGCGAAATTGTCCTGATCAACATCACAGGTCTTGACCGACCGGGTCTCACCGCGGCCATTACCGGCGTCCTGGCCCAGGGTGGTGTGAACATTCTCGACATCGGCCAGGCGGTGATCCACGACACCCTGTCGTTCGGCATCCTGGTGGAAATTCCCAGCACCGAGCAGGCCTCTTCGGTACTCAAGGACATCCTGTTTACGGCCTATAAGCTGGATCAACAGGTGCGTTTCACCCCGGTGTCCGAAGCGGACTACCAGCACTGGGTGCAAGGCCAGGGCAAAAAACGCCATATCGTCACCCTGTTGACGCGCAAGGTCACGGCCGAGCAGTTGCAACGCGTCAGCTCCATTACTGCGCAATACGGTTTGAATATCGACCATATCGACCGTCTGTCGGGTCGTATGCCATTGGACACTCCTGCCGACAAGGGCAAGGGCTGCATCGAGTTCTCCGTGCGCGGCGAACCGGCGGATGCGCAAGCGCTACGTGCCGAATTCCTCAGCGTCGCCCAGGAGCTGAATGTCGATATCGCCTTCCAGGAGGATTCGCTGTTCCGTCGCAACCGTCGCCTGGCGGTGTTCGACATGGATTCCACCCTGATCGAAGCCGAGGTCATCGACGAGTTGGCCAAGGCGGCCGGTGTGGGCGAGCAAGTGTCCGCGATTACCGAGCGGGCGATGGCGGGTGAACTGGATTTCCGGGCCAGCTTCAAGGAGCGTCTTGCGTTGCTCAAGGGCCTGGACGTGAGTGTGCTGGACTCCATCGGCGCGTCACTGCGCCTGACCGAGGGCGCCGAGGTTCTGTTCGCCGAACTCAAGCGCCTGGGCTACAAGACCGCCATCCTGTCGGGCGGCTTCACCTACTTCGCCAAGCAGTTGCAGGCGAAGTTGGGCATTGACTATGTATTTGCCAACGAGCTGGAAGTAGTGGATGGCAAGGTGACCGGCGTGGCCGTCGAGCCGATTGTCGATGCGCAGCGCAAGGCGGATCTGCTCAAGGAACTGGCCCACAAGGAAGGCTTGCGGCTGGAGCAGACCATTGCGGTCGGCGATGGCGCCAACGACCTGCCGATGCTGGCGATTGCCGGGCTGGGTGTGGCGTTCCGTGCAAAGCCGTTGGTCAAGCAATCGGCCAAGCAGGCGATCTCGACCTTGGGGCTGGATGGCGTGCTGTACCTGCTGGGCTTGCGCGACCGCGACGGTCAGCTCTAACGACGAAATGCGGTCAAAAATGTGGGAGGGGGCTTGCTCCCGATGGTGGTGGAACAGTCTATACATCTCTGACTGGAATACCGCCATCGGGAGCAAGCCCCCTCCCACATTTGATCTTTGCAGTTTTCAGATCAGGCTTTAGGCAGTGCGATAGCCTGGCCCATCTGCACTGGCGAACCTGCCAACAACGCTTCGGTCCACTTCACCTGGTCCGGCCCGAACAGCACGATGGCGGTCGAGCCCAGCTTGAAGCGACCCATCTCCGCACCCTTTTCCAGGTGAATCGGCGCGCGGGCAGCTTCGTCGTAGTGGAAGGTTTTCAGCTCACGCTTGGGCGGAGTCACCAGGCCGGCCCACACAGTTTCAATCGACGCCACGATCATCGCACCCACCAACACCACCGCCATCGGGCCGCGTTCGGTGTCGAACAGGCAGACCGCCCGCTCGTTGCGCGCAAACAGCTCCGGCACGTTTTCGGCGGTGGTCTGGTTGACCGAGAAAATCCGCCCGGGCACGTACACCATCTCGCGCAAGGTACCGGCCAGTGGCATGTGCACCCGGTGGTAGTCCTTCGGCGACAGATAAATAGTGGCGAAGTCGCCACCCATGAACGGTGCAGCCAGCGCCGCATCGCCACCGAGCAATTCCAGCACGCTGAAGCTGTGGCCCTTGGCCTGGAAGATGCGGCCATGCTCGATCGGGCCTACCTGGCTGACGGCGCCGTCGGCCGGGCTGAGTACCGCGCCTGGGGTCGGGTCCAGCGGGCGGGCGTCGTCTTTCAAGGCGCGGGTGAAGAAGGCGTTGAAATGCTCATAGGCGGTCAGGTCTTCCACCAGGGCCTGGGACATGTCCACCTGATAGCGCTTGGCGAACCAGGCGGTGAAGGCGTTCTTGAACCAGCGCACGCGGCACTCGGCAACGCAGCCGGCCAAGCGTGAGAGCAAGTGGTGCGGCAGCAAGTACTGGCTGAGGATAAACAACTGCTTTTTCATAACTGTCCTTAAACCTTAAATCTCAACGGGGGTGTCGGGGTGGTTGCCCCATTCGCCCCAGGAACCGGCATAACCTTTGACTCGCGGATAACCGAGCGCCTTGGCCACCAGGTAGGTGAAGCCAGAGCGGTGGTGAGTCTGGCAGTGGGTGATGATTTCTTTATCGCGGGTCAGCCCGAGGTCTTCGAGTATCTGCGGCATGTCACGGCGGATACGCAGGTTGCGCGCCTTGTCCATGCCGGCGGTCCATTCGAAATTCACCGCGCCGGGGATGTGACCGCCCTTGGCCGCGAGCACTTTTTCACCGGAGTATTCCAGCGGGCCGCGGGCGTCCCAGATGCCCAGGTCGGCGGCGCCGAGACGGCTTTGCAGGTATTCGCGGGTGGCGGTGGGGCCATCGTGCAGCGTGAGGCTGACCGGGCCGGCGACGGGGGCGGGGGCTTTGGTGGAGAGGGGGAGCTTTTCCTCGAGCCATGCCAGCAGGCCGCCGTCGAGGTAGTGGTATTTCTGATGGCCGATCACGTCGAGCATCCAGATAAAGCGCCCGGCCCAGCCGCCGCCTTCGTCGTCATAGACCACGTAGGTCGCGTCCGGGGTGTGGCCCAGTTCGCCGAACAGTTTTTCCAGGTCGGCTTGGCTGGGCAACAGGCCGGGTGCCGGGGGCTGGCCCAGTTGGGTGCGCTTGGGGTCAACGAAATGCGCGCCGGGGATATGCCCTGCGGCGTAGCGGGCGTCACTGGTGAGGTCCACGACAATCAGGTGTTCGGCATCAAGGCGGCCAAGCAGATCGCTGGATTCGATCACCAGCGGCAAGCCAGAGAAGTCAGGCATGTGAGGTCTCCTGGGCACAAATGTTGGCGATTAAAGACGGCGATTGTAGCGCAAGCATCAGGTGCTGCGGTTGGTAAAGCTGTGCAAGGCCTTTTCGATGCATTGGGCGGTTTTGCCGAACGCCTGCACGGTGGTTTCCGAGAACGGGCCCCCGCCCTGGTCCGCGACGATCAGCATCACCACGCGGCCGTTGCAACTCAAAGAGCGCAACAGCAAGTGCTCGCCGGTGAACAAGCGACGCACGACCGGCGGTAGCAAGGCCGAGAACTGCGCATGGTTGTCGGGGCTGAGCCGCACCTGTGCGGATTTTTCCAGCAGGCGTTGCAGCAATGTGCTGTTGACCACATCCAGGCTCAGGTGCGCGGCGTCCTTGGGCAACCCGTCGGCCTGATGCACGCGTAAGGTACTCAAGGCGCGATCGGCCATGAACAGCAAAACCCGCTGCATACCGCTGGCTACCAAGGCGTTCTTGGCGCAGGTGGTCAAGTGCATGGCATTGGCGAAGCGATTTGGCTCGACGAGCAGCTCGGTGCAGTGCTTGCGCCACACAGCCAGAGACTCGGCGGTGGGCGGCGGCGCGGGCAGCAGGCCGCGATGGACCTTCTGCACATGCCACGGCCAGATCAGCGACAGCGCCGGGTGCCAGAGGTCAGGCATCAAGGTGGTGCGGGCACTGGTCACCGCCTGCTGATGCACCTGCTGCTGCACGTCACTCAATGGCACCTGCAGGTACAGCGCGGTCAGGTATTGCCAACGCTCGGTGTGCGGGCAGGTCCAGGATTCCTGGGCCGACATCGCCAGGCCGTTGGCCAGCAGCACGGTGTTGGCCGGCTGGTTCAGCCAGCGGCGCAGGCTGGGCTCGGCATCGAGCAGTTGCTGGTGACGCAGGGCATCGTCTTCGCGGGCAATGTGCAGCGCCTTGACCAGCAAACGCTGCTCCGCTAACAACAGCTTGTAGCCCTGTGACACCCAGATCGGCAGGTGCCAGGCGTGGGTCAACTCCAGGCAAAGGTCCAGCAAGCGCACGCCGAACAACTCTTGCTCGACCTGGCGCGCCGACTGGCCTTTATGGATCACCCGCAGCTCCCATTCCTCCAGGAGCTTGGGGAAGGCGACGGCCATCGGCCACAGCGGTGACAGAAACAGCAGGCTGCCCCAGTGGATGTCCTGCCACAACCGCGCCAAGCGGCTGCCGAACAAACCGTTGGCTTGCTGGGACGCGTGCTGGCTCACCAGTAGCAGTTGGCGCAATGCCACGGGGATTTCCCGGGCTGGCACTGAGGGCAGGCGCGTCAGCAGTTCTTCGGCGCGCTCGAGGCCGAGGCGGTTAAGCGCGACTTCGAGGTTTTCCGCGGGTTCGGCCAGGCTGCCATGGGTTTGACTGTTGGCTTCGCGCATGACGCTTAGCACCAAGGCCGGACTGTCTTGCATCAGCTCGGCAATATCTCGCAATGAACTGCGACTATCGCGAATGGCCTTGCATACGCGTTCATGGCTGGCCTGGGGCACGGGCAGCAACACATCGTCCAGGCGCTTGATCCAAGCGGCGAGGGTGGTGGGTTTTGCATTGGATACGGTCGTTTCGTTTGCCATGATTGGGGCGCGATCATCACTTGCGTTTAACACGCCCGGAACGGGCCGAATTGGCTTTTCGCCTTAACGGGCTATAGTCTGGCGCAGTTTTGCCGATAAGTAGAACAAGAGTTTTCCGCAACACCCAATATGTCCATGAACCCGACGGCGCAAGTACCCATCTCCTATGGCTAAAATTATCGGCATCATTGTCGTCATCGCAAGTGTGCTCGGAGGGTACGTCCTCTCCCACGGTAAAATCGCCGCGTTGATTCAACCTTTCGAAGTGCTGATTATCGGCGGTGCGGCGTTTGGCGCATTCTTGCAGGCCAACCCCGGCTACATGACCATGCATGTGATCAAGAAGTCGCTGGGCATGTTCAGTTCGCGCTTCTCTCACACCTTCTATCTGGAAGTGCTGGGGCTGGTGTACGAGATCCTCAACAAGAGCCGCCGTGAAGGCATGATGGCGATCGAAGGCGATATCGAAGACGCCGCCGCCAGCCCGATTTTCGCCAAGTACCCGGCGGTGCTCAAAGACGAGCGCATGACCGCGTATATCTGTGATTACCTGCGCATCATGTCCTCCGGCAATATGGCGCCCCACGAGCTGGAAGGCCTGTTCGACATGGAATTGTTCAGCCTCAAGGAAGAGCTGGAGCATCCGTCCCACGCCGTGACCGGCATCGCCGACGGCATGCCGGGCTTTGGTATTGTCGCGGCTGTACTGGGTATCGTGGTGACCATGGCCTCCCTTGGCGAGGGCGACCAGGCGGCCATCGGCATGCACGTCGGCGCGGCGCTGGTGGGGACCTTCTTCGGTATTCTTGCGGCCTATGGTTTCTTTGGGCCGCTTGCCACATCCCTGGCCCACGATGCCAAGGAAGAGGTCAACCTCTATGAAGCGATCAAGGCATGCCTGGTAGCGTCCGCGTCGGGCATGCCGCCGTCGTTGGCCGTGGAGTTCGGGCGCAAGGTGCTCTACCCGAAGCATCGCCCAAGTTTCTCCGAGCTGGAACAAGCGGTTCGCGGTCGCTAAGCCATGGAAAACAACCAGCCAATCATCATCAAGCGCGTCAAGCGCTTCGCTGCGGGGCACCATGGTGGTGCCTGGAAAATCGCCTTCGCAGACTTCGCCACGGCAATGATGGCGTTCTTTCTGGTGCTGTGGCTGATGTCTACCGCCACGCCGGAGCAGAAAATCGCCATCGCCGGTTACTTCAAAGACCCGATTGGCTTTTCGGAAAGCGGCACGCCCTTCGTGATCGACCTGGGCGGCTCTCCGCAGTTGGCGCCTGAACGCACCATCAACCCGGAAGTGCAGACCGAATCGCCCCAGGAAAAAATCCCTATCGAGCGCGATACGGTTGAAACCATGGCCGAGCAGGTCGAGCAGGAGCGCCTGGAGCTGTTGCTGCAGGAATTGCAGAATAAAGTTGAGGAAAATCCGCAGCTGCTGAAATTCAAGGACCAGATTTCCTTCGAGATCACCCCCGAGGGGCTGCGCATCCAGATTACCGACGCCGCCAACCGGCCGATGTTCGACTCCGGCAGCGCGCGCTTGAAACCGTACTTTGAAGACATTCTGCTGGCCATGGCCGACACCATCAAGGCGGTGCCGAACAAGATCAGCATCAGCGGCCATACCGATGCCAAGCCTTACGCGGGCCAGGGCGACTTCGGCAACTGGGAACTCTCGGCCAACCGCGCCAACGCCGCCCGCCGTGCGCTGGTGGCCGGCAGCTATCCAGACCCGCAAGTGGCACGGGTGGTGGGCTTTGCCTCATCGCAGTTATTTGATCCCAAAGACCCGTTCAACCCGGTCAACCGCCGTATCGATATCGTGGTGCTGACCAAAAAAGCCCAGCGTGCGATTGAAGGCGATCAACCACCGCCACCGGTACCGACTCAGGGCGATGGTGCCCCTGGCGAAGTGCCGGCCGACCCCAACGCACTGCCGCCTGAGCAGGAACCACTGCCGGCTCATGAGTTGCGGCAGAAGCTGAACCTGTTTGATGATGGCGGGATGAAGGATCCTACGGTGCCTGCGCCGGCCTCCTAAGCTCCAGATACAACAAGGCCGCGATGATCGCGGCCTTGTTGTATCTACCGTTTCACTGTAGGAGCGAGCTTGCTCGCGAAAAACGTCAACGATAACGTGTGTATTCAGGATGCCCGTGTTGCTCTTGGGGTCTTCGCGAGCAAGCTCGCTCCTACAGAGGCTGGCGGTTTAGTAGCTGCTCTCAGGCAAGCTCGCAATAATCGACCGATAGCTGTTCATCCGCTGCTGTTGCACGCGGCCATCTTCCAGGGCCTTGAGCAATGCACAGCCCGGTTCGCGGTCGTGTTTGCAGTCGCGGAAGCGGCAGGTGCCGATCAGGTCGTTGAACTCGATAAAGCCCGCTTCCACATCGCTGCGGCTGACGTGGCCCAAGCCGAATTCACGAATACCCGGGGAGTCGATCAATTCGCCGCCGCCGGGGAAGTGGAACAACCGCGCGGTGGTGGTGGTGTGAGTGCCCTGGCCGGACAGTTCCGACAGTGGCCCCACGCGGGTATCGACTTCCGGCAACAGGCTGTTGACCAGCGATGACTTGCCCACGCCAGACTGGCCGACAAACACGCTGATCCGTCCGTCCAGCTGCTGTTGCAGCTGTTCCATGCCGTTGCCGTGATGGGCCGACACTTCCAGCACCGGGTAGCCCAGGGTGCGATAGACCGCCAGCAACGCATTGAGCGCCGGGGCGTTCTGCTCGTCGATCAGGTCGAATTTGTTCAACAGCAACAGCGGGCGGATGCCGGCGTGTTCGGCCGCGACCAGGTAGCGGTCGATCAGGTTGGCATGGGGCTCGGGCAGCGGCGCGAACACGATCACGATCATGTCGACGTTGGCGGCTACCGGCTTGAGCTGGCCACGGCTGTCGGGGCGGCGCAGTTCGGTGCTGCGTGGCAATTGGGCGACGATCACGCCGATGCCCTGGTTGCCGGCACGCCACACGACTTTGTCGCCGGTGACCAGCGCAGGCAGGTTGGCGCGCAGGTGGCAACGGGATACTGAGCCTGCGAGCTCGCCTTCCAGCGCCTCGACCTCGACCTGCACACCGAAGTGCGCGATCACCAGGCCGGTTTGTTCTGGGCCGAGGTCGCCGCCCTCGAGTGCTTCCACGGCGGAGGATTCACGTTTGGCGGCGCGTGCGGCGCGTTCACCTTGAATCTTTTCGATGCGCCAGTTTTGGCGACGATTGAGCTGGCGTTTGGCCATTGGTGTTCCGTGTCGATAATGCAAAGGTTAGGTAAAACGGTCGCGAGTCTAGCACGCCCCCGCCTGCTAAACTGCCTGGCTACGCCAAGGTGCCAAGAGAATCAAGCCATGCAAAACCCACAGAACCTGATTTGGATCGATCTGGAAATGACCGGTCTGAACCCTGACACCGACGTCATTATCGAGATGGCGACCATTGTCACCGACAGCAACCTCAACACCTTGGCCGAAGGTCCGGTGATCGCCATCCACCATAGTGACGCCGTGCTCGCCACCATGGACGAGTGGAACACCCGCACCCACGGTAACTCCGGCCTGACCCAACGCGTGCGCAACAGCCGCATCAGCATGGCCGAAGCCGAGGCTGAAACCATCGCCTTCCTGGAAAAGTGGGTACCCAAGGGCAAGTCGCCGATCTGCGGCAACAGCATCTGCCAGGACCGACGCTTCCTTTATACGCATATGAAGGCGCTGGAGAGCTACTTCCACTATCGCAACCTCGACGTGTCGACGTTAAAAGAGCTTGCTGCGCGTTGGGCGCCGGAGGTCAAGGACAGCTTCCATAAAGGCAGCACGCACCTGGCGCTGGATGATATTCGCGAGTCGATTGCCGAGTTGCAGCATTACCGCAAGCATTTCATCAAGGCTTGAAAAAGGGGCGACTGCTGAACATGTGGGAGGGGGCTTTAATGGGTTTGCAAATCCAAGTGTTGGAGAGCGTTTGCCCTCTTTTGGTGCCATCAGCAAATGATTAGACTGCCGGCCTCTCTGCAAGGATCGCCATCATGCTGCTGATGCTCTACCTCATTGCCATCACCGCTGAAGCCATGACCGGCGCGCTGTCCGCCGGCCGGCGCGGCATGGACTGGTTTGGCGTGGTGCTGATCGCCTGCGTGACGGCTTTGGGCGGTGGTTCGGTGCGTGATGTATTGCTTGGTCACTACCCGCTGACGTGGGTAAAACACCCGGAATATCTGGTGCTCACCTCCGTCGCGGCGTTGGTGACGATCTTTATCGCACCGCTGATGCGCCGCCTTCGCTCGCTGTTCCTGGCGCTGGACGCCTTGGGCTTGGTGGCATTTACCCTGATCGGCTGCATGACCGCCCTGGAAATGGGCCACGGCATGCTAGTGGCATCGGTCAGCGGGGTGATCACCGGGGTGTTTGGCGGCATTCTGCGGGATATCTTCTGTAACGACATTCCGCTGATTTTTCGCCGGGAGCTGTACGCCAGCGTGTCATTCCTGGCCGCGTGGTTCTATCTACTGTGCCTGTATCTGGAACTGCCGAGCGAACAAGCAATTCTGCTGACGTTATTCAGCGGCTTTCTATTGCGCCTGCTGGCGATCCGTTTTCACTGGGAAATGCCCAAGTTCGTCTACAACGACGACGTACACTAGCGGGCCGCGTGCTGGTTCAGCGCCCATTCCACATGCTCGCGCACCAACTCCGAAGGGTAATCCCGCCGCGCCTTCAAGGCTTCCAGCACCGGTATGCTCGACGGCGCATTACCCAGGCCTACCGCCAGGTTGCGCAACCAGCGCTCGTACCCGGCACGGCGCAAGGGTGAGCCTTCGGTGCTGCTGAGGAATTTATCCTCGTCCCACATAAACAGTTCGGCAAGCTCCGCGTTATCCAGATTGTGCCGTGGCTTGAAATCGCTTTCGGCGGTGGGTCGTGCGAAACGATTCCACGGGCAAACGATCTGACAGTCATCGCAGCCAAATACGCGGTTGCCGATTAACGGGCGCAGGTCCTCGGGGATGGCGCTCTTGAGTTCGATGGTCAGGTAGGAAATGCAGCGCCGGGCGTCCAATACATAAGGGCCGACGAAGGCATTGGTGGGGCAGATGTCCAGGCAGGCGGTGCAGCGGCCGCAGTGTTCGGTGGCGTGGGGTGGGTCCACCGGCAGCGGCAGATCCACAAACAGTTCGCTCAAGAAGAAATAACTGCCGGCCTTGCGATTGAGTACCAGGGTGTTTTTACCGATCCAGCCCAGTCCGGCTTGTTCGGCGATGGCTTTTTCCAATACGGGGGCGCTGTCGACAAAGGCGCGAAAGCCGAAGGGGCCGATCTGTGCCTGGATGCGATCGGCCAATTGCTGCACGCGCTTGCGGATCAGCTTGTGGTAGTCGCGGCCCAGGGCGTAGCGCGAGATGTAGGCTTTTTCCGGCTTGGCCAGCTGTTGTGCCATCTGGGTATCGCCGGGCAGGTAGTCCATGCGCAGCGACACCACCCGCAAGGTGCCGGGCACCAGTTCGTCGGGGTGTGAACGTTTGCTGCCGTGGGCGCCCATGTAGTCCATCTCGCCGTGGTAGCCCGCGTCGAGCCAGCGTTGCAGGTGCTGTTCATGCTCAGCCAGGTCGAGGCCGCTGATGCCGACTTGTTGGAAACCCAGCTCGCGGCCCCAGTCTTTGATCGATTGGGCGAGGGCGGGCAGATCGGAGGTAATAGCAGGCATGAGACACAGGAAACCACGGGTTAGATGCGTATAATTCTGCCAGACATCGGAGCTTGAAGACGCATGCCTCAGACAAAACACCCAATAACCGACGTTCAGCCCCTGTTGCCCGGCCATTTGCCGCAACTGGCTGCGCGTTCCCCGGATGCCCATAAAGGCCAGTTCGGCCATGTATTAGTCATCGGTGGCGACCGCGGCTTTGGTGGCGCGGCGTTACTGAGTACCGAAAGTGCCCTGCGCAGCGGTGCCGGCATGGTGTCCCTGGCGACCCGCCCTGAGCATGTGCCGGCGGCGCTGGCACGGCTGCCGGAAGTGATGACGGTGGGCGTCAGCTCTGCGAACCAGTTGATGAGCCTGCTGGAAAAAACCTCGGTCATCGTAATTGGCCCTGGCTTGGGCGCCGCGGCGTGGGGCAAAAGCCTGTTGTCCGTGGCGGCCAATGCCCAGCAGCCGCAGGTCTGGGATGCTGACGCCTTGAATCAGCTGGCCACAGGCAGCGTCAGTCTTCCTGCCAATAGCGTGATCACCCCGCATCCAGGTGAAGCCGCGCGGTTGTTGGGCATTTCGACAGCCGAGGTTCAGGCAGACCGCCTTAAGGTGGCGCGCGCGTTGAGCCATACATTCAATGCAGTGGCTATCCTCAAGGGTGCTGGCAGTTTGATTGCCAGCCCTGACGGGCGGGTTGCTCGCTGTGATCAAGGCCACCCGGCCATGGCGACGGCGGGGCTCGGTGATGTCCTGGCGGGCCTGGTCGGTGCCTTGTTGGCCCAGGGCATGCCCGCGTATGACGCAAGCTGCCTGGCCGTGTGGTTGCACGCCACGGCGGGGGATCGCCAAGGCAGTTTTGGTCGCGGTCTGGCGGCCAGCGACCTGATACCTGCCATTCGTCAATTGCTGGAGGAGCAATCGCCGTGCCTGAATTAGTGCTTTTCCTGGCGAATGAAGACGCCATGGTTGCGTTCGGTCAACGCATCTCGCAGGTCACCGCCGGGGCAGGATTGATTTTTCTCGAGGGTGACCTTGGGGCCGGCAAGACCACACTGTCGCGAGGAATTATTCGCGGTCTGGGCCATACGGGCGCGGTGAAAAGCCCGACGTTCACTTTGGTAGAGCCCTACGAGATCGGCGACGTGCGTGCCTTCCACTTCGACCTCTATCGCCTGGTAGACCCCGAAGAGCTTGAATTCATGGGCATCCGTGATTATTTCGACGAAGATGCGCTATGCCTGATCGAATGGCCAGATAAAGGCACAGGCTTTTTGCCAAAGCCAGACATGACCATTACCATTACGCCGCATGAGCACGGACGTCAGCTGAAGTTGTTGCCCCAGAGCGAGCGCGCTAAAGCTTGGTGCGCCATTCTGGCATTGGAATTCAAATAAAATTGGTGGGGTTAGGTATGCGCTTTCGCGCGTTGGTTGCTGTCGTGGGGGTGTTGCTTGCGGCAATGACTGTCAATGCTCTGGCTGCTTCACAGGTAAAGAGTGTTCGCCTGTGGCGAGCGCCGGATAACACGCGACTGGTGTTCGACCTGTCTGGCCCGGTCCAGCACAGCGTCTTTACCCTGACGGCGCCTGATCGCCTGGTGATCGACATCAACGGTGCGAGCCTGGCCGCGCCGCTGAAGGTGTCTACCGCCAACACGCCAATTACCGCCATGCGCTCGGCCCAGCGTACGCCGACCGACCTGCGCGTGGTCATCGACCTGAAAAAGGCCGTGACCCCCAAAAGTTTTTCGCTGGCACCCAACGCCCAATACGGCAACCGCCTGGTGGTCGACCTGTTCGACAACCCTGCCGACGCCGCACCGCCGCCTGCGCCGACGCCAAGCGTGGCGACGGTACCGGCGGTGCCGGTCAACCCTTCGCAACCCCAGGTCAAGCTGCCACCTCCGCCGCCCGCACCGGCTGGCAAGCGCGACATCATCGTGGTGATCGACGCCGGCCACGGTGGCGAAGACCCGGGTGCCTCCGGCTCCCGCGGCCAGCATGAGAAGGACGTGGTACTGGCGATCGCCCGCGAGCTGCAGCGCCAGATCAACGGCATGAAGGGCTACCGCGCCGAGCTGACGCGCACCGGTGACTACTTCATTCCTTTGCGTGGCCGTACCGAAATCGCCCGTAAGAAGGGTGCTGACCTGTTCGTGTCGATCCATGCCGACGCCGCGCCGTCCACTGCCGCCTTTGGTGCTTCGGTGTTTGCCCTGTCGGATCGCGGCGCCACCTCCGAGACCGCCCGCTGGCTGGCTGACAGTGAAAACCGTTCCGACTTGATCGGCGGGGCCGGCAACGTGTCCCTCGACGATAAGGACAAGATGCTCGCCGGCGTGCTGCTCGACCTGTCGATGACCGCCTCGCTGACCTCCAGCCTGAACGTCGGCCAGAAAGTCCTGAGCAACATCGGTCGCGTCACCTCGCTGCACAAACAGCGCGTGGAACAGGCCGGGTTCATGGTGTTGAAGTCGCCGGATATCCCGTCGATCCTGGTGGAAACCGGGTTTATCTCCAACGCCAACGAGGCGTCGAAACTGGCCAGCGCCAGCCACCAGCAGGCGTTGGCACGCTCGATCAGCGCCGGCGTGCGCCAGTTCTTCCAGCAGAACCCGCCGCCGGGCACCTATATCGCCTGGCTGCGCGACTCCGGCAAGATCGCCCAGGGCCCGCGTGACCATCGCGTGCAGCCCGGTGATACCGTCGCCATGCTGGCAGTACGTTTCCAAGTCACGCCTGCGGCCTTGCGCAGCGCCAATAACCTGAAAAGCGATGAATTGAAGATCGGCCAGGTGTTGACCATTCCCGGCACTGAATTGGCGGCGCAGTAATGAGCGAATCCATCTTGAACAGCGGCTCGCGCATTGAATTGCTCAGCCCGCGTCTTGCCAACCAGATCGCCGCCGGTGAGGTCGTTGAACGCCCGGCTTCGGTGATCAAGGAGTTGCTGGAAAACAGCATCGACTCGGGCGCCAAGCGCATCGATGTCGACGTGGAGCAGGGCGGTGTCAAGCTGCTGCGGGTGCGCGACGACGGCAGTGGCATCTCCGCCGATGACCTGCCGCTGGCCCTGGCCCGCCACGCCACCAGCAAGATACGCGACCTGGAAGACCTGGAGCGGGTCATGAGCCTGGGCTTTCGCGGTGAGGCCCTGGCCTCCATCAGTTCCGTGGCCCGCCTGACTCTCACTTCCCGCACACGCAGTGCCGAGCAAGCCTGGCAAGTGGAAACCGAAGGTCGCGACATGGCGCCTCGGGTTCAGCCGGCGGCGCACCCGGTGGGCACTTCGGTGGAAGTACGCGACCTGTTCTTCAACACCCCGGCACGGCGCAAATTCCTCAAGGCCGAGAAAACCGAATTCGACCACCTGCAAGAAGTCATCAAGCGCCTGGCCCTGGCCCGCTTCGATGTGGCGTTTCATCTGCGCCACAACGGCAAGACCATCCTCAGCCTGCACGAAGCCCACGACGACGCCGCACGCGCTCGCCGGGTGGCGGCAGTGTGCGGTAGCGGGTTCCTGGAGCAGGCACTGCCGATTGAGATCGAACGCAATGGCCTGAGGCTGTGGGGCTGGGTCGGGTTGCCGACGTTTTCCCGTAGCCAGGCCGACTTGCAGTATTTCTTTGTGAACGGCCGTGCGGTACGCGACAAGCTGGTGGCCCACGCGGTGCGCCAGGCCTACCGCGACGTGCTGTTCAACGGGCGGCACCCGACGTTTGTGCTGTTCTTTGAGGTCGACCCGTCGGTGGTCGACGTCAACGTGCACCCGACCAAGCACGAAGTGCGCTTCCGTGATGGGCGCATGGTGCATGACTTCCTGTATGGCACGCTGCACCGCGCCTTGGGCGATGTGCGTCCGGATGACCAACTGTCAGCGCCGATTGTCACGGCCGTGGTACGGCCAACTGGCCCGGAAGCCGGAGAGTTCGGCCCCCAGGGTGAAATGAGCCTGGCCGCCAACCTGCTGCAATCGCCACAGTCGCAACCGACCTACACGGCGCCGAACTCGGGTGCCGGTGCGGGCTATCAGTATCAATACACGCCGCGCCCGCAATCGACAGTGCCGGTGGCCGAGGCCCAGGCGGCGTACCGTGAGTTTTTCGCGCCGCTGCCGGGCGCCGAGCCGGGTATTGCTCCTTCACTGCCGGAAGGCGGCGGTGATATTCCGCCACTGGGCTATGCCCTGGCGCAGCTCAAGGGCATCTACATTCTTGCGGAAAATGCCCATGGCCTGGTGCTGGTGGACATGCACGCCGCCCACGAACGAATCATGTACGAGCGCCTGAAAGTTGCCATGGCCAGCGAAGGCCTCAGCGGCCAGCCGCTGCTGGTGCCGGAGTCCCTGGCGGTGAGCCAGCGCGAGGCCGATTGCGCCGAAGAGCATCACAGTGTGTTCCAGAAACTTGGCTTCGAATTGCAGCGCCTGGGCCCGGAAACCCTGGCGATCCGTCAGATACCCGCATTGCTCAAGCAGGCCGAGGCCAACCGCCTGGTGGCCGACGTGCTGGCAGACCTGATGGAATACGGCACCAGTGACCGTATCCAGGCGCATATCAATGAGCTGCTTGGCACCATGGCCTGCCACGGTGCCATTCGCGCCAATCGCCGCCTGGCCCTGCCGGAAATGAACGGCCTGCTGCGCGACATGGAAAACACCGAGCGCAGCGGCCAATGCAACCATGGCCGACCGACCTGGACCCAGATGGGACTGGACGATCTGGACAAACTCTTCTTGCGCGGCCGTTGATGAGCGCCTTGCCCCCCGCGATTTTCCTGATGGGCCCCACGGCCGCCGGCAAGACCGACCTGGCCATCGAGCTGACCAAGGTGTTGCCCTGCGAGCTGATCAGCGTTGACTCTGCCCTGGTTTACCGGGACATGGACATTGGTACGGCCAAGCCGTCGAAAGCGTTGTTGGCCCAGTATCCGCACCGTTTGATCGACATCATCGACCCGGCCGAGAGCTATTCGGCCGCGGATTTTCGTACCGACGCCCTGGCGGCCATGGCTGAGATCACCGCGCGGGGCAATATTCCGCTGCTGGTGGGCGGTACGATGCTCTACTACAAGGCTTTGCAGGAAGGCCTGGCCGATATGCCGCCTGCTGACGCCCAAGTGCGCGCCGAACTCGAAGAAGAGGCTGCACGCCTCGGCTGGCAAGCCCTACACGACCAATTGGCGGCGGTGGACCCGGTGTCCGCGGCGCGCATTCACCCCAATGACCCCCAGCGCCTCACCCGTGCCTTGGAAGTCTGGCGTGTGAGTGGCCGGACCATGACTGAACACAGGCTGAAACAAAGTGCGCAAAGTGCTGATGCCGGCGCATCTGGACAGTCACAATTGCCCTATACTGTGGCGAACCTGGCCATCGCTCCGGCAAATCGCCAGGTGCTGCATGAACGAATTGCACAAAGATTCACAATTATGTTGGAACAGGGGTTTGTGGAGGAGGTCGTAGCACTGCGTTCAAGAGGTGACCTGCATCCCGGGCTGCCTTCGATACGTGCTGTAGGCTACCGCCAAGTCTGGGATCATCTGGATGGCAAGCTGACGTCAGCCGAAATGCAGGAGCGCGGCATCATTGCCACGCGCCAATTGGCGAAGCGCCAGTTCACCTGGCTGCGCAGCTGGAGCGATTTGCACTGGTTGGACAGCCTGGACAGCGACAATCTGTCACGCGCCTTGAAATACTTGGGAACGGTCTCCATATTGAGCTGAGTCCTTGCAATTGCCGTCTATCCTTGGGGGTGTGGCGGCCATAAGCTATCTATTTTCCGATTTTTATTATTGATCCTTAAAGGAGTGCGGCACATGTCAAAAGGGCATTCGCTACAAGACCCTTACTTGAATACTTTACGTAAAGAGAAAGTGGGGGTTTCCATCTACCTGGTCAACGGTATCAAGCTGCAAGGTACGATCGAGTCGTTCGACCAGTTCGTGATCCTGCTGAAAAACACCGTCAGCCAGATGGTCTACAAGCACGCTATCTCGACAGTCGTTCCAGTTCGTCCAATCCGTCTGCCTAGCGCAGCAGGTGACGAACAGGGTGACGCTGAGCCAGGTAACGCCTGATAGGAGCCTCCTTTGTTCTTTGAGCGCCACGGTGGTGGTGAGCGAGTAATCCTCGTTCACTTGGATGGACAGGACCCTGAGGCGCGCGAAGATCCGCAGGAGTTTCAGGAGTTGGCAAATTCGGCCGGCGCCGAGACCGTTGCGTTTTTTAACGTGCCGCGTCATCGGCCAACCGCCAAATACCTGATAGGCAGCGGCAAGGTCGAGGAATTGCGCGACCTGGTCCACGCCGAAGAAGCCGATCTGGTGATCTTCAATCACATTCTCACGCCCAGTCAGGAACGTAACCTCGAACGTGTTTTCGAGTGTCGCGTGATTGACCGTACCGGCCTCATCCTCGATATTTTTGCCCAGCGCGCCCGTACCCATGAAGGCAAGCTCCAGGTCGAACTGGCCCAGCTTGACCACATGAGCACCCGCCTGGTTCGCGGCTGGACTCACCTTGAGCGCCAGGGTGGTGGTATCGGTATGCGAGGCCCGGGTGAAACCCAGCTGGAAACCGACCGGCGCCTGCTGCGGGTTCGCCTGCGCCAGATCAAGGGCCGCCTCGAGAAAGTGCGCAGCCAACGCGAGCAATCGCGACGTGGGCGTACCCGCGCGGATATCCCGACCGTTTCCCTGGTGGGTTATACCAACGCCGGCAAATCCACGCTGTTCAACAACGTGACGAAATCGGACGTGTACGCGGCCGACCAACTGTTCGCAACCCTCGACCCGACCCTGCGCCGCCTGGATATCGACGACCTGGGGCCGATTGTCCTGGCCGACACCGTGGGTTTCATTCGTCACCTGCCGCACAAGCTGGTCGAGGCATTTCGGTCTACGCTCGAAGAGTCGAGCAATTCCGACCTGCTCTTGCACGTGATCGATGCGGCCGAACCGGATCGCATGCTGCAAATTGAACAGGTCATGGTGGTGCTGGGCGAGATTGGTGCCCAGGACTTGCCGATCCTCGAGGTCTATAACAAACTCGATTTGCTCGAAGGCGTTGAGCCACAGATCCAGCGCGACGAAAACGGCAAGCCCCAACGGGTCTGGTTGTCGGCGCGTGATGGCAGTGGCCTGGAGCTGCTTGAACAAGCCATTGCCGAATTGCTCGGCAGCGATTTGTTCGTCGGTACCTTGCGCTTGCCTCAGCGTTTTGCTCGACTGCGTGCACAGTTTTTCGAGTTGGGCGCGGTACAGAAAGAAGAACACGACGAAGAAGGTGTCAGCTTGCTGGCCGTTCGATTGCCGCGCTCGGAGCTCAATCGACTGGTCAGTCGCGAGGGTGTTGTACCGGCAGAGTTCATCGAACAACACACTTTGCAATAAAAGCCTCCTAAAGCGGTTGTGCCGCGGTAGCAGGCATTCTGTAGCATTGGTCGGCGCGCCGTGGGTGCGTCTTTGCTTTATCAGATGGAGAGCGCTATGGCTTGGAATGAGCCGGGTGGCAACTCGAATAATCAGGATCCTTGGGGTGGTAAGCGCCGTAATAATGGCGACCGCAAGGGGCCACCGGATCTCGACGAGGCCTTCCGAAAGCTGCAGGAAAGCCTGAATGGGTTGTTCGGTGGTGGAAAAAAACGTGGTGGTGACGACGGCGGTCGCACAAGCAAGGGCGGTGGCTATGGCCTGTTGGGCCTGGGTCTTGTCGTGCTGGCGGCCGTGTGGCTCTACAGTGCGGTATACGTCGTGGACGAGCAGGAGCAGGCCGTGGTGCTGCGCTTCGGCAAGTACTACGAGACTGTCGGCCCGGGCCTGAATATCTATTTCCCGCCGATCGACAAGAAGTACATGGAGAACGTCACGCGTGAGCGGGCGTACACCAAGCAGGGCCAGATGCTGACCGAAGACGAGAACATCGTCGAAGTGCCGCTGACCGTGCAGTACAAGATCAGCAACCTGCAGGACTTCGTTCTGAACGTCGACCAGCCGGAAATCAGCCTGCAACACGCAACCGAAAGTGCCCTGCGCCACGTGGTGGGTTCCACCGCCATGGACCAGGTGCTCACCGAAGGTCGTGAATTGATGGCAAGCGAAATCAAGGAGCGTCTGCAACGCTTCCTCGACACCTATCGCACCGGTATCACCGTCACCCAGGTGAACGTACAGAGCGCAGCGGCACCGCGTGAAGTGCAGGAAGCCTTTGACGACGTGATCCGCGCCCGTGAAGACGAGCAGCGTTCGCGCAACCAGGCTGAAACCTACGCCAACGGCGTCGTGCCGGAAGCCCGCGGCCAGGCCCAGCGTATCATCGAGGATGCCAACGGCTATCGCGATGAGGTGGTCTCCCGTGCCAAGGGTGAGGCAGATCGCTTTACCAAGCTGGTAGCCGAGTACCGCAAGGCGCCGGAAGTCACCCGTGAGCGTCTGTACCTGGACACCATGCAGGAAGTCTTCAGCAACACCAGCAAGGTTCTCGTGACTGGCAGCAAGGGTGGGCAGAACAACCTGCTGTACCTGCCGCTGGACAAGATGATCGAAGGTGGTCGTAGTGGCACCAGCGCACCGTCTACCGGTTCCAGTGCCGCTGCCAACGAAGCGAGCGCCCGTGCGGCCGCTGACTTGCTGCAACAGCAAACACGTACCAGGGAGAGTCGTTGATGAGCAATAAATCGCTGACCGCCCTGATTGTGGGCGTCGTCGTGGTCATCGCTGCCTGGAACTGCTTCTACATCGTGGCTCAGACCGAGCGTGCGGTGCTGCTGCAATTCGGTCGTGTGGTCCAGGCGGATGTCCAGCCGGGCCTGCATGTGAAAGTCCCCTACGTCAACCAGGTGCGCAAGTTCGACGCCCGCCTGATGACCCTGGATGCACCGACACAGCGCTTCCTGACCCTGGAAAAGAAAGCCGTGATGGTTGACGCCTACGCCAAGTGGCGCGTCAAGGATGCCGAGCGCTTCTACACAGCGACCTCCGGCCTCAAGCAGATTGCTGACGAGCGTCTGTCGCGTCGTCTGGAATCGGGCCTGCGTGACCAGTTTGGTAAACGCACCCTGCACGAGGTGGTATCCGGTGAGCGGGATGCGCTGATGGCTGACATCACGCGTTCGCTGAACACCATGGCGGAAAAAGAGCTGGGTATCGAAGTGGTCGATGTCCGGGTCAAGGCCATTGACCTGCCCAAGGAAGTCAACCGCAGCGTGTTCGAGCGCATGAGCACCGAGCGTGAGCGCGAGGCCCGTGAGCACCGCGCCAAGGGTAACGAGCTGGCAGAGGGGATCCGTGCGGATGCCGACCGTCAGCGCCGTGTCCTGCTGGCAGAAGCCTATCGCGAGTCTGAAGAGGCCCGTGGTGATGGTGATGCCCAAGCCGCGGCGATCTACGCCAAGGCCTACGGCCAGGACCAGGAGTTCTACGCGTTCTACCGTAGCCTGCGCGCCTACCGTGAAAGCTTCGCGAACAAAACCGACGTCATGGTGCTGGACCCAAGCAGCGACTTCTTCCGCTACCTGGAAAAGTCCAAGTAACCAGCCTGTAATTCTGTAGGACGCACTCCGTCGGGCGGCTAAAATGCCTGGCGGGGTGCTCCTTTCAGAAAACGGGTGTATGATGCGGCAGCCGGGAAATTCCCGGCTTTTTTGCGTCTGCATGTTTGATTCGGCAGGCGTGACAGGTTTTTCGAGGAAAGTGCCCGACGAGGCCGGTTACAGGCCGTTCGTCACGTCGCTCTTGCGCGTGGTTTATGCAAGAGGCGGGTATTTTCTGCTTCACTCAAGGTTCGGCCGAGGGCTGGCCGCCCGGATCAAAGGGGAATGGCGTAATGGCAACGGTAGACCGCTGGCTGCTGCCAGATGGCATCGAAGAAGTACTGCCACCAGAAGCTGCGCGCATTGAAATAGCGCGTCGCCAGGTGTTGGATCTGTTCCAGAGCTGGGGTTACGAGTTTGTCGTGACTCCCCATATCGAGTACCTGGAATCCCTGCTGACCGGCGCGGGCCAGGACCTGGATCTGCGCACCTTCAAGGTCATCGACCCGCAATCGGGTCGGCAAATGGGTTTCCGTGCCGACATCACGCCGCAAGTGGCGCGCATCGATGCGCACACTCTGCGCCGCGAAGGTCCTAGCCGCCTGTGCTACGCCGGCAGCGTGCTACATGCCCAGCCGCGTGCCTTGTCGTCTTCCCGGAGCCCGATCCAGTTGGGCGCCGAGTTGTACGGCGATGCCAGCCCGAGCAGCGATGTTGAAGTGATCAGCCTGATGCTGGCCATGCTGCAACTGGCGGATGTGCCGGATGTGCACATGGATCTGGGGCATGTCGGTATCTACCGCGGCCTGGCCCGTGCGGCCGGGTTGTCCGGCGAAGTAGAGCAGCAATTGTTCGATGCCCTGCAACGCAAGGCCATCGATGAAGTGGTCGCCCTTACAGAGGGTGTACCTGCGGATCTGGCCGGCATGCTGCGTGCGCTGGTGGATCTGTGCGGTGGCCGTGAAGTGCTGTCGGCTGCACGTGAGCGCCTGGCCAAGGCGCCAGCGCCGGTATTGGCCGCGCTGGATGACGTGCTGGCAATCGCCGAGCGCCTGTCGGCGCGGTTCCCGCAGCTGCCGCTGTATTTTGATCTGGGTGAGTTGCGCGGCTACCACTACCACACCGGTGTGGTGTTCGCGGTATTTGTCCCGGGTGTTGGCCAAGCCATCGCCCAGGGTGGTCGTTATGACGATATCGGCGCTGACTTCGGTCGTGCGCGTCCGGCCACTGGTTTTTCCACCGATTTGAAAACCCTGGTGACCCTGGGGCGTGCTGAGGTCGAGCTGCCGTCTGGTGGCATCTGGATGCCCGACAGTACGGACGCAGCGCTCTGGCAGCAGGTTTGCCAGTTACGCAGTGAGGGTCAGCGTGTAGTCCAGGCCTTGCCTGGGCAGCCATTGGCCGCCGCCCGTGAAGCGGACTGCGACCGGCAATTGATTCAGCAGAACGGGCTTTGGCAAGTATCGCCACTGGCTTCTTGAGTTTTCCTGCCGGCCATCGCCGGCACCAAGTTTGCGCGAATGAGGACAAGTGTTATGGGTAAGAATGTCGTAGTCCTGGGCACCCAATGGGGTGATGAGGGCAAAGGCAAGATCGTTGATCTGCTGACCGAACATGCTGCCGCCGTAGTGCGCTACCAAGGTGGCCACAACGCTGGCCACACCCTGGTCATCGATGGCGAAAAAACCGTCTTGCACCTGATCCCATCGGGCGTACTGCGCGAAGGCGTGCAGTGCCTGATCGGCAACGGTGTGGTGGTTGCACCGGATGCCCTGCTGCGCGAGATCATCAAGCTGGAAGAGAAAGGCGTACCGGTGCGCGAGCGCCTGCGTATCAGCCCGTCCTGCCCGCTGATCCTGTCCTTCCACGTTGCGCTGGACCAGGCTCGTGAAAAGGCCCGTGGCGAGCTGAAGATCGGTACTACCGGTCGCGGTATCGGTCCGGCCTACGAAGACAAGGTTGCACGTCGTGGCCTGCGTGTGGGCGACCTGCTCAACATGCCGCGCTTTGAAGATAAGCTGCGTGAACTGGTGGATTACCACAACTTCATGCTGGTGGGTTACTACAAAGAGCCGGCCATCGAGTTCGAAAAGACCCTGGCCGAGTGCAAGGAATACGCTGAGCTGCTCAAGCCGCTGATGCTGGACGTGACCGCCGAGCTGCACGACCTGCGTCGCGCTGGCAAAGACATCATGTTCGAAGGCGCCCAGGGTTCGTTGCTGGACATCGACCACGGTACCTACCCGTACGTGACCAGCTCCAACACCACCGCTGGCGGCGTTGCCACCGGTTCCGGCGTTGGCCCGATGTTCCTGGACTACATCCTGGGCATCACCAAGGCCTACACCACCCGTGTCGGTTCGGGTCCATTCCCGACTGAGCTGTTCGACGACGTCGGTGCGCACCTGGCCAAGCAAGGTCACGAGTTCGGCGCAACTACCGGCCGTGCTCGCCGTTGTGGTTGGTTCGACGCCGTTATCCTGCGTCGCGCTATCGATGTGAACAGCATTTCGGGCATCTGCCTGACCAAGCTGGACGTCCTCGACGGTCTGGAAACCATCAACATCTGCATCGGCTACAAAGATGCAGAAGGCAACGATGTTGCTCCGACCGACGCCGACAGCTACGTAGGCCTGCAGCCTGTGTACGAAGAAGTGCCTGGCTGGACCGAGTCGACCGTGGGTGCCAAGACCCTGGAAGAACTGCCAGCCAACGCCCGTGCCTACATCAAGCGTGTTGAAGCGTTGATCGGCGCACCGATCGACATTATTTCGACGGGCCCGGACCGCAACGAGACCATCGTACTGCGTCACCCGTTCGCTTAATAAGCTGTTGATGTAAAAAGCAAAGGGCTCCTTGGGGAGCCCTTTGTCGTATCTGCAGGCCAGGCGGCACGACCCTTGCTGTGTTTCTCTCTTTCGCGGTGCTATCAATTTAATGGCACCCGTGGTGGAGGGATTCCCGATGTCTGCCGTTCTCTCATTGTTACAAAGCCGGCTGTTGCGGCCGGTCTTCGTTACCCTTGGTATCGCTCTTTTGGTGCAAGTGCTGGTCGCCGTCGCTCTGACCCGGAGCACGGTCACTGCACTGGAGGCCGATTTGAGCAATCGCCTGGGTATCGACAGCCAGAAGCTGTCTGGCGAATTGGCCCAGGCGGGTAAGGAAGTCACCTCCAGCCTGGACAGCCTGTCTACCAGCACCCGCCAGCGTCTGACGGCGGGGCTATCTACGCGCTTGCAGGAAGAACAGAAGCAGCTGCGTGCGACCCTGGAAAAAGACTTGCAGGACTCCGCCAATGATATGGCGCAGTTGTTGGCCTCTGTGGCCCCTCGCGCCATGTGGGACAGTGATGTGCCGACGCTGTCGGAGTTCGCCCGGCGTGCCCAGCGCAATCCCAACGTATTGTTTGTGGTTTACGACGATGCAGCGGGGGAGCACCTGACCCGTTATTTGAACCGTGAAAACCCAATCAACCAGGCCCTGCTGGCAAAAGGCGCAGGTGAGCGTGCCCTGGACAAAGTCCTGGATGCGGCGAAGACAGATCCTTCTGTGTATTACGTCGAAGCGTCCATCAGCCCCAATGGCGTGGAAATCGGCAAGGTACGCATGGGGGTGTCGACCGCTGCGGTCGAGGCTGATCTACAGGCTTTGGATAAGCGCTTTGCCGCGCTGATCGCCAGTGGCGATCAATTGGTAGGCGACAGCCTCAAGGGCGCTGCGGCTGATAGTGCCGCCGCCATGGGCGCAAGGTTGCAATCGGCACAAGCCACTGCCACCCAGATGACCGCCAACACCGCCAGTGCCGTGCAGGAAGCTGCGGGCACCCTGCGCTGGCGTATCGGCATGGGCCTGGCCTTGGTGGGGCTTGGCGTATTGCTGCTGATCGCCATCGTACTCGGTCGGCGCGTGGTCAACCGCTTGAAGCTGCTGATCGCGGCCATGGATGACCTGGCGGCGGGCGAGGGCGATCTCACCAAGCGCGTGCAGATCAACAGCAAGGACGAAATCGGTGACATGGCCTCGGCGGTCAATCGCTTTGTGGATAAGTTGCAACCCATCGTGCGCGAAGCAGGCGATGTGGCCCAGCGCACCGGTGTGGAGATCGGTGCAATGACGTTGCGCAATGCCGGCGCCGATGCTGCCGCTGGCTTGCAGCGTGACGAAGTGGCGGAGAGTTTGCGCGCACTCTCGCAAATGGCTGACGAGGCCCAGGCCGAAAGCCATGCGATGCAGGCGGCGTTGCAACAGGTGGTGGATATTCGCCAGGCCACGGATGAAAACTCGCGCACTTCCGCCGAAGTCGGCAACTTGATCGAAGCGTTGGCAGGGCAGGTCCAGGCCGGTTCCCAGGTCATCGAGCGTCTGGCCCAGCAAAGCGAGCAGATCGAAGTCGTGCTGACTGTGATCCACGGCATCGCCGAGCAAACCAACCTGCTGGCCCTTAACGCGGCCATCGAAGCGGCACGGGCCGGCGAGACCGGTCGCGGCTTTGCGGTAGTGGCGGACGAAGTACGGGCGCTGGCCAGCAAGACCCAAAGCTCCACAGGCGATATCCAGGCGCATATCGTGGCGTTGCAACAGGGCGCGCGTGAGGCGGTGGAAACCATCGGCAAGGCTGGGCGCCAGGCCAGTGAAGGTTTGCTGGTGTTACGCGACAGCGTGCGCTTGCAGCAGACGGTACAGGCGTCAGTGGAGCAGGTGCACGCAGCCATTGGCCTGGCGACGCGTGCAGCCGAGCATCAGGCCCAGGGCGCCCATGCGGTGCGTGGGCGGGTCGAGGTGATCCATGCCCAGGCCGAACGTGCGGCACAGGCGGTGGTGGAGACGACGGCCAGTGGCAAGGTGCTGGATGGGTTGGCGGCGCAGTTGAAGGCGAGCCTGGGGCAGTTCAGGGCTTAGCCTCGCCTGTGCCGGCCTCATCGGGGGCAAGCCCCCTCCCACATTGGAACGCATTCCAAATGTTGGAGGGGGCTTGCCCCCGATAGCGATCTCAGCGACTCAGATACATCCGAGTCGTGAGCAAATACACCGGCAACCCCGACACCAGAATCAGCAGTGCCGCATAAGGCGCCGCCGCCGCAAACTCCACATTCGAAGTATGTGCCCAAACGGCAGTCGCCAGGGTATTCAGCCCGGTCGGACTGAGCAGCAACGTCGCGGTCAACTCCTTCATCGCATCCAGGAACACCAGTGCAAACGCCGCTCCCAGCGCCGGGAAGATAATCGGCAACGTCACCCGGCAAAACGCACTGAACGACGAAGCGCCCAACGTGCGTGCTGCCTCTTCCAATTGCGGTGCGGCCTTGTTCAGCGCGGTGCGAATCGGCGCCTGGGCCAATGGCAAGAACAGCAGCGCATAAGCGATCAACAGCAACGCCGAGGTCTGGTACAGCAGCGGCACATAATGCAGGGCGAAATACACCAGCGTCAGCGCAATCACCAAGCCGGGCAGAGCATGCAGTAGATAGGGCAGGCGTTCGGCCCAGATCGCCAGTTGACCTTTGTAGCGCACCACCAGCAGTCCCACCGGCACCGCCAGCACCAGGCACAGAGCTGCGCCGCCCAGTGACAGTGCCAGGGAGGACAGCAGCGCCTCACCTATCTCTGCCATCGGAAACGCTGCAGATGAGCCTACGGCCAGCCAGTAACCGAGCATCCCCAGGGGAATGCCGCTGCCGATGATCGCCAGCCCAAGGCAATACACCTGGCCCAAAGGCGCCCATTTGCCCAACCGGACCTGTGCGGCATGTCGCGCCGCCCCTTGGCCTATGCGCACATGCCGGCCTTTGCCGCGCACGCGCAGCTCCAGCCACAGCAAGGTCAGGCACATCACCAGCAACACCGCCGAGAGCATTGCGGCATTGGCATTGCTGAATTCCAGTTCGAATTGCTGGTAGATCGCCGTGGTAAAGGTCTGCAAGCCAATGATCGACAACGCGCCGAACTCCACCAGCATATGCAGGGCGATCAGCAGCGCGCCGGCCAGCAACGACGGCCACAGCAACGGCAAGGTGATGCGCAGGAACACGCCCCAGCGGTTCAGCCCCAATGTGCGGGCGGATTCTTCCAGGGACGGGTCAAGGTTGCGCAAGGTCGCCGCCACCGGCAGGAATACCAGCGGGTACTTGGACAGGCTCATCACCAGGATCGCGCCGCCCAGCCCTTCGAAGTTGGCGCTCAGCGACACCCAGGTAAAGCTGCTGACAAACGCCGGCACGGCAAACGGCAGGCACAGGATCACGCCCCAGATGCGCCGTCCTGGCAGGTTGCTGCGTTCCAGTAGCCAAGCCAGGGACAGGCCGATCACGCCGCAGGTCACGGTCACGCCGACCATCAGCGCGAGGGTGTTGCGCAGCAGGCCGAAGACATACGGCCGCCATAACAGATGCACCGCCTCTGCCCAGCCCGCCTGCCAGGCCTTGAGCCCGACATACGCCAGTGGCAGCAGGCTCATGCCGACCAGCAACAGCACCGGCAACAACAGCCAGATCGAAGGGCGTTTGCGCCGGGGGCTGAACGCTGCGGCAGGTAGCGATGGGTTCATCAGTTCAAGCCAACGTCACGTTCCAGTTCCAAGGCTTCTTCGGCGTTGCCAAGGTCGGCCGGGGTGACTTTCGGCGGTTGCAACTCGCTAAATGGCTTGAGGCCGCGGTTGGATTCCATGCCTTTACGCAGTGGGTACTCGGCCGAAGTGTTAGTGATCACGCGCTGGCCTTCTTCACTGGCCATGAATGCCAGCAGTTGCTGGGCTTCCTTGGGGTGCTTGCTGGATTTCAGTGCGGCAGCGGAGGACACGGTAATCAGGCCGCCGGCATCGCCATCAGTGAAGTAGTGCAGTTGGGAGTCCAGGTTGGTTTTCTCCTTCTTCAGGGCAAACCAGTAGTAGTTGTTCACCAGTACGGTGGCCACTTCGCCGTTTTCCACGGCCTTGAGGGCGACCATATTGTTGCTGTACACCTTGCCGAAGGCGCGCAGGCCGGTCAGCCATTCTTCCGCGGCTTCACGGCCGTGCAGCTTGATGATTGCCACCGCTTGTTCCTGGAACGCGCCGCTGGTGGGTACGAAGCCGACCTTGCCTTGCCACTCGGGGCCGGCGAAGTCCAATACCGACTTGGGCAGGTCTTTTTCAGCAATCAGTTTTGGGTTGAAAGCCACGACGCGGGTGCGGGCGGTCACGCCCATCCAATCGCCGTTACGGCCAACGTAATCCTTGGGTAGTACATCGAGGGTGCTGGTATCGATCTTCGCCAGCAGGCCTTGCTCGCCGAGTTTGTTCAGTGGCGGCGACTCTTCGGTATAGATCACGTCGGCAGGGGAACGGTCACCTTCTTCGACGACCTGGCTGGCCAACTGATTGCTGCTGCCTTTACGCACGTTAACGTGAATGCCAGTCTTGGCTTCAAAGGCTTTGGCGAGTTCATCGCCGACTTCCTTGTGCTGGCCGTTGTACAAGGTCAGGGCGATCTTGTCGGCGGAGTAGGCGGTGGGCGAGAGCAGGGTCAGGCCAAGCAGGGTGAGGCTCAGGCCACGCAGAAGGGATGTCTTGAGTCGGTTATCGCGGATCATCATCCGAAGTGTTCCTCGCTATATGCAACAAATCATTGCAAGGATAAACGATAAAACTTCTCAAGTGCGGATGAGGGGGAAATCACTGGGGAGTTTTTCTGGCGTCAGAAACGAAAAAACCCGCTTTCGCGGGTTTGATCTGAATTTGGTGCCCAGGAGAAGACTCGAACTTCCACGACCTTGCGATCACCAGCACCTGAAGCTGGCGTGTCTACCAATTTCACCACCTGGGCATTATCGAACAACGTTGCCGCTGTTGATGGGGCGAACTATACGGCGGGCTTTTTGTTCTGTAAACCCCTGATTCGAAAAATATAAATCAATTTTCCCGTTAAAAATCAAAGGCCTGAAACGAAAAAACCCGCTTTCGCGGGTTTGATCTGAATTTGGTGCCCAGGAGAAGACTCGAACTTCCACGACCTTGCGATCACCAGCACCTGAAGCTGGCGTGTCTACCAATTTCACCACCTGGGCATTATCTGACAACGTTGCCGTCGTCGATGGCGCGCACTATACGGAGCGATATTTACGCTGTAAACCCCTGCCATGAAAAAAGCCTGGAAAATTTCGCCAGTGGTCGTGCAAGGTGCGCGCCGGGGGTCGCAAAGGGCTTTTAAACGCTTGTTGATACCTGAAATTTCCCGTTTCAATACGCGTATGCCAAACTAACCCGCATATAGACAAGGTGAAAACTCTCTAATGGCCGATTGGCAGTCCCTCGATCCCGAGGCCGCTCGTGAAGCGGAAAAATATGAAAACCCTATTCCTAGCCGCGAACTGATCCTGGCGCACCTCGCCGATCGTGGTTCGCCTGCTAGCCGCGAGCAGTTGGTCGAAGAATTCGGTCTGACCACCGAAGACCAGCTCGAAGCCCTGCGCCGCCGCCTGCGCGCCATGGAGCGCGACGCGCAACTGATCTACACCCGCCGCGGCACCTACGCGCCGGTGGACAAGCTCGACCTGATCCTTGGCCGCATCGCCGGCCACCGTGACGGATTTGGCTTCCTGATCCCGGACGATGGCAGCGACGACCTGTTCATGAGCCCCGCGCAAATGCGCCTGGTGTTCGACGGCGATCGTGCCCTGGCGCGGGTTTCCGGCCTGGACCGTCGCGGTCGCCGTGAAGGCGTGATCGTCGAAGTGGTGTCCCGTGCCCACGAGTCCATCGTCGGCCGTTACTTCGAAGAAGGCGGCATCGGCTTTGTGGTACCGGATAACCCGAAGGTCCAGCAGGAAGTACTGATCACGCCAGGCCGCAATGGCGCCGCCAAGGTCGGCCAGTTCGTCGAGGTGAAGATCACCCATTGGCCGACTGCACGCTTCCAGCCCCAGGGCGATATCGTTGAAGTGGTCGGCAACTACATGGCGCCGGGCATGGAAATCGACGTCGCGCTGCGCACCTACGATATTCCTCACGTCTGGCCTGATGCGGTGCTCAAGGAAGCCGCCAAGCTCAAGCCGGAAGTCGAAGACAAAGACAAAGAAAAACGCATCGACCTGCGTCACCTGCCGTTCGTCACCATTGACGGCGAAGATGCCCGCGACTTCGACGATGCGGTCTACTGCGAAGCCAAGCCGGGCAAGCTGCGCCTGTTCTCCGGCGGCTGGAAGCTGTTCGTCGCGATTGCCGACGTCTCCAGCTACGTGAAGATCGGTTCGGCCCTGGATAACGAAGCCCAGGTGCGCGGCAACTCCGTGTACTTCCCTGAGCGCGTGATCCCGATGCTGCCTGAGCAGCTGTCCAACGGCCTGTGCTCCCTGAACCCGAAAGTCGACCGCTTGGCCATGGTGTGCGAGATGACCATCTCGAAAACCGGCGAGATGACCGACTATCAATTCTACGAAGCGGTGATCCACTCCCAGGCACGCCTGACCTACAACAAAGTCAGCACCATCCTGGAAACACCGAAGACCAGCGAAGCCAAGGCCCTGCGCAGCGAATACGCCGACGTGGTGCCGCACCTCAAGCAGTTGTACGCGCTGTACAAGGTCTTGCTGGGCGCCCGCCATACCCGTGGCGCGATCGATTTTGAAACCCAGGAAACCCGGATTGTCTTCGGTTCCGAGCGCAAGATCGCCGCAATCACGCCGACCACCCGTAACGACGCGCACAAGCTGATCGAGGAATGCATGCTGGCGGCCAACGTGGCCACTGCCGAGTTCCTGAAGAAGCATGAAATTCCAGCGTTGTACCGGGTGCACGACGGTCCGCCGCCGGAGCGCCTTGAAAAGCTGCGTGCGTTCCTCGGTGAGCTTGGCCTGTCCCTGCACAAAGGCAAGGACGGCCCGACGCCGAAGGATTACCAGGCGCTGCTGGCCAGCATCAAGGACCGTCCGGATTACCACGTGATCCAGACCGTGATGCTGCGTTCCCTGAGTCAGGCGGTATACAGCGCCGACAACCAGGGCCATTTCGGCTTGAATTACGAGGCGTACACCCACTTCACCTCGCCGATTCGTCGCTACCCGGACCTGCTCACGCATCGGGCGATCCGCAGCGTGATCCACTCCAAGCAGAACACCCCGCACGTCAAGCGCGCCGGTGCCATGACCATTCCGAAGGCACGGATCTATCCGTACGACGAGGCGGCCCTGGAACAACTGGGCGAGCAGTGCTCCATGAGTGAGCGCCGCGCCGACGAAGCCACCCGCGACGTGGTGAACTGGCTCAAGTGCGAGTTCATGAAGGATCGCGTTGGCGAGACGTTCCCGGGTGTGATCACCGCCGTGACCGGTTTTGGCCTGTTCGTCGAGCTGACCGACATCTACGTCGAGGGCCTGGTGCACGTCACCGCCTTGCCGGGTGACTACTACCACTTCGACCCTGTGCATCACCGCCTGGCGGGCGAGCGCACCGGGCGCAGCTTCCGCCTGGGCGATACCGTGGAAGTGCAGGTCATGCGCGTCGATCTCGACGAGCGCAAGATCGACTTCGGCATGCCTGACAAGCCCGCAGAGCCGACTGGCCGTAAGAAACGTGGCAGCGAAACCGCGGCGCCGACTGCCAAGGGCAAAGGGGCTCCTGCGAAAGCGGCAGTCGCCGAGCCTGCACCGGCCAAGGCCGGTCGTCGTTCTTCTGCCAAGGACAAGGCTCCTGAAGCCTACCGCCCAAGCGATGCCGCGGCGAAAAACGCCGAGTTGCGCAAGAGTCGCGAGTTGAAGCAGCAGTTGCTCAACGAAGCCAAAAGCGGTGGTAAAGCGGCGCCTGGGGGAAAGTCCCAAGGGGCGGAAAAACCGTCGAGCAAGCCGAGTAAACACCGTAAAGGCCCGCCCAAAGCGGGTTCGGCCCCCGCGAAGAGCGGCGGGTCGCGCAAACCTAAGGCCAAGTCATGAGTCTGGAAAAAATCTACGGCGTGCACGCCGTAGAAGCACTGCTGCGTCACCATCCCAAGCGCGTCAAGCAGGTGTGGTTGGCCGAAGGCCGCAGCGAGCCGCGTGTACAGGCGCTTGTCGAGCTGGCCACGCAAAACAAGGTGGCCATCGGCCAGGCCGAGCGTCGTGAAATGGACGTCTGGGTCGAAGGCGTACACCAGGGCGTGGTGGCGGACGTCAGCCCAAGCCAGGTCTGGGGCGAAGCGATGCTCGACGAGTTGCTCGACCGTACCGAAGGCGCGCCACTGCTGCTGGTGCTGGACGGCGTGACCGACCCGCACAACCTCGGCGCCTGCCTGCGTTCGGCGGACGCTGCCGGTGCGCTGGCGGTGATCGTGCCCAAGGACAAGTCAGCGACCCTTACGCCAGTCGTGCGTAAAGTCGCCTGCGGCGCGGCGGAAGTGATTCCGCTGGTGGCCGTGACCAACCTGGCGCGTACCCTGGAGAAACTCCAGCAGCGTGGCTTGTGGGTCGTGGGTACGGCAGGCGAGGCCGAGGTCAGCATTTATGACCAGGACCTTACCGGCCCGACCATCCTGATCATGGGCGCCGAAGGTAAAGGCATGCGTCGCCTGACCCGTGAGCATTGCGATTACCTGGTGCATTTGCCGATGGCCGGTAGTGTCAGCAGTCTTAACGTATCGGTAGCGACGGGTGTTTGCTTGTTTGAAGCTCAGCGCCAGCGCGGTGCCAAGGTCAAGGCCAAGAAGTAATTCTGAGCCTGGCACAGAATCAAAATGTGGGAGGGGGCTTGCTCCCGATTGCGGTGTATCAGTCAGCTGATGTTTGGCTGACACACTGCTATCGGGAGCAAGCTCCCTCCCACATTGGCTTCCGGTGTCAGTAACCATTGTTCAAATAATCACCAATCACCTTGCGCCGCTTCTCCCCCTTCTCTACAATTGCGCCCCTTGCCTTACTGGCAGGCACGCATGTGCCTCCCCTGCGGCAAGATCCATAAGTGTCATTCACTCCTTGTCTGACCGTTTTTGAGCGGCAGGCTACAACCCGTAAGGAGCATTCATGCGTCATTACGAAATCATCTTTTTGGTCCACCCGGATCAAAGCGAGCAAGTCGGCGGCATGGTTGAGCGTTACACCAAGCTGATCGAAGAAGACGGCGGCAAAATCCACCGTCTGGAAGATTGGGGCCGTCGTCAACTGGCCTACGCAATCAACAATGTTCACAAGGCTCACTACGTGATGCTGAACGTTGAGTGCACTGGCAAGGCCCTGGCCGAGCTGGAAGACAACTTCCGCTACAACGATGCAGTGATCCGTAACCTGGTCATCCGTCGCGAAGAAGCCGTTACCGGCCAATCCGAGATGCTCAAGGCTGAAGAAAACCGCAGTGAGCGCCGTGAGCGTCGCGACCGTCCTGAGCACGAAGGCGCTGATAGCGCTGATAGTGATGACAGCGACAACAGCGATAACGCTGACGAGTAATCCACGGACCTTTTAAGGAGCCTATCAAATGGCACGTTTCTTCCGTCGTCGTAAATTCTGCCGCTTCACCGCTGAAGACGTGAAAGAGATCGATTACAAAGATCTCAACACTCTGAAAGCCTACGTATCCGAGACCGGCAAAATCGTTCCAAGCCGTATCACCGGTACCAAAGCACGTTATCAGCGTCAGCTGGCCACCGCTATCAAGCGCGCCCGCTTCCTGGCCCTGCTGGCCTACACCGACAGCCACGGCCGCTGAGACCGGGCAGTCGACAAGTAGTAAGGGATTGAATGCATGCGCGCCTTAGCTGAGTTCATCATGCGCGGTCGTGTGCAGGCCACTCTGGTAGTGGCTGGCTGTGCGGCATTGCCGTTGCTTTATTGGTTGGGTGCTGCCGCGGGTTGCCTTGTGCTGCTGCGGCGCGGTTTGAAGGACGCCCTTGGCGTTCTTGCCCTGGGTTTGTTGCCGGCCTTGATCTGGTGGCTGCAAATGGGTGATCCACGGGTACTTCTGGTACTGCTGGGGTCATCGAGCCTTGCGTTGGTTCTGCGCGCAAGTGAGTCCTGGGTCCGCACGCTGCTGGTCAGCGTGGCATTGGGGTTGGTGTACTCAGTGATGCTTGGCGCGGCTTTCCGCCCGCAAATCGAGGCGCTGTCGCAGGAAATCGTCAAGATCCTGCCGCTGGCCCTCGGGGATCTCTACCAGCAGTTGTCGGTAGATGAGCGAGCGCGGTTTGCGTCACTGATTGCCCCGGTCCTGACCGGCCTGATTGCGGCATTGTTGCAGGTCGTCAGCGTGCTGAGCCTGATTCTTGGGCGTTATTGGCAGGCGTTGTTGTACAACCCGGGTGGTTTTGGTCGCGAGTTTCGCAGTATCAGAATCCCAGCGGGGCCGGCGATGTTGCTGCTGGCGTGCATGGTTGTCGGGCCGAACTTCGGCCCACAGATGGCCTTGCTGGCGCCGATTTGCAGCGTACCGCTGGTGTTTGCCGGGCTGGCCCTGATCCATGGGCTGGTTGCGCGCAAGCGCCTGGCCAGGTTCTGGCTGGTGGGGTTGTACGTCACGCTGTTGCTGTTCATGCAGCTGATCTATCCGTTACTCGTGGTCTTGGCCATTGTCGACGGCCTGATTGATTTTCGCGGTCGTCTGGCATCGAAAGACGCCGATAACGCGAACGGTGAAGGTTAAAAGTTAGAGGATTTTCACATGCAACTGATCCTTCTGGAAAAAGTCGCCAACCTGGGCAACCTGGGCGACAAAGTGAACGTTAAGGCCGGCTACGGTCGTAACTACCTGCTGCCATACGGCAAAGCCACCGCTGCAACCGCTGCCAACCTGGCTGCGTTTGAAGAGCGTCGCGCTGAGCTGGAAAAAGCCGCAGCAGACAAAAAAGCTTCGGCCGAAACTCGCGCTGCCCAACTGGCTGAGCTGGAAGTGACTATCACTGCCACCGCCGGTGACGAAGGCAAGCTGTTCGGTTCGATCGGCACCCACGACATCGCTGATGCACTGACCGCCTCCGGCGTTGAAGTGCAGAAGAGCGAAGTTCGTCTGCCGAACGGCACCATCCGCAACGTAGGCGAATTCGACGTAGCCGTGCACCTGCACGCCGAAGTTGAAGCCACCGTACGCGTTGTCGTGGTAGCAGCTTAAGTCGCACCTAACTGACTGGCACCTCGCGTGTCAGCCGGTTAACATCGGGCACGATCCTGTTTACAGGTCGTGCCTTTTGTTTTTCTACACACCCCCAAATTTCAAGTGGCCATGAACGAAATCTCCGCTCCTGAGCAATACGATCTGCAAACCGCTGCCCTGAAGGTGCCGCCGCATTCCATCGAGGCCGAACAGGCCGTGCTCGGTGGCTTGATGCTGGACAACAACGCCTGGGAACGCGTGCTGGATCAAGTCTCGGACGGCGACTTCTATCGTCATGACCACCGCCTGATCTTCCGCGCCATCGCCAAGCTGGCCGACCAGAACTCACCGATCGACGTGGTGACCCTGGCCGAGCAGTTGGACAAGGAAGGCCAGACCTCCCAGGTTGGCGGCCTGGGCTACCTCGGTGAACTGGCGAAAAACACCCCGTCCGTCGCCAACATCAAAGCTTATGCGCAGATCGTCCGCGAGCGCGCCACCCTGCGCCAGTTGATCGGCATCAGTACCGAGATCGCCGACAGCGCCTTTAACCCCGAAGGCCGCACCGCCGCCGAGATTCTTGACGAGGCCGAGCGCCAGATCTTCCAGATCGCCGAGGCACGGCCCAAGACCGGTGGCCCGGTCAGCGTCAACGACCTGTTGACCAAGGCCATCGACCGCATCGACACCTTGTTCAACACCGATGCCGCCATTACCGGTATTTCCACCGGCTACACCGACCTCGACGAAAAGACCAGCGGCCTGCAGCCGTCCGACTTGATTATCGTCGCCGGCCGTCCGTCCATGGGTAAAACCACCTTTGCGATGAACCTGGTGGAAAACGCCGTACTGCGCAGCGACAAGGCGGTGCTGGTGTACTCCCTCGAGATGCCAGGCGAATCGCTGATCATGCGTATGCTTTCGTCCCTGGGGCGCATCGACCAGACCAAGGTGCGTTCCGGCCAATTGGAAGACGACGACTGGCCGCGCCTGACCTCGGCGGTCAACCTGCTCAACGACCGCAAGCTGTTCATCGATGACACCGCCGGTATCAGCCCATCCGAGATGCGTGCGCGTACCCGCCGCCTGGTGCGTGAACACGGCGACATCGCGCTGATCATGATTGACTACCTGCAGTTGATGCAGATCCCGGGTTCCAGCGGTGACAACCGCACCAACGAAATTTCCGAAATCTCCCGGTCCCTCAAAGCCCTGGCCAAGGAATTCAACTGCCCGGTGGTGGCGCTGTCCCAGCTCAACCGCTCCCTGGAACAACGGCCCAACAAGCGCCCGGTAAACTCCGACTTGCGCGAATCCGGAGCGATCGAGCAGGACGCCGACGTGATCATGTTCGTGTACCGCGACGAGGTGTATCACCCCGAGACCGAGCACAAAGGCATTGCCGAGATCATTATCGGCAAGCAGCGGAACGGGCCCATCGGCTTTATCCGCCTGGCGTTCATTGGTAAGTACACCCGTTTCGAGAACCTGGCACCGGGCAGCTACAACTTCGACGACGATGAGTAGCCCGCCGTCAATTTGCCTTGCTGAACAGCTGTTTGATCATTTTTTCGTCATAACCGTAGTCCCAGCGTAACTCCGTGCCGGCTGCCAAATCCTCGGTGGCAAAGAAGGCGCTCAGGCGCAGGCGCATCCGCGACTGGTCGGCGGTCAGCACATCGACGATAAACCTGGCGTCTTCGACGTTGTAGCCGGTCTTGGCTTGCCTGACCGGTGTACCGTTGCTGTACTCGAACATCGTGTTAATCCGCGACAGTACGTTATCGCCGGAAAAACTGAGAAAGGCGCTGACCATTTTCGGTGTCTGCGTGCTGCCTACTTGCGCGCCAGGCTGCGCCCATGTGTGCACATCCAGCAAATAGGGATCGCGACGCTGTTGGGCGATTCGCGAGGGCACCAGCTCGCCGCCGTACACCCCCAGCGCTTCGCCCTTGGCAATCGCCTTGGTGGTCACCACTGTGGACTGGCCGAGCAGGCTGGCTTCTTCGGGAAACTTCTGATGTGCGGCGGTGAAGGGCGTTACCGTTAATTTTTCGTCATATAACGCCGCGACTTTCTCAAAGCCTTCCCACTCAATGAACGGCATGATCAGGGCCTTGCTGTAGGCCTTGCCGCTTCTCGTGCGGCCGGTGGCCTGGATCGATTTGATCCGCAGCGGCTGTCCCTCGGTATCGCGCAAGGGGTAGCGGCCATTGTTGGCGCGTTCGAAACTGCGGAGATGATTGGCACTTTGCTGGTAGCTGGCGGATGAGCGCATGTGCTGCAATTCGTCCGCCGTATACACGATGGCGCCTTCGTCGGCCGACTCATAGTCAGTGGCGGGTTCGGCGGATACAAAGGTTTCGCTGGAGTCGCTTGGCGCCGTGCCTTCGAAGTCAGGTCTTGGCACGCCACCGAATGGCGTGGCGACGGTGCCGTCCAGTTCCCAGCCGCTCTCGCTGTGCTTGCGCAGATACGGCTGGTACGCCCTGAAGTGGCTGCGTGCGTCGATCAGTCGCCAACCACTGTCATCGGCCTGCACCCGGTAGTATCGGGCGTTATCCAGGATGTAATAGCGATAGCTGCCGTCGGGCAGGACGGGCGCCTGATAGATGCCGTCCGCCCTCAGCGTGAGCCCCGCAGGCGGGGCTGGGTCGGCAAATGCGGGTTCGATGCGGTGCCGCTTGGGAAACGAATCGCTGCGTTTGAACGGTGCACGCTTAGCGATTAAACCCTGCGCCATACTTTTTTGGCTGGATTTACGCATGGCCTCCTTGAGGGTGCTTTCCTGGGCTTGGCGCAGCACGGCGTCGAGCTCTGTGGGCGGCAGTACATGGCTGATGGCAGTGGGCAGGTCACTGGGTTCGGCCAGCGTCCGGCCCTGGCTATCCCGTGGGCGATAGTGCTGGCCTTCACGGATGATCAGCAAGCGCTGGCTGGCGTCGCCTGTGCCGCTGCTGCATAACAGCGGGCCGCTGGTGCCGATGTCGCGCACTTCCAGGCGGCGGGAGAGGGGCCAACCGGGCAATTGTTCCAGGGCTGCGAGCATCATTTCCGGCGTTTGCGGCGTGGACATTGACTCCAGGTGCAGGCTGGCGAGCAGCCGGCTGGCCTCGGCTTGTTGCAGGTACTGGTCGGCTTCCCAGTGTTGTTGCCGGGTCAGGCTTTTCTCACGCAGTAACCTGCCACGCTGTTCGGGGCTGAGTACCGAGGCCATTTCTTCGACCTGGCTTGCCGGCAAGTCCGGGACCAGCTTACCGATCTCCTGCTCGACGCCGCTGCCGGGTTGCTTCAAGGTCTGCTCCAGCCAAGTAAACAGACGGTGCGAATGTTCAGGTACCGTTTGGCTCAAACGCTGGGCAAGGTTCTCGACATGGGTCCGGTGCGGGGCGGGCTCAGCGGGCAGCAGCTCGTTAAATTCGATTGTGGGCAGTGCGCTCTCCAGGCAATACAGCAACTCACCTTTCCTGAAACGCGCCAGCGGTACCTTGATGGCTTGTGTGCCACCGCCCAGGCTGATCAAGGTCTTGCCCTGCTCATCGACAATATTCACCATCCGTCCGCTGGGCCATTCGGGGAGTGAGCAGACCTCATGGAGCTGGATATAAGGTGTGCAGGGCGTAAGCGTCGAACCTTCGGCGCGATCGGCGTCGAAACTGTTGATCTCCTCTTCCAGGTTGAACTGCTTGAGTGTTTCGCGCAGCTGCGGTGGTGGGCGCAGCGATTCCTGGTGCGCCCGGCGCAGGGTGCTGCTGTTGGCCCCCCCCACCAGCAGCAGTGGCTCGACCTGGGCCTGGGTGATGTTGGCGGCGTCTGGCCCAAGGCGTTTGATCAGCTTGAGGTCGTCCCAGGCCCGTGGTGTCTCGTGGGCATGCCGCCAACCACCGGTGCCGTTACCGTGCAGTGGTGGGGTGTAGGCGTCGGGATCGCTGGGATGCTGCAGTTGCCATTGCTGGCTGCCCGGGTCGCGCTTGACCGCATGCAGGCGGTCGTCGAGTTTCACATAGGCTTGCCCTGCGTGGTTATACACACCCTCGGCATCGGCGGGTAACCCGCCGGGCAAGGTGCTCTCCAGATGACGGTAAGGCGCAAGGTCCGGGTTCCACAGGCGTTCACGTCCGCCGCGCAGCCTGACCTTGACCAAACCGGCGGAAAACCCCACCGCCTTGACCGCGCCAGCGGTGATGACGGCGGTAGTGGCCGCGTCCACCACATCCATCAGGTCCTCGAGGGCTTCGTCGCTGTCGCCCCGGCTCCAGGCGGCAAACCCGTTATAGACAGTGCCGAGCAACTGCGCCGCACTGACCGCCAGTAAGACCTCGCCTACGACCGGCACGAATGAGGCGGCAAAGAACAGCACCGACTTTCCCAGCTCCAGATAGGACTGCAAGCGCTTTTGCCGGCTGGCCAGGTCCGCATCCGCGGTGGGCACTACCAGTGCGCGTGCGTCTTGTTTGATTTGCTCGATGCGATGGCGGGTAATGGCCAGGAACACATGGCCGCGGATGGCGCTATACGTCATGGGTTTTGCCAGGCTGGCCGGTATCAGTCTGCCGGTAGCCCCTACGGAGAACCAGTCTCGCCAGGCGGGTCGCACCTCGAGCAGGGTTTCTCGGTGACGCAAGGGCACCAGGTGCTTGAAAAACGCCAGGTAGGCGGGCGTGTTGCTCAGCCGATCAGCCAGTTGCTGGTTCAAGTCTTCTGCGTCCGTGTGCAAGCGCAAGGGGGCCGCCGGATCCTCCGGTACGTAGAGCAACTGTTGCGGGTTTTCACTGCCCCATTCGAACACCAGCACATTGGGCAGCACGACCGCATCGAGAGTGAGGTGACTGCAGCGCACCTGCGGATGGCTGCCGGTGCGCGCCAGCGCGAGCAACTGCTCATAGCGTTCTTGGGTAAGCACATTGTTCAGCCGCGCCACGTGCAGTGACACCGCGAGGCTATGCCTTTCTTTTTCGACAAACAGCCTGCGCACGTACGAGGTCATGGTCAGGGTATGGGTGGGGCCCAGTACCTGTTCGACGTGGTACTGGTAATACCGGCCAATATCCAGGTCGCGGCACAGTTTGGCCAATTGCTGCGGCGTCACGGAGCTAAGCTTGCGGTCACCTCCGGCTTGGGTATAGATACCCGAGCCGGCCTCGATGCCCTTGCCTTCGGCCTCGTCTGCTTCGAAGTTTTGTAGCGCCACCTCCAACAGGCTCTGCTCCGTGGTACCTGCGGCAGTCTTGACCAGGCCCAGCACGTGGTGGTGCTTCCATTTGCGCACCAGGAGCGCGGACTCATCGATCCGCTGGCCGGGAAACTTGCGTTGCAGGGCTTGCCTGAGCATGGGCCGCGCATAGGCTTCCGGGCTTTTGAGGCTGCGCAGATATTCCTTGAAATCATGCCTGGCCTGATTGCTCTTGAGCAGGCTTTCGCGCAGCGCCTTGCGTATCTCCTCGGGCGCCAGTGTCAGCCAGGCCGGCAGTTGGGCGCGGATAAAGCCTGCGTGAGTCGAAAACGCAGGTGTGGGATTGCTGGTCATCAGGGGCTCCAAATGCATCGTTATTTGGGGCCAGCCTATCCACGGTTTTCGCCGCTGGAGGTTATCTACTTGTTACCCGTGCGTGCGCAAAAGCTGGGCGCCTGGCGGGGTAGGAGACGGCCAGGATTAAAGCCGACCATTGCCGTCGGAATTGGTCAAAATTTGTGCTATATTCCGCGCCCGCGATTTTTCATCTCAACACCGGTCACCGTCATGCAAACAGCCAAGCCGTTATTTGACTATCCCAAGTACTGGGCCGAATGTTTCGGTCCTGCGCCATTCCTGCCGATGAGCAGGGAGGAGATGGATCAGCTTGGCTGGGATTCCTGCGACATCATCATCGTCACCGGTGATGCCTACGTTGACCATCCGTCGTTCGGCATGGCAATCATCGGCCGGCTGCTGGAGGCCCAGGGCTTCCGCGTCGGGATCATTGCCCAGCCGAACTGGCAGTCCAAAGACGATTTCATGAAGCTCGGCGAGCCGAACCTGTTCTTCGGTGTCGCGGCCGGCAACATGGACTCGATGATCAACCGCTACACCGCCGACAAGAAAATCCGCTCCGACGACGCCTACACCCCCGGTGGCATGGCCGGCAAACGCCCGGACCGCGCCAGCCTGGTGTACAGCCAGCGTTGCAAGGAAGCCTATAAGAACGTACCGATCGTACTGGGCGGCATCGAAGCCTCCCTGCGCCGCATCGCCCACTACGACTACTGGCAGGACCGTGTGCGCAACTCGATCCTGATCGACGCCACCGCCGATATCCTGCTGTACGGCAACGCCGAGCGTGCCATCGTCGAGGTGGCCCAGCGCCTGTCGTGGGGCCACAAGATCGAAGACATCACCGATGTGCGCGGCACCGCGTTCATTCGCCGCGACACACCGGCGGGCTGGTACGAAGTGGACTCCACGCGCATCGACCGTCCGGGCAAGGTCGACAAGATCATCAACCCGTATGTGAATACCCAAGACACCCAGGCCTGCGCCATCGAGCAAGAGAAAGGCCCGGTGGACGATCCGGAAGAAGCCAAGGTTGTGCAGATCCTGGCCAGCCCGCGCATGACCCGCGACAAGACCGTTATCCGCCTGCCCTCGGTGGAAAAAGTCCGCGGCGACGCTGTGCTCTACGCCCACGCCAACCGGGTGTTGCACCTGGAAACCAACCCAGGCAATGCCCGCGCCCTGGTGCAGAAGCATGGTGAAGTGGATGTGTGGTTCAACCCGCCGCCCATTCCTATGACCACCGAAGAAATGGACTACGTGTTTGGCATGCCTTACGCCCGCGTACCGCACCCGGCGTACGGCAAGGAGAAAATCCCGGCCTACGACATGATCCGCTTCTCGGTGAACATCATGCGTGGCTGCTTCGGCGGCTGCACCTTCTGCTCGATCACCGAGCACGAAGGCCGCATCATCCAGAACCGTTCCGAAGAGTCGATCATCCGCGAGATCGAAGAGATCCGCGACAAGGTCCCGGGTTTCACCGGTGTGATTTCCGACCTCGGCGGCCCGACCGCGAACATGTACCGCATCGCCTGCAAGAGCCCGGAAATCGAATCCGCGTGCCGCAAGCCATCCTGCGTGTTCCCTGGCATCTGCCCGAACCTGAACACCGACCACTCGTCGTTGATCCAGCTGTATCGCAGCGCCCGTGCTTTGCCGGGTGTGAAGAAGATCCTGATCGCTTCCGGCCTGCGCTACGACCTGGCCGTCGAGTCGCCTGAATATGTCAAAGAGCTGGTGACCCACCACGTGGGTGGCTACTTGAAGATCGCCCCGGAACACACCGAGGAAGGTCCGCTCAACCAGATGATGAAGCCGGGCATTGGCAGCTATGACAAGTTCAAGCGCATGTTCGAGAAGTACACCAAGGAAGCGGGCAAGGAGCAGTACCTGATCCCGTACTTCATCGCCGCCCACCCGGGCACCACCGATGAAGACATGATGAACCTGGCCCTGTGGCTCAAGGGCAACGGCTTCCGTGCCGACCAGGTGCAGGCGTTCTACCCCTCGCCAATGGCTACCGCCACGGCGATGTACCACTCGGGCAAGAACCCGCTGCGCAAGGTCACCTACAAGAGCGACGCGGTGACTATCGTCAAGAGCGAAGAGCAGCGCCGTCTGCACAAGGCGTTCCTGCGCTACCACGACCCGAAGGGCTGGCCGATGCTGCGTGAAGCGCTGACCCGCATGGGCCGTGCCGACCTGATCGGGCCGGGCAAGGACCAGTTGATCCCGCTGCACCAGCCGGCTACCGACAGCTACCAGAGCGCCCGTCGCAAGAACTCGACGCCGGCCGGCAGTCACAAGGTCGCCAAGGAAACCACGACCAAAATCCTCACCCAGCACACTGGCCTGCCACCCCGTGGCAGCGACGGCAGCAACCCGTGGGACAAGCGTGAGCAAGCCAAGGCAGCGGCCCAGGCGCGTAACAAGCAAGCGGCGAAGGAACGCACCGATGCGGCCAAGGGCAAAGGCGGCAAGCCTGCGCGCAAGCCGGTGGTACCGCGTTGATCGCTGCTTGAACCTACAAAACGCCAGCTTCGTGCTGGCGTTTTGCTTTCTGGTCGGTGGTGAGTCTGTTTGGTAAGGTGGCGCCCATTAGATCGCTATCGGGAGCAAGCCCCCTCCCACATTTTGAATGTATTCACACATTAAAGTGTGGGAGGGGGCTTGCTCCCGATAGCGTCAGTCCAGTCTCCACCCTTTCAAGGAAGAACACCCCATGGGCAACCCCCTGGCCGGCATCGGCATGGACTCCAACCGCTCCCAGTTCATGGCGCGCCAGCGCATCGAAAGCCAGATCAACCTGCCGCGGCTGTTTGCGGCCATTGACGCCGATCCAGGTATCGTTGGCGCAGGCGTCGTATACATCGACGCCGACTTCAACGTCATTACCCTGCGCGAATTCAAGCCCATCTGCAGCATCAAGCCCAAGCGCATCATTTTGCGTGAAGCGCAGAAGTACATTGCGCCAACGCAGTTTGCTCAACATGTCGTGAACAATCCTCGAGAATCGCGACTGATTGGCGAAGCCGTGAATACCGGAATCTCCTGTTTTGGGGCTGTCATCAGTTGGGCTGCGATCGCCAGTGGAACAATTCTGGTGCCTTTCAGTGCCGGCGCCAGTTCCGTCATCGTCGTGGTGGGGTATGCGGCTGCCGGCGCAAGTTCGCTTCAGTGTTTCAACGGCATTGCCCGGACAGCGCTGGAGGTCGCCAAGCCTGAGGTAAAGGATTGGCTCGACAGTGAGGGCTGGTACCAGAATGCTTCCATTGTGCTGGACGCAGTATCACTGGTAGGCGTGAGCGCTTCGGCCCTGACGACGGTCAAGCTGGTCAGGGCCGCCAAAGCATCGACGGGCAAGAGTCTGCGTGACGTGCTTCGCGGGTTGAATCGCCAGGAAAGAGCCAAACTCACGAAAGAGCTACTCAGCATCAACCATCCCAGCTTGACTGCGAAGATGCTCAAATTGAAGCAGGCGTCGGGTGAACTCACCAAGCGTTTCACCCCTACGCAGCTCAAGCACAGCACCACTACCCAGATCAAAGACGTCCTGGGCGCAAGCATAGGGTTTGGCGGAAGTGCGTACTCCGGAAACGTCAATACCATAGCGATAGGGTTGTACGAGGAAATAAACGAATGAACGAGTTAATGACGCTACGCGACTTTTTCAGGCAATACTTTCTGACGTTTATGGGCGGCGTATTTGCTGCGTATTTTTCTTTGGCATTGGCTGTGGCGCTGGCGTTCGTCACTTATTTTCGTGATGTGCCGCTGGCTCAAGTGGGGCTCAAGATCATGTTGGTCGGGGCGCTGCTCATTCTGTTGACGGTCCATAGTAACTTTATGATGTTGCGGGGCCGACCTTCCTGGGTGTGGGTAATGGTCGGTATCTATGTCGCCTGTCTACTGTTTGTCGTTCCGATGGTTCAATTCCGGCCTCACAAAGTTCTTTATGGGTTGGCGCTGTTATTCCCATTGCTCGGATTATTGACACTCAATAGCAAGGTTCAACGAGAGATGCGCACGAAACTCGTGGAAATCCGTCGCATTCGGCAGTCTGTCAAATCAACCGTCAGATCGAGTAGTCGCATGTGAAGGAGCCGCCTTCGTTAAACAGATTCCTGGCGCGCTATTTCCCCGTATTCATGGGGACGATTTTCATGGCGATCTTCTCCGGCTCAGCCGCGGTTTCCATGGCTGGCGTGACCTATTTGCGCTGTTGGGGTTACTGCTGCTCAACAGCAAACGCCACCGCGAAATGCGCAAAAAACTGTCCGAGATACGCCATCTGCGCCAAACCGCAATCGCAAAGCGCAAAGCCCGTTGATTGGGTAGATTCACCATCCATCCTCACACTGACGCCACAAATGTGTGCGGCTCTTGCACCGTGGTACGTATGTTGGCGCCGTTTTGGTGCTGTACTGCACCGGGTCCCACGATAAAGCGCAATGACCGACGCCCTGGCATAAGTCTTGCGCGCGTTGTGCTTATGCCCTGGCTCGCAGGAGGCCGCCGTGTCGATTCATGTTGCGTTGCACCACGTTACGCACTACCGCTACGACCGCGCTGTCGAACTCGGCCCTCAGATCGTGCGTTTGCGCCCGGCAGCCCATAGCCGTACGCGGATCTTGTCCTACGCGTTGAAAGTGCTGCCCGAGCAGCATTTTATTAATTGGCAGCAAGACCCCCAGGGCAATTACCTGGCGCGTCTGGTCTTTCCGGAAAAGACGGACGAACTGCGCATCGAAGTCGACCTGGTCGCCGAGATGGCGGTGTTCAACCCGTTCGATTTTTTCCTTGAACCGTATGCCGAAAAAATCCCGTTCAGCTACGCCGCCGATGAGCAACGCGAACTGGCGCCGTACCTGGAAACTTTGCCGCTAACGCCAAGATTCGCCGCGTACCTGGCCGGTATCGACCGTACGCCATTACCTGCGGTGGATTTCCTGGTTGGGCTGAACCAGCGTCTGGCCGCCGATATCGGCTACCTGATCCGCATGGAACCGGGCGTGCAAACCCCGGAATTCACCCTGGAAAACGCCTCCGGCTCCTGCCGCGACTCGGCCTGGCTGCTGGTGCAATTGCTGCGCAACCTGGGGCTGGCGGCGCGGTTTGTCTCGGGTTACCTGATCCAGCTCACCGCCGACGTTAAGGCCCTCGACGGCCCTTCGGGCACCGAAGTCGATTTCACCGACCTGCATGCCTGGTGTGAAGTGTATTTGCCCGGCGCCGGCTGGATCGGCCTTGACGCGACTTCCGGGCTGTTCGCCGGTGAAGGGCATATCCCATTGGCCTGTAGCCCCGATCCATCTTCTGCCGCGCCGATCAGCGGGTTGGTGGAGCCATGCGAGTGCGAATTTGCCCACGAGATGTCGGTGGAACGCATCTGGGAAGCACCACGGGTGACCCAGCCCTACACCGAAGAGCAATGGCTGGCGATCCAGGCCCTGGGCCGACAGATCGACGCTGACCTGCTCAAGCACGACGTGCGCCTGACCATGGGCGGCGAGCCGACCTTCGTCTCTATCGACGACCCTGACGGCGCCGAATGGAACACGGCCGCCCTGGGGCCGGACAAGCGTCGCCTGTCCGCCGAGCTGTTCCAACGCCTGCGCCGGCACTATGCGCCCACGGGCCTGGTGCATTTCGGCCAGGGCAAGTGGTACCCCGGCGAGCAACTGCCGCGTTGGTCGCTTAACTGTTACTGGCGCCGAGATGGAGTGCCGATCTGGCACAACAGTGCGTTGATCGCCGATGAACAAGAGGATTATGGTGCTGACGGCGCGATGGCAGGGCGCTTCCTGGCCAGCATCGCCGAACGCCTGAAACTGCCGGCGCGCTTTGTGTTCCCGGCCTTTGAAGACTACGTCTACTACCTGTGGCGCGAGGGCGCGTTGCCGCATAACGTCAGCGCCCAGGACCCGCGCTTGAGCGACGAACTGGAGCGCGAACGCCTGCGCAAAGTCTTCGCTCAGGGCCTGGGTAACGTCATCGGCCACGTGCTGCCCCTGGCGCGCACCGCGGCCAATGACCGCTGGCAGAGTGGTCGCTGGTACCTGCGCGATAATCACTGCCGCCTGGTGCCGGGCGATTCGCCGCTGGGCTATCGCCTGCCTTTGGCTTCCCAACCGTGGGTGACGGCGGCGGAGTATCCGTTCGTGCACCCGACCGACCCGAATCAGGATCAACCTGACCTGCCGACCACCGAACAACTGCATAGCCACGGCGAGCCGGCCCCGAGCGATGAGCGTGTGCCGAAGGTCGATGAGTCCGCTGACTGGCTGACTCGCACCGCGCTGTGCGCCGAGGCGCGGGAAGGGCGCCTGTACCTGTTTATGCCGCCGATGGAACGCGTCGAGGATTACCTGGAACTGGTGGCCGCCATCGAGGCCACCGCCGAAGAGTTGCATTGCCCGGTGCTGCTGGAAGGTTACGAGCCGCCCGCGGATACGCGTTTGAGCAACTTGCGGGTCACGCCGGACCCTGGTGTGATCGAAGTTAACGTACAGCCGTCCGCCACCTGGGACGAGTTGGTGGAGCGCACCGAATTCCTCTATGAAGAGGCCCGGCAAACCCGGCTGACCACCGAGAAATTCATGATCGACGGGCGCCACACCGGCACCGGTGGCGGCAACCATTTTGTGCTGGGCGGCGCGACGCCCAAGGACTCACCCTTCCTGCGCCGCCCTGACCTGCTGCGCAGCCTGATCAGCTACTGGCATAACCACCCGTCGCTGTCCTACTTGTTCTCCGGTCTGTTCATCGGCCCGACCTCCCAGGCGCCAAGGGTGGACGAGGCACGCAACGATGCGCTGTATGAACTGGAAATCGCCTTCGCGCAGATGCCTGCACCGGGCGAGGAATGCCCGCCGTGGTTAGTGGATCGCCTGCTGCGCAACTTGCTGATCGATGTGACCGGCAACACCCATCGCGCCGAATTCTGTATCGACAAACTCTACTCCCCCGACGGCGCCACCGGCCGCCTGGGCTTGCTCGAATTACGCGCCTTTGAAATGCCGCCCCATGCACGCATGAGCCTGACCCAGCAGTTGCTACTGCGCGCGCTGGCCGCACGGTTCTGGCGCGAGCCTTACGCGCCGCCGAAACTGGCGCGCTGGGGCACCGAGTTGCATGACCGTTTCCTGTTGCCGCATTTTATCGAGCAAGACTTTGCCGACGTGATCGTCGAACTGAATGCGGCCGGCTACCCGTTGCGTGCCGAATGGTTCGCTGCGCACCTGGAGTTCCGCTTCCCCAAGGTGGGCGACTACGCCGTCAGCGGTATCGAACTGGAACTGCGCCAGGCCTTGGAGCCCTGGCATGTGCTGGGCGAAGAGGGCGCGGTGGGCGGTACGGTACGCTACGTGGATTCGTCCCTGGAGCGCCTGCAAGTGAAGTTGACTGGCCTGCCAGCGCAACGCTACCTGCTGACCTGCAATGGCATCCCGGTGCCGCTGCAACCGACCGGCCGCGTCGGCGAGTTTGTCGCTGGCGTGCGCTACCGCGCCTGGCAACCGGCCAACTGCCTGCAACCGACCATCGCGGTGCATGCACCCTTGGTATTCGACCTGCTCGACACCTGGATGCAGCGCTCGCTGGGCGGCTGCCAATACCACGTGGCGCATCCGGGTGGACGCAATTACGACAGCTTGCCGGTGAATGCCAACGAGGCAGAGAGCCGGCGGATGGCGCGGTTTTTCCGCTTGGGGCATAGCCCGGGCAAGCGACCGGTGCCGGTTGTAGAGGTGAACGATGAAATGCCAATGACCCTGGATTTACGCCGTTTTCCAACAAATAAGGAATGAATGCGAGCCAACTGTGGAAGGGGGCTTGCTCCCGATAGCAGAGTGCAGTCAGCACATTTGTCACTGATGCACCGCCATCGGGAGCAAGCCCCCTCCCACATTGGATCGTAGTGAATTTGAGTTAACCTGACTTCCCTTGCCCCTGCCGAGCGTTCCATGTCCGATTTGCTCGACCGTTACCCGCTCACCGCGGGCACCTACCACGAACTGCTGGACGCCAGCGGCGCGGTGCGTGCCCATTGGCAGCGTTTGCTCGATCACCTGCAACGCAGCACGCCCACGCAACTGGCCCAGCGCCAGGCGCTGCTGACCCGGCAAATCCAGGAAAACGGTGTGACTTACAACGTCTACGCCGACCCCAAGGGCGCTGATCGCCCCTGGGAGCTGGACCTGCTGCCCCATGTGCTGGCCGTCGATGAGTGGCGGCAGCTGTCGGCCGGCATTGCCCAGCGTGCGCGCTTGCTCAACGCGGTGCTGGCCGACCTGTATGGCCCGCAGCGCCTGATCAAGGAAGGCTTGCTGCCCGCTGAACTGGTCTTCGGGCATAACAACTTCCTGTGGCCATGCCAGGGCATCCAGCCGCCCGACGGTGCATTCCTGCACTTGTACGCCGTGGACCTGGCGCGCACTCCGGATGGCCGCTGGTGGGTCACCGCCGACCGTACCCAAGCACCGTCGGGCGCCGGCTACGCCCTGGAAAACCGCACCATCGTGTCCCGCGCGTTCCCGGACTTGTACCGTGATTTGCAGGTGCAGCACCTCACCGGTTTCTTTCGCACGCTCCAGGAAACCCTGGCCCGCCAGGCACCGGGCGACGACCAGCCACCGCTGATCGTGCTGCTCACGCCGGGCCGTTTCAACGAGAGCTATTTCGAACACCTGTACCTGGCGCGCCAACTCGGGTACCCGTTGGTAGAAGGCGGCGATCTCACCGTGCGCGACAGCACAGTGTTCCTGAAAACCCTCAGCGGCCTGCGTCGGGTCCACGCGATCATGCGCCGCCTCGACGACGATTTCTGCGACCCGCTGGAGCTGCGTACCGACTCGGCCCTTGGCGTGCCTGGCCTGCTCGGCGCCGTGCGCCAAGGCAACGTGCTGGTGGCCAATGCCCTGGGTAGCGGCGTGTTGGAGTCCCCAGGCTTGCTGGGTTTCTTGCCAAAGATCAACGAATTCCTGTTCGATGAAGCGCTGATCCTGCCGTCCATTGCCACCTGGTGGTGCGGTGAAGCGCCGGTGCTGGCCGAAGCCCTGGAAAAACTCCCGGAGCTGCTGATCAGGCCGGCATTTGCTTCGCAAAGTTTCGCCCCGGTGTTTGGTCGCGACTTGAACGATGAGCAACGCCAGGCCCTGGCCGAGCGTATGTGTGCTCGGCCTTACGCCTACGTTGCCCAGGAGCTGGCGCAGTTGTCCCAGGCGCCGGTGTGGCATACCGAGGAAGACCATCTGCAACACCGCGCCATCGGCATGCGCGTGTACGCGGTGGCCAGTGATGAGGGATATCGCGTGCTGCCCGGTGGCCTGACCCGTGTGGCCGCCGAGGCCGATGCCGAAGTGGTATCGATGCAGCGCGGCGGCGCCAGCAAGGACACCTGGGTGTTGGGTGAACGTGCCAGTGTCGGCGAACAGTGGCGTGCCCAGCGTGCGATTGGCGCCCACGACCTGGTACGTCGCGACCCTTATTTGCCGTCGCGGGTGGTGGAAAACCTGTTCTGGTTTGGCCGCTATTGCGAACGCTGCGATGACAGTGCGCGCTGGCTGCGCATCGTGCTGGCGCGTTATGTGGATGGCGATGATCCGTTGGCGTTGCAGGCAGCGGTCGAACTGGGAGAAAGCCTGCGCCTGCTGCCGGAGGAGGGGGAGCTGCCCGAGCGCCTGCTCGCCGCCTTGCTCGGTGATGATTGGCCTTCGAGCCTGCGCGCCAACTTGCAGCGCTTGCAGTGGGCGGCGTCCCAGGTACGCGGCAAGCTGTCCCGGGAAAACTGGCAGGCGCTGGTGGAGCTGCAACGCGAAGCCATGGAGCTGGAAAGCCAAACCCCTGATTTTGGCGAGCTGCTGGATTTCCTCAACCGCCTGGTGATGTCCCTGGCGGCGCTGTCCGGGTTTGCTCTGGACGACATGACCCGTGATGAAGGCTGGCGTTTCTTGATGATGGGCCGGCGTATCGAGCGCCTGCAGTTTCTCAGCAGCAGCCTGGCAGCGTTCCTGCGTGGTGTGGCGGTGTTCGATCAGGCCGGGCTGGAGTGGTTGCTGGAACTGGGCAACAGCAGCATCACCTATCGCTCGCGCTACCTGGCGGTACCACAGTTGATCCCGGTGCTCGACCTGTTGTTGCTCGATGAGCAGAACCCCCATGCGGTGCTGTTCCAGTTGAAACTGGTGAGCCGCACCCTGCGTCGCCTCAATGATGATTTCGGTGTGCCGCGGGAAACCGGCCTGGCGCCGTTGGTGGAGCGCCTGGCGCGCTTCGACCTGGGCTGCCTGGAGAACCCGTTGTTCGGCGAGGCCAGCGTGCGTGCTGCGCTGGACGGCCTGGCCGACCTGTTGCAAAGGGTCGCCGATGAAAGTGGGCAAGTATCCGATCGCCTGGCGCTGCGCCATTTTGCCCATGTGGACGATGTCAGCCAGCAGACGGTGTCGGTGTGATGAGCGCGCGTTATCAGATTTTCCACGATACCCATTACCACTACGACAGCCCGGTGTCCCTGGCCCAGCAACTGGCGCATTTATGGCCACGACCGTGTGCCTGGCAACGTTGTACCTGGCAACAGCTGGAGATCAGCCCGCAGCCGTCTTCGCGTCGCGATGAGCTGGATGTGTTCGGCAACCCGATCACCCGCCTGGCGTTCGAACGGCCCCATGATGAATTGCTGGTGAATGCGGCGCTGACCGTGGAAGTGCTGGCGCGGCCTGCGCTGGATTTCCAGCAATCGCCGGCCTGGGACCAGACTCGCGACAGCTTGACCTACAGCAGCCAGCCCATGGCAGAGCAACTGATCGAAGCCTGTCGATATCGCTTCGAATCGCCCTACGTGCATTTGAAGAAAACCTTCGTCGAGTTCTCCGAAAGCTGCTTCCCGCCCGGCGAGCCCTTGCTGCTGGGCACACAGGCGTTGATGCAGAAGATTTTCAGCGAGTTCACTTTCGATGCCGAAGCCACTCAGGTCGCCACGCCGCTGGTGGAGGTGTTGGAGCGGCGGCGAGGGGTGTGTCAGGACTTCGCCCACTTGATGCTCGCCTGCCTGCGCTCGCGCGGGCTGGCGGCACGCTATATCAGCGGTTACCTGCTGACCCAGCCACCGCCCGGCCAGCCACGGTTGATCGGCGCCGACGCGTCCCATGCCTGGGTCTCGGTGTTTTGCCCGGAGTCAGGCTGGGTGGATTTTGATCCGACGAATAATGTACAGCCGGCACTGGAGCACATCACCCTGGCCTGGGGCCGGGATTTCTCTGATGTGTCGCCGTTGCGGGGGGTGATTCTGGGGGGAGGTAGCCATGACCCGGAGGTGCGGGTGACGGTGATGCCGTTGTAGGAGCGAGCTTGCTCGCGAAGAACCTGAGGGCGCCGCGGTGAGTCAGGCACCCCGCGTTATCGTTAACGCCTTTCGCGAGCAAGCTCGCTCCTACAGTAATGCTTATTCCGCCGGGTCTTTCGGGGTTTCGGTCTCGTCAGTCGCCACTTCACCTTCCGCATCCGGGTTCAGTGCGCCTGCTTCTTCGTCTGCAGCGGCTTTCTTGCGTTGCAGTTTTTCCTCTTTCTTCTGTTCCTTGGCCAAGTCTCTCTGACGTTTGGCGAAGGAGTAATTAGGTTTGGCCATGGGCGATCCTCTAGGGTCGAAGGTGAGGGTGGGCGGCGCGCAGCTGCCTTGGGTCGTCATGGTAGCAGCTTCAAGGTGACTTTCGCCTTCACTTACCGCAGGCGTAGGCGGCCAGCAGGCCGTTGAACAGGTGATTGAGGTGCATGGCGCGGACTCCAGTGGGCAATGGAGCGATCTTAGGCAGCCTGCGGCACTTTGGCTGGTTGATTGTGTTGATCAAGCTGATAGCCTAAAGTTGTATACAATCTGTTGATGCAGATCATAAGAACTTAAGCCTGCTTGAGGCACCCTTGTCGCAATACGCGTTTTTTAACCCTGCCTTGGAGATTCACATGTTTGCCAAACTCGTTGCTGTTTCCCTGCTGACTCTGGCGAGCGGCCAGTTGCTTGCCGCAGAGTGCAAGGTCACCGTCGACTCTACCGACCAGATGTCCTTCAACACCAAAGAAATCACCATCGACAAGAGCTGCAAGCAGTTCACCGTTGAGTTGACACACTCCGGCAACCTGCCGAAGAACGTCATGGGGCATAACTGGGTGCTGACCACTGAAGCCAACATGCAGCCTGTGGCTACTGACGGAATGGCTGCGGGTATCGATAAGGATTATCTGAAGGCCGGTGATGACCGCATCATCGCCCACACCAAGATCATTGGCGCTGGCGAGAAAGACTCGGTGACCTTCGACGTCTCCAAGCTCAAGGCCGATGAGAAGTACAACTTCTTCTGCTCGTTCCCTGGCCACATTTCGATGATGAAAGGTGCCGTGGTCCTGAAGTAACACCGCGTTATCGTTCATCGGGGGCAAGCCCCCTCCCACATTCGACCGCATTCTCATGCTGGAACGCGGTCAAGTGTGGGAGGTGGCTTGCCCCCGATGGCATTCTGGCAATCACTGCAAAACCAGCTGGCTCACCTCAAGGCGCAAACGGCATCACCCGCTTGTGCTCCGTCTTGCGGTACGTCTCGCAGATAATCCTGAACGCCTCTTCACGCACGGGCTCACCGTGCAGGAACGCATCGATTTCGGCATAGGTCACCCCGTGTGACGCTTCGTCCGGCTTACCCGGCGACAGGTCTTCCAGGTCGGCGGTCGGGACTTTCTCCACCAACGATTCCGGCGCGCCAAAGTGCCGGGCAATCGCACGCACCTGGTTCTTCACCAGCCCGCTCAACGGGGCCAGATCGCAGGCGCCGTCACCGAACTTGGTGAAAAAGCCCATCACCGCTTCCGCCGCGTGATCAGTGCCGATCACTAAGCCGCCGGCTGCGCCGGCGATGGTGTACTGCGCCACCATGCGCATGCGCGCCTTGGTGTTGCCCAGTACGAAGTCGCGGGACACCGCTGCCTTGCCTTCAAACGCCGCGACTTCATTGGCCAGGGCTTTCACTGCCGGGCCGATATTCACGGTGTGGCGTTCGTCCGGCTCGATGAATTCCACCGCGGCCTGGGCGTCGTGTTCGTCGAACTGGGTGTCGTAGGGCAGGCGCACGGCGATAAAACGATAAGACTCGTCGCCGCTGCTGGCACGCAGCTCCTGCACCGCCCGTTGGGCCAGCAGGCCGGCGGTCAGGGAGTCGACGCCGCCGCTGATGCCCAGCACCAGGGTTTTGAGCCCGGAATTGCGCAGGCAGTCCTGGATAAAGGCTACGCGTCGGGCGATCTCGGCTTCAAGGCTGGCCTGGTCGTTGAACGGCGCTTGGACCTTGAGCTGCTGCGCAATCTCACGCTGTACGGCTTGCATGATTCACTCCTTGCTGGAAAGGGCAGGTACTTTGAAAACGTGACGCAAATAGGCGACAAAATTCGGGTCGGTGCAATGGGTCTTGCCCGCTTCATCGGAGATCTTGGCGACGGGCTGGCCATTGCAGGCGGTCATTTTAAGCACGATGCTCATCGGTTCCACCCCTGGAATATCGCAGGTCAGGTTGGTGCCGATGCCAAAGCTGACATTAATGCGGCCACGCAGCGCACGGAAAATCTCCAGGGCCTTGGGCAGCGTCAGGCTGTCGGAGAACACCAGAGTCTTGCTCATCGGTTCGATGCCAAGCTTGTGGTAGTGGGCGATGGCTTTTTCCGCCCACTGGATGGGGTCGCCGGAGTCGTGGCGCAACCCGTCGAACAGCTTGGCAAAGTACAAATCAAAGTCGCCGAGGAAGGCGTCTGTGGTAATGCAGTCGGTCAGGGCAATACCCAGCAGGCCACGGTATTCACGCACCCAGCAATCGAGGGCGGCGATCTGGCTGTCGATCAGGCGCGGGCCGAGTTGCTGGTGGGCCATGATCCATTCGTGGGCCATGGTGCCCAGGGGCTTCATATCGAACTCGCGGGCCAGGTGTACGTTGCTGGTGCCGACAAAGCGCCCGGGGAAGTCGTGCTTGAGCACGCTCACTACTTCTTCCTGCACACGGTAAGAGAAGCGCCGGCGCGTACCGAAGTCCGCCACTTGCAGTTCCGAGAGCTCGTCGCTGCTGGCATTCGCCGTCAGCCAATCGAACTTGCGGTACAGCTGCTCGCGCGCCTGTTCAAGGATCACGGTCTGGTAGCGGTAGCGGTTACGCACTTCGCTGACGATGGCCAGCATCGGCACTTCAAACAGGATCACATGCAGCCACGGCCCTCGCAGGCGGATAAACAACTCGCCGTTCTCGATACCGGTCTGTACGTAGCGCAGGTTGAAGCGGAACAGCCCGAGAAAACGCAGGAAGTCCGGCTTCATGAAGCTGATACGTTCAAGGAAACCCAACTGGTCGGGGCTCAGGCTCAGCTCGGCCAGGCGCTCGATCTGGTAGCGGATCTCCGCCAGGTATGGGCGCAGGTCTTCGCTGTTACGGCAGCGGAACTCCCATTCAACTTCCACGTTGGGGTAGTTGTGCAGCACCGCCTGCATCATGGTCAGCTTGTAGAAGTCGGTGTCGAGCAAGTTCTGCACGATGCGATCGGCAAACACACTCTCGCTCATAACGGGAATCTCCAGACGGGTCGGCGATGGGCGCCGACCTTTACGCACAATTAAAGAAGGGGGCTAGTGGCGCATAGACGTGGGTCGGTTTGCCAGTGATTTTTTGCCAGGGCCACCGGCGCCATCGAGAGCAAGCCCCCTCCCACAGGTTGAAATGCGTTTCAAATGTGGGAGGGGGCTTGCCCCCGATGGCGGTATTCCAGGCACTAAATAACCTGCTCAAGCATCCATTTCACAAACTCCCTGACCTTCGGCACCTCCGCCGAATGCTCAGGATAAGCCAGGTAATATGCATCCTGGCTCGGCATCGCATGCTGCCAAGGAATCACCAGCTTGCCCTCGGCCAGTTCCTCCTCCACCAGAAAGCGCGGCAGCAACGCCACGCCACAACCCACCTGCGCGGCGCGGATGCACATATAGAAGGTGTCGAAACGCGGCCCGTGGTAGCTGTGCTCGGTATGCATGTCCTGGCTGGCAAACCAGTCATGCCAGCCCTGGGGCCGCGAGGCGTTTTGCAGCAGCACCAGGTTGCTCAATTGCGTGGGGTCGGTGAAGGGCAGGGCGGGCAGGCTGTCGGGCGCACAGACAGGTACCAGCTCTTCGCTGAACAGCTTCAAACTCTCGGTGCCGGGGCGCGAACCCTGGCCGAAGTAGAAGGCCATGTCGGCCTTGCCTTGCAGCAACTCGTCAGGTTCCTGCTCGTTGCACAGGTCCAGGTGGATCTGCGGGTGGCGCAGGCGCCAACCCTTGAGGCGCGGCACCAGCCAGCGCGCGCCGAAGGTGTAGGGCGTGGATACCCGCAGCACTTCGGTCTCGCCGCCGTAGGAGCGCAGGTAATGGGTAGACATCTCCACCTGGGTGAGGATCTTGCGCACTTCCACCAAGTACAGATCACCCGCCGGGGTCATCTGCAAGCGGCGACGCACTCGGCGAAACAGCAGGTGTTGCAGCAGCTCTTCCAACTGTGCCACCTGTTTGCTCACCGCGCTTTGCGTAAGGTTCAGCTCCTCGGCTGCACGGGTAAAGCTCAGGTGGCGGGTGGCGGCTTCGAAACACTGCAGGGCGGTGATCGAGGGCAAATGTCTTTTGTTCAGCACGGCATGCCTCTTTTTATTCTTTGCATGAATAAACGGAATGATATCTCGCCTAATCGTCGTTTGTTGGCAAGTCTTGGGCCAGCTACAAATAAGCGCTGGATCGCCGTGTCGGTGGCGGCGCGAATTTTCTGTTTGAGATTGAAGGAGTGACCCATGGTTGCCGCATTGCTTGATCGTCTCGGGGTAAACCCGGCGCTGTACCAATCGGGCAAGCAGCCCGTGCATTCGCCGATCGATGGTAGCCAGATCGGCAGTGTGCACTGGGAAGGCGCCGCCGAGGTGGAGCAACAGGTCAGTCGCGCCGAGCATGCATTCGAGGCCTGGCGCAAGGTGCCGGCGCCGCGACGCGGCGAGCTGGTACGCCAGTTCGGCGACGTGCTGCGCCAATACAAGGCCGACCTCGGCGAACTGGTGTCATGGGAAGCCGGCAAGATTACCCAGGAAGGCTTGGGCGAAGTACAGGAGATGATTGACATCTGCGACTTCGCCGTCGGCCTGTCGCGCCAGCTGTATGGCTTGACCATCGCCTCCGAGCGCCCCGGCCACCATATGCGTGAAACCTGGCACCCGCTGGGCGTGGTCGGTGTGATCAGCGCCTTCAATTTTCCGGTGGCCGTGTGGGCGTGGAATACCACCCTGGCCCTGGTGTGCGGTAACGCGGTGATCTGGAAACCCTCGGAAAAGACCCCCCTCACCGCACTGGCCTGCCAGGCGCTGTTCGAGCGCGTGTTGAAGACATTCGACGGTGCCCCCGAGTACCTCAGCCAGGTGATCATTGGCGGTCGCGACGCCGGCGCCGCGCTGGTGGATGACCCGCGCGTCGCCCTGATCAGTGCCACTGGCAGCACGCGCATGGGCCGTGAAGTGGCGCCGAAAGTCGCCGCCCGCTTCGCCCGCAGCATCCTCGAGTTGGGCGGCAACAACGCCATGATCCTCGGCCCGAGCGCCGACCTGGACATGGCCGTGCGCGCCATCCTGTTCAGCGCCGTCGGCACTGCCGGCCAGCGCTGCACCACCCTGCGCCGTCTGATTGCCCATGAGTCGGTCAAGGACGAAATTGTCACTCGCCTCAAGGCCGCCTACGCCAAGGTGCGCATCGGCCACCCGCTGGAAGGCAACCTGATCGGCCCGCTGATCGACAAGCAGGGCTTCGACAACATGCAGGATGCCCTTGAGCAAGCCTTGAGCGAAGGCGGCAAGGTGTTCGGCGGCAAGCGCCAGCTGCAAGACCAATTCCCCCACGCCTATTACGTGTCACCGGCCATCGTGGAAATGCCCGAGCAGAGCGACGTGGTGTGTACCGAGACGTTCGCGCCGATTCTCTACGTGGTCGGCTACACCGATTTCGCCGAAGCCTTGCGCTTGAACAACGCCGTGCCCCAGGGTTTGTCGTCATGCATTTTCACCACCGATGTGCGCGAAGCCGAGCAATTCATGTCGGCCGTGGGCAGCGATTGCGGCATTGCCAACGTCAACATCGGCCCGAGCGGCGCGGAGATTGGTGGCGCGTTTGGCGGTGAGAAAGAGACCGGCGGCGGCCGCGAGTCGGGGTCGGATGCATGGCGCGGGTATATGCGCCGGCAGACCAATACCGTGAACTACTCGCTGGAGCTGCCGTTGGCGCAGGGCATCACATTCGACTAAGTCCTCAAGTCGAAGTGAGGTCAAAATGTGGGAGGGGGCTTGCTCCCGATTGCGGTGGATCAGTTGTATATCTGCTGACTGACACGCCGCCATCGGGAGCAAGCCCCCTCCCACATTTGATTGGGTTCATAACTTAAAAAACTAGCTGTTTGTTAGGTCCTCTACGGAGTCTGGCAATGTCTTTACGCGAAACATGCTTATGGGAACAACTCACCCCCAGCCGACCGGATCGCGCCGCGCTCAAGGGCGCGGTCAAGGTGGATGTATGCGTGATCGGCGCCGGCATCACCGGCTTGTCGGCCGCTATTCACTTGCTGGAACAGGGCAAAAGCGTTGCCGTGCTTGAAGCACATCGCACCGGCCATGGTGGCTCGGGGCGCAACGTCGGGCTGGTGAATGCCGGCATGTGGATCCCACCGGACGAGATCGAAGCCGGTTTCGGGACGGCGGTGGGCAGCCAGCTCAATCGCATGTTGGGCGCGGCGCCGTCCCTGGTGTTCGGCCTGGTCGACAAGTACCGCATCGATTGCCAATTGCGCCGCGAGGGCACTTTGCACATGGCCCACAATGCCCGTGGCGAGGCGGATTTGCGCAGCCGTGAAGAGCAGTGGAAACGCCGTGGTGCGCCGGTTGAGTTACTGACCGGGCAAGCATGCGAGCAAGCCACCGGGACCAAGAAAATCGCTGCCGCGTTGCTGGATCGGCGCGCCGGCACCTTGAACCCCATGGCTTACACGACGGGCTTGGCGAATGCCGCCGTGGGGCTGGGCGGGCAGCTGTTTGACCATTCACCGGTCACCCAGCTGGAGCGCCAAGGTGCCGATTGGTCAGTGCAGACCGCCGAGGGCGCGGTGCAGGCCGCACAGGTGGTGATCGCCTCCAACGCCTACACCGAGGGCGAATGGACCGAGTTGCGGCGCAATTTCTTCCCCGGCTATTACTACCAAGTGGCGTCGACGCCGTTGACCGACGATGCCGCCCAGCAGATCCTCCCCGGCGGCCAGGGCTCATGGGACACGCGCCAGGTACTGAGTAGCATCCGTCGTGATGCCGATGGCCGCCTGTTGCTTGGCAGTCTGGGCAACGGCAACCAGAAACCAGCCTGGTTCCTCAAGGCGTGGGCTGATCGGGTGCAGCAGCACTACTTCCCCTACCTCAAATCGGTGCAGTGGGAATGCACCTGGACCGGTTGCATCGCCTTCACGCCAGACCATCTGATGCGCCTGTTCGAGCCGGCGCCAGGGCTGGTGGCGGTCACCGGCTATAACGGCCGTGGCGTGACCACCGGCAGCGTGGTGGGCAAGGCGTTTGCCGACTATCTGTGTCACCAGGATCCCCAGGCCCTGCCGATCCCGTTTGCGCCCATGCAACCCTTGACCGGGGCAAGCCTGCGCAGCTGCTTGTATGAAGCTGGATTCTCGCTGTATCACGCCGGGCAATGCCTGAGGATCGTGATCTGATCAGCGAAATACCGCTCAAAAGCCTGCGTTTTCTTAGCAGGCTACCCATCTGTATTGGTGCAAGGCGTAGCAATCACGCACTGTAAATGTGCAGTTCCGTTACGCACGTTGTTACAGCTGTAGGAACTGTCGTTTATCCCTCTGGTTGCAGCTGCGACCTGGCAGGGTTGTACTTTTTTGGCTCGTTGGTTGCACCTATCGGTGCTAGACGGTTGCACGTCCTGGCAAAAGGCGTCGAAACGCCTGTAATAACAATGACACCGTGTCTTTTTGAAGAATAAAAACGTAATGGCACGCGGCTTGCTCTGAGCTTTCGGTGAAAGGTTTGAATGCAAGTTGTCGTGCCAAAAATCAAAAATATCGGAGCACCACTCATGTCCCAGACGTTTTACAAGAAAGGTTTTCTGGCCCTCGCCGTTGCAGCGGCGCTGGGTGTTTCTACGTTTGTTCAAGCCGATGTGAAGATTGGTGTGGCGGGCCCGATGACGGGCGCCAACGCCGCTTTCGGTGAGCAGTACATGAAGGGTGCCCAGGCGGCAGCCGACGTTATCAACAAGGCCGGCGGCATCAACGGCGAGCAGATCAAGCTGATTGCCGGCGATGACGCCTGTGAACCCAAGCAAGCCGTGGCCGTTGCCAACCGCCTCGCGGACCAGGACAAAGTCATCGGCGTGGTCGGACACTTCTGCTCCTCGAACACTATTCCGGCATCTGAGGTCTACGACGAAGCCGGCATCATCGCCATCACCCCGGGCTCCACCAACCCCCAAGTCACCGAGCGCGGCTTGAGTGCGATGTTCCGCATGTGCGGGCGTGACGACCAGCAAGGCATCGTCGCCGGCGACTACATCGTCGACGTGCTCAAGGGCAAGAAAGTCGCGGTGATCAACGACAAGGACACCTACGGCAAGGGCCTGGCCGACGCTACCGCTGCGCAGTTGACCAAGCGTGGCGTCAAGCCGGTGCTGGAAGAGGGCCTGACCCGTGGCGAGAAAGACTTCAGCGCCCTGGTCACCAAGATCCGTTCCCTGGGCGCCGACGTGGTGTACTTCGGCGGCTTGCATCCGGAAGCCGGTCCGTTGGTGCGCCAGATCCGTGAAGCCGGTTTGAAAGACGTCAAGTTCATGTCCGATGACGGCGTGGTGACCGATGAACTGGTGGCGACTGCCGGTGGTGCGCAGTACGTCGATGGCGTGTACATGACCTTCGGCGCCGATCCGCGCCTGCTGCCGGACAGCAAGACCGTGGTGGAAGAATTCCGCAAAAACGGCACCGAGCCCGAAGGCTACACGCTGTACGCCTACGCCTCGATCCAGGCCCTGGCTGCCGGCTTCAACGGTGCCAAGTCCAACAAGGGCGAAGACGCTGCCAAGTGGCTCAAGGCCAACCCGGTTAAAACCGTCATGGGCGAAAAAGCCTGGGATGCCAAGGGCGACCTGAAAGTCTCTGACTACGTGGTTTACCAGTGGGACAAGGACGGCAAATACCATCAGTTGGAAAAGCAGAAGTAAGCCTGAGCACCACAGTACCAATGTGGGAGGGGGCTTGCTCCCGATAGCGCAGTGTCAGCCAATACATGCATGACTGACCCACCGCAATCGGGAGCAAGCCCTCTCCCACAGGAGAGTGGCGTTGTTATTGAGATCTGTTTTTTCCTCCAGAAGCGCCGCACACCCACTGGTGTGCAGGTGCTCACCGCGTGAGATTGCGTTATGGATGGTATTTTCCTGCAGCAACTGGTCAACGGCCTGACCCTCGGGTCGGTCTATGGCCTGATCGCCATCGGCTACACAATGGTCTATGGCATCATTGGCATGATCAACTTCGCCCACGGCGAGGTTTATATGATTTCCGCTTACCTCGCGGCGATCAGTCTGGCACTGCTGGCTTACTTCGGCATCGAATCCTTCCCGCTGCTCATTCTCGGCACCTTGATCTTCACCGTGGTCGTCACCGGCGTTTATGGTTGGGTGATTGAGCGTGTCGCCTATAAGCCGCTGCGTAACTCCACTCGACTGGCCCCGCTGATCAGCGCCATCGGTATCTCACTGATCTTGCAGAACTACGCCCAGATCGCCCAGGGCGCCAAGCAACAAGGCATCCCGACCCTGCTGGCCGGCGCCTGGCGCGTCGATATCGGCACTGGCTTCGTGCAACTGACCTACACCAAAGTGTTCATTCTCGTGGCGGCGTTCGCCGGCATGGCATTGCTCACCTACATCATCAAATACACCAAGCTGGGCCGCATGTGCCGCGCCACCCAGCAAGACCGCAAGATGGCCTCGATCCTGGGCATCAACACCGACCGGGTGATCTCCTACGTGTTCGTCATCGGCGCGGCCATGGCCGCCCTGGCCGGCGTGCTCATCACCCTCAACTATGGCACCTTCGACTTCTATGCCGGCTTCATCATCGGCATCAAGGCATTTACCGCAGCGGTACTCGGCGGCATCGGCTCCCTGCCTGGGGCGATGCTCGGCGGGATCATCCTCGGTATCTCTGAGTCGCTGTTCTCGGGGTTGATCAACTCTGACTACAAAGACGTGTTCAGTTTCTCCCTGCTGGTGGTGATTCTGATTTTCCGTCCCCAGGGCCTGCTTGGTCGCCCACTTGTGGCGAAGGTGTAAACATGTCTGCTGCCAAATCCATTGATATCAAGAAAAGTGTGGTCGATACGGTCCTCGCCGGGCTGATTTCGCTGATCGTGTTCGGCCCCATCGTCGGCGTGGTGCTCGACGGCTACAGCTTCAACCTGGAGCCGATGCGCGTTGCCACATTGGTCGCCATTGTGATGGCCGGACGTTTTGCCTTGAGCCTGTTCCTGCAAACCCCCAAGGGTGTGAAGATTCTGCAGGGCTTCGAAAGCAGCGGCTCGGGTGTGCACGTGCTGCCACCGGACTACAAGTCGCGGTTGCGCTGGATCATCCCGGCGTTGATCGTGATCGCCATCGTGTTCCCGATCTTCGCCAACAAATACTTGCTCACCGTGGTTATCCTCGGGCTGATCTACGTGTTGCTCGGCCTGGGGCTGAACATTGTGGTGGGCCTGGCCGGCTTGCTCGACCTGGGCTACGTGGCGTTCTACGCCATCGGTGCCTATGGCTTGGCGCTGGGTTATCAATACCTCGGCCTCGGCTTCTGGACGGTGCTGCCATTGGCGGCCATTGCGGCGGCATTGGCGGGGTGCATACTCGGCTTCCCGGTGCTACGAATGCACGGTGACTACCTGGCCATCGTGACCCTGGGTTTTGGTGAAATCATTCGCCTGGTGCTCAACAACTGGCTGTCGTTCACCGGCGGCCCCAACGGTATGCCAGTACCTTCCCCAACCTTCCTGGGCCTGGAATTCGGCAAGCGGGCGAAGGATGGCGGCGTCCCGTTCCACGAGTTCTTTGGCATCGATTACAACCCCAACATCAAGTTCATGTTCATCTACATCGTGCTGTTCCTGGTGGTGCTGGCGGTGCTGTACATCAAGCATCGCCTGACCCGCATGCCGGTGGGCCGCGCCTGGGAAGCCTTGCGCGAAGATGAAATCGCCTGCCGCTCCATGGGCCTGAACCATGTGCTGGTCAAGCTCTCGGCGTTCACCATCGGCGCATCCACCGCCGGGTTGGCCGGGGTGTTTTTTGCCAGCTACCAGGGCTTCGTCAACCCGTCGTCGTTTACCTTCTTCGAGTCGGCATTGATCCTCGCCATTGTGGTGCTAGGCGGCATGGGCTCGACGGTGGGAGTGGTGATCGCGGCGTTCGTACTGACTGTTGCGCCTGAACTGCTGCGCAGTTTCTCCGAGTACCGCGTCCTGCTGTTTGGGGTGCTGATGGTGGTGATGATGATCTGGCGACCCCGTGGCTTGATTCGAATCAGCCGTACCGGTGTGACGCCACGTAAAGGAGTCGCGCCATGAGCAAGGAAGTCGTGCTCTCTGTGGAACACCTGATGATGCACTTCGGTGGCATCAAGGCCTTGAGCGATGTGAGCCTCAAGGTCGAACGCAACTCGATCTTCGCTCTGATCGGCCCCAACGGCGCCGGCAAGACCACGGTGTTCAACTGCCTCACCGGCTTCTACAAAGCCAGCGGCGGCAAGATCGAACTCAATGTGCGAGGCCAGCAGACCAACGTGATCCAGTTGCTCGGCGAGCGCTTCAAGGCGGTGGACTTCGTGTCGCCGAAAAGCTTCCTCAGCCGCGTGTACTACAAGATGTTCGGCGGCACCCACCTGGTAAACCGCGCCGGCCTGGCACGGACCTTCCAGAACATTCGCCTGTTCAAGGAAATGTCGGTGCTGGAAAACCTGCTGGTGGCCCAACACATGTGGGTCAACCGCAATATGCTGGCCGGCATCCTCAATACCAAGGGCTATCGCAAGGCCGAAAGCGATGCCCTCGACCATGCCTTCTATTGGCTGGAAGTGGTCGACCTGGTGGACTGTGCCAACCGCCTGGCCGGCGAGCTCTCCTACGGCCAGCAGCGCCGCCTGGAAATTGCTCGCGCCATGTGCACGCGGCCGCAGATCATCTGCCTGGACGAACCCGCTGCGGGTCTCAATCCCCAGGAAACCGAAGCCCTCAGCGCGATGATTCGCCTGCTGCGCGACGAACACGACCTCACGGTGGTGCTGATCGAACACGACATGGGCATGGTGATGAGTATTTCCGACCACATCGTGGTACTGGACCACGGCAACGTTATCGCCGAAGGCGGCCCGGAGGCGATCCGCAACGACCCGAAAGTGATTGCCGCCTACCTGGGCGCGGACGAAGAGGAGCTGGTATGAGTGCGCCTATCCTCGAAATGAAGGATCTGGACGTGTATTACGGCCCGATCCAGGCCCTGAAAAAAGTCTCGCTGTACATCAACGAAGGCGAAACCGTCAGCCTGATCGGCTCCAATGGCGCGGGTAAATCCACGCTGCTGATGTCGATCTTTGGCCAGCCACGGGCCGAGTCGGGGCAGATCCTCTACAACGGCGTCGATATTACCCACAAGTCGTCCCACTACATCGCTTCCAACGGCATTGCGCAGTCGCCGGAAGGGCGGCGGGTGTTCCCCGACATGACCGTCGAGGAAAACCTGCTGATGGGCACCATCCCCATTGGCGACAAGTTTGCCGGCGAGGACATGCAACGCATGTTCGAGCTGTTCCCACGCCTCAAGGAGCGGCGCAACCAGCGGGCCATGACCATGTCTGGCGGCGAACAGCAAATGCTCGCCATCGCCCGTGCATTGATGAGTAGGCCCAAGCTGTTGCTGCTGGATGAGCCGAGCCTGGGATTGGCGCCGATTGTAGTGAAGCAGATCTTCTCAACCCTGCGTGAACTGGCCTCCACCGGGATGACCATCTTCCTGGTGGAGCAGAACGCCAACCATGCGCTGCGCTTGTCGGATCGGGCGTATGTGATGGTCAATGGTGAGATTCGCCTCACGGGGACCGGTAAAGAGCTGCTGGTGAATGAGGAAGTTCGCAACGCTTACCTAGGCGGTCACTAACTGTTACTCAGTACCCTGTGGGAGGGGGCTTGCTCCCGATAGCGGTGTGTCAGTTTAAGAAGTGCTGACTGACAAATCGCTATCGGGAGCAAGCCCCCTCCCACATTTGATTGTGGGGTCCATAAGGCCTTTCTCCAAATTGTGGAAAACAAATCCAGCGACCCTCCAAAGCGCGACATATAGCCGCCGCAAATCCCTGTTTTGTCACAGTTTTGACTTGTCCCCATCCACTGTGGAACCGGCTGTGGGTAACGTGGGAGTAGCTGGCTGAAAGCCTTTAAACACGTGGCTTACAGCCTCGTGGTTGTTTTTTGATCAGTCGGTTTTTTGCGGCCGTCCGAGGGTTTTGTCAACCTGTTTAAAGACACAGTTATATGACCGGAATGTGACCGTCCAGCCTGTGGATAAGTCTGTGACTAAACTCTGGAAAGACCCCCGAAGGGGCCGGAATGACTGGCCTGGAGCCATCGTATGCTTTGCCGCATATGTCAGCGGCTACATACGCTTGCATCCAGGTCAAGCAAAAAACTTTCCAGACCCGCCTGAAAGCCTTGTATACAGCGGCTTCAAGCAGTTTGCACTTGCCCCCAAAGACTGTGGGCGCAGTTGTGGATAACCTGCGCGCATATGGCTGCAAGCCACGGTTTATAAGGCTCTGCTCAATATGGTTAAAAAATGATCAGTCATGTATGAAGGTGTGTGCATAGCGGTTGCCGCAAGGGCGGCGTAAGGGCATTCTGCTGGCTGCTTTTTTCCCCGATGCCCGCAAGGAGAACACCATGTCCGACACGCTATTTATCACTGGCGCCACTTCAGGTTTCGGCGAAGCCTGTGCTCGTCGTTTTGCCGAAGCCGGCTGGAAACTGGTGCTCACCGGTCGCCGTGCCGAGCGCTTGAGTGCGCTGGTTGAAGAGCTTTCCAAGCAGACCGAAGTGCATGGCCTGGTGGTAGATGTGCGTGACCGCAAGGGCATGGAAGACGCCATTGCCAACCTGCCACCGTCGTTCGCCAAGCTGCGCGGGCTGATCAACAACGCCGGCCTGGCCGTGGGTACCGACCCTGCGCCCAAGTGCAACCTCGACGATTGGGAAACCATGGTCGACACCAATATCAAAGGCCTGCTGACCACTACCAATCTGTTGCTGCCGCGCCTGATCGCCCATGGTCGCGGCGCAGGGATCATCAACCTGGGTTCTATCGCCGGCAACTATCCTTACCCGGGCAGCCACGTATATGGCGGCTCCAAGGCGTTCGTGAAACAGTTTTCGCTGAACCTGCGTTGCGACCTGCAAGGCACCGGTGTACGCGTAACCAACATCGAGCCGGGGCTCTGTGAGAGCGAGTTCTCCCTGGTACGGTTTGGCGGCGACCAAGCGCGTTATGACGCCACCTATGCAGGTGCCGAGCCGATTCAGCCGCAGGATATTGCCGATACGATTTTCTGGGTGATGAATACGCCGGCGCACGTGAATATCAACCGCTTGGAGCTGATGCCGGTGAGCCAGACCTGGGCTGGGTTTGCGATTGAGCGTGGGACTAAGTAAGGCTTTAGACCGCGTCGCTGCCATCGGGGGCAAGCCCCCTCCCACAATGGATCGGGTTCATAGATCTTGATTTGTTAACCCATTCAAGTGTGGGAGGGGGCTTGCCCCCGATGGCGTCAAATCGGCCAAAACAGGACATAAGGTACACTCCGCTCCTGAAAGCCCTCCGCACTGTGCGGTTTAAAGGTTTTGACAGGAGGAAATGTGAGTAACCGAGGTGAGCAGGCACTGCTCAAACAATCGACGATCCTGATGTTCGCTGTAGCGATCGCCGGGATTGTCACGGGCGTGATATCCGGCGCCCAGTCCATTCTATTCGACGGCTTTTTCTCGCTGATCGCCACCGCCATCAAGGTGCTGATGCTGATCACGGCCAAGCTGATCGCCAAGAAAAGCAACGAGCGTTTCCAGTTCGGCTATTGGCACCTGGAGCCGATGGTGCTGTTGATCGAAGGCAGTTTCCTGCTGTTGATCGCCATCTACGCGTTCCTCAATGGTGTGTTCGGCATTATCAATGGCGGGCGCGAGATCGAGTTGGGGTTGGTGATCGTTTATGCGGCGGTGTTTACCGTCGTGGAGTTCGCCTACTTCTTCTATGTGCGCTACCGCAACCGCAGGCTCAAATCATCGCTGATCCAGTTCGACAACATCAGTTGGCTGGTAGACGCGATGCTCTCGGTGGGCTTGCTGATCAGCTTCCTTGCCGCGCTGTTGCTCAAGTCCCAGGGCTATGGCGAGTGGGCGGTGTATGTCGACCCGTTGATCCTGATCCTGCTGGCCCTGAGTATGCTGGCGCCAGCATTCAAGATCCTGCGCCCGGCGTTGCGCGAGGTATTGGGAATCGCCCCGGACCATCTGGACGACAAAGTGCGCGAAGTAATGGACGCGGCGCAGGCCAAGCACGGTTTCGACGATTACGTGTCCTACGTGCAGAAGCACGGGCGGGCGCGGTTTATCGAGATTCATGTGGTGTTGCCGGCGGATTACCCATTGGATAACGTCGCCACCCTCGACGGGCTGCGTGAAGAGATATCCACAGGGCTGGGCACGCCGGATGCGGCGCGTTGGCTGACGATCAGTTTTACGGGCGACCGCAAGTGGATTGCGTGAGGTCAGTCAGACCGAGTTGAGGCCATCGGGAGCAAGCCCCCTCCCACATTAGACCGAGTTCCCACATGAAAACGCGGACAAAGGTGGGGGGGGGCTTCCCCCCCGGTGAGGCCCTGAAGATCACCCAAGCTGCTTGATCAAACCCTGGTAGCAGGTCGCCAAGTGATACGGCGTAGTCGACGGCATATCCCGTCGGCTCACGGAGCCCTGGGCATCCAGGCATTCATGCCAGCCCTTGGCATGCAGAAAATGCTCTTGCAGCGCCAGCAATTGGCGCTGCAGCACCGCCTCACTGCCTGGTCGTAACGTCAGCGCACGCAAGTACTCGGCCTGAGCCCAGATACGTTGGGTGCCGTCGCGCACCGTGCCATCCAGCGCAAGCATGCCACTGACCGCACCGCTCGATTTATCCACACCCATTTCTTCGGCATAGGCAAACGCCCGTGTCAGTGACGCATGCAGCGGTGTGCCGCGCAGCACCTCTGACGATTCCAGCAAAAAGAACCATTCGAACTGGTGCCCTGGCTCAAACCAGTTATCCACAGCCCCCAACGGTTTTTCCATCATCACGCCATGCTCGCGGTCGATGAAGCGTTGCTGCATGGCCGTCGCCAACGCCAGCAGGGCCGCCTGGACGTCGGCATCCTCACGCACTGCGAGAGTCGCAAGGAAGCCTTCGGCCAGGTGCATTAACGGGTTCTGCAATGGCCCTGAACCCAGCGAGGCCCAGTTACGCTCCAGCACTGCCTCATACAGGCCATCGCCCGTGGCAAAGCGCTGGGCGACGACTTCCAAGGCGGCATTGAGCACCGATTCCACCAGCGGTTCACGCACCTTGGCCCAGTAATGGGCGCAGGCAAAGATGATGAAGGCATGGGTGTAGAGGTCTTTGCGTTTGTCCTGCGGTTGGCCGGCGGGGTCGATGCTGTAGAACCAGCCACCGTGCTCGGCATCGTGGAAGTGCCTTTGCAGGGAGCGGAACAGCGCCGCTGCACGCTCTTCGGCAAAGGCCGCGCCGGGCTCACCGATCAGGTTGGCGAACAGGTACAACTGCCGGGCACAGGCCATGGCGCGGTAGCGTTGCGGGGGCAGCGGCTGGTGATCGGCGTCCAGCGCCTCGAAGGGCAGTGCCAGGTCGGCATTCCAGCCTGGGCCTTGCCAGAGGGGCACGATCAGGTCGTGGAAGTGCGTGAGCACGGTGTTCAGGGAAGGGGGGGAAGCGATGGGCATTGGCTGGCGTCGTCACGGCAGGGGTGTAGGCGCGCATGGTAGCAGGCTTGGCAACTGTGGTGTCTGCACCAGCGCTATCGGGGGCTTGCCCCCAATGGCGCCTTCAGCCGCGCCGCAAATCACCCCGCCAACAACCAAACCCCAGTTGCCGCCGAAGCCGCCCCGGCCACTCGCACCAAGGGCGCCGCCGCAACCGGCAGAAAGCGCACCACCGCATAACCTGCGGCATGCAACACCGCAGTCGCCCCCACAAACCCAGCGGCATACGCCCAAGGGCTGGTCATGTCCGGCAATTCCAAACCATGGGCTACACCATGGAACAACGCAAACAACGCCGTGGCACCCACGGCCACAAAAAGCGGCGGCCGCACTGCCAACGCTACAGCCAGGCCCAACGCCAGCACCGACGCCGCAATCCCGCTCTCCAGCGCCGGCAATTGCAGCCCTTCAAAACCCAGCACGCCGCCAATCAACATGGTGCCAACGAAAGCACAAGGCAGCGCCCAGCGTGCGTTGCCTTTTTGCTGCGCCGCCCATAGACCGACCGCTACCATGGCCAGCAAGTGATCGAGGCCACCCAACGGGTGGCTGATGCCGGCCACCAGGCCATTGTCGCCGTGGCCCGGATGGGCGAAGGCCAGGGCAGGGACGAGCAGCAGCGCGGCCGCGGCGAAGAGTTTGTTGAGGCTCATGGACAGGTTCCTTATAGGTTGATCAGGCGGCGGTCAGCAGGCCCTGGCGTTCGATAAAGGCGACGATTTCTTCCAGGCCGACCCCGGTTTTCTGGTTGCTGAACACAAAGGGCTTACCGTTGCGCATGCGCTGGGTGTCGCTGTTCATCAATTCCAGCGAGGCGCCCACCAGCGCGGCCAGGTCGATCTTGTTGATCACCAGCAAGTCGGATTTGCAAATTCCGGGCCCGCCCTTGCGTGGCAGCTTGTCGCCGGCGGACACATCGATCACATAGATGGTCAGGTCCGACAGTTCCGGGCTGAAAGTGGCCGACAGGTTGTCACCGCCGGACTCCACCAGGATCAGGTCCAGGCCCGGGAAGCGGCGGTTGAGCTGGTCGACGGCCTCCAGGTTGATCGAGGCGTCTTCGCGAATCGCCGTGTGCGGGCAACCACCGGTTTCCACGCCGATGATGCGCTCGGGCGCCAGGGCCTGGTTGCGCACCAGAAAGTCGGCGTCTTCGCGGGTGTAGATGTCGTTGGTGACCACCGCCAGGTTGTAGCGATCACGCAGGGCCAGGCACAGGGCCAGGGTCAGGGCGGTCTTGCCGGAGCCCACCGGGCCGCCGATGCCGACGCGCAGGGGTTGGGTGTTCATATCTGATTCTCCAAAAAAACTAGGAACGGAACAGGCGGCTGTATTGGCGCTCGTGGGCCATGCACGCCAGGGACAGGCCAAAGGCGGCGCTGCCCAAATGCTTGGGGTCGATGCGCTCGGCGTTTTGCTGGGCTTGTTGCAGCAGCGGCAACAGTTCGCTGGTCAGGCGTTGTGCGGCTTGCTGGCCGAGGGGCAGGGTTTTCATCAGCACGGCCAGTTGGTTTTCCAGCCAGCTCCACAGCCAGGCGGCGAGGGCGCCCTCGGGGCTGATATTCCAGGCGCGGGCGGCGAGGGCCCAGCCGAGGGCCAGGTGCGGTTCGTCGCGTTGTGCAAGGAACTCACGGGCGGCGCTGTCCAGTTCCGGCAAGCCGTTGAGCAGTTGTTGCAAGGAATAGCCCATTTGCCGGCTCTCCTGATAAAGCTCGCGGGTCTCGCGGCTGGCACGGTGTTCTTCACACAGCTGCGCCAGCCTCGCCCATTCCTGATCGACAGCCGCGCGGCAGTGAGCGAGCAGCAGTGGCGCTTCGAAACGTGCCAGGTTGAGCAGCAATTGGTCGCTGATCCAGCGCCGGGCACTCGCGGCGTCCTGTACGCGGCCATTGTCCACGGCCATTTCCAGGCCTTGGGAATAGCTGTAGCCGCCAATCGGCAATTGCGGACTGGCCAGGCGCAACAGCGCCCAGGCTGGGTTCATGCGCGCACGCCGAACTGGTGCAGCTTGGGCGCGTAGTTGAAGTCTTCGTCGCCATGCCGCGAATGATGATGGCCACCGCCGTACGCACCATGTTCCGGCTGGAACGGCGCTTCGATGGTCTGCGCGTCGGCACCCAGCTGTTCAAGCATGGCCTTGAGCACGTAGTCATCGAGCAGACGCAGCCAGCCGTCGCCGACTTGCAGGGCCACATGGCGGTTACCCAGGTGGTAGGCCGCACGGGTCAGTTCAAACGCGTTGCGGCAAGTGACGTGCAGCAGCTGTTCAGGTCTGGCGCGAACGCGTACGACACGTCCGTCTTCGGCTTGTAGGAATTCGCCATCGTGCAGCGGCGGCTGACCACGCTCCAGAAACAGGCCGACGTCTTCACCCTCGGCACTGAAACAGCGCAGGCGGCTTTTGCTGCGGGCTTCGAAGTTCAGCAGCAATTCGGCGGCCCAGAGGGCTTGCGGGGCGATTCGGCGGTGTATCACCAGCATCAGGAGGCTTCCAGCTATGAGCGATGGATGAGCTAGAGCAAGGGGCTTGCCAATCCGCAGATTGAGTAGGAATTCCCTGTAGGTAGGCATGGGCATGCTGCCCAATAGGGCGTCAGGGAGTTCTCCAAGTGTATCGATTTGGTGCGTGACGGGATTTATAGCACCGGTGAGGGGCGTTTTACGTTTAAGTCGGTGCGGACTTTGATGAAGTTTCTTTCATCATTTTCTTGTTGGTGTTTTTTCGGATTTGTCCTACGCGTTATCAGGATTTGGAGTTCATGACATTACTCGCGGCTTATTTAGGCTGTGCGCCGTGTTTAATTCCACCGCGACGTTCATCATGTTTAGATCAATTTTATTCGTATGCCTTGCCAGTCTGACCTTTGTCATTTCATCGGCCTCGGCCAGTCTTCAACCACGCGCTACTCTCGGTACTTCCCTGCAGGCCATCAAGCCTGCGTCCATCGACGGCGTGATCGATCGCGCCCATGAGTTGTTGGGCACGCCTTATAAATGGGGCGGCACGTCGGCGGAACAAGGCTTCGATTGCAGCAGCTTCCTGGTGTATCTGTTCAAGACTGAAGCCAATGTGCTGATACCCCGCACTACCGCGGCCATGCACCGGTCCTCGGCGGCGACTATCAAGCGCAATGCCTTGAAGCCTGGGGATGCAGTATTTTTCAAAGGCAACGGGCGTGGCCAGGTCAGCCATGTCGGCCTGTATATTGGTGAAGGCAAATTCATCCATTCGCCGCGCACCGGCAAAAAGATCCGTATCGATTCACTGAGCAACAGCTATTGGAATAAAAACTACACCACTGCCAAGCGCTTCCACACGGCGGGCTGACCGGCTTATTCGGTGCTGCCCAGCCCCTGCCAATGCTTGAGGCCGATAAAGATAAAGCGCAGTTGCTGGGTTATTTTCGCCTGGGGCGTGAGGTGAGGCGGCAGGGCATGGGCCGGTGGGTCGATGATGTCGGGCAGGGTGGCGAACACACTTTTGACGATCAGGTCGGCCATTACATGCAAACCCTCTGGGTCCAGGTGCTGCAACTTCGGCATCAGCGTCAGATCGGCCGCCAGGTCGCGGGTGATGTCTTCGCGCAGGGCCGCGATGGCTTGGCGTACCGCCAGGCAACCGCCGTACTGTTCACGGGCCAGGAACAGGAATTGTGAGCGGTTGGCCGAGACCACATCGAGAAAGATCCGTACGGAGGCATCGATAATGCCACCCATCACGAACTCGTTATGGCGCACCAGGCGAATCGTGGCGCGGAAGGTCTGGCCGACTTCGCTGACCAACACCAGCCCCAACTGGTCCATGTCGGCAAAATGGCGATAGAAACCGGTAGGCACGATACCGGCGGTCTTGGCCACTTCGCGCAGGCTCAGGCTGCCAAACCCACGGCCACACTCCATCAGATGGCGGGCTGCGTCCATCAAGGCGAGGCGGGTCTGTTGCTTCTGTTCGGCACGGGGCAGCATGAGCGAATGGGCTTTGTCGGCGAGTACAGCGACGCACTCTAGCAAAAGCGCTTTGCCGGCGTCGAACTTGGCGGGGGCGAGGCGTGACGCGGTCTATATAAAAGCAAAAGCCCGATCGGCGGATCGGGCTTTTTTCTGGGCCACCACGGGCTTAGCTCTGTGCTTGATGCAGTTCTTGCAGACGGTCGGCACCGCCTTCAGCAACACCTTCGGTGTAGGCGCGTTTGTTGGCTTGTTCAGCACCGCCTTCTACCAAGCCTTTTTCTTGCAGACGGTTATAGCCATTTTCAGCCACGGCACCTTTGGCATAGTCGCGGTTTTCGTCTTCTTGCGAACCGCTGCGGGCCACGGTCTGGCTGGTTTGCACGGATCGGGCTTTATTTTGTGGGGTGGCCTGTTCGGCAGCTGGCAGGGCAAAAGCGCTGGAAGCCAGGACAGATAACAGGACGGTAGCGAGTAATTGACGTTTCATGATGGTTGCTCCTCGGGAGGGCGTTAAAGTGGGTACAGGGCTAATGCTACTCTTGATAAGTCGATATAAAAGTTCATAAACACAATGGTAATAATCAACAGAATTGATTGTTCCCTGCGGAGGCTCTAGATCGAGCCTCTCAAGCACGCGGTTTTGCACCGAGGTGGGTATTTTCGACACGAACATGGGTAACAATGGTGCGCCAGTGATGATCGAAATCTGTCTGTTCGATCAGGAAAGTGGCTTTTTGCGACTAAATTACGCGTCGGGTTAAACCCCCGGGCGGTTTGCCAGTCGTAGTCTTATAGGCTGCTCTAGAGGGGTAGCTCTGCCAGTCGTATTCAGGAGTCCTGTGCAATGACGCGCACTCGTAAAATCGTCGCTTGGAGCTGCGCCAGCTTCGTTCTGTTAATTGCCATCGTGGTGCTGATCCTGGTGTTCTTCGACTGGAATCGCATCAAACCGCCACTCAATGCCAAGGTCTCCGAAGAACTGCATCGCCCGTTCGCTATCAACGGCAACCTCGCGGTGGTGTGGCAGCGTGAGCCCGATGAAGGCGGCTGGCGCGCCTGGGTGCCGTGGCCCCATGTGATTGCCGAAGACTTGACCCTGGGCAACCCCGACTGGTCGAAACAACCGCAGATGGTCACGCTCAAGAAGGTCGAGCTGCGTATTTCGCCCCTTGCCTTGCTGGTGCAGCGCGTGGTGATCCCGCGCATCGACCTCACCGAACCGAGTGCCCAGTTGCAGCGCCTGGCCGACGGCCGCGCCAACTGGACCTTCAAGTTCGATCCGAAGGACCCCGACGCCGAACCCTCCAGCTGGGTAGTGGATATCGGTGCCATCGGCTTCGACAAGGGCCATGTGACCCTCGACGATCAAACCCTCAAGACCCAGCTCGATGTGATCATCGACCCGTTGGGCAAACCGATCCCTTTCGGCGAGATCGTCGGCGATGCCGATGCGAAGAAGGCCTTGGAAAAAGGCTCGGCACCCCAGGACTACGCGTTCGGCCTCAAGGTCAAAGGCCAATACCACGGCCAGCAGCTCGCCGGTACCGGCAAGATCGGCGGCCTTCTGGCTTTGCAGGACGCGGCCAAACCGTTCCCTCTGCAAGCCCAGGTGAAAGTCGCCGACACCAGCATCGCCCTGGCCGGCACCCTGACCGACCCGCTGAACCTCGGCGCCCTGGACCTGCGCCTGAAACTCTCGGGCAGCAGCCTGGGCAACCTGTACCCGCTGACCGGCGTCACGCTGCCGGACTCGCCGGCCTACTCCACCGATGGCCACCTGATCGCCAAGCTGCATGAAGCCAGCGGCGCCTCATTCCGCTACGAAAAATTCAATGGCAAGATCGGCAACAGCGATATCCACGGCGACCTGGCCTATGTCGCCAGCCAGCCGCGGCCCAAGCTCAGCGGCGCGCTGGTGTCCAACCAGTTACTCATGGATGACCTGGCGCCCTTGATCGGCGCTGATTCCAATGCCAAGCAAAAGGCTCGAGGCGGGGAGAGCAAGCAACCGGCGACCAAGGTGTTGCCGGTGGAAGAGTTCCGCACCGAGCGCTGGAGTGCCATGGATGCCGATGTGGAGTTCACCGGCAAGCGCATCGTGCACAGCGCCGACCTGCCCTTCACCGACCTCTATACGCACCTGGTGCTCAACGACGGCCAACTGAGCCTCGAACCGCTGCGCTTCGGCGTGGCCGGTGGCAAGCTCGATGCGCAGATTCGCTTGAACGGCCGCACCACGCCGATGGAAGGCCGCGCCAAGTTGACGGCGCGTAACTTCAAGCTCAAGCAGTTGTTCCCGACCTTCGAACCGATGAAAACCAGCTTCGGTGAACTCAACGGCGACGCCGATATATCCGGACGTGGTAATTCCGTGGCCGCGCTGCTGGGCACCTCAAACGGTGACCTGAAGATGTTGATCAACGACGGCGCCATCAGCCGAGGCCTGATGGAAATCGCCGGGCTCAATGTGGGCAACTACGTGGTGGGCCGCCTGTTCGGCGACAAGGAAGTGAAGATCAACTGCGCGGCGGCGGACTTCGGCATCAAGACGGGGTTGGCGACCACGCGGTTGTTTGTGTTCGATACCGAGAACGCCATCATCTACATCGATGGCACCGCGAACATGGCCACGGAGCAGTTGGACCTGACCATCACGCCGGAGTCCAAGGGCTTTCGCTTGTTTTCGCTGCGCTCGCCGCTGTACGTCAATGGGCCGTTTATCAAGCCCAATGCTGGCGTGAAAGCCATTCCCCTGGCCCTGCGCGGCGCCGGCATGGTGGCCCTGGGCGTTATTGCCGGCCCGGCTGCCGGGTTGCTGGCGCTGGTGGCACCGAGCGGCGATGAGCCGAATCAGTGCGCACCACTGCTGCAACAGATGAAAGAGGGCAAAGCGCCGAAAACCGTGAAATAACTGACTACACCTGAAACCAAATGTGGGAGGGGGCTCGCCCCCGATAGCAGCGGTTCAGTCAATATCTAATTCGACTGACACTCCGCTATCGGGAGCAAGCCCCCTCCCACAGGGGGACTGCTGTGTTGCTGATTACAGGTCCTGCAGAATATCCGCCATGTCATCGGCGTGTTCTTCTTCCTGGGCCAGGATGTCTTCGAAGATACGGCGGGTGGTCGGATCCTTATCACCGATGTACTGGATGATTTCACGGTAGCTGTCCACCGCGATACGCTCGGCCACCAGGTCCTCGTAGACCATCTCTTTGAGCGAGTTGCCTGCCACGTATTGGGCGTGGGAGTTCTTCGACAGCAGGTCGGGGTTGAACTCCGGCTCGCCGCCCAGTTGCACAATGCGCTCGGCCAGTTTATCGGCGTGCTCGGCTTCCTGGGTGGCATGTTCGAGGAACTCATCGGCGGCGACGCTGGCTTTCAGGCCGCTGGCCATGAAGTAGTGACGCTTGTAGCGCAACACGCAGACCAGCTCAGTGGCCAGCGACTCGTTGAGCAGGCGGATGATCTCCTGACGGTCGGCGTCGTAGCCTTCGGTCACGGCACCGTTTTCGACATTCTGGCGGGCGCGGCTGCGCAGGGTCGCAATGTCAGTCAAGTGTGCTTCAGTCATTTCAATCTCCTGGGGCTAATCCGGTTGTACGCCACGCTCTGCCGGCGTGATCGCTATAGGTTGTGAGTCCCGGGCCAGGCGAAAAGTTTTATCGGATTTAACAGGATGTGTCATGAGTGGCTCTGACCGGCGTGATCCAGCGCTCCGAGAGGATCACCCCACCCAAGGTCAGCAAGCCGCCCACCAAGTGATACGGCGCTAACTCTTCCTTGAGGACTACCGCTGCAATCAGTGCGGTAATCAACGGCAGTAGATTGAAGAACAGCGTGGTACGGCTCGGCCCAAGCGTCTTCACCGAGTGCATCCACGCCAGCGGCGCCAGCATCGAGGCCAGCAGGCAGGCGTACAGCACCAGCGGAATATTCGCCCAGCCCAGGCCCGCCTTGGCCGAGAACAGATACAGCGGGAACAGCACCACCACCGCCACCAGCACCTGTAGATACAAGAGCACCAACGGTGGCAGGCGCAACTGCCATTTTTTCAGCAGGGTGCTGTAGACCGCGTAGGCCAGTGTGGCGACGAGCATCATGCCGTCGCCCAGGTTGACCCCGTGTTGCAGCAGCGCACCGAGGCTACCGGACGACACCACCACCACTACGCCGGCGAATGACAGCACTGCGCCGGTCAGCGCGCCATAGGTCAGGCGTTGGCCCAGGCTGATAATGGCGGCAGTCAGGGCCATCAGCGGCATCAGCGACAGGATGATGCCCATATTGGTGGCGCTGGTCAGCGTGGCCGCGTAATAGGCCAGGCTTTGATACACCGCCATGCCCAGCACGCCGAGGATGAAGATCTTGCCCAGGTTCGGACGGATGAGCGCCCAGTTGGCAACGACCGGCTTGAGCATGAATGGGGTGAACAGCAGCGCGGCGAACAGCCAGCGGTAAAAGCCGATTTCAGCCGGGAAGATCGAGCCCACGGCCAATTTGTTGACCACGGTGTTGCCGGCCCAGATAAGGATGGCCAGCAGCGGATACGCGTATTGCATCGAAATAATCCAGTGTGTTGACGAGGCGGGATTATCCCCTGTCTGGATCGAAGCCTATACTGCGAACCAGACAACCGACCTCTGAATCCAGACAACATGCCCAGACATACCGTACGCCTCGCGGATTTCGCCAGCCTGCCCAGCCCTGTGTACTTCCGCTACTCCGAGTTCGCCCCGGATACCGAGTGCACCCCGCACCGGCATGGCTGGGGCTCGCTGGACTATTCGGCCAATGGCGTGATGCGCATGGAGGTCGCCGGCAACCGTTTTATGTCGCCACCGCAGTACGCGGTATGGATCCCACCGGATACCGAGCACAGCTCCTATAACGCCCAGGCGATCGTGTATCGCTCGGTGGGCTTGGCGCCGACGCTCTGCGAGCAACTGCCGCAAACCCCATGCACCCTGGCGATCAGCGACATTCTCAAGGCTATCCTCAGCGATTTTGCCCAGCGTGACGTGAATATCCCGCAAACGGACGCCGATATTCGCCTGGCCCAGGTGCTGGTGGACCAGCTCAAACAGGCGCCGATTCACGACGGCTTCTTGCCCTACGCTCGCCACCCAGGGCTGCTCGGTGTCCTGGAAGGCATGCAAGCGCAACCGAGCGACAATCGCCCGCTGGTGCAATGGGCGGAGCAAGTGCATGTCAGCGAGCGCACCCTGGCGCGCCAGTTTGTGCGCGAACTGGGCATGAGCTTTGGCGAATGGCGCCAGCGCTTGCGCTACCTGGCGGCCATTGAAGCGCTGGACAGTGAACGCAGCGTGCAGCATGTGGCGTTTGATTTGGGTTACAGCACCGCCTCGGCGTTTATCGCCATGTTCCAGCGTCACGCCGGTTGCACGCCGGAGCAGTACCGGCGTTCGAACATACGTGGTCGCTGAAGTTGTAACAGGTTTTGACTACACTGGCAGGTAGGCCGTGCCCGTCGGCACGGTAACAGGGAGAAAACTCCATGAAGATGCTGCGTATTCCGTTGTTGATGATGGGCCTGCTGCTGTGTTCCCAGGGCTTTGCCGCTACCGCCCAGCAGAACAAAATGACCACCTGCAATGCCGAGGCCACCACCAAGACGCTTAAAGGCGATGAGCGCAAGGCCTTCATGAAGACCTGCCTGTCCGCCCCTGCCGCCAACGACGCCAAGACCCTGACGCCGCAGCAGCAGAAGATGAAAGATTGTAATGCGTCGGCTAAAACCAAAGCGTTGACCGGCGATGCGCGTAAAACATTCATGAGCACCTGCCTCAAAGGTTAATCACGATTTCGCAGGCGCCGCAAAACAAATGTGGGAGGGGGCTTGCTCCCGATAGCGGCAGGTCAGCTACAGATAAGTTGACTGACATAATGCAATCGGGGGCAAGCCCCCTCCCACACTGATCGCATTCGCAACCAACCTCCTCGCTTGATTGCCGCAAGGCTGGCAGACTGCCCATCCTTTAACGCCGTTCGTTTTGAGGCTGTATGCCAACGTTTTCTCAGCGTCATGTGTTGTTGCTGTCCAGCTACATCATCATTTTCGGCGGGTTGCTGCTGGTGCTGCCGCTCAAATTGCTGCCCAGCCTGCTGGCCGGCCTGTTGGTCTATGAACTGGTCAACATGCTCACCCCGCAACTGCAACGCCTGATCGAAGGCCGGCGTGCGCGTTGGCTGGCGGTGGCCTTGCTGGGTACCCTGATCGTCAGCGTGCTGACCCTGATCTTCGCCGGCGCCATCAGCTTCCTGCTCCACGAAGCGGAAAACCCCGGGGCGTCCCTCGACAAATTCATGGGCGTGGTCGACCGCGCACGCGGCCAATTGCCGCCGTTTATCGACGCCTACCTGCCCGCCAGCGCCGCCGAGTTCCGCGTCGCCATCGGCGATTGGCTGAGCAAGCACCTGAGCGAACTGCAGTTGGTGGGCAAAGACGCTGCGCACATGTTCGTCACCTTGCTGATCGGCATGGTCCTCGGCGCCATCATCGCGCTGCAGCGCGTGCCGGACCTGACCAAACGCAAACCCTTGGCCGCCGCGTTGTTCGACCGCCTGCACCTGCTGGTCCAGGCGTTTCGCAACATCGTCTTCGCCCAGATCAAGATCGCTGCGCTCAATACCGCTTTCACTGCGATTTTCCTCGCGGTGGTGCTGCCGTTGTGCGGCATCCACTTGCCGTTGACCAAGACCCTGATCGTGCTGACCTTCCTGCTCGGCCTGTTGCCGGTGATCGGCAACCTGATGTCGAACACCCTGATCACCATCGTTGCGCTGTCGCTGTCGATCTGGGTGGCGGTGGCGGCGTTGGGGTATCTGATCGTGATCCACAAGGTCGAGTACTTCCTCAACGCACGCATCGTTGGCGGGCAGATCAGTGCCAAGTCGTGGGAGTTGTTGTTGGCGATGCTGGTGTTTGAGGCGGCGTTTGGTTTGCCGGGAGTGGTGGCGGGGCCGATTTATTATGCGTACTTGAAGAGTGAGTTGAAGTTGGGGGGGATGGTTTGACCATCTTCAGGCAGGGCGACTGAAAAGCCGCCCCGTTCTAGCTTACGACGCTTGCGGACTTAGTCTGCGTCCAATTACATCCATCAGATCACACCCATCCCGCAAGGGAATGGCCAGCAGTTGTGCAAAGTCGTGGAGCACCACGGCATCGCTGCTGATTTCTTCTCGGAATGCGAGATTTTCAAGTAATTGCGTCACTGCGCGAATGCGGTACGCGGCGGCTTCGTGTAGGACGTCGAGAGGTGCCTGTGTATCGATGATTAGAGCGGGGATGGTGCAGTCGTTGCCAGTCAAAGTGATGTAGCGATTCATAAGTGAAACTCCGTGGACTAATAAGAAGGAGCTCCCACTCGATTGTCGCCAAACAATTGGGTGGCAGCTGTACGCAGGTTGGCGAACCGGTCCACGGGCCCGGCAGACCCAAAGGTCTCCCGCGCACAGCCGCCATAATGCGGCTTTGCGGGTACAAAAATGCCTGCCAACGAAGCAGGCATTTTTGAACGTGGATGCAGGTCGCCAAACCTGATCGCCATGAGGGCGACGGCCGGACTATAAGCGTCATCACGCAAATCGTGCAAGGTTGGTTACAACATTCATCCGGTAGGGCGGTGGTGCACAAGGTATTGAGTGCGCGCAGGCCAACATGTGGGAGGGGGCTTGCTCCCGATTGCGGTATGGCAGTCAGCTTATCTGTAGCTGACCCGCCGCTATCGGGGGCAAGTCGAATCGTCGCACCGCCCCTCCCACATTGGGTTTGCAGCGCCTGCGAGATTGGGGCAGGTCAGCTGCCGTAGCGCTTGCTGGCCTCAATCGCCAGACCGCTGCCGATACTGCCGAAGATATTGCCTTCCACATGCCGCGCATTCGGCAGCATTGCCGAGATGCTGTGGCGCAGTGCCGGGATGCCGCTGGAACCACCGGTAAAGAACACGGTGTCCACCTGGGCCACGTCTACCGAAGCATCATTCAGCAACTGGGTCACGCTGTTGCGCACACGCTCGAGCAGGCCGTCGATGGCGGATTCGAACAAGGTGCGACTCAGGTCCACGCTCAAGCCCGGCTCGACCCGATCCAACAGCACATGGCGGCTGTCTTCGTGGGTCAGTTGGATCTTGGTTTCTTCCACTTCCATCGCCAACCAGTGCCCGGCGCGCTGTTCGATCAGCTTGAACAGGCGGTCGATGCCGCCGGTGTCTTCGATGTCGTAGCGCATGCTGCCCAGGGCCAGCTGGGATTTCTGCGAGTACACCGAGTTGATGGTGTGCCAGGTGGCCAGGTTCATGTGGTGGCTGGTGGGCATGTAGGCACCGCTTTTCATGCGGCTGCCATAGCCGAACAGCGGCATTATGCCGGCCAGGGACAGTTGCTTGTCGAAGTCGGTGCCGCCGATGTGCACGCCGCCGGTGGCGAGGATGTCGCTCTGGCGGTTGTCGTTGTGACGGCGGTCCGGTGACAGGCGCACCAGAGAGAAGTCGGAGGTACCGCCGCCGATGTCGACAATGAGCACCAGCTCTTCTTTCTCGATGGTGGACTCGTAATCGAACGCCGCCGCAATCGGTTCGTACTGGAACGAGATGTCCTTGAAGCCGATCTTGCGCGCCACGTCCACCAGGGTGTTCTCGGCTTCCTGGTCGGCCATCGGGTCGTCATCGACGAAGAACACCGGGCGGCCCAGTACCACTTCCTCGAACTCACGGCCAGCGGTGGCCTCGGCGCGGCTCTTGAGCTGGCCGATAAACAGCGCCAGCAGGTCGGTAAACGGCATGGCCGTGCCCAGCACGCTGGTGTCGTGCTTGATCAACTTGGAACCCAGCAGGCTCTTGAGCGAGCGCATCAGCCGGCCTTCGTAGTTTTCCAGGTATTCGTGCAGGGCCAGGCGGCCATACACCGGGCGACGCTCCTCGAAGTTGAAGAACACCACCGACGGCAAGGTGATCTTGTCGTCCTCCAGCACGATAAGCGTCTCCTCGCCGGGGCGGATCCAGCCGACGGTGGAGTTGGACGTGCCGAAGTCGATACCGCAGGCACGGGCTGGGGATGGGTTTTTCATGTCTATCGGGTTCCGGTTGAAAAACGGCCGCGCAGTGTATGTCAGTCGCAGGCGCTTGCGTAGGCCGACTATCCGTTAAATCACGCTTGAAAGTGCGGGATTTGCCCCCACATCTGGTGCATACGGCTGATGCCGATAACACTTTGACGTACCCCCCAGGCCACCACCCTCAACAGGTGCAAACCAGCGCACGTGGTGCCCCGGGCAGTGCGATCTCGATAAAGGATGGTGAACCGCCGATGGATTTCAAAGATTACTACAAGATTCTGGGTGTAGAGCCGACGGCCGATGATAAGGAAATCAAGGCGGCCTATCGCAAGCTCGCACGCAAATATCACCCCGATGTCAGCAAGGAAAAAGACGCCGAAGCGAAATTCAAGGACGCGTCCGAAGCCTATGAGGCGCTTAAAAGTGCTGACAAGCGCGCCGAGTACGACGAGCTGCGCAAATACGGCCAGCACGGCCAACCGTTCCAGGGGCCACCGGGCTGGCAGAGCCGTGGTGGGTTCGGCGGTGGCGGCGCGGGTACCGAGGACTTTTCCGATTTCTTCAGCTCGATCTTCGGTGGTCGTGGCGACGCTTTCGGTGGCGGCCAGCGCCGTCCTGCGGGGCGCAAGGGCCAGGACGTGGAGATGCAACTGACGGTGCACCTCGAGGAAACGCTGTCCACCGAGTCCAAGCAGATCAACTTCCAGGTGCCGCAATACGACGCCTCGGGCCGTCACGTCAGCAACACCACCAAAAGCCTGAATGTGAAGATCCCCGCCGGCGTGGCCGACGGCGAGCGCATCCGCCTCAAAGGGCAGGGCGCACCGGGCATTGGTGGGGGCGCCAATGGCGACCTGTACCTGATCATCAAGTTTGCGCCGCACCCCAAGTTTGAAGTGGACGGCGAAAACCTGATCATCCATTTGCCCCTGGCGCCTTGGGAACTGGCATTGGGCGCGGAAGTCGCAGTGCCGACGCTCACCGGCAAGATCAACCTCAAGGTGCCCGCCGGCAGCCAGAACGGCCAGCGCATGCGCGCCAAGGGCCATGGCTTGTCGAACAAGGCCGGGCAGCGCGGTTATCTGTTCGTGCAGCTCAAGGCGGTCATGCCCAAGACCAGCGACGAAGAGGTCAAGGCATTGTGGCAAGCGCTGGCGCAGAAGGCCGCGTTCAACCCGCGTGAGCATTTTTGAGCGGCGATACATAGCTAGGGCTTGCCAGGCCGGGCGATTCGATAGGTTGGTGTTTTCGCAACCCGTCATGGATGGCCCGCTATGTCAGAGCAACCCGTCACGCCTCCCCCCGAAGGTATGTTCAACGTTGACCTTCGGGGTGTGCACTACGACTTCCTCAAGGAACGTGTGCCCGCCTGGTTCAACCAGGCCACTGCCCAGCGTCAGCAAGAGCTCGCCGATCACGAACTGGAACTGCCCGGCTGGTACTTGATTGCCACGGCCCAGCAAAAGGCCGACCTGGCCGACAACCATCGTCGCTATCGCGAGACCTTGAACCAGGTAGAAGAGCACCTGGGCCAGATCGAGGATGTACTGGCCTTTGCCGAACAGCCGCTCAAGGACGCGATCAAGACCCGCTTCAAAATGGAACTGGACGTCAGGAACGTCTACTTCGCACGCAAGTACGGGTTCAAAAGTCGCGACGACTTGTACGGCGCCTTTGTCTTCGATCAGCAAGGTGACCCGGCGCAGCGCTATGAATACCGCGGCGTTTCCCTGCTGGAAGCGGCCCTGGCCAACTTCGCGCCTGACGAAGAGCGGGCCGGTGCCTGCGCCGATTGCCAGGTGATTACCACCTGGAGGGGCTTCGACAGCGACATCATCCCGACCCCCAGCGTGATCCAGGCGCATGCCCTGGCCATCCCTGGCCATGAATTTGCCCGACTGTGCCGCAGCCTGGACTTAGGCAAGCGGTATCAGCAACACATCAAAGACATCGTCCAACCCACGGACGACACCCAGCGCAGCGCGCTTGAACGCCAGCTGGAAGAGCATCACCGCCAGCAGTTGGCGTTGAGTGCCGAGGTGGCGGTGCAAACGCGGGAGTGGGGGATCGGTGCCGACGTCTACCGCATGCTCAAACACGTCATCACCGACCCCGGCAGCGCCAGGCTTGACGGTAAACCGGTGACGTTTGCGGCGCTGAAGATCTTTGGCTGCGTATTGGTCGGGCCCTTGCTGATCGGCCCTGGACGCAAAGACAGTGATCGGGTCGAGCGGCTGGTGGTGTTCATCCCCAACGACCCCCAGCAGCCGCTCAAGGAATATGCCTCCAGCGGCGATTTCATGGCTGACCTGCGGACCCGCTTGCACAGCCTTTCCTACCGGCGTTTTTTCAGCCGCTTCGTGCCTCAGCGCGAACAGGGCATGTTCTTTCAACAGTTCGATCGGTTGTACAAGCCCGCCAACGGCAATGGCGCGGCCGGTGACTACCCATTGGCCGCCAAGCCGGCGCGCTTACCTCTGGATGAGCTGGCGATCGGCGCAAGCCTGTGGCAAGCGTTGCGCGAGGCCCAGGTGCGCAAGATCCTCGCCGATGCTCGCGCCGTGGCGGTGCCCACCGGTGACGAAGACCGCCAGGCCCGCCTCGACCGGCTGGCCAGCTACCTGGATGCCGTGATCAGCGCGTTCAACCTCGCGGCCTTTGTGGTGCCGGGTCTGGGGCCGACCATGCTCGCGGTGGCGGTGCTGCAGATGTGCGCCGAAGGGTTCGAAGGGATCGAGGCTTACGAGCAAGGCGACCTGAAGACGATGTGGGCACACTTTTCCAGCGTGGCCCTCAATGCGGCCTTTATCGGCACCGGGGCCAAGGTACTGCCCGAGGTCAAGCTGTCGAGTGTGGTCGACAACCTCAAGCCGGTCACCCTGTCCACCGGTAAACAGGTGCTGTGGAACCCCGATCTGACCCCCTACAAGATATCGGTCCAATTGCCCGCAGACACCCAGCCTGACGCCCTTGGCCTCTACCACCACAATGGGCAGGCGTTGTTGCCCCATGAAGGTGATCACTATCAGGTCCGCCAGGAACCGGAGACCGGGCGATACCGCATCCAGCACCCTAGCCGCCCGGGCGCCTATGAACCGCTGCTGGAGCACAACCACGCCGGGGCCTGGAGCCATGAAGTCGAGGAGCCGCTGACCTGGGACCTGCCGACCCTGATCCGTCGCCTCGGCCTGCAACAGCGCGGGTTCGACAGCGATACCCTGGAGCAGGCGCGCCTTGCCAGTGGCGTCGAGGAAGACACCTTACGGCAAAGCTTCGTCGAGCATGAACCGGTGCCATTGGTGCTCGAAGACACCCTCCAACACTTCAAGGCCCATCAACACCTGAGCACCTTCGTCGAGCAAATGCGCAGCATCGAGCCGGCACTGCAGGCCCAGGCTGACCCGGTGCTGCAACTGCAGATCATGCGGCGTGGCGGCATGTTGCCGGTGGATATCGCGCTGCGGGTGGTGAGCGATGGCGCCAGGGTGGTATGGGAGGAACCGCTCTGGGCAGGTGCGTCCCGGCACGTGGTCGTGGTCACTGAAAACCAGTTGGCCGGTGGTCAATTGCTCAAGGAAGTCCTGCACACCCTGCAAGGCGTCGACCCGAACCTGGAGACGATCCCCGGCAGCCCTGAAGAGTCGTTGGCCGTGCGGGCCGACAAGGTGCGGGAGTCCATTGCCACTATTGTCGATACATTCAAGGGTTCACTGGTGGAAGAACGCTACAAAACGCTGACCGCGAGCGATGACCCTGACGTGAGACTGGTCCAGGGTACTTACCCGAAACTGCCGACGTCGATGGCCGCCGAGTTGCTCACCAGCCTGACCGATGAGCAATTGCAGGCGTTTCGCAACAGCGGGATTTTGCCCGAGGCGCAGCGCGAACAGGCGCGTTGGTTCGAGCAGGAAATTCGCGTTTCGAGGGCCTATGAAGGGCTGCACCTGGACACCCTGACCGACCTCGACAGCCAGCGCCTGGCCCTGCGCACCCTGGAGACCTTGTCCGGCTGGCGGCGGGGCACGCGGGTCGAACTACGTCAGTATTCAGCCGAAGGCAGCCTGCTCGACGCCATCGGCTCGCCGGACTCGACGCAGCGCAAGACCCTGGTGCTCAAGGCCAACGGCGTGTTCGACGCACCCATGCCGAGGGATTTCTACACCGCGACCTGGGCCCAGTTGTCCAGCGTGGAGCGCCAGGCCCTGGGCTTCACTGATGCCCTGCAAATGAAAGCCGCAATCCGGCATGCGCCGCTGTCGCGCCAGCCGTTGCGCACGGTGTTGCTGGAGCACCCGCTGCGCAAGCCGACCGTTGAGCCGGGGTTACGCCTGCTCGGTGGCGGGCGCGGTTTTCGCCGGCTGCTGGAGCGTATGACGGGGCCTTCACAAGCCTCGGCAAAAGCCCGGGCCAAAGTGTTATTCCCCTCCATGGGCGATGATGAACTGGACACGTTTATCCTGTCGTTGGGCAGTGATGTGCGTGGCGGGCTGGCTCGCTACAAAGCCCAGCTACAGACGCTGCAGACGGAGTTGGCGACGTGGGTGCAAGCCAATGCATCGTCGGCGACCGCGCATGATCAAACCCCTGCCTACCGCGTATCCCAGGAGATTGAGAGGGCCTGGCGCCGCATGGGGTCAGGCACCCTGCGCCTGCTGATGAGGGATCTGGAACTGCCGCCATTGAGCGCTGACTTCAGCCATGTGCAGAGGCTTGACCTGTATGGGGTCAAGTGGTCGAGTCAGGCGGACACTTTCCTTCAAACATTTACCGGGCTCAAAGACCTGAGCGTTCGCAAAAGTGGCCTCACCGAGTTGCCCGCTGCCATCGGCAACATGCCCGACCTGACCTCGCTGGACCTGAGTGCCAACAACATTCGCCTCACCGCTCAAAGTGCTCGGATGCTCAGTGGCCTGGGCAAGCTTGAAACGCTGCGGCTCACTGGCAACCGCTTGGGCATTGCCCCGGATTTCAGTGCGATGCCGCGCTTGAAGCAACTGAACCTCAGGGGCGCGCAACTGGAGCAGTGGCCTGCGGGCCTGACCGCGTGCCCCGAGCTGGAGGTGGTCGATTTGAGCCATAACCAGTTGCGTGAGGTGCCCGTGCAATACCTCAACCCGGCTCCCGAGCAGCTTGAAGAGACTGCCCGAGTCAACGGGGTCACCTTGCTTGAGGGCAACCCATTCCCGCCCGGTTACTGGAAGCAATTCGATAACTATTGGAAACGCCTGGCGGAGGCTCGATCGCCAGTGGTGACAAGCGCTCGTGAAGGCGCGTTTGACAGTGGCAACCCCAGGCTTGCAAAGGTGCGGCGTATGTATCCGAACAAGCGCACGCACGAAGCCAGGGCGTGGGTGTGGCTGATGGGCGAGGAAGCCGATGTGACGCTGGCCAGGCTTGAAGGGGAATTCAATACCCTGGAGCGACAGTTGAACGCCTGGACGTTTTCGGGCGGCGCAGAACGCCAGCGCTACGTACGGGCAGGCGAGCGGCGAGCCAACACCGAAAACCTGGATGATCGTTTCCAGGCTCAGCAACGGATCCTCGCCTGCTGGCGTGGGGAGACTCCGCAAAAGCTCAGCAATGACGGACAACCGATTGGCCTGGAGCTGGACTTGAGTGGGTTGACACTGCCGAGCTTGCCGGACCTGGACGTGGATTTCAGCCAGGTAGGCTCGCTAAAGCTGAGCAACATGCAACTCAGTGCGTCGCCGGAAGGGTTCCTGGCGCGCTTCCGGCATCTGCGCTGGCTGGACCTGTCCAGCAACCAGTTGCGCGAACTGCCGCCGGCCCTGGGTGAAATGCCCAACCTGACCCGCCTGTTCCTGAATAACAACCAGATCCGCCTGACGCCCGACACGGCGCAGATACTGTCTGAACGGGTGACGTTGCGTGCGATATGGCTGCACGACAATGCGTTGGGCATTGCGCCGGACTTCAGCCGCATAACCGATTTGCGCACCCTCAGCATGAACCACGCAGGTCTTGAACATTGGCCCGCCGGCTTGGCGCAGCAGCCGGACCTGGGCCAGGTGGACCTGAGAAACAACAACATTACGACCATCCCAGCCTCGGTCACCGTACCGGCAATGGAGCGGGTCAATAATGTCACCACGGTGTCCGGTAACCCTTTGACTGAGGACACTCTGCGGCAGGTGAGGGATTACAGCCAGCAACTGGGCGGGCGGCGCAATCTTCTGGTGTACACGGCATTGGTCACCCGGGTCCCAATCGGCCCTGACTTGGCCACCCGCCAGGCATTTGGGCGCTGGGTCCAAGACCTGCCTGCCACGCAGCTGCCGGCCAGAATGACTCAATGGGTCAGGCTCGGCCGCGAGGAAGGGGCGCGCCCATTCTTCGACATCCTCAACCGCCTGGAACCGGCGGGCGCTGGCCACGCCGACCTGCAACGGCGGGTCTGGGAGGTGATTGACAGCGTCACTGAAAACACCGCGCAATCGGACAGCCACCGCAAGGAAGTGTTCGACCGGGCTGGCGCGCCGGGTTGCTGTGACCTGGCGGCGTTCTCCTTCAGCAACCTGGAAACCCTCACGCTGGTCTACAGAGCCCGTGCCCAGGCCGCAGGGCAGATGCAAGTGGCACAGCTGGCAAGCCTCTCCAAGGGCCTGTTGCGTCTGCACGAAGTTGACAAGATCGCTTCTGCGGATATCCAGCGCAGCGAGGCTATCGTCAATGATCCCTCGATGTCGATGACCGATAAGTTGCCCCATACCCAACGCCTGGCCGAAGAGGTGGAGATCCGGCTGGCCTATCGCTTCGGCCTCAAGGACCGGTTGCAATTGCCGGGGCAGCCGCAGAAGGTCAGGTTCACCAGTATGGGCGGGGTTACCCCGGCGATGCTGGATGCCGCCTACGAAAAAGTCATCGCCCTGGACAACTCCGCCGAGGAGTTCCAGGCCCTGTTGTCCCGTGAGTTCTGGCAGGACTATGTGACGCATAAATACAGGGCGCAATTTGACCGGCTCAGCGAGCCCTACCAGCAGCAGTTGGCTGCCCTGCATGATCAGAGGGTGGCCGAGGCATTGTCCGACGCCCTGTATGAGGCCAGGGCCGATGAACTACAGGCTCGGCTGGTGATCGAGGAAAGCGGGTTGATCGAGACTCTGAGCCGGCGGGAAATCGCTGAGGCGTTGTTGCCCCGTGGTCCGCTCGAAGGGTTGGTCGAGCCCGGCGTTGGCCCTGCCGCCGGGTTGCAGCTCAACCAGGCGCAAGCCATTGATCTGGACGGCAAGCAATATTTTATCGCGAGCATGCCCGATGCCCGGGATGGCGAGTACTACGTATTGTGGGTGCAGGCAGCGCAGAATCCATTTGCCCTGGTCAGCAGCGGTATCGTTGCCAGGCCCGATCTCGACGGCGTGTGGAAGCGCAGGGGCTCGGCGGGTGGCATGCGCTCCGGCAGCTCCAGCGATGAGCTTGAAGAGGCCTCCGAGTCCATGCCGGTGGAGCCCTACACCGGGCTCGAACTGAGTGCCATGAAGCGCGAAGTGCATTTCACCCAACTGCGCAACGTACCCGGCAGTTATGACCGCGTTAACAACGGCAGGTACCCGCTGAGGAACCTGCAAGGCAAACCGATGCGTATCCGAAAACTGCAGAGAGAAGTCGTGACCGACTCGGGCGTCAAGTACAGCTCAGAGCAGATCAAGCCTTACATCCAGTTTGAAGGCTACGAAAAGGTGGCAGCGCGCTATGACGAGAAGCTGCAGCGGCGCGTGTTCACTGCCCAGGACATGCAAGTGCCCGAGGAAAAAGTGCTGATCGGACAGTCCATGGTGGTCGCCAACCGGCGTATTGCCAAAGGTGAAATCCTCGGCGTCTACGGCGGCACCGTGCTGCCCTCTCAGGTCGCAAGCCCAGGTGGGCAGACCTATATCATGCTTGCAGGCGCCAGGCCGACCCCTGGAAAACTCGGCATGGAGCCGATCGAAATCTCGGGGGATAACATCCTCTCCAGGATCAATACCCACTTTGAATATGACGCCAACGGCAAGCCCGTACGCCAGGCCGCCAGCGGCTACAACGTTGAAGGGGTAGGGTTCGACGTCGAAGTGGAGGAGGGGCAGGGTGCCAAGAGCACCAGGAGCACTATGATCCTGACGGCGATATTTGCCATTGAAGATATCCCGGCGGGCGTCGAGCTGCGCATGGATTACCAATACAGCGAAGGCATGATCGCGACGTTGTTTGCGTAGTCTCCACTCCCTGCAGGCGCGAGCTTGCCCGCGCCTGCAGGGGCGGGTTCAAAACAGGAAGTAACGCTGGGCCATCGGCAGTACATCCGCCGGCTCGCACCACAGCAACTGGCCGTCGGCCTTGACCTGATAGGTCTGTGGGTCAACCTCGATCTCGGGCAGGTAGTCGTTGTGGATCAAGTCGGTTTTCTGCACATCGCGACAGCCCTTGACCACCGCAATCTGCTTCTTCAGGCCCAGGGCCTCGGGCAACCCGGCGTCCTGGGCGGCCTGGCTGATAAAGGTCAGGCTGGTGGCGTGCAACGCGCTGCCGAAGCTGGCGAACATCGGGCGGTAGTGCACCGGTTGCGGCGTGGGGATCGAGGCGTTGGCGTCGCCCATGAGGCTTGAGGCAATCGCACCGCCCTTGAGGATCAACGTCGGCTTGATGCCGAAGAACGCCGGGCGCCACAGTACCAGGTCGGCCCACTTGCCCACTTCGATGGAACCGACGATATGGCTGATGCCGTGGGTGATTGCCGGGTTGATGGTGTACTTGGCGATGTAGCGCTTGGCGCGGAAATTGTCGTTGCCGGGGCCATCGCCGGGCAGGGCGCCGCGCTGTTTTTTCATCTTGTCGGCGGTCTGCCAGGTGCGCGTGATCACTTCACCGACGCGGCCCATGGCCTGGCTGTCGGAGCTGATCATCGAGAACGCGCCGAGGTCGTGCAGGATGTCTTCGGCGGCGATGGTCTCGCGGCGGATGCGGCTTTCGGCGAAGGCCACGTCTTCGGCAATGCTCGGGTCCAGATGATGGCAGACCATCAGCATGTCCAGGTGTTCATCGATGGTGTTGCGCGTGAACGGCCGCGTCGGGTTGGTAGAGCTGGGCAGCACGTTGGGGTAACCGCAGGCCTTGATGATGTCCGGCGCATGACCGCCACCGGCGCCTTCGGTGTGGTAGGTGTGGATGGTGCGGCCCTTGAGGGCAGCGAGGGTGGTCTCGACGAAGCCGGACTCGTTGAGGGTGTCGCTGTGGATCGCCACCTGCACATCGTATTGGTCGGCCACGCTCAGGCAGTTATCAATGCTTGCCGGCGTCGTGCCCCAGTCCTCATGCAGCTTCAAACCAATGGCGCCGGCCTTGACCTGCTCGATCAGCGGCTCGGGCAAGCTGGCGTTGCCCTTGCCGGTGAAGCCTATGTTCATCGGGAACGAATCGCTGGCTTGCAGCATGCGCGCCAGATGCCATGGGCCGGAGGTGCAAGTGGTGGCATTGGTGCCGGTGGCCGGCCCGGTGCCGCCGCCGATCATGGTGGTGACGCCGCTGGTCAACGCCTCTTCGATCTGCTGCGGGCAGATGAAATGCACATGGGAGTCGATGCCGCCGGCGGTGAGGATCATGCCTTCGCCAGCAATTACCTCGGTGCTGGCGCCGATGGCCATGGTCACGCCGGGCTGGATATCCGGGTTGCCGGCCTTGCCGATCGCATGGATGCGGCCGTTCTTGAGGCCGACGTCAGCCTTGACGATGCCCCAGTGGTCGATGATCAATGCGTTGGTGATCAGGGTGTCCACCACCTCATGGGCGAGCAACTGGCTCTGGCCCTGGCCGTCGCGGATCACTTTGCCGCCGCCGAATTTGACTTCTTCGCCGTAGACGGTGAAGTCCTGTTCCACTTCGATGAACAGGTCGGTGTCGGCCAGGCGGACCTTGTCACCGACGGTGGGGCCGTACATGTCGGCGTAGGCTTGGCGGCTGATTTTCATGTGTGGTTGCCCTGATAAAGATGTGTTGAATGTGCGATCGCTATCGGGTGCAAGCCCCCTCCCACACTTAGAATGCATTCCCCTGTGGGAGAGGGCTTGCCCCCGATGAGGCCCTAAAGGTCACCCATGACCCGCCCTGCAAACCCAAATACCCGCCGCCCCCCGCTTAAATCCACCAACTCTACCTCCCGCCGTTGCCCCGGCTCAAACCGCACTGCCGTGCCCGCCGGAATATTCAGGCGCATGCCACGGCTTGCGGCACGGTCAAACTCCAGCGCGTCATTGGTCTCGAAAAAATGGTAATGCGAACCCACCTGAATCGGTCGGTCACCGCTGTTGGCCACGTCGAGGGTAAGGGTACGGCGGCCGACATTCAGTTCGATGTCGCCCGGCTGGATCTGGTATTCGCCAGGAATCATGCAGGTTGCCCCAGGGTCTTGAAGTAGATGGCGGTCGGGCTGTAGCGCCCGTCCGGGCTTTGGCAGTAGTCGGGCAGCTCACCGACCTTGGTGTAGCGCAGCGACTGGTAGAAGGCTTCGGCGCCGGAGCCGGCCTCGGTGTCCAGGTACAGCAGGCCGCGCTTGTGCTGGCGTGCGGCGAGCTCCAGGGTGTTCATCAATTGCTGGCCCAGGCCGTGGCGGCGGGCGCTGCTGTGCACCAGCAGCTTTTGCACTTCAGCGCGGTTGAGGCCATTGGCTTTTTGGCACAGCGCCAACTGCACGCTGGCGATCACCTGCTCGTCACGCACCACCACCCACAGCAGCAGGCTGGCGTCTTCGATGCTGGCTTGCACGCCGCTCAAATAGGTGCGGGCCTGGGCTTCGTCGAAGTCGTCCATGAAGCCCACCGAAGCGCCATGCTGCACCGCATCCAGCAACAGCTCGATCAAGCCCAGGCGGTAATGGGCAAAACTTTCAGCATTGACTCGACGCAGTTGTGCAGCGTTCATCGATCTTACTCCTTGGGCGGTTCGGCGCCCGGGTTCAAGGTCAGTTGCATAAAGGTCAGGTCCAGCCAGCGGCCGAACTTAATGCCCACTTGCGGCATATGCCCGGTGGTGATGAAACCCAGGCGCTCATGCAGGTGGATGGACGCCTGGTTGGCGCTTTCGATGGCTGCGACCATTACGTGCTTGCCGCCGCTGCGCGCACGCTCGACCAGCGCTTGCATCAGGCGTGGGCCAAGGCCCTTGCCACGTTGATCGTTGCGCACGTACACCGAGTGTTCGACGCTGTAGCGAAAGCCTTCGAAAGGCCGCCAGTCGCCGAATGAGGCGTAGCCGATGACTTCGTCGTGTTCCACCGCCACCAGGATCGGATACTGCTGGGCCTGGCGCGCACTGAACCAGGCTTGGCGGTTGGCCAGGTCCACCGGTTGTTCGTTCCAGATCGCCGTGGTGTTGAGCACGGCGTCGTTGTAGATGTCGCGGATCGCCGGCAGGTCGTGTTCGGTTGCATCACGAATCATCACAGTGCCTCACGCAATGGGCTGGTGGACGGTGACCAGCTTGGTGCCGTCGGGAAAGGTGGCCTCCACCTGGATATCCGGAATCATCTCCGGGATGCCTTCCATCACCTGTTCGCGGCTGAGCAGCGTGGTGCCGTAGTGCATCAGGTCGGCTACCGTGCGGCCATCGCGGGCGCCTTCCATCAGGGCGGCGGAGATGTAGGCGATGGTTTCCGGGTAGTTGAGCTTCACCCCGCGTGCCAGGCGGCGCTCGGCGACGAGGCCTGCGGTGAAGATCAGCAGTTTGTCTTTTTCCCGTGGGGTCAGGTCCATGGTTCAAGGTCCTTCAAAGAATGCATTCTTGAATTTGACAGAGATCAAGTGTGGGAGGGAGCAAGCCCCCTCCCACATTTTGATCTTCATGTGCTCCAGATTCTTGGTGATATTGCTTCTCTGCCGAGTATGGCCGGGCGCAGCAATCGCCATAGATCTATCAACCATCCTCGCGCCAGCAGTGCTTCACTGGCCAGGCAGCGGGCGACCAGCAAGCCCGGCAATTGGGTCAAATCGCCGCGCACTGCGTGGGGCAGCGAGCGGCAACGCTCAAGCAATTCAGGCTCAACCTCACCCGTCACCAGCAATGTGGCAAACACCGGCTGCCCATCCAGCCCGATGGGCGAATCCAGCAGCCCATCGGCGCCCACGATGCGCTGGCGCTCATGCCAGAGCAACTGCCCGTCGCGGCGGATATCCAGGTGTGATTGAAAGTGGCCGAGGTCGAACCGTTCGCCGCTGGCCGGGCGCCCCAGGGCGACCACATCCCAATAGAACAACCGCGCATCGCCCAAGAGCTCGATGCGCGTAGTGAGTTCGGCCTGGGCGGCGCTGAACACGATGGTTTCCTGGGGCAGCCATTCCAGCGTCGCGCCGGCCTCGACGGTCAACTCGACTTGCTGAAACGCCGGGCCGCTGGCGCGGTACCACTTGGCGGCGCCGGGGCTGGTCAGTTGCGCCCAGGCCCCAGTGCCGACATGGGCGCTGATGTCCAGGCGATCACCGCCGGCAATTCCGCCGGGCGGGTGCACGATGATGTGCTGGCACACCCCGGGGCCTTCGGCGTACAGGTGCTTTTGCACCCGCAGCGGGCCAAGGTGGCGGCGCAATACCGGGCGGGTGGTGTCGCCGAAACGTGCATAGCCGAGTTCCAGCTCGGCGTGCCAGCTGGGGGTGAACAGGGCAGGGGATATGGGCAGGTTCATGGCCGGGTGCTTATCGTCAGGAGGCTACAGATTAGATGGTTACCAACCCACGCACACCTTCGTTTTCCATATTTTCACCGCGGCCCTGCTGCACGATTTCACCCCGGGACATCACCAGGTACTGGTCCGCCAGCTCGGCGGCGAAGTCGTAGAACTGCTCCACCAGCAGGATCGCCATATCGCCGCGTTCCGCGAGCTTCTTTATCACCGCGCCGATTTCCTTGATCACCGACGGTTGGATGCCTTCGGTGGGCTCATCGAGGATCAGCAGGCGCGGGCGGCTGGCCAGGGCGCGACCAATCGCCAATTGCTGTTGCTGGCCGCCGGACAGATCGCCGCCACGGCGATGCTTCATTTGCAGCAACACCGGGAACAGCTCGTAGATGAAGGCGGGCACTTCCTTGGCTTCGGCGCCGGGGAAGCGCGACAGGCCCATCAGCAGGTTTTCTTCCACCGTCAGTCGGCCGAAAATCTCCCGACCCTGGGGCACATAAGCGATGCCAGCATGCACACGCTGGTGAGGCTTGAGTGTGGTGATGGCCTTGCCTTCCCAATTCATCGCGCCTTCCTTGGCCGGCAGCAAACCCATCAGGCACTTGAGCAGGGTGGTCTTGCCCACGCCGTTACGCCCGAGCAGGCAGGTGACTTCGCCGATCTTCACGTCGAAGGACAGCCCGCGCAGGATGTGGCTACCGCCGTAGTACTGGTGCAGCTTGTCGACTTGCAGCATTCTCAAAACCTCCTCAATCCCCTGTAGGAGCGAGCTTGCTCGCGAAAAACCTGAGGGCGCCACGTGCATTCAGGATGCCCGCGTTAGCGTTAACGATCTTCGCGAGCAAGCTCGCTCCTACAGGAAAACCATCTTAGCGACCGAGGTAGACCTCGATCACCCGCTCGTTTTCCTGCACCTGTTCCAGCGACCCTTCGGCCAATACGCTGCCCTGGTGCAACACGGTGACGTGGTCGGCAATCGAGCCCACAAAGCCCATGTCATGCTCCACCACCATCAAAGAATGCTTGCCCGCCAGGCGCTTGAACAACTCGGCGGTGAACTCGGTTTCGGCGTCGGTCATGCCCGCCACCGGTTCGTCCAGCAGCAACAGTTGTGGGTCTTGCATCAGCAGCATGCCGATTTCCAGGAACTGCTTCTGGCCGTGGGACAGCAAGCCGGCGGGCCGCTGCACCGAGGTGGTGAGGCGGATGGTCTCGAGTATTTCGTCGATACGGTCCTTCTGCTCGCCGCTCAGGCGTGCGCGCAGGCTGGCCCAGACCGACTTGTCGGCCTTCTGCGCCAGCTCGAGGTTTTCGAACACGCTGAGGGCTTCGAACACCGTAGGTTTCTGGAACTTGCGGCCGATGCCGGCCTGGGCGATCTGCACTTCGCTCATGCTGGTCAGGTCCAGGGTTTCGCCGAACCAGGCCTTGCCGTGGCTGGGCCGGGTCTTGCCGGTGATCACGTCCATCAGCGTGGTCTTGCCCGCGCCGTTGGGGCCGATGATGCAGCGCAATTCACCGACGCCGATGTAGAGATTCAGGTCATTGAGGGCCTTGAAACCGTCGAAGCTGACGCTGATGTCTTCCAGGGTCAGGATGGTGCCGTGGCGGGTGTTGAGCCCTTTGCCTGCCGCCTGGCCGATACCGATCGCATCGCGGCCGCTGCCGGCATCGAAAATAGGTTCAAGCATGACGTTCCTCATTTTTTCAGCAGGCCGATAACGCCCTTGGGCAGGTACAGGGTGACGATGATGAACAGCGCACCGAGGAAGAACAGCCAGTACTCCGGGAAGGCTACGGTGAACCAGCTCTTCATGCCATTGACCACGCCCGCGCCGAGCAACGGCCCGATCAGCGTGCCGCGCCCGCCCAAGGCCACCCACACGGCGGCTTCGATGGAATTGGTCGGCGACATTTCGCTGGGGTTGATGATGCCCACCTGCGGCACATACAGCGCGCCGGCAAGCCCGCACAACACCGCACTCAACACCCATACGAACAGCTTGAAGCCACGTGGGTCGTAACCACAGAACATCAGGCGGTTCTCGGCGTCACGCAGCGCCGTCAGCACCCGGCCGAACTTGCTCTGCGCCAAGCGCCAGCCGATGTACAGGCTCGCCACCAGCAACAGCACTGTCGCCACGAACAACACCGCCCGCGTAGCGGGTTCGGTGATGCCAAACCCGAGGATGCTGCGGAAATTGGTAAAGCCGTTATTGCCGCCAAACCCGGTCTCGTTGCGAAAGAACAACAGCATCCCGGCAAAGGTCAGGGCCTGGGTCATGATCGAGAAATACACACCCTTGATCCGCGAGCGGAAGGCGAAGAAGCCGAACACCAATGCCAACAGTCCAGGCGCCAAGATCACCAGGCACAAAGCCCAGAGGAAGTGGTCGGTGCCGGCCCAGTACCAGGGCAATTCGGTCCAGGACAAAAAGGTCATGAACGCCGGCAACTGATCCCCTGACGCCTGGCGCATCAGGTACATGCCCATGGCATAGCCGCCCAGGGCAAAGAACAAACCGTGACCCAGGGACAGCATGCCGGCGTAGCCCCATACCAGGTCCAAAGCCAGGGCGACGATGGCATAGCAGAGTATCTTGCCCACCAGCGTCAGGGTGTAGGCGGAGACATGCAAGGTACTCTCCGCCGGCAGCAGCGACAGCAGCGGCAATGCCAGCAGCACGGTGAGGATCACCACGCCGACGGCAATCGTCACCTTGGGGCCGGCCTTTTGCGTGGCCGTGAGCATCAATGGCTGATTCATCAGTCGATCACCCGTCCTTTCAGTGCGAAGAGTCCTTGCGGGCGTTTCTGGATAAACAGAATGATCAGCGCGAGGATCAGGATCTTGCCGAGCACGGCGCCGATCTGCGGTTCGAGAATCTTGTTGGCAATACCCAGGCCGAACGCCGCCATGACGCTACCGGCCAGTTGGCCGACACCGCCGAGCACCACCACCAGGAACGAGTCGATGATGTAGCCCTGGCCCAGGTCCGGGCCGACGTTGCCGATCTGGCTCAGCGCCACGCCACCAAGGCCCGCGATGCCGGAGCCGAGGCCAAAGGCGAGCATGTCCACCCGTCCGGTGGGCACGCCGCAGCAGGCGGCCATGTTGCGGTTCTGGGTGACGGCGCGCACGTTCAGGCCCAGGCGCGTCTTGTTCAGCAGCAGCCAGGTGAGCACTACCACGAACAGCGCGAAGGCGATGATAACGATGCGGTTGTACGGCAGCACCAAGTTGGGCAGTACCTGGATGCCCCCGGACAACCAGGCAGGGTTGGACACTTCGACGTTCTGCGCGCCGAACACCAGGCGCACCAGTTGGATCAGCATCAGGCTGATGCCCCAGGTGGCGAGCAGGGTTTCCAGCGGTCGGCCATACAGGTGGCGAATCACTGTGCGCTCCAGAAACATGCCGATGGCGGCGGTGACGAAGAACGCCACCGGCAGCGCGATCAACGGGTAGAACTCGATAGCAGCAGGCACATAGCGCTGCATCATCAGCTGCACCACATACGTCGAATAGGCGCCGAGCATCAGCATCTCGCCATGGGCCATATTGATCACCCCGAGCAGACCGAAGGTGATCGCCAAGCCCAGCGCCGCCAGCAACAGGATCGACCCCAGGGACATGCCGCTGAACGCCTGGCCGAGGATCTCGCCCATCATCAGTTTGCGCTTGACCTGGGCCAGGCTGGTTTCGGCGGCGGTGTGCACGGCGGCGTCGGCTTCCACCCCTGGCGCGAGCAGCGCTTCAAGACGGGTGCGGGCCAGCGGGTCGCCGGTGCTGCCGAGCAAGCGCACGGCAGCCAGACGCACCACCGGGTCACTGTCCACCAGTTGCAGGTTGGCCAGGGCCAGGCTCAGGGCGGTGTGCACACCCTCATCGGTCTCGGCGGCGACCTGCTGGTCGAGGAATTTCAACTGCGCAGGTACGGCGCTTTTTTGCAGGGTACGGGCTGCTGCCAGGCGCACCTTGGGGTCGGCGGCGAGCAACTGCTGGCTGGCCTGGACGTTATTGATCAAGCCGCGCAGGCGGTTGTTCAGGCGTACGGTCCTGGTCTCGCCGTTGAGCGTGAGCTGGCCTTGTTGCAGGGCGTCCACCAGCTCGATGCGCGCCGGGTCGGGCTGGGCGGCCCAGTCCTGGAGCAGCTTGGCTTGTTGCGTCGGGTTGGCGGCGAGGAAGTCTTCTGCGTCGCCTGCATATGCCGCCAAAGGCAGCAACAGCAGCAATGCCAACAAGCAGCGTGGGAGGGCAGTAGGCATAACACAATGTCCTAGTCATGCGCGGTCAACACTGTGGGAGGGGGCTTGCTCCCGATGGCGGTGTGTCAGGCAATGCATGTATCACTGACCCGCCGCTATCGGGAGCAAGCCCACTCCCACATTTTTGATCTGTGGTGGGCTTTAGTTGCTCTTCACGGCATAGTCCGGCTTTTTGTCATTGCCCGGAATGTAGGGGCTCCACGGCTGCGCCCGAATCGGCGCTTCGGTTTGCCACACCACCGAGAACTGCCCGTCGGCCTGGATCTCACCGATCATCACCGGCTTGTGCAGGTGGTGGTTGGTCTTGTCCATGGTCAGGGTGAAGCCCGACGGTGCGGCGAAGGTCTGGCCGCCCAGGGCTTCACGCACTTTGTCGACGTCGGTGGACTTGGCTTGTTCTGCGGCCTGGGCCCACATATGGATGCCTACGTAGGTGGCTTCCATCGGGTCGTTGGTCACGGCTTTGTCCGCCCCCGGCAGGTTGTGTTTCTTGGCGTAGGCTTTCCAATCGGCGACGAACTTCTGGTTCACCGGGTTTTCCACGGACTGGAAGTAGTTCCACGCCGCAAGGTTGCCCACCAGCGGCTTGGTGTCGATGCCGCGCAGTTCTTCTTCGCCCACCGAAAACGCCACCACCGGTACGTCGGTGGCCTTCAGGCCCTGGTTGGCCAGCTCCTTGTAGAACGGCACGTTGGAGTCGCCATTGACGGTGGAGACCACCGCGGTCTTGCCGCCAGCGGAGAACTTCTTGATGTTGGCAACGATGGTCTGGTAGTCGGCATGGCCGAACGGGGTGTAGACCTCTTCGATGTCTTTGTCGGCCACGCCCTTGGCATGCAGGAACGCTCGCAGGATCTTGTTGGTGGTGCGTGGGTACACATAGTCGGTGCCGAGCAGGAAGAAACGCTTGGCGCCGCCGCCTTCTTCGCTCATCAGGTACTCCACCGCCGGGATCGCCTGCTGGTTCGGTGCCGCACCGGTATAGAACACGTTGGGCGACATCTCTTCGCCTTCGTACTGCACCGGGTAGAACAGCAGGCCGTTGAGTTCCTCGAACACCGGCAATACCGATTTACGCGACACCGAGGTCCAGCAGCCGAACACCACGGCCACCTTGTCCTGGGTCAGCAGTTGCCGGCCTTTCTCGGCGAACAGCGGCCAGTTGGAGGCAGGGTCCACCACCACCGGTTCGAGCATCTTGCCGTTCACACCGCCCTTGGCGTTGATCTCGTCGATGGTCATCAGCGCCATGTCTTTAAGCGAGGTTTCGGAAATCGCCATGGTCCCGGACAACGAGTGCAGGATGCCGACCTTGATGGTCTCGGCGGCCTGTACGGTCCAGGTCAAGCCCATGGCAACCAGGGATGCCGACAAAGTAAAAGCCTTGATCAAGCTACGACGCTGCATGGTGCGATCTCCGTAAACCGATATTTTTATGAGGGCAGATACACAGGACTTTGCAAAGGCTGTGCCTGCGGCGCAAACCACCGGTGTCGTTGATCGATTGCTGCGGGCGTTGGCAAGGGCGTGCACTAGCTTGGCGCCGCAATACCCGCAAAGTGCATGCAGAGCGCTAAAACGGGGCATGGAGATAGATATGCAGCGCAAGCACCGTGCAGGGATGTTCCAGCATGAGGGTTCAGGTAAGGCGTACGCGATGCGCCTTCGCTCCTTTTTCGCGAGAGCTTTTATGGACAAGACCCCCGGTACAGCAGCCCACCCGTCAACCCAGGCCGTTCATTTGCCGCCTCTGAGCCCGCCTTTTATCAGTGCAGACGACGCCGTCTACTGGGCGCACCGTCAAATCCTCCATGGCCTGGAATGGGAATTCGGTGGTGTGATTTTGAAAGACAAAGAAGGTTATTTCCGCGCGACCGCCCCCAAACACGGTGAAGCGTTCATTTTCCGTTTCGAGGAGGTGCTGCCGGCAGACAAGGTTGGTTACCCTATCGCTCCTGCTGGGTTCGAGGTGGTTGCGATTTATCACTCTCATGCTGCGCGGCATGATCAAGTGCGCGCAACGGGGTTGGCAGATACCGAGACGCGCTTCCTCCTGGGGTCTTTCCTCCCCGAGGAAATGCTGTTTAACCTCAACCTGGGCGCCGGGGTGCCGGTCCATTATTTGTCGGGGCCGGACGGGTCTCTGATCAAGTATGTCTGCAGCGGTAGTGCCACCGAACATGCGTTGTTTGAGCGATTGTTGGAAGACATCCAGGGCACCGCGCGCGACGAATATGTACATACGTTAAGCCAGGAAAGTGCCGCTGCGGGCGAGCTGTGGGTGGTGGTGCCCAATCAAGAGTGGGGAGGCGTACGGGGCCGGGTCAAGCCTGGGTGGGAGATAGGTACTGCCGTGACCTCAAGGGTTGAGGCGTTACCTTTGTGTACCCGAGTGTTTGCACTGGCCGACAAAGCGGCCATGGCTGCTTTGGACAACCGCGCGCCAGCCGGGGCGGTGACCCATGGGTTTATTCTCAAAAGTACCCAGGGCTATGTAGCCACTTGGCCGGAGCCGGCAACTCAACCGTGGTTCTCGCCAGCTGTACTCTTTCCCGCCGATGATAACGGCAGTCTCAGGCTGCCTGAGCATTGCGTTCTACAAGGTGCCTACGCCGTGGTGCCAGATAAGGTGGGAGGGCTATCCAGCGTGCCCGAGCCCTGGTTATACAAGTCGATGTTTTCGGCGTTGCAACTGGCGGTGGGGATCGGGCAGCTAAAGGTCAATGCCGACTTGGGCGACCAGCATTCGCCGATGGACCTGTATTTCAAAACCAGCGACCGCGCCGTATTGCGTTACCGGCTTAGCGGGTCGGCCCAGGAGGCGACGCTGTTTACCGAGCCTGCACCTGGCCGCTTCAGTGATGACGGCAGCGAGCAGCGCATGGCCTCCGGTGCCCTGGCCTCGCGCGATTATGTCCTGCGCGTTGCCCAGGCCGGCCAGTTGGCGGTGATCCGCACCAGCCAGGTCTGGGACGAAAAAACCACGCTGACCCAGGACTGGCAACCGTATTCGATCAGGCAACAGCCATTGAGCCCGGCGTTTGTCACGGCGGACGATGCGGCGCGGTATGCCCATGCGCAAGTGGACTACGGACGCTTGAGCAACTACGCCGCATTGATCCTGCAGCGGGCCGACCAGCGCTTTATCGTCACGCAGCCTGTAAGTACTCAGCGGCCGCGTTTTGCCTTGGATGCGGTCTATCCGTTGGATGAACACGGTGCGCTGATCATGCTGACCCCAAGCTGTCGACTGCACGCGTTGTTCTGCTCCAGGGCTATGTCCGAGGCGCCGCAGGGCCTGAGTGCCAGCGAGGCCCAGGTTGCGCAGCAGATGTACATGGACACCGATATCCATGCCTTGCTCTCGAACCGCCAGGCGGTAGCTTGCGGGTACCTGTCTGGCTCGGTCGACAGCCTGCTGGCCTACACCACGCAAGACCTGCAGACCTATACCGAACGTGAGTTGCTGGAGCGGGTGACACCCGTGCAGGGCCACAGCCCGGTGGCCCGCGCCTTGTCGGGCGGTGAGCTGTTGCCCAGCGCCTTCGTGCGTGAACAAGCCTATCCCGGGCGACTGCGTGTTGTGGTTGCCGGACGCCTGTGGGGCGCCGTGGGACCCTTGCCCGAGGATTGGCAACCGGGTGACACCGTCGATATCACGCGACTGCCGCAAACCCCTTTGCTCAGTCAGGTTTTTGCCTCGGCGGTGGACGCCGTGCGTAATGCCCACAAGAGCATCCTGGATCGCTATGGTCGTCCCCCCAGCGGCCTGGGAGTGGTGCTAAGGCATCGCTCACTGGCGCAGTACGTGACCACACAACAGGTTGCCCCGCAATGGCTCGATCAACTGCTGCATACCTGCCGCTTTGCCGAGTCGCTGCAACAGGCTGGGTTTGAAGTCGACAGCTTTTACCTGTCCAGCGTGCGTGTGCCTGATTCGGCAACCGCTTCGGGAGGCTGGCTGGCGCGGCACTTTATCGGCCCTGGGGATTTGCAGGCGGCCATTTACGACAACGTTGGGGCCAGGCGCTTGCCGCTGGCGCAGCGATTAACGCTGCACATTGCGACACTTGAAGGCGCCTTGCTGGCGTATGACGCAGGTTCCGATGACCGGCTGTTCGGTGCCGATGCGCAAGCCGGCCAGGCGGCGCTCAAGCGCCGTCTCGACAGTGACGAGCTGTCCACCACTGATTTTGTCCGGCACGTAGCGAGCGCGGGCGCGTTACGCGTGATCGAGGCCAGTGAGTGCTGGGACCAACCCGGTCAGATTAACCCCAGCTGGGCGCCATTCTCTGGCATGACGCGTCGGCGCCTGAGCCCGGCGTTTTCCTGTGCCGATGATGCGGCGCGGTATGCCTCCACCCGCTTGGGCGACCGGCGTGACCAGGTGTATGGCGGGCTGATCCTGCGCTCGACCGCAGGCCTGTTTGTCGCCACCGAGCCTTTGGTGGTGCATGTGGAAAACTTTGACGTGCAGTGGGTCCGCTCCAGGGAGCTGGTGGATAAAGGGCTGTTTCTGGGGGGCAGTACCGTGGTCGCCTTTTATCATAGTTGCAGCGCGTATGAGCCGCAGTTTCCGACCACGGATACGCAATGGAATGTCTACCGCAACATGTACTCCACGGCGTTTGTGGCGGATGTGCTCAGGGACCCGTCGCAGCAGGCGGCGTCGCCGCGCACTGATTATCTGTTGTGCAACGATGGCGCGCTGCTGCGTTATCGCTTCACCGGCAATGCAGCGCAAAAGGCGTTGGCGGCGGAGCTCAACGTGGCTCCCGCTGAAGCACCATGGCACCTGTATAACCCGATCGAAGAGCAGATTCGGGCCGGCATCTTGCAACCGGCCGAATGGGTCAATCGTCTGGCCTACGCCGGGGAGTTGGCCGTCTTGCAGGGCAGCCAACTGTGGGGTAATCCGCGACCTGTGGTGTCGTTTTTACCCTATGAGGTGCGGTTGGACTTGTCGTCCGGCAGCCCTGTGCAAGCGGATACCGGCTTGACCCCCTTATTCACCCAGGCGGCGGACGCCGTGCGTTACGTGCATCGCCTGAGCCAAGAGCGGGAGCAGCACACGTGCGGGTTTATTTTCAAGGCGGCAAGTCATGCGCATTTCATGGCGAGCCTGCCGATGTCCATGGAGGTTGCCGCCGGGTTCTCGCTCAATCGTGTATTGCTTGATGGGCAGCAGCCCCAGGGGTTTGTAGTCAACGGCCTGTATTTGCGCGCGCGCATTGAGCCGTAGGCCAAGGGGCCGAGCTCGGTACACAGTGGCTTGCGGCCCCAGGACTTGGCGGCAGGGGCGGCGACTGCAGCCCACTATGGTCATGTATCGCTCTATGTCCTATGTGCCGACGGCACGCTTTTGCAACTCGATGGCTCAAGGCCCGCAAGCGAGCGGGATTCTGTTGAGGCGACCCTGCGCAGGGCGACCCCTGTGCCGGCTTCCAATGATCATCGTCTGGCGTTAAGCCCAGTCTTTGTGCATTCCGACGATGCCGCCCGTTACGCCCAGCGTCTTGTCGGGCCGTACCAGGGCGATGATTTCCTTGGAGCGATTCTTGAGGATCTGCAACGCCGCGCCTATGTGGCCGTCGAACCTCTGCCAGACAACGACCCCGACGCGGTGCCCAGCGCCGAGGAACGCTTGTTCTGGAAAGTCAGCAGGGCCTCGACCAGTGACCATGAAGTTCCGCTGCCTGAGTACCCCGAAGGCCATCGGGTGGTGATGACTCACCAGTTGTACAAATCCGACTTTGCCCAAGGCAAGGAGGACGCCGCCACGTCTCTGGGCGTCAACTTCATTTCCTGGAGCTACATCCATCGCTACACCCGGGGCCTGAGGGGCTATTTCGACATTCAGAACTATTACCTCTCGACCCGCGATGGTGCATTGCTCAGGTATACCCCGGACTACAGCGTCGATTCGCAGGAGGAGACGATGGTCCACCAGTTCAATCACATAGGTGTTTATGACGCCCGCGAGATGCTGCGGCTGATGGCACCCTACAAGACCTTGAATGTGGTGCTTGCCGGTCATTTCTGGAGGCGCAAAGGGCTGATCGGCGATGAGCTTGCGGCACCGGTCGCCAAGGCTTCACCTACGGTGCAGGATGCGCCGCCGGGGGACGGTTTTCATCGGGAGAAGGATGAGTTTTAACCGCAATAGTTGAGACTGGACAGCCTGTCGGCGGTATCGGTTTTTAAACCATGCGATAACTATGTTGTGCCTGTGCGTCTTGCTGACGGTTGAAAATTTCCAGCTTTCATTCAACCGTTTTCAGGGAGATCCGCCATGACGGATAGCACGCAATCAGCTGATCCACCGGCACCGCCGCCGCCGACGCTTACCTCTCTCAGCGCAGCTTTTATCAGTGCCGACGACGCCGCGTACTGGGTGCATGAGCAAATAGGCCGTCAGCGCGACAGAGAATATGGCGGGGTGATTCTCAAGCACAAGAACCGTTATTTCGCGACCACACCACAGCCGGGTAAGACCTCGTCATTTACCCTGAACGAGGTCTTCGATACGGCGGATGACGGCACGCTTATCTTGCCGCCGGGTTATACGTGCACGGCAATCTATCATTCCCATCCGCTTGATTACGCGGCGTATGAGGGCACGCACTTTACCGCTGATGAGCGCACGCTCCTGCTCGGGTTTTTTTCGCCTCCCGACATGAAAGTCATGATTGGCTTTCGTCACATCGCCGGCACCCATTATTTGTCCGGGCCCGAAGGCTCGCTGCTCAAGTACGTGGCCAGTGGTTCGCCCAAGGAGCTGGCGTTTTTAAAGCGCTTGGACGATGGCGACCCCAGGGATATGGATGTGCACGAAGACGTCATCCCACAGTTGGCCGAAGCGGGCGAGTTTTCAGTCCTGGTGGCCAACGCCGTTTGGGGCGGTGTACGCGGGCGTGTCGACAAAGACTGGCGCATGGGGGACCGTTTGGTCGGGGGGCAGGCACTGCACCCGTTGTTTACGTCGGTATTCCCAGGTCGGGACCTGGAAAAGCTGCTGCCGGTGAATACCGCCGCGTCGGCCCAGCCCGTGTTCGGGTATGTACTCAAGGCCATCGGCAAGGACGAATACATCGCCCCTGTTCCCGCCTGGGAACAGCAACGTCTCGTGGCACCCGAAGCGTTGTTTATGAAACGCGCCGAGGGCCGCGTACGCCTGCCGTCCAACTTTCGGATTGATAGGGTTTATTGTCGGATACAGCCGAAAGAAACGTGGCAGCATCGGTATTTTTTCACCCCCTCACTGTTGGCTGCCACCCTTGCCCAGTGGCGTGCCGACCCTGCGTTGTACGACTCGCACCGGCGTCTGACGCTGATGTTGCGAAGTGCCGATGACGCGTTATTGTCCTACACCTTTTCCGGTTCTGAGGCAGAAGCCCAGTTCCTTTCTGATGCCGGGGACGTGGTTGAAACGCGAATGAAAGAGGCCAGGTTTACCCCTGCCCAGTTTGTCGAGAAAATTGCCAGGTTGGGTGAGTTGACCGTGGTGCAAGCCGGGACAGTATGGAAACGGGCGGGACGGTTCGCTGTTGAGCCCCTGGCTGCTGAAACGCCGCCACCAAGCCTGAGCCCGGCCTTTATCAGTGCCGACGACGCCGCTCGCTGGGCACACGCAGCTATCGGCCAGCGTCGCGATGTCGAGTATGGCGGCGTCATTCTCAAGCGCGGCGACCGCTATTACGCTACCGATCCTGTGGCGGACCAACGCAACAGCTTTGATCATGGGCTAGTGTTGGCCAAGGACGATGAAGGCCACTTCATCGCCCCTGACGATTATGTCGCCGAGGCCTTCTACCATTCCCATCCTGCCGATGCCGCGCAAATCCAGGGTATGTTTCCCAGCTTCACGGCTGACCAGGTGCAGCTGTTCAACAACTACTATTCGGTGGCGGACCAACTCTTCAGCTTCAGGCAGCGGGCGTTCGCCAAGACTCACTATTTTTCCGGGCCGGATAACGTGTTGCTCAAATATGTCAGCAGCGGTTCTGCGACGGAAAAAAAACTGGAGCAGCAGTTGCGTGATGGGACGCTTGAGCCCAGCAGCGATTTCGAACATCTGATCTGGAAACTGGCCGAGGCCGGCGAACTCTGGGTGGTGATCGCGAACCCTGTGTGGGGCGGCGTTCGCGGCCGCATCAACCACGGCTGGCGGATCAGGACGGCGGCGATGACCGGGCAACAACTGCCGTTTTTCACCGCGGTGTTTCCAACCCCTGAAGCGGCCGTGTTGCGTGCACTGTTGCTCTCCGGTGCGACCGACCAAGGCACCAAGGTAGGGTTCGTGCTCAAGCACAGCCGTGAGGAGGCCTACGTTGCGACCTTGGCGTTGCCCAAGCGTCACCCGCTGTTCTCGCTCGACGGGGTGTTTCCTAAAGGCCCCGACGGCAAACTTCGATTGCCTTCCCACTACCGGCTGGAGGCCATCTACTTCACCAGTTTTTACGAGACCCATGAAGTCGCGGCGCGGGAAAAGTGGCTGGCCAGTACTTTCTTTACACCGGCGCAGGTGGTGGCGGCGACCCGTCAGGCGCGGGCGACCCTGGAGTTACAGAACACGGGCCGTGGATTGTCCCTGTATATGCAAGCCTCGGACGGTGCCCTGCTGGCATTCAAGGTGCCCGAGGCCACACCCGCCAGTGAGTTGGTCCGGCAGGGCAGCGGTGGCGAGTTGAACGACAACGGTGCACAGGCCGCGCTGCTCAGCGGCACCCTGAGCCCGCGCGACTATGTGCGCAGGGTCATTGCGGCAACCGAACTGTCGGTGGTGCAGGCCGGTGGCTTGTGGCGCAAGGTGGGCAGTGTGGATAACCGCTCCGACCTGTTGACGTCGTTCTACACGGCGACCTTGAGTCGCTCGTTTCTCTCGGCACGGGATGCGGCAGTGTATGCCCATGAGCAAATTGGTAACTGGCGTGATCGCTACTACGGTGGTTATGTGCTCAAGGGGGAAGACGGACGTTTTGTCATTACCGAACCCATCGCCAGCGCCGCCAACCCCTTTGCCTTTACGTTGTTTTTTCCTCTGGGCCACGCCGGGCCGTTGATCCCACCGGAACCCTATGTGCTGTATGCGCGCTACGGCTCGCACCTGGCGCTGTCTATGGCTGACCCGGTGGCGGTGGCACAGCGCGGCTGGACTCGCGATGAAGCGCAGATCAACCAGCAAGTGTTCAGCACTGCCGAAATCTACTCGATCATCCCGGCTGGCCGGCCCGCGTATCTGTCGGGGGCGCAGGACTGTCTGTTGGAATACACCCCGAACAACTCGTCCCAGGAAATGTTGCTGTTGGCCAACCTCAGCCCGCAGGCCGGTGAAGACAGCCTCGGTAAACGCCTCGACAGTGGGCGTATCAAACCTGCCGATTGGGTCTGGCGCCTGGCCGAGGCGGGAGACTTCAGGATTATTCAAGGCAATGCGTTGTGGGGGCCGCGCTCGGTGGTCTACAACGACTGGACGCCCAACTATACCTACGCCCCTCGATCGGGCCCACCTGACTACGTCACCTACGGTGCGGTGTTTGCCAGCGCCGATGAGGCCGCGCGCAACCTGCATGGGCGCGTGCACGGGCGCAATTTCGCCTATTCGGCCTGCTTTGCGTTCATCCTCAAGCACAAGGACCAGGAACAGTACATTGCGAGTGAGGTCGTGGGTGTCGCCGCTCAGACCAAGCTGTTCAATCTCAATCGCTTGTTTGAGCTCAAGGATGGCGGCGGCTATCGGCTGCCCGACGGGTTTGAAGTGCACGGGCTGTTTCGCTCGCAGCAGTGGTCGCCTTCCGGGTTGAACACGTCGAACGCATGGCTGACGCTGTTTTTTGTCACGCCGGATGTGCTGTATAGCGCGCTCTATGCCGCTGATCGAGCGGGTGCGAAAAAACCGTCGATGTATTTTTCGACTCTTGATGGTGCGTTGTTGCGGTATGTGCCCGCGCCCCTTGATGTAAGCAGCGGCGGCCCGGCAGATACGTTATTGACCCAGGCGCAGGAACTGTTGAACTCAGGTCGCAAGCTCCCCCTGGATTTCCTCAGGGAGTGGGCGCTCAAAGGCATGCTTGATGTGGTGCGTACCAGTCAGTATTGGGATAAAAAAGGCTTGGTCTCCATCACATGGAGCGGTTACGAAACTTTGATGCCGCGGCGTTTGAGCCCCTCCTTCGCCAATGCCGATGATGCGGCCCGCCACGCTGCGGCGAGGCTCGATAATGGCTATCGTCGGGCTTATGGCGGCGTGGTCCTCAGGCTGGTCAATGGGCTGTTCGCAGCGACGGAACCCCTGGCGCTGCCGCCCCAGGGGTTTGCGCTGAATTGGATCTACCCTGGGCAGGCGGTCGCGGCGGGGTTGTATCCGGGAGGCAGTACGATTGTGGCGCGGTATCGGTCCCTGGTGGACCAGGAGTTACCGCTGCTGCTGTCCGCGACTCAAAAAGCCATCTACCAAACCATGATACCGAGTGCAGTGCTGGGATCCTTCTTGCACCGTGAGCGCCATCTCAACCGGGAGTACGTATTCGGCGCAAGGGGCTCGATCCTCAGTTACCAACTGTCCAGCGCCGCCGAGGAGTCGTTACTCATGCAGCGTCTGGCACCCCTGAATCCGGTGAGGGCGGATTACGGCGATAACCTCATCGAACAGCAAATACGCAGCGGGGCACTCTTGCCGCAGGACTTTGTGACTGAGGTGGCAAAGGCTGGTCAATTGCGTGTGGTAGAGGGGGATCGGGTATGGGGGCCGCCAAGAACGATCATGGCGAGATTTTTACCGAATCAACTTCAAGTCAACGCCAGGGATATTCGCGCGGTGTTCCTCGATCCGCCCTGCGGTCCCCTCTTCACCCAGGCGTACGATGCTGTCCGTTACGCCCAGCGTTTGGGCAAACCGCACACAGACGTGGCGTTCGGTTACGTACTGAAGTCAGTGAACAAGCCGCTGTACATGACAACCTTGGCGCTGGTTCGAGAAAACTTTGCCGACTTCAGGCAGGTATTTGTCGACGGGAAATTGCCTCAGGGCTATGTGATTGATGGCCTGTATCTTTACGCTTCCAACGTTGCCATCGCCCCTGCGGATGATGAAATGGCGCACAGTTTCTTCCCACCCCATCGCATCGCCAGCGCGCTCAACTTCCTCACTTATGCACGCAACGGTAATATTTTGCCGCTTTATTTGTTGTGTGGTGACGGTGCGTTGCTCAAGTATGTGTTTCCCAAAAGTGCGCCATTGTATCCGGTGACCGGTGAGGCACATCTGGATCGCACGAAGCTGCTTGAAGGTACTCTCAAAGTGCGCGATTACGTGCGCCGCCTGGCGAGTGCCGGAGAGCTGGATATCCGAGTCACCAGTGAAATCTGGGGCAAGGCAGAGCGGGTCACTGGCGATTGGGAACCGAAGAAAGCCCCCCATGTGTTTGCCGATGCCCCCTATTTTCATTCGTTTTGCGGGCCGCTGTTTCTTTACCCCGATGACGCTGCCCGTTATGCCCAGAGCTTGGTGGCACCGTTCAAGGCCAAGCAGTACCTGGGCGCGGTATTGACGCCGGAGAGTACGCAGGGGTATGTGGCGATCGATCCGGTGGAGGACCAGGATGCAGGCGGTATAACGACCCTGGTGCGGTTATTCCGCGGCGCTCATGCCGGGTTGGAAGTACCTGTGGCCAATGTACTGAGCACCTACAAGATTGCCGCTGTGCAGTTCTTCTATCAGTCCATCCGTTCAGCTTCCAGCTTTGAACAGATAGACCAAGCGCTTTTGCAAAACTTCGTTTCCAAGGACGACCTGCGCAACGCTGTGTCGGTGATCAAGAATAATGTTCCCGATGCCAAGAGTTGTTATCTCTCCTGCCGGGGCGGTGCTTTGCTCAAATATGTACCGGCCTTTACCCAAGCTGAAACCACGCTGCTCAGCCCGGGTTTACCGCCGGACCCGAAAGTGCTGATCAGTCGGCTGAGGGCCCAAGGCAGTCTCTCTGTGCTGGTCACCGATTTTTTCTGGTCGCGGGCGGGCGTGCTGGGTGAGCACTGGAGCGTTAACGAGGAGCGGGTAGAGTCACAAATCGACGAGTTCTGGTATGCACGGGAAAAAGATGAGCTCTGATTTCAGCGCCTGCGCATCAGACCGATAAAAAACAGCCCGCCGATCGCTGCCGTCGCCACGCCAATCGGCAGGTCTTCAGGGGCGATCAGGGTGCGTGCCGCGACGTCGACCCACACCAGGAACACACTGCCCAGCAGTACACACACGGGTAGCAAGCGCCGATGCTCGGCACCCACCAGGCGCCGGGCGATGTGCGGCACCATCAGGCCGACAAAGCCGATGGAGCCGCTGATCGATACCAGTACGCCGGTCATCAGCGACGCGATCAGGAACACCTTGAGCCGCACGTTGCGTGCGTTCAGGCCCAGGGTCACGGCGGTCTGTTCGCCAGCCATCAAGGCATTGAGCGGGCGGGCCATACCCAGCAGCAGGGCCAGCCCCATGACTACCGTGGCGGCGGGAATCGACAGCAATTCCCAGCGTGCCAGACCCAGGCCGCCGAGCATCCAGAACATCACCGCCGAGGCGGCGCGGTGGTCGCCCATGAACAGCAGCAGGTTGGCCATCGCCATCATCACAAACGACACCGCTACACCGCACAACAGCAGGCGATCACTGTCCAGTCGGCCGTTGCGACTGGCCACCGCCAGCACCACCAACATGCTCAGCAGTGCACCGACGAACGCGGCAATGGGCAAGGTCAACAGGCCGATGATCTCACCCACATGCAGCACCACGATCACCGCGCCGAGGGTGGCGCCGGAGGTCACGCCGAGCAGGTGCGGGTCGGCCAGCGGGTTGCGCGTGACCGCCTGCAACACCGCGCCGATCAACGCCAGCCCGGCGCCCACCAGCGCCCCCAGCAGCATGCGCGGCACACGAATCAGCCACACGATATGTTCCTGGCCCATGCTCCAGTCTACGGCACCCATACCGAACGCCTTGTTCAGCAGAATCCGCCACACCATGTCCACCGGAACCCGCGCCGAGCCGAACCCCAGAGAGACTACGCAGGAGACCAGCAACAACGCGCCAAGGGCGCCCAATAACAGCAGGTAGCGACGGGTAATCATTCGCCGTGGAACCCCTTGGCCAGAGCTTTGACCGCCAGCACATTGTCGATACCTGGCGTGGCCTGCACGTAGGGGATCACGATAAAGCGCTGGTGTTTGATCGCGTCCACCGCTTGCAGGGCCGGGTTGTTCAGCAGGAACTGCTTTTTCTGCTCGGCAGTGATTTGGCTGTAGTCGACGATCACGATCACCTGCGGGTTGCGCTCCACCACGGTTTCCCAGTTGACCCGGGTCCAGCTGGCGTCGATGTCATCGAGGATGTTGCGCCCGCCAGCGGCGTCGATCAGCGCTTGTGGCATGCCCAGGCGGCCCGAGGTCATGGCGCGGTCTTCGCCGCTGTCATACAGGAACACCCGTGGCTTATCGGCGGGAAGGTTTTTTTGCACCTGTGCCACCTGTGCCTGCATCTGCGCGATCAAGGCATTGGCGCGCTCCTGCACGTCGAAAATCCTGCCCAGGTTGCGCAGATCGTTATAGGTATCGTCCAGGCTCGCAGCCGGGCGCTTCATCACGAACGCGCATGACTCGGTCAGCTCATACACATTGATGCCCAAGGGTTGCAGGGTGTGCGGCGTGAGATCGCCACCCACGCGCATGCCGTAGTCCCAGCCGGCGAAGAAGAAATCCACGTTGGCGTCGAGCAGGGTTTCCACCGACGGGTACTTGCTTGCCAGTTCCGGCAGGCCGTCGAGTATGGCTGCCATTTCCGGTGGCACCGACTTCCACCCGCTGACGCCGCTGTAGCCGGCCATGCGTGGCTTGAGCCCCAGGGCGAGCATCATCTGGGTCATGTTGATGTCGTGACTGACCGCATGTTGCGGGGCTTGCTGGAAGGTCACGTTGCGGTTGCAGCTCTGGATGGTCAGCGGGTAACGGGTGGCTTCGGCGAACGCTGGGGCAGTGGCGAACAGCAGGGTGAGCGACAGCAGGGCGCGCAAGATCATGGTTGGGTTATCCAGGTGATTCGGGGGTAGCCGGCCAAGGGGTGAGTGTCGATCAAGGCTTCGACGCCAAACACCTCGCGCAGCAAGGCGCTGGTCAGCACGTCGTGGGGCGTGCCGGCGGCGACGATGCGCCCGTGGTTGATCACGTATAGACGATCACAGAAGGCCGCCGCCAGGTTCAGGTCGTGGATGCTCGCCAGGGTGCCGATGTCCAGGCGCTTGACGAGTTTTAACAGCTCCAGCTGGTAGCGTGGGTCGAGGTGGTTGGTGGGTTCATCCAGGATCAACAGTTGGGGTTGCTGGGCCAGGGCGCGGGCGAGGATGACGCGCTGTTTTTCGCCGCCCGAGAGGGTGACGAAGGCATGGTCTGCGAAATCCAGCATGCCGACCGATTCCAGCGCGTGCCGGATCAGTTGCCCGTCGTGCAACGTGTCGCTGTCAAACAACCCCTTGTGGGGCGTGCGGCCCATGGCGACCACTTCATCCACCCGCAAGCCGAAGGCGTCAGGAAATTCCTGCAGCACTACGGCGATACGTTGTGCGCACCACTTTGCGCTTTGCTTCCAGACGTTCTGGTGTTCAAGCGACACATCGCCATGCTCCGGCCGGGTGAACCGGTAGGCGCAGCGCAGCAGGCTGGTCTTGCCACTGCCGTTGGGCCCGATCAGCCCGACAAACTCCCCGGCAGCGACGCGCAAGCTAGCGTCACGCAGTTGGAACTGGTGATGGCAGTGGTCGTGACCGGGAGGGGTCCAGCCAAGTTCGCTGAGGGTGAGTGAGGTCATCAGTATTCTCAAGTCCAACATAGATCAACATGTGGGAGGGGGCTTGCCCCCTTCCACATGGGGTTTGTGTTTTATTCAGTCAGAAGGTGTAGTCAGCAGTGACGAAGAACGAGCGCGGTTCACCCAGGATCCACTGCTGCCCATCGTTGTACTGGCTGGCCGCATACGTGCGATCGAACAAGTTATTGAGTTGCAGGCCCAAGGTGGTATTGCGCATGGCCTTCCACGACAGCGTGGCATCCACCACTGTGTAGCTCGGCAGTTCATTCTGGTTGGCCATGTCGGCATAGCGCGCGTCGACGTAACGTACACCGGCACCGGCACGAACGTTGTCTGTCACGGCCTTGCTCAGCCACAGGTTGGCGGTGCGGCGCGGCACGTCCACCGGGCGATTGCCATCACGGGAAACCGGCACACCGCCGACGTCCTGCTCGAAGTCGTCATACTGCGCCCGCACGATGGCGGCGTTGGCTTGCAGTTGCCAGGCGCCGGGCAGTTGCAGGTCGAGGCTGGCTTCCAGGCCGTCGGAGGATTGTTGACCAACTTGCTGCTTGACGTTCGGCTCGCCCGGCACGTCAGTCAGCAGTTTCTTCTTGACGATGTGGTAAGCCGCCAGGGTCCATTCACCGCGTGCGTCCCAGAACGCTTGTTTGATACCGATCTCGGTCTGCCTGGCAGTGGACAGGTCAAACTGCTGCTGGCTCTGGCTCAGGGAAATCAACCCGCCGACGCCATCGGTGCTGGTGGCGTACTGGCCGTAGACCGAGGTATTCGGGGTGATGGCGTAGACCAGGCCGGCTTTCCAGTTATTGCCGGTGAGGGTCTTGTCGGATTGGCTGCCGGTACGCAGGTCGTCGCGGTCGATGTGTGCGTAGTCGCGGCGGATGCCGGTGATCAGCGCGAGTTTATCCGTGAGCTGCAGGCGGTTTTCCGCAAAGCCGGCGACCGTCTTGGTAGTGGTGGCGAACACCGGTTTGAACGGGTCCTGGCTGGCAAACGGCGCAGGCGTGGGGTGATGCAGGTCGATGGGCTGGCCGTTTTCCAACACGTCATTGAACGGCGTATTGCTCGCCAGGCGGAAGCGGATGCGGTTGTATTCCACGCCCGCCACAGTCTGGCTGTCGAGGCCGAATAGGCTGTGCTTGAAGGTGAAGGTCTGTCGATCACCCACCTGTTCCTGATTGTGCTTGATGCCGAAGTTGCCGCTGCGGGTCAACTGGCCGTTGGCGAAGTTGTAGTTCTCGGCGTTCTGCCAGCGACGCTGGTTTTTCAGGTAGTACAGCTCGTTGGTGGCGCTGAGGTTATCGCTCAGTTGCCACTCGCTGGTCAGGCGCGTCCATTGATCGTTGTAGTGCTGGGTGTCGTTGCTGACGTTGTAGTTCTTGTCGCGCAGGCCCTTGTGCAACTGGCCATTGATCAGTGGCGTGCCGAAGTAGTTTTGCGGGCGCTGGTCGCCGTAGTCGCTGGCCAGGGTGAAACTCAGGTTGTCGGCTGGCTGCCAGCGCAGGGCGCCGCTGATGAAGTCGCTGCTGGACTCGCCACGGTCGATAAAACCGTTGCTGCGCAGGCGGTTGAGGTTCAGGCGGTAGCTTAAGGTGTCGGTCAGCGAACCGCCGCTGTCAAGGGCCTGCTGCTGGCGGTCGTAACTGCCGTAGCCGAGGCGGATATGGTTTTCGATCTCGCCTGCGAAGGGTTTTTTCGAGATCGTATTGACCACCGCGCCGGTAGCGCCTTCGCCGTACAACACCGAGGCCGGGCCGCGCAGTACGTCCACCCGTTCCACTGCCCAGGTGTCCACTGGAAAGGTCGAGGTGCCCATGCCGGTGTACATGCGGTTGCCGTCGTACAGCTGCATCACCGAGCTCTGGCCGGTAAAACCACGGGCTTGCAGCGAGGTGCCGCCATCCCCAGGCGTGCCGGTGCGGCTGATGCCGGTGGCGCGGGAAATGGCGTCCTGCACGCTGGCATCGCCCCGTTCGCGGATCTGCGCGCCGGTCTGGCTTTCCACGCTGCCGGGGGTTTGCAGTGCCGTCAGGTTCAGGCGCGATCCGGTGGTGGTTGGCGTGTTCAGGTCGACACGTTCGTCATCCACCGCCGGCGCGGTGATGGGGCTGGCGGGCAGGGTCAGGGCTTGGGCGTTGGCATGCAGGGCGAGCAGGCACAGGCCGCTCGCAAGGTAGTTGTTCATCGGTCGATCAATCGCTTCTTCGAGGCGGTGCTCGCCGCCGGGTGCGGCGAGCTGGAGTATGCAGAAAGTGTTATAAGTTAACATTTCCTGCGTCGTGGGCGAAAGCCCGCGTAAGACTACATAACGCCTCTATAGAGGGCATCTCACCTACTTCATGTCGAACCTGAGGCCGATTCACGTTGCGTGAACAGCCGCGAAAGTATCAGGCGGTCCAGCGCCCACACCACAATCAGCGACACGCCTACCAGCGGGAAAACAATCGCCAACCCCAGCATGATCACCATCGCGGTCTTCCACTTAGGCAAGTCATGACGCAGTGGCGGCACACCCAGCCCGCCCTGTGGCCGGCGCTTCCACCAGATCACCACGCCGCTGACAGCACTGAGCAGGATCATCAGGCAGATCAGCAGCACGATCAGTTGGTTGACCCAGCCGAACATCTTGCCTTCATGCAACATCACCCCGGTCTCGGTGGCGCGAGCGACCAGGTTGTAGTGTTGCCAACGCACATCGGCGAGGACCTTGCCGGTGTACTGGTCGATATGCAGGGTGGCGTCATTGCGCGGGTCGTTGGCGAACACCGCGACGGTGAACACGCCGGTGGCGGTGGTCGGGAAGGTGATGCTGTAGCCGGGCTCGACCTTGCGTGCGGTGGCCAGGTCGACCACCTGTTGCAGGCGTACGGCCGGTGCGGCAGGGCCCGAGTGCATGGCGCCATGGTTCATGTGTTCGGCGTGGTCGCCGGACATCGGCATCGGCGTGTTTTCCATGGCCCAGGGCACGGTTTGTTGGCTGGCGCTGTTGAGCATGCGCGCCTGCTGGTCGGATTGCGGCACGTCGGCCCACATCGCCGCCGGAAAAGTGTTCCACAGCGCAGCATATTGCTTGCCCCAGAAGCCGGTCCAGGTCATGCCGCTGAGCAGCATCACCAGCAAGAAAGCCGCGCCCCAGAAGCCGACGACAGCGTGCAGGTCGCGCCAGAGCAGTCGGCCCCGACTTTGCAAACGAGGCCACAGCACTCCGGCCGATGACTTGCCGCGTGGCCACCATAGGTACAGGCCGGAAACCACGAGCATCACGCCCCAGCCGGCGGCGAGTTCGATCAGGCGGTCACCGAGGGTGCCGATCATCAGCTCGCCATGCAGGGCGCGGGCGATGGCTTGCAGGTTGTATTGGGCGTCCTGTTCACCGAGTACGTTGCCGCGATAGGGGTCGATGAACAGCGTGACTTCGCGCCCGTTTTTTTGCATGACGAACTGCGCGCTGCTGTTAGCGTCGACCGGGGGCAGGTACTTGCTGATCGCCGCCTGGGGGTTAGCGGCCCTGGCCCGTTGCAGCAGCTCGTCGGCACTCAACGCGTGTTCTGCGGCAGGCACGTTGAGCAGGTCGGCGTACATCAGCGGGTCGAGCTGGGGCTTGAACAGGTAGATGATGCCGGTCAGGGCCAGCAGCGCCATGAAAGGGGCGACGAAGAGGCCGGCGTAGAAGTGCCAGCGCCAGGCCAGGTTGTAGAAGGAGATCTTTGGTGTGCTCATCAGGGGCTCCGCAAGGCTTTGGTTTTTTTGTGTCAGTTACACCGCCATCGGGGGCAAGTCGAATCGTCGCACCGCCCCTCCCACATCTGACTGTATTCACAAATCAGAGGGTGGGAGGGGGCTTGCCCTCGATGCTTTTAGAAGCTCATATCCACCTTGGTCCAGAGCGTACGCCCCGGCTCCTTGATGGCCTGCGGGTCGTTGGCCGGGTAGCCGAAGCCGGCATTACCTGCCAGGTTCAAATGCTCGGCGTAGGCTTTGCCGAACAGGTTGTCGACGCCCGTGCTGACCTTGAAGTTTTTATTGATGCGGTATGCGGCGTTCAGCGAGAACACGCCAAAGCCACCGCTCTTGTCGTAGTCCTTGCCGACCACGTTGCCCTTGTTCTGGTCGATGCGGGTTTGCGCCGCCACCACGCGCCATAAAGCTCCGGCACTCCAGTTGTCTTCGCTGTAGGTCAAGCCCAAACGTGCATCCAGCGGCGGCATCTGCGGCAGGGGCTTGCCATCGCTGCTGTTTTTGCCCCAGGCGTAGGCGAGACTGGCGTCGGCTTTCCAGTGGCGCGTCAGTTTGTACGCTGCGCCGAGTTCACCGCCCATGATGCGCGCGTCGACATTGCGCGCCTGGGAGGTGGTGCCCATCATGCCGGGCCGGTAATCGAACAGAATGAAGTCGCGCACCTGACCGATATAACCCGAGGCCCAGGCTTCGAGTTCGGCGGTTTTGTACTGCGCGCCGAAATCCAGCTGGGTGGTTTTCTCGGGCTTCACGCCGTCGAAGGCATTCGCCGAGCCGGCCGTACCAGTGTTGGGGGAAAACAATTCCCAGTAATCCGGGAAGCGTTCGGCGTGGCCCAGGCCGGCATAGACCGTGGTGGGCGTGTCCGCCAGGTCATGTTCGTAGCGCACGAAGCCCGATGGCAGGGTGTCGGCGCGGGTGTCGTCGGCGGTCGGATTGGGGCGCGACATCATCCCCGAGCCAGTGCGCTGACGAAAGTCCTTGGCCGAGGCGCGGTCCAGGCGCGCGCCGGTGATCAGGCGGTCATTGTCGGCGGCGTACCAGGTCAGTTCGCCGAACACGCCGTAGTTGTGGAAGTTGGCGTCTTTGTTGCGCGGCAGATCCTTATAGGTGTCGATGCCCATGCTGCTGCGTGCACGGTGTTCGTTGGTCTGTGCATCCAGGCCGCCGATCAGTTGCACATCGGCCCAGCGCCAGGTCGCCTTGATGCGCGCACCGAGGGTGCGGCGGTCGACGTTGGACGCCATGGGACCTGCCATCATGCCGGTGCCCGAGGGGACGCGCAGGCTGTAGTTGTCCATCACATGGTCGGCATAGTTGTAGTAGACCTGGGCCTCGACCTTATCCAGCACCTCGCCGATATTGGACTTCTCGAAACGCAGCCCGAGGCTTTCGCGCAGGAACTGCGAGCCATCCATGCCGCGGCCGGCGTAGCGTGCCTCACCATCGCCACGGCCAGCAGTGAGCTCCAGCAAAGTGTCGGCGTCAGGGGTGAAGCCCACGGCCACATCGCCGTTCCATTTGTCGTAGCGCGAGGCGACGGTGTCGTTATTGCCGTCCTTGTAGTCGTCGGCATGGGCCTGGTTGCCGATCACCCGCACGTAGCCCAATGGCCCACCGGCAGCGGCATCGATGACCTTGTCGAAACGCCCGTTGGAGCCCGCCAGCACACTGGCGTTGACCCGCGTACCCAGCTCGCCGAATTGCTCCGGCTCACGGTCGAACAGGATGGTGCCGGCTGACGCACCCGGGCCCCAGAGCACGGTTTGCGGGCCTTTGATCACGGTCAGCTTGTCGTAGGTTTCCGGCGAAATGTACGAGGTGGGTGCATCCATCCGCCCCGGGCAGGCGCCAAGCATCATGCTGCCGTTGGTAAGGATATTCAGGCGCGAGCCGAACATGCCGCGCAGCACCGGGTCGCCGTTGGTGCCGCCGTTGCGTACCAGGGCGAAGCCGGGGATGGTCTTGAGGTAGTCGCCGCCATCGCTGGCAGGCACCGGTTGGCGTGGGTCTTTGGGGTTGGTGACAACAGTGAGTGGCGAGCTGGGGGCGATCGCAGTGATTACCGTGGGGCTCAGCTCGTGTTCGTGCGCATGGGCGCAGGGGGTAAGCAGTGCGCCGCACAGAACGGCGAAAACAGGAGCAGCGCCCAAACGGGTGTCAGCAGAAAACCTGGACATGACAAATTCCATCAATCAATCGTAAACAACACGGCCAGCAGCCTGCGGCTGTCTTTCTAGAGTCGGCCGGGGTGAAGTAACGCTGTGAAAGTGTTTACGCAGTGATGGGTGGCGCGCGGCTGCGGGCGCCGGGGAAGATGCTCTGCCGGGCATGTCCCAGGCGGGTGGCGGGGGTGAGGGCATTGGCCGGCGGCGGGGTGCCGAGGCTGACGTAGGACACGCTGCCGGGCAGGGCCGGGCAGCTGAAGAGCAGGCTGCAATAGCCGCACTTTTCCCAGAGTACGTGATGCTCGTCGGGTGCTTTGCTGGGCTTGGGCTCGCCGTGGCACTCGGGCATGTCCATGGACATACCGGCGTGATGATCCATCGGCATCGCTTGGGAAATCAGCGGACCGATAAAGATCATCAGCATGGCGAACAGGCTGATCCAGCTGCCGCGCATCAGGCGGCGGTGTGGAGATAACCTGGCGCGAGGGGCGCCCATTGAATGGCGGCCTACTGAGCGTGCATGTGCTCGTGTTTAGCCATTGGCGGCGCCTTTTGCACCGATACTTCCACCTCGACCTTGCCGGCTTTCTCGAAAGTCAGGGTCAGTGGGAATTGCTTGCCATCGGTCAACAGGCTGCGGTCTTTAAGGCCCAGCAGCATCACGTGATAGGCCATTGGCGCGAAGGTCAGCTCACCCTTGGCGGGTACGGCCACGCTGGGCACTTGCTGCATCTTCATCAGGTCGCCTTGCATCACATGCTCATGCAGCTCGGCTTTGTCTGCCACTGGCGTCTCGACACTCAGCAGGCGATCCGGTGTGGCCCCGGTGTTATGAATCACAAAGTACGCCGCGACAGTCGGAGCATTGGGTGGCAACTCCTGGGACCAGGGTTCGCTCACCCTCAGGTCGCCGACCTTGTAGTCTTCGGCATTGGCAGCACCAAACACTGGCAGCAACAACGCAGCCAGAAGCAGGGAAGATTTGAGCATGGCAGTTCTCCAGAACGGTTCTAAACGCAGTTCACTTGCGAAGAAGATCAGGCCGTTGGAGACGCTCGGGGATTAAGACTTGGCCATTGCTGGCGCGGAGTTGGATTCTGCAATGAGGGGGGAGGCAGGCTTTGCACCGCGTCGAACCGCATCACATACAGCTGCGGCACATGCCCCGGCAGCGCCACCAACGGCGCCGAGCCCGAGCAACACCAGCAATGCTGCATGGCGGAGTGATCGTCTGGCGGTGCCGGAATCTCCAGCTTGCCCAAGGCAATCGTCTTCAGGCTGGCGCCATTGGATGAGCAGAAACTGCCCCATATCAGGCGCTTGACCGGGTCATCGGTCTGCTGCATCGCACTGGCCAATGGCATGGCAAACGCATTGAACAGCACTGCAAGGCAGGCGATCCAGGCAATTGCAAAGCGTTGACGGGCCATGGCGGATAATCCGTAGGGTTAAACGATCAGGGGGTATTTAGCCTGATCGAGGGTGATAAGTAAAAAAGGGCGGTGTGGTTTGGTGTCGCAGGGTTGAGGATAGACGGGGAATCGAGTGGATGCCGGATCTTCAAGGCAATGCATTCCAAATGTGGGAGGGGGCTTGCTCCCGATAGCGGCGTGTCAGCTACTCAATTGCTGGCTGAACCACTGCCATCGGGGGCAAGCCCCCTTCCACATTAGGTCCGTGTTGCTCAAAGGGTGTGTATTGCCTGTAGCGACGCAGCTACGGTGGTGAACTCTCGATCTACGGCAGGCAACACCGGCCGCTTCAACACCAGCACCGGCACCCCACGCTCCCGCGCCACTTCCAGCTTCGGCTCGGTGGCGGTGCTGCCGCTGTTCTTGCTGATCAGCACATCAATTGCGCGCCGTTCAAACAGTGCGCGCTCGTCCTCGATCAGAAACGGCCCGCGTGCGCCGATCACTTCACACCGGTCATTGCCCGGATACACATCCAGCGCTCGCAGCGTCCAGAATTGCTCGGCGGGAATCTCATCGAGATGCTGCAACGGTTCGCGACCCAGGGTGAACAATGGCCGTTTGAAGGGTTTCAACGCCTCGATCAGCCCGGCCCAGTCGGAAACTTCCCGCCAGTCATCCCCCACTTGCGGCTGCCATGCCGGACGCCGCAACGCCCAGCAAGGCACACCGCACAACCGTGCCGCCTGGGCAGCGTTGCGGCTGATCTGCGCCGCATACGGATGTGTGGCTTCGAGGATCAGGCTGATACGTTCATCGCGAACAAACTGCGCCAACCCCTCATGACCGCCGTAGCCGCCGACACGCACCTGGCAGGTAAGGTCGGTCGGCACACGGCCCACGCCGGCCAAGCTGTAGATGTGCTCTGGCCCCAAGGTACGGGCAATGGCCAGCGCTTCCGTTACGCCACCGAGCAGCAGAATCCGTTTCATAGCGGCTTGACCACTTCCAGCAGGGTGATCGGCAGCGCCTGGCGCCAGGTATCGAACTCGCCCAATGGCTGCGCCTGGGCTACATGGATGCGGGTCAGCTCGCCGCCATGCTCGGCGCGCCAATTCATCAAGGTCATTTCGCTTTGCAGGGTCACGGCATTGGCAACCAGTCGGCCGCCGGGGCGCAGGTGTTGCCAGCAGGTGTCGAGCACGCCGTCGCGGGTGACGCCGCCACCGATGAAGATGGCGTCCGGGGCTTCCAGGCCAAGCAACGCATCCGGGGCCTTGCCGCGAATCAGTTGCAGGCCGGGCACGCCGAGGGCGTCGCGGTTGTGTTCGATCAGGTTTTGGCGGCCCGCATCCGCTTCAATCGCCAAGGCGCGGCAGCTGGGGTGGGCGCGCATCCATTCGATGCCGATGGAACCGCTGCCCGCACCCACATCCCACAGCAGCTCACCGGGCATGGGGGCAAGGCGGGCGAGGGTCATGGCGCGCACATCGCGTTTGGTCAGTTGGCCGTCGTGCTTGAAGGCCGAGTCGGGCAAACCTGCAAGGCGCGACAGACGCGGTGCGTTGGCATCCGCCAGGCAGTCGATGGCGACCAGGTTCAAGTCGGCCACCGAAGCCTGCTCCCACGACTGCGCCAACCCGTCGATACGCCGTTCGTGCTCGCCACCCAGGTGTTCAAACACGCTCAATCGGCTGGGCCCATACCCAGCCTCAAGCAATAGCGACGCAATCGCAGCCGGGCTGCTGCCGTCATTGCTCAACACCAGCAAACGCACACCACTGGCCAGATGCGCATTGATCGCCGCGATTGGCCGGGCCACCACCGATAACGTCACCACCTCCTGCAACGGCCAGCCCAAACGCGCCGCCGCCAGCGACACCGAAGACGGCGCGGGCAAGATCAACAGTTCCTGCGTCGACACCTGCCGCGCCAGGCTGGCGCCCACGCCATAGAACATCGGATCGCCGCTGGCCAGCACGCACACAGCCTCGCCACGTCGCGACAGCACCGGTTCCAGGGAAAACGGGCTCGGCCACAATTGGCGCTCGCCACGGATACACACCGGCAACAGGTCCAATTGACGCTGCCCGCCTATAATCCGCGAGGCGCGCAACAGGGCATGCCGGGCATTCCTGCCCAGGCCCTTGAAGCCGTCTTCACCAATGCCTACAACCGTCAGCCAGGGCGACATATCAATTCCTTGAACGACATCCGACGGGCAGGCTTTTCATGCCGCCGGACAAAGCAGGCATAATACCGCGCCTTTACCCGTCAACCGGTAGCCCCGTGAACCCAACGCCCGCTGTGAATACCTTGCGCCCCTCGGCTTGTCCGGGGTTGCTGCGTATTGTCCAGGCGTTGGATGGCGGCATTTGCCGGATCAAATTGGCCGGTGGTTCGATCAGTGCCGCCCAGGCCCATGCCGTGGCGGACGCAGCCCAGGCCTATGCGGGCGGGGTGATCGAGGCGACCAACCGCGCCAACCTGCAGATCCGCGGCATCGGCTCCGAACAGGAAGCCCTGATCGCCATGCTGCTGGCGGCCGACCTTGGGCCGAGCAACGCCGCGGGTGACGACGTACGCAACCTGATGCTCAGTCCCAGCGCCGGTATCGACCCGCTGATGCTGTTCGATACCCGCCCGTTGGCCGCGCAGATCCTCGCCACCCTGCAAACCCATCCGCGCTTTCATCAACTGTCGGCCAAGTTCGCCGTACAGCTCGATGGTGGCGAAGCCCTGGCGATGCTTGAACATCACCATGACCTGTGGCTTTCGGCGTTCGTGCGCGATGGCCAGACGCTGTTGGCATTCGGCTTGGCTGGCTGCCCGGGGCTGGATGCGCCCGTGGCGGCGGTGCCGTTGGACCAGGGCCATGCCTTGGTGGTGGCGGTGCTGGAAGCCTTTCTCGACCTGGCGACGCCCGAGCAAACGCGCATGCGCCATCTGGCTGTGGATAACGTAGTGAGCCGCCTGGGCCTGCCGCTGCTGCCGGCGGAGGGCTTCCAGCGCCCGGCCAGTGGCGCGCTGCTGCACCTGGGAAGTTATCCACAGGCGCAGAAAAACCAGTTCTACGTCGCGGCCGTCGCACCATTGGGCCGCCTGGATCCGTTGATGCTCAAGGGCGTCGCGCAGCTGGCCAGCGAGTACGGCGACGGAACGTTGCGTTTCACGCCCTGGCAAGGGGTGTTGCTACCCAATATCGAACGCCCTGTCGCGGTGACCGAACGCTTGGCGCAGTTGGGCTTTCTCTGCTCTATCGACCAACCCTTGGCCCGCATGATCGCCTGTACCGGTTCCAGCGGCTGCGGCAAAGGCCTGGCCGATACCAAGGTCGATGCGGTGCAATTGTCGGCCCTGCAACCCGGCGTCGAGGTGCATCTGTCCGGCTGCCCGCGCTCCTGCGCCGCGGCGCACACCGCATCGGTCACATTGCTGGCGGTGAGTCCCGGCCACTACGACCTCTATTTTCGCGACGCAGCCCAACCCGGTTTCGGCCGGCTGCACGCGCGCACTCTTTCCATTGAAGCGGCGGGCGCCTTGCTGCGCGCTCGCCCACGGAGCAACACCGATGATTGATTACATCCGCGACGGTCAGGAGATCTATCGCAACTCCTTCGCCATTATTCGCGCGGAAGCCAAGTTGGAGCGCATTCCGGCTGACTTGGAAAAACTCGCGGTGCGGGTGATTCATGCGTGCGGCATGGTCGAGGCTATCGATGGCCTGCAATTCTCCGCAGGCGCAGGCAAGGCCGGGCGCGATGCATTGGCCGCTGGTGCACCGATTTTGTGTGATGCGCGGATGGTGTCCGAAGGCGTGACCCGTGCGCGCCTGCCGGCCAATAACGAGGTGATCTGCACCCTGCGTGACGATAGCGTGCCGGAGTTGGCACGCACACTGGGCAACACCCGCTCCGCCGCCGCCCTGGAACTGTGGCGACCGCACCTGGAAGGCAGTGTGGTGGTGATCGGCAACGCGCCGACCGCGTTGTTCTACCTGCTGGAAATGCTGGATGCCGGCGCGCCGAAACCGGCATTGATCCTGGGTTTTCCCGTGGGCTTCGTCGGTGCCGCCGAATCCAAGGCGATGCTGGCGGCGGATAGCCGGGGCGTCCCGTTCGTGATCATGCAGGGTCGCTTGGGCGGCAGTGCCATGGCCGCAGCGGCAGTCAATGCGCTCGCCACGGAGGTCGAATAATGCAGGCACGCGGACGTTTGATCGGCCTGGGGGTAGGCCCCGGCGACCCGGAACTGATTACCCTCAAGGCCCTGCGCCTGCTGCGTGAATCGCCAGTGGTGGCGTACTTCGTGGCCAAGGGCAAGAAGGGCAACGCCTTCGGCATCATCGAAGATCACCTGGTCGCGCAGCAAACCCTGATGCCGCTGGTGTACCCGGTGACCACCGAAGTGCTGCCGGCGCCGCTGTCCTATGAACAAGTGATCAGCGACTTCTACGACAATGCCAGCCTTGATGTGGCGGCGCACCTGGATGCGGGCCGCGATGTGGCGGTGATCTGCGAAGGCGACCCGTTCTTCTACGGCTCCTACATGTACCTGCATGATCGCCTCGCCGAGCGCTACGAAGCCCAGGTAATTCCGGGCGTGTGTTCGATGCTCGGGGGCGCCTCGGTGCTCGGTGCGCCGTTGGTGTATCGCAACCAGAGCTTGTCGGTACTATCGGGCGTATTACCCCATGATGACCTCAAGCGCCGCCTGGCGGATGCCGACGCCGCGGTGATCATGAAACTGGGGCGTAACTTCCCGAAGGTGCGCCAGGTGTTGGAAGAACTGGGCCTGGCCGGGCGTGCGCTGTATGTGGAGCGCGCCACCATGGTCAACCAGAAGATCGTGCCGCTGGATCAGGTCGATCCGGCGTCTTCGCCGTATTTCTCGCTGATCATCGTGCCCGGTGAAAGGTGGCAAGGTTGATGACTCCGGCGATTGTGATTCTGGGCCAAGGCAGCTTGGCCACCGCACGCAAGATCCAACAGGTTTACCCAGGCGCGTTGATCCACGGTCTGGCTGGAAGGGTGGACGGTGCAGACCAGGTTTACAGCGAGTTCGGCGCGACGTTGCGCCAGCTCTACCAGCAAGGCACGCCGCTGATTGCCTTGTGCGCCGCCGGTATTGTGATCCGTACCCTGGCCCCTCTGCTGCTGGAAAAAGGCGAGGAGCCCGGCGTGCTGGCCGTGGCTGAAGATGGCAGCGCTGTGGTGCCTTTACTGGGCGGCCTGGGTGGCGTGAATGTAATGGCACGGGACATCGCCGCGGCACTGGGGGTATCCGCCGCAATCACCACCAGTGGTGAGCTGCGTTTCGGCACCTGCCTGCTCAACCCGCCGGCGGGTTATCAGTTGGCCGACATTGAACTGGGCAAGGGCTTTGTCTCGGACCTGCTGGCTGGCGAAAGCGTGCGCATCGAAGGTGACGCGCCGTGGCTGGACCAGGCCAACCTGCCACAGGACCAGCAGGCGCGCCTGGCGATTCACGTGGGCAATGCCGAGCGCATCCCGGCGGCCAATGAACTGCTGATTTACCCGCGCAATGTCTACGTGACCTGCAAGCCCGGCGAGCAGTTGGTCGAACGTGTGCGTACGGCGTTGCATGAAGCGGGAATCGCCGTGCAAGCCCTGGCATGCCTGTTGGCCAGCGACCTGCAAATGGCCGAAGGCTCACTGCATGAGGCAGCGTTGGCGTTGGGTGTGCCGTTGCGTTTTACGCAGGTGACCCCAGTTGCGGATATCAGCATCACCGTGGCCGAGCAGCCCTTGGATCTGTCACAGGTGGGGCGCCCCCGTGGCCGTCTCGCCGTGATCGGCCTGGGCCCGGGGGCTGCCGAGCTGATGGTGCCGGCGGTCAAGGCCGAACTGGCGCGTTGCACTGACGTGCTGGGTTACGAAACCTACGTGCGCATGGCCGGGCCGTTCCGTGAAGATCAGGTGCAACACTGCACTGACAACCGCGAAGAAATGCAGCGCGCACGCCACGCCTTCGAGCTGGCCGCGCAGGGGCGTTCAGTGGTGGTGGTGTCGTCCGGCGACCCGGGCGTGTTCGCCATGGCCGCTGCGGTGATCGAGGCGCTGCACGAATCCGGCGACCCGGCCTGGCATCAGGTCGACCTGGAAATCCTGCCGGGGGTTTCCGCCTCCCTGGCCACCGCCGCCCAGGCCGGCGCTCCGCTGGGCCACGACTTCTGCGTGATGTCGCTGTCGGACAACCTCAAGCCCTGGTCGATCATTGAAAAGCGCCTGGACCTCGCGTCCCAGGCTGATCTGGCCCTGGCGTTCTACAACCCGATCTCGCGCTCGCGGCCCTGGCAACTGGGGCGTGCCCTGGAGATCGTCGCGCTGCATCGCACACCGCAAACCCCAGTGGTGCTGGGCCGCGACATCGGACGCCCCGGCCAGACGCTGCGCGTCACCACGTTGGGGCAATTGACGCCCGAGCAGGTGGACATGCGCACCATGGTGCTGGTCGGCTCGTCCACTACCTGCACATTCCCGCGTGCCGGTGGCGGTGAGTGGGTGTACACACCGCGCTGGTACGGCGAAAAACCCGTCAGCTGAAAACGCTCCATTGGCTGCCGGAAAGCTCCGAATGACCCAGGGATTTACCTGGCGTTGTCCGGAGCTTTTTCTTTTTTATGCGATGAAAACCGCAAGTCCCGTGCCCGCGCCCTGTCATTGCTGGTCGGTGGTTTTTAGTGGGTGCGGCCAAGGAATGTTTGTCCCATGGAAAACCCTCCCTGCACTGGACTAGGGTGCAAGTAAGCCCCATGTGGGGGTGCTTGTGGAGAACTGGAAATGGAGCGACGTCACAGAAGGATCAACAGTAAAAAAAGGCGCAAATTGATTGCCGCCTACAAGCTGCCGGGAGCCCCTGGCAAGCAGCTCGCTTCAAGGTTGGATCGCGAGGACGACTGCAATGCGGCGGTGGTCAACAACAGTGTGATTTCGTTTGCCGAGGGGCTGTCTGCGCTGAACCGCGAGTACATTCGCAAAAGCTACCTGCTGGCCAGCAGTTATGTGAGCGATGTGTTGAAGGTCCAACGGGGGACCGAGGCGTGGTACGACGAATTTATCAAGGTCATGGTCAGTCTGGGTTGGTTGCCGGTGCGCAGTCGTTTTGAGCGGGTCTCGCGTGCGGGCAAGGGCCTGACGGTGCAACTGGCGGCCCTGAATATCATCGCTGCGATGCTGGCGTCGACGTCGCTGTCGGGGCCATTGGTCAGCGCCTTGCCGAAGTTGGCTGCGGATGCACTGGAAGCGTTAAAGCAGCGGCCGGCGTGTTTCGATCTGTTCAAGCGCAACACGACGGTGCAGGAGGGCGGCGATTTTGGCCTGGCTTCCTGTACCGAAAACAACGGTGAACTGATGATGGTGCTGGTGACCTACAGCACCCACGGCGTGGATAAACACCTGGGCGTGCCCTTCCTGGAGTGGGACAGCTCGTCGTTCGAGGCATTCAGCGGGCAGACCTGCCTGGTACTGAATACCTCGGTGGTCAATGAAAAAACCATCCAGCTGATGCGTGAAAGCGCCGGCGACAAAGTGCAACTGGCCATTGCCAAGTACCGGATCTAAGGCACCAGGTAGCCGCGTACACCGGTAAAAATTATTTGTGCGGCCAGGGCGCAGACGAACAAGCCCATCAGGCGGCTGACAATCTGCAAGCCCTGGTCGCCGAGAATGCGTTCGATACGGTTGGACAGGTACAGCACCACGCCCACCGTGAGGCTGGCCAGGGCAATGCTGAGAATGGCGGTGAGCTTGTCATCCCAGTGCGGTTGGCTGACGCCCATCACCAGCAATGCGCCGATGGTGCCGGGGCCGACGGTGAGGGGGATGGTCAGCGGCACGATGGTTACATCCTGCTGCACGTTGTCGGTCTGCACCGCTGACTTGCCTTGGGCCATGCCCAGGGCGGAAATGAACAACACACTGCCGGCGCCGATGCGGAATGCGTCCACGGTAATGCCGAACACACTGAAAATCACCCGACCGAACAGGTAGAGCAGCACGCTCGATACCAGGGTCGCCAGGGCCACCTTCCAGGCCAGGCGCCGACGTTCCTTGCTGGAATAACCACGGGTCAGGCTGATAAAGCAGGACAGCACGAAGAACGGGCTGTAGAGCACCAGCATCTTCAGGTAAACGCTGAATAACACATGGAGCATGGGGGTGGCTCGCGGGCGGTGGAAGTGTGGGCAGTCTATCAGGCGGCAGAGATCAAATGTGGGAGTGGGCTTGCCCACGATAGCGCTGTGTCAGTAACAAATATGCTGACTGACCCACTGCTATCGGGAGCAAGCCCCCTCCCACATTTGATCGCATTTTAGATCATGAGGGCGCATGTTCCGGACGCTGTTGGCGCTGCGCTACCCAATAGTCCACCAGCTCACGCAACTGCGACAACTCCACCGGCTTGGCCATATGTCCGTCCATGCCGGCCTGGCGTGCGCGCTCCTTGTGTTCCGAGAGGATATGCGCGGTGAGCGCCACCACTGGCGTACGTACGCGTTGGTGGCTGACTTCCCACGCCCGCAGTTGCTGCGTGGCAGAGAAACCATCAAGGATCGGCATCTCACAGTCCATCAACACCAGGTCATAACGCTGGGCTTTCATCGCTTCGAGCGCTTCTTCACCATTGCTGGCGGTGTCCGGGTTGAGGTTGAGCTTGCCGAGCATGCCGCGTATCACTTTGGTGGAGATGCTGTTGTCTTCGGCCACCAGGATGCGGAAATCGCTGGGCACGCTCACGGCTGCCGGTGCGCTGGGGACGGGGCGTGGAAAGGCCGCGCCTTTGCTGCGCTGGGTCAGTTCGTCGGCCAGGGTGGTCTTGAGGGTATAACCGGCCACCGGCTTGGCGAGGATGCGCTTGATCCCGCAATTACGCGCAATGATTTTGCTCGGCGCGTTACTGATGCCGGTGAGCATGATCAGCAGGATGTCATGGTTCAGGCTCGGGTCTTCCTTGATCTTCGCCGCCAGTTGCATGCCGGTCATGCCGGGCATGTTCTGGTCGAGCAGCACCACGTCGAAGTAATCGCGCAGGTGCGCCTTGGTGCGCAACAGGGCCAGGGCCTCCTTGCCGGAAGGCACGGCGCTGACGTTCAGGCCCCAGGCGGTACATTGCTGTACCAGCACTTTGCGGCAGGTGTCGTTATCGTCCACCACCAGCACGCGCGCGTCCTTGAGTGGGCCGTCGAGGTCGGAGGTCGGGTGTTCCAGGCGTTCCGGGTCCAGCGGCAGGGTCAGCCACAAGGTGCTGCCCTGATGACTGCCGCTCTTGATACCGAACTCGCCGTTCATCAACAGGATCAGTTGACGAGCGATCACCAGGCCCAGGTGGCCGCTCAAGCGCGTCGCCGAGAGGAAGTTCTTGCTGTGCAGTTCACTGTGCAGCAGGGCGTCGCGTTCGGCGGCTTCCATGGGCAGGCCGCTGTCCTGCACGGCAATGCGCAGGCGTGGCTTGGTGCTGCGCTCGTCCAGGGCGACAACGATCAGTACTTCGCCTTCATCGGTCTTGTGCAGGGCGTTTTCCAGCAGGCTCAGCAACGCTTGGCGCAGGCGCGTCGGGTCACCGCTGATCACCCGCGGCACCTGGGGCTGGATAAAGCTGATCAGCTCGACATTCTGCTGCTCGGCCTTGGCGCGGAAGATACTCAGGCAGTCGTCGATCAACGCATTGAGGTCGAATTGCACATCATCCAGTTCGATCTGGCCGGACTCGAGCTTGGAGATATCCAGGATCTCGTTGATCAGGGTGAGCAATTCGTTACCGGCGCTGTGGATGGTCTGCACGTAGTCGCGTTGCTTGACCGACAACGGCGTGCCCAGCAGCAATTCGGTCATGCCCAGCACGCCGTTCATGGGCGTGCGGATCTCGTGGCTGATCTTCGCCAGGAACTCGGCCTTGGCGGCGATCTCGGCGTTGCTGGCTGCCAGGTCGCGGCTGAGGCTGAAGCGGGTTTCGACAATCGCGCGTTGGCGCTCGCCAAGGGCCAGGCTCATTAGCAGGCCGCTGATGCAGATAAAGCCCAGCAGGGTGACGATCAAGCCTTGCGGCGCCACCAGTGTCAGGCCGAGCAGGGCGGGCAGGATGATCAGCGTGCCGATGTTGAACACCACCATCGCCGCCACGAACAGGCGCGCCGGGCGGTAGCCTTGCTGCCAGTGGTAGGCCGAGACAAACAGCATGCTCAGGCCGGCCAGCGCCACAAGTGCATAGGTGATGATATTCAGTGGCAGGGTATTGACGAACAACAGCAGCAAGCCGGATAGCACGATCAGCAGTATGTCGGCCATCAGCAGTTTGTTCAGTGGGTGCGGGCCCAGGGGCATGAAGAAGCGGTAGGCAAACATCAAGCCGCAGGGGGCGGTCAGCAGCAGGGCAAGGTATGCGCCGGGTGTCTGGATCGCATGCCAGTTCGGCAGCCATGGCCCTACCAGGTTGAGGAGCAGCGCCAGGCTGAGCATCAACAGGAGTTCACAGGCGGCCAGCCACAGGCTGCTGCGCGAGCGATGGTAGGCGAAGCGCGTGAGGTTGTGCAGGATCAACATCAGCAGCACGCCGAACAGCAAGCCATAGATCAGTGTCTGGTTCTGGTTGGCGGCAGCCAGTACGGCCGGTTCCAGGGTGATGTAGGGGCGCAACTCGTGTTCCGAGACCAGCCGCAGGTACACCTCAAGGGGGCGCGGGCTCTGGGGCATCGGCAGCATGAAGTCGCTGCTGGGCAGCGGGCGTTCAGACTGGGGCTGGCGCGTGCCGGTGGTCTGTTGCTCTACCAGGGTGTCGCCGTCCAGCACATACAGGCTCAGGCTGGACAGGTCTGGCGCAAAGACCCGCAGCACTTGCTCGTGCTTGCCCGGTTGCAGCCTGAAGCGCACCCACAGCGCACCGTCCGGCTGCGCGGCAGTGATCCGGTCCAGTTCGATGGGGCTGAATTGATTGGTGTAGCGGGCGGAACGGATGTCGCTCAGTTGCAGGTCGGCCTGTTCGTCAAGCAATACTGCCCAACCACTGCCTTGCGCGGCGGCCTGGGCCGGGAACAAGCAGAGCAGGGTCAGCAGACTGACGGTGAAACCTATGGCGATCCTGAGCCAGCGCACGGCGAAATCCCTTCGTAGGTTGATTGCACGGGTTAACTATGCGCGGGGCGACATGTGTACGGCAAGGGCCAGAGGCCCTTACCTAACCGAACGGATAGCTACTTGAAGTGTAGCTGCTCAGCTGTTCTCACCACGTTCACGGGCAATGGCGCGGTAGCCAATGTCAGTGCGGTAGAAGCAGCCTTTCCAGTCGATTTTCGCGGCCAGCTTGTACGCCTGCTGTTGCGCGGCATCGACACTGGCACCCATCGCGGTGGCACACAACACTCTGCCACCTGCGGTTACAACTTTGCCGTCCTTGAGCACGGTGCCTGCATGGAACACTTTGCCTTCCAAGCCAGCGGCCGCGTCCAGGCCTTCGATCACATCGCCCTTGGCATAATCGGCAGGGTAACCGCCGGCAGCCAGCACGATGCCGACGCTGGGACGTGGGTCCCATTGCGCTTCGACCTTGTCCAGCGCCTGGGCCAGTGCAGCTTCCACCAGCAGCACCAGGCTCGATTGCAGGCGCAGCATCACCGGTTGGGTTTCCGGATCGCCGAAGCGGCAGTTGAACTCGATGACTTTCGGGTTACCGGCTTTATCGATCATCAAGCCGGCGTAGAGGAAGCCGGTGTAGACGTTACCTTCGTCGGCCATGCCGCGCACGGTCGGCCAGATCACCAGGTCCATGACGCGTTGGTGCACTTGGCTGGTCACCACCGGCGCCGGGGAGTAAGCGCCCATACCGCCGGTGTTCGGGCCGCTGTCGCCGTTACCGACGCGCTTGTGGTCCTGGCTGGTGGCCATTGGCAGCACGTTTTTGCCATCGACCATCACGATAAAGCTGGCTTCTTCGCCGTCGAGGAACTCCTCGATGACCACACGGGAACCGGCGTCACCAAAGGCATTGCCGGCGAGCATGTCGCGCACGGCGTCTTCGGCTTCCTGCAGGGTCATGGCGACGATCACGCCTTTACCGGCAGCCAGGCCATCGGCCTTGATCACAATCGGTGCGCCTTTTTCACGCAGGTAAGCCAGGGCAGGCTCGATCTCGGTGAAGTTCTGGTAGTCGGCGGTGGGGATCTTGTGACGCGCCAGGAAGTCCTTGGTGAAGGCTTTCGAGCCTTCCAGCTGGGCGGCACCGGCAGTGGGGCCGAAACAATCCAGGCCCCGACTGCGGAACAGGTCGACGACGCCGGCCACCAATGGCACTTCCGGGCCGACGATAGTCAGGGAAACGTTCTTCTCGGCAAAGTCTGCCAGTTGCTCCAGGGCCAATACGTCGATGGCGACGTTTTCGCACTTGGCTTCGATGGCGGTGCCGGCGTTCCCGGGGGCAACGAAGACTTTCTGGACCCGTGGGTCCTGGGCGACTTTCCAGGCCAGGGCGTGTTCACGGCCACCGCTGCCAATGATCAAAACATTCATTTCAAAAACCTCAGAGAAACGCTGTGCTTCTCTGTAGGAGCGAGCTTGCTCGCGAAGATCGCCAACGATGACGAGGGGAAACTGACACCCCGTGGCGTTTTTGAGTTTTTCGCGAGCAAGCTCGCTCCTACAGTAGAGAAGCGGTGCTGTTAGTGGCGGAAATGACGCATACCGGTGAAGACCATGGCGATGCCGGCTTCATCAGCCGCTGCAATCACCTCGGCATCACGCATCGAACCACCCGGTTGGATCACGGCGGTCACGCCAGCTTTTGCGGCATTGTCCAAACCATCGCGGAAGGGGAAGAACGCGTCGGAAGCCATGACCGAACCCACCACCTGCAAACCGGCGTGTTCAGCCTTGATCGCGGCGATACGCGCCGAGTTCACGCGGCTCATCTGGCCGGCACCGACACCGATGGTCTGGCGGTTCTTGGCATAGACAATGGCGTTGGACTTGACGTACTTGGCCACTTTCCAGGCGAAGATCAGGTCGTTGATCTCTTGCTCGGTCGGCGCGCGCTTGGTGACCACTTTCAGGTCCTGGCTGCCGATCATGCCGATGTCGCGGCTCTGTACCAGCAGGCCGCCGTTGACGCGCTTGTAGTCCCAGGCAGCTGCGCGCTCGGCTGACCACTCGCCGCAGGCCAGCAGGCGCACATTGGCCTTGGCGGCGACGATGGCGCGGGCTTCTTCACTGACGCTTGGGGCGATGATCACTTCGACGAACTGGCGCTCGACGATGGCCTTGGCGGTCTCGGCGTCCAGCTCGCGGTTGAAGGCGATGATGCCACCGAACGCAGATTCGGTGTCGGTGGCGTAGGCCAGTTCATACGCCTGGCGGATACCGCCCTCAGCGTCCGGGCTGACGGCGACGCCGCACGGGTTGGCATGCTTGACGATCACGCAGGCCGGCTTGACGAAGCTCTTCACGCATTCCAACGCAGCGTCGGTGTCGGCCACGTTGTTGTAGGAAAGTTCTTTGCCTTGCAGCTGGGTCGCGGTGGCGATGCCCACTTCGGCAGGCTTGGCTTCCACGTAGAACGCCGCGCTCTGGTGCGGGTTCTCGCCGTAGCGCATTTCCTGGGCCTTGATGAACTGGCTGTTGAAGGTGCGCGGGAACTGGCTGCGATCTTCTGTGCTCAGGGTGTCAGCCGCCTGGTTCACGGTGCCCATGTAGTTGGCGATCATGCCGTCATAGGCGGCGGTGTGTTCGAACGCCTTGAGCATCAGGTCGAAGCGCTGGGCGTAGGTCAGGCCACCGGCCTTGAGGCTTTCCAGAACCTGGGCGTAGTCGCCGGCGTTGACCACGATGGCCACGTCCTTATGGTTCTTAGCAGCCGAGCGAACCATGGTCGGGCCACCGATATCGATGTTTTCGATGGCGGTCGGCAGGTCGCAGCCTGGCTTGTTGATAGTGGCTTCGAACGGGTAGAGGTTGACGGCCACCAGATCGATCGGCTTGATGCCGTGCTCGTTCATGATGGCGTCGTCGATGCCGCGACGGCCGAGGATGCCGCCGTGGATTTTCGGGTGCAGGGTCTTGACGCGACCGTCCATCATTTCTGCGAAACCGGTGTAGTCCGCCACTTCTACTGCGGCCACGCCGTTGTCCTGCAGCAGTTTGAAGGTCCCGCCCGTGGAGAGAATTTCCACACCCAGGGCTTCCAGCTCCCGGGCAAATTCGAGGATCCCGGTCTTGTCGGAAACACTGATCAAGGCGCGGCGGATCGGCAGGCGGGTAGTCTGGTCGGTCATTTCAATTTCCATCAAAAGCAAAGGAGTCAGCAAAAAAGGCGACCGGTTTTACGCGGGCGCCTTTCTGGTTTGATTGAATGCTTACAGCAAATCGTACTGCTTGAGCTTTTTGCGCAAGGTCCCACGGTTGAGGCCCAGCAGCTCACTGGCTTTGGTCTGGTTGCCCTTGACGTAGTTCATCACGCTTTCGAGCAAGGGCGCCTCGACTTCGGAGAGCACCAGGTTGTACACGTCCGTGACGGAAGCGCCCTCAAGGTGGGCGAAATAATTGTGCAGCGCCTTCTCGACACTCCCGCGAAGGGTCTGGCCTTCTTCGCTAGGCGTATTGAGGTGCTGTTTCAAATTGACGTTGTCGCTCACGGGTGTTGTTCCACTCACTAAAGTCTCGGTCATCGTCGTCATGCGGCCACCCCTTCTCCATCCCCTGTTCCCAGGCTCTTGTCACGTTCGGCAAAAAACTCACGAACGGTGGCGACCTGTGCCTGCGTTTCATCCAAACGATTGAACTGGGCGCGGAATTCCTTGGCGCCCGGCAAGGTGGCGAGATACCAGCCGACATGCTTGCGAGCAATGCGAACCCCCATCACATCCCCATAGAAGGCGTGCAGGGCGGCCAGATGCTCTAGCAGAATATGTTCCACCTCGTTCAGTCCCGGTGCCGGCAATACTTCGCCAGTACGCAGGAAATGCTCGATCTCACGAAAAATCCACGGTCGCCCCTGGGCGGCCCGGCCAATCAACAAACCATCGGCGCCGGTCGCGTGCAGTACGCGCCGGGCTTTCTCGGCGGAGTCGATGTCGCCATTGGCAAATACCGGCATCGACACGGCCTGCTTGATCGCGGCAATGGTGTCGTACTCGGCTTCACCGGTGTAAAGGTCGGCGCGGGTGCGGCCATGCACCGCCAGCGCTGTAATACCTGCCTGTTCAGCGATCTTCGCCACGGTCAGGCCATTCTTGTTGTCCCGGTCCCAACCGGTACGAATCTTCAGGGTCACCGGCACATCCACTGCGGCGACAACGGCCTGCAGGATCTCGGCGACCAACTGCTCATCCTTCAACAAGGCGGAACCGGCGGCCTTGTTGCAGACCTTCTTGGCCGGGCAGCCCATGTTGATATCAATAATTTGCGCACCCAACTCCACATTGGCGCGGGCGGCCTCCGCCAGCATCTGCGCGTCACCCCCGGCGATCTGCACCGAGCGTGGCTCGGGATCACCTTCGTGGATCATGCGCATCCGCGACTTGCGGGTGTTCCACAGACTCATGTCGCTGGTAACCATTTCAGAGACTACTAGACCCGCGCCCAAACGTTTGCACAGCTGACGAAAGGGCTGGTCGGTGACGCCCGCCATCGGGGCGAGGATCAAGCCGTTCTGCAATGTGTATGGGCCGATGCGTACCGCCGACATAGGACTTCCCTGTTGTGGGGCCGGATCATTAGAGTTCGAAAAAGGGTTGGCATGATACCCGCTCTCGATGACTGGTTAAAGGCTGAATTGGATAAAATCTGAACAGTTGCTTTTTTATTGCCATCGGTTTGGTCGATGGCGCAAAAGTCAATAATCCGCCGTCAAACCTCGACATATGCGCCGGTTCACTCGGGCGAATGGAAGCTCAGGCTGTAGTTCACGGCCTTGTTACCTGGGTCGAGTATGTCCAGGGAGATGTGGATCGGCGTCTGCGAAGGCATTTCGCTGACGCCGGCCAACTCACCGCTGAGGTATTCGGCAGGTTTGAAACGACGACTGGCAATCAGGCTGCCGTTCAAGTCCGCAAAGCGTAGTTCCAGCAGTGGGAAGGGCTGGGAGAAGGTCGCACGGTTGTAGATGATCGCATCCACCACCAGCGCCCCGGCGAACTCCGGATGGCTGCGTACCACCAGGTTGCTGCTCTTGATATGGGCAATATCGACCCGCGATGGCACGGTACAGCCCAGTTTCGGGCACAGTTCCTGGAACCACGGACGGTAGGCGTCCTGACGAGCCAGTTCGTCGAATTGGTAGGCAATGTACTGGCCTGCCAGGGCTGCGGCGGCGAGCACTACCAGCAGTATCCAGATCAAGCGGCGGCCCCAGCCCGACGGACGTTTCTGCGCATACAAGTGCAGCGGATCGTCTTCCAGGTCCTGGAGCAGGTCGTCGTGTAAGGCGACTTCTGGGCGCGGGCGTTTGCGGCGTGACTGTGGGCGCTCGTCGGATTCAGGCTCACCTTCCACATCGGTGACAGGTGTCAGCGGCGGGTCGCGGTCGTCATCGCCAGGGGCGGCGTCCAGCCGCGGCTGGTCGCCGAGGTCGTCGGTATGGGCCGACATGGATGGTTCTGTGCGCTGTTTGGATGCGGGTGCCCTGGTCGGCTCTGCCAGGTCTTCAGGTACCTGGGCCCGCTCCTCGGGTGGTTCGCTGAACAGGCTGGCAGCCCATTTTTCTTCTTCCGCCTTGACCGTATTGCGGCTGGCACTGAAGGACTCTTCCTTTTGCCGACGCTCGGCGCCTGGTTGGCGACGTTCCGCACCCAATGCCTGGGTGTGCTGGATCTCGCGACGCTCCAGCTTGGCCAGTTCCTGGTCAAGGTCCAGGTTGTCCAGGTCCAGCGCTTGGGCCGCCCATTGCTTCTGGCTGATTGCCTGCGCTGGCTCGGGTGTCGCTTCGACAGTCGATCTATCGGCTGGCTCGTCGTCAGCCGGCAGCTCCGGTTGCGGTGCAGGCGCATGGGCGCGTTGCTCGAGCAACTGGCGAGCGGCGTTGAACACTTGCAGGCACGAGCCGCAGCGCACCACGCCACGGGCCACGCTCAACTGGGCATGGTTGACGCGGAAACGGGCTTGGCAGTGCGGGCACTGGGTGACGAAGCTGTCGGTCATGCGGTCATCCGATTCAGGCAAGCGCTCATTCTAGCGCCGACGACCACTGATGCGTACCCAGCCATCACGGTTGGCGATCGGGTCCAGTTCGAAGTCCTGGGCGTAGGCTGCCGCGACGTCTTCACCTTGTTCGGCGAGGATACCCGACAGCGCCAGGCGGCCGCCGGGCTTGACCAGGCTGAACAATTGCGGCGCCAGGGCAACCAATGGCCCGGCGAGGATATTGGCAACCAGCACATCGGCCTGTACCTGCGGCAGATCTTCCGGCAGGTAGAGTGGGAATTTGCCTTCGGGGATTTGATTGCGCCCGGCGTTATCGCGGGAGGCTTCCAGGGCCTGCACATCGATATCGGTGCCCACGGCCTCCTTGGCGCCCAGCAGCAGGGCGGCGATCGCCAGGATGCCCGAGCCACAGCCGAAATCCAGCACATTGCAGTCGGTCAGGTCCTGGCCGTCCAGCCATTCCAGGCACAGGGCAGTGGTGGGATGGGTGCCGGTGCCGAACGCCAGGCCTGGATCCAGCAGCAGGTTGACCGCCTCGGGTTCAGGAGCGGCGTGCCAGCTTGGCACGATCCACAGGCGCTGGCCGAAGCGCATGGGCTGGAAGTTATCCATCCAGCTGCGTTCCCAGTCCTGGTCTTCGATGACTTCGCTGTGATGCTCTGGCAGCGGCGCGCCGGTGAGCAGCTCCATATGGGCCAGAACGCTGGCGGCTTCGGTGCCGTCTTCGAACAGGGCCAGCAAATGGGTGTGGGACCACAGCGGCGTGGTGTTGAGTTCAGGTTCGAAGATCGGCTGGTCTTCGGCGTCCATGAAGGTCACCGATACGGCGCCCACTTCGAGGAACGCGTCTTCGTAGGTTTCGGCTTGTTCTGGGCTGATGGCGAGACGGACTTGCAGCCAAGGCATGGCGGGCACCTTTGAAAAAAATGAATGTGCAGCGAGTAGGCCGCGAAAGCGCGCAAGTTTACGCGAGCGGACGGCAGAAGACGACATTACTGAATGAGCGCGGACCAAATGTGGGAGGGGGCTTGCTCCCGATAGCGGTGGATCAGTTACAGATACTGAGGCTGACACACTGCAATCGGGAGCAAGCCCCCTCCCACATTTGGACAGTGTCCATCCTGGAAAACAGGTGTGCAGAAACAACAAAACCGCCCGAAGGCGGCTTTGTTGGGTGGAGCACTTACTGGTTGGCCAGCTTGTGTTCCAGGTAGTGAATGTTCACACCACCTTCGCAGAAGCCTTCATCGCGTACCAGGTCCCGGTGCAGCGGGATGTTGGTCTTGATGCCGTCGACCACGATTTCGTCCAGGGCGTTGCGCATACGGGCCATGGCCTCGTCGCGGGTGGCGCCCCAGGTGATCAGCTTGCCGATCAACGAGTCGTAGTTGGACGGAACCTTGTAGCCGCTGTACAGGTGCGAATCCACACGTACGCCGTTGCCGCCTGGCGCGTGGAAATGCTTGACCAGGCCAGGGCTTGGGATAAAGGTTTTCGGGTCTTCGGCATTGATGCGGCACTCCAGGGAGTGACCGTGCATCTTCACGTCGTCCTGGGTGAAGGACAGCACGTTACCGGCGGCGATGCTCAGCATCTCCTTGACGATATCGATACCGGTGACCATCTCCGAAACCGGATGCTCCACCTGCACACGAGTGTTCATCTCGATGAAGTAGAAACGACCGTTCTCGTAAAGGAACTCGAAGGTACCGGCGCCACGGTAGTTGATGTCGATGCACGCCTTGACGCAGCGTGCCAGAACTTCCTGGCGGGCTTTTTCGTCGAGGCCCGGTGCCGGGGCTTCTTCCAACACTTTCTGGTGACGACGTTGCAGCGAGCAATCGCGGTCGCCCAGGTGGATGGCGTGGCCCTGGCCGTCGGACAGTACCTGGACTTCCACGTGACGTGGGTTGGTCAGGTATTTTTCCAGGTAGACCATCGGGTTGCCGAACCAGGCGCCCGCTTCAGAGCGGGTTTGCTTGGCGGCTTCGATCAGGTCTTCTTCCTTGTGTACCACGCGCATGCCGCGACCACCACCGCCACCGGCGGCCTTGATGATCACCGGATAACCGACTTCACGACCAATGCGCAGGGCGGTTGCCTCGTCTTCCGGCAGCGGGCCGTCGGAGCCAGGCACGGTGGGTACACCAGCAGCGATCATAGCGTCCTTGGCCGATACCTTGTCGCCCATCAGGCGAATGGTTTCGGCTTTCGGGCCGATGAAGGCAAACCCGGATTTTTCCACCTGTTCGGCGAAATCGGCGTTTTCCGCGAGGAAGCCGTAGCCTGGGTGGATGCCATCGGCGCCGGTCACTTCGGCCGCGGCGATGATGTTCGAGACTTTCAGGTACGAGTTCGCGGCCAGTGGCGGGCCGATGCAGATGCTTTCGTCCGCCAGTTTCACGTGCATCAATTCGGTATCGGCCGTCGAGTAAACAGCGACGGTCTTGATGCCCTCTTCCTTACAGGCGCGCAGGATACGCAGCGCGATCTCGCCGCGGTTGGCGATCAGGACTTTTTGCAGTTTCTTCGCAGGTTTCAACATCGAAGGCGCTCCGCGGTTCAAACGATGGTGAACAGCGGCTGGTCGTACTCAACCGGCTGACCGTTTTCCACCAGGATGGATTCGATGACGCCGGCTTTTTCGGCCGTGATGTGGTTCATCATCTTCATCGCTTCAACGATGCAGATGGTGTCGCCCACTTTCACGGTCTTGCCCACTTCAACGAAGGCTGGCGAGGTCGGTGCCGGGGTGCGGTAGAACGTACCGACCATGGGCGACTTGACCACGAAACCGTTCAGCGCAGGTGCGGCCGGAGCGGCAGGTGCAGCAGCGGCGGGTGCGGCGGCAGCAGGGGCGGCAGCGGCTGGAGCCGGTGCTTGCATCTGCGGCGCGTAGAACTGTTGGGCCGGGGTCTTGCTGTGACGGCTGATCCGTACGGACTCTTCGCCTTCCTTGATTTCCAGCTCGTCGATACCGGATTCTTCCAGCAGTTCGATCAGTTTCTTAACTTTACGGATATCCATGAATCATCAACTCCCAAGGGTCGGTCAGGGGCGCTTGGCCTGTTCTTCAAGCTGTTCCAGGGCGGCCTCCAGGGCCAGTCGGTAACCGCTGGCGCCAAGGCCGCAGATCACTCCTACCGCTACGTCGGAGAAGTAAGAGTGATGGCGGAAAGGTTCGCGTTTGTACACGTTGGACAAATGCACTTCGATGAATGGGATGCTCACCGCCAGCAACGCGTCACGTAATGCAACGCTTGTGTGTGTAAAAGCGGCGGGATTGATCAGAATAAAGTCCACACCTTCGCCACGCGCGGCATGGATGCGATCAATCAATTCGTACTCGGCATTGCTTTGCAGGTAGAGCAAATGGTGGCCGGCTTCACGGGCCCGTTTTTCCAGGTCAAGGTTGATCTGGTCGAGGGTCACTGCCCCGTAGACGCCCGGTTCGCGGGTGCCAAGCAGGTTCAGGTTGGGTCCGTGAAGAACCAGTAAGGTCGCCATCGGCTGTTCCTTGTTATGGGTGTGGGTGCGGCAGAACCCGGCGACTATGCCGCAAAGCCTTTGTGACTGTCCAGTTCTATGCAGTAGGCAGCACGATTAGCGAGGATTGCGCAAAATTTGTGACTGCGGCCCAAGATGCAGTCATGCCTGACACGGTCTTGAATCCACTGAAGATCAAATGTGGGAGGGGGCTTGCTCCCGATAGCGGTGGATCAGCTACGGGTATTGAGACTGACACACTGTAATCGGGAGCAAGCCCCCTCCCACATTTGATCTCCATAGGGCGGGAGAGCGGGTCAGACGCGGAAGGCTTGTACGGCAGTGTTGAGCTGCCCACCCAGCACCAGCAGGTGTTCACCCTGGCTGCGCCCCTGCCCGATACGTAGCAGGTTGTCCTCACCTAACTGATGAATCCGCTCACTGTTATCGCGAATCTCACTCACGGCCCCACTCTGCTGCGCGGTCACATCGGCGATGCGCACCGCAGTCTCGGAAATCGTCTGGATCGCCCCGACGATTTCATCCAGCGCGCCATCCGCCGCCTGGGCTTGCTGGGCGGTGGCTTCGGCGTGTTCGACCTGGGCACGCATGCCTTGCACCGATTGATGGGCGGCGGTTTGCAGGCCGGCGATCAGGCCCTGGATTTCGGCGGTGGCGCCGGCGGTGCGTTGGGCCAGGGAGCGAACCTCGTCGGCCACCACGGCGAAACCACGCCCGGCTTCACCGGCACGGGCGGCTTCGATGGCGGCGTTAAGGGCCAGCAGGTTGGTCTGGTCGGCAATCGAGCGAATCACCGTAAGCACACCGCCGATGGTGGCGGATTCTTCTGCGAGTTTCTCGATCATCTGCGCATTTTGCTGCACTTCACCCACCAGGGCATGCAGCCCGGTCAGGCTCAGGCCGATCACCCGCTGGCCTTGCTCCACCGCCTGGCCGGCGCTGCGACTGGCGCCGGCGGCCTGGCTGGCATCACCGGCTACCTGCTGGATGGTGGCTTCCAGTTCGCCCAGGGAATCACGGATCTGCGCGGTGTCGCCGGCCTGGCGTTCGGCGCCGTCGTGCAGGCCGCTGCTCAGTTCGGCCAGGGCGCGGCTGCTGCCGGCGACTTCTTCGGCGTTGCCACGAATGGTGCCCACCAGGTCCACCAGGTAGGCGCGCAAACGGTTGAGGGAGGCTTCAATAGCGTGCAGTTCACGGTTGGTCCTGCCCAAGGCAATGGGCTGGCTGAAGTCGCCTTCGGCCCAGGTAGACAAGGCCGGTGCCAGGTTGGTCAGTACGCGAGCCAGGCGGCGTTGCAGGGTGTCGATCAGCAGGGCGATTAGCAGGATCAGGCCAATCATAACGCCCTGGATGACGCGTACTTCGCCCTGGATCCTGGCGTGTTGCGCGCGCACCACCGGCTCCAGGCCGGCGATGGCTTGCTGCACGCTGGCGATTTTCAGCTGGGTGCCGGCGGCGAGGTCGGCGCGTTGCTGGATCTGCTCGCGGGTGCGCTGGAGTTCGGCAGGGTAGCGGGTCAGCAGGCTGTTGAGTTCGCGCTTGAGGTCGACGCCAGTGTCCTGGGCTTCGGTTTTTTCGGTGTTTTCCAGGCCCATCAGTGCAGAGAAATCGTCGGTGTTGGATTCGGCGCTGGCCTTTACCCCAAGCAACGGCAATTGCCCCAGCAGGTCGGCTTGGGTGCGGATATTGGCGATCTCTCGTTCCACCTCATCGGCCAGCTCGGCGCGGCCACTGCTCACCAGCTTGTCCCGGGCCAGGGACAGCTTGCCCAGATGCTGCGAGGCGGCGAGCAGCGCTGGCAGGTAGCGCGCTGCATCGGCGCTATTGACGCTGCTGGCGTATTGGCTCAGTTGCTCCAGGTTTGCCCCCAGTTCGCGTTCGGCCTGCAACAGCAGCGCTTGCGGGTCGCCGGCCAGTTTGCCGGCGGCCAGAAGGTCTGTCTTGCTGAAGGTTTCCAGGTCCGCCAGGCTGGGGCGCAGGGTTTGCGCCAGCTCGGCCGGCAGCTCGGCGAGTTGCTGCAACAGGCATTCCAGGCTCTGGCTGGCAGCGCTCAGGCGCAGGGCATCGCCGCTGGCCAGGTAGTCGTCGATATTACGTGCAGCCTGGTTTTGAAACACCTGGGACAGGCCCAGGTAGCGCTCCATCAATAAATACGGACGCTCCAGCGCCCGTTGCGACCACCAAAGCGTCGCGCCGAGGGCCAGGCAAACGGCGACCAGCAGAAGGGTATTGAGATTGGTCAGCAGCTTGAGGCGCATGCAGGGTTTCAACCGACGGCAAAAGATAAGTGCCTGAAGTTATTGCGCCTGCGTTACAGAGTTATGACCGATTCGGTGGATTCTGGTGAAAAGATGGCACTTTGCTTTGATGTGCGAGCCGCTTGTACACGGTTACGCCCGGCGCCCTTGGCGCGGTACAGCGCTTCATCGGCCTGAGCGGCCATCATCAGGCTGTCGGAGTCGTCGCACAGCTCCACCAGGCCGGCGCTGAAGGTGCACCACAAATCCTGGGGTTGGGCGGGGTAGTGGATTTCTGCAAAGCGCCCGCGGATATCGTCCAGCACCTTGCAGGCCGATTCCAGGTCGGTGTCGGGCATGACGATGGCGAATTCTTCACCGCCATAACGGCCTATATAGTCGGTCTTGCGCAGACGCTGCTTGAGAAACAGCGCCAGGCTCTTGATCACGCGATCGCCCATGGGGTGGCCGTGGCTGTCATTGACCCGCTTGAAATGGTCGATATCCAGCATGGCAAAGCTCAGCGGCTTGTTTTCGCGGCGGGCGCGGAAGCTGCAGTCTTCGAGCAATTGCAGGATATGCGTATGGTTGTATAGCCCGGTCAGGCTGTCGCGTACCATCCGTGCCTTCAAGTTACGCGCGCGCGCTGCGCGGTTGCGCACGGTGGTGATCAGGTGGCGCGGCTTGATCGGTTTGGTGAGGAAGTCGTCGCCGCCTTCACTCATCGCGTCCAGTTGTTTATCCAGGTCGTCTTCGGCCGACAGGTAGATGATCGGCACGCTGACATAGCGGTCGTTATGGCGGATCACCTTGGCCAGTTCGGTGCCGGTACAGGCAGGCATATACATGTCGAGGATGATCAGGTCGGGCTGGAAATCCGCCAGCTCGGCCATGGCCTGGATCGGTTCGATCAAGGTGCGGGTGACAATGCCGGCGCTGTTGAGCAGGCGTTCTGTATGCAGCGCCTGGGCCCGCGAGTCATCAATGATCAGCACCTTGTACGGCTCGTACTGGGCAATGCACGTGAGCACTTCGATCTTTTCCAGCAGGCTGGAGGCTTCCAGGGTGCCGGTGAGGAATTCCTCGCCGCCAGCGCGCACGGCGGCCAGGCGTGTCGGGGTGTCGGTTTCGTGCAGGCTGAAAAACAGCAGCGGCAGCTTTTGTTCCAGGCCCTCCTGGGCTTCGGCCGCGAGCTTGAGGCCCAGGCCAGTGCCGCAGAAGTCCACATCCATGACAATCGCTGACGGCAGGCGCTCGGCCATGGAAGCGCGAAAGGCCGCGACACTGTCCAGGGACTGGGCGCTCATGCCAAAGAATTCCAGCTGCTTGGCCAGGCGCTCGGCGCGATCATAGTCAGCGAGCATCACGTAGATGGGCTTGCGCATCGGCGGCAGGAAGGTTTGCTCAAGTTGATCTCCCTGGCGCAGGCCGGTGCGCGACAAGCGCTGCATCAAGCGGTTGAGCTCGGTAATCAACTGGCTGCTCAGGCGGCCGCGGTTTTCGTCCACGGCTTGCAGGGATTCACCGATATGCCGGGCCAGCTGGCTGTGTTCGGGCTGTTCGAAACGCTCGGCAAAGCGCAGCAGGCGCAGGTTGGCTTCGCTGAGCTCGGAGAAATCGGCGTTGGACCATTCGCTACGCTGCAGGCGCTGCCAGATCTCAAGAATTTGACGTGCCTGATGAATTACCCGCTGGGCAAAATGCTGCTTGAGCCGCTCGCGGCTGGGGTCTTCTGGCTCGGTCATATCCTGACTACTGTGAGGGTGCATGCTGAGGTCGACTGATGGCTCTATGCTAGCACCTCTTGTCTATTGCATGAGTGTCATACGTCAATTAAGTACGTGCGCCCGGCATTCGGTTATCGACCTGCTGGTCGCACAGCGTAAAAAGCGTGCATCCTTTATAGTCGAATCGCCGTTGTGCGCCACTTTCGCGGAAAAGCCCCGCACCGATGGGCACGATGGGGTAGGGTTGTGGTCGGAGTGTGTGAACGCACCCGGACAATTGACGTGCATGAACTCAAGTGATTGAAAGGATATCGCCATGCTGGACTGGAAAAACCGTGCAGGCAGTGCCAAAGGCCCCGCCCCTGAGCCCAAGTCGGCCAACCGCAGCTATTTTCGCAACCTGCTGATGAGCCGAGCCTTGCTCAGCGTGATCTGCTTGTACCTGCTGGTCACCGGTGGCCTGGGTTGGTACTGGAGCCAGGAGCCGGCGCTGTTTCCGGTCCAGCAAAACGCCCAGCTTGCCGCCGAGAAGGAAGGCAAGCAGATGGTGGTGGGCTACACCACCGTCGAGACCCTCAAGACCGTGGTCGGCACTCTGCTGAACAAGCCTGGCGGCTACATTTCCAATGATCGTTTCCCACCTGGCCTGTGGATGGACAACATGCCGAGCTGGGAATATGGCGTGCTGGTGCAGGTCCGTGACCTGACCCGTGCCCTGCGTAAAGATTTTGCCCGCTCACAGTCGCAGTCGGCTGAAGACGCCGATCTGGCCAAGGCTGAGCCGCGCTTCAACTTTGATAACAAGAGCTGGGTGCTGCCATCCAGTGAGTCGGAATACCAGGAAGGCATCAATTCCTTGAGCCGCTACGAAGCGCGCCTGTCTGACCCGAACCAGCGCGGCGCGCTGTTTTATGCGCGTGCCGATAACCTGAACAACTGGTTGGGCGATGTCGCCACCCGTTTGGGCTCCTTATCCCAACGCCTGTCGGCCAGCGTGGGTCGGGTCAAGCTGAACACTGCACTGAAAACCGAGGCGCTGGCGCCGGGCGAAGTGCCGCAGGTCGATGAGGAAGTGGTGGAAACCCCATGGATGCAGATCGACAACGTGTTCTACGAAGCCCGTGGCCAGGCGTGGGCCCTGTCCCATCTGCTGCGCGCCATCGAAGTCGACTTTGCTGACGTGCTGGCCAAGAAAAACGCCACCGTCAGCGTGCGCCAGATCATTCGTGAGCTGGAGGCCTCGCAGGAACCGGTTTGGAGTCCTATGATTCTCAATGGCAGTGGCTTCGGTGTACTGGCGAACCATTCGCTGGTGATGGCCAACTATATTTCCCGGGCAAACGCTGCAGTGATCGATTTGCGTCAGCTCCTCAACCAGGGTTGATGATGGATGCTTCCTCCAGGGAAGCCGCACACCGTGCGGCTTCCGACGCTGAACTGATCTGCTGGGTCGACGAGCAGGACAATCTGCTTGGCCACCGCGTCAGGTCTGACCTTCGTAAGCTCGGCCTGATCGGCCGTTGCACCTTTATCTTCCTGTTCAATTCCCAAGGCGAGCTGTGCGTGCATCGGCGCACCTTGAGCAAGGCGTTGTATCCCGGGTTCTGGGATACGGCGGCGGGCGGCATGGTGGCGGCCGGTGAGTCTTACGCGTTGTCGGCAGCCCGAGAGCTGGAAGAAGAGCTGGGTGTCAGCGGTGTGCCATTGATCGAGCATGACCACTTCTATTTCGAAGATGGTGACAGCCGGCTTTGGTGCAAATCTTACTCCGCGGTGTGGGATGGGCCTCTGCGGTTGCAGCCCGAAGAGGTGATGGAAGCACGGTTTTTAACCATCGAAACCATCCAGCAGGAGGCCGCACAAAAGCCCTACTGCCCGGACGCCCAAGAAGGTCTGCGGCGCTATCTGGCCTCGCGTCGCTAAAGTTGCATAAATTGGCGCCATTTGGCTCTTAGCAACCGGGCTTTTTGTCGTTACACTGCGCGCCTTTTCACCCGAACCATTTTGCGGTTCGGTAGCGCTGCCCCTGCCTGAGTGGGGCTTCGCGGTCGGTCACCGTCTTGTGCGGCGCCGATCAGTCTTCATCCTCCGAAGAGGATTGCCGGTGGCCAAAAAAGCCGCATCCTTCGCCGCCCTGGGTGGCCTGGTATTTTCCACCGACGCAGGTCGACACTGCCCGGACTGTCGTCAGCCCGTGGACGCCTGCATCTGCAAACAGACCCTGATCCCCGAAGGCGACGGTATTGCCCGTGTGCGCCGCGAGAGCAAAGGCCGTGGCGGCAAGACGGTGACTACCATCACCGGCGTGCCCCTGGCTGAAGATGCGCTCAAGGAGCTGGCCACCACGCTGAAAAAGCGCTGTGGCACCGGTGGCGCGTTGAAAGACGGGGTTATCGAGATCCAGGGTGACCACGTCGAACTGCTGTTGGCCGAGTTGATCAAGCTCGGGTACAAGGCCAAGAAGTCCGGCGGCTGAAAGCCTCTTCCCAACCTGTATCTAAACTCTGTCCGGGGAGTGGGGTCTACCCTGCTCACAGGCAAATCGTCATTTTCATTCTTTAGACTGCGCCAGCCTCCGTGAGAGGTGGCGCCTTCGCCTTCATTTATAGGGGACTTCGATGTCCGTACGACGCACACGCAAAGACGATGGCAGCCAATGGACAGTTGCGGACAGCCGCAGTGTTTACGGGATTCGCCATTGGGGGGCCGGGTATTTCGCGATCAATGAAGCCGGTCGCGTAGAAGTCCGTCCGAACGGCCCGAACAGCACGCCCGTCGACCTCTATGAGCAGGTCGATGAGCTGCGCAAGAGCGGCCTGTCATTGCCGCTGCTGGTGCGCTTCCCCGATATCCTGCAAGACCGCGTGCGCCAGTTGACCGGCGCCTTCGATGCCAACATCGAGCGCTTGGAATACCAGAGCAAGTACACCGCGCTGTATCCGATCAAGGTGAACCAGCAGGAAGCGGTGATCGAGAACATCATCGCCACCCAGAACGTCTCCATCGGCCTGGAAGCCGGCTCCAAGCCTGAGCTGCTGGCGGTGCTGGCCCTGGCGCCGAAGGGCGGCACCATCGTCTGCAACGGTTATAAAGACCGCGAGTTCATCCGCCTGGCGCTGATGGGCCAGAAGCTCGGCCACAATGTGTTCATCGTGATCGAGAAGGAATCCGAAGTTGAACTGGTGATCGAAGAGGCGGCGAGCCTCAAGGTCAAGCCCCAGGTCGGCCTGCGCGTGCGCTTGTCGTCCCTGGCGTCGAGCAAATGGGCGGACACCGGTGGCGAGAAATCCAAGTTCGGTCTGTCGGCGGCACAGCTGCTGTCGGTGGTCGAGCGCTTCCGCGCCGCCGGCCTGGACCAGGGCATCCGCCTGCTGCACTTCCACATGGGCTCGCAGATCGCCAACCTGGCCGACTACCAGCACGGGTTCAAGGAAGCCATCCGTTACTACGGCGAACTGCGCAATCTTGGACTGCCGGTGGACCATATCGACGTCGGCGGCGGCCTGGGTGTGGACTACGACGGTACCCACTCGCGTAACGCCAGCTCGATCAACTACGACATGGACGACTACGCCGGCGTGGTCGTGGGCATGCTCAAGGAATTCTGCGATGCGCAGAGCCTGCCGCACCCGAACATCTTCTCCGAAAGCGGCCGCTCCCTGACCGCTCACCACGCCATGCTGGTGGTGCAGGTGACGGACGTCGAGAAACACAACGACGAAATCCCGCTCATCGAAAACAAGGAAAGCCTGCCGGAAACCGTGCAATGGCTGGTGGACCTACTGGGCCCGACCGACATCGAGATGGTCACCGAAACCTACTGGCGCGCCACCCACTACATGAGCGACGTGGCCACCCAGTACGCCGATGGCAAGCTGACCCTGGCGGAAAAAGCCCTGGCCGAACAGTGCTACTTCGCCGTGTGCCGCCGCCTGCACAACTCGCTGAAAGCCCGCCAGCGCTCGCACCGCCAGGTGCTGGACGAACTCAACGACAAGCTGGCCGACAAGTACATCTGCAACTTCTCGGTGTTCCAGAGCCTGCCGGATACCTGGGCCATCGGCCAGGTCCTGCCGATCCTGCCGCTGCATCGCCTCGACGAAGAGCCGCTGCGCCGTGCGGTATTGCAGGACTTGACCTGCGACTCCGACGGCAAGATCAAGCAATACGTCGACGAGCAGAGCATCGAGACCAGCTTGCCGGTGCACGCCTTGAACGAAGGCGAGGACTACCTGCTGGGCATCTTCCTGGTGGGCGCTTACCAGGAAATCCTCGGTGACATGCACAACCTGTTCGGTGACACCGACTCGGTGAACATCTACCAGCGTGAAGACGGCTCGGTGTACAGCGCCGGGATCGAGACCCACGACACCATCGAAGACATGCTGCGCTATGTGCATTTGTCGCCGGAAGAGTTGATGACCCATTACCGTGACAAGTGTGCGAGTGCGAAGATCTCCGCGTCTGAGCGTACCCAGTTCCTGGATGCGTTGCGCCTGGGCTTGACCCGTTCTTCGTACCTGTCCTCGTAATATAAGTGGGAGGGGGCTTGCTCCCGATAGCGGTGGATCAGTCAATGAATCTGTTGACTGACACTCAGCTATCGGGAGCAAGCCCCCTCCCACATTTGGATCTGCATTCCTTCAGTTTGCTCCCAGCCACAGCCCTTGCCGATTCAAGCGCCAGGCTATCGCCCAGAGTGTCAGGCTGCGCACCGCCATGAACAGCAGGAAGGTTACCCACAACCCGTGGTTACCCAACCCCTGCAACGCCCAGGCAACCGGCAGCACCAACACCACCGTCAGCAACATCCCATTGCGCATCTCCCGCGCACGCGTTGCGCCGATAAACAGGCCATCGAGCAAGTAACTCCACACCGCAATCAACGGCAGTATCGCCAGGTAAGGCAGGTAGATGTCGGCCGTTTCGCGCACGCTGGGAATGTCTGTTTGCATGGCGATAAACAGATGGCCGCCGAAGGTGAACAGCAGGGCGAAGCCGATGCTGGCGATCAGTGACCAGCCGCAGGCAACCACCAGCGAGCGGCGCAATGCCTGGCGGTCATGGGCGCCAATGGCGTGGCCGCACAGGGCTTCGACGGCGTGAGCCAGGCCATCCAGCGCATGGGCCGTCAGCAACAGGCCATTGAGCAGCAGCGCATTGGCTGCAACGGTGGCGTCCCCCAGCCGTGCACCTTGCACCGTGATCATGAAGAACACCGACTGCAAGGCCAGGCTGCGGATGAAGATGTCGCGGTTGACCGCCAGCAACGGCCGCCAGCTTTGCCAGCGTTTGAGCGCGGCCCAGGCGATATGACCGGGGTAGGCGCGCAGGGCTTTTTGCGTGAGGGCCAGGCCAAGCAGGGCGCCGGTCCATTCAGCGATCACCGAGGCGCGGGCAGAGCCGACCACGCCCCAGTCCAGGCCGAGTACAAACCACAGGTTAAGCGCAATGTTCACCAGGTTGGTGGTCAGCAGAATCGCCAACGGCGCGCGGGCGTTTTGGGTGCCGAGGAACCAGCCGACCAGTGCGTAGCTGGCCAGGGCTGCCGGCAGGCCGAACAGGCGGGTGTGGAAGAATTCGCGGGTCAGTTGGTTCAGTTCAGGGGAGGGCTGCATCCATTCCAAAGCCAGATGGCTCAGTGGAACACCTACCGTACCCAGCAACGTCGCCAACCCCAGCGCCAGCAGCAAGCCTTGCAACAGGATTTGCCGCAGCGCCGCCCCATCATTGCGCCCGGCGGCCTGGGCGGCGAACCCGGTGGAACCCATGCGCAGAAAACCCATGGCCCACGCCAGGAAGGTATACAGGCTGGCGCCGACGGCCACGGCGCCCAGTTGATGGGCGTGGGGCAGGTGGCCGATGACCATGCTGTCGACCAGGGCCACCAGCGGCACGGAGATATTCGACAGGATCATCGGCGCGGCCAGAGCCCAAACGCGACGATGGGTGGGGCGGTGGCGCCAGTCGGCGAGCAGGGCGGTCATGAAGGCTCCTTGGTGGAGCGGGCATTGTACCTGCCCACCAGATTCAATGTGGGAGGGGGCTTGCTCCCGATAGCGGTGTGTCAGTCACTAATATTCTGACTGATCCACTGCCATCGGGAGCAAGCCCCCTCCCACATTTTGATCTCCAGTGGCTGTGGGGTTTGGTTTAGTCTGGAAGGCACTCAGAACCAACCCTCCCTCCGTCGGTCAATGTGATCAGCGCCACAGCGGCTTGGCCTGCGCTGATATATAGTTCACCCCTCGGTTCCCTCTGACTATGAGTGCCCCATGCTTAACAAAGGACTGTTCCTCGCTTGCGCGCTGGCCCTGCTGAGCGCCTGTGATTCTTCCGATAAACCGGCTGCACCGACGGCTCCCCCCGCGCCAAGCGTAGCGCCTGCACCTGCCAAGGCGGTGGTGGACGTAGCGGCGTTGAAGCAGCGCTATGCCGGGCGTGAGCTGAGTGTGGTGGACGTGTCTGAAGTGCAACTGGATGGGGCCAGCACTTTATCGGTGAGCTTTTCCATTCCCCTGGACCCGGAGCAGAAATTCGCCGATAAATTGCACTTGGTGGACAGCAAGTCCGGCAAGGTCGATGGCGCCTGGGAGCTCTCGGATAACCTCATGGAGCTGCGCCTGCGCCACCTGGAACCGCAGCGCAAGCTGGTGCTGACAGTGGACGCCGGGTTGAAGGCGGTCAACGACAACCAGCTCGCCGCCGAATACACCGCCCGCCTGGAAACCCGCGACCTGCAAGCCACCGTCGGCTTCGCCAGCCGAGGTACGCTGCTGCCGACGCGCCTGGCCGAGGGCCTGCCGGTGATCGCGCTGAATGTCGATAAGATCGACGTCGAATTCTTCCGTATCAAGCCTGAATCCCTGCCGTCGTTCCTGGCGCAGTGGGGGCGCAATACCAGCCTGCAAAGCTATGAGTCCCGGGAACTGCTGCCGATGGCCGACCTGGTCTACGGCGGGCGCTTCGACTTGAACCCGGCGCGCAATACCCGCGAAACCTTATTGCTGCCGATTGCCGGCCTCAAGCAGTTGCAGCAGCCGGGCGTGTACCTGGCGGTGATGCGTGCTTCGGGCACTTACAACTATTCGCAACCGGCCACGTTGTTTACCTTGAGCGATATTGGCCTGTCGGTGCACCGCTACGCCAACCGCCTGGATGTGTTTACCCAGGCGTTGGAAGGCGGCAAGGCGCTGAACGACGTTGAGCTGGAAATCCTCGATGCCGAAGGCCGCGTGCTTGGCCAGGGCAAGACCGAAGACGGTGGCCACGCCGAGCTGGCGCTGCCGAAAAAAGCCCAGGTGCTGCTGGCAAAACTGGGTGAACAGACCAGCCTGTTGCGCCTGGATAGCGCCGCGCTGGACCTCGCCGAGTTCGATATCGGTGGGCAACCGTCCCACCCGTTGCAATTCTTTGTGTTCGGCCCGCGTGACCTGTATCGCCCCGGCGAAACCGTGCTGCTCAATGCGTTGTTGCGCGACAAGGATGGCAACGCGGTCAAGCCGCAGCCGGTGAGTGTCGAAGTCCGCCGTCCAGATGAACAGGTGAGCCGCAAATTCGTATGGGAGGCCGATGCCTCCGGCTTGTATCAATACCCGCTGCAACTGGCCGGCGAAGCGCCGACCGGGCGCTGGCAGTTGGTGTTCGACCTGGGCGATGGCAAACCGCAGCTCTATGAGTTCCTCGTCGAAGACTTCCTGCCCGAACGCCTGGCACTGGAACTCAAAGGCAGTGACACGGCACTGAGCCCGGCGGATAACGCGGTTATCCAGGTCAACGGCCGCTATCTGTATGGCGCGCCGGCATCCGGCAATCGGGTCAGTGGCCAGGTCTATGTGCGCCCGCTGCGTGAAGCGGTCAAATCCCTGCCTGGCTATCAGTTCGGCTCCGTCACCGAAGAAGAACTGAGCCAGGATTTCGAATTGGACGAAAGCGTACTCGACGCCAACGGCGAGGAGGCGCTGACCCTGGAAAGCAAATGGGCCGAGGCCAAGTCGCCGCTGCAATTGATTGTTCAGGCCAGCCTGCAAGAGTCGGGCGGGCGGCCGATCACTCGGCGCCTGGTGCAGCCGATCTGGCCGGCCGAGCAATTGCCGGGCCTGCGCGGGCTGTTTGATGGCAAGGAAACCAATGGCGATGGCCCGGTGGAATTCGAAGTGCTGGTGGCCAACCAGGACGGGCAGAAACTCGCCGCCCAAGGCCTCAAGGTGCGCCTGGTGCGCGAGCGCCGTGACTACTACTGGAACTACTCCGACAACGACGGCTGGAGCTACCACTACAACGAGAAATTCCTCAACCTCGACGAGCAGACCCTGGACATCAAGGCCGGTGACACCGCCAAGGTCAGCTTCCAGGTGGAGTGGGGCCCTTACCGGGTTGAAGTTGAAGACCCGCAGACCGGACTGGTCAGCAGCGTGCGTTTCTGGGCCGGCTACCAGGCCCAGGACAACACCGAAGGCGGCGCCGTGCGCCCCGACCAGGTCAAGCTGGCACTGGATAAACCCGCCTATGGCGACGGCGATACCGCCAACGTCACTGTCACCCCGCCGGCTGCCGGTAAGGGCTACCTGCTGGTGGAATCTGCCGAAGGCCCGCTGTGGTGGCAGGAAATCGACGTGCCGGCCGAAGGCAAGAGCTTTGCGGTCAAGCTCGACCCGAAATGGTCGCGCCATGATCTGTATGTGAGCGCCCTGGTGATCCGTCCCGGCGAGCGCAAAGCCAATATCACCCCCAAGCGCGCCGTGGGCCTGTTGCACCTGCCGCTGGACCGCACACAGCGCAAGCTCGGCCTGACCCTCACTGCGCCGGAAAAAATGCGCCCCAAACAACCGCTGACGGTGAAGATCGCCGCCAGGAATGCCGATGGCAGCGTACCGAAACAGGTGCATGTGCTGCTGGCGGCGGTGGACGTGGGCATTCTCAATATCACCGAATACCCCACGCCCGATCCCTACTCCAGCCTGTTCGGCCGCAAAGCCTATGGTGTCGATCAGTTCGACATCTACGGCCAACTGATCGAAGCCGGCCAGGGGCGCCTGGCCAGCCTGGCGTTTGGTGGTGACGCGGCATTGGCCAAGGGCGGCAAGCGCCCGGACACCAGCGTGACCATCGTCGCCCTGCAAAGCGCGCCGGTGACACTGAACGAAAAAGGCGAGGGCGAAGTCAGCGTCAACATCCCCGACTTCAACGGAGAACTGCGCCTGATGGCCCAGGCCTGGAGCGATGATCGCTACGGAATGGCCGAAGGCAAGACGGTGATCGCCGCACCGCTGATCGCCGAATTGTCGGCGCCGCGCTTCCTCGCGGGAGGCGACCAGACCACTTTGGCCCTGGACCTCTCCAACCTGTCGGGCAAGGCGCAGAAGCTCGATGTGCAATTGACCGCCGAAGGGCAGTTGGAGCTGGTCAACGGCGGCGCGCAAGCGGTTGAACTCAAGCAAGGCCAGCGCACCACCCTGCGCATCCCGGTGAAAGCCTGGGGCGGTCTGGGCCAGGGCAAAATCAAGGTCAGCGTGAACAGCCTGGACCTGCCGGGGGAAAACCTGCCGCCATTCAGTCGCGAATGGACCTTGGGCGTGCGCCCAGCGTATCCGGCGCTGCTCAAGCACTACCGCGCAGTGCTCAAGGATCAGCCATGGAGCCTGCCCGCCGGTACGCTGGACCAGTTCGATGCCTCCGGGCGCGAAGCGCTGTTGAGCCTGTCGAGCCGTCCACCGTTGAACCTGGGGGCACAGATCAGCGCACTCAAGGCCTACCCTTATGGTTGCCTGGAGCAAACCGCCAGTGGCCTGTACCCGTCGTTATATGCCGATGACGCACTGCTCAAGCGCCTGAGCATCAAGGGCGAGCCGGATGCCGAGCGCAAACGCAAGATCGAGCTGGGCATCGAACGCCTGCTGGGCATGCAGCGCTACAACGGTAGCTTTGGTTTGTGGGGCGCCGACGGCGAGGAAGAATATTGGCTGACCGCGTATGTCACCGACTTCCTGCTGCGTGCCCGCGACCAGGGTTTTGCCGTACCGCCTGAAGCCTTGAAGAAGGCCAGCGAGCGCCTGTTGCGTTATGTGCAGGAGCGCAACCTGATCGAAGTCGACTACAGCGACAACGCCGAGCACACGCGGTTTGCCGTGCAGGCTTACGCCGGCATGGTGCTGGCGCGCAGTCAGCAGGCGCCGTTGGGAGCGTTGCGCAGCCTGTTCGAGCGGCGCAGCGATGCGCGCTCCGGGTTGCCGCTGGTGCAGTTGGCCATCGCCCTGCAGAAAATGGGCGATCAACCGCGTGCGGATCAGGCGTTGTTGGCCGGTTTGGCGGCACAGCGCGGTAGCAAAGAATGGCTGGCCGACTATGGTAGCCCATTGCGTGACCAGGCGATGATCCTGGCATTGCTGGAAGAAAATGACTTGGCCAAGGGCCAACGTGAAGAGCGTTTGTTCACCCTGTCGGACCAGTTGGCCGCCAGCCCATACCTATCGACTCAGGAGCGTAACTCCCTGTTCCTCGCCGGGCGCCTCGGGTTTGCCAAGCCGGAAGCCAACTGGCAAGTGTCGCTCACCGGCAGCGGCGGGGCGCATGAGTTGAATAACCAGCAATCGACCCTGGCGTTGGACGGCAAGCTGCTGTCCAGCGACCTGGCCTTGAGCAATCAGGGCGAAGCGCCGGTGTATCAGCAATTGACGGTCTCGGGTTATCCACAAGTGCCGCCGGCTGCCGGTGGCGAAAACCTTAGTATCCGCCGCGAATACCTGGGCATGAACGGCCAGCCGCTCGACCTGCGTAGCCTCGCCAGCGGCGACCTGGTGCTGGTGCACCTGGCCGTCAGCGCCAAGCAGCGTGTGCCGGATGCCCTGGTGGTAGACCTGCTCCCCGCCGGCCTGGAACTGGAAAACCAGAACCTGGCCCAAAGCGCGGCCAGCCTGGAAAACGCCAGTAGCCAGGTGAAGCAGTGGCGCGAGTCGATGCAGAACGCATCGCTCAAGCATCAGGAGTTCAGGGATGATCGTTATGTGGCGGCCATGAGTCTGGACGGTTATGGCACCACGCACTTGCTGTACTTGGCGCGGGCGGTGACGCCGGGAATCTATCGCGTGCCGCCGCCGCAGGTGGAGTCGATGTATCGGCCGAACTGGCAGGCGGTGGGCGAGACGCCGGTGGATATGGTGATCAAGGGCCGCTGAATTGCTCAAGTTGAAATGGGGACTACTGTGGGAGGGGGCTTGCTCCCGATGGCAGTGGGTCAGTCAAAATGTCATTGGCTGACACTCAGCTATTGGGAGCAAGCCCCCTCCCACAAGGGATTGGGGCTGTCAGTTAAATCAGTGCACAACCCAACTGAGCAACCACAGGCCCAGCAGCAGCCAGATGATGCCCATGATGATCGAGGCGCGCATAAAGGCGCGTACCGCCGAGTACAGCAAGAGCAGGCCAACGATCAGGGTGATGATGCTGATGATCGAGGTGTCCATGCCCAAGGTGCGCGACAGGCCATCGATAAAGTTGCCGCCGGCGTGGGTCAAGGCCCCGAACAACCCACTGAGTCCGTCGACGATGAACCGGATGACGGAGCCGAGCGCCTGGCCCAACCATTCGAAAAAGCTTTCTACCTGCATGTGCGTGTCCTGAATAAGAAGGTGGGCGTGACTGTGCCTTTGGTCGTTATTGCCACAGGCTAGTTCCCTACAAGCATAGAGGTTTGCCCGCTTGAATTTGCGTTTTGTTGCCCGCTGGACCCTGGCGAGCCTGCTGTTGGTGATTGCCTTGCTGTGGCTGGCTGATCGGATCTGGCCATTGCCCTTGCCCCAGGACGACCTGGCCCGGGTGGTGTTGGCCGAGGATGGCACACCACTGTGGCGTTTTGCCGATGCCAATGGGGTGTGGCGCTATCCGGTGCATACCAGCGAAGTGTCGCCGTATTATCTCGATGCATTGCTCACTTACGAAGACCGCTGGTTCTACCAGCATCCCGGGGTCAACCCGTTGGCGCTGGTGCGGGCGACGTGGCAAAACCTTACAGGTGCGCGGGTGGTCTCCGGCGGCAGCACCTTATCGATGCAAGTGGCGCGTTTGCTCGACCCGCATTCGCGCACCCTGCACGGCAAGTTGCGTCAGCTGTGGCGCACTGCGCAGTTGGAGTGGCACCTCTCCAAGGACGAAATCCTCAACCTGTACCTGAACAGAGCGCCGTTCGGCGGTACGTTGCAGGGTGTGGCGGCGGCGAGTTGGGCGTACCTGGGCAAGTCGCCTGCACAACTGACTCACGCCGAAGCCGCCTTGCTCGCGGTATTGCCCCAGGCGCCCAGCCGTTTGCGCCCGGATCGTCATCCGCAGCGCGCCCAGGAGGCTCGCGACAAGGTGCTGCGCCGCCTCGCCGAGTTCAAGGTATGGCCGCAATCGGCGGTCGATGAAGCCCTGGAAGAACCGCTGCTGCTCGCTCCGCGCCTGGAGCCGAGCCTGGCGCCGTTGTTGGCGCGCCGCCTCAATCGCCCGGACAGTCCGCCGCTGATCCGCACCACCCTGGATGCCACCTTGCAACGACGTCTCGAAGACCTGCTGCTGGGCTGGCGCGCACGGCTGCCGGAACACACCTCGGCAGCGATCCTGGTGGTGGAGGAAGAAAGCATGGCGGTGCGTGCCTACCTGGGCTCGGTGGATATCAACGACACCAAGCGCTTTGGCCATGTGGACATGATCAGCGCGCTGCGTTCGCCCGGCTCCACGTTGAAACCCTTCCTGTATGGCATGGCCCTGGACGATGGCCTGATTCACTCCGAATCGCTGTTGCAGGACGTGCCTAGGCGTTATGGCGATTACCGGCCGGGCAATTTTTCCATGGGCTTTACCGGGGCGGTGCCGGCGAGCACGGCCCTGTCCAGCTCGTTGAACCTGCCGGCGGTGCAATTGCTGGAAGCGTACGGGCCCAAGCGCTTTGCCGCACAGATGCGCATCGGCGGCATGCCGCTGGCATTGCCGGCGCTGGCCGAGCCGAACCTGGCGCTGATCCTCGGCGGCGCGGGCAGTCGCCTGGAAGACCTGGTGAGCGGCTATAGCGCCTTGGCCCGCGACGGCAAGAGCGCCACCCTGCGACTGCAGCCGGACGATACCCTCAGGGAACGGCCACTGCTGTCACCCGGGGCGGCCTGGATTGTGCGGCGCATCCTCAGCGGCCAGGCACGGCCCGATCGCGACCCGCGTGCCGAGCTGGTGCAGCGCCCGGTGCTGGCGTGGAAAACCGGTACCAGCTATGGCTTTCGCGATGCCTGGGCAATTGGCGTAGGGCCACGTTATTTGATCGGTGTATGGATCGGCCGGCCGGATGGCACGCCCGTCCCCGGCCAGTTCGGCCTGGCGTCGGCGGCGCCGTTGATGTTGCAGGTACATGACGTACTGACCAACCGCGACAGTCAGCGCGGCATCAGCGCGCCGGTCAAACCGGTGCCGGCGAATATCGGCGTGGCGGCAATCTGTTGGCCGCTGGGCCAGCCCATGAGCCGCAGCGACCCCAACTGTCGGCGCCAGCGGTTTGCCTGGACCCTGGACAACACCACGCCGCCGACCTTGCAGGCACTGGACCAACCTTTGAGTGTGGGCTTGATGGAAAGCATCTGGGTCAACGTCAAGGGTTTGAGGGTCGACGCGCATTGCCCTGGCGCACAGGCCAAGCACATTGCCCTGTGGCCGGCGCCGCTGGAACCCTGGTTGCCAAGGATCGAGCGCCGTGAAGCACGCATCCCGGCCCCTGACCCGGACTGCCCGCCACCGGCGCTGGCTGCGTCGTCGCCGTTGTCCATCGTCGGCGTACGCGAAGGCGACCAACTGCGCTTGCCTGTTGCCAGCCAACAAACCCTGCGTCTGAAAATCTCCGCCTTGGGTGGCAGTGGTCGGCGTTGGTGGTTCCTTAACGGCGCGCCGTTGGGTGATAGCGCCAATCAGGACAGTATCAATGCCAGTTTCGAGCGGTTGGGCCGCTATCAGCTAAGCGTTCTGGATGAGGCTGGGCAGACCGCCAGGCTTGAGTTCAGCGTTGTTGATTAGGGCCTCATCGGGGGCAAGCCCCCGATGGCGGCCTTGAGCACATGACCGCTATTCACTTGCCTTCACTCCCCATCCCCCTGAAGCTATACCCATTCAGGAGTCCCCTAATGAACCTCGAACACCTCACCGAACGCCTGCACCGCATCCGCGATACCAACGATTGGAAGCAGTTCCACAGCCCGAAAAACCTGGCCATGGCCGCCAGTGTGGAAATGGCCGAACTGGTGGAAATCTTCCAGTGGCTTACCGAAGACCAGTCCCGCCAGCTTCCCGCCGATAAACTTGCCCATGCCGGCCAGGAAGTCGGCGATATCGTGTTGTACCTGCTGTTGTTGTGCAGTGAGCTGGGTCTGGACATGAACGAAGTCGTGCGTGCCAAGCTGGCCGACAGCGAGCGGCGGTTTGCCCATGAGTGATCGTCATTTCGACCAGTTGGCCACGCGTTTCGCCGAAAAAATCTACGGCGGGGCCAAGGGCGCGATTCGCCTGGCGGTGCTCCAGGCCGACCTGGCCGAGGCCTTGCCGCAGCGCCCGTTGCGCGTGCTGGATATCGGCGCGGGCCTGGGGCATATGTCGCTGTGGCTGGCCGAGCGCGGCCATCAGGTAACCTTGGCCGAGCCCGCCGCGCCGATGCTTGAAGGCGCGCGCCAGCGCTTTGCCGACGCCGGCCAGACCGCGACGTTTATCCATGCGCCGTGGCAAGACTTGCTCGGCCTACTCACCGAGCCTTACGATCTGGTGCTGTGTCATGCAGTGCTGGAATGGCTGGCCGAACCCCATGCCATTTTGCCGGTGCTGCACCAATTGACGCTGCCCGGCGGCTGCTTGTCCCTGGCGTTCTACAACCGTGATGCGTTGATCTACCGCAACCTGCTCAAAGGCCACTTCCGCAAAATGCGCAAGAACGACATGGCCGGTGAAAAGCAGAGCCTTACGCCGCAACAGCCCCTCGACCCACGGGAGTTGGCGGCGCAACTTGAAGGGATGTGGCAGGTCGAAAGCCAAAGTGGCGTGCGGGTGTTTCACGACTATATGCCGGTAGAATTCCAGGCCCGCGCCGATTTGCAGGACTTGTTGGAGATGGAGCTCGCTCACCGTCGTCACCCAAGCTTTGCCGGACTTGGGCGTTATTTGCACTGGGTCTGCCGTCCGGTTTAAGCGGACCAGCCTGCGGAGGTCGAAATGCGTCGTCTCTGTTTGATCCTGTTATCCCTCGGCCTGGGCGCGTGTTCCAGCCCCAACCCCTACGTCGCCTCGTCGGCACCGATGCCGCCGGCCCCGGCCCAGGCGGCCACCACTTTTGATGCCAGCGCTTACCCGGCGCCAGTGCGCGATTATGGCGCCTACCGCAGTTGGGGCTGGCTCAACGGCCAGTTGCCTGCGGGCACGGCCTGGGCCGATTCGGCGCAGATTGCCGAGGCGGTCAGCGGCGCCCTCGACCAGCGTGGCCTGCGGCCCTTGCATGACAAGCGTGCCCCCGACCTGTTGGTGAGCGCCGACGTACGCCTGGAGAAACGCCTGCGCCAGGTGCAGGATGACTATGGCTACGGTTACGGCGGTTATAACCGCTACGGCAACGGCTATGGCATGTACAACAGCGTGCCCGTAGTGCGCACCTATGAAGTGACGGTGGCAGTGGCGCGTATCAGCCTGTTCGACGCCCGCACCCGCCAGCCGGTGTGGAGCACCAGCGCGGAAACCACCAGCCAGGGCAGCTTGAGCGAGCGCGCCGATAGCTTGCGCAAGGCGATGCAGAAAGCAATGGCTGCCTATCCGCCCAGTTAGCAGCTATTCTCATTTCAGGCTCACGTTGTTTTTGGAGAAGTGCCATGTTTCGTCGTATCGCTGCACTTGCTGTCGTTGTGTTGCTGGGCGGTTGCCAGAGCAACCAGGTCAATCACGATTTCGACGCCAGCCGAGACTTCGGCGCCTACCGCAATTGGGCCTGGAAAGACCCGGCGTTGCAGTACCGCCCGGATGATCCGCGAATCAAGAGCGACCTTACCGAGCAACGCATCCGCCAAGCGGTGGGCGAACAGCTTGACCAGCGCGGCCTGCGCCCCGCAGCGGCCGGCACCAAGGCGGACCTGAATGTTCAGGCCTACCTGATCGTCGAAGACCGCCAGCAACAAGTCACCACCAACTATGGAGGTGCTTGGGGCGGCCCCTGGAATGGCTACTGGGGCGCGCCGATGTATAACGAAACGCGCAACATTACCTACAAAGTGGCAACCATCCAGATCGACTTGCTCGACGGCAAGGACGGCAAACTGGTATGGCGCGGCAGCGACGAGCAAATAATGGCCAGCACGCCTAATCCAGAGGATCGCAGCAAGGCTATCCGCAGCACTGTGACCAGGATCCTCTCCAACTACCCACCACACTGACCGGCGCCGCTGCACTCCTGTGGGAGGCGCGGTGCGACGATTCGACAAGCCCCCTTCCACATGTTCCAACATTCACGGGATCTCCGTCAGTCGCCAATGTGGCGAGTTGCCAGCAACCTGCCAAAGCCTTGTCTACACTCCAGTGCAACGCCGGAGAGTTAGCGCAGGAGTGCTTCGATGTCTCCCCGATTCGGTTCCAGGCAGCGTGGAGCAATTGGCTTGATGACGGCAGGCACCTTGGCGTTGGCCCTGGTGTTTACGTTGCTGGCGGTCGACAGCGGGCGTTTGTACCTGGAAAAACGCAAGCTGCAGTCCGTCGCCGATACGTCGGCGCTGGAAGCGGCTGGCCTGGGTGGCCAATGCGGCACCAGCACCACGGCCAACGCCTATGCCACGCAAAATGCCTCGCGTAACGGTTTCGTGGTCGGCAATGGCCGCACCCTGGTCGTGACGTGCGGCACCCTGGCGACCAATGCCGCCAACACTCGCGTGTTTACCGCCGATGCCACCAAGAGCGACGCGATTCGCGTGGTGGCCTCCCACACCGTGATGACCAGCATCGCTAACGGCTTGTGGAACCTGTTCAGTGGCGCGCCGATCACCCCGCAACTCAACCTGAGCGCCACTGCCGTAGCGGCTACACCGCCGCCGGTGGCGCAACTGACGATCCGCAGCAGCCTGGCCAGCGTCGACTCAAGTAAATCCCCCTTGCTTAATCTGGTGATGGGTAACCTGCTCGGTGGAAGCCTGTCGCTCACGGCGGCGAGTTGGAACGGTTTGTTGCAGACCAACGTCAACCTGCTCGGTTACCTCGACCAATTAGCGATCGACCTGAACGTGAAGGCCGGCGATTACGACGCGCTACTCAGCACGGCCGTCTCCGCCACCCAGTTGATCGACGCCGCGGTCAAGGTCTTGCAGAAAAATGGCGCGGCGGTCACCGCGGTTATCAATGACGTGATTTCGATTGAAGCCATTGCGCCGAACACCAAGCTGTTGACGGTGGGCGACCTGATTGATATCGCCACCGGCACCCCGACGGCGGCGCTGAATTCCAATGTGCAGCTGTTTCAATTGCTCGAAGCCGTGGCGCAGTTATCCAGCAGCAAGAACGCCGTGAGTGCGGCGGCGCAGCTCGCTATTCCGCTGGTGGGCAATGTGTCGATCCAGACCAAAGTCATCGAGCCGCCGCAGTTGTCGGCTATCGGCAATCCTGCGCTGGCGAAGAAGGGCTTGTTGAAGAACCCGCCGACCGATCAGATCTTTGTGCGCACCGCACAAGTGCGTACGCTGGTGTCTATTCAACTGCCCGTATTGAATGGCATTAATGGGCTGACATCTGCGGTTTCCGCCATCACCACTCCGGTGACAGGTGTCGTAAATAACTTGTTGCATTTGAATTTGGTGGGCCTGCTGGATCCGGTGTTGTGCCTGATTTTGAAGCCCTGTGATCACACCGATGTTCAGTTGATGAGCGGCCTGGATATCAATATCGAGGTGGCGAGCGCGAAAAGCCATGTCACGGATTTCAATTGTGCGAGCAATGCGACGAAATCGCTGACTGTTCAGGTTGAGACTGCGCTTGCCGATGTTTCCGTAGGAAAAGTGGATGCGGCGCAGGCCTTTTCCTCCGCAGTAAAATCCGAAGTGAATCCAGTAGCCCTGGTGGATATTGGCGTACAGACCTGCAAGGGGATATTTGGCTGTGGTCCACGCAAGGCAGGCGTAGGCGGTAGCCTATCCCTATCCGTCGTCCATGCGACCGTGGGAGGGACGAGTCAAAGTCTGCTGTTTTCTCCGGTCAACGACATGAATCTGGCGCCCACCTATAAGTCTGTTCCTCCCTCGACAGAGGTGGTCAAAGGGCTGGTCAACACATTGGGGGCGATCCAGGTGAATTATGTTGCCCCAACCGGTAGTGCCCCTGGCGGCATCCTACCGGCGGTGTCGGGTTTACTCGCGACCATTACCAATACGCTGGTCACCGCGATCAAGAACGTTTTGTCGCCAGTACTCGACCCGATTGTGGATGGCTTGTTGAGTGCACTGGGCATCAACCTCGGAAACGCCGAAGTCGGTGCCAACCTCACCTGCCACATGGGTCGGGCTTACCTGGTGATTTGATCCGGTACGATGGGCAACTCCACGCAAAATTTCGCGCCTGCCTCGCCATTGCTGACGCTCAGGCGCCCGCCCATGTTTTCCACGATCCCATAGCTCACCGACAGCCCCAGCCCGGTGCCCACACCGATTGGCTTGGTGGTGAAGAACGGCTCGAAAATCCGCTCCAGCAAGCGCGGGTCAATCCCGCCGGCGTTGTCTTCGACCCAGATGCGTACGTGGCGGCCGTCATGCTCGCTGTGCAGCGTAATCCAGGGGCGCAGTCCGGGAGTCTTTTCGCGCTGGCTGAGCAACGCGTCGCGGGCGTTGACCATCAGGTTGATCAGCACCTGTTCCAATTGATCGACATAGCCTTTGACCTGCACTGAGAAGTCCGCAGGGCTGATGCGTACTTCCACACCCTTGCCGCGCAGGCCTTCGCTGAGCAGGGCCAAGGTGCCCTCCAGCGCCTGCGCCGGGTCAAAGGGTTGCTGTTCGATTTCAGAGCGACGGCCGAAGACGCGCATATGGTCGACCACTCGTGCCGCGCGTTGTACCTGGGCGTCGATGCGCTGGAGTTTTTCCGTGAGGTAATCCACTTGTACATCGCCATTGCCCAGGCGCTTGAGCACGTTGACGACGGCCATGTGCATCACGTTCAGCGGCTGGTTGATCTCATGGGCCAGGCCGGTGGCCATTTCGCCGAGGGTGGCCATTTTTGCGCTTTGGGTCAGTTGTTGCTGGGAGCGACGCACTTCGGTGTTGTCGCGGCCCACGGCCTGCACTTCCAACAAGGTGCCGTGTTGATCAAACACGCCACGGTCCGACCACACCCACCAGGCATGCTCGCGCCCAGGCAGTTGCAGGCTGATTTCAGCCGTGCTCACCGGGAACTCCGGGGTCAGCCGCGCAATGCGCTGCACAAAGGCGGCGCGCTGTTCATCCGACAGCCATTGGCCCAGGTCGATGCCGGGCAGTTGGGCGGGCAGGCATTCCAGGTAGTTGGCCAGCGGCGTGTTGCCGAAGGTCAGGATCAGGTCGGGGCGATAGCGGCAGATCATTGCTGGCGAATCTTCCACCAGGATGCGATAGCGTTCCTCACTCTGGCGTACTTGTTCAGCGGCCAGGGTCGCCTCGGTCACGTCCAGCCACAAGCCTACGGCCTCCACCGGCAGCCCGAGGTCGTCGCGCAACAGTTTGGCTTCGTCGAGCAGCCAGTGGTAGTGGCCCTGTTTGTCACGCAGTCGGTAGCGGCTGCGCATGTTGCCTTCGCGTAGCAATTGGCGAGTGCGTTCAAAGTAGAGTTCGCGGTCGTCGGGGTGGATCAGCGCCGCCAGGGTGTCGAGGTTGCAGTCGGCCAGGGTCCAGCCCAGCAGTGGTAGCAGGCTGTCACTGAAAAACGCCGGATGCAGCGCGCCGTTGACGTAGCGCTGCACATAGATCACCGCCGGTGAACTGGCGATCAGGTTGTCCAGCCGCGCATGGGCGGCGGCGGCTTGCAGTTGCTGGTTCTTGATGTCGCTGATATCGAGCATGAAACCGATCCAGCGTCGCTCATTGCCAACTCCCAGCACTTGTCCCTGTATGCGGTACCAGAGGGGCGCCTGCTCGGCCTCCGTCCGCTGCAGGCGCACGCTGGTCAGCAAGGGTTTGCCCAAAGCTTGCAAGTCTTGCAGGCGGCTGTTGAGGGCCTGGCGGTCGGCCGGGTGGATCAGTTCAAGCCAAGTGCCAAGGGCCTGGCGAGTGGGACCCTGCTCCAGGCTCAGGTTGCGCAGCAATTGTGGCGCCAGCTGGATTTCCTGGGTGGCGGGCAACAACTCCCACCAGCCGGTGCCGAGCAGGCCTTGCAGGGCTTCTACCCGTTCCAGTTGCTGGTGATGACGTTGTTCACGCAGGCGACTGAGCAACGGTGCGGCGAGGGCTGCGCAGAGATTAAGCCAGTCGCGCTCACGGGTATGTTGGGCCTGGCCACTGTAGAAGCCACACAGCAACCACGCCGCGACACCTTGGCTGTCGCGGTAAGGCACCAGGAAGCCATCGGCATTGCCAAACACGCTGTGCAGGCGCGGGTTGTCGCTGCGGCCCTGGGCAATGTCCAGGCTCAGCGGCGTGTTGCCGTTGATGCTGTCCAGGCTGGTGCCCAAGTGTTGCCCGGTTTGCCACAGGGCCGGCGCATCATGGGCGGCATATTGACTGTAGATGCGCCAGCCTTGGTCCTCCTCGTCGAGCAGCGCCATAGCCACGCACGGCATGCGCCAGCGCTGAGCGACGGTGCGCAGGTGCTCGTTGAACACCTGGGGTAGGCGGTTGAGGCTGCACACGCGCAATTGTTCGTTCATCAGGCCGGTGATCTGATGGTTCTGTTCGCGCTGCTGTTCCAATGCTCGGTCGGCCAGCAGGTCAGTAATATCCAGCAAGTGCAGGGCCCAGCCGTCGCCCTCGGGCTCCATCCAGCCGCGGGTATGCAGGACCTGGCCGCCGGCACCCTGAAAGTCCAGGTCCAGGCCATGGCGTTGCCATTGCTGCGGTGTGCCCTCGACACTCAATGCGCTGTTGGCGCACAGCAAGGCATGCAACGGTGGGGTGTTTGTGTGGGTGAAATGGTGGGTGAGCAAGGGTTGCAAGGTGCCGGCGATGCTCAGCACATGGCCCAGGTTGTCCAGTTGCAGGTGCAGGCCCAGCGCGGTCATGGCCGGAGCGCTGTGGCGCCCGCGCAGGCGCGCGAACAGTTTATCCCCTGCCGTCAAAACTGCAGGCTCGAGGTGGCGGTGAGGTTGGCGGGCAGGTTCGGTACGCTGCCAACTCCGGGCAGTACCAAGGCCGGCAGCACCGCTTTGATATTGGCCGAGGGGTAGGTGATTTTTACCGTCAGCAAATTATTGGTGTAGGTGGCAGTGATGTAGCCGGGCAAGAATTTCAACGAGCCGGGGATCCAATTCAACTGGGCCTGCGCCGCATCCTTGGCGCGCTGTACCACCAGTGCCGAATAGCCTGCGGTACTTGGGTCCAGGGACACACTGCGGCGCACTCCCTCCGCTGCCGCCTGATGAAAGGACTGCATCAACAGCAGCGGCAAGCTGTAGCTGAGCATGCCGTAGAACACCGCAAAGAAGATCACGAAGACCAAGGCAAACTCGATGGCCGCCGCACCTTTTTGCTTTCTCGGGAAGCCTGATTTCATCACTGCGTCTACCCTGAGGCGAGTACCTGATATCAGCATAGAATCATTCGGCAAAAAGGGATGTTTTTTACGTGATCCACTATGTAGTGATTCTGCTGTGGTTGGGCCTGTGTGCAGTGCAGGATATTCGCCAGCGCCAGATTGCCAATACGCTGACCTTGGGTGCTGGTTTGCTGGCGTTGATCTACCTGCTGTGGGCAGGGTCGACCTGGGTCGGTGCGCCCCGCAGCGAAGGCGGCCTGGCCTTGGTTCTGGCGCTGATACTGACCCTGCCCGGGTATGCGTTGGGCCGCTTCGGCGCGGGGGATGTGAAGCTGCTCGCCGCCCTGGGCCTGGCGTCCAATATCGACATTCTGTTGGGATCGCTGATCGGCGCCGCGGTCGCCATGCTGGCCTGGACATTTGTGCATCAAGGGCTTAGCTCGAGCCAGTTTGAGCGGGCAGAAAAAGTGTCAAAAAAACAGCCTTTTGCGCCTTTCGTTTTGACAGGTTTCGTCGGGTGTTGGCTTTGGATCCATTAAGCGCGCGCGTTGAATAATGCTATGTACATAGTCAGAAAGTACGTCTACGTTTAATGAGTAGTTGTATAGGATTTTTCGTCAAAAAGGATGGGTCCTCTTTGGCTTGCCAGGCATGGAGTAGCGCGTGAACAAGCTCACATCTGCAGTAAAAGTGCTCGTGGTCGACGATCAACCTTTGATCGTGGAGGAGCTCTGTGAATTTCTCGAAAGCAGCGGGTACCGTTGTGTCCCGTGTGAGTCCAGCCAACAGGCGATCCAGCGCTTCGGCGATGACCCCTTGATAGGCCTGGTGCTGTGTGACCTGCATATGCCGGACATGGACGGCATCGAGCTGGTGCAGGCCCTGCAGCAGGTTGCCGGCAAACATCGTGCGTTCGAAGCGATCATGCTTACCGGGCGTGCCGACAAACAGGATGTGATCAAGGCCCTGCGCGCGGGGATCGCCGATTACTACCAGAAGCCGATCAATCTCGATGAGGTGCTCGAAGGCCTGAAGCGCCAGGAAGCGGCCTTGGAGGAACGGCAAAAAGACCTGCAACTGGGCACGCTTAACCAGAAGTTGCAGTACCTGTCCGAATCCATCAACGACTTGTATATGGACCTGGACAAGGTGCGTCGCAAGCCAGTGCCCAAAGAGGGTGACGGCGAACCGTTGGCCGATGATGCCGGGCCGCTCGAAGTACCGGCGATCTTCAGTCAATTGTCACCGCGTCAGTTGGATGTGGCGCGCCTGGTGGGCAAGGGCCAGACCAACTACCAGATTGCCTGTGACCTGGGGATCACCGAGAACACGGTCAAGTTGTATGTGTCCCAGATATTGCGCCTTACCCATATGCACAACCGTACCCAGCTGGCGCTGGCGTTGTCACCCAGCAACTCGGCGATGCACCAGCGGGTGACGGCGCACTGAAGGCCCGGCGCCTGCGCTAATAATGTAGGAGCGAGCTTGCTCGCGAAAAACGTCAACGATAACGCGTGAATCCTGCATAAACGCGGTGTCGTGGGGTTCTTCGCGAGCAAGCTCGCTCCTACGGTGGGATATAGGCTTGGCTATTGGCTCCCACCCTGTGCAGACCCGCCCACCTTCTGATCAAAGAACTCCGGGATCGGGTGCTTGTTGCTGTCCAGCCAGCGCTTGAGTGCCTGCTCGCGTTCTGCCGGCGTGGTCTTCTGCGGGTTGGCCGAGGCTGCGCGGCCGCTTAGTTGCAGCGCCATCCAGTTTTCGGTTTCCGCTTGCCGTGGAGAAGACGGCCCAGCTTCGATGGCCGATGCCATGAGCGGCAGTGTCAACACGGCGAGGCCGGCAAGGTAATGGATTTTCATCATCGACTCCCTATTTCACAGGTACCGGCAGCGTGTCGCTGACCGTCGCGACCTGGTCTTTGGCTGAACGCACCGGTACCGTGCGTGAACCCTTGAGTTGTTGTGCCCGCGCCTGGGCTTCGGTGACCTGCTCGGGGCTCAGTCCGAGTTGGCCGACCACTTTTGCGGCCTGTTCCCAGTTGTCCTGATAAATCAGCAAGGTCACCAGGTTCAAGGCCGCCAATTGATCGCTCTGCTTGAGCTCGATGGCGGTCATGAATTCGAAACGGGCGTCTTCCAGGCGCAGTTGATCGAGGTACACCACGCCCAGGTCATTGCGGATTTTCTCGTCGGTGGGCGCCAGTCTTGCAGCATGTTGCAGGTGGGCCATGGCCTGGCCGTTGTCGCCCCTGGCCGACGCCAATTGCCCCAGGCCGTGCTCGCCATCGGCAGCCAGGCAGGTGCCCAACAGGCTGCGGTACAGCGGCTCGGCCTCGCTGCGCCCCAGCAAGCGATAGGCACGGGCCTGGCGCTGGCGCACCTGGGGCAGGGCATTGGGCAGGTTCTGCAGGTTGGCCAGGCTGGCGTGCAGCTTGCCTTCGTTGGCCATGTCATCGGCCAGGTTCAATGAAAGCTCCTGGTCCGAGCTGGGCTTGGGGCAACTGCCGGGCTGCAGCAACCCGGCCCATGGAACCTGGCCATTGCTGGCACAGCCGCCCAGCATCAGCAGGCTCAAGGCGACAATCAGTGGCTTCATGGCAGGCTCCTCAGAAGTTATTCAAGGCCCGGGCGATGGCGATAAAGGCCGGCCCCCCAAGCACAGTCAGCAGGGCGGGAAACAGGAACACCATCATCACTACGGACATCTTCGCCGACATCTTCGAGATGTATTCCTGCAGGCGGGTCAGGCGGCGGTCATCGAGCAATTGCTTGAGCGCCAGCAGTGACTTCATGGCACCGCCACCCTGCTGGATCAATTGCTGGAGAATGATGCAGGTGTCGGTGAACTCATCCACAGCCAGCAGGCGCGCGGTCTTGCCCAGTTCCTCCGACAACTCCAGGCCCGAGTCGACCCGTACCAGAATCAGGCGCAGTTCATGGGTCAGGTCCGGGAGCAGGCGCTGGGCGTCGATACTCAACACCCGCAGCGACTGTTCAACCGCCATGCCGGATTCGAACAGGATGCGCAGCAACGGAATGAATGTGGAGATCTCTCGTGCGATGCGTTCCTGGCGGTATTTCGCGCTGAGGACCAGCACGCGCTTGGGCAACAGGTAACCGACCCCCAGGGCAATGGCCGGCGCGATCCACGGCGAGCCCACATGGGGAAACAGCAGTTGCTGGCCGAGCACGGTCAGGCCCAACAGCACAATGGGCACGCCGACCTGGCAGGCGGCGAACATGGAACGCTGGTTGGGCTTACGCCAGCCGACGCGGTTGAGCAAGGTCTGTGTTTCGTTGTCCAGGCTGACCGAGCGCTGCGCCACCGCGCTGGCGCCCAGTTGGCGCATCAGGCTGCCAAGTTTGTCTTCACGGGCCAGTTGGCCTTGCAGGCGTTGGTTGACCATGCGCTGGCGGCGGCGTTGTTCCAGCAGGCTGCCGGCGATCAAGACGACGGCGGCGAGTAACAGCAGGAGGCTGATCAGGATGGCCATCTCAAATACTCCGCAACATGCGCCACATGACGAAGGTGCCCGTGATGTCGAGCGCTACCGCACCGAGCAGCAGGTAGCGCCCGGTTCCGTCATTCCACATGCTCATCAGGTAGCCCGGGTTGACCATCAGGAAGTAGCCGACCATGGCGATGGGCAACCCCGCCAGCACATACGCGGTCATGCGCGTTTCACCGGTCATGGCCTTGAGTTGGCGCGCACCCTGCTCGCGCTCGCGGATCATCTTGATCAGATTTTCCAGCAACTCGCTGGCGTTGCCGCCGTAGCGGTGGTTGACCTTCAGGCCCAGGGCAAACAGGCGAAACTCATCGCGCTCGTAGAACTCGGCAAAATCGCTGGCGGACTCCGGCAGGCTCACGCCCATTTGCACATTGCGCTGGATGCGGCTCATCGCTTGCTTGAGGGGCGCCTCGGTGCTTTCGATTGCACCCAGCACGGCATCGGCCAGAGTGCGTCCGGACTTGAGACTACGCACGCTGTGGTCGAGTAACTGCGGTAGTTGTTCGATCATGCGTTGCACACGCCGCTGGTAACGCCAGGCGATGTACAGGCGCAACAGCAACGGTGGTACCAAGAGCATGGCGAGTAGGCCCAGCCAGTCGGCCAACAGGTAGCCCAGCACCATGGCCACCGCCCAGCCGCTCAACCACAGCCCAAGGCGATCGGTGGGCTTGCCCAGGCCGGCGCGCTGGAACATCCGCTCCATGGCGACCCAGCTGCTGTTCGATTCCTGGGGGATGGGCTGGCCCTCGGCAAGGCGTTCCAGCACGCGGTCGGTGCCGGCCTGGCGCAGCCCGCGCTGGAACAGCCAGATGGACAGGCTGACCAGCAGAACGCAGATAAGCAGCAGGATAAGTCCGGTCATGACGCCTCCCTACAACGGCAATGGCGTTTCGCGCCGCAGCTTGTCGCCGGCCGGGTGCAACGCTTCGCGCAGGAAGCCAAAGCCGGCACGGCGGTCGAAGCGGAACAGGGTATTGGTGACATACACGTCGTCGCGCACGCCGACCACTTCCACCACCTCGCTGACGCAGCGGCGCCCATCGGGCAGGCGCGTCAGCTGAATCACCACATCCAGTGCGGCACAGATCATCTGGCGCAGGGTTTTTTCCGCCACCACGCGCCCGGTCAGGCCCACCAGGGTTTCCAGGCGCAGCAGCGCGTCCTGGGCGTTGTTGGCGTGCACGGTGCTCATGGAACCGTCATGGCCGGTGTTCATGGCGGTCATCACGTCGAGTACTTCGACGCCGCGAATCTCGCCGAGGATGATGCGGTCCGGGCGCATCCGCAGGGCGTTGCGGATCAGGTCACTGGCCTTGACCTCGCCATGTCCTTCGGCATTGGGTGGGCGGGTTTCCAGGCGCACGACGTGGGGGTGGCCCAGTTGCAGTTCGGCCACATCTTCGATGGTGACCAGGCGCTCGTGGGGGTTGATCAATTGGCTGAGAATATTCAGCAGTGTGGTCTTGCCGGTCCCGGTACCACCGCTGATTAGGATATTGCAGCGTTTGCCCACCGCTTCCTGGAAAAACTCGAAGATGCTCTGGTCGATGGTCTGCATCGCCACCAGGTCGCTGCTCTTGAGCATGTCCTTGCGAAATTTACGGATCGACAGGCAGGGGCCGTCCAAGGCGATCGGCGGGATGATCGCATTGACCCGGCTGCCGTCGGGCAGGCGCGCATCGACCATCGGCGACGACTCATCCAGGCGCCGCCCGAGGGGCGCGAGGATACGCTGCATCACCCGCTCCACATGGTGCGCATCGATAAAGCGCAGGTCGCTCTGGTGCAGCACACCATCACGTTCGATAAACACCCGGTGCGGGCCGTTGACCAGGATCTCGGTGACCGACACATCGCGCAGCAGCACTTCCAGCGGGCCGAAGCCGGTCAGCTCATCGACGATTTCTTCGGCCAGGCGCTCCATCTCGTAACGCGAGATCGCCAGGTGCATACGCGTGATGTACTCGGCCACCTTGTCGATGACAAATTGCGCCAGGGATTGGCGCGAGCCTTCCAGCAGGTTCTGTCCGGTCTCTTCGATGGCATCGATAATGTAACGATGCAGCACCATTTTCAGGCTGTCGTGGTCGTTGCGCCCGGCGGCTCCACGAGTGGGGGCGCCGAAGAGCTTTTCACCGTTCATCGACCTGACCCCAGTAGACGTTCGAACCAGCGCGTGGACGGTTTTTCCATGCCCTCGGAACGTTTTGCCAGGCGCTCGCCCAACTGACGCAAAGTGTGGGTAAGGGCTTCGCGCGGGGCCAGGGTGAACAGACTTTGCCCCTGGTTCTTGGCATTCAGGCGCACTTCAGGGCTAAGCGGCAGCACCGCGATGCACTCCAGGCCGAAGCTTTTTTCCAGGGTTTCGGTGTCGGGCGCGCAACCCTTGATATAGCGGTCGACCAGCAGTCGGGCGTGGTCGAGCTTCATGCCTTTTTCGCGCCACAGGTTCAGCACCGCGAGGTTGCGCCGGCAGTCGAGCACGCCTTGGTCGGTGCACCACAGCAGTTTGTCGCAGTGGCTGACAAAGGTGCGCAACGGCTCGCTGTCAGCCTGCCCGGTGAGGTTGACCACGATGTGCTGGAAGTGCTGGCGCAAGGCGCTGAGCAACATGTACAGCTCGGCGGCGCTGGTCATTTCCAGGGGCTCGTCGCTGGCGGCATACGCAAGAATGCGCAGGCCCTCGTCGGTGCTGGTAAAGGCGCTGTTGATCAGTGTGGTGTCAAGGCGGCGCAGGTGGCGCAAGGCGTCACCGAAATTGAAGGTACTCTCCAGGCCCAGCAGCGCCAGGCTGTCGCCCCGCGGCAGGCCGAGGTCGAGCAGCAGTGTCTGTTGACCGCTCTTTTGCACCACCATCGCCAAGTGGCTGGCGATCAGGGCTCCGTCGGTATTGCCTTGGGTGCCGTATAGCACCGTCAGGCCACCAAGGTGGGCGTTCGGCGCGGTAGGCGGCAGGCGCTTGCTCATGCGTCGCACCAACCCGGCCACTTCGCTGGAGCGTGAACCATAGGCGACAAAATCCCGGGCGCCGGCGCGCATCGCGTTGAGTACCAACTGGTTGTCCATGCCGTCACCGAGGGCGACTACGGCCAGCATCGGCTTGGCTTCCAGGGCGCCTTCGATCAGGGCGCTCTGGGCCACCAGGTGTTCGCGGTCCAGGCCCACGAACACCAGGTTGGCGAAGGTCACGTCCACCAGTGCCAGCAATTCATCCAGGCTGCCACCGCCGACGCTGATCACTTGACCAAGCGGGGCCAGCGCGCCCTGCAGCCACTCCAGGTCGGTGTTGTTGCGGGTGATTGCCAGAAAGGTCTGGCCCAGGCTATCGCTCATTGGGAAAGTCCACTGCGACGGTCGAAGTTGCCGTTTTCAAGAAAGAACAGGCGGAACCAGTTCGGGTCGTAGTTGCGCAGTTTTTCCCCGGGCAACGACGGCAACTGTGCGTTGGCCGCCAATGGCCGGACCAGGTGCGGGGTGACAATCATCAGCAGCTCTTTTTCCTCGCTGCGAATATTGGAGTCGCGGAAAAACGCGCCAATTATCGGGATATCGCCCAGGCCGGGGAGCTTGGCGATGGTGGAGCGGTTGGTGCTGCTGATCAGGCCACTGATGACAAAGCTTTCGCCATCGGCCAGCGATACGCTGGTGTCGGTGCGCCGTACGGTCAGGGCGGGCACCAGGATGCCCTCGATCTGGATCGCGTTGTTGTAATCCAGCTCGCTGACTTCCGGTGCGACTTTCAGGGCGATGCGGTTGTGATCGATCACCGTGGGCGTCAGGGTCAGGCGGATGCCGAACTCCTTGTACTCGATGGAAATGGTATCGCTGCCGGCACTGGGCACCGGGATCGGCACTTCGCCCCCGGCCAGGAAGGTCGCGCTCTGGCCGCTCATGGCCACCAGGCTCGGACGCGCCAGGGTGTAGGCAAAGCCACTGCTTTCCAGGGCGTTGATCAACGCCTTGACCCGGCCACCGCCAAACCCGATGTTGAAACTGTCAGCGCTCACCGGCAGCTTGAACACGCTCTCTGCTGGGGAGAGCAGGTCGGGGCTGCCGAGGAAGAAATTCTTGCCCATGCCGAGGATCTTGGTGCTGGCCTCCTTGAGCTTGGTGCGGCTGACTTCGACGAAGCGGATATCGGTCTGTACCTGGCTGGGCAGTGTCGGGTCTTCCGAAGGCGACAGCGATTGGCTGGTCAGCGCCGAGGTGGCCTTGCCCTTGACGAACACCATGCTCTGGCGCGGCGCGGTCGAGCAGCCGGTCCACACCATCAGGCTGGTGGCGCCGCTGCCGACGCCGGTCAGCAGGAAGTTACGCTCGCCATTGACCCGCACATCGGCGATCTTCGGGTCACCAATGGCCAGGCGCGTGATCGCCACTGACGATTGCAGCTCGGTTTGCAAGCCTTCGCCCACCTCGACCACGGCGGGCAACTGGCCCAAGGTGCTGCAATTGCCAGGTGCTGCCATTGCCAGGCCCACGGGCAGGCACGGTAGCATCAAGGTCAAGGCCAATTGAGCGTAGCGTGGGCTCATTCAAAGCATCCTTGTTCAATCAGGGGTTTGTTGGGCCGCCGAAGCGCCACGAATCACTTCGACGCCCCGACGCTGGCCGGTGTCGGCAACCGTGGGGGCGACTTTTTTCGGCGGGCCGGTGAGGGCCAGTTGGGTGAATTGGTAGAGGTCGCGGTTGGCGCTTTGCACTTTGTCCGGCGTGTCGCTTTCGCCGGCCCAATAGCGGCTGAGCAACTGTTCGTCGGCACTGCGCACAGCCAGGCGCAGCGTGCCGGCTTGGGAGGCGAGCATCAGCCGGCTCAGCAACGGTTCGGGCACCGCCAGCACGACACTGCGCGCTGCGGTACGCCGTTGGGCAGCTTGGGCGCGCTCTTCGGCGGTGGCCGGTGGCGGCACTGCCGGTGTGCCGTCGTTGGCCAGCCCCAATTGGTCGCCGACGCTGAGCAGCCGAATCGCGGGAATGATCACCTGCGCCGATTGCTCGGCATTGGCGTTGTCCTGACGCAGGAACAGAAGGACGTCGACGTAATCGCCGGGGCTCAGTTGGCCGCCAGCACCGATGACCTCATCGACGGCGACCGCCAGTGCGCGTTCATTTGCACGAATCATGCGAGCCAGAGGCCCACCGGCGGTGAAACTTTCATCGTTTAGCCACGTCCCTGCACCCAGCGCGCGCAAGGGCGTACGACCGATAGCCTGGTCGAGGCTGGTCAGGCTGCCGGCCGGAACGGTGCGCAATTTTTCCACGGCCACGTCGGCAGCGGTAAGGGGGGCAAAAGCGGGCACCGCGTGTACCAGTACCACCACCGGTTGGCGGGTTTGGTCTTCCACGGCAGTCAGGGTTTTTTCAACGGAAATGACAGGTTCCGGCGATGGGGCCACTACGGATTCCGGAGGACGACTCAGCACCAGCCCCCAATACCCTGCAATTAAAGCTGCGACAAGCAGCAAGCCAGCCAGGACCATGCTGATGCGACTGTTCATGACGGCTCTCCCTATCCCGTTGCACTGCTTATGCCCGTTAATCCAAACGAGTTAATTTCGCAACTTAGCTGTGATGAACAACTAACGATTTGGCTATTTGAAGGTAGCTCAGCTAGGACGAAATGCCATTACCGTATGAAAAAATTATCTGTAGGCTAAATCTGACCCCCGTAAAATCGGATTTGGGGCGGCAGCGCCGCGACTAATACTTTGTGATTAATTCGTTCTTACAGTTGTGAGTGTCAACTTTGTTGACAATGCTCTAGTGGCACACGGCAATCATCGTGCGGGCCAGCAGTAACGGCGCTTTGTGGCGCATGAAGGAGAAGTCTTATGATCCTTGATCTGTTCTTGAAGTTTTACATTCACGCTCAGTTATTCTTGCGTCGCAGAGACGGAGCATCAGCCATTGAGTATGTGATTATCGTGGCGATAGTTGCGTTGGTGATCATTGGGTTCGGTACTGGGCTGGGCGATAAAATAAAAGGCGTTTTCCAGAAGGTGTCCGATGCACTGCCGGCGGCGACATAACCGTAAGTACTGTAGGTTGTCGTTTCGATGATCTTTTTAATCAGGTACTGCCCATGAGCCCCCCGTCGTCAGCCCGCCAACAAATCCTATTGGTGGACGACGAGGAGGATGCGCTGGTCGAGTTAGCCGAATCCCTCGAAAACGAGGGATTCGTCTGTTTCACTTCCACGTCCGTGACTTTCGCCCTGCAAGAATTGACACTTCATCCTGATATAGCGTTGGTCATCACTGACTTGCGCATGCCCGAGGAAAGCGGGATTTCCTTGATCAAGCGCCTGCGCGAACACACATCGCGCTCGCATTTGCCTGTGATCGTGATGTCCGGCCATGCCGAGATGGATGATGTCAGTGACATGCTGCGTCTGCAGGTGCTGGATCTGTTTCGCAAGCCGATCTATCTGGTGCGCTTGATCGATACCCTCAACAGCCTGTTTCCTCTGCCGAAGTCCCGTCGGTAGTTGGCCCGCGCAGTTCCAAAAAAATGTGGGAGAGGGCTTGCCCCCGATGGCGGTGTGTCAGTCACAGATTTGCTGGCTGGCATTCCCTCATCGGGGGCAAGCCCCCTCCCACATTTTTAGTTAAGGCATCGGCTGGGTCAGAGCTGATAACTGAAACTCAACGTATACCGCGGCCGCCGGTTGTAGCTGTCCAGGGCTATGTCCGACATCGGTTTGGCCGCTTCCAGGGCGATGTTGTAGTACTTGTTGTCGCCAAAGCGCAGGCCCACGGCCGCCGATGACATGTTGCTGGCCTTCACCGGCAGCTCGTTGAACCAGGTTTTGGCGCGGTCGAGCACCACATAGGGTTGCAGGACTTTCACCCAGTCACCGGCGCGGTTGTAGCTGTAGTTGACCTCGTAGGCCGCCCCCCAGCCCTTGTCGCCCGAGCCTTGGTCATCAGGGTAGCCGCGGCCGAAGTTCTGCCCGCCGAAGGTGGCGCGCTCGCTGTCGGGCAGGGTGTCGTTACTCCAGTAGAAGGCCCCTGAAAGCACGCCTTGCCAGTTATCGAAGAACTTGTTGCTTTGCACCCCGGACAGCCGCAGGCGGAAGAAGTCGAGGTCGGGCTTTGCCACGTCCAGGTCACTGCGGGCTTTGGCGCCCAAGCCGTCGATACCCCGGTACAAGCCGCCGCTGATAATGCGCAATTGCCGCGCATCAGCCTTGCGCCAATCACCCTCGAACGCCAGCGCACGCAGGTTCGATTCGATATCAAAACGCAGCGGGTAGCCCACCAGTTTGTAGCGGGTGGTCTGGTCCACGGCGTACAGGCGCGTACCCAGGGTCAGCGACTCGGTGGGCGAGGCAATCAGCGGGTGGCTCAGGCCAATGGAGTAGCGGTCCACGGACTGGTGCGGCTTGAGTTGGAAGCCGCCGTCCAGTTGCACATTGGCATTGGGGTCGGCGCGGTAACGTTCGGCGGCCAGTGCGAACTGGCTGCCTTCGGCATTGATGAACTGGTTGTAGTCCACGCGGTAGTAATGCTCTTTATCTTCGCCCGGCGGGAACAGGCCGCTGACGGTGAGCTGTTCGCCCAGGAAGGTTTGCGAATTGCTGGTGGCGCTGAGCAACGCCTGGGTGCCGCCACGGCTTTTCTGCACCAGGCTCATGCTGGTGGTGAAGGGCTTGCGGCTGGCCTGGATCTGCATGTGCGTGGCGCCATCGGTGGTGCCCGGCGGCGGCACTTGCGCCTGCACGGTGAGGCCCGGGATGCGGCTCATCAGAGTGGTGTAGCGTTCGAAGGTTTTGCGGGTCAGGGGACGTTCGGCCAGGAGTTTATTCGCCAGCTTGTCGACGTAGGCCGACACCGGGCCGATGTCGCCGGTCTGCTGGTAATCCTTGATGTAACCCTCCACCAGGACCACGCGGACCAGGCCGTTTTCGAAGTTTTGCTGCGGCAGGAACGCATAGGACAGCAGGTAGCCGTCTTGCTGGTAGCGGCGGGTGATGCCACGGGTGGCTTCGATCAGTTGCGCGAGGTTGGTCTCACGTCCAATCAACGGCGCGTAGGCCTTGGCCGTCTCGGTGAGCGGGTAGATCGTCCCGCCTTCGATTTGCAGCTTGCGGATGGTGACCTTGGTGTCCATCAGCAGCGGCTGGCCCGCCGTCGGCGGCGCCTCGGGCACCTGGGTTTGCGGGGTGGCCGGGCGGTAGGCGTCGGCGGGCAGGTTGGGGACCGGCAGGGTGCGGATTGTGTCGTTACTGTTCAAAAAGCTGGGAAGGGGCTCGGCCTGTACGTAGGCACTGAGGGTCATCAATAACAACGGTGTCAACACGCGCATAGGACACTCCATGGTCAACTGCAGCAGCGCTTCGGGCCCGCCGGGTTCTAGGACGCGGTTCGGGAGGGCGGCGGTTCATCACCTATGTCGCCGCCCATAAAAAAGACGAGAGACTTATTTAGGGTCTCTCGTCTCAACCAAGCGTAGGCGCTGTAGGGGAGGCCGTCTAATCGGCCAGGTGCAATTCTATTTTCCGGTCAGGCCGTTCAACAAACCGCCAAGACCGCCCGTTGCTGTGGTGCCGCCGGTTGTTGTCGTTGCAGTACCGGTGGTTGTGGTGCTGGCGCCGACGTTCAGGCCGCCAAGCAGGCCACCGCTGGTGCCGCCAGTGCCGCCGGTGACCAGGCCACCTACCGAGCTCACGGTGTTGCCGACCGCCGTAACGGTGGTGCCGAGGGTGTTGGTGACCGGGTTGGCATTGGCTGTGGTGAGGTTAGTGCCCAGGCTGCTCACAGCGCCGCCGACTTGTGTTACCAGGCCGTTGACTGGAGCACCAACGCCAGTGGTGGTACCAATGTTTTGCGTCAGTGCAGTGACGCCGGAAGTCACTGGGTTCAAAGCTGCGCCGACATTGGTTGCGACTGCTGCGACCGGTGCCGTGGCGCCGGTGTTGGCGACGCCGGTACCACCCAGCACGGTGCCTACGGAGGCGATGGTGTTGCCCAGCGCGCCGCCGGTTACGCCGGCTGCACTGACGGTGCCGTTGGTGTTGCCCACATTCAGGCCAGTACCCACGTTACTTACCAGGCCACCCACCAGTTCCGGTATGCCGGGGGCTGCCGTGCCACCCGCAGGTGCGACATAACCGCCGGACTTATCGAGTGTGCCCCCGACGCCAGTCAGCACGCTGCCGACCACGCTGGTGACAGGGTTGCCGGTGCCGCCAGTGCTGGCGACTTGGGTACCCAGGCTGGTGACCGTCGAGCCGACTTTGTCCAGCAGGCCATTGACGGGAGTGCCCAGGCCGGTTGCGGTGCCCAGATTGCCGGTGGTGTTTTCCACCAGCGACACCACAGGCACCACTATTTTGCCACCCAGGGTGTTGGTCAGCGAACCCAGCGGGCCAGTGGTGCTGGCGGTGCTGAGGGTATCGCCGAGCATGGTCACCGTGGTGCCGACTTTATCGACTACGCCGCCGACCGCACCGCCGACACCGCCGGTCAAGCCACCGACCACGGGGACGCCGCCGAGGGTGGTCGACAGCGATTGGCCGGTGGTCGAGAGGCCGCCGCCCAGGTCGGCGACGCCATTACCTACGCCTGCCACGGTGATGCCCAGGGAGTTGCTATTGGTGCCCAGCGAGCCCAGGCCGGTGGTCACGCCGGTACCGATGCTGGTGACAGCAGTGCCTGCCGAGGTCACCAGGCCGCCAGCGGTAACGCCGACGACGGGTACACCGTTCAAGGTCGAGCCAAGATCACCCACGGCTGCGCCTACATTGCCCACGGTGGTGCCGAGGGTGCCAGCGATCTGGCCGGTGATCAGTGGGGTAGTTGTCGAGCCAGTTCCGCCGCCAGTACCACCACCTGTTCCGCCGGTGCCGCCACCTGTGCCACCAGTGCCACCGCCGGTCCCACCAGTACCGCCACCAGTACCGCCAGTGCCACCGCCGGTCCCACCAGTACCGCCACCGGTTCCACCCGTGCCGCCGCCCGTACCACCTGTTCCGCCGTCAGTGCCGCCAGTGCCGCCGCCGGTCCCACCCGTGCCGCCGTCAGTTCCGCCGGTGCCACCACCCGTGCCGCCGTCAGTGCCGCCAGTGCCACCACCAGTTCCGCCCGTGCCGCCGTCAGTGCCGCCGGTACCACCGCCAGTTCCGCCCGTGCCACCGCCCGTGCCGCCGTCACCACCACCTGTGCCTGCACCTGCTCCGGCATCTGGTGAGGACGCTGCCACGCTGGATTTATGCCCGCCACCTCCGCTGCTGCAGCCACCGAGGCTCAACGCCATGATCAGGGCCAGAGCGGTACTTGCTTTCCAAAACACTACTTGAGTTTTCATGATTGAGTTCCTTGCACCTGGTACAACCTTGGTTGTTTCAAACCCTCGTTACTTCTTGGGGTAGCGATAGGTTTGTCCGTGTGGTTATCACAGGCCCAGGCGCTCTTTCGTGCAACGCTCAACTTGGTATTAACGATTTATATAGATAAGGTCTTAGTCGGCTTAACGACTAATACGAAAGGTGTAATAGATAAGACTTTGATAAAAACTTAAGTTTTTTAAATCAGGGAGTTAAATAAAAAAACGGACCTCGTGAGGTCCGCTATAACTTTGGATGTATATATACAATTAAGCAGGGTATTTCAGGCGATCGGCTGCCACTTGCCGAGCATATGCTGAATGTCGCCCGCGCCTTGGAGTGCCAGCTCGCCACTGGAACCGGCCGTGCTGCTCATCAATATCACTTCACTGGGCAGGCGCACGGGCTTCTTGAACTCGACTTCTATCTCAATATTGGCAGCCGGCAGATGTGCTCCCAGCGCCGCCAGGGTGCGCGCCTTATTCCACAGCCCATGGGCAATGGCCTGGGGAAAACCGAATAACTTGGCCGTCGGCGCACTGAGGTGGATCGGGTTGTAATCGCCCGACACCCGGGCATAGCGGCGGCCGATATCGGCAGGCGCTTTCCAGCGTGTCAGCTCGCTGGTCGGGCCAGGGGCCAGGAAGGTTTTATCCACGGCTTCGCCTTCAAGCTTCACGCCGCGACATAGCATTTGGCTTTCGGCCTCCCAGAGCAGCCCAAGCGCATCCTCGACCACGGTCACAATGTCAAAGGTCGCGCCCTTGGCGTGGGGCTTCAGGTTATGCGCATAGACGCCGATGCTCAGGTCGCCCACGCCACCCAAGGGGCGATGAATGCGGATGCGATTGCTCAGGTGAACCAGCCCCAGCAAGGGGAACGCAAACGCCTTGTCAGTCAGCAACTGCATCTGCAGGCCGAACGCCAGGATATGCGGATAGGTCGCCGGTAGCATCGGGCCGTCGGCAAACCCGCAGACCTTTCGGTAAGCCGCGACGGCCCTGGGGTTGACGCTGACCCGGCAACGCAAGCCGTGTTCGGGCAAGGTGCTGCCGGTGATCTTGCGCTTGAGCGCCGCTCGCCAATACAACGGCAGTAGAGAGGGCGAACTGTCTAAGGTGTGCCATTGCATGTTTACGCTCCCAGAAGACTTTGCCCACATACCCGCAGCGCTTGGCCGCTGACCGCACCGGAACCCGGCTGACCGAGCCAGGCCACCGCTTCGGCCACGTCCTGGGGCAAGCCACCCTGGCCTAATGAACTCATGCGACGCCCGGCTTCACGTAGGGCGAACGGGATATGCGCGGTCATCTGGGTCTCGATAAAGCCTGGCGCCACGGCATTGATGCTGATTCCGCGTTCCTTCAACAGGGGCGCCCAGGCCTGGGCCAGGCCGATCAAGCCGGCCTTGCTCGCGGCATAGTTGGTTTGCCCGCGATTACCGGCAATGCCGCTGATCGAGGCCAGCAGCACCACCCGTGCGTTGTCATGCAGGCTGCCGCTGTCGAGCAGGGCCTTGGTCAGCACCTGCGGGGCATTGAGGTTGACGGCCAGCACGGCGTCCCAGTATTCCGGGGTCATGTTGGCCAGGGTCTTGTCGCGGGTGATACCGGCGTTGTGTATCAGGATATCGAGGCCGTCGGGCAGGTGTTCGACCAGTTGGCTGGCGGCGTCTTCGGCGCAGATATCCAGCACCACCGTGCGCGCATTCAAGCGCGCAGCCAGGGCTTCGAGATCGGCCTTGGCCTGGGGCACGTCGAGCAGAATCACCTCGGCACCGTCGCGGGCCAGGGTTTCAGCGATGGAAGCACCGATGCCACGGGCGGCTCCGGTGACCAGGGCTTTGCGCCCCGCGAGCGGGCGCGTCCAGTCCTCGACCGGGGTGTCGCAGGCCGCCAGGCGGATGACCTGGCCCGAGATATAAGCGCTTTTCGGCGACAGGAAAAACCGCAGCGCACCTTCCAGCTGGTCCTCGGCGCCGTCGCCCACATACAGCAATTGCAATACGCCGCCGCTGCGCAACTCCTTGGCCAGGGAGCGGCTGAAACCTTCCAGGGCATGCTGGGCGCTGGCAGCAAACGGATCGCTGAGGCTTTCCGGCGCCCGGCCGAGGATCACCACGTGGGCACTGTGATCAAGGTTTTTCAGCAGCGGCTGGAAGAACTCGCGCAGTTGCTTGAGCTGGTCGGTGTGCTGCAAGTGGCTGGCGTCGAACACCACCGCCTTGAGCTTAGGGCCGTGCCCGGGGATCCACGCGGTTGCTGTCGAGGCTTCGGTGCCGTAGCTGTAAACCGCGTCGGTGAGTCGATTGGCAAACGCCAGCACCTGGGTCGTCAACGAGCCCCCGCCGAGCAGCAGTGCACCCTCGACCGGGCGCAGTCGTCCGGCCTGCCAGCGTTCCAGGCGTACCGGCGACGGCAGGCCAATGGCGGCGACCAGGCGATGGCCGAGGCTTGAGTTGGCGAAGTCGATATAACGGTCAGACATGGAACGCTCTCCGAAGGCTGGGGTTCAAAGGGTTGACCACCCTGGGGTGGCAGTCGTTCGATTGAGCCTAGGCTAGGCTTGATGATTCCACCCACCTTCAAAAGGGAGCTTTCCATGACTCAATTGCGCCGTGTAGCGATCATTGGCGGTAATCGCATTCCTTTCGCCCGCTCCAATGGCCCATACGCCACGGCGAGCAACCAGGCGATGCTGACCGCCGCGCTGGAGGGCCTGATCGAGCGCTACAACCTGCACGGCCTGCGCATGGGCGAGGTAGCCGCCGGTGCGGTACTCAAGCACTCCCGAGACTTCAACCTGACCCGCGAATGCGTGCTCGGCTCGCGCCTGTCGCCGCAAACCCCTGCATACGATATCCAGCAAGCCTGCGGCACCGGGCTGGAGGCGGCGTTGCTGGTGGCCAACAAAATTGCTCTGGGCCAGATCGAATGTGGGATTGCCGGCGGCGTAGACACCACGTCCGATGCTCCGATCGGGGTGAACGAAGGCTTGCGCAAGCTTTTGCTGCAAGCCAATCGCGGTAAATCCATGGTGGATAAACTAAAAACCTTGTTACAACTTCGTCCCCAACATCTCAAGCCGGAACTGCCGCGCAATGGCGAACCACGCACCGGCTTGTCCATGGGCCAGCATTGCGAACTGATGGCGCAGACCTGGCAGATTCCTCGCGTCGAACAGGACCAGCTTGCGCTTGAGAGTCATCAGAAAATGGCCGCGTCCTACGCCGAAGGCTGGCACAACGACTTGCTCACGCCCTTTCTTGGCCTCACCCGCGACAACAACCTGCGCCCCGACCTGACCCTGGAGAAACTCGCCAGCCTCAAGCCGGCCTTCGAGCGCAGCGCAAAGGGCACGCTCACCGCCGGCAACTCCACGCCGCTCACCGATGGCGCATCCCTGGTGCTGCTGGGCAGTGAAGCCTGGGCCAAGGAGCGTGGCCTGCCGATCCTGGCGTACCTGCGCGATGGCGAAGCGGCTGCGGTGGATTTCGTCAACGGTGCCGAGGGGCTGTTGATGGCGCCGGTGTATGCGGTGCCGCGCTTGCTGGCCCGCAACGGCTTGACCCTGCAGGACTTTGATTACTATGAGATCCACGAAGCCTTCGCCGCCCAGGTGTTGTGCACGCTCAAGGCGTGGGAAGATGCGGACTATTGCAAGACCCGTCTGGGCCTGGATGCGCCGCTGGGATCCATCGACCGCAGTCGGCTCAACGTCAAGGGAAGTTCCCTGGCGGCGGGCCATCCGTTTGCCGCCACCGGCGGGCGCATCGTCGCCAACCTCGCCAAACTGTTGGATGCGGCGGGCAAAGGTCGCGGGCTGATTTCGATCTGTGCTGCTGGCGGCCAAGGGGTGACGGCGATTATCGAACGCTGATTAACGACAAAATTGGCCCATTGCATGCATTCTTGAGTGGTCAGAGGTCGGTAGCCTCTCCCACCGGCGAGCCGATTGCCGTATAACGAGTGCCACACGCGTGTTTGGTAATACAGGACCCACAATAAAAGCTGATGAAGACTCCTAAACGCATTGAACCCCTGATCGAAGACGGTCTGGTCGACGAAGTGCTGCGCCCACTCATGAGTGGTAAAGAAGCAGCTGTTTATGTGGTGCGCTGCGGCAACGAATTGCGTTGCGCCAAGGTTTACAAGGAGGCGAACAAACGAAGTTTTCGTCAGGCGGCCGAGTACCAGGAAGGCCGTAAGGTTCGTAACAGCCGCCAGGCCCGGGCCATGGCCAAGGGCTCCAAGTTCGGCAAGAAAGAAACCGAGGACGCCTGGCAGAACGCCGAAGTTGCGGCGCTGTTCCGCCTGGCCGGTGCGGGCGTTCGCGTGCCCAAGCCGTATGACTTTCTTGAAGGCGTGCTGCTGATGGAGCTGGTGGCCGACGAGTACGGCGATGCGGCGCCGCGCCTGAACGACGTGGTACTGGAGCCGGACCAGGCGCGTGAATACCACGCCTTCCTGATCTCCCAGATCGTGCTGATGCTATGCACCGGCCTGGTGCACGGCGACCTTTCTGAGTTCAACGTACTGCTCACGCCAACTGGCCCGGTGATCATCGACCTGCCCCAGGCGGTGGATGCGGCGGGCAACAACCATGCATTCAACATGTTGGAGCGCGACGTTGGCAACATGGCTTCCTACTTCGGGCGCTTTGCCCCGGAGTTGAAGAAGACCAAGTACGCCAAGGAAATGTGGGCGCTGTACGAAGCCGGCACCTTGCACCCGGCCAGTGTATTGACCGGTGAGTTCGACGAACCGGAAGAGCTGGCGGATGTGGGCGGTGTGATCCGCGAGATCGAAGCGGCGCGGCTGGATGAAGAGCGTCGCCAGGCGATTCGTGCGGCGGATGATGCGCCACCGAGCAAAGTGCCGGACGAACCACCGCCGCCGCCTTGGATGCAGTGATCTTCGGGTAGATGAAGATCAAAATGTGGGAGGGGGCTTGCTCCCGATGGCGGTGTGTCAGCGACAGATGTGTTGACTGTCACTCCCTCATCGGGAGCAAGCCCCCTCCCACATTTGGATTTGCGTGTAGCCAGTTAGAGCATCAGGCGCAGCAGTTGCCCGCTGCCAACTCCTTGAGTATCGGGCAGTCCGGTCGATGATCGCCCTGGCAGTGCTCCATCAGGTCCTGCAAGGTATCGCGCAGTTGCCCCAATTCGCGAATCTTGTGATTCAGCTCGTCGATGTGCTGGCGCGCCAAGGCTTTTACGTCGGCGCTGGCCCGTTGGCGGTCTTCCCACAGGGTCAGCAGCTTGCCGACTTCTTCCAGTGAAAACCCCAGGTCCCGCGAGCGCTTGATAAACGTCAGGGTGTGCAGGTCGTCATGGCCATACACGCGATAGCCGCTGTCAGTGCGATGGGGCGTTTTCAGCAGGCCGATGGATTCGTAGTAGCGAATCATCTTTGCGCTCAGCCCGCTGTTGCGGGCGGCTTGGCCGATGTTCATGGGCGTTGATCCTCCAAGTCCTTGGGTTTCCAGGTTTTCAACAACAGTGCATTACTCACCACGCTGACGCTGGACAAGGCCATCGCCGCACCGGCCAGCACCGGGTTGAGCAGGCCGAAGGCGGCCAGGGGAATGCCGATCAAGTTATACACAAAGGCCCAGAACAAGTTCTGGCGAATTTTCGCGTAGGTCTTGCGGCTGATCTCCAGGGCCGCCGGCACCAGGCGTGGGTCGCCCCGCATCAGGGTGATGCCGGCCGCATGCATGGCCACGTCGGTACCGCCACCCATGGCGATGCCGATATCGGCCGCGGCAAGGGCCGGGGCGTCGTTGATGCCGTCGCCGACCATCGCCACCACGCCGGTTTTTTTCAGTTCGGCAACGGCAGCCGCTTTGTAGGCGGGCAGTACCTCGGCGTGCACATCGTCGATACCCAAGGCCTCTGCGACGACCCGGGCACTGCCGTGGTTATCGCCGGTAATCAGGTGGCTGCTGATGTGTTGCGCTTTGAGCTGTTGCACGGCCTCCAGCGCGCCGGGCTTGAGGGTGTCGCCAAACGCGAACAAGCCCAATACGCGGGGCTGCGTGCCTTGCTCGATAAGCCAGGACAAGGTGCGGCCTTCGGCTTCCCAATCCTTGGCGCGCTGAGCCAATTCGCCCGCCTCCAAGCCCGTCTCTTCCAGCAAGCGTCGATTACCCAGCGCCAGTGGCCGACCGTCCAGCGTGCCGGCAATGCCGCGTCCGGTCAGGGACTGGCTGGCACTCACATCGGCCACGTCCAGACCTTTCTCCTGGCACGCATCCAGCACGGCCTTGGCCAATGGGTGTTCACTGCCGCGTTGCAACGCGCCGGCCTGTTGCAACAAGAGTGCTTCGTTGCCATCCACGGCCGCCAGGTGCGCAATTTTCGGCGCGCCGGAGGTGAGGGTGCCGGTCTTGTCGAACACCACGGCGCTCACCGCATGGGCGCGCTCCAATGCTTCGGCATCCTTGATCAGAATGCCGTGGCGCGCGGCGACGCCGGTGCCGGCCATGATCGCAGTTGGCGTGGCCAGACCCAGGGCGCAAGGGCAAGCGATCACCAGCACTGCAACCGCATTGATGATCGCAGTTTCCAGGGATGCGCCGTACCACCACCAGCCCACTACGGTGATCAACGCCAAGACCAATACCGCTGGTACAAACACCTGGCTGACTTTATCCACCAGTTTCTGGATCGGCGCCTTGGCAGCCTGGGCGTCTTCGACCAGGCGGATGATGCGCGCCAGCACGCTCTCGGCCCCCAGGGCCAGGGTGCGCACCAATAAACGACCTTCACCGTTGATGGCGCCACCGGTGACCGGGTCGCCTGGCTGTTTAGGCACCGGCAGGCTTTCACCGCTGATCAGCGCCTCATCGGCATGGCTTTGGCCCTCCACCACTTCACCGTCCACCGGGAAGCGTTCGCCGGGTTTGACCAGCACCAGGTCACCGTGCTTCAACGCATTGATCGCGACGTCTTCTTCGCGGCCATCCTGCACGCGGATCGCCCGTTCCGGACGCAAGGCTTCCAGGGCGCGGATCGCGCTGGCGGTCTGGCGTTTGGCGCGGCTTTCCAGGTATTTGCCCAGCAGCACCAGGGCGATGACTACCGCTGAGGCTTCGAAGTACAGGTGCGGCGTCACGCCTGGGGCGGCGGTGAGCCATTCATAGATGCTCAGGCCGTATCCGGCGCTGGTGCCGATCGCCACCAGCAGGTCCATATTGCCAGCGCCGGCGCGTACGGCTTTCCATGCGGCAACATAGAAGCGCGCACCGAGGATGAATTGCACCGGCGTGGCCAGGGCAAACTGTATCCAGGCGGGGAGCATCCAGTGCAGGCCGAAGGGTTCCACCAGCATTGGCAGCACTAAGGGCAACGCCAGCAGGATCCCTGCCACCAACGCCCATCGCTCACGGCGCAGGCGTCGGGCCTGGTCGGCTTCGGTGGCGGTTTCGCTTTGGGGCAGGGTGGCGGTGTAACCGGCCTTGTCGACTGCGGCGATCAGTACGCTGGCGTCCATCTGGCCGAGCACTTCGATATGAGCGCGTTCGTTGGCCAGGTTGACGCTGACACGCTGTACCCCCGGCACCTTGCCCAGCGCGCGTTCGACGCGGCCGGCACAGCTGGCGCAGGTCATGCCGCCGATGGGCAAGTCAAATGTGGTGGATCCATTCATGGGACAGTCCTCCAGGAGAAGTTGCCCTTAGGATCAACCTTAACCTGTGGGGAAGGTCAAGCGTCTTCAGTATTCCAATGCCGCAGGCTTGAGGTACATGCCGTCCGGGCCTTGAGCGATACGCAATTTGCGTACATCGCCAGCCTTCAAGGTAATGTTCTGCGCGGGTGGCGCCAGCAGGCTGGGCAGGCAGCCTCCGGACTGACCTGGTAGCAGCTTGAGACGCAGCGATACATCGCCCGCAGGCAGATTGAACGAGGTGGCCTGTTCTTGGAACAGGCGCCCGGCCAACTGGTCCTGGATATACAGGCCGATCTCGCAGTTGGTCGGCACCTCCAGGCGCTCGCGGGAAATGATCAGCACCGCATAATCTTCAGCGGCAAGGGCTTGGGGCGCAGCAGCAGACAGGCTCATCAGGCCGGCAAGGGCAAAAAACGACCAGCGCATGGCGAATGCTCCGTGGTTCACAGCAAGGAAAGTTGAAGCTTGGCCGACGTTGCCTGCGAATACCAGCCCGGCCGATTTTTTTGAAACTTGACCTTGCTGTCGTGGCAAGGTTGACACTGTGTCCCAACCTCATCAAAGGAGTCATGTCATGCAAATATTCAGTGTTGAAGGAATGACCTGCGGCCATTGCGTTCGAGCGGTGACCCAGGCGGTACAGAGCCAGGACCCGGCAGCGAGTGTCGAAGTGGATTTGGGCGCTAAAGAAGTGCGCGTGGCAAGCAGCCTGCCCGCGGATAAGGTCATCGAACTGATCATCGATGAGGGCTACACCGCTAAGCTGGCGTGATTTTTCTGATCGTTAGCGACCTAACGTAATGTTCATGGCACCCAAGCGCGGCTAGACTGTCGGGCTGCCGACTCACTTGGGTGTCTGATGAACCTTCGCATAATCCTGATTTTGGGCGCCTTGAGCGCCTTTGCGCCGTTGGCGATCGATTTTTACCTGCCGGGCTTTCCGGCGATGGCCACGGCCTTTGCCACCGATGAAAAACATATCCAGTTGACCCTGGCGGTGTACTTCGCCGGCCTGGCCATTGGCCAATTGATCTACGGCCCATTGGCCGACCGCTTTGGTCGTCGCGTGCCGCTGCTCAGTGGCGTCACTCTGTTTACCCTTGCGTCCTTCGCCTGTGCCTACGCACCGTCCCTGGAATGGCTGATCGTTGCGCGCTTCGTGCAGGCCCTTGGCGGTTGCGCGGGCATGGTGATTTCCCGGGCGGTGGTCAGTGACAAGTGCGATGCGGTGGGCTCGGCCAAGGTGTATTCGCAACTGATGCTGGTCACCGGCCTGGCGCCGATCCTTGCACCTTTGGCGGGCGGGTTGATGGTCGGGGTGTGGGGCTGGCAATCGATCTTCCTGGCACTGTCGCTGTTCAGCGTAATGGCGGCGATTGCCGTGGCAGTCGGGTTGCCGGAAACCTTCCCGGCCGATCAGCCGCGCCAGCCGTTGTCTGGCTCGTTGCGCCGCTACGGCTCGCTGTTGTCGGACCGCGTATACCTCGGCTATGCCTTGACCGGCGGCATCTCGATTGCCGGGATGTTTGCCTACATCGCCGGCTCTCCCTTCGTATTTATCAAACTCTACGGCGTGCCTGCCGAGCATTACGGCTGGCTGTTCGGTTCCAACGCCGCCGGCTTTATCCTGGTAGCGCAGTTGAATGCGCGGTTGCTGGCCAAGCGCGGCCCGGCGTTTTTGCTGTCGCGCACGGTATGGGTTTATGTGGCGGCCGCGTTAACGTTGCTGGGTATTGCCGCGCTGCGCACCGAGGCCTTGTGGCCTTTGCTGGTGCCACTGTTTATCTGTATCGCCAGCCTGGGCTGCATTTTGCCCAATACCTCGGCGTGCGCCATGAGCGGGCAGGGCGCCCGGGCCGGCAGTGCGTCGGCGTTGCTCGGTTGCATTCAGTTCGGTGTGGCGGCAGGGGCTGCGTCGTTGGTCGGCGTGTTGCACGACGGCACAGCGATGCCGATGGCCATGGTCATCTGCTTGTGTGGTGTGCTGGCGGTGACGATTGCGATGTCGACCCAGCGCCTGCAACGGGCAAGGGCCGAACAGGCGCAGGTCTGAAATGGGTCAGCCAGCGGCGGAGCGTTGCTGGCCGAGGGGAAAGCGGTGGGGCGCCTGGATACGGGCTTGCAGGGTTTCGGCAAAGGCGCGGGCCTCGGCTTCACTGCGAAAGGTGATGGCTTTGCCGTCGAGACGAACCTGCCATTGGCTGCCTGGGGATTTTGCTAACGCTTTTATCAGGATCTTCATTGCTGACTTCCTCGCGTAAAAGACTCGTGGCAAAGGCGGCCAATATAAACCCGAATCCCCTTAAAAATATGACAAGGGTCAACTCTCAGACTAATGGCGTCGTCCATTACTTACATGAATAACGGACGACACTGACAGTCGTTTTTTTAGAACCCTTCCAGCACGATCTTGCCCTTGGCCTTGCCGCTTTCCAGCAGCGCGTGGGCACGCCGCAGGTTGGCCGCATTGATTACACCGAAGTGCTCGCCCACCGTGGTTTCCAGGATGCCAGCGTCGATCAGTTCGGCCACGCGGTTGAGCAAGTTGTGCTGCTCGATCATGTCCGGCGTTTCGAACATCGAGCGGGTGTACATGAACTCCCAGTGCAGCGACAGGCTCTTGCGCTTGAGCTTGCTCACATCCAGCGCCTTGGGGTCATCGATCAGCGCCAGCTTGCCTTGGGGTTGCAGCGCCTCCACCAGTTGATCGAGGTGATGCTCGGTCTGGGTCAGGCTGGCAACGTGGGTCACTTGCGGGTGACCGGCCTGTTTCAGCGCTTCGCTCAGCGGCTGGCTGTGGTCGATCACCAAGTGGGCACCCAGGGCCTTGGCCCAGGCCTGGGTCTCGGGGCGCGAGGCGGTGCCGATGACTTTCAGCGCGGTGAGCTGGTTGGCCAGTTGCGTCAGGATCGACCCCACGCCGCCGGCAGCGCCGACGATCAGCAGGCTCTGGCCTTGATCTTCCTTGCCTTCAATTATCTGCAAGCGTTCGAACAGCAGCTCCCAGGCGGTGATGGCGGTCAACGGCAATGCAGCCGCTTCGGCAAACCCCAGGCTCTTGGGCATATGGCCGACGATGCGCTCATCCACCGTGTGCAGTTCGCTGTTGCCGCCTGGGCGTACCAGGGAACCGGCGTAGAACACCTTGTCGCCAGCCTTGAACAGCGTCACGTCGCTGCCAACGGCCTGGACCACACCGGCCACATCCCAGCCCAGCACCTTGGCGGCGCCGTTTTCGGGGGTGACGTTCTGGCGCACCTTGGTGTCCACTGGGTTGACCGAGATGGCTTTGACTTCCACCAACAGGTCACGCGGGCCGGCCACGGGCTCCGGCAGTTCGATGTCTTGCAGGGATTTTGGGTCGTGGATCGGCAGTGAGGCGTAGTAGGCAATGGCTTTCATGGTGGCTCCGGTAAAGGGGGCGTGATGCGGACTTGATGTAGGGATCAGGCGAGGAATTTCAGGCGCTTGAGGTCGAAATGTTCGAGCACGTCAGCGGCTTTGGCGCGAAAGCTCTGGATATGCGCGCTCTGGTCATGGTCGGCCAGCGCTGCCTCACTGCTCCAGCGTTCGAGCATGTAGAAGGTCTCGGGGTGTTGCAGGTCCTGATGCAGGTCGTACTGCTCGCAGCCGGCTTCCAGGCGGGTCGGTTCCAGTAGGCCGCGCAGCAAGGGTTCCAGGGTGGCTTGTTGGCCGGGTTTGGCGATCAGCGTGGCGATGACGTTAAAGGCGGTGGGCATATTCAACTCCTGGCACGTGATGACGGAATGCGCAGATGATTGGCTATTTCCCATGTAGATAAAAGCGGCTAAAACAGCAGTCTGTTTCAACCAAATTTTGATAATGGATGGAAGTGCATGCTGCGTTTTGATGATTTGCAGTTGTTTGTGCGCGCCGCGGACTTGGGCAGCCTCTCGGCGGCGGCGCGGGTCATGGACCTGTCGCCCGCGGTGGCCAGCGCGGCGCTCAAGCGTATCGAGCAGCAACTGGGCACGCGCTTGCTGGCGCGCTCAACCCGCAGCCTGCGCCTGACCGCCGAAGGCGAGGGCTTCCTGGAGTATGCGCGTGCGTCACTGGGTGCGCTGGACGAAGGGCGGCGCCTTTTGGCCAGTGGACAAGATCATGTCAGCGGCGTGCTGCAATTGTCGGCGCCATCGGATTTTGGGCGTAACCAGCTGGTGCCGTGGCTGGACGAGTTCCAGCAGCAACACCCGCAATTGAATGTGCGCCTGTTGCTCGGCGATCGCATTGCCGACCTGTTTCGCCAGCCGGTGGACATTGCCTTGCGCTATGGCGAACCCGAAGACTCCAGCCTGATTGCGCTGCCCATCGCCCCGGACAATATTCGAGTGCTGTGTGCCGCCCCCAGTTACCTCGCCCGCCATGGCGAGCCGCGACATCTGGAACAACTGGCCCAGCACAATTGCCTGCTCTACATGCTCGGTAGCCGGGTGCATGACCACTGGGGTTTTTACGACGGCAAGCGTCATGTAAGCCTGACGGTCAGCGGTGACCGCTTCAGTGATGATGCCGATGTCGTGCGCCGCTGGGCGGTGGCGGGGATGGGGATTGCCTACAAGTCCTGGCTGGATATAAGCACCGACGTGCTGGCCGGGCGCTTGCGCTTGATTCTGCCGGAGCTGCAGGGCGAGCGCACGCCGCTCAACTTGCTGTGTGCCCATCGTGCGCAATTGAGCAAACCTATCAATCTGCTGCGGGAGATGCTCGTGGCACGTTGTGCGATATTGACCGCGCAGCGACCGGGGCGAATGGCTGCTAGGCAATAGCCTGCGCCACGGTCGGAAGTTTCACTCATATCCTGTCCTGATCTGCGCTGTCAGACGCCGCGGAACCGCTGGTCTGCGCACCTATACTTTGGCCTCAACCGCAGCAGAAAAATGGTTTAACAGGGAGTGAATACATGGAAGCAGCACCTTGCATCAGTCAGATCGCCAGCTTGCTCGCCGAGCCCAAGCGCACGGTCATGCTCTGGGCCTTGATGGACGGTTCGGCGAAGTCTTCAGAAGAGCTGGCGACCCTGGCCGGACTATCGCCGGCATCGGCCAATGCACATTTGGCGCGCCTGGCCGGCAGCGGCCTGCTGCGAACCGAGGCTCGACGGGGCAAGCGGTTGTTTCGCGTGGCGGCTGCGGATGTCAGTGTCGCCATTGATGCGCTGGCCAGTACCACCATGGCCAGCGCGGCGCGCAGCACGCCGAATGCCTTGCCGCCGGCGCTTATGGCGCCACCGCTGCTGCGGCGTGCCCGCCTGTGTCACGGCCATCTCGGCGGCGAGCTGGCGGCAGGGCTGTACCGGCGGATGTTGGAGGCAGGCTGGATCCAGCGCCATGAGCAGCGTACCGAGGTCACGGTCAAGGGCGCGCAGTATTTGGCAGGCCTGGGCATTTTTACCCAGGCACTGGCGGCGCCGTTGGCCTGCGATTGCTTCGACTGGAGCCAGCAGCAACCGCATCTGGGAGGGGCGCTGGGTGCGGGGTTGTTGCAACTGTTCCTGCAGTCGGGCTGGATCAGTGTGGTCAACGAGTCGCGGGCTTTGCAGGTTTCCGATCTCGGGCTCGCGCAAATCAACCGGCTGGCGGCAGTGTAGGCGCCTCGTCAGCGGTTCGCGTCGTTCAGGGTTTCAGTCAGGTCGCATCCAGCAATAGCCAGGGATAACGATGTCGCACACTCGCCGAGGGATTTTTCACAAGGGGGTGTGGCATGGGTATACAGGGCTATAGCGCAGCGGAACGGTTGGAGCGGCTGCCGATCAGTGGTTACCACCGAATCATTTTCATCATCATCGCCTTGGCGTTTTTCTTCGACTCCATGGACTTGGCGATGATGACCTTCCTGTTGGGGTCGATAAAAACCGAGTTTGGCTTGAGCACCGCCCAGGCCGGATTACTGGCCAGTTCGAGCTTTTTCGGCATGGTGGTCGGCGCCTCGCTCTCCGGCATGCTCGCCGATCGCTTCGGGCGCAAGCCGGTGTTCCAGTGGAGCATCGTATTGTGGGGCGTTGCCAGTTACTTGTGTTCCACGGCGCAGACGGTGGAGATGCTGACGTTGTTTCGTATCCTGCTGGGCATTGGCATGGGCATGGAGTTTCCCATCGCTCAGTCGATGCTGTCGGAGCTGATTCCGGCCAAGGGACGCGGGCGCTACATCGCGTTGATGGATGGTTTCTGGCCGTTGGGTTTTGTGGCCGCAGGCGTGCTGTCTTACTTCCTGTTACCGGTGATTGGCTGGCGCGACATCTTCCTGGTGTTGGCGGTGCCGGCGGTGTTTGTGTTGGCCATCCGGTTCTTTATCCCGGAATCACCGCGCTGGCTGGAACAGGCCGGAAAGCATGAGGCGGCGGACAAGGTGTTGCTGGGCATTGAGCAGAAGGTACGCGAGTCCCTGGGCCGGGCTGATTTACCCGAGCCGGTTGCCCTGCCGAGGGTCGCGACTGTACCGGGGACTTTCTTCTCCGCGTTCCAGCAGCTGTGGTCGACGCAGTACCGCCAACGCACAATGATGATCTGGAGTGTGTGGTTTTTTGCCTTGCTCGGCTTTTACGGGCTGACATCGTGGTTGAGTGCGTTGTTGCAGCAATCGGGTTTTGCCGTGACCCAGTCGGTGTATTACACCGTGATCATTTCCCTGGGAGGGATCCCGGGCTTCCTGATGGCGGCGTGGCTGGTCGAACGCTGGGGGCGTAAGCCGGTGTGCATCGTGACGCTGCTGGGCGGCGGGGTGATGGCGTTTTTGTATGGGCAAAGTGCGGTGTTTGGCGGCAACGTCGGCCTGCTGATTACTTCGGGGCTGCTGATGCAGTTCTTCCTGTTTGGCATGTGGGCCGTGCTGTACACCTACACGCCGGAGTTGTATCCCACTTCTGCGCGGGCGACAGGTTCTGGGTTTGCTTCGGCGGTTGGCCGGGTTGGCTCATTGCTCGGGCCGTTGGTGACCGGGCTGGTCTTCCCGATAACAGGGCAGGGCGGGGTGTTTGCCTTGGGCGCGCTGTGCTTTGCAGTCGCGGCGCTGGTGGTGTGGGTGTTTGGGATGGAGACGAAGGGCAAGACGTTGGAAGAGCTCACCCAAGTCTAAAGCTCAATACAAAACCTATGTGGGAGGGGGTTTGCCCCCTCCCACATTTAGCATGCATTCATTTAATGATGGCTGGTTATGGCTTTACGAGCCGTGCATCCAGGCTGTTTTGCGCCAGGCGTTTGGCCTGGTCCTGGGTCATGCCCAGGGAGGTGTACAGCGCGTGGAAGTTCTCGGTGACATAGCCGCCGAAGTACGCCGGGTCATCCGAGTTCACAGTCACCTTCACGCCACGCTCGAGCATGTCGAGGATGTTGTGCTGGGCCATGTCGTCGAACACGCAGAGCTTGGTATTGGACAGCGGGCACACGGTCAACGGAATCTGTTCGTCGATGATGCGCTGCATCAGGCGTTCATCTTCGATGGCACGTACGCCATGGTCGATACGCTGGATCTTCAGCAGGTCGATGGCTTCCCAGATGTACTCGGGCGGGCCTTCTTCACCAGCGTGAGCCACGGTCAGGAAGCCTTCGTGACGGGCACGGTCGAACACGCGCTGGAACTTGCTCGGTGGGTGGCCCATTTCCGAGCTGTCCAGGCCCACGGCCACGAACGCATCACGGAACGGCAGGGCCTGGTCGAGGGTTTTCTCGGCTTCGGCTTCGCTCAGGTGGCGCAGGAAGCTGAGAATCAAGCCGCTGGTGATACCCAGTTGCTGCTCGCCATCCTTAAGTGCCGCGGCGATGCCGTTGAGCACCACTTCGAACGGCACGCCACGGTCGGTGTGGGTCTGCGGGTCGAAGAAGGGTTCGGTATGAATCACGTTCTGGGCCTTGCAGCGCAGCAGGTAGGCCCAGGTCAGGTCGTAGAAATCCTGGGACGTGCGCAGCACATCGGCGCCTTTGTAATACAGGTCGAGAAACTCTTGCAGATTATTGAAGGCATAGGCCTTGCGCAGGGTTTCGACGTCGTTCCACGGCAGCGCTATCTTGTTACGTTCGGCCAGGGCGAACAGCAACTCAGGCTCCAGCGAACCCTCCAGGTGCAGGTGCAATTCAGCCTTGGGCAGGGCGTTGAGCCAATCGTACATTTTTAAAATCTCATCAGGTGCAATGGCGGCATTCTACAGGCCATGGCTGAAATAATCGGCAAAACCTGACCAGCAGGAGAGTATTTGTCTCACCCACGCAAGGTTGATGTGAACTAAGGTGTAACGAAACGTTAGCGGCTTGGCGCAGTCTGTACCCCATCAATGACTGATTCGCCGTATGAAAAGGCCCGGAATGCTCACATCCCTCAAGCAAGAAAAATTCATGTTGCTGGCGCTGATTGCCGCCATTGCCGCCTACCCGCTGGAGCACTGGATGCTCCACAGCGGGCAACTGGTGGCGCTGCTGGCAGGCTTGGCGCTGATCGCCTTTATCGTGATGGCTTCGATGCGCGTCGCGCACCATGCCGAGCAACTGGCGGAAAAGGTAGGTGACCCCTACGGCACCATGATCCTGACCCTCGCCGCGGTATTGGTGGAAGTGGTGATCCTGGCGATCATGATGAGCAACGAGCCATCGCCCACGCTGGTGCGTGACACCATCTACTCGGCGGTGATGCTCGATATCAACGGCATCCTCGGTCTGGCCGCGCTGATGGGCGGCATCAAGCATGGCGAGCAGTCTTACAACGATGATTCAGCACGCACCTACAGCGTAATGATCCTTACCGCTATGGGTGTGTCGATGGTGGTGCCGGAGTTTATCCCCGAAGCGGATTGGAAAATCTACTCGGCCTTCACCATTGGCGCGATGGTGGTGCTTTACACCTTGTTCCTGCGCATGCAGGTGGGGCCGCACAGCTACTTTTTCAGCTACAGCTACCCGGAAAAGCGCCGCAAGAAAACTCCGGAGGAGGAGCAGGCGCCGCCGGTCAACCTGGCGTTTTCCATCGGCACGCTGGTCTTTGGGGTAATCGTGATCGGCGCATTGGCCGAGGTGATGTCCAAGACCCTCGACCTGGGCCTGGAAGGCACCGGCGCACCGCCGGTAATCACGGCGATTGTGGTGGCGGCTATCTCTGCCGCGCCGGAAATCCTGACGGCACTGCGCGCTGCGTTGGCTAATCGTATGCAGTCGGTGGTGAATATTGCGTTGGGGGCATCGTTGTCTACGGTGATCCTTACGGTGCCGGTGATGGAGGCCATGGCCCTGTATTCCGGCCAGCCGTTCCAGATGGCGATGACGCCGGTGCAGACGGTGATGGTGTTTATCACGCTGATTGTCAGCGCGATCAACCTCAACGATGGCGAAACCAATGCCATCGAGGGCATGACCCATTTTGTGTTGTTTGCGACCTTTATCATGTTGTCGCTGCTGGGGCTGTAACCAGACTTCGAGAACACCCCAGAACCAAACGTGGGAGGGGCGGTGCGACGGTTCGACTTGCTCCCGATAGCGGTGGATCAGCCAACTTATATATGACTGAAACACCTCCATCGGGAGCAAGTCGAACCGTCGCACCGCCCCTCCCACATTTTGGAATGTGTTGGGCTCAGGTGCCGGCGATGAGTTGGCGAGCCGCCTGAGTGTGATCGGCGATCAAGCCTTTCAGGTCCAGGCCTTCGACTTGGCCGTCGATTACCCGCCACTGGCCGCCGACCATCACCCGATCCGCCCGATCCGCACCGCACAACAGCAACGCTGAAATCGGATCGTGGCTGCCGGAAAAGCGCAGTTCGTCCAGCTTGAATAGCGCCAGGTCAGCCTGCTTGCCTACCGCCAGTTCACCAATATCCGTACGCCCCAGCAACTGCGCCGAACCTTTGGTTGCCCAGCCCAGCACGCTTTCTGGGGTGATCTTTTCTGCGCCATAACGCAGGCGCTGAATGTACAGAGCCTGGCGCGCTTCAAGGATCATGTTCGACGCGTCGTTGGAAGCGGAACCGTCCACGCCCAGGCCGATGGGCGCGCCGGCGGCAAGCAGATCCAAGGTCGGGCAGATGCCGGAGGCCAGGCGCATGTTCGAGCTTGGGCAGTGGCAGATGCCAGTACCGGCGGCGCCCAGGCGTGCGATTTCATCCAGGTTGAAGTGAATCCCATGGGCCAGCCAGGTGCGTGGGCCGAGCCAGCCGACGCTGTCGAGGTAGTCCACGGTACGCAGGCCGAAACGTTGCAGGCAGAAGTCTTCCTCGTCGAGGGTTTCCGCCAAATGGGTGTGCAGGCGTACATCCAGGCGGTTGGCCAGCTCGGCGCTGGCTTGCATGATCTCGGGGGTGACCGAGAACGGCGAGCACGGCGCCAGGGCTATCTGGATCTGTGCACCGTCGCCACGCTGGTGGTATTCACGGATCAGGCGCTGGCTGTCGTCGAGGATCACCTGGCCTTGTTGTACGGTCTGCTGCGGCGGCAGGCCACCATCGGCTTCGCCCAGGCTCATGGAGCCGCGGGTGAGCATGGCGCGCATGCCCAGTTCGCGCACGCTTTCTACCTGCACATCAATGGCGTTTTCCAGGCCATCGGGGAACAGGTAGTGGTGGTCGGCTGCGGTGGTGCAGCCTGAGAGCAGCAATTCAGCCAAGGCGACTTTGCTGGCCAGGGCAAGTTTTTCCGGGGTGAGCCGTGCCCATACCGGGTACAGGGTTTTCAACCAGGGAAATAACGGCTGGTTGACCACCGGGCCCCAGGCGCGGGTCAGGGTTTGATAGAAGTGATGGTGGGTGTTGATCAGCCCAGGCAAGACCACATGCTCGCGAGCGTCGAACATCTGTGCACAGGGTTGTGCCGGTTCTTGGTCTTGGGCCAGCACTTCGGTGATCACACCGTCTTGCAGCACCAGGCCGCCGCGGGCATCGAGGCCATTGGCAGTGAAAATCGCGAGAGGGTTTTTTAACCAGATACGGGTCGCAGGCATTGGCCGGCTCCTCTGAATGATGGGTTCAGGTTTGCCAGCTCAGTGTTGCCCTGTCTGCTGATCCAGGGTCGCCGGGGAGGGCGAGGTGGGCAGTTTACCTCTGTAGGAGCGAGCTTGCTCGCGAAAATCGTCAACGATGACGCGGGCAGTCTGGCTTTAAGCAGTGCCTGGGCGTTCTTCGCGAGCAAGCTCGCTCCTACAGTTGGGGGGGTTACCAGGCGATGGTGTCGCCCTTGTAGTCCACGAAGTGGTGGCCGCCTTTGCCGGTGTAGGCATTCACCTGATCCACCAGGCCGCGCACGCTGGTGTCGACGTCGATATGCGCATTTTCGCCGCCCATGTCGGTCTTCACCCAGCCCGGATGCATCGACAGCACGGTCAGCTTGTGATCGCCCAGTTGGGTGATAAAGCTGTTGGTCATCGAATTGAGTGCAGCCTTGCTGGCCTTGTACAGCGCCAGATCCGAACCGTCGGGAATGGTCACGCTGCCCAGTACCGAACTCATGAAGGCCAGCACACCGGTGTCTTTGCGGATCTGCCCGACAAAGCGCTGGGCCAGGTTAATCGGTGCCACGGCGTTGGTGAAGAACAACTGGCCGACTTCCGCCAGGGTGGCGTGGCCGGGCTCCTGGTTCGCCGGGCCCTTGACGCCAGCGTTGACGAACAGCAGGTCGAAGGTGCGGTCTTTCAGGCGTTGGGCCAGGGCGATCACGGCTTGCTGGTCGTCCATGTCCAACTTCTCGACCTGCACCGGCCCCACGGCTTTCAGCGCATCGGCTTTGCTCGGATCGCGCACGGTGGCGGTCACGTCCCAGCCATCCTGGAGCAATTGCTTGACCAGGCCAAGGCCCAGCCCGCGTGAGGCGCCGATGATCAGTGCGGTTTTTGGCGTAGACATGAAAGGCTTCCTTTGAAATCGCGGTTCAGGGAGTTCAGCACGTAACAGTAGCAGTTTCAGCGTTGCAGCAGGATGCGCCCACGGCTCAGGTCGGCGAGCTGGGCTTGCAGGGTGTCGATGTGTGCCTCCCCCAGCGCAAGCTGCAGCTCCACGCCGTTGGCGGTGAAGGTTTCTTCCACCACCAGGCCTGCGAGTTCAGCGACACGCAGCTTCACCAGGTTCAGCTCGGAAAACCCACAGGCGCAGCTCAGTGGCACACGGCTGACCAGTTCGATGCGCTCGGCATTTTGCAGGCATTTGTTTGCACCGCCGCCATAGGCACGGGCGAGGCCGCCGGTACCCAGTTGGATGCCACCGTACCAGCGAATTACCAGCACCGCGACCTGATCAAAGCCCTGTGCCTCGATAGCCGCAAGAATCGGGCGCCCGGCGGTGCCGCCAGGTTCGCCGTCATCGTTGCTGCGGTATTGGTCGGCCAGCTTCCAGGCCCAGCAGTTATGCGTGGCGTTCAGGTCGCTGTGTTGCTCGAAAAAAGCCTGGGCGTCCTGCGGGCTGGTGATGGGTGCCGCCAGGGTGATAAAGCGGCTTTTGCGGATTTCTTCACGAAATTCGCAAAGGCCTGTCAGCGTAAAAGACATAACTCGCTTCGTTTATTGGGCTGGCTTGATGCCGCAGCCTTTGAGGATGATCTGGATCAGATTGGTGCCAGCGTCTTCCATGTCCTGCTTGGTCAGCTTGGTGCGACCGGTGACGCGGCAGATCTGGGTGGCGAAGTCGGCGTAGTGCTGGGTGCTGCCCCACAGCAGGAAGATCAAATGCACCGGGTCGACGGGGTCCATCTTGCCGGCGTCGATCCAGGCCTGGAACACCGCCGCCCGGCCACTGAACCAGGCGCGATAGTCTTGGCTGAAATATTCGGTGAGGCATTCGCCGCCGCTGATGATCTCCATGGCGAAGATCCGCGAGGCTTGTGGCTGGCGTCGCGAAAATTCCATCTTGGTGCGGATATAGCGCGTGAGCGCCACGGCTGGGTCGTCCTCGGCGGTCAGCGCGTTGAAGGTGCTGTCCCACAGTTCGAGAATATTGCTGAGTACCGCGATGTACAGCCCCAGCTTGTTGGTGAAGTAGTAGTGCAAGTTGGCCTTGGGCAACCCGGCACTGGCAGCAATGGTATTCATGCTGGTGCCTTTGTAGCCATGGCGGGCGAATTCATCTTCAGCAGCTTGGAGAATCGCTTGTTCGTTCTTTTGCCGAATGCGGCTGGCGGGTTTACCGGCGTGGTTGCTGTGGGCAGGAACTTCGAGGCTCATGGAGGTTTCCGTGCTGATCGATAGAGACGACGTGTGCACAGATAACCCACCCTAAAGCCCCAGACAAGTCCCGATGCAATAAAACCGTCAAAGCGGTTCCAGGCTGTCGCTTTCTGGCGTGTGATTTACGGCAGTGGTGCTCGGCTTGGCTTCCGGCAGTAACAGGCACAAGAGGATGGCGGTGAGGCCGCCGCTGGTGATGGCGGAGTCGAACAGGTTCTGCACCAGTGTTGGCATCAGGTGCAGCAGGTTGGGCTGGGCAGCGATACCCAGGCCGACGCCGAACGAGGTGGCGATGATCAACATGCTGCGTCGGTCCAGCGGCGCCTGGGCAAGAATACGCACGCCGGCAGCGGCCACACTGCCGAACATCACCAGGGTCGCGCCGCCCAGCACTGGTTTGGGAATTTGCTGCAGCACGGCGCCGATCAGCGGAAACAGGCCGAGACAGAACAGCAACGCGCCGATATATAAGCCGACGTAACGGCTGGCCACGCCGGTGAGTTGGATCACGCCATTGTTCTGGGCGAAGGTGGTATTGGGGAAGGCGCTGAAGGTGGCAGCGATCATGCAGCTCACGCCATCACCCAGCACGCCGCCCTTGAGTCGGCTTATATAAGAGGGGCCGCTGATCGGTTGGCGGGCAATCATGCAATTGGCAGTGAGGTCGCCGACGGTTTCGATACTGCTGATCAGATAAATCAGCGCTATCGGCAGGAAGGCGCTCCAGTCGAAGTTGAAACCGAAGCGGAACGGCGTAGGCAGGCTGATCAGGGGCAGGTCAGGCAGGGCCTGGGGAGTGAGTTTGCCGCTGAACCATGCGGCCAGGCTCCCCAGGGCCAGGCCGATGATGATCGCCGAGAGGCGTACCCATGGGGTGTTGGAGCGGTTGAGCAGAATGATCGTCAGCACCACGAACAAGCCGAGCGCCAGGTTGGCGGGGGCGCCAAAGTCCGGTGCATTGAAGCCGCCGCCGAGATCGGTGATGCCCACCTTGATTAGGCTGATGCCGATCAACGTAATCACAATCCCTGTAACCAGGGGCGTGATGACTCGGCGCAGTTGGCCGATAAAGCGGCTCAGCACGATCTGTACCGCCGCGCCGAAGAAGCACACGCCGAAGATCATCGCCAGAATATCTTCCGGGCTACCGCCGCGTTGCTTCACCAGAAAGCCTGCCGACAACACCGCGCCGAGAAATGCAAAGCTGGTGCCTTGCAGGCAGATCATCCCGGCGCCTATACCAAACGGCCTGCGTGCCTGGATGAAAGTACCTACGCCCGAGACCATCAGCGCCATGCTGATCAGGTAGGGCAAGTGGGCGGTGAGGCCGAGAGTAGAGCCGATGATCAGCGGTGGGGTGATGATGCCGACGAACGCCGCCAGTACATGTTGCAGTGCTGCCAACAGTGCGGGCAGTGGTTTCGGGCGGTCGTTGAGGCCGTAGATCAGGTCGCTGGAGCTGGAGGATTCTGGGGGCATGGCGGGTTAACTCGAGGCGGACGGTTCAAGGTCCCTGTGCCTTGCAAAAAGCTGTCCACCTGCTCAGCTTTTACCCTGAAGCCCGAGTTAGCGGGTTGCGGCCAGGCTTTCCAGGAAGCTTTCCAGCACCAAATGAGGGCGCCGACCCTTGCGTGTGACCGATGCCAGGCTCAAATCGTAAAAACGTGTAGCTGGTTTCAGCGCGCGCAGTCGGCCTTGTTGCACCCACAAGCTGGCGTAGTGGTCGGGCAAGTAGCCGATGTAGCGGCCGGTAAGGATCAGGAACGCCATGCCTTCACGGTCCGAAGCGCTGGCGGTACAGTTTAGCGCCTGGTAGTGGGCCTGGATCTGTGCGGGCAGGCGGAAGGTGGGAGCGATGGCGTCCTGGTCGTCGATGCGTTCGTCTTCCAGCTGCTTGTTGTCGGCATAAAACAATGGGTGGCCGACTGCGCAGTAGAGTAGTGAGCGTTCGCTGTACAGCGGCTGGTACTCCAGGCCCGACAGCGCGCTGGCCTGGGGCACGACGCCGACGTGCAGGCGCCCGTCGAGCACACCTTGCTCCACCTCATTGGGGGCGATCATGCGGATCTGGATTTGCACGTCCGGGCCTCGCTCCTTCAACTGTGCCAGTGCATGGGTGATGCGCATATGGGGCAGGGTGACAAGGTTGTCGGTAAGGCCGATGATCAATTCGCCGCGCAGGTGCTGGTGCAGGCCGTTGACCTCAGTGCGAAAGCTTTCCAGGGCACTCAATAATTGCAGGGCTGACTGATAGACCTCGCGACCTTCCTCGGTCAGTGAAAACCCGGCGCGGCCGCGTTGACAGAGCCTTAGCCCGAGGCGCTGCTCAAGGTCGCTCATCTGTTGGCTGATCGCCGAGCGGCCGATGCCGAGCACGGCTTCTGCTGCCGAGAAGCCGCCGCACTCCACCACGCTGCGAAAAATGCGCAACAGGCGAATATCAAAGTCGCTGACTTGCGCCAAAGGGTCGGGACGACGGCTGCTCATAGTTTAGTGAAGTCCTGACTGAAGGTTAGAAGAGTTGGATTTCATCGACTTTAGCCCCGTGGCAATTTAGCTGCAACAACGCTTTTCCGATCCCGACGCTGCCTTTTGCCTTGCGAGGTTTTGCTGATGAACATGCCCGAAAACGCCCCATCGTCCCTGGCCAGCCAACTGAAGTTGGACGCGCACTGGATGCCCTACACCGCCAACCGTAACTTCCAGCGTGACCCGCGCCTGATCGTGGCCGCCGAAGGTAGTTGGTTGACTGATGACAAGGGGCGCAAGGTCTACGATTCGTTGTCGGGGCTGTGGACCTGTGGCGCCGGGCATACGCGCAAGGAAATCCAGGAAGCCGTGGCCAAGCAACTGGGTACCTTGGACTATTCTCCAGGTTTCCAATACGGTCATCCGTTGTCTTTCCAGCTGGCGGAAAAGATTACCGACTTGACCCCAGGCAACCTGAATCACGTGTTCTTCACCGACTCCGGCTCCGAGTGTGCCGATACCGCAGTGAAGATGGTGCGCGCCTACTGGCGCCTGAAAGGCCAGGCCACCAAGACCAAGATGATCGGGCGCGCACGCGGCTACCACGGTGTGAATATCGCCGGTACCAGCCTGGGCGGCGTCAACGGTAACCGGAAGTTGTTTGGTCAGGCGATGATGGATGTTGACCATCTGCCTCACACCTTGCTGGCGAGCAATGCGTTCTCCCGTGGTATGCCAGAGCAGGGCGGTATTGCGCTGGCCGATGAATTGCTCAAGTTGATTGAGCTGCATGACGCGTCGAACATCGCGGCAGTGTTTGTCGAGCCGATGGCCGGTTCCGCTGGCGTGCTTGTGCCGCCACAGGGTTACCTCAAGCGTCTGCGTGAGATTTGCGATCAGCACAATATCCTGCTGGTGTTCGACGAAGTGATCACCGGTTTCGGCCGCACCGGCTCGATGTTCGGCGCCGACAGCTTCGGCGTGACCCCAGACCTGATGTGCATCGCCAAGCAGGTCACCAATGGTGCGATCCCGATGGGCGCGGTGATTGCCAGCAGCGAGATCTATCAGACCTTCATGAACCAGGCGACTCCGGAGTACGCCGTGGAATTCCCCCACGGTTACACCTACTCGGCGCACCCGGTGGCTTGCGCGGCGGGCCTGGCGGCATTGGACCTGTTGCAGAAGGAAAACCTGGTGCAGAGCGTAGCCGAAGTCGCGCCGCACTTTGAGAATGCGCTGCACGGTCTGAAGGGCAGCAAGAATGTGATCGACATCCGTAACTACGGTCTGGCTGGTGCGATCCAGATTGCCCCGCGTGACGGGGATGCCATCGTGCGGCCGTTCGAGGCTGGCATGGCCTTGTGGAAAGCCGGTTTCTACGTGCGCTTTGGCGGTGACACCCTGCAGTTCGGGCCAACGTTCAACAGCAAGCCGCAGGATCTGGATCGTCTGTTTGACGCGGTCGGCGAAGTGCTGAACAAGATCGACTGATTTCTCTTTCTATATAGAACAATTTTTCAGGAGCCCTGCATGAGCCTTATCCAGCATTTGATCAACGGCCAGTTGGTCAGCGACAGCGGCCGTACCGCCGATGTGTACAACCCATCCACTGGCCAGGTGATTCACCAGGTGCCGTTGGCCAGCCGCGAAACCATTCAAAGTGCGATCAACTCGGCAAAGGCGGCGTTCCCGGCCTGGCGTAATACGCCGCCGGCCAAGCGTGCGCAGGTGATGTTCCGTTTCAAGCAATTGCTGGAGCAGAACGAAGCGCGTATCTCGCAGTTGATCAGCGAAGAACACGGCAAGACTTTGGAAGACGCGGCGGGCGAGCTCAAGCGCGGGATCGAGAACGTGGAGTACGCGTGCTCGGCACCGGAGATTCTCAAGGGTGAGTACAGCCGCAACGTGGGGCCTAACATTGATGCCTGGTCGGACTTCCAGCCGTTGGGCGTGGTGGCGGGGATTACGCCGTTCAACTTCCCGGCCATGGTGCCGTTGTGGATGTACCCGCTGGCGATTGTGTGCGGTAACTGTTTCATCCTTAAGCCGTCCGAACGTGATCCAAGCTCGACGCTGTTGATCGCGCAACTGTTGCAGGAGGCCGGCTTGCCTAAAGGTGTACTGAGTGTGGTGCACGGCGACAAGGGTGCGGTGGATGCATTGATCGAAGCGCCGGAAGTAAAAGCCTTGAGCTTTGTAGGCTCGACGCCGATTGCCGAGTACATCTATTCCGAAGCGACCAAGCGTGGCAAGCGCGTACAAGCGTTGGGCGGGGCGAAGAATCACGCTGTGCTGATGCCGGATGCAGATCTGGATAATGCCGTGAGTGCCTTGATGGGGGCGGCGTATGGTTCTTGCGGTGAGCGTTGCATGGCGATTTCGGTGGCGGTATGCGTGGGTAATCAGGTGGCGGACGCGTTGATCGCCAAGTTAGTGCCGCAGGTCAAGGCGTTGAAAATTGGTGCGGGCACCTCTTGCGGTCTGGATATGGGGCCATTGGTGACGGGCCAGGCGCGGGATAAGGTCAGTGGCTACATAGAAGAAGGTGTGGCTGCGGGTGCGGAGTTGGTGGTTGATGGTCGCGGTTTGAGCATCGCTGGGCATGAGCAAGGGTTCTTTCTCGGCGGCAGCCTGTTCGACCGCGTGACCCCTGAGATGCGCATCTATAAAGAAGAAATCTTCGGACCGGTGCTGTGTGTGGTGCGAGTCGACAGCCTCGAAGCTGCAATGCAACTGATCAATGATCACGAATATGGCAATGGCACCTGCATCTTCACTCGTGATGGTGAGGCGGCGCGGCTGTTCTGTGACGAGATTGAAGTGGGCATGGTGGGAGTCAATGTGCCGCTGCCAGTTCCGGTTGCCTATCACAGCTTTGGTGGTTGGAAGCGCTCGCTGTTTGGCGATCTGCATGCCTATGGGCCGGACGGGGTGCGTTTCTACACCCGTCGCAAGGCGATCACCCAGCGCTGGCCGCAGCGGGCTAGCCATGAAGCGTCGCAATTCGCCTTCCCTAGTCTTTAAAGCTTGGTAAGTGGAAAGCCGGCTCCTTAGAGCCGGCTTTCGCGTTTTCGGAGCTTTTTTGATCGATATGACAGAAATGTGAAAAAGAAGGTTGACGACAGATTCCATACGCCTATAATTCGCCCCACTTCCGGCGCAGTAAAAAT
>NZ_JAUJXA010000005.1:0-523451 GCF_031931935.1 Pseudomonas sp. rhizo25
CTGTTATGTGTGAACTCGGTCAAATGTGGGAGGGGGCTTGCCCCCGATGGCCGCGCCGCGGTTTTCCAGAAATCCCCCAGGCTGTTACCATTCGCCCCTTGCTTCAATTTTCAGTTTTATCGCCCATTCGAGACCTGCCATGACCACCGTCCGCACGCGCATTGCGCCATCGCCTACTGGGGATCCCCACGTCGGTACTGCCTACATCGCCTTGTTCAACTACTGCTTTGCCAAGCAGCACGGCGGTGAATTCATCCTGCGGATCGAAGATACCGACCAACTGCGTTCCACCCGTGAGTCGGAGCAGCAGATTTTCGACGCCTTGCGCTGGTTGGGCATTACCTGGGCCGAAGGCCCGGACGTCGGCGGCCCCCATGGCCCGTACCGCCAGAGCGAGCGCAGCGACATCTACAAGCAGTACACCCAGCAACTGGTCGACATGGGCCACGCCTTCCCGTGCTTCTGCACCGCCGAAGAGCTGGACCAGATGCGCGCTGAGCAGCAGGCCCGTGGCGAAACCCCACGCTACGATGGCCGTGCGTTGTTGCTGTCCAAAGAAGAAGTGGCCGCACGCCTGGCAGCTGGCGAACCTCACGTGATCCGCATGAAGGTGCCAAGCGAAGGCGTGTGCGTGGTGCCGGACATGCTGCGCGGCGATGTCGAGATCCCGTGGGACCGCATGGACATGCAGGTGCTGATGAAGACCGACGGCCTGCCGACGTACTTCCTGGCCAACGTGGTCGACGATCACCTGATGGGCATCACCCACGTATTGCGTGGCGAAGAGTGGCTGCCCTCGGCGCCGAAGCTGATCCTGCTCTACGAGTACTTTGGCTGGGAACAACCGCAGCTGTGCTACATGCCGCTGCTGCGTAACCCGGACAAGAGCAAGCTGTCCAAGCGCAAGAACCCGACGTCGGTAACCTTCTATGAGCGCATGGGCTTTATGCCTGAAGCGATGCTCAACTATCTGGGCCGCATGGGTTGGTCGATGCCGGACGAGCGTGAGAAGTTCTCGCTGCAGGAAATGGTCGACAACTTCGACCTGTCCCGCGTCTCCCTGGGCGGGCCGATCTTCGATATCGAGAAGCTGTCGTGGCTCAATGGCCAGTGGCTGCGTGACCTGCCGGTGGAAGAGTTCGCCAGCCGTGTGCAGCAGTGGGCGTTGAACCCTGAGTACATGATGAAGATCGCGCCATTGGTGCAGGGCAGGGTAGAGACCTTCAGCCAGGTCGCACCGTTGGCCAGTTTCTTCTTCGCCGGGGGCGTGAACCCGGATGCCAAGTTGTTTGAGTCGAAGAAGCTTTCGGCTGACCAGGTTCGCCAACTGATGCAGTTGATCCTGTGGAAGCTCGAAAGCCTGCGCCAGTGGGAGAAGGACGCCATCACCGCGACGATCCAGGCGGTAGTGGAATCCCTGGAGTTGAAACTGCGCGACGCCATGCCCCTGATGTTTGCCGCGATCACCGGGCAGGCCAGTTCAGTGTCGGTGCTCGATGCGATGGAAATCCTTGGGCCGGACCTGACCCGTTTCCGTCTTCGCCAAGCCCTTGATTTGCTTGGTGGTGTGTCGAAGAAAGAAAACAAGGAATGGGAAAAACTGCTGGGCGCCATCGCGTAATCAGGCCGCTGCAGTGACAAAACCCCGGTTTTCCGGGGTTTTGTCGGTAAGTGATTGTTATCCCGGCAAAAAATTTTGGAAAATGTTGAAAATAAATTTGACACCTTTCCAAACCGCCATTAAGATTCGCCCCGTCCTCACCGATGAGGGGCTATAGCTCAGCTGGGAGAGCGCTTGCATGGCATGCAAGAGGTCAACGGTTCGATCCCGTTTAGCTCCACCAATCTACAGGTTCAAGGTCTGGCCACACCGGCCTTGAATCGATCAGGTCTCAGCCCTGATCAGTTGTACAGAAGGTTTTGTCCCCTTCGTCTAGTGGCCTAGGACACCGCCCTTTCACGGCGGTAACAGGGGTTCGAGTCCCCTAGGGGACGCCAGTTTCAACAAGCAGCTCGCAAGGTCTGCTGCGCCGCGAGGCGAAAAATCCGGGGCTATAGCTCAGCTGGGAGAGCGCTTGCATGGCATGCAAGAGGTCAACGGTTCGATCCCGTTTAGCTCCACCAATTTACAGGTTCAAGGTTTGGCCACACCGGCCTTGAATCGATCAGGTCTCAGCCCTGATCAATGTACAGAAGGTTTGTGTCCCCTTCGTCTAGTGGCCTAGGACACCGCCCTTTCACGGCGGTAACAGGGGTTCGAGTCCCCTAGGGGACGCCACGATTACCCGCTTTGCGGGATTTTTAAGGGTCATTCAATTATTGAATGGCCCTTTTGTTTGTCTGGCGTTTGGCCAATCCTCTCCCCAACCCCATTCCTGTGTACTGACCAATGGTCATGCCGGTCGCTTGCCAAATATTATTATGGTAATAATATTCAACCCATGAGAGACGGAGGCAAGTATGAGCGATAAAAAAGCCCAGACCCGCGAGCGTATTCTGCAGGCTGCCAGCGCGGCGTTGATCCAGCGTGGCCCGGCTGAGCCAAGCGTGGGCGAAGTCATGGGTGCGGCGGGGCTGACGGTCGGTGGTTTCTATGCGCACTTTGAAAGCAAGGACGCCTTGATGCTCGAGGCGTTCACGCAGCTGTTGGCCAAGCGTCGCGCGTCCATTGACGACATGGACTCCCAACTGACCGGTGAAGAACGCAGGGCGCTGGTGGCGGCGTTTTATCTGTCGCGCAAGCATCGCGACTCTACCACCCAGGCTTGCCCGATCCCGGCGACGGTGGGCGAGATGAGCCGCCTGCCCGATGAATTCCGCCAGGCGCTGAATGAGCACTGTGAGCTGATGGCTGCGCAGCTGGCGGCCAGCCCTGAGGACACTGACAAAGCCCTGGCGGACATGGCGCTGATGATCGGCGGCCTGGCCCTGGCGCGTGCCCTTGGCCCGGGTGAGTTGTCTGACCGTGTGCTGCGCGCTGCCAAGTCGGCCGTACGCTAGAAGAGGGCTGGAAGATGGGCACGTTAACCTGGACTCGTCGCTTCAACGGCACCCTGGGGCATCTGGCGCCGCAAACCGTGGCCAACAGGATGCGACGTGTGTTCATGACGCCGCGTGACCTGCCGCCACGAGCCTGGGAGCTGCCGCTGTTGGCGCAGTCGGAGCGCATTACTTTGCGCTTTGGCTTGTCCGCCCTGCGCTGGGGCCAGGGCCCGGCGGTGCTGTTGATGCACGGCTGGGAAGGTCGGCCCACCCAGTTCGCCAGCCTGATCACTGCGTTGGTGGACAACGGTTATTCAGTGATTGCCCTCGATGGTCCTGCCCATGGTCGTTCGCCGGGGCGTGAAGCCCATGTGCTGCTGTTTGCCCGCGCCATGCTTGAGGCCGCTGCCGAGTTACCGCCGCTGCATGCGGTAGTTGGCCATTCCATGGGCGGTGCCAGTGCGATGCTGGCGGTGCAGCTGGGGCTGCGTACCGAGGCGTTGGTGAGTATTGCCGCGCCGTCGCGTTTTCTGGATGTGTTGCGCGGCTTCACCCAGATGGTCGGCCTGCCGGCGCGTGCGCGGGCGGCGTTCATCCAGGAAGTGGAACTGACGTTCGGCATGCCCCTCAAGCACCTGGATGTGGCTCACTACCAGATGAATATTCCCGGCCTGATCGTGCATGCCGAAGACGACACCTTTGTGCCGGTCAAGGCGTCGCAAGCCATCCATGAGGCATGGTTCGACAGCCGTCTGCTGCGCCTGGAGGCCGGCGGGCATCAGAAAGTGCTGGCCGACCCAAGGGTGATCGATGCGGTACTCGTGCTGTTGGCTGGCCGCCTACAGGAACGGCAAATCGCCTGATACACTGCCCCGCCGACATTAATCGACTGGAGCAAGGCATGGGCTGGGACCTGGCAACGCCGTTTATCATCGATCTGCAGGTCGCGCCTGAGGACATCGACGGCCTCGGGCACGCCAATAACGCAGTGTACGTGTCCTGGCTGGAGCGTTGTGCCTGGCGCCATTCCCAGCGCCTGGGGCTGGACCTCACCGAATACCGGCGCCTGGATCGTGCCATGGCCGTGGTGCGCCACGAGATCGATTACCTGGCGGCCGGCTATGAAGGCGATGAGTTGCAACTGGCCACCTGGATCGTCGATTGGGACCAGCGCCTGAAAATGACCCGTCGTTTCCAGCTGGTACGCCCCCGTGATGGCGCGACCCTGCTGCGTGCACAAACCACCTTTGTGTGCATCGAGCTGTCCAGCGGCAAGCCCAAGCGTATGCCCGCCGAGTTTATTGAAGGTTATGGCCCCGCCCTGACCGGGGGTTAACGGTTACCGCAGGAAACCCAGTAAACTGCGCCACGATTTTTGTTGAGTGTTTTCCATGCAAATTGCCTTGGCGCCCATGGAGGGGTTGGTCGACAACATCCTGCGGGACGTGTTGACCCGCGTGGGCGGTATTGATTGGTGCGTGACCGAGTTCATCCGCGTCAACGACCGCCTGCTCACCCCTGCCTATTTCCATAAGCTCGCTCCGGAACTGCTGCACGGTGCCCACACGGCGGCAGGCGTGCCACTGCGTGTACAACTGCTCGGTTCCGACCCGGTATGCCTGGCGGAAAATGCCGCACTGGCCTGCGAGTTGGGCTCGCAAGTCATCGACTTGAACTTCGGTTGCCCGGCCAAGACGGTGAACAAATCCCGTGGTGGCGCGGTGCTGCTCAAGGAGCCGGAATTGCTCAACCAGATTGTCGAACACGTGCGCCGCGCCGTACCCGCTCATATTCCGGTCACCGCCAAGATGCGCCTGGGCTTCGACAGCCCGGACGGGGCGTTGGTGTGCGCCACGGCCCTGGCCGAGGGCGGTGCTGCGCATATCGTGGTGCATGCGCGCACCAAGGCCGATGGCTACAAGCCGCCGGCCCATTGGGAGTGGATCCCGCGGGTGCAGGACGTGGTCAAGGTGCCTGTATTTGCCAATGGCGATATCTGGAGCGTCGAAGACTGGAAGCGTTGCCGCGAAATCAGTGGTGCCGAAGACATCATGCTGGGCCGTGGCTTGGTGGCGCGCCCTGACTTGGCGCGGCAGATCGTAGCCGCGAAGGCGGGCGAGGACGTGGTCGAAATGACCTGGGCGCAGATGCAGCCGATGCTGCAGGAATTCTGGCGCCAATCGGTGGCGCAACTGACTGAAAAGCAGGCGCCCGGCCGCTTGAAGCAATGGCTGGCGATGCTGACACGCAATTACCCGGAGGCGGTGGAGCTGTTCACGGCCCTGCGCCGTGAGACGCAATTGGAGCAGGTCAGTCGCCTGTTGGGCATGCAGCACCCCGTCACGTTGGATTGAATCATTAATTAAGTTTTAAATTTACCTGATAGGGCTCCAGTGGAGCCCTATCTTTCTCGTGCGCGAAATACCATAAAAACTCAGCTTGAAGTTGCTCGAATATTATCGGCTATTTACATGTAAGCAGTTTATTAACGTATGTAAGGATCGAGCTTTGTCGGCAGCCGCGTGGTGCAAGGGCTCAACGGGCGCAGACAAGAAGTGGCGTCCTTGAGTACGTGTAGGTGTGGTTATATGAGAAACGATTTCGGGAACTCGATAGGCGAATTCTCCACGAATAGGTGGACTGGGTGACGCTGTTGTTTCCAGTTCATAAAAATCAAATCAATACCCGCACTGAATCAGGGGCGGAAGAGCGCCCCGAGGCTGTGTATGCGCGGGCTGGTTTAAAATTTTAAGAAAAGCAGGCACCTTCGGCGACGTGTGTATTCGTGGGATGCCTGTGTGTGGAGAAGTATATGTCTATCCATTCAATAAACAATATTGCGCGTATTGTAGATTTCAATAAGTTCGGTGATCTGGCTGAGGCGAGTAATAAGTCAAGCCCAGCGCTGTGGTCTGGCAGTGAGGGTATTAAGCGCGATGTAAACGTTCCTGCCAGCACGGTGTCGGAAAGCAAAACCGAAACTGACAAGTTGCCGGAAGTTCTTACTGCGTTGCGTTCAATTTCTTTTCAGTTACAAGCATTGATATCTGATCGAAGAGATAGACGGGCCCAGGTACGTCCTGATGCACCTGCTCCTTCCGTAGAAGTTACCCCGCAGGTGACGCCAGAACCTGTCGCCCCCAAACCAGGCGCTGCACTGGAAATCCAGGGGCTTTCCAGCAAGCGAAATGGCGCCAAGCCTGACAACATCTGGAGCGGGTTTCGCCAAGGCCCCGATGGCAACTGTGTGACGGTATCGGCCATCAAGGCGGCGATGTATCGATTTGGCCAGAGCCCCACGGATATTTTCAAGGAAGTGATCAAAACCAGTGGCGGCTACCAGGTGGTCATGCGTGACGACTTCAAGCTCACCCTGACCGACCGTGAGCTCGCCGAAGGGGCACGAAGCGCGCGGTTTGTCGGCGCGGACAAGGGGATGCTCAAGGATGCGCAGTTTTTGTTTGCGGTCAGTGCCAAGCGTGCGCAGATGGAAAACAATGATCGTACGGCGGGCCGAAGCTTCCAGGCGGCGATCCGCAGTTTGAATAATGGCGAGGACGAGACCGGGCCGGGTGAAGGGTTCATGCGGCTGGGGTTGAAGAAGCATATGAAAAAGGTTTCTGTACGCGACCTTGCTAACGGGCAACTGGGTATGTGTAACCGGGCCATGCATTCGGTGGCGGTCATCAATGGCCGCGAAGAATTATGGGGGCGCCAAGGTTCGGCCCCCACGCGAGGTCAGGCCGTAGCGCTGATGTGATCGCTACTCCAGCAGTCGCCTGAACCCCTCTATCGGTAACGGCCGGCTGTGCAAATAACCCTGGAATAAATGGCAGCCCAGCTGCTGCAGGAACGCCAGTTGTTCCGGGGTTTCCACGCCCTCGGCAATCACCTCCAGGTTCAAGCTGCGCGCCATGGCTACGATGGCGCGGATGATTTCCGCATCATTCGGGTCGTGGGTCGCATCGCGTACGAACGACTGGTCAATTTTCAATGCATCCACCGGCAGGCGCTTGAGGTAGGTCAGGGATGAGTAGCCGGTGCCGAAATCATCCATTGCGAAGCTCACGCCTAGCTTTTTCAGGCGGCGCATCTTCGCCACGGTATCGTCAAGGTTCTGGATGACAATGCCTTCGGTGATCTCCAGTTTCAGCAGGCTGAAGGGTAGTTGGTGCTGTTCGAGGCTGCGTTCCACCCGCTCCACAAAATCATTTTGGCGAAACTGCCGCGGGCTGATGTTCACGCACAGGCTGAAATTGAGCGGGTCCACCAGGCCGTCGGCAATCAATTGTGCGAAGGCGCCGCAGGCTTCGTCGAGAATCCAGGTGCCGACTTCCAGGATCAGGCCGCTGTCTTCCAAAACCTTGATAAATTCCGTTGGCGACTGCGCGCCCAGTTGCGGATGCTGCCAGCGCACCAGGGCCTCGGCACCGACAATCCTGTTGCCGCGCGCGTCTACTTGAGGCTGGTAATGCACGCTGAACTCGCCGCGTGACAAGGCCAGGCGCAGGTCGGTTTCCATGCGCAGGCGCTCGCTGGCGGTTTTTTGCATGCTGTTGTGGAACATCTGTGTGGTATTGCGTCCTGAATCCTTGGCGCGGTACAGGGCGATGTCAGCGCGCTTGAGCAGGTCGGCCGGTGTGCTGCCATGGTCGGGAATCAGCGCCACGCCGATGCTCGGCGTGACCTGCAGCCGATGGCCGTCGAGGAACATCGGTTCCGAAAGTAACTCGCGAAGAGTGTCGGCCAATGCTTGCACCTGGCTGCTGACGGCCTGGCGCGAACCCTCCAGGCCGCTGAGCAGCACCACGAACTCATCGCCGCCCAGGCGTGCCACGGTGTCTTCCATGCGTACGCTGGCTTCCAGGCGTGCGGTGACAATTTTTAGTACGGTGTCGCCCACCGGATGGCCGAGGGAGTCGTTGATGTGCTTGAAGTGGTCGAGGTCAAGAAACAGCAGGGCGCCGCGCAGGTTGTGGCGCTTGAGCAAGGCGATCTGCTGGCTCAGGCGATCCATCAGCAGCGCACGGTTGGGCAGGTTGGTGAGCGGGTCGTGGTACGCCAGGTGACGGATCTGCGCCTGGGCGTTTTTCAACAGGCTGACGTCGCGTGCGGTCAGCAACAGGCATGGGGTTTCATTCAAGGTGATCGGCTCAACCGAAACCTCCACCGCCAACACCTCGCCACGTTTGTTGTGCCAGAGCATTTCCAGATGATGAATGCGGCCCTTGACCTGCAACTCGGCCAGTAGGGCGGCGCGCTGGTTTTCATCGGCCCAGATGCCGATCTGGTAGAGGGTCAGGCCGATCACTTCCTCGGTGCGGTAACCGGTCAGGCGGCAAAAACCATCATTGACCTCCACATAACGGCCGCTGTCGCGCTCGGTGATGGAAATCGCGTCGGGGCTGGAGTGGAATGCCTTGGCGAATTTCTCTTCACTGGCCTTGAGCGCGGCTTCCGAGCGTTGCTGCTGGGTGATATCGCGCAGTGTGGTGACGATGCATGACTGGTCGCTGACCTTGATCAAGCGGCTGGAAATCACGCAGGTCAGGCTTTGGCCGTTCTTGTGATGCACCACGACGGCCACATTGCTCAGGGCCTGTTCGCGAATCACCTGCTCGATGCGTTGCAGGCGCTTGCTGGACTCGTCCCACAGGCCGATCTGTTCGGCGCTTTTGTCGATCACTTCGGCGGCGGTAAAGCCGAAGGTCTGGGTGAATGCGGGGTTGATCTCAATAAAGGCGCCGCTGTCCAGGTCGGTCACGCAGATCGGGTCGGGACTGGCCTGGAACAAGCTGGCGAATTTTTCTTCGGAGGCTGTGAGCCGTTGTTCGCGCTCGACCTGGTCGGTGATATCCAGCAACGTACCGGCCATGCGCAAGGGGTGGCCAGCCTCGTCGCGATACAGGCGGGCACGGCTTTCCAGGTAGCGTGGGCTGCCGTCCTCCATCAGCACGCGATACGTCAACTGATAGTTGCCACCCGGCCCTTCGCGCAAGCTGCGGTAGGCGTTGCGCATGCCCTCGCGATCTTCATCGGACATGCCTTCGAAAAACGCGTCGAAGGACTCGTGGAACGGTGCGGGGTCCAGGCCGTGCAATTGGGCGGCGCGGGCCGAGCCGTAAAGCATGCCGCTGGGTATGTGCCAGTCCCAGGTGCCCAGCTGTGCCGAATCCAGGGCCAGGTCCAGGCGTTCCTGGCTGTCCTTGAGCGCTTGTTCGGCATTTTTGCGCTCTGTAGTGTCGAGGAACGTGCTGATCAGGTAGGCCTCGCCGTCCAGCTCGACTTTCTGAGCGCTGAGGGTGCCGTCGTGGATCTGGCCGTTGCTGGCGCAGAACTGCACCTCCATGGTCATGGGCTCGCCTTTGCGCTGGGTGGCCTTGACCAGCAGTGCGCGTTGTTCAGGGTCGCGCCACAAGCCCAGCTCCAGGGTGGTGCGGCCGATGGCGTCGGCCACCGGCCAGCCGAACAGCATTTCGAAGTACTGGTTGGCCTCGCTGATCAAACCGTCGGCCTGGCGCGTCAGCAGCACCATGTTCGGGCACAAGTGGAACAGCGTGGCGAAGCGCTTTTCTGAATGACTGAGGGCGTATTCGCGTTCGCGCTGGTGAGTGATCTCACGAATCACTCCGATCATGCGGCGGCGACCCGCTTTGTCGGGCGCCAGGCTGCCGCTGATCTCCAGCCAGTGCAGGCTGCCATCGGGCCACTGGATGCGGTGGTGCATGGCGCGCTCGAATGGCTCCCCGGCGAGTACCGCGTGAAAACCGCGTATCACGCGGGTTCGGTCTTCCGGTGCGAGCAGATCGAGATAGTCGAGGTCTTTGGGCAGCGGCTGGCGAGGATCAAAGCCAAATAGCGCCTGGGTGCCCCGGGACCAACTGATTTTTCCCGTATCGATTTCCCAGCACCAGGCACCCAGCCGGGCGGCATTGAGGGCCGCCAGCAATTGCGGGGCGCTGTCCCAGCTCTGTTCCGCCGCTTGTGGGTCCAGGGCGTAGATGCGGGGCAGGGGAGGTATCGGGTCGACGGGATTGCGCATTATCAAAGGGCCTTGGCTCGTTGGGAAAACAGCGCGGTAGTAGTTAGAGCCCGGGGCCGCACGGTGTCATGCCGGTAACCCTGGCAGATCGACCTGTGCATCCAATAGGCTCATGAAGGCCCGCGCAGCGTTCGACAGCGTCCTTTCGGTGTGCACGATATAGCCTAGCTGGCGACTGAGCTGTATGCCCGGCAAAGCGATACTTGCCACCTGGTCATCGAGCATGGTGCGCGGCAACACGCTCCAGGCCAGGCCGATGGAGACCATCATCTTGATGGTTTCGAGGTAATTGGTGCTCATGGCGATATTCGGCGCAAGGCCCTGGGCCTCGAACAACCGGCTGACAATGTGGTGGGTGAAGGTATTGCCCCCAGGGAACACTGCCGGGTGCGCGGCGATATCGGCCAGGCTGATGGAGCCATTGCTGATCAGGCTGTGTTCGGGTGCTACCACGAAATCCAGCGGGTCATCCCATACCGGCGTGGCGCGCACCAGGTTGTGGGGCTCGGGCGCCAGGGTAATCACCGCCACTTCGGCACGACCGTGGAGGATTTCTTCGTAGGCCACTTCCGAATCGAGAAACTGAATATCCAATGCCACGTTCGGGTATTGCCGAGTGAACGTGCGCAGGACCGGTGGCAGGCGGTGCAGGCCTATATGGTGGCTGGTGGCCAGAGTGAGTCGCCCGCTGACTTCGCCGGTAAGGTTGGTCAGGGCGCGACGGGTGTCGTCCAGCACATTGAGGATCTGATAGGCACGAGGCAGCAAGGCTCGCCCGGCTTCGGTCAAACCCACTTCACGGCCCAGGCGATCGAACAGACGCACCTTCAGTTGTTGTTCCAGGCCAGCGATGCGTTTGCTGATGGCCGGTTGGGTCAGGTGCAGGCGTTCGCCGGCACCCGAGAAACTGCCGGTTTCAGCGATGGCAATAAAGGCGTTGAGGTTGGCCAGGTCCATGGTGATATTCCAGTTGGTAATCCAAAGCATAAAAAATATGAATTTGAGTTATTTAATGTAGCGCCATACCATCAGCCTCACAAGCCAAAGGGTTATTGAAAAGCCCGGCGTATAGAAGCACCGCTGATGAGGACCGACTGATGGCCGGCAAAACGCTTTACGACAAGCTTTGGGATTCCCATGAAGTGAAACGTCGCGATGATGGATCGTCGCTGATCTATATCGACCGTCACATCATCCATGAAGTGACCTCGCCCCAAGCGTTCGAAGGCCTGCGACTGGCTGGGCGCAAGCCCTGGCGCGTCGACTCGATCATCGCCACTCCGGACCACAACGTGCCGACCACGCCTGAGCGCAAGGGCGGTATCGAAGCCATTGCCGATCAGGTCTCGCGTTTGCAGGTACAGACCCTCGACGACTACTGTGACGAATATGGCATCACCGAATTCAAGATGAATGATGTGCGTCAGGGCATCGTTCACGTCATCGGCCCGGAGCAGGGTGCGACCTTGCCGGGCATGACCGTGGTCTGCGGCGACTCTCATACCTCCACCCACGGTGCATTCGGCGCCCTGGCCCATGGCATCGGCACTTCCGAGGTGGAACATGTGTTCGCCACCCAGTGCCTGGTGGCCAAGAAGATGAAGAACATGCTGGTGCGCGTCGAAGGCACCTTGCCGTTTGGCGTGACCGCCAAGGACATCGTACTGGCCGTGATCGGCAAGATCGGCACCGCTGGCGGCAACGGCCACGCCATCGAGTTTGCCGGCAGCGCGATTCGCGACCTGTCCATCGAAGGTCGCATGACCATCTGCAACATGTCCATCGAGGCCGGTGCGCGCGTGGGCATGGTGGCGGCGGACGAGAAAACCGTCGAGTACGTCAAAGGCCGCCCATTTGCCCCGCAAGGCGCCGATTGGGATGCCGCCGTGGAAGCCTGGAAGGACCTGGTGTCCGACGCCGATGCGGTGTTCGACACCGTGGTCGAGCTGGACGCCGCGCAGATCAAGCCACAGGTCAGTTGGGGCACTTCGCCGGAAATGGTCTTGGCGGTTGACCAGAACGTGCCGGACCCGGCGAAAGAGGCTGACCTGGTCAAGCGTGGTTCCATCGAGCGCGCCTTGAAGTACATGGGCTTGAAAGCCAATCAGGCGATTACCGACATCCAGTTGGATCGCGTATTCATCGGCTCCTGCACCAACTCGCGGATCGAAGACCTGCGCGCCGCGGCAGTGATCGCCAAAGGCCGCAAAGTCGCCTCGACCATCAAGCAAGCCATCGTGGTGCCAGGTTCAGGCCTGGTCAAGGCCCAGGCCGAAGCTGAAGGCCTGGACAAGATCTTCCTCGAAGCCGGTTTTGAATGGCGTGAGCCGGGCTGCTCGATGTGCCTGGCGATGAACCCCGACCGCCTGGAGTCGGGCGAGCATTGCGCGTCCACTTCCAACCGTAACTTCGAAGGGCGTCAGGGCGCTGGCGGGCGTACCCACTTGGTCAGCCCGGCCATGGCTGCCGCGGCGGCCGTCAACGGTCGTTTCATCGACGTTCGCGAATTGATCTGAGGAATACCCGATGAGAGCTTTTACCCAACACACAGGCCTTGTCGCGCCGTTGGACCGTGCCAACGTGGACACCGACCAGATCATCCCCAAGCAGTTCTTGAAGTCGATCAAGCGCACCGGGTTTGGCCCCAACCTGTTTGACGAGTGGCGCTACCTGGACGTGGGCTATGCCTACCAAGACAACTCCAAGCGCCCGCTGAACAAAGACTTTGTGCTCAACGCGGAGCGTTACCAGGGCGCCAGCGTATTGCTGGCCCGGGAAAACTTCGGCTGCGGCTCCAGCCGTGAGCACGCGCCGTGGGCCCTGGAGGAATACGGCTTTCGCAGCATTATCGCGCCGAGCTATGCCGACATCTTCTTCAATAACAGCTTCAAGAACGGCCTGTTGCCGATCATCTTGAGCGACGCCGAAGTGGATGAGCTGTTCCATCAGGTGGAAGCCACTGTGGGCTACCAATTGACCGTCGACCTGGCCGCACAGACCGTGACTCGCCCGGATGGCAAGGTGTATCACTTTGAGGTGGATGCGTTCCGTAAACACTGCCTGATCAACGGCCTGGATGATATCGGCCTGACCTTGCAGGACGGCGATGCGATTGCGGCGTTTGAAGCCAGGCATCGGGCGAGCCAGCCTTGGTTGTTTCGCGATGCATAGATTGATGTAGGCAGGGCCGCCGCTATCGGGAGCAAGCCCCCTCCCACATTTGACCCAGTTCCTCCAGTTTGAAATGCGATCAAATGTGGGAGGGGGCTTGCTCCCGATAGGGCCAGAACAAACACCACAAGGTCCATTGAGGAATCCCCCATGACCACCACCGCCCACACCCAAGTCGTGCAAAAGCAATTCGGCGAACAAGCCTCGGCCTACCTGAGCAGTGCCGTACACGCCCAGGGCACCGAATTCGCGCGGCTCCAGGCCGAGCTGGCCGGGCAGGGCGCTGCACGACTGCTGGACCTGGGCTGCGGTGCCGGTCATGTGAGCTTCCATGTCGCACCTTTGGTCAACGAAGTGGTGGCCTACGACCTGTCCCAGCAAATGCTCGATGTGGTTGCCGCGGCTGCGGTTGACCGCGGCCTGGACAATATCCGTACCGTACACGGCGCCGCCGAACGCCTGCCCTTTGCCGATGGCGAGTTCGACTTCGTGTTCAGCCGTTATTCGGCCCACCACTGGAGCGACCTGGGCCTGGCCCTGCGCGAAGTACGCCGAGTGCTCAGGCCGGGTGGCGTGGCGGCGTTTGTCGATGTCTTGTCACCGGGCAGCCCATTGCTGGACACTTACCTGCAAACCGTCGAAGTGCTGCGCGACACCAGTCACGTGCGTGATTACTCCGCCGCCGAGTGGATGCAGCAACTCAGCGAGTCCGGTCTGCATGTGCGCAACAGCAGCCGCCAGCGTCTGCGTCTGGAATACACCTCGTGGGTTGAGCGCATGCGCACGCCAGAGGTGTTGCGCACGGCAATCCTTGAGCTGCAACAGGCGATGGGCCAGGAAGTGCGTGAATACTACGAAATACAGGCCGACGGCACCTTCAGCACCGACGTGCTGGTGGTGTTTGCCGAACGCTGATTGGATTTTTCCCGACCTGCCCGCGGGCGGGTCGCTTGATGAAATGAGGAACACATGAGCAAGCAGATTCTGATTCTCCCTGGCGACGGTATTGGCCCGGAAATCATGGCCGAAGCGGTCAAGGTCCTGGAATTGGCCAACAGCAAATACAGCCTGGGCTTCGAGCTGAGCCACGACGTAATCGGCGGCGCCGCCATCGACAAGCACGGCGTGCCCCTGGCTGACGAAACCCTGGACCGCGCCCGTGCGGCCGACGCCGTGCTGCTCGGCGCCGTGGGCGGGCCGAAATGGGACAAGATCGACCGTGACATCCGCCCCGAGCGCGGCCTGCTGAAAATCCGTGCGCAACTGGGCCTGTTCGGCAACCTGCGCCCGGCGATCCTCTATCCGCAGCTGGCCGACGCCTCGAGCCTCAAGCCGGAAGTGGTGGCAGGCCTGGATATCCTCATCGTGCGTGAGCTGACCGGTGGTATCTATTTCGGCTCGCCACGAGGTGTGCGTGAGTTGGAAAATGGCGAACGCCAGGCCTACGACACCTTGCCGTACAGCGAGAGCGAAATCCGCCGTATTGCCCGAGTCGGTTTCGACATGGCCCGCGTGCGTGGCAAGAAGGTCTGTTCGGTGGATAAGGCCAACGTACTGGCCTCCAGCCAACTGTGGCGCGAAATCGTCGAGGAGGTCGCCAAGGACTACCCGGACGTCGAACTGAGCCACATGTATGTCGACAACGCCGCCATGCAGCTGGTGCGCGCGCCCAAGCAATTCGACGTGATCGTCACCGACAACCTGTTCGGCGACATCCTGTCCGACCAGGCCTCGATGCTCACCGGTTCCATCGGCATGCTGCCGTCGGCGTCCCTGGACACCAACAACAAGGGCATGTACGAGCCGTGCCACGGTTCGGCGCCGGATATCGCAGGCCTTGGCATTGCCAACCCGTTGGCGACCATTTTGTCGGTATCGATGATGCTGCGTTACAGCTTCAACCTGGCTGATGCGGCGGACGCGATCGAGAAAGCCGTCAGCCTGGTGCTTGACCAGGGCCTGCGTACCGGTGACATCTGGTCACAGGGTTGCACCAAGGTCGGTACGCAAGAAATGGGCGACGCAGTAGTCGCCGCGCTGCGGAATCTGTAATCTCTCGGGCCCGCTTGCAGTTGTTGCTGCAAGGCGGCCCACTTTTTAACAAGGTGTAGTTGCGATGAAACGTGTAGGTCTGATCGGTTGGCGCGGTATGGTCGGTTCCGTGCTCATGCAGCGGATGCTGGAAGAGCAGGATTTCGATCTTATTGAGCCGGTGTTTTTCACCACTTCGAACGTAGGTGGCCAAGGGCCGTCCGTGGGCAAGGATATCGCCCCGCTCAAGGATGCCTACAGCATTGAAGAGTTGAAGACCCTCGACGTGATCCTGACGTGCCAGGGTGGCGACTACACCAGCGAAGTCTTCCCCAAGCTGCGCGAAGCCGGCTGGCAGGGTTACTGGATCGATGCCGCCTCGAGCCTGCGCATGCAGGACGACGCAGTGATCATCCTGGACCCGGTCAACCGCAAGGTCATCGACCAGCAACTGGATGCCGGCACCAAGAACTACGTCGGCGGCAACTGCACCGTCAGCCTGATGCTGATGGGCCTGGGCGGCTTGTTCGAGGCCGGTTTGGTCGAGTGGATGAGCGCCATGACCTATCAGGCGGCCTCCGGCGCCGGCGCGCAGAATATGCGCGAGCTGATCAAGCAGATGGGCGCGACCCACGCTGCGGTCGCCGATCAACTGGCCGACCCGGCCAGTGCGATCCTTGACATCGACCGCCGTGTGGCCGAAGCCATGCGCAGCGATGCTTACCCGACCGAGAACTTCGGTGTGCCATTGGCCGGCAGCCTGATCCCGTGGATCGACAAGGAACTGCCCAACGGCCAGAGCCGCGAAGAGTGGAAGGCCCAGGCCGAGACCAACAAGATCCTCGGGCGCTTCAAGAACCCGATCCCGGTGGACGGCATCTGCGTACGCATCGGCGCCATGCGTTGCCACAGCCAGGCGCTGACCATCAAGCTGAACAAAGACGTGCCGATCGCCGATATCGAAGGGCTGATCAGCCAGCACAACCCTTGGGTCAAGCTGGTGCCGAACAACCGCGATATCAGCATGCAGGAGCTGAGCCCGACCAAGGTCACCGGCACCCTGAATGTGCCGGTGGGCCGCTTGCGCAAGCTGAACATGGGCAGCCAGTTCCTTGGCGCGTTCACCGTCGGCGACCAACTGCTGTGGGGCGCGGCTGAGCCGTTGCGTCGCATGTTGCGGATCTTGCTGGAACGTTGATCGCTTAAGCTTAAGGTAGTAAGAGAAACCCGCGTTCTGGTGACAGGCGCGGGTTTTTTGTTGGTCTTTCGGGCCCAATCGGGGGCAAGCCCCCGATTGGGCCATCAGCCACACCACAAGGCCCAGGCTAATTGCCTCACCCCCAACCACCCGGTAAAGTGCCGCTCCCCCGTAACGCCCGAGGCAACCCCCATGACCCAGACCTTTGAAATCGCCGTGATCGGCGCCACCGGCACCGTTGGCGAAACCCTGGTGCAGATCCTTGAAGAGCTGAATTTCCCGGTGGGCACCTTGTATTTGCTGGCGGGCAGTAACTCGGCGGGGGCTTCGGTGCCGTTTCGTGGCAAGAACGTGCGGGTCAAGGAGGTCGACGAGTTCGACTTCAGCAAGGCGCAGCTTGCGTTCTTTGCGGCGGGCCCAGCGGTGACCCTGAGCTTCGCCCCGCGTGCCACGGCCGCCGGCTGTTCGGTGATTGACTTGTCCGGCGCACTGCCGGCCGAGCAGGCGCCGCAAGTTGTACCGCAGGCTAACGCCCATGTGCTGGAGGGTTTGAAAAAGCCGTTCCAGCTCGGCAGCCCAAGCCCTTGCGCCACTTACCTTGCGACGGTGCTGGCGCCGCTGCGTGGCTTGGTGGACATCCAGCAGGTCAGTGTCACCGCCAACCTGGCGGTCTCCGCCCAGGGCCGCGAAGCCGTCAGCGAGTTGGCCCGCCAGACTGCCGAGCTGTTGAACGTGCGTCCGCTGGAGCCGAAGTTCTTCGACCGGCAAATGGCTTTCAATCTGTTGGCACAAGTCGGTACCCCAGATGCCCAGGGTCATACAGAGCTGGAGAAACGTCTCGTACATGAGTTGCGTGCCGTGCTGGAAACACCTTTGCTAAAGATTTCCGCAACCTGCGTTCAAGCCCCGGTGTTTTTTGGCGATAGCCTGACTGTGTCGTTGCAATTGGCCGCGCCGGTCGATCTGGTCGCGGTGAACCGCGCCCTCGAGGCGGCGCCAGCTATCGAGCTGGTCGAGGAGGGCGATTATCCAACGGCTGTAGGCGACGCCGTCGGCCAGGACGTTGTATACGTAGGACGAGTCCGCGCAGGTGTAGACGACCCCGCGGAACTAAATCTGTGGCTGACGTCAGATAACGTACGCAAGGGCTCGGCCCTGAACGCCGTGGAATTGGCGCAGTTGTTGATAAAAGGCCTTGCGTAAAAGATACTTGGCGGCAATTTGTAGATTGATTCTAGCCAGGCGCTATGCTTGGCCCCAAGTGGAACACAAGCGCGTCGGTAACCTATCGGCTCGCCATGCCTTATGGCAGCGGTTACCAACCTTCTCGCAGGGCGGGGAGTGTTCAAACAAAGGATGAGGCTATGGTTCAAGTTCGCAAACTGGTGTTAGCAATAGCGGCCGCCTCGGCGCTGACCTCCGGTATGGCGCAGGCGCTGCAACTTGGGGAGATGACCCTCAAGTCGAAGTTGAACCAGCCGCTGTCCGTGGAAATCGAATTGCGCGACGTCGGCGGCCTCACGGCTTCCGAGATCACGCCAAGCCTGGCTTCGGCCCAGGCTTTCGTGGATGCGGGTGTCGACCGCCAGGCGTTTCTCGATGACCTGACGTTCACGCCGGTGATCAACCCCGAAGGTCGCAGCGTCGTGCGGGTGACCTCCAGCAAGCCGCTGCCCGATTCCTATGTGCGTTTCCTGATGCAGGTGCAATGGCCCAACGGCCGCCTGATGCGTGACTACAGCGTGCTGCTCGACCCGGCCAAGTTCGACCAGCCGGCCCCGACTGCCAGCGCGCCGGCCAGCACTGCGCCCGCGGTCAGCCAGCCGGCCCAGCACACCACCACCTCCCGCGACACCTTGTGGGAAATTGCGGCGAAGAATCGCAATGGTGCCTCGATCCAGCAGACGATGCTGGCCATTCAGGCGCTCAATCCTGATGCCTTTGTCGACGGCAATATCAACCGTCTGAAAACTGGCCGGGTCCTGCGCCTGCCGGATGCCACACAAAGCACTGCGCTGGCGCAACCGCAAGCGATTGCCGAAGTAAGCGCGCAGAACGCCGCCTGGCGCCAAGGCCGCCGTACCCCTCAAGGCCAAGTGGCCGGCAAGGCGCAGTTGGATGCGACCAAACGCACCCAGGCCGGCAATGCGCCGTCGAGCACCTCGGCCCAGGACAACTTGAGCCTGGTCTCGGCCGAGTCCGCCAAGAAAGGCGTGAAGGGCAAGGCCGCTGACAGCCGCGCCCTGAGCGACAAACTGGCGATGACCCAGGAAGAGCTGGACACCACGCGCCGCGATAACGAAGAACTGAAAAGCCGCGCCGCCGATTTGCAGAGCCAGTTGGACAAGCTGCAAAAGCTGATTCAACTGAAGAATGACCAGCTCGCCCGCTTGCAGGCTGAAAAAGGTGAGCCGGCGACGGCGGCCATGCCTGCGCAGCTGGCCGGCGAGCCCGAGGCGGCGCCGGCAACACCTGCGGCGCCCGTTGCGGCCCCGGCACCTGAACCTGCCCCTGAACCGGTCAAGCCGGCTGCAGCGCCTGCCAGCACCGAAGGCAAGTTCAACGACCTGCTGACCAACCCGATTGTGCTTGGCATCCTTGGCGGCGCAGCCATCCTGGTGGTGCTGCTGCTCTTGCTGCTGTGGGCGCGCCATCGCAATGCCCGCCGCGAAGAAGAAAAACACCTGCGCATGGCTCGGGCGTTGGCCGAAGAGCCTGAGTTCACCTCCAACATTGACCAGGACCTGCCGCCCGACAGTTTCGAAGGCCTTGAAGTACCGCCGCCGAGCGTCAAGCTGGCGACCGCTCCAGCGCCTGCCCCGGTGGTTGAGCCCGTAGTCGTGCCGACTGTTGCCTCTGTGCTCGCGCCGCTGGCTGTGGCCGTGGCCCAGGAGAACTCCAGCGATGCCCTGGCGCAAGCCCAGTCCCATATCGACCGTGGTCACCTGAACCAGGCGGCTGATGTGCTCGAGCAAGCCATCAAGCACGAGCCCAAGCGCAGCGACCTGCGCTTGAAGCTGATGGAAGTCTACGGCCTGCAGAACGACAAGGACGGTTTCGTCACCCAGGAGCGCCAATTGGTGGCCAACGGTGAGAACCATGCCCAAGTCGAGCAGCTGAAGGCGCGCTTCCCGGCCATGGCCGTGTTGGCCGCGGGTGTCAGTGCCGCAGTGGCCGCCGCAGCCTTGGATGCGCAATACGTCAAGGACCTGCTCGACGATAAGCCGGCTCCGACGCCTCAGGCGGATGCGGCCGCGCTCGATACCGATTTCGACCTGAGCCTGGATGATCTGGAGGCCGCTTCACCGGCCGAGATCGCGCAAGACCAGCAAACCTTTGAGGCGCTGTTGCAGCAACAGACCGCAGCCAAGCCTGATGCGCAGGACCTGTCGGACTTCGACTTGGACCTGCAGTTGGAGCCGCCGGCGTCGCAGTCCGATGACGATTTCCTTTCGGGGCTCGAAGGGCAGGTGGCGGATGTGCCGCCGGTAGATCCACCCACACTGACACCCGCCGCACTGGACGAATTCGAACTGCCGGAAGACTTCGACCTGTCTCTGGCAGATGAACCGAACGCCCCCGCAGCCAAGCCCGACGCCTTTTCGTCGGAGCTGGATGATGTCAACGCCGAACTGGACCGCTTGTCCCAGAGCCTGGAACATCCGCCCATCGAGCCTTCCTTCACCGCAGAAGATGCGGCGCTGGGCGGTGATGAGCCGGAATTCGACTTCCTCTCGGGCACCAATGAGGTCGCCACCAAGCTGGACCTGGCCCAGGCGTACATCGACATGGGTGATGCGGACGGTGCAAAGGACATCCTGTCTGAAGTGTTGACCGAGGGTGATGAAGGTCAGCGTAGCGAAGCCAAGGAAATGCTCGGCCGCATCTAACGCCAGGCGCCGTAACAGTGTGGGAGGGGGCTTGCTTCCGATAGCGGTGGCTCAGTCAATGAACCTGTTGACTGATACTCCACTATCGGGAGCAAGCCCCCTCCCTCATTTGTTTGGCATCGATCCATAACAAAACGCCCGCCACGCATCCGGCGCCTTTATAATGCCCGCCTTTGCGCAACTCATCAGGCTCTCAGTTCTTGGCAAATATAGATAACGCGGCCGCCGAAATGGCGGCCGCAGGCTTTTACCGCATCGCCCTGGGCGTGGAATACAAAGGCTCGCGCTATCGCGGCTGGCAGCGCCAGGCTTCTGGCGTGCCAACGGTGCAGGAAACCCTGGAAAACGCCCTGTCCAAAGTCGCTGATTCGCCGGTGTCGCTGATGTGTGCCGGGCGTACCGATGCGGGTGTCCACGCCTGTGGGCAGGTGGTGCATTTCGACACCCAGGCCGAGCGTTCAATGAAGGCATGGGTGATGGGCGCCAATATCAATTTGCCCCATGACGTCAGTGTGAGCTGGGCCAAGGTCATGCCGGCGCACTTTCATGCACGCTTCAAGGCCATCGCCCGGCGTTACCGCTACGTGATCTACAACGATCAGATCCGCCCGGCGCACCTCAACGAAGAAATCACCTGGAACCATCGCCCGCTGGATGCCGAGCGCATGGCCGAGGCCGCGCAGCATCTGGTGGGTGTGCATGACTTCAGCGCCTTCCGCGCCGGCCAGTGCCAGGCCAAGTCGCCAATCAAGGAGGTCCACCACCTGCGGGTCACCCGGCACGGCAAGATGATCGTGCTGGATATCCGCGCCGGGGCCTTCCTGCATCATATGGTGCGCAACATTGCCGGCGTACTGATGACCATCGGTACCGGCGAGCGCCCGGTGGAGTGGGCCAAGGAAGTGCTGGAAAGCCGCATTCGTCGCACGGGCGGCGTTACGGCACATCCGTTTGGCCTGTATCTGGTGGATGTGGAGTACCGCGACGAGTTCCAATTGCCGGAACGCTTTATCGGTCCACACTTCCTCACAGGTTTCAGCGAACTTGGCGGCTGACGCCTGGAAAAGCTTTTGTTACCATCCGGGACTTTCACGGTCCAAACCCTGAGGTTCCTACGATATGCCAGCCGTTCGCAGCAAGATTTGCGGGATTACCCGCATAGAAGACGCGCTCGCGGCAGTCGAGGCGGGGGCGGATGCCATCGGTTTAGTGTTTTATGCCAGGAGCCCGCGGGCGGTGAATGTGTTGCAGGCGCGGGCAATCATCGCCGCGCTGCCGCCATTCGTGACCACGGTGGGCTTGTTCGTCAATGCCAGCCGTTGCGAGCTCAACGAAACCCTGGATGCCGTGCCGCTCGACATGCTGCAGTTTCACGGTGATGAAACGCCAGAGGAGTGTGACAGCTATCAGCGCCCTTACATCAAGGCGCTGCGGGTCAAGGCCGGCGACGATATCGCCGCTGCGTGCGCAGCCTATGCCGGTGCTCGCGGGATCCTGCTGGACACCTACGTCGAAGGCGTACCGGGCGGCACGGGCGAGGCGTTCGATTGGTCGCTGATTCCTGCGGGCCTGAGCAAGCCGATCATCCTTGCCGGCGGGCTCAATCCGGCCAATGTCGCGGCGGCAATCGTCCAGGTCCGACCCTATGCGGTGGATGTCAGCGGCGGGGTAGAGCAGGCCAAGGGCGTCAAGGACCATGGCAAGATTCGCGCATTTGTGCAGGCCGTGCGCAACAGCAGTGGTGGGATGTGACGGCTGGCAGTCTGCCGCCGTCCATAACTACCACTGTGTAAAACAGCCCGGCGCCGCCTGTGGTGGGCCGGAAATGAAGTGGCAACCCTGCGCTGGCAGGTTGTCTGGAAGGCTGAGGATACGGCAGGAAATGGCAGGTCGAACGTCTGACCCCGTCCCGCAGGTATCATCGCCACATATGAATTTAGCTCAAGGGCATACGCGGGGCTGTGTTCAAGCCACCGGTACTGGAGAAAGAAAGCATGAGCAACTGGTTAGTAGACAAACTGATCCCTTCGATCATGCGTTCCGAGGTGAAGAAAAGCTCGGTTCCTGAAGGTCTGTGGCACAAGTGCCCATCCTGCGACGCGGTGCTGTACCGCCCGGAACTGGAAAAGACCCTGGACGTTTGCCCCAAGTGCAACCACCACATGCGTATCGGCGCGCGCGCGCGCATCGACATCTTTTTGGATGCCGACGGCCGCAACGAACTGGGCGCTGACCTGGAACCGGTCGACCGCCTCAAGTTCCGCGATGGCAAGAAATACAAGGACCGCCTGACCGCTGCGCAGAAGCAGACCGGTGAGAAAGACGCGCTGATCTCGGTCAGCGGCAAGCTGCTGGGCATGCCCGTGGTGGTCTCGGCCTTCGAGTTCTCCTTCATGGGCGGTTCCATGGGCGCCATCGTCGGCGAGCGCTTCGTACGCGCTGCCAACTACGCCCTGGAAAACCGCTGCCCGATGATCTGCTTCGCCGCCTCCGGTGGTGCGCGTATGCAGGAAGCCTTGATCTCCCTGATGCAAATGGCCAAGACCTCGGCGGTATTGGCGCGTCTGCGTGAAGAGGGCATCCCGTTCATCTCCGTACTGACCGACCCGGTCTACGGCGGCGTTTCCGCCAGCCTGGCGATGTTGGGTGATGTGATCGTCGGCGAGCCCAAGGCGCTGATCGGTTTTGCCGGCCCGCGAGTGATTGAGCAAACCGTGCGGGAGAAACTGCCGGAAGGCTTCCAGCGCAGCGAATTCTTGCTGGAGCATGGCGCAATCGACTTGATCATTCCACGTGGCGAACTGCGCCCACGCCTGGGCAACCTGCTGGCGCAAATGATGGGCCTGCCGACCCCTGTGTACGTCGCGCCTAAAGTCGAGCCAATCGTCGTGCCGCCGGTGCCTGCAAACCTATGACCCAGCGTACCCTGGGCGAATGGCTCGCCTACCTTGAGCAGTTGCATCCGTCCGCCATCGACATGGGCCTGGAGCGCTCGCAACAGGTAGCGGCCCGCCTTGGGTTGGGTCAGCCGGCACCGCGTGTGATCACGGTGACCGGCACCAACGGCAAGGGCTCCACCTGTGCCTTTGTCGCCGCGCTGTTGCAGGCCCAGGGCCTGAAAGTCGGCGTGTACAGCTCGCCGCACCTGCTGCGCTACAACGAGCGCGTGCAGCTCAATGGTGTCGAAGCCACCGACGAACAGTTATGCGAAGCCTTCGCTGCCCTGGATGCCGGGCGTGGCGATATTTCCCTGACGTATTTCGAGATGGGCACCCTGGCGGCGTTCTGGCTGTTCGAGCGTGCGCAACTGGATGTGGTGGTGCTGGAAGTCGGCCTCGGCGGGCGCCTGGACACGGTCAATGTGGTGGATGCCGACCTGGCGTTGGTCACCAGCATTGGTGTCGACCACGCCGACTACCTGGGCGATACCCGTGAGTCGGTGTCGTATGAAAAGGCCGGGATCTTCCGCCAGGGTAGGCCGGCGCTGTGTGGCGACCTGGATCCGCCGCAACCCTTGCTGGACAAGGTGCGCGAACTGGAGTGCCCATTCTACCTGCGCGGTCGCGAATTCAATCTTGAAATCGGTGCTTCCCATTGGCAATGGCGCGGGCGTGATGCGCGTGGCAAGGCGGTAGAGCTGCTGGATCTGCCGCTGCTGAACCTGCCGATGGAAAACGCCGCGCTGGCGCTGCAAGCGTATTTGCTGCTGGACCTGCGTTGGGATGCCGCGCAGATTGCCCAGACGTTGCAAGCCACGAAAGTGGTCGGGCGCCTGGATCGTCGCGCCTTCGACTGGGCAGGCAAACGCCTGAACCTGTTGTTGGATGTGGGGCATAACCCCCATGCTGCCCACTACCTGGCGCAGCGTCTGTCGCGCACGCCACCGGCCGGTCGTCGCCTTGCCGTGTTCGGGTTGTTGGCCGACAAGGACCTCGACGGCGTGGTTGCGCCGTTGCTGGGCAGCGTTCAGTCTTGGGCCGTTGCGCCGCTGGATACGCCGCGTAGCCGCCCGGCGGTTGAGCTGGAAGTTGCGTTGCAGAACCTTGGCGCGCTTGTGGCGTCGTATGCAAGCGTCACCGCTGCCCTCGAGGCTCAGTGTGCGGTAGCGACCGCCGACGACGAAATCCTGTTGTTCGGATCATTTTATTGTGTCGCCGAGGCGCTCGAATGGTTGGCCCGGCGCTCCACGGAGGAAGCTGCACATGGCATTACTGGATAGCGCATACAAGCAGCGAATGGTCGGAGCCCTGGTGTTGGTGGCATTGGCAGTGATTTTCCTGCCGATGCTGTTCTCCCGCCAGGATGAGCAGCGCCAGGTCGTGGTTGAGGCGCCTGCTGCACCCCAGGCGCCCGTGGTGCCTCAGGTTCAGGTCGAGCCGGTGGTGGTGCCTGAACCGCAGGCTTTGCCAGAGGAAGAACCCGTGCCGACTGACGAGGAGGTCGCCGCGCAAGAGGCGCCTTCGATGCCGGTGCAGCCGAGTGTGCCGGTGGTCAAGCCGACACCGGCCCCGACAGTCGCCGCCAAACCAGCTGCGCCTGCACCGGCGCCCAAGCCGGTAGCGCCGCAGCCTGCCGCACCGGGTAAGCCGGACGTGGGCCAGAGCCGCATCGACCCCAATGGCCTGCCGATCAGCTGGTCGATCCAGCTGGCCAGCCTGGCCAATCGCGAAAGTGCCGATGCTCTGCAGAAAAAGCTGCGTGCCCAAGGCTATAACGCTTATATCCGTAGTGCTGACGGCAAGAATCGCGTGTTTGTTGGGCCGCTGATCGAGCGTGCCGAGGCTGATCGCCTGCGGGACTTGTTGGGGCGCCAGCAGAACCTCAATGGGTTTGTGGTGCGCTTCCAGCCTGAGCGCGGCTGATTCAAGCAGGCAGTAATGCAATCTAAATGTGGGAGGGGGCTTGCTCCCGATAGCGGTGGGTCAGTGTCAGTTGTATTGACTGATCCATCGCTATCGGGAGCAAGCCCCCTCCCACAGTGGTTTATGCTGGGCTTGAAATGGCGTTCATACCGCCCAATCTATTGATTTGCAAAGCACCCGCAATCACAGCTTACCCATCGCCCGGCGCTCTGCTAAAATGCGCCGCCTTATCCGTACGTAGGCTGCACTGTGCCATTTACCTGGGTTGATTGGGCGATTGTTGCCATCGTCGCCATCTCCGCTTTGATCAGTCTGAGCCGCGGCTTCGTAAAAGAAGCACTGTCGTTGCTGACCTGGATCATCGCAGGAGTCGTAGCCTGGATGTTCGGTGGTTCACTGTCGGTCTACCTGGCTGGATACATAGAGACACCTTCGGCTCGCGTCATCGCGGGCTGCGCCATCATGTTCATCGCCACGCTGCTGGTGGGGGCAATGGTCAATTATCTTATTGGCGAGTTGATACGTGTCACCGGCCTCTCCGGGACCGATCGATTTCTCGGCATGGCCTTCGGCGCTGCGCGTGGCGCGTTGCTGGTGGTCGTGGCGGTCGGGCTGTTGAGCCTGGGGCCGGTACAGCAGGATTCGTGGTGGCAGGAGTCGGTACTCGTGCCAAAATTTCTATTGGTTGCAGATTGGTCCAAGAACCTCATCCTGGGGTGGAGCAGTCAGTGGCTGGCCAGCGGAATCAGCGTACCCGCTGATCTTCCGTTCAAGGAACACCTCTTGCCGGCGCAAACGCCTCAGTAAGCTGTGTTCAGTCAAGATTCATTAAGTAGGGGTTGCGTCGCATGTGTGGCATCGTCGGTATCGTCGGTAAGTCGAACGTCAATCAGGCGCTGTATGACGCGCTAACCGTCCTCCAGCACCGCGGCCAGGACGCTGCCGGTATTGTGACCAGCCACGACGGCCGGTTATTCCTGCGCAAGGACAATGGCCTGGTGCGTGACGTGTTCCATCAGCGTCACATGCAGCGCCTCGTCGGGCACATGGGCATTGGCCATGTGCGCTACCCGACTGCCGGTAGCTCGACCTCGGCCGAGGCTCAACCGTTCTACGTCAACTCGCCTTACGGCATTACCTTGGCGCACAACGGCAACCTGACCAACGTTGAACAACTGGCCAAGGAGATTTACGAATCTGACCTGCGCCACGTCAACACCAGTTCCGACTCGGAAGTGCTGCTCAACGTGTTCGCCCACGAGCTGGCCCAGCGCGGCAAGCTGCAGCCGACCGAAGAAGACGTATTCGCCGCCGTGACTGACGTGCACAACCGTTGCGTCGGTGGCTATGCGGTAGTGGCCATGGTCACCGGTTATGGCATCGTCGGTTTCCGCGACCCCCACGGCATCCGTCCGATCGTGTTTGGCCAGCGTCACACCGACGAAGGCGTCGAGTACATGATTGCGTCCGAAAGCGTGTCCCTGGATGTACTGGGCTTCACCCTGATCCGCGACCTGGCACCGGGCGAGGCTGTCTACATCACCGAAGACGGTAAGCTGCACACCCGCCAGTGCGCCGTGGCGCCGAAGCTCACCCCATGCATCTTCGAGCACGTCTACCTGGCGCGTCCGGATTCGATCATCGACGGCGTTTCGGTCTACAAGGCGCGCCTGCGCATGGGCGAGAAGCTTGCCGAGAAGATCCTGCGCGAGCGTCCTGAGCATGATATCGACGTGGTCATTCCGATTCCGGACACCAGCCGTACCGCTGCCCTGGAACTGGCCAACCATTTGGGCGTCAAGTTCCGCGAAGGCTTCGTCAAGAATCGCTACATTGGCCGTACCTTCATCATGCCTGGCCAGGCTGCACGCAAGAAGTCGGTGCGCCAGAAGCTCAACGCCATTGAGCTTGAGTTCCGTGGCAAAAACGTGATGCTGGTGGACGACTCCATCGTGCGTGGCACCACCTGCAAGCAGATCATCCAGATGGCCCGCGAAGCTGGGGCGAAGAACGTGTACTTCTGCTCCGCGGCGCCTGCGGTGCGTTACCCGAACGTGTACGGTATCGACATGCCGAGCGCCCATGAGCTGATCGCACACAATCGTTCGACCCAGGACGTGGCCGACTTGATCGGCGCCGACTGGCTGATCTACCAGGACCTGCCAGACCTGATCGAAGCAGTCGGCGGTGGCAAGATCAAGATCGACCAGTTCGACTGTGCAGTGTTCGACGGCAAGTACGTGACCGGCGATGTCGACGAGGCTTACCTGAACAAGATCGAGCAGGCGCGCAACGACTCGTCGAAGATCAAGACCCAGGCGGTCAGCGCGATCATCGACCTGTATAACAACTGAGTAACAGCCGGCCCTGAGGGGCCGGTTTTGTATCTTAAATAAAGTATTGAGTAAGGAGTCGCAGCATGAGTCAGGAATGGGATGCCGGTCGGTTGGACAGCGACCTCGATGGCGTAGCTTTCGATACCCTGGCTGTGCGCGCCGGCCAGCACCGTACCCCGGAAGGTGAGCACGGCGACCCGATGTTCTTCACCTCCAGCTACGTGTTCCGTACCGCCGCTGACGCTGCTGCGCGGTTTGCCGGCGAAGTGCCGGGTAACGTGTATTCGCGCTACACCAACCCGACTGTGCGTGCGTTCGAAGAGCGCATCGCGGCACTGGAAGGCGCTGAGCAGGCCGTGGCGACCGCCACCGGCATGGCCGCCATCCTGGCGGTGGTGATGAGCCTGTGCAGCGCTGGCGACCATGTACTGGTATCGCGCAGCGTGTTTGGCTCGACCATCAGCCTGTTCGAAAAGTATTTCAAGCGCTTCGGCATCGAAGTGGACTACGTGCCCCTGGCAGATCTGTCCGGTTGGGATGCGGCCATCAAGGCCAACACCAAGCTGTTGTTCGTCGAGTCGCCTTCCAACCCGCTTGCCGAGCTGGTAGATATCGCCGCGCTGGCCGAGATCGCCCACGCCAAGGGCGCTATGCTGATCGTCGACAACTGCTTCTGCACCCCGGCCTTGCAGCAGCCGTTGAAGCTGGGTGCGGACATCGTGGTGCATTCGGCGACCAAGTTCATCGACGGCCAGGGTCGTTGCATGGGCGGCGTGGTGGCTGGCCGCAGCGAGCAGATGAAAGAAGTGGTGGGCTTCCTGCGCACCGCCGGCCCGACCCTGAGCCCGTTCAACGCCTGGATCTTCCTCAAGGGCCTGGAAACCCTCAGCCTGCGCATGAAAGCCCATTGCGCCAATGCTCAGGCCCTGGCCGAGTGGCTGGAGCAGCAGGACGGTATCGAGAAAGTGCACTACGCCGGGCTCAAGAGCCATCCGCAACATGCATTGGCCCAACGCCAGCAGCGTGGTTTCGGCGCGGTAGTGAGCTTTGAAGTGAAGGGCGGCAAAGACGGCGCCTGGCGCTTTATCGATGCGACGCGCCTGATTTCCATCACTGCCAACCTGGGCGACAGCAAGACCACCATCACTCACCCGAGCACCACCTCCCACGGGCGCCTGGCGCCGCAGGAGCGTGAAGCCGCCGGTATCCGTGACAGCCTGATCCGCATCGCGGTGGGCCTGGAAGATGTCGCTGACTTGCAGGCAGACCTGGCCCGCGGGTTGGCGGCCTTGTGATCGAGTGGTCTATGGAGGCTGCAGCGGCCACTAACGGGCGCGTTGCGCTGGTAACGGGGGCGGCGCGCGGCATTGGCCTCGGTATTGCCGCGTGGCTGATCAGCGAAGGCTGGCAGGTGGTATTGACTGACCTGGACCGCGAGCGCGGTTCCAAGGTGTCCAAGGTGCTGGGCGAGAATGCCTGGTTCATCACCATGGATGTGGCCGACGAGAAGCAAGTCGCCCAGGGTGTCGCCGAGGTGCTGGGGCAGTTCGGGCGCCTGGATGCGCTGGTATGCAATGCGGCAGTGGCCGATCCGCGCAATATCACCCTGGAAAGCCTCGATCTGGCCCACTGGAATCGCGTACTGGCGGTGAACCTCAGCGGGCCGATGCTGCTGGCCAAGCATTGTGCACCTTACCTGCGCGCCCACGGCGGTGCCATCGTCAACCTGGCGTCGACCCGGGCCCGTCAATCGGAGCCGGACACCGAAGCCTATGCGGCGAGCAAGGGTGGCCTGCTGGCCCTGACCCACGCCTTGGCCATGAGCCTGGGCCCGGAAGTGCGGGTCAATGCGGTCAGCCCCGGCTGGATCGATGCGCGTGATCCTGCTGCGCGCCGTGCCGAGCCGCTCACAGACGCCGATCATGCCCAGCACCCTGCGGGCAGGGTGGGCACGGTAGAGGACGTGGCGGCGATGGTAGCCTGGTTGTTGTCGCGTCAGGCCGGGTTTGTCACCGGGCAAGAGTTTGTGGTGGACGGTGGCATGAGCAAGAAGATGATTTACAGCGAGTAGGGCGGTTAGCCGTCTTGAAGTGATTTTGTCTTTTTCAGAAAAACTTCAAGCAGGCTATTGACTTAGGTCCGCTACCTGCGTAAATTTCGCGGCCTCAACGAAGCAAAGGGTGATTAGCTCAGCTGGGAGAGCATCTGCCTTACAAGCAGAGGGTCGGCGGTTCGATCCCGTCATCACCCACCACTTCTTGAGAGTTTTGCTCCAGGGCAAGACGCAACGTTAAGGTTGCACCGACGCGCAGCGGTAGTTCAGTCGGTTAGAATACCGGCCTGTCACGCCGGGGGTCGCGGGTTCGAGTCCCGTCCGCTGCGCCATATTTTCCAGGTTCGATGTATCGGGCTTGAGATTGAACAACCCAGGTTGATCGATCAGATGTTTAAAGGTGGTTGAGGCTTTACGCTCAATCAGCCAAGCGATACGCAGCGGTAGTTCAGTCGGTTAGAATACCGGCCTGTCACGCCGGGGGTCGCGGGTTCGAGTCCCGTCCGCTGCGCCATATCTGCCTCAAGGCCCACTGAACGCCTTGAAGCACAAGAAAGCCACCGGCTGACTTGATCCGATAGCAAAGACCCTGGTCCAAAGACCGGGGTTTTTTGTGTCTGGCGTTTGTAAAACCTCACCATCGTGTTCGCAGCAGCGAACGCCCAATCTCTTGAGCTACGCCAATATCTCGCATTAACAGGCAAACGGCCGACAGATCGTATCGATCTTGTCGGCCGTTTTGCATTGTTGTGTCAAAAAATTTCCATGTGGTTATTTGCCGCAGGCGCAGAAACCTTTAAAGTTAACCCTTCGGTCAACTTTGCACTGTCATCATGGCCTTTTAGTTCGCCCAGAAAGGCTTCTGCAAGTCTCCAGATTAGCTGCACTTAACCATAAGGGCGGATGTATAACCGCTCAGAGGATGATCCATGTCCAACCGTGAAATAACCCGGCGCTCGTTCCTCCAGGGCGGGCTGGTGGCGGGCGTGAGCGTCACGCTCACGCCGCTCAGCACCCAGGCGCTGGCAGCCTTGATGGAAAACAGCGTCACCGTGCCCTCCGAAAAGTGGCTGGGCAATAACGGCAAGGCGCGCCAGCGTAACGATGCCTTGTCGAAAGTCTGCGGCAGCAAAGTCTTCGCTCGCGACATTCGTTCCAAGGACATGCCCGGCTGGCCTGCGCAGCAAGGTCACGCCATGCTGCTCAAGACTACCAAGGCCGACCATATCTATGCGGGCTACGACCTGGCGTGGCTCGGCGCCGACCTGCAGCCGGACCGTGTTGTTACCGCTGCCGACCTGGACAACGACGGTATCGTGTTCCCGGAAGAACATGCTCCGGATCCACTGTTGCCAGAAGGCAAGGTGCCGATGTTCATCGGTCATCCGGTGGCGATCCTGATCTGGAACGATTTCGAGCGGTTCCGTCAGGCAAAAAACAAACTCAAGTTCAATGACAAGGCGATTCGTTACGGTGCCAAAGTGCCGTATTACGAAGGCGACCCGTACGGGAGCTTCCGCTATGTGCGCGTTGGCGGCCCGACCTCGGCCGATGAGGATGAATTCGCCAGCCTCAAGGATTCGATCCTGTTCCCGATGCTGAAAAACCGGCGCCCGGTGTGGAATTCCCAGCCGAACCTGCACGGCAACCTGACCGAGCGTGGTCTGTTCTACGCCGACCGCATGAAGAGCCAGATCAACACGCCGCCCGACAACTGGCTGGTGTTCGACGAGCGCTACAAAACCCCGTCTATCGAACCGGCCGCCATGGAGCCGGATAACGGCAACGGTTGGTACGATCCAGCGACCAAGACCCTGCACTTCGTAGTGGCCACCCAGTGCCCATTGGAAGTTGCGACCGAGACCGCAAAAATGATCTCGCCGTCGCGCTTCGGTCTGGCCAACCTGAACATGCACCCCGGTTATACCGTGGGTTACGGCTCAAAAGACCACAATATTTTTGTCTACTACGCCGCCCTCGCCGCATTGTATGGCGGTGGTGTGCCGGTGCGTCTGGCCAATGACCGTTACGAGCAGTTCCAGAGCGGCATCAAGCGTCACTCGTTCGACATCCGCTACCAGTTGGCTGTCGACAAGAACGACCACAGCTTCAAGATCTTCCTGGCTGACATGAGCGTCGACGGCGGTGGGCGGATTAACTACAGCCCATCGGTCGCCGCAGTAGGCGCCACGGCTGCGCAATCGATCTACTACATGCCGCAGAACGATCTGCAAGTCACCGCCTATCACTCGCGGGGCGTTGAAGCCGGTTCGATGCGGGGGTACGGCACTCTGCAGAGCATGGCCGCGACGGAAATGATGGTCGACGAAATCGCCGGTCGCCTCGGTGTGGATGCCATCGAGCTGCGTCGCAAGAATGCCCTGCGTTCGGGCATGAAGAACACCCAGGGCGCCATTCCTGCCGGTGCCTTGCGCCTGCACGAAATTCTCGACAAGGCCGCTGTGCACGACGTGTGGAAGAACCGTGACGCGATCAAGAAACAACGCGAAGTCGCTGACCCGGACAACTGGTACGGCGTCGGTTTCGCCATCTGCCAGAAAGACTTCGGCACCGGTTCCGAAGCGCCGATGGCCAGTATCGAATTCAACGCAGACGGTCGCATCAGCCTGCGCCACATCGGTATCGAAATCGGCACCGGCATGTCTACCTCGCAGTCGCTGGTGGTCGCTGATTTCCTCGGCAGCCCGGCACACGAGGTGAAGACCGGCGAAACCGAATGGAAGGAGATGCAGCTGATCACCAGCGGCAACCCTTACATCATGAGCCAGGCCGAGCAGGACAACCTGCTGCGTAACCCGCGGTGGGTTGGCAAGCTCGCTTCGGCGTCTTCGGCCACCAACTCGGCGTACTACTTCAGCCACGCCACCCGTGAAGCGGCACGCGTGCTGTTCAACCACGGTTTGTGGCCGGCGGCGCTGGAGATCTGGCGGCAGGGGCCGTTCGGCGGCCAGGCCAACCCTTATGTGGTGCGCCGTGAGGATGCGCATTGGGTCGACGGCAAGCTCACCGCCAACGGCATGCAACCGTTGAGCTTTGAGGTGCTGGCCAAGCGCGCCCACGAGCGTGGCCTGGTCACCGCTGCCACGGTTCACGGGTTCAACCGCTGGAGCTGGGCAGAGGCTGAATACAGCATCGACGGCGTGCGCGAGCGCCTGCCCCTCGACGGTTTGGCGGTGAAGTACGGCGACGGCGCACCGAAGGCCAAGCAAGCGCTGATGAGCAGCGCCGGTTTCCACCTGTTGGACCGCCAGAACATCAGCTACCCCGCGACGCAGTTGAACAACGCTGCCGTGACTTACTACAGCCCGGTGGCCACATTGGTCGAGTTGAAGGTCAACAAGGGCTCGGCGCAGGTCGAAGTGCTCAATCACCATTCGTGGATCGAGTGCGGCCGTGTGTTGGTAGAGGAATTGGTTAAAGGCCAGCTCGAAGGCGGTGTCGCCATGGGTATCGGTCACGCGTTGATGGAGGAGATGCCGCTGTACGAAGGCGGGCCGGGGGAGGGCGACTGGAACTTCAACCGTTACCGTCTGCCGATGGCGCGTCACGTAGCCGTGTGGAAGCAAACGTCGGAGATTCTGCCGGCGCTGTCGCCAAGCGACCCGTCCAAGGGGATCGCTGAAGTGGTGATGATCCCGATCGTCGGGGCCATCGGTAATGCCGTGGCGCATGCCATCGGTAAACGTGTTCGCGACCTGCCAATTACGGCTGCGCGCATCAAGGAGGCCCTCAATGGCTGACCGTCCGCTTCAACTGATCCTCAATGGTCAATCCGTCGGCCCGGTGGATATTCCTGATGACCTGCCGATGATCGATTACCTGCACGAATACAAGAACCTCACCGGCTCGCGTCTTGGCTGCGGCCAAGGCATTTGCCACGCTTGCGTGGTGATCGTCGACAACCCGGACGGCACCAGCGAAGAAGTGCGTACTTGTATCACTGGCGCGCATTACTTCGAAGGCAAGAAAGTGCGCACCATCGAATCTCACGCCAAGCGCGACGAGTCGGGGCAGGTCACAGAGCTGAATCCGATCCAGCAGCGCTTCGTCGATGAGTTCGCGTTCCAGTGCAGCTACTGCGCACCGGGCTTCGTCAACGCGGCAACGGTGCTGGTGGAAAAGCTGCAACGCCAGCCGATTGTGCAAAGCCAGCTGGAGCAGGTTATCGAGGACAGCCTGGGCCATCACATCTGCCGGTGCACCGGGTACGTGCGTTACTACAACGCCACCCGCAACGTGCTGAACGATCTCGGCCTGGTCAAGGAGGGGTAGACATGAAGCTATTTCTGACCCGCCTGACCCTGGCGGTCGGCCTGGCTGCGCCGGTGTTGTTTGCCCATGCCGATGATCAGGTCAAGCGCGGTGAATACCTCGCCCGCGCAGCTGACTGCATGGCGTGCCACACGGCACCGGGCGGCGCGCCGTATGCGGGTGGCCTGCCGATCGTCTCGCCGTTCGGCACGATCTATGGCACCAATATCACACCTAGCAAAGCGCACGGCATCGGTTTGTACAGCGATGAGGAGTTCTTTGCGGCGCTGACCGAAGGCAAGCGTCGCGACGGTGCGCATTTGTATCCGGCGATGCCATACACCTCGTACCACCTGATGCCCCGTGAAGAATCGGACGCGATTCATGCGTACCTGAAAACTATCGAGCCCATAGAACGCGCAGCGCCAGAGACCCGCCTGAGCTTTCCATTCAACGTACGCCTGGGCCTGATCGGCTGGAACCTGCTGTACGGCAAAGCCCTGGAACTGGAGCCAGCCGAAGGCAAGAGCGACGCCTGGAAACGCGGCCAGTACATGGTCGAGGTACTCGGCCATTGCGGCGAATGCCACACACCTCGCGGCCTGCCGGGTGCGATGCAATTGGACAAGCGCCTGACCGGCGGCATTCTCAATGGTTATCTGGCGCCGAGCCTGCTCGCCACTGACCTGGCGGCTCGCGGCTGGAATGAGCAGGACCTGGCCACATTCCTCAAGCACGGCATGAGTGCCCAAGGCACGATGTTCAACGAGATGTTCCCGGTGTTCCATAACAGCACCCAGGGCTTGAGCGATCTGGATCTGGCAGCGATGGCGACGTTCCTGCTGGGCGATAAACCGCCGGCAGCCAAAGCGCTGGTCGAAGTACCGATGGATAAACTCAGCCCGAGCGCTCAGCGCGGTCGTCAGGAATACCTGAACGTCTGCGCGGGTTGCCATGCCGCGGGTGGTGAAGGCAAACCCCACATCGCGGTGGCCATGCGTGGCAACACCACGCTGCGTCTGGAAGACCCGCGCAACCTGCTGCGGGTGATTGAGGACGGTATTGGCGAGCAGAAGTTTTCCGGGTTCGAGCACATGCAACCGATGCCGGGGTTCGCCGGAAAGCTCAGTGCGCAACAGCTCACCGATCTGCTCAACTACCTGCGTCAGGGCTGGGGCGGCCAATCGGCTGAGCTGGCCGTCAGCGATGTGCAGAAGCTGCAAGCCCAGGCGCCGTCCGTCGAACACAGGGCGCATTGACGCCAGCGTAGAAAGCGCTCAGCCAGTGTGGGAGCGAGCAAGTCGCTCTCACACTGGATGTGTGTCTACATTCCGAACTTATCACGCAGTCCGTAATACCAAGCCCCCAGCGCCGCAAATGGCGTGCGCAACAGCTGCCCACCTGGGAACGGGTAGTGCGGCAGGTCGGCAAACGCATCAAAACGCTCTGCCTGACCTCTTAGCGCTTCTGCCAGCACCTTGCCTGCCAGGTGCGTGTACGTCACGCCATGGCCGCTGCAGCCTTGTGAATAATAGATGTTGTCGCCAAGGCGGCCGACCTGCGGCAGTCGCGACAGCGTCAGCAGGAAGTTGCCGGTCCAGGCGTAATCGATCTTCACATCCTTCAACTGCGGGAACGCCTTGAGCATTTTCGGTCGGATGATTGCTTCGATATTGGCCGGGTCCCTAGCGCCATACACCACGCCGCCGCCGAAGATCAGGCGCTTGTCGCTGGTGAGGCGGTAGTAGTCGAGCAGGTAGTTGCAGTCCTCGACGCAGTAATCCTGCGGCAACAAGGTCTTGGCCAATTCGTCGCCCAGTGGTGCGGTGGTGATCACCTGCGTGCCACACGGCATCGATTTGGCCGCCAGCTCCGGCACCAGGTTCCCCAGGTAAGCGTTGCCTGCGACGATGATGAATTTGGCCCTGACCCTGCCTTCGGCGGTGTGCACCACGGGGTTGGCACCGCGCTCGATGCGCACCGCAGCCGATTGCTCATAGATCGTACCGCCCAGGGACTCAACGGCTGCGGCTTCGCCGAGCGCCAGGTTGAGCGGGTGGATGTGCCCGCCGCTCATATCCAGCAAGCCGCCGACATAGTTGTCACAGGCCACAACCTCGCGGATGCGGCGTTCGTCCAGCAACTCCAGTTGCGTATGGCCGTAGCGCTCCCACAGGCGCTTCTGCGACTCCAGGTGTCCCATGTGCTTACTGTTGAGTGCGGCGAACACACCGCCGTCCTTCAAGTCGCACTGGATCTGGTACTTGGCTACGCGCTCGCGAATGATCCTGCCGCCTTCAAAAGCCATCTGCCCGAGCAGTTGCGCTTGCTTAGGGCCGACACTGCGCTCGATCACATCGATATCGCGGCTGTAGCTGTTGACGATCTGCCCACCATTACGGCCTGAGGCACCAAAGCCGACCTTGGCTGCTTCCAGGACTGTCACGCGAAAGCCGTTCTCCAGCAGGAACAGCGCGCTCGAAAGCCCGGTATAGCCGGCACCAATCACGCACACATCGGTTTCGACTTCACCTTGCAGTGTCGGGCGAGGTGGAACTGCGTTGGCGGAAGCGGCGTAATACGACTGGGGGTAGGGGGTGTTCGCCATCCTGGAACCTCTGTTTTATATTTTTTACGAGTGCGGCGATCCTACCTGAGTTGAAAATTGCCTGCCAGCCACCGGAAAATCACAGGCGTGCCCGGCGCAAATAAAAAATTCGCATATTCATAGGCTTAGCTGCAAAAAAGATGTTGACACCCCTCCGGAATTCCGTAGAATGCCGCCTCACAGCAGGCACGTAGCTCAGTTGGTTAGAGCACCACCTTGACATGGTGGGGGTCGTTGGTTCGAGTCCAATCGCGCCTACCAAACAAAATCCGCTCTGCTGGGCGGTCTAGAAGGGCTCACCGAAAGGTGGGCCCTTTTTTGTTGCCTGAAATTTGGGCAATGGGCACCCTCAGACGCCTCGCGGCGTTCTTTCAGGTTCGAAGGGTGGGTCAGCAGAACAGCGTAGCCACCGACAGCAGGCAAATTATCTGGGCGACCATCTGGCAGCGTATCTCGCCAATCGTTGTTGCCCTGTTACTCATTTGTCCGGCATACATAGCGCGAGCCCTCATTGTCGGCATAACACCGTGAACGAACTGCAGGTACACACAGCTGCATCATGGAGTATAGATCCTGTTTGGGAATTCATACGGCTGAACCGATGGTGAGTGCCTCGTCGGATCATCTACGCGACCTTTTCCCTATAAGCCTGGGTTGAACCTTCCCATGGCGCCCGATTGCGCGGTGCCATCCCCCACAAAAATTATTGGTTTGCAGCAACAATTTTTCTTGTTGGACACCCCCCGTCCCCAGGCAGCAAAGTTGCCGCCACAGACGCTCGACCTTCCGGGTCAACAATAAAAAACCGAGCCGACTGCACGCCACTTTCAAGCTGTGAGCCCTTTGCCCACATCCTGCTGTAATGGCGCCGCAGCGCGCACTAAAGGACCTCTCCGCCATGCAAACAGTTGTGAGCTTATGGCCGTTGATCGGCGTACTTGTCATCGTGGTCGGCTTTGTATTGCGCTTCAATCCGCTGTTGGTGGTCACTGCGGCCGCCATCGCCACTGGGTTCGCCGCCCAGTTCCCGCTGGAAAAAATTCTCGCCACCATGGGCGATGGCTTCCTCCAGACCCGTGCCCTGCAATTGATTCTATTACTGCCGCTGGCGGTGATCGGCCTGTTGGAGCGCCATGGCCTGCGCCTGCATGCGCAGAACTGGATCGCCCGCTTCGAGCGCGCCACGGTTGGGCGTTTGCTGATCATGTATCTGTTTGTGCGTGAATCCACTGCCGCCATGGGGCTTACCAGTCTGGGTGGGCATCCGCAAATGGTGCGCCCGTTGTTGGCGCCGATGGCCGAAGGCGCGGCGGAAAAACGCTACGGCAAGCTGCCGGACAAGCTGCGCCACAAGGTATTGGCCATGTGCGCGGCCACCGACAACGTTGGGCTGTTTTTTGGAGAAGATATTTTTGTCGCCTTCGGTGCCATTGCGTTGATGCATACCTTCCTGTTGGGCTCGGGCATTGATGTGGAGCCGTTGCACATTGCGGTATGGGGCATTCCCACGGCGATCTGTGCCTTCATCATTCACGCTATCCGCCTGCATCGTTTTGATCGACGCCTGACCCGAGAGATGAGCCCGGCCACCGCCCCGGTGGAGGCTGCGCAATGATCATTTCCATTCAATACCTGTACTGGCTGGCCGGTGTGCTGTTGCTGATCACCGCGGGCATGATCCTGCTCGATCGTTCCCATCCCAAGCGCTGGTCCAGCGCGCTGTTCTGGCTGTTGTTCGCCATACCGTTCCTGGTGGGGGAGCGCCTGCCTTCGGTGGTGATCGGGGGCGGTGTGGTGGTGATGGCATTGATCGCAGGCCTGGGCGGTGTGGGTCGTGGCCAGCACGCCGAATTGCACGACAAGGCGTCCCGCGCCAGTGCCGGGCGCCTGGGCCACAAGTTGTTTATCCCGGCGTTGGCGATCCCGCTGACCACGGTGATTGGCTCGGTATTGCTCAAGCACACTGAAATCGGCGGTGTACCGCTGCTGGACCCGAAGAACACCACCTTTGTGTCCCTCGGCATCGGCTGCCTGATTGCCTTGGGCCTGGCCTGCTGGCTGACCCGCGATACGCCGGTACAAGCCTTGCGCGAATCGCGCCGCCTGACCGAGGCCCTGGGCTGGGCGATGGTGCTGCCGCAGATGCTGGCGATGCTCGGCTTGCTGTTCAATGAAGCCGGGGTGGGCACCGCTGTCGCCCACGTCACCACCACTTATATCAACCTGGATTACAAGTTGGTGGCGGTGATGGTGTATGTGCTGGGCATGGCCTTGTTTACCGTGATCATGGGTAATGGCTTCGCGGCGTTCCCGGTAATGACAGGGGGCGTCGGCGTGCCGGTACTGGTGGGGATTTATGGCGGCAACCCCGCGGTGATGGCGGCGATCGGCATGTTTTCCGGCTACTGCGGTACGCTGATGACGCCGATGGCGGCCAACTTCAACATCGTACCGGCAGCCTTATTGGAGCTGCCTGATAAAAACGCGGTGATCAAGGCCCAGATACCCACGGCGCTGATGATGCTGGTGGTCAATATCGTGCTGCTTTATCTGTTGATGTGAGGCTCAAATGCAAACGGTGCTGCTGACGGGCTTCGAGCCCTTTGATAACGACTTGGTGAACCCCTCCTGGGAGGCGGCGCGACAGCTCGATGGCGTGCAAGTGGCCGAGGGTGTGCAAATTGTCGCGCGTTGCTTGCCGTGCGCATTTGCCACCGCAGGCACGTACCTGGCACAACTGATAAACGAGTTGAGCCCGGCGATGGTGATTGCTACCGGCCTGGCACCTGGGCGCAGTGAGATGTCCATCGAGCGGGTGGCGATCAATATCAACGACGCGCGTATCCCTGACAACCTCGGGCAACAACCGATTGATACGGCGGTGGTGGTCGATGGCCCGGCTGCGTACTTCTCGACGTTGCCGATCAAGGCCATGGTCAAGGCGCTGCGCGAGGCGGGTGTTGCCGCAGCGGTTTCGCAAACGGCGGGGACCTTCGTGTGCAACCAAGTGTTTTATCTTTTGCAGCATCGGCTGGCCGGCACCGGGGTGCGCAGTGGGTTTGTCCATGTGCCGAGCTTGCCGCCAGCGGGCCAGCCTTCCCTGGTTGAAGGCTTGCGGCTGGCGGTCTCTACGGCTTGGCTCATCCAGGCCGATGTGGTGGAAACAGGTGGGCAGGTGAGTTGACGGCTAGGCTGCGCATATAGGTGGGGCAACTTCGGCTATAGTTCACAAGCGTATCCACCTTGGAAAACCATCATGATCAAGTGCCCGAAGTTCGTGTCTGTCGCGTTGTCCCTCGCGCTGTTTGCGGGTAGCGGTCTTGCCCTGGCTGATCCCGGTAATGGCAAGGGCCAAGGTAATAACCAGGGGGGACAGGGTCAGGGTAATAACAAGGCTAATAACCCGGGAGGGAAGGGGCAGGGCAATAACAAAGGCAATAACCCGGTAGGACAGGGCTATGACAAACCCGGAGGCAAGGGCGCGTCGGGTGGTCATGGCCCAAGCGTTGACCGAGGGAGCGTACTTAATGTGTTGGGCGGCTATCGCGATTACTGGAGCCCGGGGCCTGCATTGCCACCAGGTATCCAGAAGAATCTGGCGCGTGGCAAGCCGCTGCCACCCGGTATAGCCAAGAAGCTCGACGGCCGCCTGTTGGGACGCTTGCCCCATTACGATGGTTATGAATGGCAGCAAGCGGGAACCGACTTGATCTTGGTGGCCATTGCCACCGGTATCATCTACGAGGTGCTGAACGGGGCCTTGGATTGAGTGGGCGAGCTGTCACGCGTTGCGCTTTGGAAAAAACAATTCAAAGCACGTCACGCCGCCCTCACTGGTAACCCCATAGCGGCCGTTATGCAACTGCATGATGGTCGCCACAATCGACAGTCCCAACCCGTTGGACTGGGACGAACACCCGCGGGATTCATCCACCCGGTAAAAGCGTTCGAACAACCTGGGCAAATGCTCGGCGGCAATGGTTTGGCCGTAGTTGCTGACCCTAAGGCGGATCCCTTCGGTCGTCGGAATTGCCTGAATATTAAGCTCGGTGTTCGGCGCGCCATATTTGATGGCATTGGCACACAGATTTGCCAGGGCCCGGCGCAGTAGCATCGGTTCAGCCCAGATCACGCCTTCGCCCAAGCCAACGATGTGCATGCCCACATCACCGGCCAACCCCTCGAAATAATCTGCGATGCGTTCCACCTCATCCGCTGCGTCCAGCTCCTGGCGTTGGCGCAAGGCGCTGGCAGGGTCGGTATGGGCCAGGAACAACATGTTATCGAGCATCCGCGCCAGGCGTTCGAGCTCTTCGACGTTAGAGGCCAGCAGTTGTTGGTAACTCTCCATGCTGCGGCTCTGTTGCAGGGCGACCTGGGTTTCACCGAGCAAGTTGTTGATGGGGGTACGCAGCTCGTGGGCCATATCGGTGGAGACCTGGCCCAGCTGGATAAATCCTTTGGCCAGCCGTTCAAGCATGGTGTTGAAGGAATCAATCATCGGCAGCAGTTCTTTGGGAGCGCCGTGGCTCTCGAGACGTTCGGCCAGGTTACTGACGCCGATGCCCTGTGCATGGCTAGCCAGGCGCCGCAACGGCAGCAACCCACGGTGTACCAGCACATAACCGACCAAGGCGAGGATCACCGCTGCGATGCTGGCCAGGATGAAGACGTTCAAGCGATAACGCGCGAGCATGCTCGTGCGTTCGGCCATCAGGCGCCCGACGGTGACTTGCAGGCTGCCCAGGTCACCGGTATCGATGGACGCCGCTACGGTGGCGAACGGCACGCCGTTCACATCGAGGAAATGCTGCACATCGGCAAGTCCGAGCGCATGGTCTTTCGTCACGGGCGACACCGGGGGAATCTGGATGTTGCCAGGGTTCACCAGCAATAACGCTTGCTGCCCGGGTGCAGCGATGCTCAATACCGACTCACTGTTGCCCAGCATGTTCTGGAACAGCTGCGGTTTGGACTTGATCAGCTCCAGGGTGTTGCCGTCATTAAGCAGGGTGCGCAGTTGGTTGGCGCGCGAGATCAGCGCGGCGTCGTCACGCTTGATCAGTTCACGCTCCAGCTCGCGGTACAATGTCACGCCGAGGGTTGCCAGCAAGGCGAAGGCGAGCAAGGCGAAGATCAGTGCCAGGCGCAGGGTCAGGGAATAGTGGCGATGATGGTTCATGGCTGGGTATCGAAGCGGTAGCCAATGCCCCGCACGCTGTGGATCAGCTTGAGTTGGAACGGGTCGTCGATTTTCAGGCGCAGGCGTCTGACGGCCACATCCACTACGTTGGTGTCGCTGTCGAAGTTCATGTCCCAGACCCGCGAGGCGATCAACGAGCGGGACAGCACCTGGTCCTGGTGCGTGGCGAACAGGTGCAGCAGGGCGAATTCCTTATTGGTCAGGGTAATGCGCGTGCCGGCACGGGTGACACGACGCTTGAGCACGTCAATGTGCAGGTCGGCGATGTGCAGCTGTTCTTCCTCGCGGCTGGGGCCGCGGCGGTTGAGGGTACGCAGGCGTGCGACCAGCTCGGCGAAGGAGAAGGGCTTGATCAGGTAGTCGTCGGCACCCAGTTCCAGGCCTTTGATGCGGTCGGCAATATCATCCCGGGCGGTGAGGAACAGCACCGGCGTATCGGCTTCTTTACGCAGGCGGCGCAGCACTTCCCAGCCGTCCATCTTCGGCATCATCACGTCCAGCACAATCACGTCGAAGGGCGTCTCCAGGGCCTGGTGCAAACCATCCACGCCATCGCGGGCCAGGCTTACAGAGTGGCCCAGCTCCTGCAGGCCGTTGAGCAGGTAATTGCCGGCCTTGGGTTCGTCTTCGACTACGAGGATGTTCATGGCAGATGCCCCTGCTTCAATAAGTGGCGCCAGTGTAGCCCGATCAATTGTCACTGGCGCAACCGATGCCCTGGACCTGATAATCCAGCACGTGTTCGCGTCCTTGGTGATCCAGGTAACGCAATTGTGCCGGTACGACCCCGCACTGGCCGTAGGTGTCGGTACTCGACACTACCTTGGCGACATCCAGGTGCACGAAGAAGCCGGTCTTGTCATGAATGACGTTGGAGGCAGGGACCGTGTCGGCAGCAAACGCCGAGCCGGTGGTGAGCAGGGCGGCAAAAGCGAGGGTAAACAGTTTCATGGTGGTATCTCTCGTTACGGATTGGCTGCCGCAGTGGCAGTGAGCTCACGGTAACCAGGCGATCCCAACAGCCAACCAACAGGATCATGACAAGTTCGTCATTCTTGACGTGAGACCGATACGTGGGCGGTTTGAGGGGGCTCAGCGTTTACAAGCGTGAAGGTGATCCGTAGATTGCAGGGGTCCAGCTCATGAGGAAGCGCGTAGTGTCCATCCCGAATCCAACTGTGTTTACCCGGCGCTATCGCGCCTTCCTGTTCGACATGGACGGGACGCTGCTTAACTCCATCGCTGCGGCCGAGCGGGTATGGAGCATCTGGGCGAAACGTCATGGCCTGGACGTGGAGGCGTTCCTGGGCACTATTCATGGCGCCCGCGCGATTGATACGATCAAGCGTCAAGCGTTGCCGGGTGTCGATCCCGAGGTGGAAGCCCGGTGGATCACCGAAGCTGAGTTGAATGACGTGGAAGGGGTTGTTGCGATTCCTGGCGCTGTAGAGTTTTTGAAGGGCTTGCCCATCGATCAATGGGCGCTGGTCACCTCTGCTCCAAAGGCGTTGGCGATGCGCCGACTGCAAGCGGCAGGCATTCCGGTGCCGGAAGTATTCGTGACGGCCGAAGATGTGGCGAGCGGCAAGCCAGATCCGGCCTGTTATGTGCTGGGTGCCCAGCGCCTGGGCGTGCCGGTGCAAGACTGCCTGGTATTCGAGGACGCCACGGTGGGCATTCGGGCGGGGGAGGCGGCGGGGGCGGATATCATGGTCGTGACCTCTGCGCACCTGACGCCGATGGTGACTGAGCATGCTTGTATCGAGGGGTACAGCAAGTTGCGGGCGCTACGCGACGATGATGGCTTGCTTTGCGTTCATCCGTTGACACCTTAATGCACAGAAAGGCCGAGCCTTCACCGGGCTCGGCCTTCTGTGCAGGCAACTGCTAGCAACCGGCTGCTTTTCATTCCCTGACGCGACAGCACCATTTCCCTGAGTATCTCTGTGGCGAGCCGGTTGATGGCATCAGTGCCGCGATGATGCGCCCGCACGATTCCGGTAATCGCAAAATGATCGGTTTCGGGGCCGCTGAGAACGGCTGACAAGGTACCGTCGGCATGCAGGGTGCACTCAACCGTGTAGCTGGGCAGGCGATCTGCCAAGGCTTTTTCGATTTGGGATTTGCTGAGCGTGTCCATCTGATTCTGCACCTTTGACTGACCGTGCATGCCCAAGCATAGGTCTTGTTGCTCAACTGTAAATACCGGCGATCCGATAGCAGGCCGCGGTGTTCAGCGCAGGGTTTGCTGGTGTGCGCGTTGAGCTGCGCGTTGACACAACTTGCGCAAAATAACCTTTTGCATGGGTTTGAGGCAGAACACCAGCAAGTAGCCAAACAGCAAAAGTGTCAAGTCCAGCCAGCCGTGGTCATCGGGAAAGGCCCGTTCAGCTTCCACTTTCAGCCCATACCCGAGCGCGAGGAAAACCAAGCCGATCAGCAGGGCAATCATCCAGGATCGGGTAACAGGTGGGGGCGTCGCGGCTGGCCTCATCGACGTGCTCCTGAATGCACTCGGATGGCAGGAAAAAGCGTCACAAATTGGGCTGCGAATAGTTCGACAAGTTCCAGGAACGCTGACAGTTTCATTTTGCGGCGAAGAGGTATGCAAAGGGCGCGCTGGTCACGCAGGAAAGCGCGAGCAGGCCGATCGGGTTTTCGCCAGCCGTTACAGTGAACGAAAAGGCTGGCTACTGAGGCGTTTCAAGGTGTCTGGTTTTTGTCGGGCGCAGTCAGGCCCGCCTGGATGCGCTGGTAAATTTCCTCGCGATGCACGGCAACGTCCTTGGGAGCGTTGATGCCGATTCGTACTTGCTGGCCGCTAACGCCCAGGATGGTGATCGTAATGTCATCACCGATGTTTATGCTTTCACCGACTTTGCGGGTGAGTATAAGCATGGACTTCTCCTTGATTACTTTTAAGGACACATGTTTCAGACAGGGCAGGTGTCGGATGTGTGTAGCTTACTGCGAAGCGCTTCCCTGTGACTGCCTCTTTTAGGACGCATAGAGGCGACATTAATTCCCATGGCGGCATCATACAGGTCGCGATACATCATTCGCATTGTTTAAGCCAACGTTTATGACGGCCAGAATAGACAGTGAATGGTAAAGTCGCCTCTTTGATCCTCAAAGGAGCAGGGCAGTGCGTAAAGTAGCGATGGCAATTGTGGTGTTGGCGTTGGCCGGATGCGGTGAAGGTAAATCGGTCGATGCCCCCAAGGCCAAGCCTGCCGTGACCGAAAGCCTGCCACAAACCGGTGCGATTGCCGCTCAAGAATGGGATCTATGGGTCGGCCCGCCGGACCACAAGCTGCAGGCGATCACTGACCTGACCGCCTGGTTGCTGGAGCATGGTTTCAGTTTTTACATCGTGAAGGTCGATGGCAAGGATGAAGTGCGGCTGGGCCCGTTCGCCACCAAAGCGGAGGCAGAAGCCAGGCAGGCGTTGCTTAACGAAAAGATGGCGAGGGCCAAGAAAACCGATACGGTGTCGGAGATCATCGAACACAAGGTCGCGCAGTAAGGGCCTGAGTGGGCGGCAGCCCCGCCCACATTCAGCCGCAGGCCTTAAGGTTCACCGGGCCGACAAACTCGTTGCCGCGTCCCATCACACAAGCCACGGTCTGGTTGCGCTGGCGCTCCCAGGTCTGCACCGGATAGGTCTTGTTCCAGGCTTCATACAGTTGCCGGTCCTGCTTCGACAGCCGCAGACCGTACTGCTTGCTCATATAAAAATACGTGCGTGCGATCATTCCACGAATGGACGGGCGCGGCATGACCTTCTTGGCCTTGAAATCCACCTGGGTCAGGCATGAGCCGTACTGCCCGCTTTGTATCGGCAGCCAGCCAAAGCTGAAGTTGTTACGGTCGCCATTCACTTCGCCGATGCTCGGCACCAGGTTGTGCAGGTCAGCCTCGGCGCGTTTGAACACCTCGTCGTGGCGCGTGCAGTTTTTTCGCCCGCCACTTTGCCAACATTGGCGCTGATGCCCGATTTGCCAGGCAGGCACGATGTGTTCCCACTCGATGCGCGCAGCGCGGTTGGCGTTTTTGCGTGGGATGTAGCCACAGGCTTTCAGGTCCACACGATTACCCGTGTACTTACACCCGCAGTAGAACTCGGTGGATTGCGGGGCGTAAAGCTTCCAGGCAATTTTCTTGGCTTCGCTGAAGGTTCGAGGGGCTTGGGCGTGGGCGGTGATGGTAAAAAACAGACAGCACAGGGCAATAAAGCGGGCACTCATTCAATCAATCTTCCTTCGGCACAACCCAGAAAATCTGCACGCCGCCGTCATCCCGATAGGCCAGGGTGACATTGTCGTTTTCAGCAATTTCTTCCAGAAGACGCTGCCACTCGTCCTCCGGCTCATCGGGTAAACGGAAGATCAAGGCTGCCTTGGCTTTCTGGGCGTTGGTCGAATTGATGATTTTTTGCACGCGAATGGCCAGGCGCTGGTAGGCGTCAGGCGATGCGGGTACTGCGGACGAGGGCTTTGCCACGGAGCATTCCTTAATAGGCTGTACGCACATACAGTATTTAAATGTAGGCGATTTCGCAACTGCTTAAATTTCAAGAAGTTGGTCTGACAGCGATTAAGGGAGTTTGTTGAAGTGCGGAGGGAGGAGGGCTGTAGGAGCAAACTCGCTCCTACAGGTAGATCATCAGGAATCAGTATTCCCAGAACATCCGTTGCAGTTCCTTGCTGTCCTGGGTCTTGGTCAGGGCGACCATTGCCAGGATCCGGGCTTTCTGCGGGTTCAGGTCATGGGCAGCAACCCAGTCATATTTGTCGTCTGGTTGTTCAGCGTTGCGCAGGACGAAACCGCCGGCATTCACGTGGGAAGAGCGAATGATCTGCACGCCTTGCTTGCGCAGTTCCTGCAGGGCAGGGACCACCTTGGCCGATACCGAGCCATTGCCGGTACCGGCATGGATGATGGCCTTGGCGCCAGCCTGGGCCAGTGCCTTGACGGCGGTGTCGCTCACGTTGCCATAACCGTAGGCAATTTCGACATCGGGCAGGCTCTTGATGGTCTTGATATCGAATTCGGAATCCATGGTGTGACGCTTGGCCGGCAGGCGGAACCAGTAGGATTTGCCTTCAACAACCATACCCAGCGGACCCCATGGGCTCTTGAATGCCTCTGTCTTGATGTTGATCATCTTGCTCACGTCGCGACCCGATTGGATCTCGTCGTTCATGGTGACCAGTACGCCTTTGCCCCGTGCATCCTTGCTGCCGGCGACGGCAACCGCGTTGTACAGGTTGAGCATGCCGTCCGCCGACATGGCGGTGCCTGGGCGCATGGAGCCGACCACCACGATAGGCTTGTCGGTTTTCTCCACCAGGTTCAGGAAGTAGGCGGTTTCTTCAAGGGTGTCGGTGCCGTGGGTGATCACGATACCATCCACGTCCTTGCTGTCGGCCAGTTCGGCGACGCGACGGCCCAGTTGCAGCAGGTTTTCGTTGTTGATGCTTTCCGAGGCAATTTGCATCACCTGCTCGCCGCGCACATTGGCGATCTGGCCAAGCTCAGGAACGCCGGCAATCAGTTGTTCGATGCCGACCTTGGCGGCCTGGTAGGTAGCGCTATTGGCGGCACTGGCGCCGGCGCCGGCGATGGTGCCGCCTGTGGCCAGGATGACCACGTTGGACAATTTAGTCTTGGTTTCAACTTCTTTTGCCTGGGCGGCAAGGGGGAACAGCAGCAGGAGCGCGAGGGCGCCCGGGACAAAGTTCTTCAGTGCAGATGTCATTATTTTTCTCTCTGGTTTTTGATGAGTGCTGTAGCAGGTTCATCTAGAACACCCGGGCGGTTCTGAGCGCCGCAGGGTGCTGGGAAAGAGCAGGATTCGTACCAGACTGATGGTGCCTGCTGTTTTAATTTAACGTATTGATTTAGAACAAATTTTGTCGGAATTTAAGATTGCTGGTGCGACGCTTCGTCCGGCTTTCCGAACGATGCAGGGCTGTGGTGTTCGGTTGTCCGAAAGCTGTATGGATTATCTTGGCGACTCGTACGGCTTCGGCAAGCATCATCTGTCGTTTCAGGGGTTATTCGGTAAAGGGCTTTGCTTAAACGTATCAGTGGCTTCGGTGAAGTAGCCAGTGCTGGAGAGCTGGATGAAAGGCTTGTTTTCTACCGTTGACAAATCCCGACAAGGTTCTCATAGTTTGTTCAACGCAAACGTTTGCGAGATGTTTCACAGCACTCTCCTCGAGTACCGTGACAACTCGTATCGGCCACCCAGGTGGGAGGCTACCGAAGGGTCTTCGGCGCAAGCGTTGCTCACAATAATCATAAGATCGGAGTGAACCCATGAAGCTGCCATTTGCTGGACGTCTTCTTGCTGTCGCTGTGCTTGCTGCCGCATCCGCCGCTTTACCTCTCTCCTCTGCATTTGCTGAAGACGCCGCCGCCAAACCCAAAGTCGGCCTGGTGATGAAATCCCTTGCCAATGAATTCTTCGTCACGATGCAAGAGGGTGCAAAGGCTTATCAGAAAGATCACGCCGCCGATTTCGACATGATTACCAACGGTATCAAGAACGAAACCGACACCAGCGCACAGATTGCCATCGTCAATGAAATGATCAATTCCAAGGTCAACGCCATTGTGATCGCGCCCGCCGATTCCAAAGCGCTGGCCAACGTACTGAAAAAAGCCTCTGACGCTGGCATCAAGGTCGTCAACATCGACAACCGCCTTGACCCTGACGTACTCAAAAGCAAAAACCTCGATATTCCTTTCGTAGGCCCGGACAACCGCAAAGGCTCCAAGCTGGTGGGCGACTACCTGGCCAAGCAACTTTCTGCGGGTGACAAGGTTGGCATCATCGAAGGCGTACCGACCACTACCAACGCCCAGCAGCGTACCGCAGGCTACAAGGATGCAATGGACGCCGCAGGCATGAAGATCGTTTCCACCCAATCCGGTAATTGGGAAATCGACCAGGGCCAGAAAGTTGCGTCGGCGATGCTGAGCGAACACCCCGACCTCAAGGCCCTGTTGGCCGGTAACGACAACATGGCCCTGGGCGCTGTTTCTGCCGTACGTGCCGCTGGCAAGGCTGGCAAGGTGCTGGTCGTAGGCTACGACAACATTGAAGCCATCAAGCCGATGCTGCAGGACGGGCGTGTGCTCGCGACTGCCGACCAGGCCGCAGCCCAGCAAGCGGTGTTCGGTATCCAGAACGCGCTGAAGCTGGTCAAGGGTGAAAAGGTCGATGCCAAAGATGGCGTGATCGAAACCCCGGTCGAACTCGTCCTCAAGAAGTAATCCTGGCGGTACCCAACAGCGCTCGCTCGTCCTGAGCGGGCGCCTGGAGATTTTCCTATGTCATCTTCCGCCCCGAACGCTGTCCTCTCGGTCAGCGGTATCGGTAAGACCTATGCCCAGCCGGTTCTGTCCGACATCACCCTGACGCTCAATCGCGGGGAAGTGCTGGCGCTGACCGGTGAGAACGGCGCAGGCAAAAGTACCTTGTCGAAGATCATCGGCGGCCTGGTCACACCAACTACCGGGCACATGCAGTTCAACGGTCAGGATTACTGCCCCGCCAGCCGCACCCAGGCCGAAGCCTTGGGCGTACGCATGGTCATGCAGGAACTCAACCTGCTGCCGACGCTGACGGTGGCTGAAAACCTATTTCTGGACAACCTGCCGAGCAGCTGTGGCTGGATCAGCCGCAAACAACTGCGCAAGGCTGCGATCGAAGCCATGGCCCAGGTCGGCCTGGACGCGATCGACCCGGATACGCTGGTTGGCAGCCTGGGCATTGGTCATCAGCAAATGGTCGAGATTGCCCGTAACCTGATTGGCGACTGTCATGTGCTGATCCTCGACGAACCCACGGCCATGCTCACCGCCCGTGAAGTCGAAATGCTGTTTGAGCAAATCACCCGCCTGCAGGCCCGGGGCGTGGCGATCATTTATATTTCGCACCGGCTGGAAGAGCTGGCCCGTGTCGCCCAGCGCATTGCGGTATTGCGCGACGGCAAGCTGGTCTGCGTCGAGCCGATGGCCAATTACAACAGCGAGCAGCTGGTGACCTTGATGGTCGGTCGCGAGTTAGGCGAACACATCGACCTGGGTCCACGTACGATCGGTGCCCCGGCCTTGACCGTGACCGGCCTGAGCCGCTCGGACAAGGTTCGCGACGTCTCATTTGCAGTGCGAGCTGGCGAGATCTATGGCATCTCCGGCTTGATCGGCGCCGGTCGCACCGAATTGCTCCGCCTGATCTTCGGCGCCGACCTGGCCGACAGCGGCACCGTGGCCCTGGGCTCGCCGGCCAAGGTGGTGAGTATCCGCTCGCCGGTGGACGCGGTCGGTCACGGCATTGCCCTGATCACCGAAGACCGCAAAGGCGAAGGCCTGCTGCTGACCCAGTCCATCAGCGCCAATATCGCCCTGGGTAACATGCCGGAAATCTCCGGTGGCGGCCTGGTCAATAGCCGCGATGAAACTGCCTTGGCCAAGCGCCAGATCGCCGCCATGCGGATCCGCAGTTCCAGCCCGGCGCAATTGGTCTCCGAGCTGTCGGGGGGCAACCAACAGAAGGTGGTGATCGGCCGTTGGCTGGAGCGCGACTGTTCGGTGATGCTGTTCGATGAGCCGACCCGAGGTATCGACGTCGGCGCCAAGTTCGACATTTATGCCTTGCTCGGCGAACTGACGCGCCAGGGCAAGGCGCTGGTGGTGGTGTCCAGTGACCTGCGCGAACTGATGCTGATCTGTGACCGCATCGGTGTGTTGTCCGCCGGGCGCCTGATCCAGACTTTCGAGCGTGACAGCTGGACCCAGGACGAATTGCTCGCCGCCGCCTTTGCCGGCTATCAGAAACGTGATGCGCTGCTCAATGAAGCAGCGCCTAGGAATACCCCATGAAAACAAGCATTTCCCCCGGTAAGACTGGCGGCAACTTCTATGGCCTGGGTACTTACCTGGGCCTGGCGGGTGCTTTGCTGGCGATGATTGCGCTGTTCTCTGTGCTCAGCGACCACTTCCTGTCCTATGACACCTTCAGCACCCTGGCCAACCAGATTCCGGACCTGATGGTGCTGGCGGTAGGCATGACCTTCATCCTGATCATCGGCGGCATCGACCTGTCGGTAGGTTCCGTGCTGGCATTGGCGGCGTCGGCGGTCAGCGTGGCGATTCTTGGCTGGGGCTGGAGCGTGCTGCCCGCCGCGTTGCTGGGCATGGGCTGCGCCGCATTGGCCGGTACTATCACCGGCTCTATCACCGTGGCCTGGCGCATTCCGTCATTCATCGTGTCCCTGGGTGTACTGGAGATGGCTCGCGGCGTGGCCTACCAGATGACCGGCTCGCGCACCGCCTATATCGGTGACTCGTTTGCCTGGCTGTCCAACCCGATTGCCTTCGGTATTTCCCCTTCGTTCATCATCGCGCTGCTGGTGATCATTGCGGCCCAGTTGGTGCTGACCCGTACTGTATTCGGGCGTTACCTGATCGGTATCGGCACCAACGAAGAGGCGGTGCGCCTGGCTGGTATCAATCCCAAGCCCTACAAGATCCTGGTGTTCAGCCTGATGGGCCTGCTGGCCGGTGTGGCGGCGCTGTTCCAGATTTCGCGTCTGGAAGCGGCGGACCCGAATGCCGGTTCGGGCCTGGAACTGCAAGTGATCGCCGCCGTGGTGATTGGCGGCACCAGCCTGATGGGCGGGCGCGGTTCGGTCATCAGTACGTTCTTCGGGGTGTTGATCATTTCGGTCCTGGCTGCCGGCCTGGCGCAGATCGGCGCAACGGAACCCACGAAACGCATCATTACCGGTGCAGTGATCGTGATCGCCGTCGTCCTCGATACTTACCGCAGCCAGCGCGCCAGTCGGCGGGGCTGAACCATGGCAACGATCAAGGATGTGGCAGCGCTTGCAGGCATTTCCTACACCACGGTGTCCCATGTGGTGAACAAGACGCGCCCGGTCAGCGAGCCGGTACGCATTAAGGTGGAGGCGGCGATCAAGCAATTGGACTACGTGCCCAGCGCCGTAGCACGTTCGCTCAAGGCCAAGACCACGGCCACCATCGGCTTGCTGGTGCCCAACAGCCTCAACCCGTATTTTGCGGAGCTGGCCCGCGGCATCGAGGATTACTGCGAGCGTAATGGTTACTGCGTGATCCTCTGCAACTCCGATGACGACGCTGAAAAGCAGCGCAGTTACTTGCGCGTACTGCTGGAAAAGCGCGTCGACGGCTTGATCGTGACGTCGGTAGGTGGTGATGACAGTGGCCTTGCCGCCGGCTTGAGTGCGGTGCGCACGCCCATGGTAATTGTCGACCGGGCGCTGGATGGCATCGATGTCGATCTGGTGCGCATTGATCACGAAGAGGGCGCTTACCTCGCGACACGGCACTTGCTGGAGTTGGGGCATCGGGACATTGCCTGTATCGGCGGCCCGGGGCATACCCGCGTGGCGCAGATGCGGCTTGCGGGCTACCAGCGTGCATTGCGTGAGGCCGGCGTCGAGGTGCTGGCCAATCGCATCCTGGAAAGCGATTTTACCAGCACCGGAGGTTACGCCGCGGCGGTGCAGTTGCTATCGGAGAACCCGCCCAGTGCGATCTTCGCCAGCAACGACATGATCGGTTTTGGCGTGCTGCGCGCCGCCGCTGAACGTAATATCCGCGTGCCAGGCGAGTTGTCGGTGATCGGCTTCGACGACATCCAGATGGGTCGCTACGTCTACCCGGCGCTGACCACGGTCGGGCAGTCGATCCTGCAACTGGGTGAGACGGCGGCCGAGTTGTTACTGCAACGAATAGCAACACCCCAACTGCCGATCGATCAACGTATCGTGACGCCGAGTATTGTTTTGCGTGAGTCAACGGCGCCACTGGCCGGTGTGTTCGCCCAATACCGCTGAACCGAATTGATGAGTACTGATGTATGCCAGCAAAAGTAGTGGTAGTAGGCAGCTTGAACATGGACCTGGTGACCCGCGCCAGTCGCTTGCCGCGTGCCGGTGAAACCCTGGTCGGCCAGAGTTTTTCCACCGTTCCCGGAGGCAAGGGCGCCAACCAGGCCGTCGCGTCGGCGCGCCTGGGGGCCGATGTTGCGATGATTGGTTGCATCGGTACTGACGCCTACGGCAGTCAATTGCGCGAGGCGTTGGTGGCGGAAGGCATCGATTGCCAAGCGGTGAGCACCGTAGAAGGTTCCAGTGGTGTGGCGTTGATCGTGGTGGATGACAGCAGCCAGAACGCAATTGTCATTGTGGCGGGTAGCAATGGTGAGCTGACGCCCGAGTCTCTGAAAGCCTGCGACGCTGTGCTGCAGGCAGCAGAGGTGATCATCTGCCAGCTTGAAGTGCCGATGGACACCGTTGGCTATACGCTCAAGCGCGGTCGTGAGTTGGGCAAGACGGTCATCCTCAATCCGGCCCCGGCAAGCGGACCCCTGCCCGCGCAGTGGTATGCCTCGATCGACTACCTGATCCCCAATGAAAGTGAGGCCAGCGCCCTGAGCGGTGTGGCGGTGGACTCGCTCGACAGCGCCAAGGTCGCCGCGACGGCGCTGATCAAGGCGGGGGCGGGTAAAGTCATCATCACCCTGGGCGCCCAGGGTGCGCTGTTCGCGGATGGTAAAAGCTTCGAGCATCTGGTCGCGCCGAGGGTCAAGGCGGTGGACACCACGGCCGCCGGCGACACCTTCGTCGGTGGCTTCGCCGCTGCGCTGGCTGCCGGCAAGAGCGAGTCCGAGGCCATTCGTTTTGGCCAGGTCGCGGCAGCGCTGTCGGTCACCCGTAACGGCGCTCAGCCTTCCATTCCTACGCTGCACGACGTCCAAGGTTTTGTGCCCTCATGAAAAAGACACCTTTGCTCAATATCGCCCTGTCACGCGTGATCGCGTCCCTGGGCCATGGTGACATCCTGGTCATCGGCGATGCAGGCCTGCCGGTACCTCCCGGTGTGGAGCTGATCGACCTGGCGCTGACCCAGGGCATTCCGGATTTCATCAGCACATTACGCATTGTGCTGAGCGAAATGCAGGTAGAAAGCCACGTGCTGGCCGAAGAAATCCTGCTTAAGCAACCGCCGGCGCTGACCGAACTCAATACACTCACAGAGCAGGCTGCGTTGGGTGAGCGACGCCTGCTCAGCCATGATCAGTTCAAGCAACTGAGTCGCAACGCCCGCGCGGTTGTGCGCACCGGCGAATGCCAGCCTTACTGCAATATCGCGCTGGTGTCCGGCGTAACGTTCTAGCGTCCCCCCTATGACAAGGAGTGCTTTATGCAACGTGGTCTACCTACCCTGAAAAACCTGTTCCGGAGTGTCCTGCTTTTGTCCGCCCTCACAGCAGCAAGCGCCCAGGCGGCGGAAAAAATCGACCTGATCATCGACACTGATCCGGGCGCCGATGATGTGGTGGCGCTGTTGTTTGCCATGGCTTCGCCAGAGGAGTTGAGCATTCGTGCGCTGACCACCGTCGCCGGTAACGTGCGCCTGGACAAGACCTCCCGCAATGCACGCCTGGCGCGCGAGTGGGCAGGGCGCGAGGACATCCCGGTGTATGCCGGTGCACCCGCGCCGCTGTTGCGCAAGCCGATCTATGCCGAGAACATCCATGGCAAGGAAGGCATTTCCGGCGTCACCGTGCACGAGCCGAAAAAAGGCCTGGCCGAAGGCAATGCCGTTGACTACCTGATCAAGACCCTGGGCAGCGCCAAGCCGCACAGCATTACCATCGCCATGCTCGGTCCGCAGACCAACCTGGCGCTGGCGCTGACCCAGGCGCCGGAAATCACACAAGGCATCAAAGAAGTGGTAGTGATGGGTGGTGCGCACTTCAACGGCGGCAATATCACGCCGGTGGCCGAGTTCAACCTGTTCGCCGATCCAGTCGCGGCTGAGATCGTGCTGAAAAGTGGTGTGAAGTTGACTTACCTGCCGTTGGACGTGACCCATAAAGTCCTCACCAGCGATGCGCGCCTGAAAAAGATCGCCGACCTGAACAACAACGCGAGCAAGGTCGTCAGCAGCATTCTGAATGAGTACGTCAAAGGTGACATGGAGCACTACGGCATTCCGGGCGGCCCGGTCCACGATGCGACCGTGGTTGCCTACCTGCTCAAGCCTTCGCTGTTCAGTGGTCGTCAGGCCAATATGGTCGTAGACAGCCGCGAAGGTCCGACTTTCGGCCAGACCATCGTCGATTGGTATGACGGACTCAAGCAGGAGAAAAATGTGTTCTGGGTGGAGAACGGCGACGCCCAGGGCTTCTTCGATCTGCTGACCGAGCGTCTGGCGCGTCTGAAGTAAGGCGTTTACCGGTCAGCGTCCGCTGGCCGGTTCTTATTTGTGCGCTTGTGCACCCATATGGTCGGCCGGGTATTTCTCGAATACCTGGCCGATGAAGGCTTGTGCGGCTTGGGTGCCCAGCTCCTTGACCAGCAGGTCGATACCAATGATCGCCATTTCTTCCGGGCTTGCGGGGCTGTAGGAGCTTTGCCCTTGGGGCCATTTGGCTTTGATGTCGGCTTGGATCGTTACGGTGGTCATGGACGTCTCACGGGCTGAAAGTACTGGGCAATGCGCTGGAATGCGGTTCCAGCCGGCGCAGTTAAGCATTTTACGCGGCATTTGGCACTGCTACTTAGGCATGAAGGAGGGGGTGTGCGACACTGCCAGCCTGTCCAATAGCCGGGAAACAACGCGTGCAGATCAATTTGAACAACCCTGAGGACCTGACCCAGGCGGCCGTGCGCGAACTGCTTGCCAGCGCCAGTGACGATGAACATACCCAGCTGCGTGTTACCAAGGAGGGTATTGCCTACATTTCTTCGGGGACCGTGGGAGGCGTTAACATCGACGGCCTGCTCTTTCGCCTGGAGACCTGGGCAAAGGGCTCCGGGTATGTCGGCATCGTCGCGGCAAGCGACGAAGTCTGGGTCATGCAGATTTTTAACGCGTTGAAGCAGAATTGGCCTACACCTTCTTCTGACTACATTGATATCTACTAGGTGCGTTCATATCTAGTCACGATTGACAGGGCGCTTGCCTGCTGTGAGTGAGGCAGACTTGCGCGCAGGCGGTTAACGTTCTGAAACCAATCGCTTTGACTGCTGTCGCACGATCTCTGTCCATTTTTTATCATAGGAGGCTTCATGCCTTGGAAGCTCGCATCATTCGGTACTTTGTTGGCAGCACTCGCGTTGGCGGGTTGCAGCACCCCGGGTGCCTCTGAGCCAGGCAAAGACGCCGCCGCGACCGATGCCGGTCATAGCCGCTGTGAGTCGAAGGCCGCCGAGTTTGCAATCGGCCAGAAAGCCTCGCCCCAGTTGCTGGAGCAGGCCCGTACGCGTGCCGGTGCGCAGAATGCACGCATTCTCAAGCCCAACGATATGATCACGCTGGAGTATCGCTCCGACCGCTTGAACCTGAACACCGATAACAACCTGGTGATCACTCGGGTCAATTGCGGCTGATTGCCCTGCGGCTTTTGCATCGCCCATAAAAAACCCCGTCACATGGACGGGGTTTTTTTAGCTCAGCGGGGAATTACTCGCCGCGAACCTGTGCAGCTTGCATACCCTTTTGGCCTTTCTCAGCCACGAAGGAAACGGTCTGGCCTTCTTTCAGGCTTTTGAAACCGTCGCTTTCGATAGCTTTGAAGTGTACGAACAGGTCGTCACCGCCACCTTGAGGAGTGATGAAGCCGAAGCCTTTTTCATCGTTGAACCATTTAACGGTGCCGGTTTGGCGATTAGACATGGTGTATCTCCAAGAAACATATATTTTCAGTAGTGCTGTGCTGCTCAGGCCAACTGGGCACACTGGGCTATCATAGTCGAAATGTTCGACTTGGGAGCCCCCCCAAGGCATTGTTTGCTAATCAATCGCGTTGCGTTTGATCCCTGGGCCGGCTGAAAGCCCCGATCTACGGGGCTTTGCGGTGAAATATCAGCTGTTAAAAAAAGCCGTAAAACCTGCATATTTTGTGCGAAATAGCAGTTTTGAGGCCGTTTTTTCAGTGAAATGGCCGTCTGATCAGTGGTCAATCTTACTTTTTCTTCACGACTTTGCAGGACGAAATAGCCGCGACTGCTTTGTTTTTAAGCTCCGGGCTGGCGTTCTGGTTGGTCATGAGTTCCTTGATCTCGGCAGAGCTCAATTCGGCATTGATCTTGTCGGCGCCACATTCGCAGTGGGCTTTGGCAGTCTTGACGTCTACGTTCTGACTGGCGGCGGCACTGCAGTCGCTCACGAAGCTGTCACGGGCACCAGCTGGCCAGTTGGACGGGGCTGCGGCCTGTGCACCGAGGGAAAGGAGGCTCAGGGTAGCGGCGACAGCGAGGGTAGAGGTGAAACGCATCATGGGATGCTCCTTTGGGTCGAGGACGAACGGCGATTCTCAGTGGGTTTGAGGCCCGGCGTACAGCTCAAGTTCACTTTTGCAGCTATAAAGCCTTGAAATGCTGTTTACACAAAGCTTCGCCGGCGCGACGACCGTTCATCTGTGCTAGCATCCTCGCCTGGCTATTTCCCGGCGCGCCATTTGCCGCCTTGCCAGGTCCATTTTGTTCACTCCAGTCACTCTGGTTCGATTATCGGTTGGCCGAAAGGCTCCTGCCGCTGTAAGGCAGGCGTTCTTCATTGAACGGCCTGGTGTTGGATCTTGTACTGGCTCATCCCAACCCACGTGACCTTTGGTAGGGGTCACCACTAGGAGAGGAGGCGCCATGCCAACTATTACTCTTCCCGATGGCAGTCAACGTTCATTCGATCATGCGGTTTCCGTCGCCGAGGTCGCCGCATCCATTGGTGCCGGCCTGGCTAAGGCCACCGTGGCCGGTAAGGTCGACGGCAAGCTGGTTGACGCCAGCGACCTGATCACCAGCGACGCCAGCCTGCAAATCATCACGCCCAAGGACCAAGAGGGGCTGGAGATCATTCGCCACTCTTGTGCACACCTGATTGGTCATGCGGTGAAGCAGCTGTATCCGACCGCCAAGATGGTGATTGGCCCGGTTATCGAAGAAGGCTTCTATTACGATATCGCCTACGAGCGTCCCTTCACCCCGGACGACCTGGCGGCCATTGAGCAGCGCATGCACGCGCTGATCGAAAAAGACTATGACGTCATCAAGAAGGTCACCCCGCGTGCCGAAGTGATCGACGTGTTCACCGCGCGTGGCGAGGACTACAAGCTGCGCCTGGTCGAAGACATGCCGGACGAGCAGGCCATGGGCCTGTACTACCACGAAGAATACGTCGACATGTGCCGCGGCCCGCACGTACCGAATACGCGCTTCCTGAAATCGTTCAAGCTGACCAAGTTGTCCGGTGCCTACTGGCGCGGCGATGCGAAGAACGAACAGCTGCAACGGATCTACGGCACGGCCTGGGCTGACAAGAAGCAGCTGGCCGCCTATATCCAGCGCATCGAAGAAGCTGAAAAGCGCGACCATCGCAAGATCGGCAAGCGCCTGAACCTGTTCCACCTCCAGGAAGAAGCGCCAGGCATGGTGTTCTGGCACCCGAACGGCTGGACCCTGTACCAGGTGCTCGAGCAGTACATGCGCAAGGTTCAGCGCGAAAACGGTTACCTGGAGATCAAGACCCCGCAGGTCGTTGATCGCAGCCTGTGGGAGAAATCCGGGCACTGGGCCAACTACGCCGACAACATGTTCACCACCCAGTCGGAAAACCGCGACTACGCCATCAAGCCAATGAACTGCCCATGCCACGTGCAGGTGTTCAACCAGGGCCTGAAGAGCTACCGCGAGTTGCCGATGCGCCTGGCCGAGTTCGGTGCCTGCCACCGTAACGAGCCATCGGGTGCACTGCACGGCATCATGCGCGTGCGTGGCTTCACCCAGGACGATGCCCACATCTTCTGCACCGAAGAGCAGATGCAGGCCGAATCCGCCGCGTTCATCAAGCTGACCATGGACGTCTACCGCGATTTCGGCTTTACCGAAGTCGAGATGAAACTGTCCACTCGTCCGGAAAAACGCGTCGGTTCCGACGAGCTGTGGGACCGCGCCGAAGCGGCACTGGCCGCAGCGCTGGACAGTGCGGGGCTTGCGTACGACCTGCAACCGGGCGAGGGCGCGTTCTACGGTCCGAAGATCGAGTTCTCGCTGAAAGATTGCCTTGGCCGCGTCTGGCAGTGTGGTACCCTGCAGCTCGATTTTAACCTGCCGATCCGTCTGGGAGCCGAATACGTCTCCGAAGACAACAGCCGTAAGCACCCGGTTATGCTGCACCGGGCGATCCTCGGCTCGTTCGAGCGGTTCGTCGGCATCCTGATCGAGCACTACGAGGGCGCGTTCCCTGCGTGGCTGGCTCCGACCCAGGCAGTGATCATGAATATCACTGATAAACAGGCAGATTTTGCCGCTGAAGTTGAAAAAACTCTCAATGAAAGCGGATTTCGTGCCAAGTCCGACTTGAGAAATGAAAAGATCGGCTTTAAAATCCGCGAGCATACTTTGCTCAAGGTTCCCTATCTTTTGGTTATCGGAGATCGGGAAGTCGAGATGCAGACTGTCGCTGTGCGTACTCGTGAAGGTGCTGACCTGGGCTCGATGCCCGTCGCCCAGTTCGCTGAGTTCCTCGCGCAAGCGGTTTCCCGGCGTGGTCGCCCAGATTCGGAGTAATTACTATTAAGCGTGAAATGAGACAAGATAAACGAGCTGCACCGAAAGCCCCGATCAACGAGAATATCTCGGCACGCGAGGTTCGGTTAATTGGGGCTGAGGGTGAGCAGCTTGGGATTGTGTCAATTGAAGACGCGCTTCTTAAGGCTGAAGAAGCCAAGCTCGATTTGGTGGAAATTTCCGCCGATGCTGTACCGCCTGTCTGCAAGCTGATGGACTACGGCAAATCGATCTTCGAGAAGAAGAAGCAGATTGCCGCAGCCAAGAAAAACCAGAAGCAGATCCAGGTTAAAGAAATCAAGTTTCGTCCAGGGACGGAGGAAGGGGATTACCAGGTAAAACTGCGCAACCTGGTACGTTTCCTGAGTGATGGGGACAGGGCCAAGGTATCCTTGCGATTCCGCGGCCGTGAGATGGCCCACCAGGAGCTGGGGATGGAACTCCTCAAGCGGGTTGAAGCTGACCTGCTCGAGTACGGTTCGGTCGAACAGCATCCTAAGATGGAAGGACGCCAGCTGATCATGGTCATCGCCCCGAAAAAGAAGAAGTAATCAACAGGGCACGGCAGGCCTTCTGATTATGTTTATCAACTGAATGCGGAGTATCCGAACATGCCAAAGATGAAGACTAAAAGTGGTGCTGCTAAGCGGTTTCTGAAAACTGCTAACGGTATCAAGCACAAGCACGCTTTCAAGAGCCACATTCTGACCAAAATGTCGACCAAGCGTAAGCGTCAACTGCGCGGTAGCAGCTTGCTGCATCCGTCTGACGTGGCAAAAGTCGAGCGCATGCTGCGCCTTCGTTAATTTTTGGATCAAGAATAGAGGAAGTAACTCATGGCTCGTGTAAAGCGTGGCGTCATTGCCCGTAAACGTCACAAAAAAATTCTGAAACTTGCTAAAGGCTACTATGGCGCACGCTCACGCGTATTCCGTGTTGCCAAGCAAGCGGTAATCAAGGCAGGCCAATACGCCTACCGTGACCGTCGTCAGAAAAAACGTCAGTTCCGCGCTCTGTGGATCGCTCGTATCAACGCTGGTGCACGTGTTAACGGTCTGTCCTACAGCCGTTTCATCGCTGGCCTGAAAAAAGCGTCCATCGAGATCGACCGTAAGGTTCTGGCTGATCTGGCAGTGAACGAAAAAGCGGCGTTTGCTGCGATTGTCGAGAAAGCTAAAGCCACCTTGGCTTAAGTACCCCCGACAGTCACCCTGGGCTGCTCCTGTAGCCCAAGGTGTTAAACGTCATAAATAGGGGAAGAGCCTTCAAGCTCTTCCCCTATTTTGTATCTGGAGTCTGTACATGGAAAACCTGGACGCGCTCGTCGCCCAAGCCCTCGAGGCTGTGCAAAGCGCTGAAGATGTAAACGCCCTGGAGCAAATCCGGGTTCACTACCTTGGCAAGAAGGGTGAATTGACTCAGGTGATGAAGACCCTGGGGAATTTGCCAGCTGAAGAGCGCCCGCAAGTCGGTGCGCTGATCAACGTCGCCAAGGAGCGTGTCACAGAGGTTCTCAATGCGCGCAAGGCGTCGCTCGAGGGGGCCGATCTTGCGGCCAAGCTCGCCGCCGAGTCCATTGATGTTACCTTGCCTGGCCGTGGCCAGGCCTCGGGCGGTCTGCATCCGATCACCCGGACTCTGGAACGTATCGAACAGTTCTTCACTCACATCGGCTACGGCATTGCCGAAGGCCCTGAGGTCGAAGACGACTATCACAACTTCGAGGCGCTCAACATCCCAGGCCATCACCCGGCCCGGTCGATGCACGACACCTTCTATTTCAACGCAAACATGTTGTTGCGCACCCATACCTCGCCGGTACAGGTCCGCACCATGGAAGCGAACAAGCCGCCGATCCGCATCGTCTGCCCAGGCCGTGTGTACCGCAGCGACTCGGATATCACCCACTCGCCGATGTTCCACCAGGTCGAAGGCCTGCTGGTGGATCGCGACATCAACTTCGCCGACCTCAAGGGCACCATCGAAGAATTCCTGCGGGTGTTCTTCGAGAAGGAGCTGGCGGTGCGTTTCCGTCCCTCGTTCTTCCCTTTCACCGAACCATCGGCTGAAGTCGACATGGAATGCGTGATGTGCAGCGGCAAAGGCTGCCGCGTCTGCAAGCAGACCGGTTGGCTGGAAGTTATGGGTTGCGGCATGGTCCACCCCAACGTGCTGCGCATGTCCGGGATTGATCCGGAAGAGTTTTCGGGCTTTGCCTTCGGCATGGGCGTTGAGCGTCTGGCCATGCTGCGTTACGGCGTGAACGACTTGCGTCTGTTCTTCGACAACGACTTGCGGTTCCTTGCGCAATTTCGCTAGTCGTAACGAATCTTTAGGAGAGCAGGATGAAATTCAGTGAACAATGGCTGCGTGGCTGGGTAAGCCCGCAGGTAAGTCGCGACGAGCTGGTTGCGCGTCTGTCGATGGCCGGTCTTGAGGTCGATAGCGTTACGCCGGCCGCCGGTGTTTTCAGCGGTGTAGTGGTGGGCGAGGTGTTGAGCACCGAGCAGCATCCCGATGCCGACAAGTTGCGTGTGTGCCAGGTCAGTAATGGCGCGGAAACCTTCCAGGTCGTGTGCGGAGCGCCTAACGTGCGTCCGGGCCTGAAGATCCCGTTCGCCATGATCGGTGCCCAACTGCCGGGCGACTTCAAGATCAAGAAGGCCAAGCTGCGTGGTGTTGAGTCCAACGGCATGCTGTGTTCCCAGGACGAGTTGCAGGTGGGAGAGGGCAACGATGGCCTGATGGAACTGCCGGCCGACGCGCCAGTGGGTCAGGACATTCGTGTCTATCTGGAACTGGAAGACGCCAGCATCGAGGTCGACCTGACCCCGAACCGCGGCGATTGCCTGTCCCTGGCGGGCCTGGCCCGTGAAGTGGGCGCGCTGTACAACACGCCTGTCGCCCGTCCAGTCGTCGCTGCCGTGCCGGCAGTGCACGACGAAGTACGCTCGATTGACGTGCTGGCGCCAAATGCCTGCCCGCGTTACCTGGGGCGTGTGATCCGTAACGTCGACCTGTCCAAGCCAACCCCGCTGTGGATGGTGGAACGTTTGCGTCGCGCAGACGTGCGCAGTATCGACGCCGTTGTCGACATCACCAACTACGTAATGTTGGAGCTGGGCCAGCCGCTGCACGCTTTTGATCTCGCCGAAATCAACGGCGGCATCCGCGTGCGCATGGCCGAAGAAGGCGAGAAGCTGGTGCTCCTGGATGGTCAGGAAGTCAGCCTGCGTGCCGATACCCTGGTCATCGCTGACCACTCCCGCGCCTTGGCGATTGCCGGCGTAATGGGTGGCGAGCACAGCGGCGTGTCCGCGACCACCCGTGACGTGTTCCTTGAAAGCGCATTCTTCGACCAGATCGCTATTGCTGGCAAGGCGCGTTCCTACGGCCTGCACACCGATGCGTCGCACCGCTACGAGCGTGGCGTGGACTGGAAGCTTGCCCGTGAAGCCATGGAGCGCGCCACTGGCCTGCTGCTGGACATCACTGGCGGCGAAGCCGGCCCGATCACCGAAACCGTCAACGAACAGTACCTGCCGTCGATTGCGCCGATCACCCTGCGCGCCAAAAGCGTCGAGCAAATGCTTGGCCTGGTGATCGAGCCGACTGAAATCGAGCAACTGCTGTCGGCCCTCGGCCTGGGCATTTCCTCGAGTGGGGAAGGGCAGTGGCAGGTTGAAGTACCAAGTCATCGCTTCGATATCAGCCTGGAAGTCGACCTGATCGAAGAGCTGGCGCGCCTGTACGGCTACAACCGCCTGCCGGTTCGTTACCCGCAAGCGCGCCTGGCGCCACAGCCGAAGGCCGAGGCGCGTGCGGCCCTGCCAGAGTTGCGTCGTCTGTTGGTAGCCCGCGGCTATCAGGAAGCTGTGACTTACAGCTTCATCGACCCAAAGCAGTTCGAGCTGTTTAACCCAGGTGTTGAGCCGCTGTTGCTGGCCAACCCGATCTCCAACGATATGGCCGCCATGCGTTCGTCGCTGTGGCCGGGTCTGGTGAAAGCGCTTTCCCACAACTTGAACCGCCAGCAAGACCGCGTGCGTCTGTTCGAAAGCGGCCTGCGTTTTGTGGGTCAGCTCGATGGTCTTAAACAGGAACCGATGCTGGCCGGCGTCGTCTGCGGTAGCCGCCTGCCGGAAGGCTGGGCGCAGGGCCGCGAGGTCGTAGACTTCTTCGACGTCAAGGCTGACGTGGAAGCGGTACTGGGCTTTGCCGGTGCGCTGGATGCCTTCACCTTTGTGCCGGGCAGCCACCCAGCATTGCATCCGGGCCAGACTGCGCGTATCGAGCGCGAAGGTCGTTTGGTGGGCTTTGTTGGTGCTATTCATCCGGAACTGTCGAAAACCCTGGGGCTGGATCGCCCAGTCTTCGTTTTTGAGCTGGTCCTGGCTGAAGTTGCCACGGGCAAGATGCCTAAATTCAGCGAGTTGTCGCGCTTCCCTGAAGTGCGCCGTGACCTGGCCCTGATCGCCGACCGTGACGTCGCCGCCACTGCCGTCCTGGACGTAATCCGTGAAAATGCAGGGGAATGGCTGACAGACCTCAGGCTATTTGACGTCTATCAGGGTAAAGGCATTGATCCGCATAGAAAAAGCCTTGCAGTTGGCTTGACCTGGCAGCATCCATCGCGCACTCTTAATGACGATGAGGTGAATACCACGACACAAAATATCCTCACCTCGCTCGAACAAAGGTTAAACGCCACGTTAAGGAAGTGACGTATGGGGGCTTTGACGAAAGCTGAGATGGCGGAACGTCTGTACGAAGAGCTGGGTCTGAACAAACGCGAGGCCAAGGAATTGGTCGAGCTGTTTTTTGAAGAGATCCGCCACGCTCTGGAAGACAACGAACAGGTCAAGTTGTCCGGTTTCGGCAATTTTGACCTGCGGGACAAACGCCAGCGGCCTGGCCGCAATCCAAAAACGGGAGAAGAAATCCCGATCACGGCTCGCCGTGTGGTCACCTTTCGTCCAGGGCAGAAGTTAAAGGCCCGAGTTGAGGCTTATGCTGGAACCAAGTCATAACGACGAGCTACCCGTCATCCCAGGCAAACGCTACTTCACCATTGGTGAAGTCAGCGAGCTATGTGCGGTAAAACCACACGTGCTGCGCTATTGGGAGCAGGAGTTTCCTCAACTCAACCCCGTCAAACGCACCGGGAACCGTCGGTATTATCAGCGCCAGGATGTGCTGATGATCCGACAGATCCGCGCGTTGCTGTACGACCAGGGGTTCACCATCAGCGGCGCACGCCAGCGTATGTCCGGTGATGAAGCCAAAGACGACACCACCCAGTACAAGCAACTGATCCGCCAGATGATCTCCGAACTGGAAGATGTGCTGGTGGTACTGAAGAAATGATTCAAGCTTTAAAAATACTTCCACATTTCAAAAGCTTGCGGTATATTCCGATTCGCTTCGTTAAGAAGCGAACCCAGTAACACGCCTAGTCGGGGCGTAGCGCAGTCCGGTAGCGCACTAGCATGGGGTGCTAGGGGTCGAGTGTTCGAATCACTCCGTCCCGACCATTATTCCTGAGTAAAATCAGACACTTAAGCCGATCAGATAGATCGGCTTTTTTGTGCCTGAGCAAAAACCGCGCAATACTTGCGTAAAACTACCCGGTCTTGAACGAGCAATACCATAATTAAGCTGAGCAGGGATTGCCCAGGCTTCATTGAGAAACTGAATAGCATTCATCCCCGGTTCGGAGGATACGTTGATGCTTGATTTAGACGAAAACGATCAATGAAATAGAGACGCCCAGCCCAGCGCTGGGCTTCTTGTATCTGGCGAATCAGTGCTCTCCTACAACGACACTCACACGCGATCTATCCGACAGGAGTAGCAACCTCGTTTTGCGTTATGAGCGTGGATATAGCTGACTTCCGGGTTAGCGAACAACCTAGCTATTCCCTCCTCAACAGTTGCCCCTTCGACCACATCAGCATCAATCATCATTCCGCTCTCACTGTAAGCGCGCAGTGACAGGAGGCGAATTCGAACGGATTCGGGCACATGATCGATGGCGCTGTATTGCTGACTGGCACCCTCACGTATGAATATAGCGTGTGAGGCACGGTAAGGCGTGTGGGCGGGCTGACAGAGATGGTTCAGCAAAAGTACGTTCTGGCCTATCTCGGCCTCCTTCATTTCGATGCGATCAGGGAATCCTGGCCTGGTGTCCACGCGGTAGCGCTTGATGTTAAGTGAGTCCAGCTCGGGGTCAGATAGCCCAAATAGCGCCTTGAATGGCTCTGGAGAAAGGCCGGAAATACGAAAAGTCATGTGCGGCTCCTGTCGTTTGTGTCTGCGCATAAGACAGGCACCCTCGCAGGCTCGCTATCCGTTTCTTGCCTTCAAATTCCCTAGGAGATAACCGCTGGATTGATTGTAGGAGTGCTTAAGCAAAGCAGCTACCAACCCTACGCCCCAACACAGCCTTCCGATCCTCCGTTCGTCCAATGCCCGGCACTCGCTGCTACAGGCCTACTCCAATGGTTTAAGTGCGTATTTGTCGTGCTTTTACAGCGGAGAGACAGCATGGAAATCAACGAGAACGCCCCAGGCAATATTTCACAGCAGGCAGTAACGCGTGGCACGGACAATGAGACCGGTCATGATCCAAAGCGCGATGAGGATCATATCCCGCTGCCACCGGATGACGAGGCACCCCTCGAGGAAGATATGTCGGACGTGGACGCTGCCGATTCAGTAGCCAGTGAGCATCCTGACAACTGAGCATTCAGATCAACGGACCCGGCCAAGCGCCGGGTTTGCATTTATATGCCAGCGCAAAATAATTACGCTATTGTCGGCATGAGGCTCTTTTCCGAAAGGCCGAAAAGTTAAAGCAACCCAACTGCGGAGACTGATATGCGTGCCGAAGATATTCTCGCCGACGACACAAACGAAGCAACATTTGAAGGAGTGACCGTACGTAAGGGGACGGTGGGTGCCTTTTTGGCAAACGTACGGGTTTGGAGTGATTCGGACGCGAGCATGGATGATCAACTGCTGGCTGAGCGAGAGATTATTCAATCTTTACCCGCTCTTAAGGCGATCGGGCTCCTCGATGTGTTTGAGCCTAAGGATTCCCGGTTGCGTGAGTTGATCGCCAAGGCGGGTGCGCCTGAATAGCAACGTCGCGCAACTTGCCTGGGTACAGATGAAAGGTTTGGCACCACTGGCTTTTGGAAGGGCAGGTTTGCGATGATCGACACATCTGAGTCGGGTGGCAGGAAAGTAGCTAATGGAGCTTCCACCAAAGCGTCGGACGGTCACTCGCACTACGGTGCGTAATGCATGGCTGCAGAATTTGCAGTGGGTAGATGACTATGGTTTTTGTGAATATGTCCGAGAGGCCATCGAGGACGATCATGAAGATTTGCGAATTTGCTGGTGCTGTGGCGTCACGGGTTACCAAGAAGTAGCGCACATAATTGCGCATTCCCTGGGCGGTACACATTTGCCGTTCAATTGCTTTCTCTTGTGCGCTGAGTGCCATCTCAACTCCCCCGATTGTAGTATCGCCAAATACTTTGTGGCATTTACCAATGAGAATGCGGGCAGATTCAGTCGTGCCTTGGCCGAAACATTCAAGAAAATTAACCTGAGGGTCATCGAGTTCTGCCAACAGGAACCTGAGCAGGCAAAGGGGTTAGTTGAATCTATGCAGGCAGCGAATCTCGACTTTAGTAGCCGGGCAACCACCCACGGCGCTAACTATTCGATCAGTACCAAGATGGCGCGTCTCGAGATGGTTCTGGACGAGGCCATTGATCGAGCACGTCTCGGTCCTGCTGAAACATAACTGACTTGAACCGCATGACCCGCTTAGGCGGCCTTTTAATGTTGCGCCAGGCATGCCGCATTGCGCGAAGCGCAACCAGCTTGGCTGTGGCTGCCATGCTAAAGCCCTCTAAACACCAGAAGTTGCTGGAAAAAAATTGCCGCATCACCTGGCATGACGCTGTGAGCGAACCGTTGCGCCTCTGATCACATCCGTGCGAATGGCCGACGGTTGCCCACCGTTGTTGCGTGCATAGCTGCATAACATGATCGGCAGCTCTGCTATGTCAATGAAAATGCCATCCATGGCCAGGGTGTAGCGATCGTCGTCAATATCGCCACAGATGGTGCTGATCGCTGCATTCACGCTGTAGTAGTAATGCTGGCTGAAACCGTTGTACTGGGTTTCCCAGGCGACGTGATAGCGGTGCTTGAGCTGCGGTGCCGGTGCCGGGTTGGTCAGGAATACCGAATGGGTGAACGCATTGCGCAGCAGCGCTTCGGTCAGCGGCTGCTCGGCCTTTTGCACCCCGAGTATGCACAGCACATGCGGCCCCAGCTCTGGGCCGATGGGCTGATTGATGTAGGCTTCATTAGAGGCGGCAGCCACTTGGTAACCGTGCGTGCGTGCGCAATCGCTGATGTCATTCACGGCTTTGAATCGGTAGAACGGTTCCTGGATTGAAAACCTCAGGTTCCAAGTCGGACGAATAATTTTGTCGGCGGCGTCACGTTGTAAATGCACATAGGGTTTCAGGTTCCACGGTTCGTCCAGCGTGATTTCAACGGCCTTGAGCTGGCAGGTCGGGGTGTCGTTACGGAAAACGCCGTCTACAAAGCAGTAGTACAAGTCGTTGGCGGGGTAGCTGTAGTTGAATTTGGCAGCTTCGCACGCCGAGTTGTTCTGGCAGCTATTGAGAATGTCCTTCTGAATGGCAGACGCGACTTTGCTGATGATGCTGGTGATTTCATTGGAGTTACGGTCCAGCATCGGACTGCCGGAGCTGCCTGGACGCAGGCCGTTGCAGCGGTTGCGCAAGGCGCTGGGGAACACGCCGGGGTGCTCGGCAAAACTGTTGAGGGTCGACTCTACGCAGGCACTCATGCGCAGGCCTTTTTTCAGGAATCCGGTCGGCGCTCCCACGTTGATCACGTCTCGATCCGACGTCTGCCGTTGGGAGGCCAGCTTGAGTGGCATGATCGCGCCGGCCACCAGCACGCCCAGTGATGTATCCAGTTCGAGCACGGCCAGGTCAGTGCCCGCCATGCTGCTCCAATGCGCTGTCTTGACGGCATAGGTGACACGCTGTTCTGGCGTGTCATGAAAGTAATTGAAGGTGACATCAGCGGTAAACGCCTGGCGCACGCGCGCTGTACCGTAGCTGTAGAACACACAATGCCCGGCGGTCAGCACATAAGCCGGGCCGACGGCCTTACCCTGGCGGTTGCGCGTGTCGAGCAGAACGGCATTGCAGGTCTGGCCTAAGGCGTTTTTCAGTGAGCCGATGCCGGTCCATTGCGGGTACCGTTGGTTTTTATTTTCAAGTGCCACGGAAGGCGACTGTTCAGTAAGTCCTTCGGCCAAATCTCTGGCGTGGCTGGGCCAGACAGTGCCGAGCAACAGGAGGTACAGGAGGACGCAGGCGGTGTGGGTAAGTGACATAAGGGCCTCGACAAGTAAGTCATTGATTGGCTGAAACTAACCAATCAGGCCTAGGCAGGAGGCATACAAGACTATTGCGTAACCTTTGGTGCGAGTGCGGATTGAAGTTGAAAGCCGATCACGTCGGGTCCATCAGCGACCGGGCGTTCGTCCTGGCGCCTTGGCAGCCATCATCACGGTGTCGATCAGTGCTGACGTAATGGCGTGGTATGTCGAAAATCCAGTAGAGCGGGCGCTGACCGTCACGACGCTGTTTCCGACCATGATCCTCGGTGGAACAACGGCATTTACAATGTATGGTCCCTCGTTGATGAAAAAAGCCAAGAACGATGCGCTCGCATTCATTGGCTCTGATGGTGAGGTCCGCGGCGCGCAGTTTGAGCAGGCTTCTCGCTACTATCGCTCGACCTACAACTCGCCGCTAATGTCTGACATGCAGTTGGCGCGAGCGATCGTCGTGGCGTACTGAGTACAACCTTTCACGTCCTCTTCACATTCATGTGTTTATGGTTACTCCAGCTCCTGGTGAAAACCTCTTAGCCCGTGCCCCATCGCGGGCTTTTCTTTGTCTGCGATTTCAGGGGCTGGGTACTACAGGCAAAAGGGGATGATTACGTTGCCACAGCCGACATCAGCAGCTTGCGAATTTCCCCGGTAATTGCACTTTTGGTGCCTTGCTCCAAGATCCCCACTCGGCGCACCGCCAGGTCTCCCGGCAATGGCAGTACACGCAGGCTTGGGTCTTTGTGCCAGTCGAAATTTTTCAGCAGCGGCACAATAGCAACTCCGACTTGCTGGCGTACCAGGTCTGCGATGCCGATGATCGAGTTCAGCTCAAGGATTTCCAGCGGTTCGACCGATTCACTCTTGATGATCGACTGCACCTTGCGGCCCACGGCGGTGGAACGGTCATAGCGAATGAACGGCTGGGTCCTGAGCAGTTCCACAGCGTCATTGATGCCTGCGGTTTGCGCAGTATTGGCGAGCATGACGATGGGCTCGTTGTAGAGTAGGGTCCAGCTCAATCCATCGAAGTTCTGCCGCGCGGTCTCGATCAGCAATGCCGCGTCGAGCTTGGCAGCGTGTACCAGGTTGACCACTTCGTCGGAGCGGGCGGTCATCAGGTTGACCGATATGCGCGGGTGCAGCTTTTTCAGTTGCACCAGGCAATTGGCGAGCAGGCCCATGCCGGAGGTAATGCCGCCGATGGACACTTCACCTTCCATGGCCATGCCATCGGGCGCCTCTGCAATCATTTGCTCGTAGTCCGCCAACAGGCGCTTGGCCTTGGGCAGCAACAACACGCCATCGCGGCTCAGCTTGATCTGCCGCTGACTACGGTCGAACAGCGGTCGGCGCATCTCTTCTTCGAGGGCGCGCATTTGCTGGCCGACGGCGGCGTTGGTGAGGGCCACACGGTCGGCGGCGGCGGCAAAACTGCCGTACTCGGCGACGGCGATAAACGTCTTGAAGAAACGAATGTTGCTCATGGGTAGGCCCGCGCTCATGGGTACGCCGGCATAGTAAAGCTTTTGTTTACTCTGGTTAAAGTTAAATTAGTTTTTCTTTTTATAGTGCTCGACCAATACTCAAGTCCGAACTGACTCGGCGAACTTTCCAAATGAGCAATCCAGATATCAGCCCTGAAAGCGCAGCATTACGTGCGGAAAAAAACGTGTATCACCTCGGCGCCACCACCGTGTACTCCCACTATGAGGACAGCCGGTTTGCCTACACCCTTTACGTGCCTGAAAGCATCGAGGACCGCACCCGGCCGGTAGACCTGGTGGTTTCGCTGCACGGCTCGACCCGCGCAATGGAGATTTATCGCAATGGTTTCGCGGAATTTGGCCGCTGGAACGATTGTGTGATCCTGTCGCCGCTGTTCCCGGTCGGCGTGTTGGGCGACGGCAATGGTGATGGCTACAAGCAGATGGTCGAAGGCGATATCCGTTACGACCAAGTGTTGCTCGACATGATCGCCAGCGTTGGCAAGCGCTACGGTCGCAGCTTCGATACCTTTGCACTGTTCGGCTATTCCGGTGGTGGGCAATTCACCCATCGCTTCTGCTACCTGCATCCCGAAAAACTCTGGGCGGCGTCCATCGGCGCACCGGGTTCGGTGACCCTGCTCGATGCCAATCAGGACTGGTGGGTCGGCGTGCGGGACTTTGCCACACGCTTTGGCAAACCGTTGAACCTGCCAGCTTTGCGGCGATTGCCCGTGCATATGGTGGTAGGGGATTCAGACCTCGAAACCTGGGAAATTACCCACCGTGAAGGCGGCAAGCACTACATGGCCGGTGCCAACGCTGCCGGGCGTACGCGACCGGAACGTCTGGCTACCTTGAAGGCCAGCTTCGAGGCCGCTGGTGTGCAGGTGCACTTTGACCTGCTGCCCAACGTCGCGCACCAGGGCATCAAGGCCATGCCGGCGGCCCAGGATTTTTTCGCCAAGGTGTTGCGCCACAAGCGCAGCCTGGGCTGATTCACCGCTGCACGCTGCACTCAGAACAGACCGTATAACAATAACCAAGGATTCACTCATTCTGATGCCGGTCCTGCCTTGGCCCACGCCAACGGCCGGAACATTCCTTCAAGGAGTCTTTCTCCCGTGAACAATTACGTAAAGACGGCACTGGCCGTCGCGCTATCGGCGTGCACGTTTTCCATGGCCGTCGCCCAAGACAAGGTCATCAGCGTTGGCCTCAACGGTGATATCCGCAGTACCGACCCGGGCGTCAACCGTGATGACAATACCGATGCGGTAATGATGCATATCGTCGAAGGCCTTGTGGCGTACCGCGAAGACACCAGCGTCGCGCCGATGCTCGCCAGTGCGGTCGCCGTGTCGCCGGATGGCCTGCGCTACACCTTTACCCTGCGCGACGGCGTGCACTTCCAGAATGGCCAGTTGCTGACCGCCAAGGACGTGCAATGGACTTGGCAGCGTTACCTCGACCCCAAGACCCAGTGGCGTTGCCTGGCGGAGTTCGATGGGCGCGGTGCGGCCAAGATCGTCGATGTCGCCGCCCCCGACGCAAACACCGTGGTGTTCACCCTGGACCAGGCCAACGGCTTGTTCCTCGCCGCCATGGCTCGCCCGGATTGTGCCGGCAGCGGCATCCTGCACCCGGACTCCCTGGCTGCCGATGGCAGTTGGCGCGCACCGATTGGCACCGGGCCGTTCACCCTGGGCAAATGGCAGAAGGGCCAGTACGTCGAGCTGGAGCGTTTCAAGGACTACAGCTCACGGGCCGAGGCCACGGCGGACGGCTACACCGGCAACAAGCAGGCGTTTGTCGACAAGGTGCGGTTTGAAGTGATCCCCGATTCCGCCTCGGCCAAGGCCGCGTTGCTGTCGGGTGGCGTGGACCTGCTGCCGGATGTCACGGCGATGGACGCTGCGCAACTCAAGCAGGTGAAGAATCTGCAGGTCCAGGTCAGCCCGATCATGACCATCAGCGGCCTGCTTTTCCAGACCCGCGACCCGTTGCTCAAGGATGTGCGCATCCGCCGTGCGGTGGCGTTATCCCTGGATTACTCGCAGATGGTCGCGGCGTTGTCCGACGGCTTGTCGATGGTCAACAACTCAATCATTCCCACTGCAAGTCCGTACTACGACAGCACCGCGCACCAGGGTTATACCTACAACCTCGACGAGGCCCGGCGCCTGTTGAAGGAGGCCGGCTACCGCGGTGAAAAAATCCGCATGCTGGTCAACAAACGCTACCCGCAGATGTTCGACATGGGTTTGCTCAGCCAGGCCATGACCCAGGCGGCAGGGCTGAACATCGAGATGGAAACCCTGGAGTGGGGCACACAGTTGGAGCGTTACCAGACCGGTAGCTACCAGATGATGTCGTTCTCCTATTCGGGACGTTTCGATGCGGCGCAAAGCTACGAATCGGTGATCGGCGACAAGGACAAGGAACCGCGCAAAGTCTGGGACAACCCCGAGGCCCTGGCGATCCTGCGTGAGGCCCAGCGCGAAGTGGATCCCGCCAAGCGCCGGCCCCTGTTCGACCAACTGCACACGCTGATGCTCAAGGATGTACCGATGGTGGTCATCTACAACGGCACTGCCATCGGCGCCATGGGTAAGCGTGTCGAGGGTTATCGTTCCTGGCCTGTTGCCAAGCCGCGCCTGTGGGGCGTGAAGCTGGCCGACACTTCCAAGTAAGGCGTAGCGCTATGTTTCGATTCATCTCACACAGGCTCGGCATGGCGGTGCCGACCCTGTTGCTGATCTCGGTGATTGTGTTTGCCTTGATCCGCCTGATTCCCGGCGACCCGGCCTTGCTGATGCTCGGCGACATGGCCGACCCGCAAAGCCTGGCCGATATGCGCAGCAGCCTGGGGCTGGACCACTCGGTGGTGACCCAGTACCTGATCTGGATAAAGTCGGTGCTCAGTGGCGACCTCGGGGTGTCCATCAGCAGCCGCCAGCCGGTTTTGGATTTGCTGGTGGAACGCTTCAGCGTCAGCGCCACGGTGGTGCTGGTGGCGGTGCTGTTGGCAACCCTGCTGGCGGTGCCGGTGGGTCTGCTCGCGGCCTGGAAGCAAAACAGCGCGATGGACCTGGGCCTGGTGGTGACGGCGACGCTGTTGCTGTCGGTGCCGAGCTTCTGGTTGGGCTTGTTGCTGCTCTACGTGTTCGGTATCCAGCTGGGCTGGCTGCCGGTGATCGGCTACGTCGGCTTTGGCAGCGACCCGATGAAAGCGCTGACTTATGTGGTACTGCCAATCGTGACCCTGACCCTGGTTGAGTTCGGCGCCATCGCCCGAATGGCACGGGCCAGCACCATTGAAGTGTTGCGCCTGGAATATATCGCCCATGCCCGGGCCAAGGGCTTGTCGGAGGGCGCGGTGCTGTGGAAACACGCCCTGCGCAATGCCTTCGCACCGACCTGGACCCTGATCGGCCTGATCCTCGGCAACCTGCTCGGCGGCATTGCGGTGCTGGAAACCGTGTTCACCTTGCCCGGTATCGGCCGGCTGATGGTCGACGCGATCTTCTCCCGCGACTACCCGGTGTTGCAGGGCTGTCTGTTGCTGATCACCTGCATCTATGTGTTGGTCAACCTGTTGGTGGATCTGCTGTATCCGCTGTTCGATCCAAGGGTGAAGCTATGAACTTGAATACGCCTGCCTTGCCCGGCGTAGCGGCGATCCCGCCGCGTCGACGCCGACGCTACCCGCCGCTGAATGCGCTGATTGGCGGCGGCTTGCTCGCAGCCCTGGTGTTATTGGCCTTGCTCGGCGTGGTGTGGACGCCATACGACCCGCTCAAGCTCGACCTGCTCTCGCGCCTGCACGCACCGAATGCCGTGCACTGGCTGGGCACCGATGAATTTGGCCGGGATGTGTTCAGCCGCTTGATCATCGGTGCGCGCACCAGCCTGTGGATCAGCCTGCTGTCGGTGAGTGTGGCGGTGGTCTGCGGCACGCTGATCGGCATGCTCGCCGGTTACCTGCGCGGCTGGACCGACCGCATCCTGATGATGCTCAACGATGCGCTGCTCGCGTTCCCCGGCATCCTCATGGCCCTGGGCATCATGGCGATTGTCGGGGCCAGCCAGTACGGCATCGTGCTCGCCCTGGGCATTGCCTACACGCCTTCGGTGGTGCGGGTGGTGCGCGGCAGTGTGCTGTCATTGCGTGAGCTGGAGTTTATCGAGGCCTCGCGGGTGATCGGCAACTCCGAGCTGTACACCATGTTCCGCCACATCACGCCCAACTGTCTCGCGCCGCTGTGTGTGCTGGCCACCAGCATGTTCGGCTGGGCGTTGCTCTCGGAGAGCGCGCTGAGCTTCCTCGGCCTTGGCGTGCCACCACCGGCCGCGACCTGGGGCAGCATGCTCTCGGCGAGCCGCACCTATATCTCGAACGCGCCGTGGCTGGGGATCTTCCCGGGCATCTTTATCAGCCTGACGTTGCTTGCTATCAATCTGTTCGGCGATGCCTTGCGTGATCGTCTCGACCCGCGCATGAGGAAATGAGCATGAGCGTACCCGCGCCTTTGTTGGCCGTTGAAAATCTACAGATTCGCGTCGGCGTGGACGGTCCGCTGGCCGTCGATGACTTCAGCTTCACCATGGCCCCCGGCGAGATCGTCGCACTGGTGGGCGAGTCGGGCAGCGGCAAGACCATGGCCGCGCGCGCTGCCATTGGCTTGCTGCCAGCACCGATGCAGGTGTGCGGTGGGCGCATCATCTTTCAGGGCCAGGCCCTGGACAGCAGCAATGCCAAGGCCATGCGTGAAGTGCGTGGCGCACGGATCGGCATGGTGTTCCAGGAGCCGATGGTCTCGCTCAACCCCGCGCTGACCATCGGCCGGCAGATGAGCGAGGCACTCAAACTGCATACCACGCTGGATGCGGCGACGATCCATGAGCGCTGCATCGCCATGCTGCAACGCATCGGCATCAAGGACGCCGAAAAGTGCCTGGCGTCCTACCCGCACCAATTCTCCGGTGGCATGCGCCAACGCATCATGCTGGCCTCGGTGATGCTGCTGCGCCCGGCGCTGCTGATTGCCGACGAACCCACCACGGCCCTGGATTGCCTGGCGCAACTGGATGTGATCGAGTTGATGCTGGAACTGACTCGCGAGCAGGGCACCGCGATTCTGTTTATCAGCCACGACCTGTCCCTGGTGGCGCGTTATGCCCACAAAGTGGTGGTGATGCGCTCGGGCAAGGCAGTAGAGCAGGGCCGTATCGAAGACATCCTCTTTGCGCCCAAGGCCGAATACACCCGGCAATTGCTCGAAGCGCTGCCCCGGCGCGGGGAGCTGGTGCCAGTGCCGGCGGCCGACAGCGCGTTGTTGCAGGTCCGGGATGTGTGTATCGAACACCCGGGGCCGCGCAGCTTCTGGGGGCGCAGCGTGCCCAAGCGCGTGGTGCACTCGGTGAGCCTGAGTATCGCGCCGGGCGAGACCCTGGCCCTGGTTGGTGGCAGCGGTTCGGGCAAGACCACCCTCGGGCGTGCGGTCGTCGGCTTGGTCAACCCCTGTGCCGGGGCGATCCTGTTCCAAGGCGTGGATATCCTCAAAGCCGCCAACCGGGTACATCGCCTGCAATGCCAGATGATCTTCCAGGACCCGTATTCGTCCCTCGACCCGCGCATGACTGTCGGCCAGATCCTCGCCGAACCGCTGCGCCATGAACCCGCCCTGACGGCCGCGCAAAAGCGCCAGCGGGTCACCGACACCCTGGTCGACGTGGGCCTGCCCGAACAGTATCGCGAGCGTTTTGCCCATCAACTCTCCGGTGGTCAGCGCCAGCGCGTGGCGATTGGCCGGGCGTTGGTGCGCCGGCCCAAGCTGGTAATTGCCGATGAGCCGATTTCGGCACTGGACATGACCATCCAGAAGCAGATCCTCGAACTGTTCGAGCGCTTGCAACGCCAATACGGCTTTGCCTGCCTGTTCATTTCCCACGATCTCTCAGCGGTGGAACGCATCGCCCACCGTGTGGCGGTGATGAACCAGGGCGAGGTGGTCGAAATGGGCGCGCGTGACGCGATTTTCGACGCCCCACAACACCCTTACACCCGTCGGCTACTCGCCGCGGCCAGCCCCTTGGAGAAACGTGCGGACGGCAGCTATCGCCTCCGTGCCAGTGTGATTTAGGTACTGCTGCACCCCAGGCCACGGCATTAAACCCAGCCCTTCGCAAATCGACGATTTGCGAAGCGGGCGAAGCCATGGCCGAAGAAAACAAAAACAACCCCACTCAACCTGTCTGCCAGGAACCTACACATGAATAACCGCATCAACAAAGTTGTCGCTAGTGCCAGCGTCATGAGCGCCGGTTTCATGCCCTTGTTTGCCCAGGCCGACTTCGTCGCCGACAGCAAAGCGGCGCTGGAGTTGAAGAACTACTACTTCAACCGCGACTACCGCGAGTCCAGCGGGCAGAACAAACGTGCCGAATGGGCGCAGGGTTTTATCCTCAAACTCGAGTCGGGCTTTACCGGCGGTACCGTGGGTTTTGGCCTGGACGCGGTGGGTATGTTGGGCATCAAGCTCGATTCGAGCCCGGACAACTCCGGCACCGGGCTGCTGGCACGCTCCAGCATGGCCGAGCCAGGCTCCCCCAGCTACGCCCGCCGCGCCCATGACAACTACTCAAAACTGGGCCTCACCGGCAAAGCGCGCCTGGCCAAAAGCGAGTTGCGCGTGGGTTACATGGTGCCTGACCTGCCGACGCTGCAGCCGAACCTGAGCCGCCTGTTCCCGCAGAGTTTCAGCGGTACCGCAGTGACCTCCAAGGACATCGACAAGCTGACCCTGACCGCTGGCCAACTGGACCAGGTCAAGCAGCGCGACTCAACCCACTACGAGGATATGGGGCTTACCAGCCAGTACGGCGCCTACAAAAGCAGCGCCAAGAGCGATGAGTTCCGCTACGCCGGCGGCGAGTACGCACTCACGCCGACGACCTTTGTGACCTACCAGTTCGCGCAACTGGAAAGCCTGTACCAACAGCATTACCTGGGCTTGAAAAACAGCTTTAAGTTGGGCCCGGGCACGTTCAAGACCGATATCCGCTATTTCAGCGCCAGTGAAGACGCTGCAGGCCTGGCCGGCAAGGTGGATAACCGGGCGTTGAGTACGCGCATCGGCTATGGCCTCTACGGCCACAACCTCAGCGGCGGTTACCAGGAACAGTACGGCTCGACGCCGTTCACCTATGTGGACGGCACCAACACCTACCTGTTCACCGAGTATCAACTGGCCAACTTCTCCCAAACCGGCGAGCGCGTGTGGCATGCCCGCTATGACTATGACTTCGCCTCGCTGGGCATTCCGGGCCTGCTGTTCTCGACGCGTTATGCCAAGGGCGACAACGCCAAGGTCATCGGCTTCAACGGCGAAGGACGCGAGTGGGAGAGGGACTTGAGCCTCGGCTATGTGGTGCAGAGCGGCACGTTCAAGGATGTCTCGCTGCGTTGGCAGAACGCCAGCGCGACGAGCAACTTCGCCCGTGACACCAACGAAAACAGAGTGATCCTGGGCTACACCGTGGCGCTCTGGTAGCGGTAATGGCGTGCAGCAGGAACAGCCTGTTGCACGCCCAAGCAGTGGAAAGAGGGGATAGATCAGATGACGAGTTTGCTGTTGCGGCGGGCACTGCCCAGTCAACAACGCGTATCGGCGCGTGGCGTAAGTGATTTCATCGAAGCGGTGAACGCTGCGGACCTGGAGTTGCACAGCTTCATGCTGTACCGCGATGGCGCGGTGGTAGCCGAAGCGTTTTGGGCGCCTTATTGCGCCGAACGCCTGCATGTCCAGCATTCGGCGACAAAAAGCTGGGTGTCCATGGCCGTCGGGCTGTTGGTGGATGACGGCGTGCTGTCGCTGGACGCCAAGGTGGTGGATTTTTTTGCCGCCGATTGCCCGGCATCCATCAGCGCCAACCTGGCGGCCATGACCGTGCGGGATTTGCTGACCATGCGCACCGGCCATCGCCAGGGCATTTCTGGTGGCGCCTGGCGCGGGCGCAGTGACAGTTGGGTGCGGTTATTCCTCAATGAGCCGGTCGAAGACCCGCCAGGGCACCGGTTTATCTATAGCAGTGCGTCGAGCTTCATGCTCTCGGCGATTGTCAGCGTAGTCAGTGGCCAGACGGCGTTCGAGCTGTGCAACGCACGTATCTTCCAACCCATGGGCATGGGCCCCATCGAGTGGGACCTGGCTCCTGGCGGTTTCAACACCGGTGGCAATGGCCTCAGTTGCCGCACCGAAGACTTGCTCAAATTCGGCGTGTTGCACTTGCAACACGGCAATTGGCAGGGGCAGCAATTGCTGTCCCGAGAATGGGTGGCCGAAGCGACCCGTGGGCACGTCGATGATGTATGGATGGGCGCCTTCGATGGCAAGCGCTACCTGAGTCGCGACGAGTCGAGCGGCGCGGCTGTCACGCGCCGCGAAGGCTACGGCTACCAGTGGTGGATGACCCTGCACGGTGGGTATTACGCCTCCGGCGTGTTTGGCCAGCAGTGCATTGTGCTACCGCGCCATAACGCGGTGATTGCGTTTACCGCGGGACTCGCCCTGGGCGAGCGGCGCTTGCACAGCCTGCTCTGGGAGCATCTTTTGCCGGCGCTGGACGTACCCAGTGAAGGCTCGGCGGATGCCGCGCTGGCGGCGCTGCTGGTCCATCAACAACGGCCAGTCATGTCTGGCGCCGCGAGCTCGCCGCGCCAGGCTGAATTCAGCACTACGTTTGCCATGCAGGCCAACGAAGACCAGGTCAGCGAAGTGCGCCTGGAGTTCGGGCCTGAGTATTGTGACTTTTACCTCACCGACCCCCGTGGCACCCATTGCATCCGTGCCGGGTTGAGCGCCGGCATCGAAACCCAGACCAGCATGACCGGCCACTATCTGCATCACCAATACCAGCCGGAACTCACCCCCGTGGTGGCGCAGGCGCGCTGGACCGAAGACCGGGTGTTGAGCATGACCTGGCAGTTTGTCGAGACGGCGTTTTGTGATCGGGTCACCTGCCGTATCGAACACGGCACCTTGTACGTGGACCGCAGCGTCAACGTAAACGCAGGCCCGTTGCAGCGCCCGACGCTGGCCGGCCATCCAATCATCGCTTTGCAGGAGTCGCCATGAACGATTTTTCCAACCCTTCTGTTTCCGCGCGCGGCGCGTTCTGGGCGCCATTTACCCCGATGCGCCAGTTCCAGCAACAACCGATGATGTTCGCCAGCGCCGACGGTATGCACTACACCACCACCGATGGGCGCCGCGTACTCGACGCAATGGCGGGGCTGTGGTGCGTGAACGCCGGGCATGGCCAGCCGAAAATAGTTGAAGCCATTCGCGAAGCGGCGGGGCGCCTGGACTTTGTCTCGTCGTTCAAGATGAGCCATCCCCAGGCCCTGGAAATGGCCGAGCGCCTGATCGACATCAGCCCCGCCGGTATGGAGCAGGTGTTCTTCACCAACTCCGGATCTGAAGCGGTGGATACTGCGTTGAAGATCGCGCGGGCGTATCACCAGGCGCGTGGTGATTGCCGTCGGACCAAATTTATCGGGCGTGCCAAAGGCTACCATGGCATGGGCTTCGGTGGGCTGTCGGTATCCGGTATCGGTCGCCAGAAACGTGACTTTGGCCCGCTGCTGGGGGAGGTCTCGCACCTGCCATTGCCCTATGACGCGAGCATGCGTTTCAGCGTTGGGCAGCCGCAGCAGGGCGCCAGTTACGCTGATGCGCTGACACAACTGCTGGATATCCAGGACCCGAGCACTGTGGCCGCGGTAATTGTCGAGCCGGTGACCGGCTCCGGCGGGGTTTATGCGCCGCCCCAAGGCTATTTGCAACGCTTGCGCGAGATTTGCACACGGCACGGCGTGCTGTTGATTTTCGACGAGGTAATCACCGGTTTTGGCCGCGTCGGCGCGCCCTTTGCCGCGCAAGCCTTCGGCGTGCTGCCGGACCTGATCACCACCGCCAAGGGCCTGACCAACGGCGCCGTGCCCATGGGCGGCGTGCTGGTCAGTGGCGCGGTGTATGAAGCGTTCATGGCCGGGCCGCAGAATGTCATCGAACTGATGCACGGCTACACCTATTCCGCGCATCCACTGGCGTGTGCGGCTGGGTTGGCGACCCTGGAGGTGCATCGTGAATTGGGCATCAACCAGCACGTCAACGCGGTGAGTGGGCTGTGGCAGTCGACCGCACTCGCGCTGCAAGGCATCGGCGCGGTGCTGGACGTACGCGCGATCGGTTTGCTCTGCGCGGTGGAGCTCGAGCCGCGCCCAGGTTTCCCCGGCGCGCGTGGCAGCGAGGTTGCGCAGTGGTGCTTCGACAACGGCGTGCTGGTGCGCGGCTCGGGTGACACCATTGTGATTTCGCCGCCGCTGGTCATCAGCCCGCAGGAGATCGCCCAGGTGTTTGAAACCCTGGCGAATGCCCTGAAACACGTCGCCTGAAGGGAGTCCAAGGTATGTCGGATCTGTTTGAGTTCTACATTGACGGTGCCTGGGTCAAGCCTCACGGCACGGCCATTGAGCCGGTGGTAAATCCGTCCACCGAGCAGGTGGTTGCGCGCATCACCCTTGGCGACAGCCACGATGTGGACCGCGCAGTCGGCGCGGCCAGGCAAGCGTTTGCCGGGTTCGCAGCAAGTACGCTTGAGGCGCGTGTCGACCTGCTGCAACGCATTATCCAGGCCTACAAACTCCACAGCGAAGCGCTGGTCGAAGCGGTTCACCTGGAAATGGGCGCGCCGCTGTCTTTGGCCCGCAGTGCACATGTGCCGGCAGGCCTGGGCCATCTGGTGCAGGCGCTGGAAGTGCTACGCGATTACCGCTTCGAACGCCGCATGGGCCAGACGCTAGTGGCGCGTGAGCCTATCGGCGTGTGCGCCCTGATTACCCCTTGGAACTGGCCACTCAATCAACTCACCTGCAAGCTCGCACCCGCCCTGGCGGTGGGCTGCACCGTCGTACTCAAGCCAAGTGAGTGTGCGCCGTTGTCGGCGCATATCGTCGCGCAAATCCTGCATGAGGCCGGGGTGCCGAAGGGGGTGTTCAACCTGGTCAACGGTAATGGGCCGGTGGTTGGCGCTGCGCTGGCCAGCCATGCCGAGGTGGATATGGTGTCGTTTACCGGCTCGACCCGCGCCGGCATCGCAGTGGCCAAGGCGGCGGCCGATACAGTCAAGCGTGTGTCCCAGGAGCTGGGCGGCAAATCCGCGAATATTCTGCTCGACGACGCCTATCTGCCTAGCGCGGTGCGTCACGGGTTACAGGCGTGCATCCGTAACAGCGGCCAGTCGTGCAATGCGCCGACGCGCTTGCTAGTACCGCGCGCGCAGCAACAGGCTGTGATTGATATCATCCGGGAAGTGCTGGCGCAGGTATGTTTCGACGACAGTCAGCCGACCTGCGCCATCGGCCCTGTGGCGAACGCCCTGCAATTTGAACGGGTTCAGGCCATGATCGTTCAGGCCATCGCCGAGGGTTCGCGATTGATCGCCGGAGGACTGGGACGACCACGGGGGATTGAGCGCGGGTACTACGTGCAACCTACGGTATTTGCCGACGTCACCCCGGACATGCTCGTGGCGCGGGAAGAAATCTTCGGCCCGGTCCTGGCGATCATACCGTACGACAGCGAAGCCGAGGCGATAGCCATCGCGAACGACAGCCCTTATGGCTTGTCAGGCTACGTCACCTCGGCCAGTCTTGAACGCAGCCGTAGGGTTGCGCGGCAATTGCGCACCGGCATGGTCCATCTCAACGGCGCCCGGGCCGACCAGGCAGCGCCGTTTGGAGGCTACAAGCAGTCGGGTAATGGGCGGGAGTGGGGCGAGTTGGGGTTTGAAGAATACCTGGAGAACAAGTCATTGTTTGGGTATTAACGGTTTCAGAGGTACGCGACGGTGCGGCAAATAGATTAACCGCCCCTTTGCTCGCTAGTTGGCGCTAACACGCGAACAAAGCCGACCGCTTCGGTTGGTCGTTAAAGATCCTCGGACCGGCGTATTTCGCTACCATCACTGGGCGGTCGGTTTGATCTTCAGCGCCTTCTTCGCCGACAACCTGGTGTTGTCCGTACTCTTCCTGAGCGTCGCCGCCTCCGGGATTCTCAGCCTGATGCCGATTTTCTGGACCCTGCCGGGGACCTTGTTGTCGGGCGTAGCGGCTGCAGCCGGTATCGGCATGATCAACGCCATCGGCAACCTGTCGGGGCAACATCAACAATGGCACCTATGTGTTGGCCCTGTGTCTGTTCGTCAGTGGCGGGCTGATCCTGGCCATTCCCGTGTCCATGCTCGGCAGGGCGCCGAAAGCGGCAACCACCTCAGTGGCGCTGGAAACCGCATAGACATGCGCCAAGGAAATTTCCCACATCCAACCCCGATACCCGGTTGTTAGGCTCCAACTCTTTGACCTACTTCAAGGAGTTTCCTGATGACAAAACGTCTCGCCGCCGAGTTCTTCGGCACATTCTGGTTGGTGCTGGGTGGTTGCGGCAGTGCCGTGTTGGCTGCCGCATTTCCTGAGTTGGGCATTGGTTTTGTAGGCGTGGCATTGGCATTTGGCTTGACGGTATTAACCATGGCCTACGCCGTCGGCCATATTTGCGGCGGGCATTTCAATCCGGCGGTCACCTTGGGTTTGCTCGCCGCTGGGCGTATTGATGGCAAGGATGTGGTGCCCTATATCCTCACTCAGGTTCTGGGCGCGATTGCTGCGGCCGGGGTGTTGTACCTGATTGCCAGCGGCAAGGCCGGGTTTGATGTAACGGCGGGGTTTGCCACCAATGGTTATGGCGAGCATTCACCCGGGGGCTTCTCGTTGCTGTCGGTAGCGGTCACCGAGTGTGTGCTCACGGCGTTTTTCCTGCTGATCATCCTGGGCGTCACCGATAAACAGGCGCCGGCGGGTTTTGCGCCGCTGGCCATCGGGTTTGCCCTGGTCTTGATTCACCTGATCAGTATTCCTGTAAGCAACACGTCGGTTAACCCGGCGCGCAGTACGGGTGTGGCGCTGTTCCAGGGCGATTGGGCGATGGCCCAGTTGTGGGTGTTCTGGGTGATGCCTTTGCTTGGCGCAGTGGCTGGTGGCCTCGTGCACCGTTTTGTCTTGGCGACAAAACAATAGTCGCTAACTCCAACATCCTGGTGGGCTGCCAGGCCGCCATCGGGAGCAAGTCGAATCGTCGCACCGCCCCTCCCACAGGGGCCTGCGATGCACCTGAAGTTGTGTAGATACCCATCCGCTGATGGGCCAAGCCAGCAGGCCCGACACGATCTTCTTGCATTGCCGGTTAATTGAACGGGAAAGTGCCTGAATTAATAAAAAGTATGGCTAATTGCAACTAGTGGCTATTGGCTTCTTACGCTCTATATCAGTGCATTTGGCAATGTTTTGTATTTAATTCCCCCGTAATCCGGAACTAGCGCTATAACTTCCAGTCGATACCCCCGGCTAACTCCCGTATGGGCTGTGGCGAACTAATGGCATTGTTCGGTAGTTCCAAATAGCCATACTTTTCGCAATCTTAGATATTCCCAGATGATGTCGTCAGCCCTCATTGATGCTTGCAAGCTGCCTATCCCGCACACCGACCAGGTGTGCGCGTGGCTGATGCAGCATGCCGGGCTCAAATCCCTCGACCTGGAGCGCGCCCAGCGCTTATCCACTGACCCCCGCGACCTGCTGGGGTTATTGACGCGCCTGGGCTTGGTCTCCGAGGTCGAGCTGGCGCGTGCCTGGGCCGATCTGCTGGATGCGCCCTTGCTGCTGGCCGACGCCGCGCCGCCGCTGCTTGACCCGCTGCCGGTCTTGACCGAGCGTTTTATGCGGCACTACCAAGTGGTGCCCATGGGCTGGAGCGAAGGTGGCCTGCGCGTACTGGCCGCTAACCCGGCGCAGCTGTATCCGTTCCAGGCCCTGGCCTATGCCTGTCAGGTGCCGGTGTGGCTGGCCGTCGGCCCGCGCAATGAAGTCGACACACTGATCGAGCGCTATTACGGCCAGGGCCGTTCCGCCATGGGCACCCTGATCGAGAACCTCGACGAGCAGGACGGCGCCCTTGAAGATATCGAGCACCTCAAGGACATGGCGTCCGAAGCGCCGGTGATTCGCCTGGTCAACCTGATCTTGCAACGTGCGGTGGAACAGCGCGCTTCGGACATCCATATCGAGCCCTTCGAAAACCAGTTCAAGGTGCGCTATCGCATCGACGGCGTGCTGCACGAGGCCGAAGCGCCGCCCGCCAGTTCATCGGCGGCGGTGATCTCGCGGGTGAAAATCATGGCGCGCCTGGACATTGCCGAACGGCGCCTGCCCCAGGACGGGCGCATCATGCTGCGCATCCAGGGCAAGGAACTGGACCTGCGCGTGTCCACGGTGCCTACCAGTTTTGGCGAGTCGGTGGTGATGCGCCTGTTGGATCGGCAAACCGTGCAGTTCGACTTCCCCAGCCTGGGCTTTGACGGCCAGCGCCTGGCGGCCTTCCTCGACCTGCTCGAACGGCCCCACGGCATCCTGCTGGTGACCGGGCCCACCGGTTCTGGCAAAACCACCACGCTCTACACCGCCTTGTCGCGGCTCAACACCAGCGAACGCAAGATCATCACCGTGGAAGACCCGGTGGAATACCAACTCGAAGGGATCAACCAGATCCAGGTCAAGCCGGCCATCGGCCTGGACTTTGCCGGAGTGCTGCGCGCCATCGTGCGCCAAGACCCGGATGTGATCATGATCGGCGAAATCCGCGACCTGGAAACCTGCCGCATCGCCGTGCAGTCCTCCCTCACTGGGCATCTGGTCCTTTCAACCCTGCACACCAACAGCGCTGCTGCGAGCATCACGCGTTTGCTCGACATGGGCGTAGAGAGTTACCTGATTGCCTCCACCGTCAGCGGCATCCTCGCCCAGCGCCTGGTGCGGCGCCTGGACCCGGCCACGCGGGTAGCCTTCGAAGCGCCGCCGGCATTGATCCAGGAACATGGCCTGGATCGATTGACCGAGCAGCGCCCGATCCTGCTCTACCGCGGCGATTACCACGGTCGTAGCGCGCTCACCGAATTGCTGGTGATGAACGACGAATTGCGCAGCCTGCTGATGCGCCACGCCGACGCCGCCACCCTTGAGCAGGCGGCGCGCCGCGGCGGTTTGCGCACCTTGTATGAAGACGGTTTGCGCCAGGCACTCGCCGGCGTCACGTCCCTGGAAGAAGTACTGCGCGTGACCCGTGGAGAGGGCGTGTGAGCCTGTTCAAATTCCGCGCCCTGGACAGCCAGGGCGTTGCCCAGAGTGGTACGCTGCACGCCGCTGACCAGGCCGCCGCCGTCGCCGCCCTGCACAAACGTGGCTGGTTGCTGCTGCACATCGAAACGGCGGGCAGCCCCTTGTTGCATAAAACACGTGGAACATTGAAGGGCGCTGCGCTGGTGAGTTTCACCCAGCAGCTGGCCACGTTGCTCGGCGCCGGCCAGCCCCTTGAGCGCTCGCTGGGCCTGCTGCTCAAGCAACCCGGCCAACCCCAGGTGCGTGCGCTGATCGAGCGCATTCGCGAGCAGGTCAAGGCCGGCAAGCCGCTGTCGGTCGCGTTGGAGGAAGAGGGCGGTACGTTTTCCCCGTTGTACCTGAGCATGGTGCGCGCCGGTGAAGCCGGTGGAGCGCTGGAAGCGACCCTGCGCCAGCTCAGCGATTATCTGGAACGCAGCCAGTTACTGCGTGGCGAGGTGATCAACGCACTGATCTACCCGGCGTTCCTGGTGGTCGGCGTACTGGGTTCGCTGGCGCTGTTGCTGGCGTATGTGGTGCCGCAATTCGTGCCGATCTTCCAGGATCTGGGCGTGCCGATTCCGCTGATTACCCAGGTGATCCTGGGGCTTGGCGAGTTTCTGGGCGCTCATGGCCTGGTGTTGCTGGCCGGCTTGTTGATTAGTGCATGGACCCTGGCAGCACGCCTGCGCGACCCCGGTCGGCGCGAACGTTTTGACCGTCGTCTGTTGGGCGTGCGCGTGATCGGCCCGCTGCTGCAACGGGTACAAGCTGCCCGCCTGACACGCACCCTCGGCACCTTGCTCAGCAATGGTGTGGCGTTGCTGCCGGCGTTGGTCATCGCCCGGCAGGTCTGCAGCAACCGTGCACTGCAGGCGCAAGTGGCGCTGGCGGCGCAACGGGTCAAAGGCGGCGGCACCCTGGCCGATGCATTTGGCAGCCAGCCTCTGCTGCCGGAGTTGGCCCTGCAAATGATTGAGGTCGGCGAACAAGCCGGTGAACTGCCCAGCATGCTGCTCAAGGTCGCCGACATCTTTGACATCGAAGCCAAACGCGCAATCGAGCGTCTGCTCGCGGCGCTGGTACCGACCCTGACCGTGGTCATGGCCGTGCTGGTGGCGGTGATCATGCTCGCGATCATGCTGCCGCTGATGAGCCTTACCAGCCATATATGAACCTTCATGGAGTTGAATCAATGAAAACCAGCCATCGCCAACGCGGCTTCACCCTATTGGAAATGCTCGCGGTGATCGTGCTGCTGGGTATCGTCGCGACCATTGTGGTGCGCCAGGTCGGCGGCAATGTGGACAAGGGCAAATACGGCGCGGGCAAGGCGCAACTGGCCAGCTTGAGCATGAAGATCGACAGTTACGCCCTGGACGTGGGTGCGCCACCCAACAGCCTGCAACAGCTGCTGGACAAACCGGCCAATGCGTCCAGCTGGGCTGGCCCCTATGCCAAGCCTTCGGAATTGAAAGACCCGTTCGGCCATGGCTTCGGCTATCGCTTCCCCGGTGAGCACGGCGCCTTCGACCTGGTCTTCTACGGCCAGGACGGCCAGCCCGGCGGTGAGGGCTACAGTGCCGACCTGGGCAACTGGGAATAACCCGCCCATGACCCAGCGCGGCTTTACCCTGCTGGAGATGCTGGTGGTGCTTGTATTGATCGGCGTCGCAGCCGGGTTGCTGGCGTTCGGAGTGCGCCAGGGGCTGCAGGTGGCCCAGGAGCGCCGGGTGGTCGGGCAGATGGTCGAGGCACTGCGCACCACGCGGGCGGGGGCGATTATCAGCGGCCAGGCGGCACGCACCGAGTTCGACCTCCAGGGCCTGACTTTCCAGGCCCCAGGGCGTGCGCCGCTACACTGGCCGGCCCAGTTGCAGGTGACGTTGCACAGTGCCGAGGCGGCGGGCGCCGCCGTGGTGTTCTACCCCGATGGCAGCTCCACCGGCGGCAACCTGTTGCTGGCCAACGGCACGCGGCGTTGGCGTATCGACATTGGCTGGCTCACGGGCAGCGTGCAGTCCAAGGCGCTGCCATGAAGCAGCAGGCCGGCTTTACCTTGCTGGAAATGCTCGCCGCCCTGACGTTAATGGCGGTGTGCAGCAGTGTGTTGCTGGTTGCCTTCGGCCAGAGTGCGCGCTCGTTGTCGCAAGTGGCCCACAGCGACCGCCTCACCCATGCCGCGCTCACGGTGCTCGACCAGGAAGCGGCCGGCCCGCTGACCGAGGGCACCCGCCAGGGCGAACTCGATGGCATCCATTGGCAGTTGACCAGCACGCGACAACAACCCCGTCTGTTTCGCCTCGACCTGAGCCTGCGCGAAGGCTCGCACCAGGCCCGTTTCAGCACCTTGAAGGCACGCCAGTGAAGCGCCGCGAGCAGGGCTTCACCTTGCTGGAGATCCTCGTGGTGCTCAGCCTGCTCTCGGTATTGGTGCTGCTGGTGGGCGGTGCGTTGCTAGGGGCCAACCGGGCGGTGGCCAAGGCCCAGGGCTACACCGCCAGCCTGGATGAAATGCGCGCCGCCCAACAGTTCTTGCGCACTGCCATCAGCGAGGCGCTGCCGTTGGATGTGACTGAGGACGACAGCCAGGCCGATGGGTTTTTTATCGCGACGCCAGAGCGCTTGCAGTTTGTGTCGACCTTGCCCGGTGTGCTCGGCGGTGGCATCCAGCGCTTTACCCTGCAGCGGGTCGAGCAGGATCTGCAGGTGGCGTTCTCGCAGCCGGAATCGCACAAACTTCCCCTGCGCGACGATGCCCAGGTGCTGCTGCATAACGTCGAGGCGCTGCGATTCAGTTTTCGTGGTGTCTCGCCATTGGGCCAGCCCACCGGCTGGTTGAGCACATGGCCCTGGCCCAAGCGGTTGCCCGCTGCGGTGCGCATCGACGCCAGCGTCAACGGGCCGGTGCCGTGGGTGACCCAGGTGATTGCCCTGCGCCTGAACCTGTCCAGCGCGAGTATTGAGGAATGAGGCGCCAACGCGGTGCGGCGCTGTTGCTGGTGCTGTGGGTGCTGGCCTTGCTCAGCGTGTTGCTTGGCGGTCTGGTGGGTTGGGTACAGCTGGAAAGTCGCCAGGCGCTGTGGCATCGCCAGCACACTCAGACGCTGCTGGCTGCCGAAGCCGGGATCGCCCAGGTCATGGCCGATGGGCATTGGGTGGCGGATGGTCGTGCTATCGCGCTGACCTTCGATGATGCCCGCCTACAGGTACGCCTGCGCAGTGAGCGCGGCAAGCTGTACCTGGTCAACGCCCATACTGATGACCTGCTGCGCTTGACCCTGGCCTGCGGTGCCACACCGGCCCAGGCCCAACAATTGGTCAAGGCCCTCGAGGCTCGTCGTAAACAGGGCCAGGCACCGTTTCGGGTGCTGGAAGAAGTACGTCAACTGCCCGGTATGACCCAGGCGCTCTACAGCCAACTGTTGCCGGAACTCACCTTGTGGAGCGACCTGGACCGACCCGATCCGGCATTCGCCAGCGCCTTGATGCGCAAGGCACTGAACCTGCCGCGCCAAAACGCCGAGGGCGTCGACCCTGGCCAGGTGCTGGAAATCGACAGCCGCGCCGAACGCCCCGGCGGCTATCAGGCGCGCCTGCAACTCACCGTCTTATTGAGCCCCGTGGAGGACAGCGCACAGCCCTATCGGGTCGTGCGGTGGCAAGAATGAATCGACTCGAACCTATCGCCAGGCAGTGGCGCGGCAGCCTGTTGCAACAAGGCTGGCGGCTGTGGCTCACAGAGTTGCGCGGCTGTGTGCCGAAGTGGCTGGCCCTGCAAGAGCCACCTGAGCAGGTCCATCATTGGCCGCTGACGACGCCGGTCGCGCCGGGCAATGCACGCCAGGTGCTGATGCTCGCCCACGACACGGTGTTGCAGCAACGCGTGCAACTGCCCCTGGCTGCCGCGCGCAACCTCACGGAGGTGGTCGGCTATGAACTGGACCGCTACACCCCGTTCGACGCCGAGCAGCTGTACTTCGTGGCTCGCCAGGAGCGGCGCACGTCCAGTCACCTTGAGGTAAAACTGGTGGCGATCCTGCGCGAGCGCCTGGACCAGATCCTTAGTGACTGCGCCGCCCTTGGCTTGCATCCGCACCGCGTGGACGTAGCGGGCCTGGGTATCGACCTGCTGCCCGCGCCGCTGCGCCCGCGCCAACGGCCAGCCGGAAAGCAGTTGCAGCGCAGCTTGCCGTGGTTATGCGGCGCCTTGCTGATCGCTGCGATGCTGCTGTGGCTCAACGACCGCCAGCGCGTACTCGACACCATGCACGCCACGGTACAGCAGCAAAAAGCCCAAGTCGCCCAGGTGCACGCGGTACGCCAGCAACTGCTCAATACCCGCGGCGCAGCACAGTACCTCTCCCAGCGCAAACTGGCACAACCGCCCCTGGCCGCGCTGCTGAATGACTTGACCACCTGCCTGCCCGCCGACACTTGGCTTGACCAGTTGGCCGTCAAGGAGGGTGAGGTCACGTTCTCCGGCCAGAGTGCCAAGGCCAGTGGCCTGATCACCCGCATCAAAGGCTGCCGGCGCCTGGAAAATGCCCAGTTCGAAGGGGTCATTCAACCCGATGCGCGCACCGGCAAGGACCAGTTTGCCTTGCGCGCCCACTTACGCCAGGAGGCCGCCGATGCGCCGACCCCTCACACCCCGTGAACGTCGCGGTGGGGCCTTGTTGATTCTCGCCGTGGTGCTCGGTGCGGCCTACTGGCTGTTGATCGACAGCTGGTTTGCCGGGCCGCTGCGGGCCATGGGCGAACAAGCCGAACAATTGCGTGAACAGCAGCAACGCTACGCCAGCGTATTGCGCCAGGGCGATGCGTTGCGCGAGCAGCTTGAGCGGGCGCGGCAAGACCCGGCCAGCAGCGCCAGCCTGTTGCCCGGCGATGATCCCGATGTGGTCGCTGCCGACCTGATGCAGCGCCTCGCCGACCTGATCAACAGCCACGCCAACCTTGGCGGCGGCTGCACCCTGACCCAACGCAAACCCATCACTGCCGAACAGGATGACAGCGAGCCTTACCGCCAGGTCAAGGTCAGCCTCACGCTCAACTGCGCCATCGAACCGCTGACCGCGATCCTGCATGCGCTGGAATATCAGCCGCCGTTTCTGTTTGTCGATGAGCTGCGCATTCGCCGCAGCAAACAGGCGCCGTCCACTGGCGGGGCGGGCAAGCTGGCGGTGCAGCTGCTGGTGCGTGGTTACCTGCAACCTGCGCGGGTGGTGCAATGATCGGCTCACTGCGCCCATTGGAATGGAGCTTGCTCGGCCTGGCCGGCTTATTAGGTCTGTTGATGGCGGTGATCCTCAGCAGCATCGGCGATGAACCGCGGTGGCTGCCTGCAGCGCCGGTGCCTGCGCAGCCCTCCGTCAGTGTGCAAGCCGCTCCTGCGCTGGCGTTGCAGGATCTGGCTGCCACCTGGCAAGCACCGCTGTTCAGCCCGGACCGCCGCCCGGACCGGGTGGTGGGCAAGGTGCGAGTGGCAAGCCTGGCCAACCTGACCCTCAGCGGCATCATGATCACCGGCAACCTGCAAATGGCCATGCTCAAGCAAGCCGATGGCCCGGCGCTGACGGTACGCCTGGGCCAGACCCTGCCCAACGGCTGGCGCCTGGAACACCTGACCCCGCAATACGCCCGTTTCGCCCTGGACGGGCGCACCCAAACCCTGAGCCTCTACGGCAAACGGTTACCCCTGATTTCCCATCCCCGCGAGCCCCTCCCTTGATCGATATGCGCACTTCGCTGTTTTGCCTGGCCACTGCCGTCTCCCTGGGCGGCTGTGGATCGTTGCCCGATACCCTCGACCCGGACGCCGACCTGCTGCACGAAGCACTGCAGGGCACCGGCTCGCAACGCCCGCCGCCCGAGTCGCCCGTGGCTGAAAACCCGCAGCCGGCCACCCCGGCACCGCCGCAACGCCAGTTGATTCGCGGCAATCAAGGCTTCGTGCGCCAGCCCACCGCGCCCGCGAAAGTACCGGAGCAGGGCGGCGACATCGTGTTCAACTTCGCCGACCAGCCCATCGAGGCGGTAATCAATAGCGTGATGGGCGACCTGCTGCACGAGAACTACAGCATCGCCGAGGGGGTGAAGGGCAATGTCAGCTTCTCCACCTCCAAACCGGTGGACAAGCAACAGGCGCTGTCGATTCTCGAGACGCTGCTGTCGTGGACCGACAACGCGATGATCAAGCAGGGCAACCGCTACGTGATCCTGCCGGCCAACCAGGCGGTGGCGGGCAAGCTGGTGCCGCAGATGCGCGTGGCGCAACCGTCCAGCGGCCTCTCGGCGCGGCTGTTCCCGCTGCGCTATATCTCCGCCACCGAGATGCAGAAACTGCTCAAGCCGTTTGCCCGAGAGAACGCCTTTCTGTTGGTCGACCCGGCACGCAATGTACTGAGCCTGGCCGGCACCCCGGAAGAGTTGGCCAACTACCAGGACACCATCGACACCTTCGACGTCGACTGGCTCAAGGGCATGTCGGTGGCGGTCTTCGGCCTGCAACGCGCCTCGGTGGCTGAACTGATGCCCGAGCTGCAAGCCATGTTCGGTGCCGACAGCGGCACGCCCCTGGCGGGCATGCTGCGCTTCCTGCCGGTCGAGCGCACCAATTCGGTGGTGGCGATCTCTTCCCAGCCCGAGTACCTCAGCGAAGTGGGCGACTGGATTCGCACCATCGACGAGGGCGGCGGCAACGAGCCGCAGATGTATGTGTACGACGTGCGCAATATGAAGGCCGCCGACCTGGCCAAGTACCTGCGGCAGATCTACGGCAACGGCGCGATTAAGGACGACACCCCCGCCAAGGTCGCCCCGGGCTTGCGTACGACTACATTGTCATCGTCCACCAGCGCCGGTTTGCAAGCCAACACTCCTGTGCCAGCCCCCGAAGAGCCCGAGCCGCAGAGCGGCGAGAACACCCCGGCGGCCCCCACCAGCGACCTCGAGGCCGGCACCCGCATCACCGCGCAAAAGAGCAGCAACCAGCTGCTGGTGCGCACCCGCCCGGCGCAGTGGAAAGAGATCGAAGCGGCGATCAAGCGCCTGGACAATCCGCCGCTGCAAGTGCAGATCGAGACCCGCATCCTCGAGGTCAAGCTCACCGGTGAACTGGACCTGGGCGTGCAGTGGTACCTCGGCCGCCTGGCCGGCAATTCCACCAGCACCACGGTGGCCAATGCCTCCGGCAGCCAGGGCGCACTGGGCGGTGGTGGGGCAGGGCTGGGGGCGGCGGACTCGTTGTTCTACTCTTTTGTCAGCTCCAATCTGCAAGTGGCCCTGCACGCCCTGGAAACCAACGGCCGTACCCAGGTGCTGTCGGCGCCGTCGCTGGTGGTGATGAACAACCAGCCGGCGCAGATCCAGGTGGGCGACAACATTCCCATCAGCCAGACCACCGTCAATACCGGTGACGCTGACACCACCCTGAGCAGTGTCGAATATGTGCAGACCGGGGTGATTCTGGACGTGGTGCCGCGCATTAACCCGGGCGGCCTGGTGTACATGGATATCCAGCAGCAGGTCAGCGATGCCGAGAATCAGGTGGGTAATAGCGACACACCGGTGAATCCGCGGATTTCCACACGCTCGGTGTCCACCCAGGTGGCGGTGCAGAGTGGGCAGACGGTGTTGCTCGGGGGGTTGATCAAGCAAGACAACGCTGAGAGTGTCAGTGCCGTGCCTTACCTGGGCAAGATCCCCGGGTTGCGCTGGTTGTTTGGCAATACCAGCAAGTCCAAGGACCGTACGGAGTTGATCGTGTTGATCACGCCTCGGGTGATTACCAGCAGCAGCCAGGCGCGGCAGGTGACGGATGACTATCGCCAGCAGATGCAGCTCTTGCGGCCCGCTCAATAATCCTGGCTGCACCGAGTACCAATGTGGGAGGGGGCTTGCCCCCGATGAGGGAGTGTTAGTGAGCACATCTGTGACTGACCCAACGCCATCGGAGGCAAGCCCCCTTCCACAAGGGTATGCGCACGTTCAAATTAAAAAATAATCATTTTTATGAATAAAGATATTTATAAATAATGAAATTAGAGAATATTAGCTTATACCAAAACAGCATTATATTTTTGAAATTCATTCCGTTATGTTTGAGTTCAACAGCCTACCCCTGACCTCGGATGGTACCCAGCGTGATTCAGATTCTGCGCGCCTGACCGGGTAATCCCGTCGCAGCAGAATCGTTGGACGGGAGCTCAACGTATGTTGCCACCTCACACCCCGCGCTTGCCCCACACCTAGCCCAAACCGCGCCAACCCCTGGAACGCCGGCCACGCCGCACCAAGCAGCGTGCCTGCCCGACTTCGCGATTTGGACAAGCTGGGAATGGATATGAAGCACGTTCTACAACCCACCACCGCCCTGGCGTTGACCCTGCTGGCCGCAGCGACACAGGCCCAGGACGACAGCACACTCTCCACCGTCGTGGTCACCGGTAACCGTGGCGCCGAGCAGCGCACGGTCACCAGCAGCCCGGTGCCCATTGATGTGGTCAGCGCCAAGCAATTGCAAAGCACCGGCAAGCCCGGGTTGATGGAAGCATTGAGCGCGGTGATCCCATCGCTGACCCTGCCGGAAAAAACCGGCTGGGACGCCAGTGGCATCGCCCGGGCGCCGAACCTGCGTGGTTTGAGCGCCGCCGAAGTGCTGGTGCTGGTCAACGGCAAGCGCCGCCATACCAGCGCCACCCTGAATATCAACGGTATCAACACCGGTGCGGCACCGGCCGACCTGGACCTGATTCCCATCAGCGCCATCGACCATGTGGAAGTGCTGCGCGATGGCGCCGCCGCCCAGTACGGTTCCGATGCCATCGCCGGGGTGATCAACGTGATCCTCAAGGCCGACGCCAGCGGCACCTCGGTAACGAACGCGGGGCTTGGCTATGACGGCAAGAAGCAGACCGTGCAACAAAGCCTCAACAAGGGCTTCGAGATCGGCAATGGCGGCATCGTGCAGCTGGCCCTGGATGCGCGCAGCCAGAACGACGATAACAAGGCCAGTGCCAACGGCTATAGCTATGAACAAGCCTATGACCTGGCAGGCAAGTCCACCTACGGTGGCTACGGTACGCCCAAGACCAACCTGCTGACCCTGGGCTACAACGCCGAGCTGCCGATCGATGACAGTTTCAGCCTGTACTCCTTCACCACCTACTCGCGACGCAAGGCCGAGCAGGGTCAGAACTTCCGCCTGCCGACCATCACCAACACCATCACCACTGGCCCCAACGGCTACCCGGCCGGGTACACCCCGACCTGGTACATCGACGAGGACGATTTCCAGGCGGCGTTCGGTGGCAAGGGCAGCGTGGGCGAGTGGGACTGGGACCTGTCCACCACCTACGGGCGTAACGAGGCGGAGCAGGGCACCACCCACAACCAGAACCCGTCCCTGGGCGAGGCCACGCCGAACAGCTTCACGTCCGGCACCTGGATTTCCACCGAGTTGACCACCAACCTGGACTTCAAGCGCGGCTTCGATATCGGCCTGCAGAAGCCCTTGGACCTGTCCTATGGCTTCGAGCATCGGCGCGACACCTATGAGGTGCAGGCCGGTGACTACGCCTCCTATGCCAACGGCGGCTACTGCGTGGCGCCGGGTAATTGTGCGTCCTCCGGAGCCCAGGTCACCAACGGCATTTCTCCGCAGGAACAAAGCAGCGCCTCGCGCAACAGCCTGGCCGGCTATGTGGACGTGGGCTTCAACCCGTTGCCGGACTGGTATGTCGGCACCGCCCTGCGCTATGAGCATTACAACCAAGGCGTGGGCGCTACCCGCAGCGGCAAGTTGACCACCCGTTACGAATTCACGCCGCAGTTCGCGGTGCGTGCCACGGTGAGTAATGGCTTTCGTGCGCCGTCCCTGGCCAACAGTTTGTTCAGTGCGCGCTCCACCACCTATGGCGTGGTGGACGGCGTGTACCAGTCGATCAACTACGGCGTGCTGCCAGTGGGTTCGGCGGCGGCCAAGGCGTTGGGCGCCGAAGAACTCAAGCCCGAGCGCTCGACCAATTTCAGCCTCGGCTTGACCCTGACTCCCACCGACCGCCTGAGCTTCACCGCCGATGCCTACGTGATCAACCTGCGCGACCGCATCACCCTCACCGGCACCTTGCTCGGCCCGCAAGTCACCCAGGTGCTGCAGAACAATGGCGTCAACTCCACCTCCGGCGGCCAGTACTTTATCAACGGCGCCGATACCCGCACCAAGGGCCTGGACCTGGTCAGCAGCTACAACCAGGACCTGGGCACGTTCGGCGCCCTGAAATGGACCGCCGCGTTCAACTGGAACCAGACCAGGATTCTCAATTACAAGCAATCCACCAACATCCTCGGCACCTCCTTTGATCTGATGGACCGCGAGGCCCGCAACCTGATCACCGGCGTGCAGCCCACTACCAAGCTGATCCTCGGCGGCGACTGGAGCATCGGGCGCTTGAACCTCAACCTGGCCCTGACCCGCTACGGTTCCTACAAGGAAGTCAATTCATCGGCCAACCGCGACCTGGACCGGGTCTACAGCGCCAAATGGATCACCGACCTCGACCTTGGCTACAACCTCACAAAAGACCTCAACGTAGCCATTGGTGCCAAGAACCTGTTCGACCAATACCCCAAGAAACAAGGGGTGCCGAGCAGCACCATGGTCGCCAGCTACGGCACCTATTCGCCCTACGGTTTTACCGGCGGGTACTACTACACCCGGCTGACTTACGCCTTCTAAGGCCTGCGAGGAATAGCACATGCCCATTGTCGCCAAACCCTACGACCTGCTCGATGAGGTCAGCGCCCAACCGCTGCGCCAGCGCCGTATCTCGACGCCGATCAAGGCTCTGCAAGTAGTACCCGCCCGACATCCCTGGCGCTGGGCCGGGTCGATCTTCGCCGCGCTGGTGCTGCTCGCCATCGTGCATTCCCTGGCCACCAACCCGCGCTGGGAGTGGGGCGTATTCAGCCAGTGGTTCTTCTCGCCGTCAGTGCTGCGCGGGCTGGGACAGACGCTGTTGCTGACCCTGCTGAGCACTGTGTTCAGCGTCATTCTTGGCACGGCGCTGGCCCTGGCGCGGCTGTCGGGTTCGCCGTTGCTGGCCGCATTGGCCTGGGGCTATATCTGGTTTTTCCGCTCGATGCCGGCGCTGCTGGTGCTGATCATTCTCTACAACTTTGCCTACCTGTATGACCACATCGTGCTCGGGGTGCCGTTCACCGACCTGGTGTTCGCCGAATGGTCGACGGTGGATGTGCTCAGCCAATTCACCGTAGCGGTGCTGGGCTTGAGCCTGATGCAGGCGGCCTACGCGGCGGAGATCATCCGCGGTGGCCTGATCGGTGTGGAAGCCGGCCAGCACGAAGCGGCGGCCGCCCTTGGGTTGCCGGCCTCGCGGCGTATCTTCCGCATCATCCTGCCCCAAGCACTGCGCTCGATCCTGCCGTCGGGGTTCAACGAAATCATCGGCCTGGTCAAGGGCACCTCCATCGTCTACGTGCTGGCCTTGCCCGAGCTGTTCTACACCGTGCAGGTCATCTACAACCGCACCCAGGCGGTAATTCCGCTGCTGATCGTCGCCACCGTCTGGTACCTGATCATTACTACCGTGCTCACCAGCGCCCAGTACTACGTCGAACGCCACTTTGCCCGCGGCACCGCCCGGGTGCTGCCGCCGACGCCGTTGCAGCGCCTGCGCCGCTGGTTCAAGGAGAAGGCCCATGGCTGAAGCACGCGCCGGGCGCATCCAGATCCAGGGCGTGGGCAAGCGCTTTGGCAATCAGCAGGTGCTCGATAACATCGACCTGACCATCGACCCCGGCAAGGTCACGGTGATCCTCGGGCCGTCCGGCTCGGGCAAGTCCACCCTGCTGCGCACCATCAACCACCTGGAGAAGATCGATAGTGGGCATATCACCATCGATGGTGAATACGTCGGCTATCGGCGCAAGGGTGACCTGCTGTTCGAACTCAAGGAACGCGAGATCCTCAAGCGCCGCATCGACGTGGGTTTTGTGTTCCAGAACTTCAACCTGTTCCCGCACCTGACCGCCTGGGAAAACATCGCCGAAGCGCCGTTGGCCCACAAGCGCTGGAGCAAGGCCCAAGCCCACTTCAAGGCTGCCGAGTTGCTGGCCAAGGTCGGCCTGGCGGACAAGGCCGACGCCTACCCGCGCCAGCTCTCCGGTGGGCAACAACAGCGCGTCGCCATTGCCCGCGCCCTGGCGCTGGACCCCAAGGTGCTGCTGTTCGACGAGCCCACCTCGGCCCTCGATCCTGAGCTGGTGGGCGAGGTGCTGGACGTGATCAAGGGCCTGACCCGGCTGGGCGTGACCCTGGTGATCGTCACCCACGAGATCGGCTTTGCCCGCGAAGTTGCCGACCACGTGGTGTTTCTCTGCGACGGCCAGTTGATCGAAGAAGGCCCGCCCGAACAGATCTTCCGCCGACCCCGCCATCCCCGTACCCAGGCCTTTCTCGGCAAGGTGCTTTAGTTCAAGGAGTGACTGTCATGTTCATCCATACCACCCGCGTGGCCTTGCTGGCGCTTGCCGCCAGCACCGCGCAATACGCCTTCGCCGTGCAACAGGTCGACCTCAGCCCCGACCGCCCGCGCATCCATGTGCCGCGCAATGGAGCGGCCATCGCGCAGATCCCGCCGGGGTTCAAGTTCGCCCAGCCGGGCAAGTTCACCGTGGCCGTGTCCGGCGTGGCCGGGCCGCCCCTGGCGCTGCTCGCCAGTGACGACAAGACCACCATCGGCAGCGAAGCCGATACCGCACAACTGATCGCCGATAGCCTCGGCCTGCAACTCAATGTGGTACAGACCAGTTGGGAGGATTGGCCCCTGGGCGTCAGCTCGGGCAAATACGACGTGGTGATCAGCAACGTCACCGTCACCGAGGCACGCAAAAAGCGCTTTGATTTCGCCACCTACCGCCAGGATGTGCTCGGCTTTTACGTCAAGAGCACCAGCAAGATCACTGAGATCAAGCAGGCAGCGGACATTGCCGGGCTGAAGATCATCGTCGGCTCCGGCACCAACCAGGAAAAGGTCCTGCTGGCCTGGAACGAGGCCAATGAAAAAGCCGGCCTCAAGCCTGCACTGTTGCAGTACTTCGATGACCAGGCCGCCGCGCAACTGGCGGTGCAGTCAGGGCGCAGTGATGCGCTGTTCGGGCCGAACTCGGTGTACGCCTATTCGGCGGCAATCACCGGCGGTATCAAGCGCGTCGGCACCGTCAACGGTGGCTGGCCGCTGCAGGCCGATATCGCCGTGACCACGCGCAAGGACAATGGCCTGGTCCAGCCGATCCACACCGCCTTGCAAGGCGCGATTGCCGGTGGCCAATACGAACAGGTCTTGCAGCGCTGGGGCCTGGATGTGGAGCGGGTCGACCAATCGCTGATCAACCCGCCCGGGCTGCCGGATTAAGGAGGATTGCACATGGGACTGACACGACGTGAAGCGTTGTCGAGCATTGCTGCGGTGGGCGGTGAAAAGGCCGTCAAGGACGCATTGGCGGTCTTGGGCCTGGGCCCATCCTCACACCGCCGGCCGCAACCGCTGAAACTCAAGGACGGCCTGGGGCAGGGCACCCGTGTGCTGGTGCTGGGCGCCGGGATTGCCGGGCTGGTCACGGCACTGGAACTGAGCCGCGCCGGCTTCAACGTACAAGTGCTCGAAGCCCGAGAGCGCGTTGGGGGCCGCACCTGGACCCTGCGCAACGGTGACCGCGTGGACTACAAGGATGGCCGCTCGCAGACCGTGGGGTTTGATCCGGGCCAGTATTTCAACGCCGGCCCTGCGCGCATTCCCAGCCAACACCGCACGATCCTCGACTATTGCAGCGAGCTGGGCGTGCCCCTGGAAGTGCTGGTCAACAGCAGCCATGGCGCCCAGGTGCGGCCGGACCTCAGCCAACCGGCGTTCAGCCTCGGCCAGGCGCTCAACGATACCCGTGGGCACCTGTCCGGGTTGTTGGCCAAGGCGGTGCAGCGTGACGCCCTTGATGATGTACTGAGTAGCGAAGAGCGCACGCGCTTGCTGGGTTTCCTTCAGGTGTATGGCGACCTGTCCCAGGAACTGGCCTTCGAGGGCACCCTGCGCTCGGGGCACCTGGAATCCGCTGCCCACCCTGGCGCCTTGCCCGCCCGTTGTCGCCCGCTGGGGCTCGAACGCCTGCTGCACCCGGAACTCTGGGGCGCCTTGCTGCACACTGAGTTTCCGGAATTCTCCGCCACCATGTTCCAGCCGGTGGGCGGTATGGACCGTATCACCGATGCCTTCTACCGGCGCGTGCATGAGCAGGTGCAACTGGGCGCCCGGGTGCGGCAGATCCGCCAATTGGAGGACGGCGTGGCGGTGACCTATCACGACCAGCACAGCGGCCGTGAACAGGTGGTGCGCGCCGATTACTTGATCTCGACCTTGCCGCTGCCATTGCTGGCCAAACTCGATACGGATTTCAGCGACCCGATCAAGGCCGCGTTGCGCAGCACCCGCAGCGATCAGGCGACCAAGGTGGCGTGGCAATCCCCGCGCTTCTGGGAAACCGATTACCGCACCTACGGCGGCCTGTCGTGGATCGAACACCCAGCGCGCCTGCTCTGGTATCCCAGCAACGACCTCAACACCCGCGATGGTGTGCTGGTGGCTGGATACGTGACGGGGGAGGGCGCCGACGCGTTTGGCGCACAGCCTCTCGATAAGCAGTACGCCACTTCGAGGGAGGCCGTGGAGCTCCTGCATCCGGGTTATTCCAAGCACCTGCGTAATCCGCTGGCGGTGTCCTGGGAACAGATCCCCTACAGCGAAGGCCCATGGCTGCAACGCGAGCACTTCCCGGCCGAGGCCAGCGCCTTGCTCGAACGCCCCCACGGCCGCGTGTACTTCGCAGGAGACGGCCTGGTGCAAAGCGGCGTGGGGATCTGGCAGGAGTCAGCCGCCAACTCAGCGCGCCATGTGGTCGCGCAACTGGCCGAGCGCGTCATCCAACAACGACAGACCGCGGCCGTGGCCGCTTCCTAAGGAGTAACACCATGAGCAACAGCATCCAACGCACCAGCGTCGGCGACTTCCCCATCTCGCAAACCGTCACCGTGCCGGCCTCCGCCAGCCTGGTGTTCGTCAGTGGCACCCTGCCGGACCTTGCCGACCCGAGCGTGCCTGGGGTTTTTGGCGATACCGAAGTGCAGACTGTTTCGGTGTTCAACAAATTGCGCCAGATCCTGAGCCAACACGACCTGGACCTGGGCGATATCGTGCAGTTGCGGGTGTTTCTGGTCGGTACCGAAGAAACCGACGGCAAGCTGGATTTTGCCGGGCTGCAGCGTGGGTATACGCAGTTCTTCGGCACGCCGGAGCAGCCGAACAAACCGGCGCGGACAGCGTTGCAAGTGGTGGCGTTGCCGTTGCCGGGGGCGTTGGTGGAGGTGGAGGCGATTGCTGCTCGGGCGTTGTGATCAAACCCGTTACTCGGCGGCGTGAAGCCTTTGCTCTGTCGCTCGATCGATCAATGCCCGCAATGCTTCGAACAAGGGGTCGGCATCCGTGTGTTTTTTGCCGTAGGCCAGGTTGAAGGCGTAGTCGAAATCGGGAGGGTTCAGCCCCTGGGTGTGCTGCAGCAGGGTCTCCAGTTTGTCCATGGCCTTGACCGCTTTTGCTTCCGGCGAAAGCGCGTTCTCGTAATCATCCCACAACGTCAGGATTTCGGTTTTCAGCGGGCTGTCCAGGGACTGGGCCAACAGCAGCAGGTCGAGTCGCTCCTGTTCGCCCTTGTTGGGAAAGGCCGCCTGGCTGACCGCCGGGATATCGCCGTGGATGGCTTCGCCCAAATCATGGATAACGCACATCTTGAGGATTTTCAGCAGGTCCAGGCCGGGCAGTTGATCGGCGAACACCATCGCCATCAGACACAGGCGCCAACTGTGTTCGGCCGTGCTTTCAGTGCGACCCGAAGCCGTGTGGGCACTTCTGAGCACATCCTTGAGTTTTTCCGCTTCGCGCAGGAAATCGAGACGGCCTTTGATTTTTTCCAGGTCCATGATGCTGCCCCCACAAGGTCGGTTATGCAGGTAAGCCTAGGTGCGCGAGCGTAGATCGTCCACGCATAAGATATGCGCGGTGTTCAGTCAGAGCGTCTCGACCAGGCGCGCGGCGCTGCCATCGCTCAGGGTCATGCGCGTCCACCGACACAGGCTTGGGCGTATCGGCACGAGGCTGGAATCGTTGCTTCCAGTGGTGAACTCAAGGGCTGGGGGGGCCTGGGTTTCGCGCCAGCCGGTGTGCTCCAGGCTGGCTTCGATCAGCTGGATTTCCTGGGTTGCGAAGCGCCACAGCGACTGGCCCATAAGGTCGGTGAGCGGGCTGGTGAATTGGAGTGCACGGGAGGGCGAGCATGCGAGCAGGCGGTGCGTCAGGTCGCATACCAGGTGCATCGCTTGCGAACTCTCACTGACCAGCCGGGCCAATGCCTGGTCGGCGGCTGCATCAAGCCGGGCTGCCAACAGTTGCTCAAGCTGTTGGTGCGCAGCCGGATCCATTGCTTGTATGCCACTTTCCCAGCGCGAAATAGTCGATTGCGTGACGTTGAATAGCTGCGCCGCATGGCTTTGCTTGACGCGGTGCAGCAAACGCCATCGCCGCAGCGCAATGCCGGGCAGCGCAGGCTTGAGCAAGGAGTGAGGCATTTGCGGTTCCTGAGCCGGCGGGTGGATGACGAGTGTGATGATATGAGGGCCGCAGTGCAAATGAGTGGGATGAACGGCCCTCGGTTTTCTAATGTGGGAGGGGGCTACTCTCTATTCCTGCAACAACAACGCCTGCTGCTTAAGCCTGCGCTTCTGCGCAAACGGCAACTTTTCATCATCCCCATACGGCGCGCTGTACCAATTGCCGTAGCTCGGGTTGGGCAGCAGGAACCAGCGTTGCCCCAGCCAGTTCACATAGGGTTCAACGGCCTTGCGCTGCGCAGCCAGGGTGTTGTGTTCGGCCTGCACGAAATCTCCCAGGGAGTCACCGGCCATCAACAGCACGCGTGCCTGGCTGGCGACCCATTGACGGCGGCAGTTCTTGCCGTAGCCGGCGCTTTCACAGTGGCCGGTAGGCGTGCTGGCCGCCAGGATCTGTTCATTACTCTCAATCGGAAAGCCGCGTAAACGCAGGTTGTTGGCCGTGGCCGCGACCTGGCTGTGTTCGCGGTTGGTGAGGTAATACACCTTGATCCCTTTTTGCCTGGCAGCCTGCAGGAATGCCACGGAACCTGGTAGTGCCTGGGCCTTGGCCTGCTCCACCCAGGTGTTCCAACGGTCATAGGAATACACCTGGTTATTGATGATGTCGCGGGCGTTGAGCGGCACGTTGTCCAACAGGGTCTCGTCGATATCCACCACCACCGCCGGTGGCAGGCCGGCCAGCTTGCGCGCCGGCAAGGGCAGGGCGTCCCAGGTTGGGTCGGCCAACGCTACATCGAGTTGGCGGGTGGCGTTGGCGAAGAGCTGGCGGTAGATCAGCTCGTGCTCGATGGACGTCTGGGTCCAGAGCACAGCGTCGAGTTGGTCGTTGGCCGGCGGGGTCTGTTGGCAGCCTGCCAGGGCGGTGGTCAACAGGCAGGCACTGGCGAAGAACAAGTTACGCATGGGCAAGTCTCGCAGAGGGTAGGCGCGTGGTCAGCACAGTAGCGCAATCACCCGCACAATCAAGGCGTGCACACCAGTGACTGGCGCTCATAATTCAGCGCCTTGTTCGGCGGTGGCAACGCATAGGTGGCACGACAATGCTGCTCACCCCACTTGATGATCAGCGTGCCCTGATCCTCTTCCACCAGTGCCAGGGCATTGCCATTCGGATCGGCAATCGCCAACTGCTTGCCATTGGCGTCTTCCAGTGAGGCACCAAACGACAGCGGCTGATGCTGTGCGTCGAACAACTCAAACAATACGCGCCGTCCGGTAGTACCACTGTAATGCGCCACCACGATGGCGCCACGGCGCGGCACCAGTTGCTGGGTGGCGTTGGTGATTTCCACGTCGCCACCCAGGTCGCGGGTGTCCAGGCTGATCCAGTTGACCCGGTAGGGTTGCGCAGTGGGCACCACCGCATAGCCGTTGTAACCGGTTTCCACCCCGCTGTAGCTGTTGATCTTGGCTCCAGCGACGCCAGGCACCTCGGCCAGGGCGAAGGTCTCGCTGACGGTTTGCCCCAGGTTGACGCCGCCAGCATGGGCCACCACAGAACCGGCAAGGTTGAAGTTTTGTGAGTTGTAGCCCTGGCCCTGGCTGTAACCGAGGCTGACGTCTGCCACGGCGGTGCGGCTGTTGATGTTCACCGAGCCTGAGTCGCCGCTGGTGTCACTGTGGCCGGCCTGCACCGAATAGAAAGTGTCGCTGGTATCGGCCACGTAGCCGTTGATGCCTGCCTGGGTGGTGGTATCGCCACGTTGGTGGCTGGTGGTGACAAACGCCCGTGGCGCACGGGCCTGGCTGCCCAGCGGGAAGGACACCGACAGGTTCAACTGTGTGTCGCTGCTCGGCTCGCCCCAGGTGACGATCTGCTTGGTGCGCGTCACGCCAAGGTTGTAGCTCAGGTCGCCCCAGTTGCCGGTGTAGCCCGCGGAAAAGCTCTGGGAACCGCCGCGATTCCAATAGCGCTGGTCGCTGGCGTTTACATACAGGCTGCCGAATTCGCTGTTGCGTCCGATGCTCTGGTTGATGGTCAGGTCGGTGCGGGTTTTCGAGTGGCCAGTGCGCACGCGCAGGTCTTCGCTGCTGTCTTCCACATGGTCTGTGAGGGTGCGATAGCCCTCGGTGGAGTAGCGATAAGCGGCCAGGGTGAAGTTGGTGTCGGTGCCGGCAAAGGTCTTGGCGTACAAGGCGCGTACGCTGCTGCCCTGGGAGGTTCGGCCCTGGGCCTTGCTGGACGAATGGGTGGTATCCAGGGAGAACGCACCGAATGCGGTGTTCCGGCCGGCACCGATCGACAGCGCGCTGTAGTCCTCACTGGCTTGCACACCGACAATCCCGCTGAGGTTGCTGGTCAAGCCGTAAGCCAGCGTACCGCTAAAAAAACGCGGGCTTGCCAGGCCATCGGCATTGCTTTTGAACGTGCCCGCCGAGACGCTGTATTTGACCTGGCCTTCGCGCACCATGATCGGCAGGCTGGAGAACGCCTGCATCGTCACCCGGCGCGTGCCGTCGGCTTCGATCACGGTGATTTGCAGGTCACCGTTGGAGCCGCTGGGGTAGATATCGTTGATCTCGAACGGCCCCGGCGCGACGTTGGCGGTGTAGAGGATGTAGTCGTTCTGGCGGATCTCAACCGTCGCGTTGGTCTGCGCCACGCCGCGGATCACCGGCGCGTAGCCGCGCTCGCTGTCGGCGCGCATGCCGTCGTCGGAAGCCAGCTTGACCCCGCGATAGCGCACGCTGTCGAACAAGTCGGTGTCGGAGAAAATTTCACCGGCGCTGAATTGGCCCTTGATCGCGGTGACGTCATGCTGCAAGTACGTGCGGTTGCTGGTGAAGGTATTCGAGCGATCGGTGCCGCCGCTCAGGTTCGACTCGTTGCGCAGGCGCCAGGCCCCCAGATTGATGCCGTTGCGCAGGCCCAGGTTATTGGCGATGCGGGTCTTGTAGTCGCCAGCGGTGCGGCTGCTGTTGAGCTGGTAATTGATGAAGGCGGCGGGCACACCGTCGTCCCACAACTGTGGGTCGACATACCCGCGCAGGCCGCGCTGCATCGCTACCTGCGGAATACTCGCGAGCAGGCGCAGACGGCTGCTGTCGTAGCGCACGCTGGCGTCTTCGATCATGTCGGCAAGGGCGTAGCATTCCTGCGGCTGCTGCGGGTCGAGCTTGCCCTCGGCCTGCAAACGGTGCAGGTCGATACCCAGTTGCTTGAGCAGGTCGAGGGTCAGGCAGGCTTCGACGCGGTCGTTCTTGGGGTTGCGCTTGAAGTCGATGTCGCGTCGGCCCACCAGCACTTCGTTGCTGTACAGGTCGACGCGGTAGTTGCCCGGCAGCACGCTGTTGGCCGAGAGCAATTGCTGCAGGTCCACTGGTGACTGCGAGCCTTGCAGGAAGGTGGTGTTGAAGGTTTCCGCAGCGTCATCGGCCATGGCCAGGCTGGGCAAGCTGGCAGCGATCGCCAGCGACAGCGTCTTCAACTTCAGTACGCCACGTGCGGGCCTGTTGCTGGAAAGAAAAGACATGCGAAGACCTATGACATCCCTGATTGACGGACAGCCGGGCACGCAAACACGCACGCGAAGTGAGCCTGTGGGTTAACGAAAGTGCTTAGGGGTTGAGGCGCGATTCAGTCGCGTGCGCCGGCAGCGTCGCGCCGCTGAACAAAGGCGCGCTGTAGTGATTCTGCGCGCCGTAGTCATTGATGCTGGAAAACGACAACTGCACCGGTCCGCTGGCAACTGGAGCATTGAGCGCAAACTGTTTTTGCTCGCCAGGCGCGATCATGGTGGAGTCGCTGGCCAGTACCGCCTGCACTTTGATGTCGGCCATGGACACGTGGTACAGCGTCGGGTTTTTCACCTGCAACAGGGTTTGGCTGCCATGTCTGGCCAGCGTCCATTCAAGCTGCGCAGGGGCTTGCAGCGCACTGCCGGTGAGGCCTGCAGGGCGGTAAAAAATCTTGATGCGTTGGCGTATAGCCAACTGCAAGGTGTTCTCGGCTTCGCTGGCCTTGGGGATTTCCTGCACGTTGAGCCACACCACCGACTCGCGGTCCGTGGGCATGCCGGTGCCTTCGTACAGGATTCGCAGCAGTTGTTGTTCCTTGGCAAATACCCGCGCCAGGGGCGGGGTGACGGCAAACGGCGCGCGGCTGGCGCTGGCATCGTTCATGTCGACCCAGGATTGAATCAATACATCCTGGTTACCGTTACGCACGGTAATGTTGGCTTCCTTGTGGTCACCGTCAAACACGATACGGGTGGCATTCAATGAAATGCTGGCGGCGGCCTGGGTAGCCATGAGCAAGCCCAGCAGCCCCAGACATGCGGCAATAGAACGAGGCGGCATGAGGGTTATCCGGTGTAATCAGAAGACAATGGCGAGGCCGCAAGGCCTCGCGCGTTTGGTGCCCGGGGCGCCGAATTATTCGTATTGCAGGATGAACGGCAGGGTGGCGTCACCGCGACCGGCGGTGGACGAACCCGCGGCTGCGGTAGTGACGTAGGCGGCCGCGAAGCTCAGGGTGGCGTCGCCGCCTTCAGTACCGGCACCGTGCATGGTGCTTTCAATGCGTGCGGTGCTTGGCGAGCTGAGGTCGATCAGACCGCCTTTGCTGTCGAGCAGGGCAATACCGACGTTTTGTGCAGTGGCCGAACCCGGGTTCAGGGCCAGTACTTTTTTGCCGGTGACCAGGCCCGAACCGCCGTTGTTGGCGTCAAAGATCATGGCGACCTTGGTGCCCTGGTTGCAGTTGACGTTCAGGTTGAAGTCTTTGGCGGTCACGCGGCCTGCGGTCGGGTTTTCCGCGGTGCCCATGTCCTTGATCGATACGTTGCCCATGTCCACCGAAATGGTGCGGTCGGAGTTGGCGCCGTCCACCGAGCAGGCATCGTTATTAATGACGCCGGTGAAGGTGATTTTACCGCTGCCGCCCAGAGTTGGCGTCGGAGCAGGGTCCGCGGCAAATGCACTGCCGGAAGCGGCGATAATGGCCGAGGCGATCACAGCCAGGGAAAACTTCTTCATGATGATGTCCGTAAGTGTTAGTTGAAAAAAGTGCTGTTGTTGAACTGCGAGCAAAGAGTAGGCGACGAGGCGGAGGGAGCGAATAAGACGATTCTTATAAGCTCTGGGGCGGGCAGGTTATTTGTGCTGTTGCTACGGTGGAAGGCTCGAAAACAAAGGGCAAAGCCATTGTCCAGGAATGGCTTGCAAGTTATGCGTTAGTTGAAGATGTTTCGTTCCAGGCAATAAGCAAGTAGATCCTGGTCGCTGCTCACTTCAAGTTTGCGCATGGCCGATATCTTTTGCGCGCTGATGGTCTTTGAACTTCGGTTCTGACGGCGGGCAATATCACTCACGCTCATGCCGGAAATGAACAAGCGCAGGATCTCGAACTCTTTGGGCGATAAACTGGTGAAGCGTTCGTCTATGGCGGTGAGGGTCTCGATCACTGAGGTTTTGGGCGGCTCCAGGCTTCGATAGGCGCTGCGCTGGGCGATCGCCTTGAGTGCCAGTTGAATTTCGGTGTGCAACTGGCTTTTCTGAATGATGCCGACCACGCCCAGTTCCTGCAGGCGGGTGAGGATCAGGTAGTTGGAGATCATGGTCAGGATCAGGATCTGTACCTGCGGGAAATGCCGTTTCAGGTACTCCACCAGCTTCAGGCCATCGCCGTAGGGCGAGTCGCCTGGCATGTTGTAGTCGGTGATCACGATATCGACGCCTTGATGCTGCAACAACTCGATCAGGCCGGCCGAACACACGGCCTCGCCGACGACTTGAAAGCGTATGTCCCGCTCTACAAGTTCGCGAACGCCCAGCAACACGATCGGGTGATCGTCGGCGATTACCACGTTGAATTTTTTCATAAAGGGCCGTCCGTAGTGCCAGTTCAAGTGAGTGAAGAATGCCCGGGCTGGAGAGTCTCCAGAACGGCCGACAGACGCCGCATCACAGTCTTCACCTTGAGCTCAAGCGTTGTGTCGAGGCTGCCGCGGTCAAGGGCGCTTTCCAGTTCGATGCACGCCTGGGCCAGGCTGAGGGCCTGAACAGCACCCAGGGCGCCGGCGATCGAATGCAGCAATTGGCCGAGGTTGCGGGTATCACGCTGTGCCAGAGCCACACCGATGCGCTGTATGTCCTGCTGCACGCTGCTGATGAACAGCGGGCGCATCTTGTCCGACAGTTGCACGCTGTCGTCGAATACCGACGCGGCAGGCTCAACCGGGGGCTGGACCTTGCACAGCTTGATCAACTGGCCACGCAGGGTTTGCAGGCTCAAGGGCTTGACGATCCAGGCGTTCATGCCCACCGCCAGGCAGCGCACGCCTTCCTCGCGCATCGCATTGGCGGTCACGCCGATAATCGGCAACTGAGGGTCATGTTCGCGCAGGATTCTGGCCAGCTCGTACCCATTCATCAACGGCATATTCACGTCGGTCAGTACCAGGTCGAAAGCCTGGGGTTGCCACAATTGCAACGCCTGCTCGCCGTTGGCGGCCAGGCTCACTGAGCAACCGAGTGCCTCCAGCTGCTCCTTGATGATCGCCTGGTTGACCGGGTTGTCCTCGGCCACCAGGATGCGCAGCCCCAACCGCCCCGCGCTTTGTGGTCGGGTCGGCGTCGGCTGCTCATGCTTGCCATGCTGCGCCAGTGACACGGTGGCGGCGAGGGCGCGTACGTCGTGCAGATCCACCACCCAGCCTTGCGCCGTGTGCAGCGGCGGGCTGTGCGCACCCGGCAGGCACAGCACGCGCTGGCCGACCCATGGCCTGGCGGGCTCCCTGGGCAACAGGTCCACCAGCACTGCATGGTGGTTGTCTTTGTCTTGGGCGGTCGCCGCCAGGGCGGCGGTAATGCCCAGGCGGTTGAGCCAGTCACTCATCGCCTGCGCCAGTTCGCGTACCGGTGCCTGTACGTATACCGGGGTCGGGCTGGGTTCGATCAGCGGCAGGTTGGTGAGTGTGCCGCCACACAGCGGCAGGCGCATTTTCAACGTAAAGCTGCTGCCCAGCCCAGGCTCGCTGACCACACGGATCTCGCCGTCCATCATCTGCGCCAGCCACCGGCAGATCGGTAGGCCAAGCCCGGCGCCACCTTCGCTGGCGGTGTCCGGCGCCTGGTAGAACACATCGAAGAGCTTGGCCTGCTGCGCCTCGGGGATGCCTACGCCCGAGTCGGTGACTTGCCATTGCAGGTCGACATGATTGGCGTCGCGCCCCGTCACCCTGGCACGAATCACCACGCGCCCGAAATCGGTGAATTTGATCGCGTTGCTGACCAGGTTATTGAGAATCTGGCGGATGCGCATCGGGTCGCCCATCACGCAGTCCGGCAACTGCGGGTCAATGCAGCTGTAGAGCTGCAGCCCCTTGCGCTGGGCGAAAGCGGCGTAGGTGTGCAGGGTGTCTTCGAGCATGTCCAGCGGGCAGAACTCCACAGCTTCTATCGCCATTTGCCCGGACTCGATCTTCGAGACATCCAGCACATCGCTGATCAGTTGGAACAGCGTGGCGGACGAGCGCTGGATGGTGTGAAGGTAGGCCTTCTGGTGTGGGTCAAGATTCGTCAGACCGAGTAATTCGAGGGTGCCAAGCACGCCATAGAGCGGCGTACGGATTTCATGGCTCATCGTTGCCAGGAACAACGTCTTGGCCTCGCTGGCCGCATCGGCGGCGTGACGCGCTTCTTCCAGGGACTGGGCATCTTCGATATGCCGGGTAATATCGTTGAAAGCGTACAGGCGCACGTTTTCAGCCTGATAGCGGGTTGACACAAAGCCGATCTGCAGGTGCCGGCCCTCGATCTCCAGATGCGTTTCTCCGCTCTCAGCCATGTCGTGCTTACCGGCCATGGCCGCCACCAAACGTGCGGTACCCGGCCATTGCTGGGCCCGCTGGTTTTCGATCAACACCTTGCCATCGCTGCGTCGCACCACGCATAACCCGGTGGGGGCGGTGTCGATGATCACGCGGCTGAATGCCACGCTTTCGGCAATGCGTTCGTGGGCCAGTTGCGCCGGCGTAATCACCTGGCGTCGATACCAGCGACTGCCGGCCCAACCCAGGGTGATCAGGCTGAGCAGCAGCAACGCCAAGGTGCTCAACGGCCACAATGCGGAGTGAAAGAAGTGCGAGTAGTTCAGACCATAGACCGCGCTCCAGGGCTGGTCGCCGGCCTGGGTGATCTTGAATTCAATGCCGTTGGCCGTGAAATGCACACCGTCGCTGAGCTGCGCCTGGATGGTAGGCCCGATCAACCGGCTGCCGTCAGGGCCAATCAGGGTGAAGCGATCAAACGCCGAGTGATTCAATGCGCGCTGTACATCGTCGACCTGCGACACATCGAGCAGGGTGCCGATCACTGCCTGGCCCTGTGCGTCGAGTGGCAGGCCGATGTAGGCCAGCAAATATTCGGGTTCGGGTCCGGCCTGCCAATACACCCGATTCTGCTCAAGCGGCTGCGGTGTCTGTGCGAGGATTTGCTGCACAGCGTTGACTCGCGCCACGGGGTTGTCGGTATCCTCGGGGCTTTCCCGGTGCTGATAGCCCACGGACGGAACAGTGATGGTGTAGTTCGCCTGACGATTGAGCAGAAAGGTTTGCGGCGCCTCGTACGGCGACGAGGACCAGAAGGCGCTGTAGTAACTGGTCAGGTGCGCGCCCAGGGCAAAAATCGGCGGTCTGGCGGCGGCGCCGATCTGCTGTTCATCGAACTTGATGCTGAACGGTACCGAAAACGAATACTTCTGGCCTTCGTACAACGTGCGGCGGTTGTCGACCATGCGGCTCTTGAGGCTGATCTGCACGTGGGTGGCGTGCAGCAGTTCGGCCTGGATGCCGGGATGCGTCAGGCTCTTGAGGTAGGTTTGCTGATCTGAGAGATTTTCCATCAGTCGCGCAAAGTGAAAGCGCATGGCGCCGTACCGGATTTCGACGCCCCTTTGCAGAGACCAGTAATTGGTCAGTACCAGTAGCAAAGCAATTCCCATCAGGACCATCAAGCCCTTGTTCAGGCGCAATGAGCTGCGGGTAAAGGCTTCGAGGATCGCGTTGTTGTGCTTCATCAGGGGGTCCGCAGGCGCAGGAAAAATCGGCACTGGATGCTGCTTACTCCTTTAAAGGGCAAGTAATCCGGGGCCGCCAGCTAGTGAGATGTCGCGGGGCCATCATTGTTCAGTAGTTGCTGAAATTGGTCTGAAGACACCGCATGGGAGATCAGGAAGCCCTGCACCTGATTGCAGTCGATTTTGCGCAGCAGCGCCAATTGCTGGGGGGTTTCCACGCCCTCGGCGACCACCGTCAGGCCCAACTTGCGGCCCAGCGCGATAATGCTCGCCAACGCCTGGGCGATGCCTTCGTTGTCGTGGCTGCCCTGCACCAGTGCCTGGTCGATCTTCAATTCGGTAAACGGCGTGGACACCAGGTTGAGGTAGGAGCTGTAGCCCTTGCCGAAATCATCCTGGGACAAACCGAATCCCTTGATCCGCAATCGACAGGCGCCGGCGTAGAAGTTGCTGATGTCTTGCGGCACCGAGCATTCCATCAGCTCAAAGCAGATCATTGCGGGGATGCCGTTGTGGTGCAGCACGAACTCCAGCAAGCGGTCGGCCAGGTCATGGCTGTTGAGCAGGTGTGTGGGCAGGTTGATCGACACCGGGATTTCATAGCCACGCTGGCGCCAGTGTTCCTGGGCGTGGATCGCCTGCTTGAGCACCAGCCACAACAGGCGTTCCTCCAGTTCGAATGCCTTGATCGCCGGCAGGAACGCGGCGGGCAGCATCACGCCTTGCTCGGGGTGCATCCAGCGCACCAAGGCTTCGGCGGCTACGATACGGCCGTTGGCAAGGGATTTCTTCGGCTGGAACCAGGCCTGGAACTGGCCACCGCTCATGGCCTGTACCAGCGTTTGACGGTCGATGTCCATGTGCTCGGGCAATTCCGGAGAGGGCTTGTGCACCTTGTTCCTGAGTTGATCGACCAGTGTGCGCAAGGCCTCGGCGGTCACTGGTTTGGAGATCAGCCCGATCACTTCGACATCGAGGTTTTTTGCAACCAGGCTGGCCGCCATCAGCATGCGCCGTGACGCCGCGCTCATGATCGCCAGCGCCGGCTTGCAGCGTAGGCTGGCCAGGCACTGGATAAATTGCACGCCGTCCATGCCGGGCATCAGCAGGTCGGTCAGCACCAGGTCGAAGTCCCGCTGGCGCAGACGCTCCAGCGCCTGGTTGCCATCCTCGGCGGTTTCGAGCAGGAAATCTCCCAACTCGCTGAGCAGGTTCTGCAGGTAGATATGCTGCAGGGGATGGTCCTCGACAATCAGAATACTAAGGGGCTTCATGGGGGATCCGTGCATAAGGCGCCAGGGAGTTGAATAGAGCCCGCAACGCAAAAGGTTTGACCAGGCAATGGTTCATGCCGGCGGCCAGGCACAGGTCGGCCTCGCCGCGCATGGCGTTGGCGGTGGCCCCGATAATCGGCAACGGGCAGCCCTGTCGACGCAGTTCACGCGCCAGTTCATAGCCGTTGATATGGGGCATGTTCACATCCGTCAACACCACATCGAAGTTGCCGGCGCTGTACAGCTGCAACGCTTCTTGACCGTCGGCCGCCAGTTCCACGGTGCAGCCGAGTTCTTCGAGTTGGTCACGCAAAATCAGCTGGTTGATGATGTTGTCCTCGGCCACCAGCAGATGCAGGTTGAGTTTGTTCAGGTCCCGCTGGTGCGTTTGCTCATCGGCGCGGGCCACCCATAGCCCTTGCGCCTGGCTCACGGCCTGATGAATGGCTCCCAGGTGGTTGAGGTTGACGTGCCAGGCGCCAGCGTCGGCTTCTACGCAGGGGCAGGCATTGCTGCTCACGTGAATCACCGGCCCTGGCCACTCGGGCACCAGTAACGGGTCAACGCTGCCGGGGTGCACTTGCAGCAGCAGGTGCTTGTCCGCCAACGTCGGCAAGCCCGCCTGGGCCCTGGCGCCCCAACGGCGCAACCAGCCGGCGATCGCGTTTGCCAGTTCCGGGATCGGCGAGGCCACGTAAATGGTCTCGGCCAGCAACGGTGTCATCGGTGCAACAGATGCTTCCTCCAACGGCAGGATCAGGCTGAAACTGCTACCCAGGCCGAGTTCGCTGACCATGCGGATATTGCCGTTCATCAACTCCGTCAGACGCTGGCAAATCGGCAGGCCCAGGCCGGTGCCGGCAACCACATTGGTATTGCCCTCACTCTGGTAAAACGGCTCGAAGATCATCGCCTGGTCTTCCTGGGCGATACCTTTGCCGGTGTCTGAGACTTGCCACAACAGGCTGGAGCGTTCGCCGTCGCGGCCCAGCACTTTGACCCGCAGCACCACGCGCCCATAGTCGGTGAATTTCACCGCGTTGTTGAGCAGGTTATTGAGAATCTGGCGGATGCGCGTCACGTCACCGATCAGCCGTTCCGGCAACTTGGGATCGAAGCAGGCGTACAGCTGCAGGCCCTTGGCGTGGGCGGCCGCGGCGTAGCCCTGGATGATTTCATGCACCAGGTCCAGCGGCGAGAACTCGCTCATCTCCAGTGCCAGCTGCCCGGCTTCGATCTTTGATACGTCCAGCACATCGCAGATCAGTTGCAGCAAGGTCGACGATGAGCCTTCGATCGCCTGCAGATAGTCCTTTTGTTGCGCATCCAGTTGCGTGCGCGCCAACAGTTCCAGGGTGCCTAGCACGCCATACAGCGGTGTACGGATTTCATGGCTCATGGTCGCCAGAAACAGGGTTTTCGCGGCATTAGCTGCGTCCGCCGATTGCCGCGCCTCCTCCAGCGCCGCCTCGACCTGCTTGCGCGCACTGATATCACTGAATGCGCAAAACAGGACGTCTTCGCCTTTGTAGCGGGTCGGTGCACTGCTCAGGTATAAGTGACGGCCGTCGATGGTTTCAAAGTAGTCACTGCGCTCGGAAGGGCCGTTGGCAAAGGCTTGCTCGATCCAGCCGGCGCGCAGCGCCTCGCGCTCCGGCCCATTACCCAGCCATTGCTGGGCCAGGGTGTTTTCCAGTACCACCTGGCCGTCGGTGCGGCGCAGCACGCAGAGGGCCACGGGGGCGGTCTGGATCACATCGCGGCCGAAGGCTTCGCTTTCGATCAACGCCTGGATGCGATGGATAGACGGAAGGATGAAACGCTGATCGACGCGGCGCATCACCAACCAGATCAGCGTCAGGCTGAACAGGCAGAACAGCAGCGAACCGAGCAGCTGTTTCCACAAACCGGTGACCACCGCACGCAGGTCGATGGAGTACATCAACTGCCATTCAGAGGACTTCAGGTGTTTGCGAATCACCAGGTGGTCGGGCAGCCAGCCGTTGCCGACAAAACCGAAAAAACTGTCTTCGCCGGGCCTCAGGTGTTGCTGGCTCAACTGTGTATCGGTGCTGTTGGTGAACACCAGCATGCCCTGGGAATTGAGCATCATGAACTCGCCGGCGCTCTGGTCGCTGAGTGTCGAGGAGACTTCACGGCTATCCATCTCCAGGCCGAGCCAGCCGGAGTCGCGATCACGCTCGTCCAGGCGGATGAAGATATACAGGTGCGAGTGCTGTTCAGTCCTGTCGCTCAGCCAGAGTTCGTTGAGCGTGGCCGGGTCGGTGTGTTGTAGGGCCTTGAGGCGGTTGAGCATGCACTTGGAAATCGGCAATACCTGCGTGGTCGCATCGAACAGCCGCGTCACGTGCGGGTTGGAGCCGGTGTTGACGTAGAGCAGGTTGAGCTGTTTGGCCTTGAGGTAGTCGCGCATGCGCGCGGTCAGCCAGATGCTCCATTGACTGCCTGGCGTGTCCCCCAGCTCCAGGTGTTGTTCTTCCGCCGAAGAGGGATAGACCCTGGTCTGCTTGCGCACTGCCGACAGACTCAGGCTTTCGAGCAAGGCTTGGCGATTGGTGAAAAACGTATGGGCTTCGGCTATAGCGCTGCTCATATAGCCGCGGCGCTGGGAAATGTCGTTGTTGAAGGTTGACAGCAGAAAGGTATAGACCCCGCCCAGGATGCCCACCAGCAGCACGCTCGCAAAAATACGAAGCAGCCTTCTGGCTGCTTCGGGTCGGGAAAGGACGGGGTTGATCTGGAGCAGATAACTTTTCAATCGCATCGGCAAACTTTATGTCTGGGCCTTTGCCGGTGGCATAAGACGATCCTTAAAAATCACCTACTTGTAGTACATATCCACTACCACGGCAGCGTCGAACGCACCTGGAATCGGCAAGGTGCGCCATTTGAGGTCGGCGCGGAATTCATCGTGGCTCTGGCCCAGGCCCATCAGTTCCTGCAGCGTGAACCAGTTGTTGAAGGGCAGTTGCTGCTGGCTCTCGGCGCGAGACAGCGAGATGCCGACTGAGCTGTTGTTGTCCGGCACCAGCAGGCCATTGTTCACACTGCCGCCGCCCGGCGTGGTGGCGAAGCGTGCGCTGACGGTATAGGGCGTGTCGCAGCCCTTGCGCAGGTTCAGGCTGAAGTTCGCGCTGCTGGCGACTTCACCGATCGCGGCCTTGCGCGAAGGTGTGGGGAAGTTGACCACGCTGGGGCTGATGGTCAGTTCCGGAGTGCAAGGCACGAAGCGGATATCGTTCATGCCGGTGACCACATAATTGAAGTTGCTGTTGGGTCGTGAGTTGAGCCCGCGCACGCCATCCAGTTGGAACACGCGGTAAGAGGTCAAGGTGCTGGCCTGGCCACTCGGTGGGGTGGGGTCGTACTTCTCGATGAATACGCTGAAATTGAGCGTAAAGCGCGCCTTGTCCCAACCCACGCAATTGGACAAATTGCAGCCTCGGTCGGAGAAGAAACCGGTGCCCACCTTGCCGGTGCTTTGGGTAATCGGCTGGTTGTTGTAGCGAATGCCCACGCGGATCCCGGTGCCGATGCTCACGTTGGCCGGGTTGACGTAGAAATACACTTCCTCACGGCCGTGGAGGTAGTCGTCCTTGCAGATCACGTTGGTCGAGCGAGGGCCGGACTCCCAGATAATCGTGCCGTTGGGGGCATCGGCTGCCACCGCCAGCGCCGTGCCCAGCGCTTCCTGGGTGATGATCGAGTTGGTGCCGTCCTCGCGGCAGGCCAGTGCGTAGCTGGTGGCGGGCAAGACCGCGCAGGTCAACACCAGAAGCGGTAAACAGCGTTTGGTCAGTGACATCGGTTCAAATACCCCGTGATTTATCAGTTGAGCGCCGTGCTATGACGGGCTTGCAAACCGATATCGGTGATTTCGGTGAAGTGGAGGGTGGCGCCCTTGGGCACAGCGTCGAGCGCGGTCAGGGTTTTGCGTTCATGGGGCTTGAGCAGCAGGTAATCGCTGAGCGTCTGGCTGTCGGTTCGCAGGTTGACCAGTGACAAGTGAAAGGCGCTGGGGTTGTTGACGGTTACCGTGCGCCCGTCGCTGCTCCATACCAATTGCTGCACCGCCTCGGCCGAGCCGCCCTGGAGTGCGGGGGGCCGATAGAACAGCTTGAGCCGCTGGCGGATCGCGAATTGCACGCTGTTGGGGTCTTCGGGCTTGAGCGGGATCTCCATGATATTGAGCCAGAACAGCGATTCGCGATCGCTGGGCAAGCCTTCACCGGCATACAGGATGCGCAGCTTGTGATGCTCCCCGGCGCCCAGCTGTACCAATGGCTCGGTGGCGGCAAAGGGCACGGTACGGCCGGTGGATTCGTCCTCGCCTGTGATCCAGGTTTGCACCACGACTTCCTGCGAGGCCTGGTTGACCACGCTGATACCGGCGGCTTTGTCCTGGCCGAAGTAGATCAGGCGCGTGCCTTCGATCTTCAGCGCCGCATTGGCAGGTGGGGACGCAAGCACCAGCAGCCCGCAGGCCACCAGTACCATTCTGAGTAGAAACATGAACACGGCAATTCCATGGTCGGGTAAGGGAACGCAGCTCATGGTAGGTGGCGAGTGGCGCGAAGGCTTTGAGGCGATTCTTAAAAGTACGGTGTGCCCCGGATTGCCGTTTCAGAATCGCCTTAAAGTCAGCGTTCACCCCTGACGGTTACTTTGCTCAGCGTTGAATGATCGACGCGGATGCCCAACTGTCAGGTTTACCCTATGTCCAATAAAGCGTTACGCCTTCTGATTGCCGATGCAGAGCTTTTGCAACGGATCAAGATCGAGAAAATGCTCAACCAGCTGGGCTATCACCGCATCGTGCCGTTGAGTTCGTTCGACGAGTTGCAGGCACTGACACGCTCGGGCGTTGTGGCGTTTGACCTGCTGATCATCAACACTGCGCTAGTGCACTCACGGCAGGTCAACCTGCTCAAGTACTGCCATGACAACCCGTTGATCCGCCATACGCTGATCTATGACGGGCAATGTGCGCAGCGCTCTGTGGTGTCGGTCTCGGTTAGCCAGACCCTGCACCTGTCGTTGTCACAATCGCCCGACTTCAACTCCCTGCGTCGCTGCATGGAAATTGTCGATCCGGCGCACAGTTCCCCGACCGTTGAGCGCCCGATACTGCGCACCGTGGACGGCCGGTCGCCCCAGCCTTCGATGAGCCCGCGGGCGGTCTACCAGGGCGACCCGACTGTGGTGGCATGTGCCGTGGGGTTGTTTCCCAAGCGCTGATCGTATCGCGCAGCATCAGTCACGCCAGACGGGCTGATCAGCAAGGCCCAGTGCCCAATAAGGTTGCCGTGGCCGCAGGCACACACCGCCGACCCAACGCTCATGGCTGGCGTGGTCCAGCCAGCAGGCATTGCCATCCAGCACCTGCTGCGCCAGTGGCGTCAGCGCCAATACGCGGCGCGGCCACTCCACGTCCGTTTCGGACTCGATCAGCAGCGGCGCCGCCCCATCAATCAATGGGCGCAGCAGCGCATGGAACATCATGTCGCCCAGGAAAGGCAGTGGCTCGCGCTTGGCCATCAACTCGGCAAACACCCGGCCGAAAGGCACAGGCCCGGCCTCGGCGATATACCTCAGGGACAAACGTTCAGTCAGCGACAAACCGTCCTCGATACCCGGCAACTCCTGTAACTGGCGTCGTAACGCCGGTGCCAGAAAAGGCAGGGCAGGGTAATTGCCATGGGCCAGTTCCGCGAGCTTGAGCGGTGAGCTGTCGCAATAAGCCGACCAGGCCCGTTTGGCCAATTGCACTGCGTTGTCGTCGATCAAGCGCCGCTGCGGCCAGAGCCAGGCCAGCACATCGGGGGCCAATTGGCCTATGCCGATAAATCGCTCGACCCCGGGAATGCGGTCTGCCTCAATCAGCTCCAACTTGCGCGGCGCCCGCTCCAGGCCGGCCAGGGCGCGCACCAGAAACAGTTGGTCGTAGGCGTCCGCCTCGCACCACAGCACACTGTGATCGGCGTTGGCCAAGGTTTGTAGTTGGTCGTATTCATCGTTGACGCGATGCGCGACTTCAGTGGAGTCAAGGGCAAAGGCCTGACTGATAAAGGTACTGCGCATCGCGCGGAACGCTTGGCTGGGCAGTTCACGCACTGGCCCCATGCACAACGGGTCCGTGAGCATCCGGAACTGGCCCTTGAACCCGGCCAGTTGCAGGCTGTGGGCAATATCGTTGCCACACCGCCAATGGGTGGTGCGCGATTCATCGCTGGCCTCGAAACCAGGGTGGCGGGCGGCAAAGTCGAGGGCGTCGACATGGGCCTTGAGCTTGGGCCAACTGGCGAAGCCCAGCTGTTTGGCAAGCTGCCACTGAGCCTGGGACAAGGTTGCGCTGGGGTCTTGGCTTTTCAGGCGCGACAACAGTTCCTTGGCGCGCTTGCGCTGCTGCTCAAGGTTAAGGCGGCCGTCGGTGTTTGAGGCGAAAGGGCGTTGCGACATACGAGCTCCTTGTTCGAACCTTTTCCGCTTTAAGGTTGGGAGTCGTAGAAATGAGGTAGAGCTGTGATGTCCTGGGCGCAGCCCTTTCCGCGGAAGGTGGCGTGGAGAGCGCCAGGCCGCAAATATAGGCAGCGCGACGCACGATTGCAAATCAACCTTGCCCATCACCCTTGCGATCGACCCAATGGGTCTTGATGCCCTTGGCCCAGGCCACTGTATAAAAACAGCTGAGCAAGACGATGCCCCACTGCTCGGCATTGATCGACGACCAGAACCAGAACGGCTGGCCGGCCATGCCAAACAGGCAGGCGTAGCGGCGTACCTTCAAGCGTTTGCTCTGGCTGAACCAGATAGCGACGACGCCGAGGGCGGCGATCATGATTTGCGCGATCAAAGCCAGACTCCTTTGCTGGGGGCACTTCAAAGGTGGGAAGGGTGTGTTCCCACCTTTGAACCGCACTGTTATTTGTCTTTGCGCGCATCCATGGTCTTTTGATGCTCGGCCAGGAACGGCTGTTCTGCAGGATCAAAACGATCGATCCCGGCCGTAAAACGATGCCAGTAGGGGTACAGCGGCTGGCGACGGGTGACCGCCTCGATGCGTGACGATTGTGCTTCGGTCAGCTTCAGCTCAGTGGCGGCGAGGTTGTCGCGCAGGTGCTCTTCGGTACGCGCTCCGACGATCAGCGAGGTGATCCCTGGACGATCCTTGAGCCAGGCCAGGCAGGTACGGGCGACCGATACGCCATGCTCATCCCCGACGGCGGCGAGGGTCTCGATAATGTCCAGGGCACGCTCCTGGTCATGCACATAGGGTTCCGGCCAGTCGCTGCCCTGGCGGGTATTGGGTGGCGGCTTGTGCCCGCGGCGGGTCGTGCCGGTCAGCAAGCCTTCGCCCATCGGCCCCCACACCAACGTGCCGACTTGTTGGTCCAGGGCCAACGGCAGCAATTCGTACTCGGCTTCACGGGATTCCGGGGTGTAGTAGATCTGCTGGGTGATGGGTTTGAGCATGCCGTGCAGCTCGGCCTTGCCCAGGGTTTTCATCATCTGCCAGGCCGTGAAGTTGCTGGTGCCGAAGTAGCGGATCTTGCCCGAACCGACCAACAGGCGCAGGGCTTCGAGAGTCTCTTCGATCGGCGTCATGCCGTCCCAGTTATGCAGTTGGTAAAGGTCGATATGGTCGGTGCCCAAGCGCTTCAAGCTGGCTTCGCAGGCGCGGATCAGGTGATAGCGCGATGAGCCGGAATTGTTAGGGTTGCTGTCCACCGGGCTGCGGCCCTTGGTAGCCAGCAGGATATCGTTGCGCTTGTCACCCAGGGCCTTGCCGACCACCTCTTCGGCCAGGCCGTGGGAGTAGAGGTCAGCGGTATCGACCATATTCACCCCGGCATCGAACGCGATATCGAACATACGCTTGGCCAGGGGCACGTCCACCGCGCCGCATTTTTCGAACTCCGCACGACCGCCAAAGGGCACGGTGCCCAGGATGATTTCCGATACCAGCAGGCCGGAATGACCCAGTTGTCGGTATTGCATGTCGCCTCCTACTTAACGTTGCACGTGAAGGTGTGAACGATAGGGAGGACGATAGTTTGAATTTTTTTCATGAAATTGCGACGCCGGCGCCGAGAATTTCGGACAGGTGATTGTTTCGCCCAATGAAATGCTGGATTGTAAATCCTGGTCATTCCGCCGACTGAGGCGGCAGTGGAATATGCCTGGCGTCGATACCCATTCTTTTGGAGCCTTTCATGACCCAGCCTGCGATCAAACTTTATGGTTTTCCATTGTCCGGCCACTCCCATCGGGTCGAGCTGATGTTGTCCCTGCTGGGCTTGCCCAATGAATTTATCCTGGTGGACCTCAAGCAAGGTGCGCATAAAACGCCCGAATTCATTGCTAATCTCAACTGCTTCGGCCAGGTACCGGTGATCGATGATGGCGGTACTGTCTTGGCCGACTCCAATGCGATTTTGGTCTACCTTGCCAGTACCTATGGCAAAGGGCAGTGGTTGCCGTGCGAGCCCATCGGGCAAGCGCGGGTCCAACGCTGGCTGTCGGCCGCCGCCGGTCAACTCCATGCGGGGCCCGCCACGGCGCGCTTGGCCACAGTGTTTGGCGCCGAGGTGGACACTGTCAGCGCAATCAACCGAGCCTATGCCCTGCTGAACGTGATGGAGCAGCAGCTGGGCGAGAGCCGTTTTCTGGCTGGTGATCAGCCAAGCATTGCCGATATTGCGTTCTATACCTACGTGGCCCATGCGCCGGAAGGCAACGTGTCGCTGGCCGACTACCCTGAGGTGCGTGCCTGGCTTGCCAGCATCGAAGCCTTGCCAGGGTTTGTCGCTATGCCGCGCACGGCGGTGGGGCTGCAATCACAGTAACGATCAAGGGATGGCGATGGACCGATTTCATGAGATGCAGGTATTCCTGGCGGTGGCCGAGGAGGAGGGTTTTGCGGCTGCTGCACGCCGCCTGAAGACCTCGCCACCCAGCGTGACCCGCGCCATTGCCGCTATGGAACAGCGCATCGGTACGCAACTGCTGGCACGCACCACGCGCAGCCTGCACCTGACCGATGCCGGCCAGCGTTACCTGGAAGATTGCCGGCGCATCCTCGCCGAACTGGAAGAGGCCGAGGAAGCGGCAGCGGGCAGTTACTCCATCCCCGGCGGTCACCTGACAGTGACCGCACCGGTGCTGTTTGGCGAGCTGTATGTGGCGCCTGTGCTGGGGGAGTACCTGGACCAGTTCCCCCTGGTGAACATCAGTGCCTTGCTGGTCGACCGTGTAGTCAATATGGCTGACGAAGGCGTCGATGTAGCGGTGCGTATCGGCCATCTGCACGAACCCGGGCAGCAGGCGATCAAGGTCGGCGAAGTGCGCCGGGTGGTGTGCGCATCGCCGGCTTATCTGGACCAACATGGGCGCCCGCAGCGGCCTGAGCAATTGCGAGAAGCCAAGATCGTCACCTCATCGTCCAGCCAACTGGTCAGTGAATGGACGTTCGTCGACGCCGGGCGGCCACTCAAGGTACCCATTGAGCCACGCCTGATCGTCACGGCCAATAATGCCGCGATCAACCTGGCGCGGCTGGGCTGGGGCATGACGCGGGTGCTGTCCTATCAGGTGGCGGCAGCGGTGGCGGCGGGTGAGCTGGAGCTGGTGCTGGAGGCTTTCGAACCGGCGCCGCTGCCGATTCACGTGGTGTTCCAGCACAATGGTCGCGTACCGGCCAAGATCAACACCTTTGTGGACTTCTTAAGCCATCGCCTCGGGCAGGACCCGGCCCTGAACCCGGCGACGAAGCGGCGCGCCTGATGGAGCGCTTTCGCGATATGCAGCTGTTTGCGGCGCTGGCCGGGCAACCCAGCCTGGCCTCGGCGGCACGCCGTGCCCAGGTCTCCGGCCCGACCCTGGTACGTGCGGTTGCGCGCCTGGAGGCACGCCTGCGGGTGGTGTTGCTGCAGCGCAGCACACGTGGGGTCAACCTCACCGATGCAGGCCAGGCTTATCTTGCCGACTGTGTACGCCTGCTGGCAGCGGTGGACGCGGCCGAAGCCTCGGCCAACGGCGCCCATGTGCACGCCCAGGGCAACCTGCGGATATGCCTGCCGTTGCTGTTCAGCCGCTATGTGATGGCGCCACTGCTGGCTGGCTATATGGATCACTATCCGGCGGTGCGTGTCATCGCTAACTACCACGACTATTACCCCAACCTGCACGAAGAGGGCTTTGACGTGGCGGTGTGGGTGGGTGAGCTGCCCAACTCGTCGCTGATCGCACGGCAGGTCGGCCAGGTGCGCACCCTGCTGTGCGCCAGCCCCACGTATTTGGCGGCCAAAGGCGAGCCCCGGCATCCGGCCGACCTCAAGCAACATCATCTGATTGCCAGCGCCGAAGCGCTGCGATGGGATTTCCTGCATTACACCCTCAACGCCCGCGCCCGCCTCAGTTGCGCCACGGTGCAAGGCGCGATCAATGCGGCGGTGCAGGGCGCGGGGGTGATTCGTTGCCTCAGTTATCCGGTTCATGATCACCTCATAAATGGCCAACTGCGTCGTGTCTTGCCGGCCTTTGAAATGCCGCCGCTGCCGGTGCATGTGATCTACCGCGAAGGCCGCCATGCGCCCATGCGCGTGCGCAGTTTTGTCGACTACTGCGTCACCGCGTTGCGCGAACATCCGGCATTTCAGTTGGCGTAATAGTGGATTGCCCAGGGTGGGCATTCTCTGCATGGCTGGGCAGGCGCAGCATTCGGTTATCCAACCAGAGGTGATCGCCATGAACTCGATCGAACAATCCCCTTGGCATACCGGCGAACGGCAACTGCAGGAAAGCGCCGGCGTTGCCGAACGCATGGCCATGATCGGGCCGAAGGTCATTCGTGATCATTTGCCCGAGCAGCATCGTGATTTTTATCCGTTGTTGCCTTATCTCGTTCTGGGCGTGGTGGACGAACAGGGTATCCCCTGGGCGACCATGCTGGAGGGTGCGCCAGGGTTTGCCCATTCACCGGATCCACAGGCGCTGCAAATCGACAGCCTGCCCACCAGAAGCGATCCGGCCTCGGCTGGCATCACTCGTGGCGCGTCCGTTGGCCTGCTGGGCATCGATCTCGGCACCCGGCGTCGCAACCGCATGAACGGTCGGATCGGAGCGCTGGATCATGACGGCTTTGCGGTTGATGTGGTGCACACTTTCGGCAACTGCCCCAAGTACATCCAACTGCGGCCCGTCGCTGGGGTTGCGCGCAAACCTGGCGATACAGCCGAGCGCAGCACCAGCCTGGACGCCGCCGCCCAAACGCTGATCCGCAACGCTGACACCTTCTTCGTCGCCAGCTATGTGGACCAGCACGGCGAACGCTCGGTGGACGTTTCCCATCGCGGCGGCAACACGGGGTTTGTGCGGGTAGAAGGCAACGTGCTGACCATCCCTGATTTTGCCGGCAACCTGTTCTTCAACACCCTCGGTAACCTGCACGCCAACCCGGTAGCGGGGTTGCTGTTTGTCGATTTTGAAACCGGCGACGTGCTGCACGTGGCGGGGCGTACATCATTGATTCTCAGCGGGCCGCCAGTGGCCGAGTTCGAGGGCGCGCAGCGCTTGTGGACGGTGACGGTGGAGCACGTGGTCCGCCGTCCGGCAGCATTGGCATTGCGGTGGCAGTTCGCAGAGTTTTCACCGCACAGCCTGGCAATGGGCACCTGGTAGCCTGGCACGCTCTCCCTGGCACAGCTACCTCACTGATGCAGTGAGATCAAATGTGGGAGGGGCGGTGCGACGATTCGACTTGCTCCCGATGAGGTGGTGCCAGTCAGCACATCTGTGACTGACCCAAAGCCATCGGGAGCAAGCCCCCTCCCACAGAGAACGTCATTGCCTGTTGGGTTTGCGTTTGTTCATCAGGCCGCCGGGCATTCCCGGTTCAGCGCTTCATCGACCAGCAACTGCGCAATCTCAATCATCTGCACCACCGCCAGCACATGCTTGCGGCTCTGGCCGTCAAGCTGTTCGGCACAGTCGTAGGCACAGACAGTCGCTGACTCCAGCATTTCGCTGGCATTGCTCAAGGCGGCTTCAGTGCTGAGTCCGGGGCGGACGGTGAAAATGACATCGGGAGGTAGTTGTGGGTTGTCATCCGAGGGGGATGGCGGGGGATTGGGTGTGACTTTCTTCATGGCGAAGCTCCTATGAATGAGCACCTCCATTTCGCTACCACACGAAGTAAGGAGGCGACTGTACACGGGGTGGTAGACCGGTCATAGAAACCCGGCAGGCCGAAGCCTCCCATGCACAGCCGCCACAAAGCAGCCCGCACAAAAAAACGCCCTTGAGCGTTTTGGGGTCTATGAAAGAACTGGGCTACCACACCCATTCGCTGATTTTGCAGCGACCCGCGAAGGTTAGCGGCGAGACTCATCGGACGCAACCCGAAGTTTGTGTAAGAGCGGTCTGATGAACTCACTCTTTGGATCAACGTCAGCGGGTGGTCGTTGCCGCAAGGTTGATCGAGATGGAGGCGCAGGCGCTGGGCGCTGAAAACGACAGCTATCTCACTGACGCAATGCGACCCAAATGTGGGAGGGGGCTTGCTCCCGATGAGGCCGTGTCAGTCAATACATCTGTGACTGACCCACCGCCATCGGGAGCAAGTCGAATCGTCGCATCGCCCCTCCCACATGGGGTCGGTGTACACCAAACCAGATGTGCGCTACCCCATTCAATACCGAATCATCACCGACTTAAGCTCGGTGTAATCCTCAATAAACGCACTGCCAAACTCCCGCCCAACCCCCGAAGACCGGCTGCCGCCAAACGGCACTGCCGGGTCGAGCAAGGTGTGCATGTTTACCCACAAGGTGCCCGCATTGATGGCCGGGATCATGCGCAGGGCCTTGCGCAAATCGTTGGTCCACAGGCTGGCGCTCAGCCCATAGGGCCCGTGGTTCATCAGCGCCAGCAGTTCGTCTTCGTCATCGTAGGGCAGGAAGGTGGCGATGGGGCCGAAGGTTTCTTCGTTGAGCAGGGTGTCGTGCAGGTGGTTGGCGAGGATCACCGTGGGTTCGACGTAGCAACCAGGCCGGTCGATAAGGTGGCCGCCGTGGATGATCGTGTTGTTTTCGGCGCGGGCCTGGTTGAAGTAGCCGAGCAGTTTGTGCTGGTGCTGCTGGTGTGTGACTGGGCCGAATTCGGTGTGTTCGTCCAGGGGCGAGCCGATATTCAGGCGGCTCAGGCGCGTCTTGAGTTTTTCCAGCACGGCGTCGATTTGCGAGCGGTGCACGAAAAAGCGTTCGGCCGCCGCGCAGATTTGCCCCGAGTGCAAGAAGCCCGCTTCGATGATGCCGTCCACTGCCTTGTCCACGTCCATATCGGGTAGGAAGCCGGCGGCATTCTTGCCGCCCAGTTCCAGGGTCGCACGGGTGAGGCCGGCGCCCATGGCGCTGCGGCCGACGGCGATGCCGGTGGGCACTGAGCCGGTGAATGAAACCTTGTGCGTGCCGGGGTGTTCCACCAGCCCCTTGCCGACATGGCCGCCGCCGGTCAGCACATTCAACACACCCGCCGGCAGCCCGGCGTCGATGGCCAGTTCAGCGATGCGCAGCAGGGTCAGCGGCGTGAATTCGCTGGGCTTGATGATGATGCTGCAGCCGGTCACCAGCGCCGAGGCGAGTTTCCAGATGGCGATCATGGTCGAGAAATTCCACGGCACGATGCCAACCACCACGCCCACCGGCTCGCGCAGGGTAAAGGCGGTGTAGCGCTCGCCATTGAATGACGGCAGCGATGGAGTCAGCGTCTGGCCGCTGAGCTTGGTGGCCCAGCCAGCGTAGTAGCGCAGGAAGTGCGCGGCCTGGTCGACCTCGAAAGCGCGGGAAATCTGGATGATCTTGCCCGACTGGCAGGTTTCGATCTGCGCCAGTTCTTCACGGTGCTGTTCCAGCAGGTCGGCCAGTTTCAGCAGCACGTTGCCACGGGTGGCGGGGGCGGCCTGGGACCACAGTTGGAAACCGCGGTTGGCGGACGCGACCGCTGCGTCGATATCGGCCAGGTCAGCATCGGCGACTTCGGCGATCACCTGGCCGTTGGCGGGGTTGGTCACGCTCAGGCTTTCAGTGGCGTGGCTGCGCACGTTGACACCGTCGATAAACACCCCATGGCGGCGACGCAGAAAGGCTTCGACTTGGGGCAGCAGCGGGATATCGCTCATGGCAGGTTCCTGGCAGTTCATAAAGAAAACCCGAGGGTAACCAACGCACCGATAAGCGGCTTGACTGTGCCTGCCAGGTTTTATGCCTGTGCCTGCCGCACCTGTGAAAAGTACAAGTTTGCCTGCCGAATGTGCATTCTCCGCCTGCGTGAGCCGTTTGATACTGGCCCTGCATCCCGCGCCGTTCCGCGATCTGGAGCGCCTGCCGGACTTCCAATAATAAGCAGGGCTGTCCATGAAAAAGCCAAACCCGCTCCTCGAAGACCTCAAGCCCCTCCTGCCGGCCATCGCCGCCAATGCCAGCCGCGCCGAACAGCTGCGCCAAGTGCCGGATGAGAATATCGCCTTGCTCAAAAGCATCGGCCTGCACCGCGCCTTTCAGCCCAAGGCGTACGGCGGACTCGAGCTGTCATTGCCCGAATTCGCCGACTGCATCGCCTTGCTTGCCGGCAGTTGTGCCAGCACCGCCTGGGCCATGAGTTTGTTGTGCACCCATAGCCATCAGTTGGCGCTGTTCTCGGCTCGGTTGCAGGAGGAAATCTGGGGTGCCAACCCGGATGCCACGGCCAGCAGCAGTATTGCGCCGTTTGGTCGGGTCACCGAGGGCGAAGGCGGCGTGTACTTCAGCGGCGAGATGGGCTGGAGCAGCGGCTGCGACCATGGTGAGTGGGCAATTGTCGGCTGCCGCCGCCAGAATGCCGAAGGCACCCAGGATTACTGCTTTGCCGTGCTGCCGCGCAGTGACTATCAGATTCGCGACGACTGGTTCGCTGCCGGCATGAAAGGCAGCGGCACCAAAACCTTGATTATCGACAACGCCTGGGTGCCCGAGCACCGTATCCAGAAGGCCAAGGACATGATGGAGGGCAAGTCCGCAGGCTTTGGCCTCTACCCGGACAGCCAGATTTTCTACGCGCCTTATCGACCGTATTTCGCCAGTGGCTTTTCCACCGTCAGCCTTGGTGTGGCCGAGCGCATGCTCGACGTGTTCCGCGAAAAAACCAAGACCCGGGTGCGCGCCTACACCGGTGCCGCTGTGGGCGCCGCCACCCCGGCGTTGATGCGCCTGGCCGAGTCCACCCATCAGGTGGCCGCCGCCCGGGCGTTCCTAGAGAAGACCTGGCAGGAACACGCCGAGCACAGCGCCGCCCAACGTTACCCGACGCGCCAGACCCTGGCGTTCTGGCGCACCAATCAGGCCTATGCCACCAAAATGTGCATCGAAGCGGTGGATCGCCTGTTCGCCGCCGCGGGTGGCAATGCCTGGTTCGAACATAACGAGATGCAGCGCCTGTTCCGCGATTCCCATATGACCGGCGCCCATGCCTACACCGACTACGACGTCTGCGCGCAGATCCTCGGCCGTGAGCTGATGGGCCTGGAGCCCGACCCGAGCATGGTGTAGTCGCGTATTCCTCCATAACCATCAGGGCGGCCAATAGACGCCACCCGGGAGTCTTGCATGTCTGACATTTTCGACCCACGTGCCTTTCGCCGCGCCCTGGGCAACTTCGCCACCGGCGTGACCGTGGTCACCGCCGCCACCGCTTCCGGGCGCAAGGTGGGCGTGACCGCCAACAGTTTCAACTCGGTGTCCCTCGACCCGCCGCTGGTGCTGTGGAGCATCGACAAACGCTCCAATAGCCATGAGGTGTTCGAGGAGGCCAGCCACTTTGCCGTGAATGTGTTGGCGGCCGACCAGGTGCACCTGTCCAACAACTTTGCGCGCCCCCGTGAAGATCGCTTCGCCCTGATCGAATACGAGCCGGGGGAGGGCGGCTCGCCAGTGTTCGCCGATTGCTCGGCGCGCTTTCACTGCGAGAAATACCAGCAGATCGATGGCGGCGACCACTGGATCATGATCGGCAAGGTGGTGGCCTTCGACGACTTTGGCCGTGCGCCGCTGCTCTATCATCAAGGCGCCTATGCCGAGGTGCGGGCGCTGCCTCCGTGCGCGCCCGAGACGGTTCAGAACGGTACGGCCACCACCAGCTGACTGTAGACATTGGTACCGCTGCCGCCGACTTGGTTACCGCCGGTGTCGGCATCTTTGTCGGGTTTGTACAGGCCCAGCAACGGCGTGATGATCAGGTGCTCGTTCACCGCCCATTCGGCGTACAGGTCCAGTTCGCGGCCATCGAGGTTCAACTGGCCGCGAGTGCTGACGGTGTTGTAGTCGAAGAACAATGCGCCGAGGGTGAGGTTCTCCAGCGGCTTGACCTTGAGCGCCACGTGTTGCACCGCTGTGTTGCTGTTGTAGGGGCCGGAATAGTTGCCCGCCACTTCGCCCTGTACCCAGGTGCCATAGCCGCGGTTGAAGCCTGCGAACATGCCGTCCCAGTTTTTTGAATAACGGGCGTAGCGGTAGGTCAGGTCCGGCGACCAGGGCAGGTCGGCGAAGGTGTAGCCGGCTTCGGCGTACCCAGCGTTCTGCTGGCTGTCGCGTCGGTCCTGGCGGGCCAGTTCGAAGGCGAAGTGGGCGTTGTCGATGCCGGCACTGCCGGCACCGCGCAGGCTGTAGAGGTTCATGCCTTTGCGCTGGCGTTGCAGGTCGGTAGCGAAACGCTCATCCACGTCGATCCCGTGTATATAGGTGAGCCCCAGGGTGCCCGGGGCGGCGCTGTATTCCAGGGTGCCCGCAGCCATTTCGGTTCTGGCTTGGGCGCGGTTGTCGGACTTGATCCACATCAGGCTGCCATGCACGCCATCCTTGCCGCCCAGGCGAATGACCGCGGTTTTGTCGAAGGCATGGCGCGCAGCGATGTAGTAGGCGCCGCCGCGATTGAACTCCCCATCGCCCACGCCATTGCCGAGGTTGGGGCCGTCGTCGTTGATGATAAAACCGTCGCCCAGCATGATGATCTGGCGGCCGAACGACAGGTCTACACCATCTTTGCCCAGTGCCGGGAACAGCTCGCCGGAGCGCCAGCCGGCGAAGGCTTCGTCAAACTTGGTGGTGCGCTCGGTGCCATTGGTGACCCCGGACGCATCGCCATCCCCCCAGGTACCGGAACTCACCAGGTTAGCCGTGCCATACACGCCGCCCAGGCTACCCAGGTTTTGCTCGACGCTCAGGCCGTACTTGATAAACGCCTCGCGCCAGGTGGAGCCGCCGCGGCGGCCGTCGTAATTTTTCGGACTGTTGAACATCCCATACACAGCGAGGAAGTTTCCCGTGACCTGGGTGTCGGCATCGGCGTACAACTCGACGGCATGAGCTTGCCCGGCCAACAGCGCGACGCCTATGACGACCGCTCGGCGTAGACGGCGGTTTTTCAGTGTGTGCTCCATTGTTATTGTCCCCATCTTGGTTAAGAGTGAGGGCGCATTAGGGCGAGGGGCGTCAAGCCAAGTCTTTGCCATGCGTGCCAGGGAATTGACCCTGGCCGCCAGGTGCTACGCCGTGGCAGGCAGCTACAAAACCAGCGGCAGACAGGGGCAAGACGATCAACGCGGGTGGGGCGCAGAGTGCCGACACACTAAAAAAACCGCTTTCGAGGACCCCACCATGTCGATCAACGACCGACTCACCGCGCACCTCAACCGAGGCACGGTAGGTTTCCCCACCGCGTTGGCCAGCACCATTGGCCTGATCATGGCCAGCCCGGTGATTCTTACCGCCACCATGGGCTTCGGCATCGGCGGCAGTGCGTTTGCCCTGGCAATGCTGATCGCCGTGGTGATGATGCTGGCCCAGGCGACCACCTTCGCCGAGGCCGCATCGATGCTGCCCACCACCGGTTCGGTGTACGACTACATCAATTGCGGCATGGGCCGGTTCTTCGCGATCACCGGCACCCTGTCGGCGTATCTGATCGTGCATGTGTTCGCCGGCACCGCCGAAACCATCCTCGCCGGGGTGATGGCGCTGGTGAACTTCGAACACCTCAATACCCTGGCAGAATCGGCCGGCGGCTCGTGGTTGCTGGGCGTGGGGTTCGTGCTGGTGTTCGGGGTGCTGAACGCCTTCGGGGTCAGCGCCTTTGGCCGCGCAGAGATCATCCTTACGTTCGGCATGTGGACCACCCTGATGGTGTTCGGCGTGCTGGGCTTGATCGCCGCGCCAGCGGTGCAACTGGACGGCTGGTTCGGGGAATCGCTGGTGGGCACTGATCTGGTCACCGTGTTGTCGCTGGTGGGCATGGCGATGTTCATGTTCGTCGGCTGCGAGTTCGTCACCCCGCTGGCGCCGGACCTGCGCCAATCGGCCAAGGTGATGCCACGGGCGATGATGCTCGGGCTGATGGGCGTGGCGACGTGCATGTTTATCTATGGCGCCGCGATGAAGCGCCAGGTGGAAAACGTGGTGCTCGACGCCGCCTCCGGCGTGCACCTGTTGGACACACCCATGGCTATCCCACGGTTCGCTGAACAGGTGATGGGGCAGATCGGCCCGTTGTGGCTGGGCATTGGCTTCCTGTTCGCCGGCGCTGCAACCATCAATACCCTGATGGCTGGCGTACCGCGCATCCTCTATGGCATGGCGGTGGATGGCGCGTTACCGAAGGTGTTCACCTACCTGCACCCGCGCTTCAAGACACCGCTGTTGTGCATCCTGGTGGCCATGCTGATCCCGTGCCTGCATGCGCTGTACCTGGGCGGCAACACCGACAACATCATGCATCTGGTGCTGGCGGCGGTGTGCGCGTGGAGTTTTGCCTACCTGCTGGTGACGCTGTCTGTGGTGATCCTGCGCATTCGCCGTCCGGATTTGCCCCGGGCGTACCGATCGCCGTGGTTCCCGCTGCCGCAGGTCGTGTCGAGCATCGGCATCCTGCTGGGCATGTGGTTTATCACCCCGCCCGGCATGAACCCGGCCGACATTTATGTGCCGTTTGGGGTGATGCTCGGCGTGACCGCCACCTATGCGTTGTTCTGGACCCTGGTGGTGCAGAAGGTCAACCCCTTCAAGCCAGCCTGCGTCGAGGAGGTGTTGGCCAAGGAATTCAGTCATGAACCGGGACATGCCCATGAGCCTTATAGCGACTTTGCGGCAAAAACTGTTTGAACTGTTCAGCGCTGATCGCGCACCGAGCGGCTATCGACCCGGGGTGACCCTGGCGCGCTTGCGGCGTGATCTTGGCCTGGCGAAACTCGACGTGGGTGGGGCGGTATTTGAGCTGGTTGAGCGCACCGAATCGCAGTTGTTGATGCATCTGGTCATGACGGAGTTCGTGTTGCACGTACCCACGCCTACCCCAGGGGCGGGCAGCTTGGAGGTGCACCATGGCGGGGCTATTCGGCGCAACGGCATCCGCGTGCGGCAACGTTCTGGCAACCAGGCCCTGGGGCCTGAGTTGCAGGCGCGTTTGCTGGCGGACAAAGGGTTATTCGAAGCGCTGATGCCCCTGGATTTCAAGCGTCTGCGTATCGACCTCAAGGACCGGCAATGGTGCGTGCGCCTGGAGCATATGGGCGGGAGCGAAGTGGTCAACCGCATGCCGGCGTTTCGGCGTTATATCGCTGTAAGCCCGGAGCAACGCAACCATTTACTGGCGGCGTTGGCTGGCATGAAGCGGGTACTGTCGAATCTCTGATTGGCATCATTAGTGCTTCTGCAAAGGCCAAACGAGTTGTTGTTGCGCGCATATAGATAACATGTTAACTATTGCACCAGAACAACAAAAAGAACGCCACTGCGGAGACACCCCATGAGCATCCCACAGCATGCACCCGACGGGCTCGACAGCTGGAACCGCGAACTGCGCGCCGCGTGCGGCCACTTCGACACCGAACTGGCCTTCAACCGTTCGCTGTTTATCGGCGAGATTCACAACCTGCCCCGTGGCCTGGCCATCCTGCGCACCAATGCCGGGCTGATCAAGCGCCTCACGCACCATGCCGACCACGACAACGACCAGGAATGTTTCCTGGTCAGCCAGCGCAGCGGCTATGCGCAGATCACCCAGAACGACCAGACCGTGCAACTGGCCCCTGGCGAGATGCTGCTGATGGACTCGGTAGGCTCTATCGAAATCACTCCCTTCGGCTTGATCGAACACGCCTCGTTGTCCCTCTCGCGCACTGAGGTGTGCAAGCACCTGCGCGGCCAGGGGCGGGCCTTTGGCAAGATTTCATCGACCAAGGCCTGTGGGCGCATGTTGCATGTGCTGATGGATCAATTGTGCAAGGACGATACCGAAGACAACGCCACGGAAGTGGAAGCACTGCAAGCGGCCTTCGTCTCACTGTTGGGGTCGGCGCTGGAGCAGGGCGATGAGTGCCACGAAGGTGTGGCCTCGTTGCAGGGCAATAACCTGCGCAGCTATGTGCAAAAAGTCATTGACGAGTCACTGGGCCAACCTGGCCTGAGCCCGATTGGCCTGGCCAACCGCCTGAATATCTCGGTGCGGCACCTCTACCGTTTGTTCGAGGAGCAGGACGACAGCGTCTGCCGCTATATCCAGCGGGCGCGGCTCAAGCGCAGTGCGGACGACTTGACCAACCCGTTCCTGCGCAGTGAATCGATCACCTCGATTGCCTACAAATGGGGCTTCACCGACTCGGCGCATTTCAGCCGATCATTCAAGAAACAGTTCGAAGTGTCGCCCAAGGATTTTCGCTCCAGCCGGTTGCAGGCGGTGGGGGCATAAACAGCTTCTTCAATGTGCATGAGATCCAATGTGGGAGGGGGCTTGCTCCCGATAGCAGTGTGTCAGCCAGCACATGTGTAGCTGAAACAGCGCTATCGGGAGCAAGCCCCCTCCCACATTGGACCGAGTTAAGATTCAGATTTCGGGCAGGGTGGAGCCACCGTCTACCACCAAGGTCTGCCCGGTGATATAGCCAGCCAGGTCAGAAGCCAGAAACAACATCGCGCCGGCAATATCCGCAGCCGCGCCCATACGCCCCAGTGGCACGCGGTTGGCGATGCTGTCGTTCAACGCGGTATCGCCCAGGTTGCTCATCGCCGGCGTGGCGATCATGCCCGGTTCCACGCCATTGACCCGCACATTCAACGGCGCCAACTCCAACGCCGCGTTGCGGATAAACCCATTCACCCCCGCCTTTGACGCCGCATAGTGGCTCAGTCCCGGATAACCCACCCGATTGCCGGTGACCGAAGACGTCACCAGCACGCAACCCCGGCCTTGCTCACGAAACATCGGTAACGCCGCCTGGGTCAGCCAGAACAGCGCCGAGAGGTTCACCGCCAAGGTGCGTTGCAGGATCTGCGGGGTGATGTCAGCGAACGCGGTCAGCGGGAAATAGCCAGCGTTGTGCACCAGAATATCCAGTTGCGCCAACCCTTGAACGCAGGCGAACACCGCCTCGGCTTGCGCCAGGTCAACGCCCACGGCCTCGACCTGATAGCCCTGCGCGCACAACCCAGCGGCCACCCTTTCAGCTTGTTCAAGCAGGCGATCAGCAATCACCACCCGCGCACCGCGTTGGGCAAAGGCTTCGACGATGCCCAGGCCAATCCCCTGGGCGCCGCCGGTGACCAGCACGACTTGGCCGCTGAAATCCAGATCATTGGGCATGGGCAGGCTCCAGGCGCGTAAACGCCAGCGTCGGCACGTCGACGATGCTGGACCCACCGTCCGCCACCAAGGTCGCCCCGGTAATGATCGATGCGTCGTCGCCGGCCAGGAAGCGGCATACCTTGGCGATCTCTTCGGCCCGGGCGGCACGGCGCAGGGGTACATCGGCACACACGCGCTCGTACGCCTGCTGCAAGGTGTCGCCGTACGCCTCCATCAACGGCTGCATCTCGGCATCGGCCATCGGCGTGTGCACCCAGCCCGGGCACACCGCGTTCACGCGCACGCCGTGGGGGCCGTAGTCCCGTGCCAGCGAGCGATTAAGCCCGAGCAACGCATGTTTGGCCGTGGTGTAGCCGCACACCTCGGGCCCTGCTGCGAGGGAGGCAATGGAGCCGATCAGCACGATACTGCCGGCGCTTTCCCGCAACAGCGGCAGGCAGGCGCGGGCACTGTAGAACGCGCTGTCCAGGTTACTGCGCAGCGCCGCTTCCCACGTAGACGGGCTGGTCTGGGTCGCGCTGCCCAGGCCATGACCGCCGGCACACGCCAGCAGCACGTCGATACGCCCGTAGTGGGCGTGAATCTCGCGGATAAAACCATCCCAGGTGTCGGGGCAGGCGGCATCGCCCACCAGGATCAGGCCGCCGCTGGCCTGCGCCACCTGTTCCAGTGGCTCGCGGCGCCGGCCGATCAGTACCAGCCGTGCGCCTTCCTGCGCGTACAGCCGGGCACAGGCGGCGCCGATGCCGGTGCCGGCCCCGGTGATCACTACCGTGCGCGCCTCAGTCACGGGGGTACTCCGTGCGGTTGAGCACCTGGCAATAGGAACTGATCGGGAAGTTCGACAGCGCGTCGAAGGATGCCCCCGCATAGCCGAAGATCTTGCCGTCGCTGCGGTGTTGTTGCAGGTCGATCAGCACCAGGCCGAGGGTGGGCACGATCTTCTCCTGCCAGGCGAACAGGTACAGCTGCTCGGCGATCTTGTAGTAATGGCAGCGGTCGGTGTCGCACAAGCCTTTCTCCACACCCTCAAGGCATTGCCAGGCGTAGAACTGCGGGTTGAGGTAGATGTGCTCGTAGACCTCGCTGGGGCTGTAGCGGTAGTGGTTGCGCAGGCCCACCAGTTCCTCGGTGGGGGCGTGCAGGCAATGGCCCTCTTGCCACGGCCGGTCGAGGCTGCCGTGGAGGAACTCGGCGTGCACCGAGGTCAGCGGTTTGCCGGCCAGGGCGCGGTGGTAAAGACCTTCGTGGGTCTCTGCCGGCTCCGGCATACGGCCAATCACCGCGGTAAAGGATGCAGTCGGCGTGTCCAGCACCAGGCTGATCGACCAGCTTTGCCCGGCCTCATGCTTGATGAAGTCCACCAGGTACAGGCCCGGGCGAATCGAGCTGGCGCGGTAGGCTGCACTACCGCTGGAGTGTCCGTCGGCGGCGCGCCAGGCCAGGCGCTCCTGTTCGAAGCGATGCTCGATCTGCCAGCCATTGGCAAAGTGCAGAGTGAAGGTCTGGCCAGCCAGGTCGGCGAGGTTCGGCAGGATGAACGCTTCGGGTGCAAAACCGTCGGCCAGGGCGCCCACGGTGATCCAGTCAGAAGAAGTGCTCATGGCAAGGCTCCTTAAACAACGGCGAAGTAGTGTTTGACGAAACTCTCGCTGACCACTTCCCACAGCACCGGCGTGCCCTTGGTCACAAACCAGCTGTCACCGGCCTTGTAGCGGGTGGACTGGCCGGTGGACTCATCGGTGAGTACCACCTCGCCGGTGACCACGGTAGCTTGTTCGGCGAAGGGGTAGACCATGCGGAACTTGCCCTGGGTGGTGCCGAAGTAGGCGCTGCTGACCGCATCGGTGGGGGCGCCGAAGGTCATCTTGCCGAAGGCGCGCACCTCACCTTCAAGGATCTGCGAGCCGAGGTCGGCCACGGTGCCCCAGGCATCGAGTTCCGATAGCTGGACGTTATGTTTGATAGCAGTAAGGGTCATGGCAATTGCTCCTGATAAATACAACATTATTTTTTGTAGGAGCGAGCTTGCTCGCGAAAAACGTCATGACACCGCAATTAACCTGAGTGCCCGCATTATCGTTGACGTTCTTCGCGGGCAAGCCCGCTCCTACAGGGGTTAGCGACGCCCGTTCCAGTAGCCGGACAATTGGTGCCAGGATTTACCCGCCGTCAGCAGCAGAGGGCGGATCGCGTCCTTGCCGATAATGGTCGGGCGGTGGATCGAGCTGACCAGGTCATAGCGCGCCGAGCCTTCGCTCATACCTTCGGCCAGGACCTTGCAGATGATGTGGCTGGGGGTGACGCCAAAGCCCGAATAGCCCTGCACAAAAAACGCATTGCTGCGCCCCGGCAAGGTGCCGATCTGTGGGAACAGGTTGGGGCTGCATGCCATCGGACCGCCCCAGGCCAGGTCAATCTTCACGTCCTTGAGGTAGGGGAAGATCTTCAGCATCAGGTGGCGGTTCCAGGCTTTCAGGTCGCCGGGAATGTGTTCCACCAGCGGCGTCGCGGCGCCGAACAGCAGGCGGTTTTCATTGGTGACGCGGTAGTAGTCGATCACTGGGCGGATGTCGCTGTAGGCGCCACGGATCGGGCTGATGCGCTGGATCAATTCTTCGGACAACGGCTCGGTCATCATCTGGAACGCGTAGGTGTTGATGGTCGAGCGGTGCAGTTCTGGTTCGAGCTTGTTGAGAAAGCTGTCACAGGCCCACAGTAACTTGCCGGCGCGTACCGAACCGCGCCCGGTGCGCACGGTGATGCGTTCGCCGTAGCTGACCTCCAGGGCCGGGCTGTTCTCAAAGATCTTTACCCCATGGCCGGCCAGCGCGGTGGCCTCGCCCAGCAGCAGGTTCAGCGAATGCACATGCCCGCCGCCCATGTGCAGCAGCGCACTGGTGTAGGCGTTGGAACCGATGATCTGCTGCACATCCGAGCCGCCGAGAAAGCGGATTTCATGCTGGCTGTTGACCGACTTGAAGTCCTTCTCCCAGGCGCGCAGAGTTTTTTCCTGGCGGGCGTTGAAGCCCATATAGCCGTAGCCGTGGCAGAAATCGGCATCGATGTTGTATTTGGCGATGCGGTTCTTGATGATATCGGCGCCCAGGTCGCTGATCTCGAACACGTGGCGCAGGCCGTCTTCGCCCACGTCCTTCTTGATCTTCTCGAGGTCATGGCCGATGCCCGCCATGATCTGCCCGCCGTTGCGTCCGGTGCCACCAAAGCCCAGGTAGCGCGCTTCAAGCACCACGATATTGGTGATGCCTTTTTCCGCCAGTTCCAGCGCGGTGTTGATCCCTGAAAAGCCGCCACCGATCACCACGACGTCCGCGTCGATGTCTTGCTCCAGGGTGGGGAAACTGAGGTTGTATTTCTTGGTGGCGGTGTAATAGGTGGGGGTTTCGATATTGATCATGGCGCAGCCTGAAAAAGTGAAGGAAGGCGCTGAAGCGGATGCCTCCATTAGGGCCCCTGACGGGCTGGAAGTCTTGATCCTGCGTGCCCGGGTTTTTGATTCAGCGCGCCACGGGCGAGGGCACACACAAGTTATAGCGCGCTCGCTGGCGGGGAATGTTAGAGTTTCGTTAAATTATTAACTAAATACTTCGTGACCCTGATCCTATGTCCAAACCTCGACAATCCCTGACCCTGGCCTTGCTGCAAGCGCGTGAGGCCGCGATGAGTTTTTTCCGCCCGTCCCTGAATGAACACGGCCTGACCGAACAGCAATGGCGCATCATCCGCATCCTCGAACAGCACGGTGAGCTGGAGATTTACCAACTGGCGGAACTGGCGTGCATCCTAAAGCCGAGCATGACCGGCGTGCTGGTGCGCATGGAAGCCGCCGGCATGGTGCACCGACGCAAGGCCGAACAGGACCAGCGCCGGGTGCTCATTACTTTGGCGGACAAGGGCAAGGCGAGTTTCGAGTCCATGAGCCAGTGCATGGAGGCCAACTACCAGCGCTTGCAGGATCAGCTTGGCGAAGAGAAATTCCAGACCTTGCTGGGGTTGCTGGATGACTTGAAGAACATCAAGCGCTGAATCAATCTCCTGATCAAAACAGGTCAACATGTGGGAGGGGGCTCAGTAGACTCCGCCTGTGTGCACGGCCGCTGGAATGTCTTTGAACTTCCCGGCCAGGCTTTGCAGCCCGCGCATCAACACCGTGGTATCCACTCCCACCGCCACGAACGTCGCCCCCAGTTCGATATAGCGCCGCGCCAGGCGTTCATCCGCACTGAGAATCCCTGCCGCCTTGCCCGCTCGAACAATGCGCACGATGGCGTCCTCTATCGCCGCCTGCACTTCAGGATGCCCTGGGTTACCGCGATGCCCCATGGCCGCACTCAAGTCCGCCGGGCCGATGAACACACCGTCCACGCCTTCGACGGCGGTGATAGCGTCCAGATTGGCCAGGCCCTCGCGATTTTCAATCTGCACCAGCAGGCACATCTGCGCGTCGGCCTGGTCGAGGTAGTCGGTGATGCCGTTCCAGCGCGAAGCACGGGCCAGTGCACTGCCGACGCCGCGAGTACCCTGGGGTGGGTAGCGCAGGGCTCGCACCAGTTCTTGGGCCTGGGCAGCGCTTTCGACCATGGGCACCAGCAGCGTCTGCGCGCCGATATCCAGCAGTTGCTTGATCAATGCCGTGTCGCCGACCACCGGGCGAATCAGCGCCTGGCTGGGGTAGGGCGCGATGGCCTGCAATTGCGCAAGCATCCCCGGCAGGTGGTTGGGCGCGTGTTCGCCATCGATCAGCAGCCAGTCGAAACCGGCGTTGGCGGCCAGCTCCGCGCTATAGGCATTGGCGAGGCCGAGCCACAGGCCGATCTGCACCTCGCCCTGGTGAAGGCGTTGTTTGAAGCGGTTGACAGGCATGTCCATGACAATCCTCCAGTGTTCAGACGAAGCGACAGGCGATCGAGCCGAGCAGGTCGTAGTCGACGTGGAAGGTATCCCCAGGGCGGGCCGCCACCGGGCGGGTAAACGAACCGCCTAGAATCACTTGGCCGGGCAGCAGGGTGACGTCATGCGCCGCCAGCTTGTTGGCCAGCCAGGCCACGCCCTTGGCCGGGTGGTTGAGCACTGCCGCCGAGACGCCGGACTCTTCGATCACGCCATTGCGATACAGCACCGCCGGCACTTTGCGCAGGTCGATCTCGGTCGGCCGCACAGCCCTTCCACCGAGTACCACGCCGGCATTGGCGGCGTTGTCGGAGATGGTGTCGAACACCTTGCGGGTGGCGTTGGTCTGTGGGTCGACCTGCTGGATGCGTGCGTCGATGATCTCCAGCGCGGGGATCACCCATTCGGTCGCATCGAGCACATCGAACACCGTGCAGTTGGGGCCCTTGAGCGGCTTGCCAAGGATGAACGCCAGTTCCACTTCCACACGCGGCACGATGAAGCGTTCGAAGGGAATATCACTGCCTTCGTCGAAAAACATGTCATCGAGCAGGGCGCCGTAATCGGGCTCGGTGATGTTTGAAGAGACCTGCATGGCCCGTGAAGTGAGGCCGATCTTGTGGCCCTTGAGCGTGCGTCCATCGTTGATTTTTTGTGCCACCCAGGCGCGTTGGATGGCGTAGGCATCCTCGATGGTGATGCCGGGGTAGTCGAGGGAAAACTGGCGCACCTGTTCGCGGCTGCGTTCGGCGCGGTCCAGGTGCGCGGCGGCCGCGAGGATTTGCTGGGAGTCGAGCATGGCAACGGTCTCTAGTGGGGGTTGACGATGGCGGCCTGAGTGCGCAGCACCAGCAGGCCACCGAGGGCGATAAACAGGGCGAGTATGTACAGGGCTAGGCTGGCGCTCTGGGTGGCGTCGCGCATCCAGCCGATCAGGTAGGGCGCCAGGAACGCGGCAATGCTGCCGAACGAGCTGATCATGGCGATGCCCGCCGCCTGGGTGGTGTTGGAAAGAAACGCCGGCGGCAGTTGCCAGAACATCGGCAGCGCCGCGCTGGCGCCCATGCCGGCAACCACCAACCCGCTCATCACCAGCAGCGCGTTGCCAGGCGCCAGGCCCGCCACGGCGATGCCGGCTGCGGCCATCAGCAGCGGCACGCACAGGTGCCAGCGGCGTTCGCGGTGACGGTCGGAGGAGCGCCCGCAGCCGAGCATGAAGAAGCAGCCGGCCAGGTAGGGCACGGCGCTGAGCAAGCCGACCTGACTGTCGCGGCCGATGCCGGCGCCGTGGATCAGGGTCGGCATCCAGAACGCCAGGGTGTTGACCGCCAGCATCACCGCAAAGTAGACGGCCACCAGCAGCCACACTTGCGGGTCCCGCAGGATGCCGCTGAACGAGGTGATGGTCTTGCGTTGTTCCTCGTTGCTCAACTGGGTGCGCAGTTGCTGTTTTTGCTCGGTGCTCAACCAGCCTACCGACTCGAAACTGTCCGGCAGATACTTGAGCACCACCAGCCCCAGCAGCACCACGGGCGCACCTTCGATCAGGAACATCCACTGCCAGCCGCGCAGGCTGCCGACGTCGTGGAAGTTCTCCAGGATCGCCCCGGAAATCGGCCCGCCCAGCACCCCGGCCATGGGCACGGCAATGGCAAACAAGGCGGTGACCTGGGCACGCCGACGCGCCGGGTACCAGCGGTTGAGGAACACCAGGATGCCCGGGAAAAAACCGGCTTCGGCCACCCCCAGTAAAAAGCGCAGCAGGTAGAAACCGCGGGCGCTCTCCACCCACAGCATGCCGGTGGAGAGCAGGCCCCACACCACCATCAGGCAGGCGATCCAGCGCCGTGGTCCGACGCGGTCCAGGGCCATGTTGCTGGGCACGCCGAACAGCGCGTAGGCGATAAAAAACAGCCCGGCGCCGAAGCCGTACACCGTGTCGCTGAACTGCAGGTCGTGGCTCATCTGCATCTTGGCGAAGCCGATGTTGATGCGGTCCAGATGGGCGAACAAGTAACACACCAGCAACAAGGGCATCAGGCGCCAGGTCACCAAACGATGGGTGCGGTCGTGCTCGGCAAGCCGCAGGCTTGCAGTGGAGTGGGCTGTGCTCATGATGTTGTACTTTTTGTTGTAGGAGCGAGCTTGCTCGCGAAAAACGTCAACGAAAACGCAGCGCTGCTGGATCCGCGGTGCCTGGAGGTTTCTCGCGAGCAAGCTCGCTCCTACAGGGGGGCGGGGCCCTTTTCAGTTCGCCGCGTTATTCAGAAACGCATGCACATTGTTCTGCTTGAAGTTGAGCTGTGGGTGCAGTTCGACCATCTCGAACGACAGCGCCAATAACCGTTGCGCCTGCAGCTCGGCGAAGTGCGCGGTGATCACCCCGAATAAGGCTTCGGCCACCGCCTGGCGCGTGGCCAGGTCGCGGCCGTGGCCGACCTTGAGGGTCATGTGCACGAAGGCATAGTCGTGCTTGCCGTCGGCCATGCGCCAGGTATCCAGGCGCACGCCGCGGCTGCGGATACCGCCGAGGGGGAACACGCCGCTGTCTCCCAGCACGCGGTGGACTTTTTCAAACAGGCCGGGCAGGTCGGCCTGTTGCTCGAGGTTGTCGGTGTATTCGGCAATAAAGTGCGGCATGGTGTTCTCCCTGGTCTACAGCGGGAAAATCGCATTGATCTGGCCGGTGCCCGAACTGCCAAACGCCGGCGTGATGATCTCGGCCGGCTGGGCATAGTCCGGCCCACCCAGCAGGCCCAGGAGCATGGCGGTGTCGTGCATCTTGCCTTCGCCAAAGCAGTGTTCGGCGTAGTCCGGCAGCATGGCGCAGAACTCCTTGAAGCGGCCTTGCTGCCACATCTCGACCACGTGCAGGTCCACCTGCTTGTCGAATTCGCGGGTCCAGTTATGGATATTCGCTTCGGCCTGGCGGTCGTCGGAAAAACGATGGGACAGCGACCCGGACGCCAGCACCAGCACCTTGCGCTCGCTCTTTTCGATGGCGCGGCGTACGGCGGCGCCGAAGGCGAAGCTGTCTTCCAGGCGATGCCAGGCACACCAGGCAGCGATGGAAATGACCTTGAGTTTTTCATCCTCGGGTACGCCCATGTGCATGTAGCGCATGGGCACCAAGGTGCCGTATTCCAGCTCCAGGCTCGGGATGTTGTGGGCCATGCTGCGCACGCCGGCCAGGTTGGCTTCGGCGGCGATCAGCTCACCCAGCTCGGGGCAGCCCGGGTAGGCGTAGTCCATGTTCTTGATGAAGTGCGGCAGCTCGTTGCTGGTGTAGGTGCCTTGGAACCGTTCGCCACAGTTGATGTGATAACCGCTGTTGACCAGCCAGTGCACGTCGAACACCACGGCGGTGTCGGCCCCCAGTTCGCGGGCGCGGCGCCCGATTTCCTTGTGCCCGGCAATCGCCGCTTCGCGACAGCCGTGATGCTTGCCGGGCAGTTCCGACAGGTACATCGACGGTACGTGGCAGATCTTCGCTGCCAAAACCACTTCGCCCATGATGATTCTCCTGAATATTTATTCTTGTAGGAGCGAGCTTGCTCGCGAAAAAGGTCAACGATAACGCAGTGCTTCAGGTAGCCAGCGGTGCCTGTGGGTGCTTCGCGAGCAAGCTCGCTCCTACAGGTAATGCATGCTTCAGATGCCCCAGCGCGGAATGTGATGACTGCCCATGGAAATGCACACGTTCTTGATCTCGGCAAATACTTCAAAGCTGTACTGGCCACCCTCACGGCCGGTGCCGGAGCCCTTCACTCCGCCGAACGGCTGGCGCAAGTCGCGCACGTTCTGGCTGTTGATAAATACCATGCCTGCTTCAATGCCGCGGGCCAGTCGATGGGCCTTGCCGATGTCCTGGGTCCAGATATAGGAGGCCAGGCCGTATTCGGTGTCGTTGGCCAATTGCAGCGCCTCGGCTTCGTCCTTGAACGGGATCAGGCACACCACCGGGCCGAAGATTTCTTCCTGGGCGATGCGCATCTTGTTATTCACATCGGCGAACACCGTCGGCTGGATAAACTGCCCGCGGCTCAAGTGCGCAGGCAAGTTGGCCGGCCGCTCCAGCCCGCCGGCCAGCAGCGTAGCGCCTTCCTCCAGGCCGATCTTGATATAGCCGGTGACCTTGTCGTAATGGGCCTGGGTGATCATCGAACCGACCTGGGTCTTGGGGTCCTGGGGGTCGCCCACGATCAAGCGCTTGGCCCGCGCGGCGAACTCGGCGACAAACTGCGGGTAGACACTTTCCTGGATAAAGATCCGGCTGCCGGCGGTGCAACGCTCGCCGTTCAGGGAAAAGATCGTGAACAGCGCGGCGTCGAGGGCACGCTCAAGGTCGGCGTCTTCAAAAATCAGCACCGGTGATTTGCCGCCCAGTTCCATGGAGTACTTTTTAAGGCCGGCGGTCTGCATGATTTTCCTGCCGGTGGCGGTGCCGCCGGTAAAGGAAATCGCCCGCACATCCGGGTGGCGTACCAGTGCATCACCAGCGGTGGCGCCGTAGCCCTGGATCACATTGAGCACACCATTGGGGATCCCGGCTTCCACTGCCAGGCGTCCCAGTTCATTGGCAGTCAGGGGCGACAGCTCCGACATCTTCAACACCGCCGTGTTACCCAGGGCCAGGCACGGTGCGGTCTTCCAGGTGGCGGTCATGAACGGCACGTTCCATGGCGACACCAACGCGCACACGCCCACCGGCTGGTACAGGGTGTAGTTGAGCATCTGGTCGTCCACCGGGTAGCTGTGGCCGTCCATGCGCGTGCAGACTTCAGCGAAGAAATCGAAGTTGTGCGACGCGCGTGGGATCAACACGTTTTTGGTCTGGTGGATCGGCAGGCCGGTGTCGAGCGTCTCCAGCTCGGCCAGGCGTGGTACGTTCTGTTCGATCAGTTCACCCAGCTTGCGCATCAGGCGTGCGCGCTCCTTGGCCGGGGTGTTGGCCCACTTGGGGAACGCCGCCTTGGCCGCCGCCACGGCTTGGGCGACTTCTTCGACGCCGCCGCTGGCCACTTCACCAATGGCCTCGCCGGTGGCCGGGTTGTAGTTGACGAACACGTCTTTGCTCTCGACCTCACGGCCATCGATCCAATGTTTGATCATGTTGCTCAAGCCTCTTTGCGCACGGAGAAAAACTCCGTCTCACTGACAATACGGTTGACCAGGCGGCCCACGCCTTCGACTTCCACCACCACTTCATCCCCCGGCACCACATCGGCCAGGCCCTCGGGCGTGCCGGTGGCGATCATGTCGCCAGGTTGCAGGGTCATGAAGCTGGACAGGTATTCGATGAGGTAGGGAATATCGAAAATCATTTCTTTAGTGTTGCCTTCCTGGCGTAACTCACCGTTGATCCAGGTGCGCAATTTCAGGTTGCCCGGGTCGGGCACATCGGCCACGTCGACGATCCACGGACCGACTGGGGTGGCGGCGTCGCGGTTTTTAACCTGCAGGTTGGGACGGTAGTAGTTTTCCAGGTAGTCGCGGATCGCGTAGTCGTTGCACACCGTGTAGCCGGCCAGGTAGTCCAGGGCGTCGGCGCGCTTGACGTTGCGCGCGGTCTTGCCAATCACCGCCACCAGTTCGCACTCGTAGTGCATGTAGGCGACGTTGTCCGGGCGCCAGGTGACTTGGCGGTGGCCGGTGTAGGTGCCGACCGACTTGATAAAGGCCAGCGGTTCGGTCGGCGGTGTGAAGGCCAGTTCGGCGGCGTGATCGGCGTAGTTCAAGCCCAGGGCGAACATGTTGCCGGTGGCGGGTGGCAGCCATTGCACCTGCTCTTGCGCGAGCCGGCGGCCATCGCTGAGGCGCACGCTGCAGTCGCCGTCGACCTGCACGGAATGGATTTGATCTTCAAAGCGGATACGTGCGCGCTTCATGCCAATACCTCTGCCTCAATGGTGTTGAGCAAACGGCCCACACCGGTGATTTCAACTTCGACCCGGTCGCCGGGCTGCACATCGACGCGGCCTTCCGGTGTGCCGGTGATCAGCACGTCACCGGGATGCAGGGTCATGAACTCGCTGATCTCGACGATCAATTGCGGGATATCGCGCACCCAATTAGCGGTGGAGTTTTCCTGGCGCAACTGGCCATTGACGAAGAGCTTGAGGTCCAGGCTGTTGGGGTTAGCCACTTGGTCGCGGGCAACCACCTCAGGCCCCAGGGCGCAGAACCCATCGCGGCATTTGGCTTTGACGGCGGGGCGGTAGTAGCTGTCTTCCGGCAGGCTGAACTCGTTGACCACCACATACCCGGCGACATGGGCCATGGCATTGTCCAGGCTGACGCGGCTGGCGCGCTGGCCGATCACCACGCCCAACGCCGGGCCCGGTTGCAGGCGCTCGCCCGCAGGCTGCAGCACCACACCGCCATGGGCATTGCGGGTGTTGGGGGTCTTGATAAACAACACCGGCTTGGTCGGCGGCTTCTGGTAGGGCGCCTGCTCGAAGGCGGCGAGATGTTGCTCCAGCAGGCCCTGGTAGTTCAGCGCAACGCCGAACAGGGTGCCGCTGGCAACATCATGCAGGGTACGGCTCATGCGTTTCTCCTGGCGGTGACGAAGGCTGCGTTGGCAGTTCGTTAAGTTGTTAACGTTATAATTAATATGTTAACTACCGTCAAGCATGGCAAACTCCAACGGCATCAGAACAACAAGAGGAGGGCCGCGTGAAGCCGATTCCCAATATCAACATCGGGCAGGTCTACGACCAGCGTTACAGCGATGCCGAGGTGCATTACGACAAGCTCGGCAACCTGGCGGGGTTTTTCGGGCGCAACATGGCCGTGCATCGGCATGACCGGTTTTTCCAGGTGCATTACGTCAAGAGTGGCGCCGTGCGGGTTTATCTGGATGACCGTCAATACGTCGAGTCGGGGCCGATGTTTTTTCTCACGCCGCCCACGGTGGCGCATGCCTTCGTTACCGAAGCCGATGCCGACGGGCATGTGTTGACGGTGCGCCAGCAACTGGTGTGGGGATTGATCGACGCCGACCCAAGCCTCGCCTCAGGTGCGGCCTGTGTCGCGCTGGGCGATGCCGCCGAAGGGCTGGATCAGCTCTTCGAAGCGCTGTGCAGCGAGATCAACGCCGAACGGGCAGGGCGCGCTGCCGCCCTCGACAGTTTGACGCGCCTGATCATGATCCGCCTGCTGCGCCTGTGCGCCCACGCGTTGCCGGCACGCCCGATGGCCCATGAAGACTTGCGCATTTTTCATCGTTTCAACGAACTGGTCGAAGCCCATTACCTGGAACATTGGCCGTTGGCGCGCTATGCCGAGGGAATCGGCGTGACACCGGCGCGGCTCAATGAGGTATGCCGACGCATCGCCGACTTACCTTCCAAGCGTTTGATTCTTGAACGGCTGATGCAGGAAGCCAAGCGCCTGCTGCTGTTTACCGGTAGTTCGGCAAATGAAATCTGCTACCAGCTGGGGTTCAAGGACCCGGCGTATTTCAGTCGGTTTTTCCTGCGTTATGCGCAGATGACGCCGGGGGAGTATCGGCTGCGGCAGTCGGGGTGATCGCCGGGAACAGGTCTGCGCGCTGGATGCGTTACTGTGCCTGGAACGCCTGTACATTCAGGGCCGCCACTCGCAGGTTGCGGTGTCAGTTTGTTCATCAGGCGCCCACCATCCATTTGGCCAGGCCGTGCCGGCCACTCACGCCGAGCTTGGCGGCGGCACGCTTGAGGTAGGTCTCGATGGAACTGTTTTTGACACTGAGTTTTTCCGCGATCTGCGGCACGGTGCCGCCGGTCAACAGGCCAAGGCACACCTCCTGCTCCCGTGCCGACAAGGTGATATCGCTGAGGGTCAGGCGTTTGTAGAATTCGCGCTGCCATTGCGATTGCTCCAGCAGGGTATGTGCCGGGTCGGTCTCGGCCTGCGGTGCCTGGCGCAGAAGCTGCGCGTGCCGCTCCATCAGCGGCAACAGGGTGTCCGACAAGCATTTGAGGAACGATAACTGCGCCAGGGAAAACCCACGCTGGGTCGCAGGCCGATAGAACGAAATCACGCAGCGTCGATTGCCTTGGCGCGATACTAGGTTGCACTGGTGCGAACTGCCCCGTGGGTGTGCGCTGTCGGCCTTGGCTTTCATCTGGATCAACAACGGGTCTTGCATGCGCAGCATCTGGCGCAGCAACGGGTGGTCGCTCACCGGGCGCAGGGTCTGGGCTACAGACAAATCCTTGTTCAGCCCGGCGCTGCCCAGCAACTTGATGTCCAGCACGCAGTCGCGCAGTTCGTCCAGGGTCCATTCGCTGAGGCCTACCAAATGGATTGGCACCCACTTGTCCACCAGATGCAGCATGTTGGCAGCGAAGTGTTCATTGCCACTGCTTGAAATCAACTCGCCCATTTCGGCAAAAAAATGCGGGCCCTGTGTGTCGCCAATATTACGGGTCAGACTCATAGCCATCTCGTCCTTGATGTCGAAAACCGTCAACCGACGCGCTAGGCCTGGGCGGGACGGTCCGTACTGCTTGAACGTAACTCGGCGTTCGAGATTTTATTAAGCCATAGGGATTTATCCTACGTATGTAGCGGAAACGCGGGACAAAGGCTGCCATAAAAGTCGTGTCAGTAATTAGACGTTTCTGGCGAGTAAAAACGGCAACGAAGGCAGGTGGGTTGTTTTTACAGACAGCTAAGTAAATGATATTAAAGATAAAAATATTAATTTAGATGAATGGTCGACTGCCAGCATCGGCTACATATAGCCAATCTCCTACAGGGCTTTAATCGTTTCAGCAATGAACCGCTCGCCAACCCCCGTTCTATCCAGTTGAATGCCCCGGGTTCGGCTGACAGACAGGTCCTCTCCAACATTTTAAGGTGTTGCTTTCAAGGGCTTCATACACTCGATGGAACGTTCCACTCTTCGCCTGCTGAAGCCTAATCCAAGCATTGGAATACGCACAGTGTGGGAGGGGGCTTGCCCCCGATGAGGGAGTGTCAGCAGTGGATATATCAGCTGACCCACCGCCATCGGGAGCAAGCCCCCTCCCACATTTTAAGGTGTTGTCTTCAAGGGTTTCATACACTCGATAGAGCGATCCACTGTGGTCCTGGCAATCTCCAGCAAATGCCACACCGCGAGGATCTTCGCCCGCCCCGGGCTATCCAGCAATTCACCACAATCGAGCGCCGTCGCCGAAGCACTGTCGAGCAGGCTGGCGGTGTACAGCAACGCATCTTCAAAACTCAGGTCGTCGTTGACGCTGTGGAAACCCTGGCTGGGCAGGTAGTGGTCGATGGCGCGGTTGAACGCGGCGCGGGTTTTGGCAGGGTCGAAGGGTGGATCGGGTAAGATTTTATTCATGGTGTAACTCCAACTGGTAGGTCAGGAGCCGAACCCTTCGCGACTAAACGTTGGGTGGCGGCTGTACGCAGGTTAGTCGACCGGCCAGTTGGATCCGGCGCACCCGAAGGTGCCCTGCGCACAGCCACCATGAAAAGGTGACAGCTTGCGCACAACTGGAATCCGGGCGACTAAACCCGATCACTGATGAGCAGTGACGGATCGCAGACTAGCCACCGATTCCAACCGGCACAAGGCGGCGGGGATTGTCTCGGAAACGTCCTGCAATTTAAAGGGATACGACTTGCTGGCCCTTTACAAACCATGACGAAAGGCCAGTAGCGACACAGGCTCACCGCGGCGCAGGCACAAACGCCACGCTCCCATCCTCGCGCGGCTGAAACAACCGCTCGCCATTATCCGGCTGCGTCCTGACGACCTGATGATCCATCCCCAGGAACGCCAGCGGCGTCGGCTCTTGCTTGGAATACTGCACGACGATAATCGTGCGCTGCGGGTCGAAGCGTTGGCCGCTGGTTTTGTCCAGCCAGGCCATGAATGCGGCGCTGTCGCCCTGGCGGGGGAAGTTCTGGGTTTCGCTGACGTAGTAGAAAGGCTTGCCATGGTTTTGCAGGTACATCGGCAGCTTGTTGTCGACCTCCACCAGCACCATTTGCCACTGGCTCCAAGGGGCGCTTTTCACCGCTTGGGCCTGTAGGTCTGCGGCGAAACGGGTCACGCCACCGTTGCCGTTGGTCCAGGGGTAGATCACGCCCAGCACCAGCACCATCAAGCCTGCGCTGAGTCCAAAACCTTTCTGCCAACGCGGCCAACTCGCCGGTTTTGTTTGCAGGCGTTCACTCAGCCACCAGGCGGCGAGCAATTGGGCAAAGGGCACCAGCGGCAGTACGTAGTAGCTGCGACGGCTGCCGCTGGCGGTGAAGAACACAAACAACAGGCCCAGGCCCCACACCAGCCAGCGCACGTTGGGCGGGGTGTGGCGCCACTGCCGCACGGCCAGCCACAGGCCGAGCAGCCAGCAGGGCGCCCAGGGCAGGGTGTAGACCGGCAGGTAGATCAGATAGGTGTAGATCGGCCCCATATGGTCGAAGGGGTCGAAGAAGCGCACCACGTTTTCCCGCAATACCAGTTCCAGGCCGCTCTGGCCGTAAGTGGGCGCGCCGTAGTGATGGGACAGTACGAAAGGGATCGCGTAGAACGCTGCGGCGATGAGCACGGCCAGCAGCATGCGCAGATTGAGGTGACGTTTGTAGCGTTGCTCGTTGAGCAGGTGCGGCAATAGCAGCAGCCCCGGCAGCACGAAACCGATCAAGCCTTTGAACAGTGAGGTGGCTGCCAGCAGCAGGAAAAATACCGTGTAGCGCCCCAGTCGTGTGTCGTCCGGCCCACGCCAATACCACCACACCGCCGCCAGCACGCCGCAAACAGTCAGCACATCAGCGGTGGCTACTCGCCCCCAGAACAGGAAGTAGAAGGTGGTAGCGAGCATCCAGCCGGCAATCAACCCGGTGCCCTTGCGGAACAGGCGTTCGCCAATCAGGTAAATCAGCCAGATACTCAGCCATGCGGCAATTACCGATGACAGGCGCAGCGACCACGGCCCCAGGCCGCCTATCAGGTGGGCGAAGCCTGCAATCAGCCAGTAGGAGGGCAGGGGTTTGTCGTAGTAGGGCGTGCCTTTGAGATAGGGATCGAAGTAGTCACCGCTTTGCAGCATCTGCAAGGCGATGTTCGCCCAGCGGGTTTCCGGCCCCCACAGGTCGCGGCTGCCTAGGCCCAGCAGCAATAGCAAGGCCGAGGTGCCCAGCAATAAAGCCAAGGCGCCGCGTTCGGTTCTCCAGAAGCCCATGGGTTTTCCCTGTGGCAGGCGCTGCATTAAGGTTGTCGTGGGTAAATCGTCAGCACCAGGTTGCCTTTGCGATAACGCTTGCCGCCGAGAGGCAGTTGCCCTTCTTCGCGATGTTCGCTGGTGCTCCTGACCCGCATCAGCACGCCGACCGAACCCTGCTGGCGAGCCTCGGCCAACCAGGCCTGGACGTTATCCAGCGTGATCTTGCGGTGTGCCGAGTCTTGGTAATGCAGGCCGTAGCGCAGCTCGCCCACGGTGCTGTAGAAGGCCACTTGCGGCCGCCGCAAGCGCCATGACAAGGCCGACGCAGCCCCCAGTTCGTTGCTCAGCAAAGCCTGGGTTTGCTGCAGTTCGTCCAGGTGCTCAAGCACGAACTGGTCGGGCATTTCGTTATCCGCGATCAGCGCCGGCATGCCCGCCGGCAACAATGCCACCAGCAGGCCGATGCCCAGGGCCGGCATCGCCCATAACGTCATTGGCCGTACTGCTTGCAACAGGTTGGCGAGGATCCAGCCCAGCAGCACGATAAACACCAGGGACAGGCTGAACATCTCGGCATGGCTGTTGCCGTACAGCGGGTCGGTGATTTGCAGGTAAATCAGCAGCACCATGGCGGTCATGCCGAGGGTGAAATTGACCGCACCGTTGATCACGATCGTGCGCGCCTTGCCTTGCTTGATCAGGTCGATCAACCCGTGGCCCATCAGCAATGCCAGGGGCAACAGGCACGGCATGATGTAGGTGGGCAGCTTGCCTTTGCTCAGGCTGAAAAAGCCCAGGGGCAGCAGCAGCCACAGGGCGAGAAAGGCAATCGCCGGCTGGCGCTTTTCCTGCCAGGTCTTGAGCAATGTGGTGGGTAACAAGGCGGCCCACGGCAGGCACGCCACCACCATGATCGGCAGGAAGAACCACATCGGTCGCGCATGTTGTGCGTTGTCGGCAGCAAAGCGGCGGATGTGTTCATGCCAGAAGAAAAAATGCCAGTAATCCGGTTCCCGCACATGGATCGCCAGGGCCCACGGCAGGCACACCAGCATGGCGACCAGCACTGCCAGTGGCCCGTAACGCATCAGCTCGCCCACGCGGCGCTGCCAGAGCAGGTAAGGCACAGCGATCAGTACCGGCAGCAGCCAGGCCAGGAAACCCTTGGTCATAAACCCCATGGCGCAGGCCAGCCCCAACACTGCCCAGGCCCCCAGGCGCTCGCGGGGCGTGCGGCTATCCAGGGCAAACCATAGCGCTACCAGGCTCAGGTTCACCCACAAGGTGAATTGCGGGTCGAGGTTGGAATACCCCGCTTGCCCGGCCACCAGGCCAAAGCTCATGTACAGCAGGGCGCAGGCGAAGCTCTTGCGCGGATCGTTCCACAAGCGCCGGGCGAGCAGGTAGGCCAGCAGCACACTCAGGCCGGTGCTCAGGGCCGAGGCGATGCGCACCCCAAACAGGTTTTCACCGAACACGGCCTGGCCGAGGGCGATCAGCCAATAGCCGGCGGCAGGTTTCTCGAAATAACGCACCCCCATGAAGTGCGGCGCCACCCAATTGCCGCTCATCAGCATTTCCTGGCTGACCTGGGCATAGCGGGTTTCATCCGGGGTCCACAAACCATGCAAACCCAAGGGCAGCAGGAAGAAGACGGCGAAGCCGAGTAATAACCAGGGCAGGGGATTCAAGCGGGTCATGAGTGCGTCGCTCCATGACGTTCAATAAGACACAATGAGGCAATTAAATGAGTAGGGCGAAGAGTCACGATGTTCACTGAACCATTGAGGAGGTGCTAACTAACAGGTGTAAGCGAACATGCCATAACAGGGCTGTCGTTTTGCTGAACGTAATAGCCGTGGTATATGTAAAAAAGTGTGTTTAAAGTTGTTTTAGTGCGACCGTCCATTGCCGCATGTTCATAGTGCCCAATGCCTCGAATTCGCCGTTGGGTAATACCTTGACGAACAGCGCGCTGCCATATTCGGCGGCGGCAGCGTGGGGGAAGCCAAGCGACTTTTGGAAGTCGCTCATGCAGGCACTGTGGGTGATCAGCATCAGGTTGCGACCGCTGCGTTTGTGGCCGAGGATTTCCTCGCCCATGGCGTCACCGCAGATGGCGAGGGGCCCCGGCGACAGCTCGGCCTTGCCGAACATGAACAGTGAGGTCTGGGCGGTGCGCGTGGTGGGGCTGCTGAGCACGTCGGTAAGCTCCATGCCCAAGGAATCAAAGGCTTTGCCCAGTTGCGCGGCGCGTTGGCTGCCTTGGACCGTGAGGCCGCCGGCGGGGCCGAAGCAGGGGTTGGTGGAGCGGTCGCATCGCTCTTCATGGCGCACCAGCACTACCACGTCACCATTGCGCCAACTGGCGAGCACCCCCGAGGTTACCAGTCGGTTGCCCACGCCCAGGTCCAGCGGCGAGACCGGCCATAACAGGAAGCCCGTCAGAAGAGCTGCGGTAACAGTTATACCCAGCAAATGCAGGCGGTATTTTTTCAGGCGCTTTAACCGTGCCCATTTGAGTTTAGGGTCGGCCAGGGTCATATCTGCCACGCTGTTCACCTTTGGCACTATTGTTGTGTTTATAAACACGCACAGTGAATGGGCAGTTGCCCGTTGTGGAACAGGAGCCTGTCATAGCGCTGCTGTCTTTTTGCTGAACACCTGCCTATTAAAAGTACTCTGTGCGCTAACTAATAAGTTGCGGCTTATCGCCACTTGACGCGCAATCTAAAGTGTCGAGGATGGGCAGGCAGTGAAATCCATGTGAAAAATTTGCATGGGCTGCACAATCAGCCGTTATTCTCGTTGGCAGTCCTTCCTACGAGCGTTTTTATGTTGCAGGTGCAAGGTGTTGTAAAAAACTACGCCACCCCCCAAGGCCCGCTGGCCGTCCTGGCGGGTGTCGACCTCTACCTGGGGGAACGCAGCAGCCTGGCGCTGATGGGCGAATCGGGCAGCGGCAAAAGTACGCTTTTGCACCTGGTGGCTGGGCTGGACCGTGTGGATGGCGGCAGCATTCAAATCGGCGCGCAGCGCCTCGACCAATTGACGGAGGCGCAACTGGCCCATTGGCGCCGCACTGAAATCGGCCTGGTGTTCCAGCAGTTCAACCTGATCGGCAGCTTGCGCGTGGAGGACAACCTGGCATTCCAGGCGCGGTTGGCCGGGCGTTTCGATGCGCAGTGGCAGGCGCAGTTGGTGGAGCGCCTGGGACTGGGCGATTTGCTCAAGCGATATCCTGAGCAACTGTCTGGCGGCCAGCAGCAACGGGTGGCGGTAGGGCGAGCACTGGCCTCGCGCCCGGGCTTGCTGTTGGCTGATGAGCCTACCGGTAACCTCGACGAAACCACCAGCGATGAAGTGCTGCAACTGCTGTTGGACCTGCTGCGCGACAGCCCTACGAGCCTGTTGATGGTCACCCACAGCCCACGCCTGGCCGCACGCCTGGACCGCCAGGTGGTGCTGCATCATGGCCGTGTCGTGCCGATGGATGCGCGCTGAGATGGCACTGTTCTACTGGACGTTGCGTGCGTTGGTAAGCCATTGGCGACGTCACCCAGTTCAATTTTTCAGCGTGCTCACAGGTCTGTGGCTGGCCACGGCGTTATTGACCGGCGTGCAGGCCCTCAACAGTCAGGCACGGGACAGCTATGCGCGCGCCAGCCAGTTGATCGGTGGTGAGCCCCAAGCCAGCCTGAGTGCGCCGGACGCCGGCAGTTTCCCGCAAGCGCTGTTTGCCCAACTGCGCCGCGCCGGGTGGCCGGTGTCCCCGGTGGTGCAGGGACGGTTGGTGCTCAAGGGGCATGAGCAACAGCGCCTGCAACTGATGGGCATCGACCCGGTGTCGTTGCCCGGCAGTGGCAGTGTGGCGGGGCAACGGCTGAGCCAGGCGCAGATGCTGGCGTTTTTCACCCCGCCAGGGCGTACCTGGGTGGCTGCGCAAACCTTGCAGGCGCTCGGGTTGCACGAGGGCGATCAGCCGCAGACAGTCAACGCGCACACCCTGCCGCCATTGCAGGTACAGGCGGACATGGCGCCGGGTTTGCTGTTGACCGATATCGCGTTTGCCCAACCCTTGCTCGACATGCAGGGGCAACTGTCACGCTTGTTGCTGGACAACACCTTCGCCGCCCGCCACCCCACGCCACCCGCCGCGCTGCAACTCAAGCAGGGCGAGGACAACAACCTCGCGCGCCTCACCGAGAGCTTTCACCTGAACCTTGATGCGTTGGGCTTTCTGTCCTTTGTGGTGGGGCTGTTTATCGTGCATGCGGCCATCGGCCTGGCCCTGGAACAACGCCGTGGCCTGCTGCGCACCTTGCGTGCCTGTGGAGTCAGCGCGCGGATGCTGATCCTCAGCCTGGGGGTTGAGCTGGGATTTCTGTCCTTGTTGGGCGGCTTGCTCGGCATCGCCAGCGGATATGTATTGGCCAGCCTGTTGCTGCCGGATGTGGCCGCCAGTTTGCGCGGCCTGTACGGCGCAGAGGTTCCGGGCCAATTGAGCTTGAGTCCCTGGTGGTGGCTCGCCGGCCTGGGCTTGAGCCTGCTTGGCGCACTGCTCGCAGGGGCCAGCAGCCTGTGGCGTGCCGCGCGCCTGCCCTTATTGGCATTGGCCAACGCCCAAGCATGGCATGAGGCCCATGGGCGCTGGTTGCGGCGCCAGGGTTGGGTGGCGTCTGCGGCGTTGCTGATCGCGCTGTTGGCGCTGTGGCTGGGCGACAGCCTGGCCGCCGGGTTTGTACTGATGGCGGCCTTGCTGCTGGGCGCCGCACTGGGGTTACCGGTGCTGCTCAACGGGTTGTTGAAAGGCATGCTGGGTCGCAGTCGCTCGGTGCTCGGCCAGTGGTTCCTCGCCGATTGTCGCCAGCAACTGCCGGCCTTGAGCCTGGCGTTGATGGCGCTGCTGTTGGCCCTGGCGGCAAATATCGGGGCCGGTTCCATGACCTCGGGTTTCCGCCAGACCTTCAACCATTGGTTGGAGCAGCGCCTCACCGCCGAGCTGTACCTCAACCCGCAGAACCCGGCTCAGGCCGAGCAGCTCAATACCTGGCTGGCCCGCCAGCCGCTGGTGCAGGCAGTGTTGCCTACCTGGCAGGTGGCGGTGCAGCTGCAAGGCTGGCCGGCAGAAGTGTTCGGCGTGGTCGACGACCCCACCTATCGCCGGCACTGGCCGTTGCTTGAGGCTGCAAACGCACCCTGGGACCGCTTGCTGCAGGACGACAGTGTGATGCTCAGCGAGCAACTGGCGCGACGCTTGAACGTTCAGTTGGGCGATACGCTCTCGATCCCTACGCCACAAGGAAGCTGGGCACCGCAGGTCGTCGGGATCTACGCCGACTACGGCAACCCCAAGGGCCATCTGCTGGTCAATGCCCGGCACTTGCTGGCGCACTGGCCGACACTGTCACCGGCGCGATTCAACCTGCGGGTGGCGCCCCAGAACGTGCCGGCGCTGGTGGGTGAAGTGCAGCGTCAATTTGCCCTCGAAGACAGCCGCATCGTCGATCAACAGCAACTCAAGGGCTGGTCCAGCCAGGTCTTCGAACGCACCTTCGCCGCTACTGCCGCGTTGAACAGCCTTACGCTGGGCGTGGCTGGCGTGGCGTTGTTTATCAGCCTGCTGACCCAGAGCCAGAGCCGCCTCGGCCAACTCGCGCCGCTGTGGGCATTGGGTGTGACACGGCGCCAACTGATGCTGCTCAACCTGGGCCAGACCTGGCTGCTGGCGCTGCTCACGCTGATGCTGGCGTTGCCGCTGGGGCTGCTGCTGGCGTGGTGCCTGGATGCGGTGATCAACGTCCAGGCCTTCGGTTGGCACCTGCCGTTGCAGGTATTCCCCTGGCAGCTTGCGCAATTGCTGGGGCTGGCGATGGTTGCCACGTTGCTGGCGTCTGCCTGGCCCTTGTGGCAGTTGTACCGCAGCCGCCCGGCGGATTTGTTGAGGACCTTTGCCCATGAAGATTAAGGCGTTGTGCTGCGCCGCCTTGTTACTGCTGAGCGCATGCGACAAGACGCCTGCGCCTGAGACCAGCTTCGCCGGCCTGGGCAGTGAGGCGGCGGACTTTACTCAGGTGGTGCCCGGCAAAGTCTTCAGCTTTCCCGAGGACCATGGCCCGCACCCAGGCTTTCGTATCGAATGGTGGTACGTCACCGCCAACCTCAAGGATGCCCAGGGCAATCTCTTCGGCGTGCAATGGACGCTGTTTCGCAATGCGCTGAAGGCCGGCCCCACGCAACCGGGCTGGCACGATTCAACGGTGTGGCTCGGCCATGCTGCCGTCACTTCGGCCACCCGCCACTACGCCGCCGAACGCCTGGCCCGCGGCGGCGTCGGCCAGGCCGGGGCCCAGGCGGTGCCGTTCAACGCCTGGATTGACGACTGGAACTTTGCCACCCAACCTGGCGCCGCCACCCCCCTGGCTGACATGCAGCTCAAGGCCAGCGGTGCCCAATTCGCCTACGACCTACGCCTGACCTCCAACCGCCCACTGGTGCTGCAAGGTGACAAGGGCTATAGCCGCAAATCCGACCAGGGCCAGGCGTCGTACTACTACAGCCAGCCTTTCTTCACCGCCAATGGCAGCGTCAGTCTCGACGGCCAGGTCTACCAGGTCAGCGGCCCGGCCTGGCTCGACCGCGAATGGAGCAGCCAACCCCTGGCCGCCAGCCAGACCGGTTGGGACTGGTTCTCCCTGCACCTGGACCGGGGCGAGCAACTGATGCTGTTTCGCGTGCGGCAAAAAGACGGTGGCGGTTACCTCACCGGCACTTGGATCGACGCCCAAGGCCATACCGAGACGTTGCACAACGCCGATATCCAACTGACACCGCTGACCAGAACCAAGATTGACGGGCGCAGCATTCCCACGCGCTGGTCGCTGAAGATCCCCGGCAAACACCTGGATATCACCACCGAGGCGGTCAATCAAAAGGCGTGGATGAACTTGGGGATTCCCTACTGGGAAGGGCCAGTGAAGTTCGAGGGTGGGGTGGGGTATTTGGAGATGACGGGCTATTAGGGACGCTTTCCGTAGGTTCGTATCTTTTGCTGTGTAGGCAACTTCCCAAACGTATTTTTTGACCCCTCCTGCTTGTGTCCAGGCTGTAGGCGCTTGCTTATCTTTCGATGCCATCCCTCTCGATATCGGAATCCAGGACATGGCGTACGGCTATATCAATCAACAGGCTTTACCGTACGCATTTTTGAAATCACAGCTGTGGCATGCAGGCTTGTTGCAGGGCCGAGATCATTTCGATGTGCTGAATCAACACCTGAGCCGCGGATTGGTGAGGCCGGGTGAGTTGGTGATCGTTCCAGAAGCGCCCGGTGCCCATTGCACAATCGAAGAAGCCTGGTTGATGCGCCACGCTGAAGAGATTAGTCGCCGGCTGAACCAGGATATGCCGCTCGATGGAACTGGAAATAAAAATTATGACCTGGCGCAGAGCATTCTGGGGTATGGCTCGATTGGGATAGGCAGTGCGACATCGGCTTGGAGCCGGCACCTGAAGGAGGTCGCACACACTTTGGAGGACATCGAGCAACTGCATCGGCGATTGAAGGACGGTGGTTTAGACAGAGAGACGTTTATACGCCAACGCCAACAAATGTTTGGCGTTTTGGATTCGCAACTGCAAGGGGCCGCACGATTTGGCTCAGGGTTGCGTGGCAATCAACCGCTGAAGGGAACGCTTGGGATCTCGACCAAAAGCTATCTGCATCAAGGTGAGATTGCGGGGTATGCGCAGCGGGTTCGGGCGATTACGCAGATGTCGCAGCGGTTGAAGCAAGGAACGTATCTTGGGATGGCGTTGGATGTGGGCGTGGCAGGTTTGGAAATCAAGGAGGCGTGCGTGGCGGGAAGGGAGGCGCAGTGCCGGCGGGCGAAGTATGTGGAGACGGGGAGGTTGGTGGGTGGAGTATTCGGGGCTGCTGTTGTGGGCAAGCGTGCCGCGAATATTGCTCGCAGTGCATGCCGGGTTGCATTGGGTGTTTCACTGAAAGGCAATGGTGAACTGGCTTGTGGAGTTATCGGAGGGGCTGTAGGCGGGGCGGCGGGAGGCTCTTTTTTGGGTGAGCTTGGTGGGTTTTTGGGGGGAAGAATATTGGAAGTCGACGGCGATCTGATATTCCAACCCGAGGGGACATAACGATGCCCCTTTTTCTTGTATATAGCATTGTGATGTTCGCTTGGGTGTTTGTCGTCTTCGGACTGATGGTGTTTGCTGAATACGCAAAGCTGGATGAACTGGAAAGTTACTTCAGTGAGAACGAGAAGGTTCTTAGGCATAAGCGCTTCAGGGAAGGGAATGATCCGATCGACAGATATCATCGCATGAGCCTGATGGTCGACATCCTATCAGGGCCGAAAGCTTACCTAAAGGCAGGCCTTGTGACCGAAGCTGAGCTGGCATCTGTTCCCTTGACGCTTAAGCGCTGGGCTTTGTGGCCGTATCGCCTCGCGGATGTTTGTGTCCTCGAAATGGTTGTATGGGAGATTTGGCGCAGGTGGTGCGATATCCCAATTCCATAGCAGGAGGGCTCACAGCGAAAAAACCGGGAGCACATATTTTGAAAAATACTGTACATAAATACAGTATTGTCCTACAGTCCATCCCAGGTGACCGGATGTCACCGGTTACCTGAGCTTCAATTTTTTAACTATGGATGGATAAAAAATGAAATCGAAAAAAGCCTTTATGCTGGGCGCGGCCATGGCGGCCTCCTGCTTCGTTTCGGCCTTCGCCCTGGCCGAGCAAGCCCCGCTGAAACTCAGTGCGCAGACGGTCAAACAGGCCGTGGATAAAGCGTTGAAACCCGGCGGTACGTTGGAAAAAAACAGCCTGTCGGATGCACTCAAGCAAAAGCTCAATGCGGCCAAGGCGGGGCAGACCAAGGTCGTCAAGAGCAAACCAGTGGCCAGCAATGTGGCGGTTGACACCAAGCTCAGCGAGCTGCAAAAACCTGACCCGGCGCAAATGAAACAGGCTGCGATCGCTGAATTCACGCCGCTGTTTCCGACCCTGGATATCAATACCCTCTACACCCTCACCGGGGTAGAGACCGGCGCGCAAATCGCTTACCACTTCAACCTGCCGAAAAACTCGCGAATCCAGGTGCAACTGCTGAACCAGAGCGCCGGTACGGACATGTCGTTGACGCTGTTCCACGACGACGGCCAGGGTAACCTGACGCCACTGGGCACTTCTGATAACCCTGGCAGTGCCGATGAATACCTCAACGGCGTGTTGCCGGCCGGTGACTACTACTGGTTCATGGTGGCCAATACCGCGAGTAACGCGCAGTTCAGTTTCGGCGTGGCGGTGGACAGCAACATTGATGCCTACGAGCCCAACGACACCGAGCAAACCGCGTTCGCGCTGCCGGATGCCTTGAACCAGGTGACTGGTAACCTCGACAGCGTCAATGACGTGGATTACTTCTCCTTCGTCTCGTTGCGTGGCCAAGGTGTGGGCATGTTCCTGGGCGATGACGGTGCGGGCACGCGTAACCAGTGGATCTTCGAACGGTTCGATGGCACCAAGTGGGTGGAAGTCCCGCAGGGCTCCACCTCCACCTATCCCAACCTGACGCCGGGCTACACGGTCAAGGTGCGTGTACGGGCCAATCCAGCGGTGGCACTGAACCCTCAGGCTCAATACAAGCTGACCCTCGGTTCGGCGCCACGCCTGAACCAGCACAATGTGAACGGCGATAACGTGGTACGCATCCCCAGCTCGATCTTCCAACTGGCCACCCAGGCGGCCCGCAATCTGAGCTGGAGCACCCAGTGGTCAGACAGCACTGGCGAGCCCCTGCGCGGCGTCACCCCTGTACTGCGTGTCGACAAGCATTTTGGCGCCACTTACAACTGGGTCGACTATGAGGCCAAGACCGGCATCACCGGTGCAGCCTCGGGGAATGTCGCGCTGGGCACCTGCTCTGGCGACTACAAAGTGCGGTACCCGGACAGCGCCTCGGGCCAGACCTACAACTGGGAAACCTGGTTCAACGAGGGCGGCTGGCGCATCGAGCTCAGGGAGTTCCCTGGTGTGGGCGTGGGTGGCAATAACGTCCAATACGTCAGCCTCGGCCACATCTGCAGCCAGACCATCGTGCACTGATTGATCTATGTGTGTGAAGCGGGGGGCAGTCCAGTTGGACTGCCCCTTTTTTTTACCGTGGGTTCCCAATGCAAAGTGCCAAACAGATAGTCCATCAACGGCAGCACGATATTGAAATTACGCCCCTGCATCAGCTCGCGACGGTGGTGCAGAGCGTGCAGGCGGTGCATCTGGCGAATCCATGGCAGACGCGCCACCGCGTGTTCAGCGGGCAAGTGTTCACAGGCGTGGAACACTTCGTAGAGCAGGTAGCCGAGGATCATGCACCCGGCAAACAGCCCGGCGACGTTGGGGCTCAATTGCTTGAGCAGCCACCAGGCGGGGAGGGTGATGACCAGGCTGTGCAGTACGATCAGCCAGGCGGGAAACAGGATGACGCGCCAGTCCCGGGGGCTGTCGTAGGTCATGTGCCCAGGGGTGAAGAAGCTGTGGTGGTCGCCGGTGTGGCGTGCGTAGAACAGCCGGGCGAACCCATGTTTGTGATGGCCGAGGTGGCGGTGTACGAGGTAGATGCACAGGTTGAAGAACACCAGGGTCAAGGGCACGGTCAGCCACTCTAGCGCGGTGATGTCGGCGGTGGCGGACCAGGCCAGGGTCATGCAGGCGATGCCGTAGCCGAGGACGAACGTGGCGTGCAGCCAGGGGTTGTAGTGGCGGTGCACGTTGGCGCGGTAGTGGGCGCGGAAGGTTTCGGTGGGGTGGGGCATGGTGGGCTGCTCGGTCTTTTTGTCAGGGACTGAGCTTAGTGGATGGGGCGCAATGTGCGAGTTTTTGCTGGAGACTTGCGCCAGTGACGGCGAGCCAATGTGGGGGGGGGGCTTGCCCCCGATGGCGGAATCTGAGTGATACATCAGTGACTGACCCACAGCTATCGGGGGCAAGCCCCCTCCCACATTTTGATCGAGACCGACCAGTGGAGGCTTGCGCAGGTCCGATTTACTTGTTAGTTTCTGGCGAAATGTTAACGATAACATTTGCTCTAAAAATAAAAACAAAACAGAGACCCACGCCATGAAAATGCTCCCGAAGACCCTGTGTTTACTGGCTGCCGGCATCACCCTCGGCACTCAGGCATTTGCCGCCACGTCACCTGCGCCCATCCGCATCGGTGCGTCGTTCCAGGAAATCAATAACCCCTATTTCGTCACCATGAAAAACGCCCTGGAAGAAGCCGGCGCGACCATCGGTGCAAAGCTCATCATTACCGACGCCCGCCACGACGTGTCCAAGCAGGTCAGTGATGTCGAAGACATGCTGCAAAAAGGCATCGATATTCTGCTGATCAACCCTACCGATTCGGTCGGTGTGCAATCGGCCGTGAAGTCGGCCCATGCCGCGGGCGTCGTGGTGGTGGCGGTGGACGCCCAGGCGGACGGCCCGCTGGATTCGTTCGTCGGCTCGAAGAACTTCGACGCCGGCTTCCAGGCGTGTGAATACCTGGCGAAAAACATCGGTGACAAAGGCAATATCGCCATCCTCGACGGCATTGCCGTGGTGCCGATCCTCGAACGTGTGCGCGGTTGCAAAGAGGCGGTGGCCAAGCACCCGGACATCAAGATCGTGAGCATCCAGAATGGCAAGCAGGAACGTGACCAGGCGCTGACCGTCACCGAAAACATGTTGCAGGCCCAGCCCACCCTCAAGGGCATTTTCAGCGTCAATGACAACGGCTCCCTCGGTGCACTCTCGGCCATCGAAGCCAGCGGCATGGATGTGAAACTGGTCAGCGTCGATGGCGCGCCGGAAGCGATCAAGGCGATCCAGAAGCCCGGCAGTCATTTCATCGCCACCTCGGCCCAATACCCCCGTGACCAGATCCGCCTGGCACTGGGCATTGCCCTGGCCAAGAAGTGGGGCTCGCAAGTACCCGCCACCATTCCAGTGGACATCACCCTGATCGACCAGGCCAAGGCCAAGGATTTCAGCTGGTAAACCCCTCAAGTCCCACGCTCGCCGTGGGGCCCAGGCAAACCTTCTGAACGCGAGGTCGGCGGTATGAGCAGTCTTCTGAAGCTGGAAAACATCTGTAAGCGGTACCCGGGCGTGCAGGCCCTCAAGTCGATCAACCTGCAAGTGGAGCGCGGCGAAATCCACGCCTTGCTTGGGGAAAACGGCGCGGGTAAATCCACCCTGATGAAGATCCTCGGCGGTGTCGAGCATCAGGACGAAGGGCAGATCCTCATCGATGGCCAGGCCCGGCAATTTGCGACTTACCGTGACGCGATTGCCGCCGGTATCGGCATCGTGTTCCAGGAATTCAGCCTGATTCCCTACCTCACAGCCGTAGAAAACATCTTCCTCGGCCATGAGTTGAGCAACCGTTTCGGTCTGTTGCGCAAGCGCGAAATGGCCGTGGCGGCGCAGGCGTTGTTCCAGCGCCTTGGGGTGAGCATCGACCTGCACTGCGCGGTCAAGCACCTGAGCGTAGCCGAGCAGCAGTTCGTCGAAATTGCCAAGGCCCTGGCCCTGGATGCGCGCTTGCTGGTACTCGACGAACCCACCGCAACCCTGACCCCCAGCGAAGCCGAGCTGCTGTTCGAGATCATGCGCGAACTCAAGCGCCAGGGCGTGGCGGTGATTTTTATCTCGCACCATCTGGAAGAGATTTTCCGGGTGTGCGACCGCATCAGCGTGTTGCGCGACGGCGGCAATGTGGGCGTTACCGATGTGGCCGACAGCGATATCGACCGCCTGGTGGAAATGATGGTGGGGCGGCGCCTGGCATGCAGTTTCCCACCCAAGCCCACCGGCGAGCGCGGCCCGCTGTTACTGGAGGTCAAGGACATCCAGTTGGTACGCAACGGCCCGCATAACAGCTTCCAACTGCACAAGGGCGAGATCCTCGGCTTCGCCGGGCTGGTGGGCTCGGGCCGCACTGAACTGGCCCTGGGCATGATGGGCGCGTTGCCGTCGGTGAGCAAAGAGGTGTGGCTGCGCGGCGAAAAGGTCAGCCTCGATGACCCGGCCGAGGCACTCGCCCATGGCATCGGCCTGCTGCCGGAAAGCCGCAAGAGCGAAGGGCTGATCACCGATTTCAGCATTCGCGAAAACATCTCCCTGAACAACCTGCCCAAGTACCAGAACGCCAGCGGGCTGATCGACACGGCCAAGGAATGCGCCAGCGTCGAAGCGCTGATGCGCCAGCTGTCGATCAAGGCGCCCAGCGGCGAAAGCCGGGTGCTTAACCTCAGCGGCGGCAACCAGCAAAAAGTCGTGATCGCCCGCTGGATCAACCACCACTGCGATGTGCTGGTGTTCGACGAACCCACACGCGGTATCGACGTCGGCGCCAAGGCGCAGATCTACGCCTTGATGCGCAGCCTCACCGAACAGGGCTACGCCATCATCATGATTTCCTCCGAACTGCCCGAAGTCATCGGCATGTGCGACCGCGTCGCGGTGTTCCACAAGGGCGCGATCGTCAAGGTGCTGGAAGGGTCCGCCGTCAATCCTCAAGAGGTCATGCGCCATGCAACAGGGGGCTCAAGTGAATACGTCCATTAACACCGCAGGCACCAGCCGCTTGCGCCTGAACCTGGCGCGGCTGCTGCGCTCGCCAGCGTTTTATCCGTTTGTCGGGCTGGTGGTGGTGACCCTGGTGATGATCCTTGCCAGCGACACGTTTCTTACCACCAGCAACCTGTCCAACATCGCCCGCCAGGTGTCGATCAACGCGATTATCGCGGTGGGCATGACCTGCGTGATTCTTACCGGTGGCATCGATTTGTCGGTGGGGCCGGTGATGGCGCTGTCCGGCACCTTGACTGCCGGGCTGATGGTCGCGGGTGTGCCTCCCGGCCTGGCGATTGGCGCCGGGTTGCTGGTGGGCGTGGCGTTCGGCATCGGCAACGGCTTGTTCGTGGCTTACCTGCACATGCCGCCGATCATTGTCACCCTGGCGACCATGGGCATCGCCCGTGGGTTCGGGCTGATGTACACCGACGGCTACCCGATTTCCGGGTTGCCGGAGTGGTTCGCCTTTTTCGGTCGCGCCAGTGTGTTCGGCATGCAGGTGCCGATCCTGATCATGCTGCTCACTTATCTGGCGGCCTATGTGCTGCTGCAACACACGCGCATCGGCCGCTATATCTACGCCATCGGCGGCAATGAAGAAGCAGTGCGTTTGTCCGGGGTGCGCGCAGCGCGCTTCAAGCTGCTGGTGTATGGCATCAGCGGCTTCACCGCGGCGATTGCCGGGCTGGTGCTCACCTCGCGCCTGATGAGCGGCCAGCCGAATGCCGGCGTGTCGTTTGAGCTGGATGCGATTGCCGCCGTGGTGCTTGGCGGCGCGTCGATTGCCGGCGGACGCGGGGTGATCGTCGGTACCTTGCTCGGCGCCATGCTGCTGGGCGTGTTGAACAACGGCTTGAACATGCTTGGCGTATCGCCTTACGTGCAGAGCGTGATCAAGGGCGGGATCATTTTGCTGGCGATCTTTATCAGCCGTCAGCGCCATCGATAAATACCTCATCACACAGGACTGAACACCATGGACAAGCACACCCACATGCAAGCCGTCGTCTGCCACGGCCCGAAAGACTACCGCCTGGAACGCATCGGCAAGCCCCAGGCCCGCGCCAATGAGCTGGTGATCCGCATCGCCGCCTGTGGCATCTGCGCCAGCGACTGCAAGTGCCACTCGGGCGCGGCGATGTTCTGGGGGGGCGACAACCCCTGGGTCAAGGCGCCGGTGGTGCCGGGCCACGAATTTTTCGGCTACGTGGTGGAAGCGGGCGAGGGCGCCGAGGAGCACTTTGAGGTCAAGGTCGGTGACAAGGTCATCGCCGAACAGATCGTGCCCTGTGCCAAGTGCCGCTTCTGCAAATCGGGCAAATACTGGATGTGCGAAGTGCACAACATCTTCGGCTTCCAGCGCGAAGTGGCCGAAGGCGGCATGGCCCAGTACATGCGCATCCCCAAGACTGCCATCGTGCACAGGATTCCCGAGGCAGTGTCCCTGGAGGATTCGGCGCTGGTGGAGCCGATGGCCTGCTCGATCCATACCGTCAACCGTGGCGATATCCAGCTCGACGACGTGGTGGTGATTGCCGGCGCGGGCACCCTCGGCCTGTGCATGGTCCAGGTGGCGGCGCTGAAGACCCCGAAAAAACTGGTGGTGATCGACATGGTCGACGAGCGCCTGGAACTGGCGAAAAAATTCGGCGCCGATGTGGTGATCAACCCGGCCCGTGACAATGCTCGCGAGATCATCAACGGCCTCACTGACAACTACGGCTGTGACGTCTACATCGAAACCACCGGCGTACCGGCGGGCGTCACTCAAGGCCTGGACCTGATCCGCAAGCTCGGGCGCTTCGTCGAGTTCAGTGTATTTGGCGCCGAGACCAGCGTCGACTGGTCGATCATCGGCGACCGCAAGGAACTCGACGTGCGTGGTGCGCACCTTGGGCCGTATTGCTACCCGATCGCCATCGATCTGTTCGAACGCGGCCTGGTCACCTCCAAAGGCATTGTCACCCATGATTTCCCGCTGGACGACTTCGCCGAAGCCTTCGAGCTGGCCAACTCCACCAAGTCGATCAAGGTGCTGTTGAAGCCGGTGCTGCCCGCCCATGAGTAACGGCATGCACTACGTCATGGGTGTCGACATCGGCACCCAGAGCACCAAGGCGCTGTTGGTGGATGCCCAGGGCACGATCATCGCCCAGCACAGCCAGGGCTATCGCGTGGATACCCCGAAAGTGCGCTGGGCCGAGCAATGGCCGCAGGTGTGGCTGGATGCAGTCGAGGCGTGCGTGGCCCAGTGCATGACCAAGGCCGACGTGCCGGCGCAGCAGGTCAAGGCGCTGTGCATCAGCAGCCTGTACGGCGGCTCGGGGATTGCCGTGGATGCACAGATGACGCCGCTGCACCCGTGCCTGATCTGGATGGATCGCCGCGCCGGCGAGCAGGTCGAGTGGGTGCGTGAGCACGTGGACCTGGACCGGCTGTTTGCGGTGACCGGCAACTCGGTGGACAGCTACTACGGCTTCACCAAGATGCTCTGGCTCAAGCAGCATCAGCCGCAGGCGTGGGCGAACACCCGCTACCTGCTGCCGCCCAACAGCTATATCAACTGGTGCCTGACCGGTGAGCTGGCGGTGGACCACAGCAGCGCCGGCAATATCGGCGGGGTGTATGACGTGGCCCAACGCGGCTGGTCCGAAGAGATGCTCGCGGCGCTGGAAATCCCCCTGGCCATGATGCCCGAGCGCCTGTTGTATTCCGGCGAGGTGGTGGGTGGGCTGTTGCCGGACTGGGCGGCGCGCCTGGGTTTGCAGGCGGGCATGCCGATCCTTGCCGGCGGTGTGGACGCGGCCATGGCCACCCTGGCCGCAGGCGTCACCCAGCCGGGCAATCATGTGGCAATGATCGGCACCAGCATGTGCTGGGGTTACCTCAACCAGCAGGTGGATGCCCGCCATGGCTTGGTCAGCATGCCCCATGTCTACAACGGTCACCGCGACCTGTACATCTTCGGCGGTGCGATCACCGCCGGGGCCTCGGTCAGCTGGTTTCGCGAGCAGTTCTGCCAGGCCGAAGAGCAACAGGCCCAGGCGACGGGGCAAGACAGCCTGGTGCTGCTGGAGCAGAGCGCGACGAAGATTCCGGCGGGCAGTGAAGGCCTGTTGTTCCTGCCGTACCTGATGGGTGAGCGCAGCCCGGTATGGGACGACCGCGCCAGCGGCAGTTTTGTCGGGCTCAACCTGTATCACAGCCGCATCCACCTGTATCGCGCAGTGCTGGAAGGGGTGAGTTTTGCCCTGCGCCACAATGTCGAAGCGGGCACCCAGGGCGCGCACTCCCTGGATCCGCGCTTGATTGTAGTGGGCGGGGCGAGCCATTCGGACCTGTGGATGCAGATTATCGCGGATGTCACTCGCTACCCCGTCTACACCATTGTCCAGGAGGTTGAAGCGGCCCTGGGCGCGGCGTTATTGGCGGCGCATACGGTGGGGTTGGTGAGTGATGAAGCCATGGACACGGGCTGGGTGAAACTGGAGCAACGGGCGCAGCCCAAGCGCGAGAATGTCCTGGCCTATGATCAAGCGTTTGCTGAGTACCTGAAGCTATACCCGGCGCTGAAACCGATCATGCACAACCTGCAAGTTACCTGATTCAACACAGAAAAAATGTGGGAGGGGACAAGCCCCCTCCCACAGTGGATCTTCATTGTTCTTGAGATTTTTATCTATGAACGCAGTCTTCAACTTCACCCACCACCGCATCCTCGTCACCGGCGCCAGCAGCGGTATCGGCCGGGAAATCGCCCGGCAGTTGATTGCCAGCGGCGCCGAAGTCTTTGCCCTCGGCCGCGACGCCCAAGCCTTGGCCGAACTGGGCTGCCACTCCCTCTGTGTGGACATTGCGGACAGCGCGGCCCTCGATAAAGTGCTGCAAGACCTGCCGCCCCTGCACGGCCTGGTCAATTGCGCCGGCATCTCGCGCCTGGAGCCCGCCGCTGCCATCAGCGCAGACGCCTTCGACCAGGTGATGCACGTCAACGCTCGTGCTGCCGCCCAGGTGGCCAGCCGTGTCGCGGCCAAGATGATCGCGGCGGACATCGCCGGCCGTATCGTCAATGTGTCCAGCCAGGCGTCGTTGGTGGCGTTGGATGACCATCTCGGCTACTGCGCCTCCAAGGCGGCCCTGGATGCAATCACCCGTGTGCAATGCGCCGAATGGGGGCGGTTTGGCCTGCGCGTCAACAGCGTCAACCCCACCGTGACGCTGACGCCGATGGCAAGCATGGCCTGGTCCGACCCGGCCAAGCGCGACCCGGCGTTGGCGGCGATCCCCCTGGGGCGTTTTGCGCAACCGGCGGAAGTGGCGTTGCCGGTGCTGTTCCTGCTGAGCGATGCGGCGAGCATGATCAGCGGCGTGAGTTTGCCTATCGACGGTGGCTACACCAGCCGCTAGCCGTTTTCCAATTGCCCGGCGATCACAACCTTGTCCCGTGGCTTGTAGGGATCTTCCAGCCGGTCGAGCAGCAGGCGTACCGCGCTGCTGCCGGCCAGGGAGGCATCGTGGGCCACGCAGGCGATGGGCACGCCAAAGATATCGGCGAAGGGCAGGCGGTCGATACCGCAGATGGTCAGGCTGTCGTGGGGGATGTCGTGCATGCGCAATGCGCGCAAGGCTCCCAGGGTAATCAACTGGTTGAAACCCATGATCGCGTCCGGCGCCGAGTGGGTGGCCAGGTAGTCGAGGGTGTGCAAATACGCCGGCATCAAGGTGTAGTCGCCGGCCTGCACCTCGACCTGAATGTGCGGGTGTTCGGCCAGCACTTCGCGCAGGCCCTTGAGGCGCTCCACCGTGATACGCGAATGCTCGGGGCCGGTCAGCACCAGCAGGCGCCTGAAGTTCGGGGTCTGGCGCAGCAGGTAGTGTGCTGCTTGCAGGCCACTGTGGTAGTTGTCCAGCACTACGCGGCTGAACGGGCTGTCGTGGATCGTGCGATCAAGCAGCACCACCGGGGTCTTGCCATTGCCCAGGCGTTCCAGGTAATCGGGCTGGTAGCTCGGTTCATCGGAGACCGGCGACAGGATGATCCCCGCCACGCGGTAGCCCAGCAGGGTATCCACCGCTTTGCTCTCGAGTTCCTCCAGCTCATCGGTGTCCACCAGCATGATGGTGTAGCCGTGCTTTTTCGCCTCGCGGGAAATCGCCTTGATCATCTCGCTGTAGAACGGGTTGTCCACCGACGCGGTAATCACCCCGATGATCAGGCTCTCACTGCGCTTGAGCCCACGGGCGAAGGCGTTGGGCACATAGTCCAGCTCCCGCGCTACCTCTAGGATGCGCGCCAGGGTGGCGGGTTTGACCAGGTCGGGTTTGCTCAGCGCCCGGGACACCGTGATGGTGGTCATGCCGACGCGTTTGGCGATGTCGCTGATGGTGACGGACTTTTTCTTGTTCATCGGTAAGGCTGCAAAAGGACACACCCGCAGGCTAGCATGCGCGGCGGCATCCGGTGCTTCAAATCAGCGGATCCCAGCGTTGCGACCAGTCACTTTCAGCCTTGACCACTTCGCGCAGCAGCGCCAATGCCTGTTGCAGCACCGCCGAGTCCCGCGCCCGTGAATACACAAGATAGGTAGGGAAACTGAATTCCGGGGCCTTGGCCACCCGCTGTATCACGCCGCTGTCCAGGTAGCTTTGCACCACCCGCGTACGGAAGTAGCCGGCACCGCCATTTTCCAGGATGTACTGCAACGCCAACGGCCCGAGGTTGAAGCTCAGCGCGGCGCGGGCCTTGTCGGGCAGGGCGGCGTCATGTTGCTGGCGAAAACCCTGGCCCCAGTCGATATATACGTAGGGCTCGGGTTTGCTCGCCAGTTGCACCAGGATCAGTTTTTCTTCCAGCACTTGCTCCACTTGCAAGCCCGGCCAGTATTGCGGCTGGAACACCAGCGCTGCGTCGAGCACACCCAGTTCCAATTGGCGCAGAAGGTGTTCACCCTCGCGGATTTCGGTGCGCAGGGCATGCCCGGGGATATGTTCGCGCAGCGCCTGAGCCCAGCCGAGCATCAACGGGTTGCACAGGCTCACCTCACCGCCGATATGCAGCACATTGCGATAGCCATCGGGCAACGGCAGATCACGGCGTGCAGCCTCCCAGGTTTGCAGCAGCTGGTTGGCGTACACCACAAAGGCTTCGCCATCGGCGGTCAGGCGCGCACCGGCACGGTTGCGGATAAACAGCGTGCTACCCAGCTGGCTCTCCAGGTTCTTCACCCGGGCGGTGATGGCGGTCTGGGTGACGTGCAGTTTCTCGGCCGCTGCGGCCAGGCTGCCGCAGCGCGTGATTTCCAGGAAGGTGCGTGCCAGTTCGATGTCCATGAAGCCCCCCGGAAGATGAATGGAGGGCATTGTAGTGGAATGCGGTAAAACTGTGGGAGGGGGCTTGCTCCCGATGAGGGAGTTTCAGCAAATGCAGCGGTGACTGACTCGCCGCCATCGGGAGCAAGCCCCCTCCCACCGGTTCAACTGAATTTCAGCTCAGGGTTTCAGGTGCTGCCAAATGCTCGGTAGGGAATGCCTTTGCATACGCGTGGCAAACCCTCAACACCTGCTCATCGGCAAACCGTGCGCCCACCACATGCAGCCCCACCGGCAGCCCATTCGCCGCCAATCCACAGGGCACCGACGCCGCTGGTTGCTGGGTCAGGTTGAAGGGGTAGGTAAACGGCGTCCATTCCATCCATTCGTTCATCCCCGAACCCGGCGGTACGTTGTGCCCGGCTTCGAACGCGGTAATCGGCATCATCGGCGACACCAGCACGTCGTAGTGCTCATGGAACGCCGCCATGCGCGCAACCAGTGCGGCGCGCGCTTCCAAGGCGACGTTGAAGTCATCCAGGCTCAGATGCTCGCCCCGTTGCGCAATACGCAGCAGCCCCGGGTCCAACAGTTGCTTTTGCGCGTCGCTCATGGAACTGGTCAGGCGTGCGGCGCCGGCGGCCCAAAGGGTGCTGAACACCTCAAGCGGGTCGCTGAAACCCGGGTCGATCTGCTCGACATGGGCGCCCAATTGCACCAGGCCCTCCACCGCCTGGGCAACGACCTTGGCGACTTGCGGGTCGACATCCACATAGCCGAACGAGGGGCTATAAGCCACACGCAAGCCCTTCAGATCCGCCCCTGGGGTGAGCCAGGGCGTGGTCCTTGGCGCCCCGATCAGGCCATCGCGCACATCCATTTGTGCCACGGTCTGCAACATCAGCACGCTGTCTTCCACCGTGCGGGTCATGGGCCCCAGGTGCGACAGGATGGTCATGGAGCTGGCCGGCCACTGCGGCACATAACCGAAGGTCGGCTTGATCCCGAAAGTGCCGGTGAAGGCACAGGGGATGCGGATCGAGCCGCCGGCATCGCTGCCCTGGTGCAGCACACCCAGGTTCAGCGCCGCTGCCGCACCGGCGCCACCGGAGGAACCGCCCGCCGTGGTGCGGGTGTCCCACGGGTTGCGGGTGATGCCGTACAGCGGGTTGTCGGTGACGCCTTTCCAACCGAACTCGGGGGTGGTGGTCTTGCCCAGCAGCACCGCGCCGGCCTTGCGCATGAAGTGCGAGAAGGGCGCGTCCACATCCCACGGTCCCTCGGCGGATGAGGTGCGCGAGCCCTTGCGCGTAGGCATGCCGAGGGTCAGGGTCAGGTCTTTGATCGACGCCGGCACGCCGTCCAGGGCGCCGCAAGGGGCACCTTTTAACCAGCGTTGTTCCGAGGCACGCGCCGCGTCCAATGCGCCTTGCGGGTCCACATGGCAGTAAGCGTTCACCACCGGGTTGTAGCGCTCGATGCGCAGCAACGCATCTTCGGTGACCTCCACCGGTGACAAGCTTTTGTCGCGAAAATGCTGCAGCAGTTGCACCGCTGTCAGTTGGCCAATCTCACTCATGCCAGATCCCCCTGTGCCGCATTGACCATGGCCCGCAGCAACACTGCGCAACCTGCCGCCAGGTCATCCGGTGTGGCGTTTTCGATTTCGTTATGGCTGATGCCACCTTCGCACGGCACAAAGATCATCCCGGCCGGGCCCAGTTCGGCGACGAAAATCGCGTCATGCCCAGCGCCGCTGACGATGTCCATATGGCTCAAGCCCAAGGTGCTCGCAGCCTCGCGCACGGCATTGACGCAGGTCGGGTGGAAGTCCAGCGGCGGGAAGTCGGCGGTGGGCGTCAGTTCAAAGGTCAAGCCGTGGCGGGCGGCCGTGGTTTCGATCACGCCGCGCACTTCATCGACCATGGCTTGCAATTTGTCGGCATGCAGGTGGCGCAAGTCGATGGTCATCTGCACCTGGCCGGGAATCACATTGCGCGAACCGGGGTGCAGGCTCAGGCAACCAACGGTGCCGCAGGCATGGGGTTGTTGCTGATGGGCGATACGGTTGACTGCGCTGACCACCTCGGCGGCGCCGACCAGGGCGTCCTTGCGCAGGTGCATCGGGGTGGGGCCGGCGTGGGCTTCGACGCCGGTGAGGGTCAGGTCGAACCACTTCTGGCCCAGGCAGCCCATAACCACGCCGATAGTGGTGGCCTGGTCTTCCAGTACCGGGCCCTGCTCGATATGCGCTTCGAAGTACGCACCCACCGGGTGGCCCAGCACTGCGCGCGAACCGGCATAGCCGATGCGCTGTAATTCGGCGCCCACCGAAAGGCCCTGGTCGTCGAGTTTGTCGAGGGTGTCCTGCAAGTCGAACTTCCCGGCAAATACCCCGGAACCCATCATGCACGGCGGGAAGCGCGAGCCTTCTTCGTTGGTCCACACCACCACTTCAATTGGTGCTTGGGTCTCGATCTGCAAGTCATTCAAGGTACGGATCACTTCCAGTCCGGCCATCACCCCGTAGCAACCGTCGAACTTGCCGCCGGTGGGTTGAGTGTCGATGTGGCTGCCGGTCATCACCGGGGGCAGGGCGGGGTTGCGTCCGGCACGACGCGCAAAGATATTGCCGATGGCGTCGACAGTGACGCTGCACCCGGCCGCTTCGCACCACTGCACAAACAGGTCACGGGCCTGGCGGTCCAGATCGGTGAGGGCCAGGCGGCACACGCCACCCTTGGCGGTGGCGCCGAGTCGGGCCAGGTCCATCAGCGATTGCCACAGGCGTTCGCGGTTGATCAGCGGGGCGTTGCTCTGGAGCGGTTGCGCAAAACTATTCATGGGCATTCTCCGGTCAGGCACTCAGGGCCAGATAGCGGTTCTTGATCGACGGGTCGGCACGGAAGTCAGCGGCGCTGCCTTCGTACACCACGCGGCCCTGTTCGAGTACGTAATGGCGGTCGGCGAGCTTGTCGCAGACCATCAGGTTCTGTTCCACCAGCAGCACCGGCAGGCCGTCGTCCTTGACCTTGCGCAGGATCTTCACCAGCTCGTCGACAATCACCGGGGCCAGGCCCTCGGTGGGTTCGTCGAGGATCAGCAGCTTGGGATCGTTCAGCAGCGCACGGGCGATGGCGAGCATCTGTTGTTCGCCACCGGACAACGCATGGCCGGCGTTTTGGCGCCGCTCCTTGAGGCGCGGGAACATGGCGTAGACGTCTTCCAACTGCCAGCGGCTGTTCTTGCGGGCGGCGATGCGCAGGTTTTCCTCAACGGTCAGCAGACGGAAAATCCCACGGTTCTCCGGCACCAGCGCCAAGCCCTGGCGTGCGATTTCAAAGATCTTCTGCCCCACCAGCGCCTGGCCGTTGAAGTGAATCTGGCCCTGGCGCGGGCAGATGATGCCCAGGATGCTGCGCAAAGTGGTGGTCTTGCCGGCACCATTGCGACCCAGCAGGGTCACCAGTTCGCCAGGGTTGACGGTCAATGACACGCCCTCCAGCACATGGCTCTTGTCGTAGTAGGAATGGATATTCTCGACGATCAGCATCAGGCGGCCTCCCCAAGGTACGCAGTACGCACACGCTCATCGGCTCGCACGAAATCCGGCGTGCCTTCCACCAGGATCTGGCCGTGGCTCATCACCGTGATGCGTTGGCTGATGGACATGACGATGCTCATGTTGTGTTCGATCAGCAGCACCGTGTGGTCGCGGCCCAGGTCGCTGATCAGTTGGGTCATGATCGGGATGTCGTCGATGCCCATTCCCGATGTGGGCTCGTCGAGCATCAGCAGTTTCGGTTTGGAACAGATCGACATGCCCACTTCCAGTACCCGCTGCTGGCCGTGGGACAACTCGCCGGCCAGGGTGTCGGCACGGGCGGTGAGTTGCAGGCGTTCCAGCACCTGGTCGGCCATCTCCAGGTGTTCGCGCTTGCTGTCCATACGGCGCCAGAAATTCAGGGCGCGCGCACCGTCACGGCCCTGGGCGGCCAGGCGCAGGTTTTCGCGCACGCTGAGGTTCTGGAACAGGCTGGTGAGTTGGAACGAGCGCGCCATGCCCAGGCCGACACGGGCGTGGGCCGGTTTGCGCATCAGGTTCTTGCCGTCGAAATGCATTGCTCCGGCGGTGGCCTGGCGTTCGCCGGTCAGGCAGTGGAACAGGCTGGTCTTGCCGGCGCCGTTGGGGCCGATGATGGTGTGGATGGTGCCGGCCTCGACCTTGAGGTTGACGCCATTGACTGCATGGAACGCGCCGTAGGCCAGTTCCAGGTTCCGGGTTTCCAGCAGGATGCTCATAGCTCTTGCTCCTTGGTGACGACGGCGGGTTTGCGGCTGCCGCGCACCTTCTCGAACAGCGACGCCAGGCCGCCCCACAAACCACCGCGCATGAAGATCACCACCAGGATCAGGATCACCCCAAGCAGCATCAGCCAGCGCGGCCACAGGTCGGAGAGAAAATCCCCCAGCAGCACGATGGAGCCGGCGCCGAGCAGGGAGCCGAACAGCGAGCCCGTGCCGCCGACAATGGTCATGATCAGGATGTTTTCGGACATCGCCAGGTCGATGTTCGACAGCGGCACAAAATGCAGCAACATGGCGTACAGCGCTCCGGCAATCCCGGTGACCGCGCCGGACAGCACGAACACCAGGATCTTGAAGTGTCGCGTGTCGTAGCCGATGGCCGAGGCGCGGGTTTCGTTTTCGCGGATCGCCATCAGCGTGCTGCCGAACGGCGAAGCGATCACCCGGCGTGCGCCGATAAAGATCAGCAGGAACAGCACCGCGACAAAACCATAGAAGGCCCGAGCGTCGGCCAGCGATAACAGCACGGTGTCACCGATACGGATTTCCGGGCGCGGCACGCTGAGCAGGCCGTTGTCGCCGCCGGTCCAATCGCTCAAGGTGTAGGCGACGAAGTAGGCCATCTGGCTGAACGCCAAGGTCAGCATCACGAAGTAGATGCCGGTGCGACGAATCGCCAGGGCGCCCACCAGCAACGCCAGGAAACCGCCGGCGATGGCGGCACCCAGCAGTGCGGTGAACAACCCCAGTTGCAGGTGAATCATCAGCAGTGCTGCGCAATAGGCACCGGCGCCAAAGAAGATGCCTTGGCCGAACGACAACAGCCCGGTGTAGCCCAGCAGCAGGTTGCACGCCAGGGCAGCCATGGCAAAGATCAGGATCTCGGTGGCCAGGGTCGCCGAGGGCAATAGCAACGGCAGGCCGACCAGCACCGCCAATACCCACAGCAGCATGGCTTTGGATTGCGTCTTGGCAAACGGCAGGGGATTTTTCTCGCTCATGTCAGGCTCTCCCGAACAGGCCGTAAGGGCGCACCAGAATCACCACGGCCATCGCGCCGTAGATCATCAAGCTCGCACCCTGGGGCCAGAGTGTGGTCATCAGGCTTTGCACCACGCCCACCAGCAAACCGCCGACCAGCGCACCGCTGAAGGAACCCATGCCGCCGATCACCACCACCACGAACGCCACCCCGAGAATCTCCGGGCCGACAAAGGGCTGGGCGCCGCGCAACGGTGCGAACAGCACGCCGGCGACGCCGGCCAGGGCCACGCCGAGGGCAAAGGTCATGGAGAACAGGCGGAAGATGTTGGTGCCCAACAGCGACACGGTTTCGGTGCTCTCACTGCCGGCGCGCACCAAGGCGCCGAAGCGCGTGCGTTCCAGCAGCAGCCACAGGCCCAGGCCAACCAGTCCGGAAAACACGATGAGGAACAGGCGGTAGTAGGGGTAGACGAAATCCCCCACCACCAGCACGCCGCGCAGCAGTTCCGGTACGGCGACGCTCTTGCCCACCGGGCCCCAGATCATCACGCTGGCTTCCTGGATGATCAGTGCGATGCCCAGGGTCACCAGGATCTGGAACATGTGCGGCAAGTGGTAGATCCGTTGGATCAGCAAGCGCTCGATCACCCAGGCCAGCGCGGCGACCACCAGCGGCGCGATCAGCAGCGCCAGCCAGAAGCTGCCGGTGAGGCTCACGGCGGTGTAACAGATGTAGGCCCCCAGCAGGAAGAACGCGCCGTGGGCAAAGTTGACGAAGTTGAGCAGGCCGAAAATGATCGTCAGCCCGACCGCAATCAGGAAATAGATCATCCCCAGCCCAAGGCCGTTGAGGATCTGGAACAGGTAAAGATTAAGCATGCAGGAACCCTCGGCAGGACGCCGCTTACGCGGCCCTGCGCTACATATTCAGGGGATCAGCCGAGCGAGCAGCCCGTCGCCTCGACCGCAGGGAACGACTGGCCGGCACTGAGCACTTTGGCCAGGTCGTCCTTGTCGGCCATGTCGCCGCTGGCCTTGCCGACCAGCAGGTAGTAATCCTTGATCACCTGATGGTCGCCGGCACGGATCGACTCTTTGCCGGTCGGGCCTTCGTAGCTCAAGCCCTGCATGGCCTTGGCCACGGTTGCACCGTCGAAGCTGCCGGTGGCAATGATGGTATCGAGCATGACCTTGGTACTGATGTAGTCGGCGGCCAGCGGGTAGGTGGGGTTGATCCCGTATTTGGCCTGGGTCAGCTTGACCAGTTCACGGTTGAGCGGGGTGTCGACCTGGTGCCAGTACTGCGCGCCGAGGTACACGCCTTCGAGCACATCGCTGCCCAGTTCCTGGAACTGATCGAGGCCGGCCGACCACACCAGCAGTACCTTCATGCGCTCCTTGATGCCGAAGTTCACCGCCTGGCGCAGGGTGTTGGACGACTGGCTGCCGAAGTTGAGCAGCACCAGCACATCGGGCCGGGTGGAAATGGCGTTGGTCAGGTAGCCGGAGAACTCCTGCTCCTGCAGCGAGTGATAGCTGTTGCCGACGTGTTCCAGGCCGTGCTCCTTGAGCACGTTTCTGGCGCCTTCGAGCAAGGCTTCGCCGAATACATATTGCGGGGTGATGGTGTACCAGCGCTTGGCGTCCGGCAGCAGTTTGATCAGCGGCACCATGGTTTCGCGGATCGCGCCGTAGGTGGGCACCGACCAGCGGAAGGTCGCCTTGTTGCAGTCTTTACCGGTGACTTCATCGGCGCCCACCGGGGTCATGAACACGCCGCCGACCTTGTCGACTTCCTTGGCCACCGCCAGGGCGGAGGATGACAAGGTGCAACCCTGGAAGAACCGCGCGCCGTCTTGCTGAATCGCCTCCTGCACCTTGCGCACCGCCTTGCCGGCGTTGCCTTCGGTGTCGATGACCTTGTAGTTCAGCGGGCGCCCGAGCAGCTCGGGGTGCTGGTCCACTGCCAGGCGCGAACCCATGTCGGCAAATTTGCCATAGCTGGCAAAGGCACCAGACATGGACTTGAGGCCGTAAAAGGTAAAGGGCTGGGCGGCGAATGCCGAACGCACGCTCAGCGGCAAACTGAGGGCGGCGGCCGCGGTGAGGCTGGCTTTCAATAACGTACGACGCTGCATGGGGTGACTCCCTGGTTTAGTTATTGGCAGGAGCGGCAAGGGCGATACGGTGGTGCAAGGGCCTGTGGGCAGGCTTTTTATGGGATAACTCGATTCAGCGGGTGAACTCGGTAAAGTGTGGGAGGGGGCAAGCCCCCTCCCACATTGGATTGTCGGTGTGCTTAAGAGTGATCGAACTCCAGAAGGAAGTGTGGGCTGACCTGGCCTTCAAGGGCGGTCATGTGGTGTTCGGCGTCGCACATATGCTCATGCATCAAGCTGCGCACCGCGCCCTCATCACCTGCACGAAAGGCAATCAACAATTGCTTGTGATAGTCCAGGTTGGCCGCGTCGAACTGCTTGCGCTTGGGCTTGTAGGCTTTTTTCAGCACCACCAGGTCGCGCAGCAGGTCGTTGAGAAACTGCGCCATAAAGCTCAGCAGCGGGTTGGGGCAGGCCCTGGCCAGCAGGTTGTGGAATTCCAGTTCCGCCAGGCGCTGTTCGCGCTGGCCGGCTTCGCTGTCTTCGGGGGCGCTGCAGAAATCCACGTTGGCTTGCAGGGCTTGATAGTCGTCTTCGCCCAAGCGCCCGAGTACTGACACCGCCAGTTCCACTTCGATGACCTTGCGCAATTGATAGACCTGCTCGCCATCCAGATGCTGGAAGTGCAGGTAGTTGCGCAAGGCACGGCTGGCCGGCTCGGTGCCGGCCTGGTTCAGATAGGCGCCTCCACTGGGGCCGGTGCGCGTACTCACCAGGCCCTCGACCTCCAGCGCCTTGAGCGCTTCACGGGCCGAGCCCTTGGAGCACTGGAAACTCTCCATCAGCTCGCGCTCGGTGGGCAGGCGGTCGCCGGGCTTCAAGGCATCGGTGACGATGGAGCGCTTGACCGATTCGACAATCACATCGGAAAGCTTCTGGCGTTTGCGGCGCAGCGGACGAGTCAGCATGGGTGCGATTTATCGTATTAATGCGGATAAATAGCACTTAATAACGATTGGGCTTGAGCGTCAACGCAGGGTGTCGTTTTCGGTGGCAACAGGTCGTAAATGTGCTGATCAACGCCAGGTGCCGAGGTCGAGGCAACGGGCGGACGGCGGTGGTTGTTTGCCGAAGGCAAGGAAATCCCCCAGCCAGCGGCTGACACAGCCGTCGGCGTTCGACTCCTTGAGCAGGAGTTGCTCGACGCCCATGGCGATAGGTTCGCCAGGCTCGGCATTGATCAGCACCATGCGCGCCACGCGCTCGGGATACAGCGCGCCGTAGCGGCTGCCGAGGCGGGCGGCGGTGGCGTTGCCCAGGTAGTTGAGGCGTGCCTCGCCGAGTTGCACGCGTACGAACTCCATGTCCCGTGCGGCTTGCTCGACCGCATTCATCTGCCGCAGGTCGCGGGCGCTCAGTTCGATGACGTCATAACGGTCAACCAATGTGCGATAGGCGTGGGTGGCCAGGGATTCCCAGCGGCTGGCCAGATGCAGGGCGAAAGGCGCTTCCCTGGCCGGAGAGGGCTCGCCGGCCTGGATGAACACCACACCTTCGCGGTCGAGCGGTTGCCGTGCGCCGACGCGGGTAACGCTCAGGCGTATACGGCCGCGCTCGGGGGCGGCATGGTCGCGGGGTACGCTGACCAGGCCGCATTGGGTGCGTTCTACGACCTCGGGGTCCAGGCGCGCCGTCGTGGGCAGGGGGCAGTCCAGCAGCCAATCGATCGCAGTAGGGGCAATCAAGGGCTCGGCCAGCGCCACGCTGGGTATCAGCCAGCAGCAGATGCAGGCCAGGCTTTTTACGAAAACGCTGGGTTTCATCAAAGAGGTCCCGGGCAGCCGTGTGATAACGGCTTTTTTACCAAGGACCTTGGGTTGGAAAATGTAAGGTGAAGAAACAGCTCGTGTATGAAATGAGAGTTTGTTTATCAGCTTTCGGTGTTCCAACCCCCCCCTAATGCCTTGTACAGGGCGATGCTGGCTTGCATGCGCGACAGGCGCAATTGCACGTTCAAGTCTTGTGCGGCGTAGAGGGTGCGTTGGGTCTCCAGCACTGTGAGCAAGTCTTCGGCCCCGGCCTCATAGCGGCTTTGCGCAATCTGGAAGGCCGTCTGCGCCTGTTGCAACTCTTGGGTCTGCCATTGGCGTTGCTGGTCCAGGCGGGTGATGCTGCTGAGGCCTTTCTCTACATCGGCAAAGCCGTTGATGATCGCTCCTCGGTAGGTTTGCAGCAGCTCATCCTGGCGCGCCCGGGCCTTGTCGCGCTCGGCGCTTAAACGGCCGTTGTTGAAAATGGGTGCGACCAGGCCGGCGGTCAGGGTGTAGTAGGGGCTACGCAGGATTTGCCCAGCCTTGTAGGCGTCGGAGCCGAGCGTGGCACCGAGGGTCACGGCGGGCAGCATGGCGGCGCGGGCCACGCTGACATCCGCCTGGGCAGCGGCCAGCTCGGCTTCGGCCTTGGCCAGGTCGGGGCGCCGGCTCAGCAGTTGGCTGGGCACACCCGGGCCGATCGCCGGCCAGGTAAGTGTCTGGAAGGCTTCATGGCCCAGGTCGAGGGCCTGGCCCGGCTGGCCGAGGAGGGCGGCGAGGGTGATCCGCGCCTCTTCGGCCACCTGTTGGATCAGCGGCAATTGCCGTTGCTGGCTGGCCACCAGGCTCCTCTGCTGGGCCAGCTCCAGGGCGGTGGCAGAGCCTGCGTCGTAGCGGGTCTGCACCAGGCCGAGAACGTTGCGCGCATTGGCCAGGTTGAGTTCGGCAATGTGTTGGCGTTGCTGCGCGGCCAGGGTTTGCGCATAGCGGTCGGCCACGTTGCTGAGCAAGGTCAGCTCCACCGTGGCCTGGTCCGACTCACTGGCGCGCAGGCTGTACAGCGCGCTGTCGCGGGCGGCAGCGCGGCCGCCCCAGAAGTCCACTTCATAGCTGGCGCTGAAGTTGGCGCCGAAATTATTCACCGTTTCATCGCTTTGCGAGGCGTCCAGGTCCGGCCCGCCCTGGCCGCGCAGCAGCCTCTGGTGACTGCTGGAGAGGTTGAATTTCACCTCCGGCAACAATGGCGCGCCAGCGATCACTGCCGTGGCCTGGGCCTGCCGCACCCGGGCCATGGCGGCAGCCACGTCGAAACTGTCGCGCCGGGCCTGGTCGATCAGGCGGTTCAACGCCGGGCTGCCAAACTGCGTCCACCAGCGCTGGTTGGTGGCCTGGGTCGCCTCGCGTTCGGCGTATTGCCAGGCGGCGGGCGGGGCGATGCCGCTGTCGAGTATCGGCCGGTTGCCGTTACAGGCACTGAGCAGCAGGCATAGGCTGAGCGCTGACAGCTGCGCGGGAATGGATCGATTATTCACTGGTCAACGCCTTTACCGGATCGAGCCGGGCAGCTTTACGGGCCGGCATAAAGCCGAATACGACGCCGGTGACCAGTGCACAGCCAAACGCACCGAACACTGCCACCAGGGAAAACTGTACTGCCACCTCGGCCAGCACCAGCACGCCGCCCACCAGCAACGCCAGGGCGATACCGAATAGGCCGCCGACCACCGAGAGCAGCACTGCCTCGGTGAGAAATTGGCGCAGGATGTCGCGCTGGCGAGCCCCGGTGGCCATGCGAATTCCGATTTCACGGGTGCGCTCACGCACGGTCATCAACATGATGTTCATCACGCCGATACCGCCTACCAGCAGGGAAATCGCGGCAATCGAGCCGAGCATCAACGACAGTGAGTTCTGGGTCCGCGCTTCGGCCTGGATCATTGCGGCGTTGTTGGTCAGCTCGTAGTCGCGCTTGCCGTTGTGCAGCTTCAACATCAGTTGGTCGATCGCCACTTCGGCTTCATGCACCTTGCGTGCATCGGTGGTGGCAATCGCCACGTATTCGGGGTTGTAGCTGCCGAACAGACGGACACTGGCGGCGCTGTAGGGAATGGCGACACGATCGTCACTGTCCTTGTTGCCGGAGCTGGAGCCTTTTTCCGCGAACACGCCCACCACTTGGAACGGCACATTCTCGATCAGAATGTATTGGCCGATAGGGTTGGACACGTCCTTGAACAGTTTTTGACGCACACGCGCGCCGATTACTGCGACCGTTGCGGCAGCCCGTTCATCGGCCTCGGTAAAGTAGCTACCCTCGACCACCGGCCAGTTGAAGATGTGCGGGAAGTTGGTGTCGTTGCCACCCACGTAGGCCATGTAGTCGACATTGGCGAAGCGCACGCCGGCTTCGGCGCCGTTGACCGGCATGATGCGCTTGACCTGGGGCAACGCCGCCAGGGCCTCGACATCCTTGAGGGTCACGATACCCAGTGGCGTACGCGGGTTGGGCGAAGAGCCGCTGAGGTAGATGATATTGGAGCCGAACGCGCCCATCTGCGCCATGACCTGGCGTTTGCTGCCTTCACCCACTGCCAGCATCACCACCACCGACGCCACGCCGATGATGATCCCCAGCAAGGTCAGGGCGGTGCGGAAGCGGTTGATCCACATCACTCGCCAGGCGGCCTGCACCGCGTCCAGCAACTCGGCCTTCCATGCGCCGTTGTGCTCGGCGCCGTCGGCCAGGCGCTGGCGCAGGTCCACGGCATGCAGGGCGCCGGCCGCCAGGGCTGGCTTGACCGTGCAGGTGTCGGCCGAGTCGCTGATGATCTGGCCGTCGCGAATCTCGATGATACGGTTGGCCCGCGCCGCCACTTCGCGGTCGTGGGTGATCAGGATGACCACATGGCCCTGGCCCGCCAGTTCGTCGAGCAGGGTCATGACCTCGGCGCCGCTGTGGCTATCGAGGGCGCCGGTGGGTTCGTCGGCGAGGATGATATGGCCGCCGTTCATCAGGGCGCGGGCGATGGATACCCGTTGCTGTTGCCCGCCGGAAAGCTGGTGCGGGCGATTGCCGGTGCGTTCAGCCAGCCCCAGGCGGGTGAGCAGGGCGTTGGCGCGGGCATGCCGTTGAGCAGCGCTGATGCCGGCATAGATCGCCGGCATCTCGACGTTTTCCTGGGCCGAGCCTGAGGGAATCAAATGGTAGCCCTGGAACACAAACCCGAAGGCTTCACGGCGCAGCCAGGCCAGTTCGTCGCTGCCCAGGTGGGCGACGTTTTCCCCGGCGAACAGGTAGTCGCCTTCGGTCGGGCGGTCGAGGCAGCCAAGGATATTCATCAGCGTCGACTTGCCGGAACCGGAGGCACCGACAATGGCGACGAATTCCCCGGCATGGATCGACAGGTCGATGCCGCGCAACACGTCGACCTGCGGGCTGTCGCCGCCGCCGTAGGATTTGCAGATGTGCTTGAGTTCGATCAGCGGCGTGGCCACGTCAACTCCCACTGCTGTCGGACGGGCCGATCAACAGGTGATCGCCCTCATTGAGACCCTCGAGCACCTCGACGCGCAGACGGTCGCTGATACCCAGGCGCACTTTGCGCTCTTCGATGGCGCCGTTTTGCGCCACGACCCGGGCGATCTGTGTGTCTGCGCCGGGTGTGCCCTGCAGGGCGGCGACGGGCACGGTCAGGGTGTCCTTGACTTGGCCTGAGACGAAAAATACCTGGGTGGTCATTTCCGCCATCAGCGCGTTATCGGCGTTGTCCACGTCCAGCAGCACGGTGTACAGCACCACTCGGCCGGTCCCGCTCTTGCTGGAGCTGCTCGGGCTGCCACTGCCCTGGGTTTCGTTCAGGGGCTTGGGCGGGATCGGCAGGATCTGGCGCACGGTGCTGGCCCAGCGCCGGCTGCCGCCGCTCAACGTGGTGAAATACGCACGCATGCCGGGTTTGACGTGGCCGATGTCGGCTTCGGAGACTTCGGCCCATACGGTCATCGGCGACAGCTTGGCGATGCGCAGGATCAGCGGGGTTTGCTGTTGTGCGTTGAGGGTCTGGCCGACCCGCGCATCCACGGCCACCACGGTGCCGGTCATCGGTGCATAGATGCGCGTGTAACCCAATTCGGCCTCATCGCTGCGCAGGCTGGCCCGGGCCTGGCGGATCTGGGCCTGGAACATGTCGACCCGGGCCTGGGTCGCGCTCAGTTCGGCCTGGGCGGTCTGCACGTCTTCTTCACGGGTGGCGTTGCCGGCACTCAGGCGCTGCTGGCGCTGATACTTCTGGCGGGCCAGCGCATGCTGGGCCTTTTGCTCCTGCAATTGGGCCTCGAGGTTTTCGATGGCGTAGCGGCTGGCATCGAGCTTGGCTTGTTGTGTCGAAGGATCGATCTCCACCAGCAACTGGCCTTCCTTGACCTGGTCACCGGCTTCGACATGGATCTTGCGGATCTGCCCGGAGGCCTGGGCGCCGACGTCCACATACCGTCGCGGTTGCAGGGTGCCCAGGGCGGTGACGCTGTTTTCGATATCGCCGCGGGTCACGGTGACGGTCGCCAGGGCGTCACGGCCCGGCGCCAGGCCCTGCCAGGTGGCGAACGCAACGATGGGAATCAGGCACGCTACCGCTAGCAGGGCGCGTCGGGCAGGTCGAGGGCGTTTCATGGGTAGGTTCCAGCCAGGAAAGATCGGGGCGCAGTTGCGCAAAGCTGACAGTTAAACGAGAAAAAGCCCCAGGGATTTAGGCTGTTACACACGCAGAAACAGGTCTGCGGAGAAAAAAAACCGACGTTGATGCAAGACTTCTTTAAAAGTAGATGAGAATTACTATAAATTGCACACACTCAAACTGCCATCATCGATGGCCTCGTTCCTGCTCGGGCGGGCATCGTCAGCACCACGGCCATGGGGTCAGGAGTCATGTTGGAAAACTACTATCGCGAGCTGGTGTGTTTCCTCAACGCCAAGCTGGGCAACCGTCAGGTGGCCGAAGATGTGGTGCATGACGCTTATGTGCGGGTGCTGGAGCGCGCCAGCGATACGCCGATCGAGCAGCCCCGCGCGTTTCTTTATCGCACGGCCTTGAACCTGGTGATTGACGGCCATCGACGCAATGCCTTGCGTCAGTCCGAACCCCTTGAGGTGCTGGACAGCGAAGAACGTTTCGCCCCTTGTTCACCCCACACCAGCCACGACCAGCGCCAACGCCTGGAGATGCTCGAGCGCGCCCTGGCCGAGTTGCCAGCCGCCTGTCGCGACAGCTTTCTGCTGCGTAAACTCGAAGGCCTGTCCCACCTGCAGATCGCTGCGCGCCTGGGCATTTCCCGCAGCCTGGTGGAAAAACACATTGTCAACGCGATGAAGCATTGCCGGGTGCGCATGCGCGAGTGGGAAGCGCACTGATCAGCTGTTGGTTAAATTTTATTTCACTGTCCTCGTTTCCTATCAACACACGGCCGGTTGTTCAGGCCATGAAAGGTATTCCCGCCCCCACCGCCAAGGGGCTTATCCAGAGGACACTGGAATGACACAGGCAATTGCTTCGCCCGCGGTTCATGACTTGATCGGGATCGGCTTCGGCCCCTCGAACCTGGCGCTGGCCATCGCCCTGCAGGAACGTGAAAAGGCCCAGGGCAAGCTGGACGTGCTGTTTCTCGACAAGCAAGCCGACTACCGCTGGCACGGCAACACCCTGGTGACCCAGAGTGAACTGCAGATTTCCTTCCTCAAGGACCTGGTGACCCTGCGCAACCCCACCAGCCCATATTCCTTCGTCAATTACCTCAAGGCCCATGACCGCCTGGTGGACTTCATTAACATGGGCACCTTCTACCCCTGCCGCATGGAGTACAACGATTACCTGCGCTGGGTCGCGGGGCAGTTCCAGGCCCAGGCGAGCTACGGTGAGGAAGTGCTGGCCATCGAGCCGATCCTGCATCAGCAGCAGGTCGAGGCGTTGCGGGTGATCTCCCGTGATGCCCAGGGTGAGCAGCATGTGCGCACCACTCGCTCGGTGGTGGTCAGCGCCGGTGGCACGCCGCGTATTCCCGAGGCGTTCCAGGCGCTTAAGGACGATACCCGCGTGTTCCACCACTCCCACTACCTGGAGCGCATGGCCAGCCAGCCCTGCGTGAGCGGCAAGGCCATGCGCATTGCGGTGATCGGCGGCGGCCAGAGCGCGGCTGAAGCGTTTATTGACCTCAATGACAGCTTCCCGTCGGTGCAGGTCGATATGATCCTGCGCGGCTCGGCGCTCAAGCCGGCCGATGACAGCCCGTTCGTCAACGAAGTGTTTTCGCCGGCCTTCACCGACCTGGTATTCCAGCAAGTCGGTGCCGAGCGCGAGCGTCTGGTCGCCGAGTACCGCAACACCAACTATTCGGTGGTGGACCTGGACCTCATCGAGCGCATCTACGGGATTTTCTACCGCCAGAAAGTCTCCGGCATCGCGCGCCAGGCGTTCCGCACCATGACCGTGGTGGAGAAAGCCACCGCCGGCCCGCTGGGTATCGAACTGGTGCTGCGCAACAACGCCACTAACGAAACCAGCCTCAACCATTACGACGCAGTGATCCTGGCCACCGGCTACGAGCGCCAGATGCACCGCGAACTGTTGGCGCCGCTGCAGGCCTATATGGGCGATTTCGAAGTGGCCCGCGACTACCGCATCGTCACCGACGAGCGCTGCAAGGCCGGCATCTACATCCAGGGCTTCAGCCAGGCCAGCCATGGCTTGAGCGATACCTTGCTGTCGGTGCTGCCGATTCGCGCCGATGAGATTGCGGCGTCGTTGTATGAGAACGATCGAAATCGTGACAAGGGTCGTTCGGTGCAGGACCTGCTGCTGGCCACCGCCAGCTGAGCGGCCCCTCTGTAGGAGCGAGCTTGCTCGCGAAGAACCCAAGAGCAACGCGTTAATCCAGACAGGACGCGTAATCGTTGACGTTCTTCGCGAGCAAGCTCGTTCCTACAGACGGCACTTGTGACAAGGTGTGGCTATTGGTACTGTACAAAAAACCAGTATCGGTAGCCCGCCATGCAGTTGATCGAAAAACTCAGCATCCTCGCCGATGCCGCCAAGTACGACGCGTCCTGCGCCAGCAGTGGCGCGCCCAAGCGCAGTTCCGAGGGCAAGGCGGGGCTGGGGTCCACCGATGGCATGGGCATTTGCCACAGCTACACACCTGACGGGCGCTGCGTGTCGTTGCTCAAGGTGTTGCTCACCAACTTCTGCCTGTACGACTGCCAATACTGCGTCAATCGCCGTTCCAGCGACGTGCCCCGTGCGCGTTTCAGCCCGGAAGAGGTGGTGACCCTGACCCTGGATTTCTACAAGCGCAACTGCGTCAGCGGGCTGTTCCTCAGTTCCGGCATCATCCGTTCGGCCGACTACACCATGGAACAACTGGTGCGGGTGGCCAAGCTGCTGCGCGAAGAGCATGACTTTCGTGGCTATATCCACCTCAAGACCATCCCCGAGGCCGACCCCGCGCTGATCGCCGAGGCCGGGCGCTACGCCGACCGGCTCAGCGTGAATATTGAACTACCCACCGACGCCAGCCTGCAAACCCTGGCGCCGGAGAAGCAGATCGTCTCGATCAAGCAGGCCATGCAGACCATCTACACCGGCGAGCAGACGGTGCTGAACGAACCCCGTGCCCCGCGTTTCGCCCCGGCCGGGCAGAGCACGCAAATGATCGTTGGCGCCGACGACACCGATGACAGCACCATCCTCCACGGTGCCGAGGCGTTGTATGGCAATTTCAAGCTGCGCCGCGTGTATTACTCGGCGTTCAGCCCCATCCCCAACAGCCCGAAAAGCGTACCCCTGGCCGCGCCGCCGCTGATGCGCGAACACCGCTTGTACCAGGCCGATTTCCTCCTGCGCAGCTACGGTTTCAGCGCCAACGAACTGTTTAAAGGCCCCGGCCACCTGGCCCTGGATATCGACCCCAAGCTGGCCTGGGCCCTTGAGCACCGCGAGGTGTTCCCGCTGGACCTGAACCGCGCCGAGCCGACCCTGATAGCACGTATTCCCGGCATCGGCCTGCGCACCACCCAGCGCCTGGTGGACCTGCGCCGCGAACGCAAGATCCGCTTCGAAGACCTTGCACGCATGCGCTGCGTGCTGGCCAAGGCCAAGCCGTTCTTCATCACCAGCGACTACCACCCGCAACAGGCCGACAGCACCAGCGTGTTGTTGCGCGAGCAATTGCGCGACCGCCCGCAGCCACAACAGATGGGGTTATGGGGATGATCAGCCTGGAATGCGACAACCTGTTCAGCACCTGGCGCGAACAGGCGCGCTGGCTGCTCAGCCATCAGGTCGACCCCAGCCAGGTGAGTTGGGGCCAGACGCAGGCGGCGGATCTGTTCGCCACCGATGAGCCGATCCCGCCAGGGCTGGGGCCGTTCCAGGCACGGATCCCCAAGGCGCTGTTGGAATTGCTGGAGTCGGCCGCCTGTTACCACGGCGATCAGCGTTGGAGTTTGTTGTACGAGGTGCTGTGGCGGGTCAGCCATGGTGATCGCACCGCGATGTTGGCGGGGGACAAGCTGGGCAGTGAGTTGCAACGGCGCATCAAGCAGGTCAGCCGTGAAGCCCATCACCTGCATGCGTTTGTGCGCTTTATTGCCCTGCCGGCCGAGGCGGGACCAGAACTGCCGGAGTACGTGGCCTGGCATGAGCCGGCCCACGACATTCTCAAAAGCGCCAGCCAGCATTTTGTCGGGCGCATGGGCCGCCATCGCTGGATGATCGCGACGCCCCTGGACGGGGTGTATTACGACGGCGAACAGTTGATTCATCAACGCCGGTGCCCCGAGGCCTGGCAGCAACTGGCGCAGAATGTCGAGGACCCCCACAGTGCGATGTGGTTGACCTACTACAGCCACATCTTCAACCCGGCACGGTTGAACCCCAAGGTGATGGAAGGGCACTTGCCGAGTCGGTTCTGGAAGAATCTGCCGGAGGGCAAGTTGATACCGGGGTTGATCAGCGAGGCGCGCACGGGCAAGCAGAAGGATGGGCAGGCGAAGCTGGTTGGGGCAAGGCCTGGTAAGAAAATCTTAAGTGGGCATGGCTAAAAATGAGGGAGGGGGCTTGCTCTCGATAGCGGTGGGTCAGTGATAGATGAGCTGACTGACACGCTGCTATCGGGAGCAAGTCGAATCGTCGCACCGCCCCTCCCACATTTGTTCTTCTGTGACTGGGGTAAGGGGCTCAGGCCAGTTCGGTAGCAGTGTTCTTGACCACCGCCAACTCCGGATGCGCCACCAACTTATCAATGTGCAACTCATCATTGTTCAACCAGGTCTCGGTCAGCACCCGGTAATGCTCCATGTCCCGGCAGCGCATGCGCAGGCTGTAGTCGAACGGCCCGCTGATCAGTTGGCATTCGAACACCTGCGGGCAGGCCTTCACACAGGCTTCGAAGGCCTTTTGTGCCGAACGCCCGCTCTGGTTGGACAAGGCCACCAGCACCAGCAGCGACAGCCCCGGTGAGACCATTTGCACGTCGATGATCGCCCCATACCCACGGATCACCCCGCGTCGCTCCAGCTTGCGCACCCGTTCCAGGCAGGGCCTGGGGGTGAGGTGCACCAGCGATGAGAGCCTTTCGTAGGTGATACGCCCCTGGTGCCGCAGCACGTCGATGATCGCTTCGTCGATGCGATCCAGCGCAGGGGAAGAATGGGGTCCGTTGGCCTTGGTATCCATGGGTTCACTTCAAACGGTTGGAAAGAAATTGCTGCAAGCGTTCGCTGTTGGGATGGTCGAGGATCTCGGCGCCGCCGTGTTCCTCGACCCGGCCCTGATGCAAGAACAGCACCTGGCTGGACACCTGGCGGGCAAAGCCCATTTCGTGGGTGACCATCAGCATGGTACGACCTTCCTCGGCCAACGTCTGTATGACTTTGAGGACTTCTCCTACAAGTTCTGGGTCGAGGGCAGAAGTCGGTTCATCGAACAGGATAATCTCCGGCTCCATTGCCAGCGCCCGGGCAATCGCCACGCGCTGCTGCTGGCCACCGGACAGGAACGCCGGGTATTGGTCCGCCACGCGGCTTGGCAGGCCAACCTTGTCCAAGTACAGGCGTGCGCGTTTTTCCGCTTCGGCGGCGCTCACGTCCAGCACCCGGCGCGGGGCCATGGTGATGTTTTCCAGCACGGTCATGTGGCTCCACAGGTTGAAGTGCTGGAACACCATGGCCAGTCGCGTGCGCAGGTTTTGCAGTTGCGCCTGATGCGGTGCGCGGCTGCCGGCGCGGCCTTGCTGCATCTGGATGCTGATGCCATCCAGGGTGATAACCCCGGCGTCGGGTTGTTCGAGAAAATTGATACAACGCAACATGGTGCTCTTGCCCGAACCGCTGGCGCCGATCAGGCTGATCACATCGCCCTGGCGCGCATTGAGGGACACGCCCTTGAGCACTTCATGTTCGCCGTAGCGTTTATGGATGCCTTCGACTTGCAGCTTGATCGCGGCAGTTGCAGCGTTGGTCACGGGTACATCCACCGGATAAGCGGCCAGGGCCTGCGCGGACTGATTCATGGGTTAGCCTCGGGTAGGAACAAGAAAACGCATCCAGCGACGTTCGGCCAGTCGAAATAGGCCCACCAGTGCAAAGGACAGCAGCATGTAGAGCAGGGCGGCGATGCCGAAGGCCTGGAAGGTCAGGAATGTCTCGGCATTTGCGTCGCGGGCGACCTTGAGGATGTCGGCAACCGTGGCGGTGAACGCCAGCGAAGTGGCGTGCAGCATCAGGATCATTTCATTGCTGTAGGCCGGCAGCGCGCGGCGCAAGGCGGCGGGCACCACCACATACAGGTTCAGCCGCCAGCCGTGGAGGCCATAGGCGCGTGCCGCTTCGATTTCGCCGTGGGGAATATTGCGGATCGCCCCGGCGAAGATTTCCACGGTGTAGGCGCAGGTGTTGAGCACAAACGCCAACAGAGTGCAGTTCAGCGCATTGCGGAAAAACTGGTTGAGCAGGGCGTTGTCCTGCACCACCTCCAGGCTGTACAGCCCGGTGTAGCAAATCAGCAATTGGATATACAGCGGTGTGCCACGGAACAGGTAGGTGTAGACCTCCACCGGCCAGCGCAGCCAAAAGTGCTGCGAAACCCGCGCCAGTGCCAGCGGGATCGACAGGCAAAAGCCGAGCACCACCGAGATGATGAACAGCCACAAGGTCATGGCCACGCCGGACAACCCCGTACCATCGCTGAACAGATAGGCCAGGCCGTATTGCTGGAACAGTTCGATCATCGCGCCATCCCCTTGATGCCCAGGTTGTAGCGCCGTTCGAGGCGCTTGAAGATGCGGTTGGAGAGGGTGGTGATCACCAGGTACACCAGCCCCGCAAGGATCAGGAAGTAAAGCGGCTCGCTGGTGGACTTGCCGGCGTTCTGCGCGGCCTTGACCAAGTCCGACAGGCCGATGATCGACACCAGCGCCGTGGACTTGAGCAGCACCAGCCAGTTATTGCCGAGGCCCGGCAGGGCAAAGCGCATCAGTTGCGGGAACAGCACCAGGTGAAAGCGCTGCCAGCGGCTCAGGCCATAGGCGGTAGCGGCTTCCAATTGGCCTACCGGCACACTGAGGATCGCGCCCCGGAAGTTCTCGGTGAAATACGCTCCATAGATAAACCCCAGGGTGACCACCCCGGCGGTAAACGGGTCGATTTCGAAATACTCCCAGCCGAACACTTCGGTCAGGTCATTGAGCCACAGTTGCAGGCTGTAGAAGATCAGCAGGATCAGCACCAGGTCCGGCACGCTGCGGATCAGCGTGGTGTACAGCGTGGCCGGTACGCGCAGCCATTTGGCGCTGGAAAGCTTGGCGCCGGCGGCGACCAGGCCCAAGGTGAGGCTCAGGGCCAGGGCCAGGAAGGCCAGCTTGAGCGTCATCCAGGCACCCTGGGCCAGCATCGGGCCGTAGCCTTGCAGGTTGAAGAGTTCGTTCATGGGGAAGATCTCTAAAAGGCACACACTCAATCTCTGTGGGAACCGACTTGTGTGGGAGGGGGCTTGCTCCCGATAGCGGTGGTTCAGTCAATATTTTCAATGACTGACACACTGCTATCGGGAGCAAGCCCCCTCCCACACAAGCGTGTTCCACAGGGCAGGCGATGGCTTAGTTATTCGTTGTAGATGTCTTGATCGCCGAAGTATTTCTTCTGGATCTTGGCGTAGGTGCCATCGGCCTGGACGGCGGCGATGCCCTTGTTGATCAGCTCACGCAGTGCCTGGTCGTTCTTGCGCAGGCCCATGGCGATGTCCAGGGGCAAGGTCGGGTCCTTGAAGGCCGGGCCGGTCTTGAAGTCGGCGCCTTCGGGCTTGGACAGGAAGTTGAGCTGGGCTTCGAGCTTGTCGGTCAAGGTAGCGTCGAGGCGACCGTTCTGCAGGTCGGCGTAGTTCTGCTCCTGGGATTGGTACGCCTTGATCTGCGCGCCAAGCTTGGCCAGGTGTGCCCGCGCGTAGGCTTCCTGCAGCGAGCCTTGCAATACGCCGACTTGCTTGCCATTGAGCGATTCGGGCGTGTCGCCGAAATCCGCGCCTTTGCGAGTGATCACCGACGTCGGACTGAGGAACAGCCGATCGGTGAAATCGATGACTTTTTCCCGCGCCGGGGTCACCGCCATGGAGGACATGATCGCATCGAACTTGCGCGCCCGCAGGGCCGGGATCATGCCGTCGAACTCGTTGTGCACCCAGGTGCATTTGACCTCGAGCTTGGCGCAGATGGCGTTGCCCAATTCGATATCGAAGCCTTGCAGGCTGCCGTCGGCGGCTACGGATTCGAAGGGTGGGTATTCGGGGAACACGCCGAAGCGGATTTCTTTCCACTCCTGAGCGTGGGCAGCAGTAGCGCACAGTGGCAACAGCAAAGCAGCGAAAAGTGATCGCAGTGGAGTCATGTGGAGGTCCCTTTATTTTGTAATTGATGTCAGGGCAGTGAATAACTGGGAGCAGAGAATGCTTCATGATGGTGCGTTTTTTGTGTCGTTTACCCGGTGCACAAAGCGCAAATTGCGCTGTTAAAACGAGCAATGCAGCTGAATCGGCTGTGACACCCGCTGAATCGGCTTTTCATCGGTAAAAATCCGGCCTGCCCTTGGCGCAAAGCGGCAGGCCAGAGCGGTCTCAGGCGCGCTTTTTCTGCTGTGCGGCCGGCTGCTGGGCCAGGCGGGCAAACAGGTCTTTCGGGTCGGCCAGGTCGGGTACCAGTTCCAATTCGCTGCCTACATCGAGGGCCTTGGCCACGTCCAGCACATAGCGCAAGGCCGAATAGTCTTCGATGGCAAAACCCACCGAGTCGAACAGGGTGACTTGGCGCTCATTCTCGCGGCCGGGTTTCTGGCCGTTGATCACCTGCCATAGCTCGGTGACTGGCGAGTCTTCCGGCATGTGCTGGATCTCGCCCTCGATACGGCTTTGCGGTTCGTACTCGACGATCACGCGGGCGCGCTCGACGATGCGTCGGTCCAGTTCGGTCTTGCCTGGGCAATCGCCGCCCACGGCGTTGAGGTGCATGCCGGGCTCGATCATCTCGTCCGTCAGGATGGTGGCGTAGGCCTTGTCGGCGGTGACGGTGGTGACGATATCCGCGCCTTTGACCGCTTCGGCGACGCTGCCGGCCAGGACCACCTTGATCGCCGGAAACGCCTTGAGGTTGGCGGCGAGCTTGGCGGTGGCCTTGGGGTCGATATCGAACAAGCGGATTTCAGTGATGCCGAGCATGGCGTGGAAGGCCAGGGCCTGGAATTCGCTCTGGCAGCCGTTGCCGATCAGCGCCATGCTGCGGCTGTCGGCACGGGCCAGGTAGCGGGCAACCAGGGCCGAGGTGGCGGCGGTGCGGATCGCGGTGGTCAGGGTCATTTCCGCCAGCAGCACCGGTTTACCGGTGTCCACATCGCCCAGGGCGCCGAAAGCCATCACCGTGAGCATGCCAGCCAGGGTGTTTTTCGGATGGCCGTTGACGTATTTGAAGGCGTATAGCGAAGCGTCGGACACCGGCATCAGCTCGATCACACCATCTGGTGAATGGTTGGCCAGGCGCGCGCATTTCTCGAAATCCTGCCAGCGCAGGTAGTCGGCGCGGATATAGTCGGCCATCTCGGTGATGCAGGTTTGCAGACCTTTCTGCGAGACCAGGTAGCTGAGGTCGTTGACGTCGATGTAACGGGTCATGGCAAGACTCCTTATTGAAATGAGGGACGGGCCGGCAGATGCACTTCGGCCAGCATGCAGCGGGCACTGCCGCCGCCGATGCGTTCGATGTTGTGGATATTCACCACCACCGGCCGCGTGTGGCGCTCCACATGCTGGCGTTGGGCAGGTTGCAGCGCGCCCCAGGCGCTGGCGGACATCACCAGCAGCGGCTGACCGTCACGGTCGTGGACTTCGAGCATGTTGCCGGCGAAGGCTTCCAACTGGTCGAAGTCGAGGGCGAGGATATCTTTGCCGGTGTCGCGCAGGGAGCGCTCCAACGTCAGGCGCTCGCCCTCATCAGGCAGCGCTTGCAGGCACACCACCGCGAGGTCACGGCCGACGCTCATCATTACGTTGCTGTGGTAGATCGGCGCGTGGTGGCGGTCGAGGGCGTGGAACACGCAGAGCTGGTAGTCGAGGCGTTCGGCGAACTGGCGCAGGGCGGCGTGGTGGGTGCGCCCGGAGTGGCAGGCGTAGCTGATGCGGTGCTGGCGGTCGAGCACCATGCTGCCGGTGCCTTCGAGGAAGATGTTCTGTTGTTCAAGGTGACTCAGGTCGATGGTGTCTTTTATCGCAAAGCGTTGCTCCAGTACTTGCAGTACGCCTTTGTTGCGCTCCAGGCGGCGGTTCTGGCCCTCCATGGGGTAGAGCACCAGGCTGCCGTCGGCGTGGCTGCTCCACCAGTTGTTGGGGAAGATCGAGTCCGGAGTGTGGGGTGCCGGGGTGTCCTGCACCACCAGTACTTCCACGCCGTGATTGCGCAGGGTTTCGACATAACCGTCGAACTCTTCCAGCGCTTTGTGCTGTGCACTGAGTGGGTCCAGCGGCGGGCGTTGAAAACGGTTGTTGATCGCGGTGTCCGGGTTGAAGGCAAAGCGCGCCGGGCGGATCATCAGGACGGTGTTGGTGGTTTGCATGGGGGCACGGGTCCATGGGGTGATCTTGTAGCGCTATTTTGTGCGTTGTCGGGGAAGTATCTCGGCTGAAACAGCAGGGCGGCCCAGCCGGGAAAGCTGAAAAGGGCAGTGATGCAGCCGAATCGGCTGTCAGATTGAAATGCAGTCATATGTGGGAGGGGGCCGTCGAATCGTCGCACCGCCCCTCCCGCATTGGTACAGTAGCGATTGTGATAGCTTTGTCAGCCAGGAGGAGTCATGTCTACCGCCGTTCGCCTCGCCCAGCCAGCCGATGCCGAGGGCATCAGCCAGGTCATCCTGGCCGCCTTGCACAGCAGTAATGCGCGGGATTATCCGGCGGATGTGATAGCGCGAGTCGCCAGCAGTTTCACCCCTGACGCGGTGCTGGAACTGCTCAAGCGCCGTGTCGTGTTGGTGGCCACCCAGGACCAGGTAATCGTCGCCACCGCCGCGCTCGATGCCAACGTAGTGCGTTCGGTGTTCGTCAATCCGGCGTTGCAAGGGCAGGGCATTGGCCGGTTGTTGATGATCGAGATCGAACTGCGTGCCCGGGAGGCGGGCGTAACGGTATTGAGCGTGCCATCTTCGCTGACTGCGGAGCCCTTCTATACCAGGCTGGGTTTTCATACCGTGCGCGACGTCTACCATGGCAACGAGCGCACGCTGGTGATGGAAAAGGCGCTGCTGTCACGACATCCCATCGGCCCTTATCGAGACCGTCAGCACCGTACCCAAGTGATCGAGTTATGGCAGGAGGCGTTTGGCTATGACACCGCACATAACCTGCCGAGCCTGGCGATTGACAAGAAGCTGGCGGTCAACGATGGGTTGTTCTTCGTCGCCACCGACAAGAAAGCTGTGATCGGCACGATACTCGCCGGCTATGACGGTCACCGTGGCTGGCTGTACTCCGTGGCTGTGCATGCCGACTATCGTCGCCATGGTTTGGGATCGTCGCTGGTGCGCCATGCCGAGCAGGCGTTGACGGCCTTGGGCTGCATGAAGATCAACCTGCAGATCACCGGCGGCAATGACGCGGTGGTGGGGTTCTACGAAGCGTTGGGGTATGGGGTGGAGCCGAGGATCAGTATGGGCAAGAAGATTGTCGGGAATATCCCTCAATCCTGAAAATACTGGAGATCCAATGTGGGAGGGGGCTTGCTCCCGATAGTGGAGTGTCAGTCGATGAAGATGTTGACTGACCTGCCGCTATCGGGAGCAAGCCCCCTCCCACAGGGTATTGCGGTGTCGCTGGCTTATACCTTGACGATCCAACCCGCCGGCGCTTCAACATCACCGGTCTGCACACCCGTCAGCTCCTTGTAGAGCTTCTGGGTGATCGGGCCGACTTCGGTCTCGCTATGGAACACGTGCAGCTTGCCGTTGTACTGGATGCCGCCGATCGGCGAAATCACTGCCGCGGTACCGCAGGCGCCGGCTTCCTTGAACTGGTCCAGCTTGTCGATGAACACTTCGCCCTCGACCACTTCCAGGCCCAGGCGGGTCTGGGCCAGTTCGATCAGCGACAGGCGGGTGATGCCTGGCAGTACCGAAGGCGACTTCGGCGTGATGAACTGGTTGTCGTGGGTGATCCCGAAGAAGTTGGCCGAACCGACTTCTTCGATTTTCGAGTGGGTCATCGGGTCCAGGTAGATCGCGTCAGCGAAGCCGGATTTCTTCGCTTCCGAGCCCGGCATCAGGCTGGCGGCGTAGTTGCCACCGACCTTGGCGGCGCCGGTGCCTTGCGGCGCGGCGCGGTCGTAGCCGGAGATCTGGAAGTTGTGCGGCACCAGGCCGCCCTTGAAATAGGCACCGACCGGGATGCAGAACACCGAGAAGATGAACTCCGGCGCAGTGCGCACGCCGATGTTGTCACCGGTGCCGATCACGAACGGACGCAGGTACAGCGCACCGCCGCTGCCGTACGGCGGGATGAAGCGCTCGTTGGCCTTGACCACTTGTCTACAGGCGTCGATGAAGGCTTCGGTCGGTACTTGCGGCATCAGCAGGCGACCGCAGCTGCGCTGCATGCGCGCAGCGTTCTGGTCCGGGCGGAACAGGTTGATCGAACCGTCCTTGCAACGATAGGCCTTCAGGCCCTCGAAACACTGCTGCCCATAGTGCAGGGCGGTGGAGCCCTCGCTGATGTGCAGCACGTTGTCGTCGGTCAGGGTGCCTTCCTGCCATTCGCCGTTTTTCCAGACCTGGAGAAACCGCTTGTCGGTCTTGATGTAGTCAAAACCCAGCTTGTCCCAATTGATGCTTTCGTTACCCATGACACCCTCTATCTCTGGTCAAGTCGGATTTTTTTCTGGATGGGCTCAACAATACTTCATTCGTTGGTCTGTTCGCATCCCCTGTAGGAGCGAGCTTGCTCGCGAAGAACATAAGGGCGCCGCGTTTAATCAGGTTGCACGCGTAATCGTTGACGATTTTCGCGAGCAAGCTCGCTCCTACAGGTTTTGTGTCATTTATAGGTGCAGCGCGTGGCCCAAGGCCCGCAGCGCGGCTTCCTGCACCGCTTCACCCAGGGTCGGGTGGGCGTGGATGGTGCCGGCCACATCCTCCAGGCGTGCACCCATTTCCAGGCTCAGGCCAAAGGCGGTGGACAGTTCGGACACGCCAGCCCCCACGGCCTGCCAGCCGACAATCAGGTGATTGTCACGCCGCGCCACTACCCGCACAAAGCCGGCTTTGGACTCCAGGGTCATGGCCCGGCCATTGGCGGCAAACGGGAAGCTCGACACGATGCAGTCCAGGCCGGCGGCCTTGGCGTCGTCCGGGGTCTTGCCGACTACCACCAGCTCCGGGTCGGTAAAGCACACTGCTGGAATCGCCGCCGGGTTGAATTCGCGGGCTTTACCGCTGATCAGCTCGGCAACCATCTCGCCCTGGGCCATGGCCCGGTGCGCCAGCATCGGTTCGCCACTGAGGTCGCCGATGGCGTACACATTGCGCATGCTGGTCTGGCAGCGGCTGTCGATCTTGATCGCTGCGCCGTTCATGTCCAGGTTCAGCGCTTCGAGATTCCAGCCCTGGGTGTTGGGCTTGCGGCCCACGGCCACCAGCACCTGGTCGGTGTCCAGCGCGAGAGAGTCGCCGTCGGGTGCGCGCACTTGCAGTTTGTTGTCGGCAAAGCCGGTGACACTGTGCCCGAGGTACAGCTTCACCCCGAGTTTCTTCAGGGACTCGGCCACCGGTAAGGTCAGCTCGGCATCGTAGGCGGGCAGGATATGTTCCTGGGCCTCGACCACACTCACTTCGGCACCGAGCTTGCGATAGGCAATGCCCAGTTCCAGGCCGATATAACCGCCGCCGACCACGATCAGGCGCTTGGGCACGCGGGTTGGCGCCAGGGCTTCGGTGGAGGAGATGATCGGCCCGCCAATCGGCAGCATCGGCAGGTTGACGCTTTTCGAACCGGTAGCCAGCAGCAGGTGCTCGCACTGGATGCGCTGGTCGCCCACCTCGACGGTCTTGCCGTCGACCACCTTGGCCCAACCGTGGATCACCTGCACCTTGTGTTTTTTCAGCAGTGCGGCGACGCCGGTGGTCAGGCGGTCGACGATACCGTCTTTCCATTCCACGCTTTTGCGGATGTCCAGGGTCGGCACATCCACTTCGATACCCAGTTGCGAGCCCTGGCTGTGGTGTACGGTTTGCTGGAACTGTTCGGCCACATGAATAAGGGCCTTGGACGGAATGCAGCCGATGTTCAGGCAGGTGCCGCCCAGTGCCTGGCCTTCCACCAGGATGGTGGGGATACCCAACTGACCGGCGCGAATCGCCGCCACATAACCGCCGGGGCCGCCGCCGATAATCAGCAGCGTGGTGTGCAATATCTGAGTCATGCCTTTACTCCAGGAACAGGCTGGCGGGTTGTTCGAGCAGGCCGCGGATGGCCTGGATGAATTGCGCCGCGTCCATGCCATCGACCACGCGGTGATCGAAGGAGCTGGAGAGGTTCATCATCTTGCGCACCACGATCTGGCCCTTGATCACCATCGGCCGTTCGACGATGCGGTTGACGCCGACGATGGCCACTTCCGGCAGGTTCAGCACCGGCGTGCTGACAATGCCGCCCAAGGCGCCAAGGCTGGTCAGGGTGATGGTCGAACCGGACAACTCTTCACGGCTGGCCTTGCCGGTGCGCGCTGCGTTGGCCAGGCGTGCGATTTCTTCGGCATTGCCCCACAGGCTGCGGGCTTCGGCGTGACGCACCACCGGCACCATCAGGCCCACGTCGCTTTGGGTGGCAACGCCCACATGCACCGCGCCGAGACGGGTGATGACCTGGGCTTCGTCGTCATAGCGGGCGTTGATCTGTGGGAACTCGCGCAGCGCCACCACCATGGCGCGCACGATGAACGGCAGCAGGGTCAGCTTGCCGCGTGTCGCCCCGTGCTTCTCATTGAGGTGCACGCGCAACTCGTCGAGGGCGGTGACGTCGATTTCTTCCACGTAGCTGAAGTGTGCGGCGCGGCGTGTGGCGTCCTGCATGCGCTGGGCGATCTTGCGACGCATGCCGATCACCGGGATCTGGTGTTCGTCATTGCGCTCGGTGTAAGGGTTGGCTGCATTCGCACCGGCGGCCGGCCCCTGCTGCAGGTACGCCTCCAGATCTTCATGCAGGATTCGGCCCGCTGGGCCCGAGCCCTGGACCAGGCGCAGTTGAATCCCCGCGTCCAGCGCGTGCTTGCGCACGGCGGGGGAAGCCAGAGGGCGTTCACTGGCTTCACGGGCCACGGGTGCTTGCGGCGCTTTCACGGCAGGCGCGGGTTTGCTTTCTACAGGTGCCGGTGCCGGTGCCGGTTTGGCTTCGGCTACAGGCGCAGCCTTCGCCGGCTCGGCAACTATCGGTGCATCCTTGGTATTGCCCGCGCCTTCCACTTCAATGCTGATCAAAATACTGCCCACCGCCATGACTTCACCCGGCTCGCCGCCGAGAGAAATCACCTTGCCGTGGACCGGCGAGGGAATATCCACCATCGCCTTGTCGGTCATTACATCCGCCAGCACCTGGTCTTCAACCACCAGATCGCCGACCTTCACATGCCATTGCGACAATTCAACTTCCGCGATGCCTTCGCCGATGTCTGGCATCTTGATAACGTGCGTGCCCATTCAGACCTCCATGACCCGTTTCAACGCCGCGCCCACTCGGGACGGGCCTGGGAAATACGCCCATTCCTGCGCGTGCGGGTAGGGGGTGTCCCAACCGGTGACGCGCTCGATTGGCGCTTCCAGGTGGTGGAAGCAATGCTCTTGCACCAGCGACACTAGCTCGGCACCAAAGCCGCAGGTGCGGGTGGCTTCATGCACTACCACGCAACGGCCGGTCTTTTTCACCGACTTGACGATGGTTTCCAGGTCCAGCGGCCACAGGCTGCGCAGGTCGATGACTTCGGCGTCAATGCCGGTTTCTTCGGCGGCGACTTGGGAGACGTACACGGTGGTGCCGTAGGTCAGCACGGTCACGGCCGAACCTGGGCGCACGATGGCGGCCACGTCCAGCGGCACGGTGTAGTAACCGTCCGGAACCTGTGCTTGTGGATGTTTCGACCAAGGCGTTACCGGGCGGTCGTGGTGCCCGTCGAATGGGCCGTTGTACAGGCGCTTGGGCTCAAGGAAGATCACCGGGTCATCGTTTTCGATGGAGGCGATCAGCAGGCCCTTGGCGTCATAGGGGTTGGACGGCATCACCGTGCGCAGGCCGCAGACCTGGGTGAACACCGCTTCGATACTCTGGCTGTGGGTCTGGCCGCCGTAGATGCCGCCGCCGCAGGGCATGCGCATGGTCAGGGGCGCAGTGAACTGGCCGGCCGAACGATAACGCAGGCGTGCCGCTTCGGAGATGATCTGGTCGGTGGCCGGGTAGACGTAGTCGGCGAACTGGATTTCAGCTACCGGGCGCAAGCCGTAGGCACCCATGCCCACGGCCACGCCGACAATGCCGCTTTCCGAGATCGGTGCGTCGAATACCCGCGAGCTGCCGTACTTGGTTTGCAAGCCTTCGGTGCAACGGAACACGCCGCCAAAGTAGCCGACGTCCTGGCCGAACACCACCACATTGTCGTCACGTTCAAGCATCACATCCATGGCCGAGCGCAGGGCCTGGATCATGGTCATGGTGGTGGTGGTCATGGCGGTTTCCAGTTCGATGCTGTTGTTGTGGTCGTTCATGTCACACCCCCAACTCTTGACGCTGGCGCTTCAAGTGCTCCGGCATCTCTTTATAGACGTCCTCGAACATGGTCGCGGCGCTTGGAATCTGGCCGCCGGCCAGGGTGCCGTACTGCTCGGCTTCCTTCTGCGCCTTGACCACTTCGGCTTCAAGCTCGGCACTGACCGCCGCGTGTTCCTCTTCAGACCACTGGCCAATCTTGATCAGGTGCTGCTTGAGGCGGGCAATCGGGTCGCCCAACGGGAAGTGGCTCCAGTCGTCGGCGGGGCGGTATTTGGATGGGTCATCGGAGGTGGAATGCGGACCGGCGCGGTAGGTGACCCATTCGATCAGGGTTGGCCCAAGGTTACGGCGCGCACGCTCGGCAGCCCAGGCCGAGGCGGCGTACACCGCGATAAAGTCGTTGCCGTCTACCCGCAGGGAGGCGATACCGCAGCCTACGCCGCGTCCGGCGAAGGTGGTGGCTTCACCGCCGGCGATGGCCTGGAAAGTGGAGATGGCCCATTGGTTGTTGACCACGTTGAGTATCACCGGCGCACGGTAGACGTGGGCGAAGGTGAGGGCGGTGTGGAAGTCTGATTCAGCCGTGGCGCCGTCGCCGATCCAGGCCGAGGCGATCTTGGTATCGCCCTTGATTGCCGAAGCCATCCCCCAACCCACGCCCTGGACGAATTGGGTGGCGAGGTTGCCGGAAATGGTGAAGAAACCCGCCTCTTTGACCGAGTACATGATCGGCAACTGGCGACCCTTAAGCGGGTCGCGCTCGTTGGACAGCAGTTGGCAGATCAGGTCTACCAGCGGCACGTCGCGGGCCATCAGAATGCTTTGCTGGCGATAGGTGGGGAAGCACATGTCGTCGATGTTCAAGGCCAGGGCCTGGGCGCTGCCGATGGCTTCTTCGCCAAGGCTTTGCATATAGAACGACATTTTTTTCTGACGTTGGGCGACCACCATGCGGTTGTCGAAGATGCGCGTCTTGAGCATGGCGCGCATACCGCGGCGCATGATCTCGACAGGCACGCCTTCAGCCCACGGGCCAAGGGCCTGGCCCTGGTCGTCGAGCACGCGGATCAGGCCCTTGGCCAGGTCGGCGGTGTCGGCGGGTTCTACGTCGATGGCGGGTTTGCGTACCAGGCCGGCGTCGGTCAGGCGCAGGTAGGTAAAATCGGTCTTGCAGCCCGGGCGGCCCGAGGGTTCGGGAACGTGCAGGCGCAGCGGTGCATACGGCTGGGTCATGGCTTTCTACGCTCTATCTTGTGAATTTCTTGTAGTGGGCGCGCTAGCTGACAGTCAGTCTTCGGGTAGAAGAAATCCTGTCCTACAACAATCATAGGCGTGGCGTAGAAGAATATTTATCTGTGTTTCATTGCGCCCGGGACCATTTGCGGATAAAAAAACTGCATAAACATAATAAACAGGTGATTTTGTCTCATGCGCAAACTGGACCGTACCGATATCGGCATTCTCAACGCCCTGCAGGAGAATGCACGGATCACCAACGCCGACCTGGCCCGCTCGGTCAACTTGTCGCCGACGCCGTGTTTCAACCGGGTCAAGGCCATGGAAGAACTGGGCCTGATTCGTGAGCAGGTCACGCTGCTGGATGCCGACCTGTTGGGGCTGCACGTGAATGTGTTCATCCATGTGAGCCTGGAAAAGCAGAATGAGCTGGCATTGCAGCAATTCGAAGGGGCGATCTCCGACCGGCCGGAAGTGATGGAGTGCTACCTGATGGCCGGCGACCCGGATTACCTGATCCGCGTGCTGGTGCCGACGATCCAGTCGCTGGAGCGCTTTATGATGGACTTTTTGACCAAGGTGCCGGGGGTGGCGAACATTCGCTCCAGCTTTGCGTTAAAGCAAGTGCGCTACAAAACCGCGCTGCCGCTGCCGGCCAATGGCATCAGCCTCGGTTCCTGATTCAACACAGAACAAAATGTGGGAGGGGCGGTGCGACGATTCGACTTGCCCCCGATAGCAGTGGATCAGCTACACATAAGTTGACTGACACGCCGCTATCGGGAGCAAGCCCCCTCCCACATTTTTTTACCGCATTTCAAAGTTGGTTGAGGGGGATCTTCAGGTAGGTCACGCCATTCTCTTCCGCTGGCGGCATGTTTCCCGCCCGCACATTCACCTGGATTGCCGGCAACAACAGCGTCGGCATGCCCAGCCCGGCATCACGGGTGGTGCGCATCTCTACAAACGTCGCTTCATCCACCCCGTCATGCACGTGGATATTCCCCGCCCGTTGTTCCGCCACCGTCGTCAGGCACTTGGCCTCACGCCCCTCAGGCGGATAGTCATGGCACACGTACAGCTTGGTATCCGAGGGGAACGCCAGCAGCTTGCGCATCGACGCGTACAACTGCCGCGCATCGCCGCCGGGGAAATCGCAGCGGGCGGTGCCGACGTCGGGCATGAACAGCGTGTCGCCCACCAGGATCAAGCGGCCGTCGATCAAGTAGGCCATGTCGGCCGGGGTGTGTCCCGGCACATGCAGGGCTTGGGCTTTCAAACCGCCGATATGAAAGATTTCATCCGGTGCGAACAGGTGATCGAACTGTGAACCGTCGACGCGAAATTCCGGCTCCAGGTTGAACAGGTGCTTGAATACGCCCTGCACCTTGCTGATCGACTCGCCGATCGCGATCTTGCCGCCCAACGTGCGACGAAGGTAGGGCGCGGCGGACAGGTGGTCGGCATGGGCGTGGGTTTCGAGCAACCACTGCACCTGCAAGCCGTGCTCGCGCACAAAGGCAATGACCTTGTCAGCCTGGGCGGTGTCGGTACGCCCGGACGCCGGGTCGTAATTGAGCACCGAGTCGACGATGGCGCAGGGGCCGCCATCCGCTTCATAGACGATATAGGTGTAGGTCGACGATGCGTCATCCAGAAAAGCTTGAATCAACGCTGGCATGGCGGCTGTCCCCGATGAAGAAAAAAGTGGTTACAATCAGTTTATGTTTAAACATAATGTCTTGAGCTTAAGTGACATAAAGGACCCGAAGCAAATGGAATCTACCTTGAGTGAGGGCGAAGTCGCCCAGTTGCGTGCGTCGGCGTCCAAGGCCTGTTGCCTGCTCAAGGCCCTGGCCAACGAAGACCGGCTGTTGATCCTGTGCCAGTTGACCCAGGGCGAGCGTAACGTCGGTGAGCTGGAAGCCTTGACCGGCGTGCGCCAGCCCACCCTGTCCCAACAGTTGGGCATCCTGCGCGATGAAGGGCTGGTCGCAACCCGTCGTGAAGGTAAATACATTTTCTACGGCCTGGCCAGCCACGAAGTGATTCAAGTAATGAAGACCCTGTCCGGCCTGTATTGCGGCGCGGTCATAAAAAGCTGGGCGTGACGCCATCCGGCAGCGACCCTTGTGTGCATTGACTCAAAAAGGCAGTAGACAATGACCGAACAACACTGGGGACCCACCATCAGTGGCGATATCGTCGTTATCGGCGCCGGTTCGGCAGGCATCGGCCTGGTGGCCAGCCTGCTCAAGCGCGACCCGCACCTGAATATCACCCTGATCGAACCCAACGACTACCACTGTTACCAGCCGGCCTGGACCCTGGTGGGCGGTGGCGCCTACGACCTGGCAAAGACCCGCCGCCCGCTGGCCGACGTGTTGCCCAACGGCGTCAGTTGGGTACAGGCCGCCGTCAGCGAGCTGCTGCCCGACGAACAAACCCTGGTGCTCGACAGCGGCCAGCGCGTGACCTGGAACAACCTGATCGTCTGCCCCGGCCTGCGCCTGGCCTGGGAGAAAATCGAGGGCCTGCAGGACACCCTCGGCCGCCACGGCGTGACCTCCAACTACAGCTATGAGCATGCCGCCTACACCTGGCAACTGGTGCAGCAACTCAAGGGCGGCAAGGCGCTGTTCACCCAGCCGGCCATGCCGATCAAATGCGCTGGCGCGCCGCAGAAAGCCATGTATCTGTCGTGCGACCACTGGCTCAAGCAGGGCAATCTCAACAACATCGATGTCGAATTCAACCTGGCCGGCGCCGCGCTGTTCGGCGTGCCGACCTTTGTGCCGCCGTTGATGAAATACGTCGAGAAATACAAGGCGCGCCTGGCGTTCAATTCCAACCTGATGAAAGTCGATGGCCCGGCGCGCAAGGCCTGGTTCGAAGTCAAAGACGCCGAAGGCAAGGTGAACGTCGAAGAGAAAACCTTCGATATGTTGCACGTCGTGCCGCCGCAGCTGGCCCCGGACTTTATCCGCCAGAGCCCGCTGGCCGATGCCGCCGGCTGGTGCGAAGTGAACCCCCACAGTTTGCAACACCTGCGCTACCCGCACATCTTCGGCCTGGGCGATGTGTGCGGCACCAGCAACGCCAAGACCGCGGCGGCGGTGCGCAAGCAGATCGTGGTGGTGGCCGAGAACCTGCTGGCCCTGCGCAAACAGGCGCCGCTGCCGCTCAAGTACGACGGCTATGGCTCCTGCCCGCTGACGGTGGAGAAGGGCAAGGTGGTACTCGCCGAGTTCGGCTACGGCGGCAAGCTGCTGCCGACCTTTCCCCTCGACCCGACCCGGGCGCGCCGCTCTATGTGGTTTCTCAAGGCCACGCTGCTGCCGTGGTTCTACTGGAACGGCATGCTCAAGGGCCGCGAGTGGCTGACCCGCCTGAGCAAGGTGGACTGAATGCTGCTGGCCAGTGTGTTGGGTGTATTGATGGGCCTGGTCATGGGCCTGACCGGCGCCGGTGGCGGCATCCTCGGGGTGCCGGCACTGGTGCTGGGGCTGGGCTTGAGCATGACCCAGGCCGCCCCGGTGTCGCTGCTCGCAGTAGGCGCGGCGGCGGCAGTGGGCGCCATTGATGGCTTGCGCCATGGGCTGGTGCGTTATCGCGCTGCGCTGTTGATCGCATTGCTGGGCGCATTGTTTTCGCCGTTGGGCGTGTTCGTCGCCCACCAATTGTCGGAGCAACTGCTGATGGGTTTGTTCAGTGCCTTGATGGTGCTGGTGGCTTGGCGCATGTTGCGGCGCGAGAAAGTCGAAGCCGGGCCAAGCGACCATGGCTCGGCTTCGTGGGGCCAGAAGAACTGCATGCTCAACCAGCAGACCGGGCGCCTGGCCTGGACGGCCAAATGCACGGCCACCCTGGCCGCATTGGGCGCGGTGACCGGCGCGGTCTCGGGGTTGCTTGGCGTGGGCGGCGGCTTCCTGATCGTGCCGGCGTTCAAGCAACTGACCGACGTGCAGATGCGTGGGATCGTCGCGACTTCGTTGATGGTGGTCAGCCTGCTTTCCCTGATCGGCGTGGTAGGGGCGTTTCATGCCGGGGTTAGCATCGAGCCTGTAGGCTGGGTGTTTATCGGCGCAAGCATCGTCGGCATGCTGGCCGGGCGACGCCTGTGTTCGGTGATCCCTGCACGCAGCTTGCAGGTGGGTTTTGCCAGCCTGTGTGTGGTGGTCGCGGTTGGAATGCTGGCTAACGCATTGCGCTGAACCTCTTCGGGTGGTGCGGCGGCGTGGTGCGTTGATGCCCGTCAACACCTGCTGCGGCGAATGGGTCCATGGTGTCTGCCTGATTAACAGGCCGACGGAGACCCCCCCATGAGCGCCCCGGCAATAACCACGGCATCCTTCAAATTACCCCTGGGCCTGGTGGTCGGCGTGCTGGTGATGGTCGGCGTCCTGCTGTTGCCGCTGCCCGCCGACCTGCCGGTGGCCGGGCATCGCATGCTGGCGATCCTCGCGTTTGCCGTGGTGGTGTGGATCACCGAGGCGGTGTCTTATGAAGCCAGCGCGATCATGATCACCTCGCTCATGGCGTTTCTGCTGGGCACCGCGCCGTCGCTGCAAGATCCCACGCACCTGATCGGCTCCAGCCCGGCCATCAGCATGGCGCTCACCGGCTTCTCCAACCCGGCGCTGGCGTTGGTGGCGGGGGCGTTGTTCATAGCTGCGGCCATGACCCACACGGGCCTGGACCGACGCATCGCCCTGGTGACCCTGACCCGGGTCGGCACCAGTACGCGCGGTATTTTGCTGGGGGCGATTGCGGTGACTATCCTGCTCAGCCTCGTTGTACCCAGCGCCACGGCGCGCAGTGCCTGCGTGGTGCCGATCATGATGGGGGTGGTTGCCGCGTTTGGCGTCGACAAACGCTCGAACATCGCCGCTGGGCTGATGATCGTGGTGGCCCAGGGCACCAGCATCTGGAACGTCGGTATCCAGACCGCCGCTGCACAGAACCTGTTGACCGTGGGCTTTATGGACAAGATGCTCGGCCAGCGCGTGTCGTGGATCGACTGGCTGATCGCCGGCGCGCCGTGGGCAGTGATCATGTCGGCGGTATTGCTGTTGCTGGTGATCAAGTTGCTGCCGCCGGAAACCGACAGCATTCCTGGCGGCAAGGAAGCGGTGGCCCAATCGTTGGTGGACATCGGCCCGATGACCGGACCGCAGAAGCGCCTGTTGGCGGTCTCGGTGCTGCTGTTGCTGGCCTGGGCCACCGAAGGCCGCCTGCACGCGTTTGACACTACTTCGACGACCTATGCAGGTCTGGTCTTTTTGCTGCTGCCGGGCATCGGTGTGATGACTTGGAAGGATGTGCAGTCGCGCATCCCCTGGGGCACTGTGATTGTGTTCGGCGTGGGTATCAGCCTGGGTACCGCACTGCTGACCACCCAGGCTGGGCAATGGCTGGGCTCGCAGGTGGTGACGCATACCGGGTTGGGCCTTGTCGGGCCGTTAGGAGTGTTTGCAATCCTGGCGGCGTTTTTGATCGTGATCCACCTGGGGTTCGCCAGTGCGACGGCGCTGACCTCGGCGTTGCTGCCGATATTGATCGCGGTGTTGCAGACCTTGCCGGCGGAGTTCAATCGGTTGGGGATGACGATGCTGCTGGGGTTTGTGATGAGCTACGGGTTTATCCTGCCGATCAATGCGCCGCAGAATATGGTGTGTTTGGGCACCGGGACGTTTACGGCGCGGCAGTTTGCCAAGGTGGGGATCCTGGTGACGTTGATTGGTTACGGGTTGATGTTGGTGTTTGCGGCCACTTATTGGAGTTGGCTCGGTTGGGTCTGATTTGGAATGCGCATGCTGAATGCGCACAACCGCACGTCTAGTGATTCAAACCGGCAGGCGAAATTGCTTGCGCAAGGCCGTGTCGAAGAACCCGGCAGGGGCAAAGCGGCGCAGCAGGCTGATTTGTCGCGCTGCCTTGCCAGCCGTGTAGCGATGCTGAGGGCGGGCATCGGTCGCGGCTTTCACTACGACTGCCGCCACGACGTCTGGGAGGTCGGCCTTGGGCATTACCTCGCCCAGCAGTGCCCGGAACCCGGACCGAGGCTGATCGTACTCCGTCAACGGCGAGTCCGGCTCGATGCCGTTTTGATCGAAGACGGTTCGCACGAATGCGGGCTCGATGACCGAAACGCGAATAGCGAATGCGCGTACCTCGTGATCAAGAGATTCCGAATAGCCCTCCAGCGCGTGCTTGACCGCCGAATAATGAGCGGAGTAGGGCGCGGGCACTACGCCTAGGATCGATCCGATATTGATGATGCGCCCCTGTCCACCTTGGCGCATCAGCGGCAATACCGCGTTGGTCATGCGAATCACCCCGAACAGATTGACATCGAACAATGCCTTGACCTGCGGGATCGAGAACTCTTCAGCGCCACCGAGCATACCGATGCCGGCATTGTTGACCAACAGATCGATCCGCCCGGTCTGTTCGAGTACGGTGCGCACGAGCGCACTGACAGAGTCGTCGTCTGTCACGTCGCAGGTGAGCATGGATACCTGCGTTGCGCTGGCACCCGCCTTGCGACTTGTGCCGAATACCCTATAGCCGGCACGCACCAGCGCCTGCGCAGCCGCTTGACCAATACCGGACGATGCTCCAGTCACTATCGCGGTTCTTTGCGAAGATGTTTTCATTTGATATTCAGCCTGTTATTGAGTGCTTGCTCATATGATCCTGATGAGCACTTTGCCCTTCGCTCTGCCCCGCTGGCATGCACCTTGATCACGGTTTATTCAATGCCGGTTCATGAGTTTGAGTCAGGTCAGCTTCCAGGCTGTTCAGCCCTGTGCGGAGCTGGTTTCGCCAAGCGCCGGATAGTCGATATAGCCCGCTGCACCGCCGCCATACAGCGTCGTCGGATCGATTGCGGATAAGGGGACATTGTTTTTGAGCCGATCGACCAAATCCGGGTTGCCAATGAACGGGCGTCCAAAGGCGATCAAGTCAGCCTTGTCGTCGTTGAGTCGGGAGGTCGCCAGATCCAGGTCATAGCCGTTGTTGGCGATGTAGGTATTTTTGAAGCGCTGGCGTAGCGCGCCAAAGTCAAAAGGGCAGACGTCGCGCGGCCCGCCGGTGGCCCCTTCAACCACATGCAGGTAAACCAGGCCCAAGGCATCGAGCTGTTCGACGACGTAGTCCAATTGCAGCTGCGGATCACTGCTTGAAACCCCATTGGCTGGTGACACCGGCGAAATACGGATGCCGGTTCGATCAGCACCGATCTCATCCACTACTGCAGCCGTGACTTCGAGCAGCAAGCGCGCACGGTTTTCAACCGAGCCACCGTAGGCATCGGTGCGAATGTTGGCGCCGTCCTTGAGGAACTGATCGAGTAGATAACCGTTAGCGCCGTGGATTTCTACGCCATCGAACCCCGCGGCGATGGCGTTTATCGCCGCTTGGCGAAAGTCATTAACGATCCCCGGCAACTCCTCTATATCAAGCGCCCTGGGGGCCGAGGCATCTTCGAAGCGGTTGTTGACGAAGACTTTTGTCGCGGCTTGCAGGGCGGAAGGCGCCACCGGCGCAGCACCGTTTGCCTGAAGGTCGACGTGGGATACGCGCCCGACATGCCACAGCTGCAAGAAAATGCGCCCGCCTTTGGCATGAACGGCGTCGGTGACTGGGCGCCAGCCTTCAATCTGCGCCTTGGTATAGATACCGGGCGTATCCTGATAGCCCTGACCTTGCTGCGAGATCTGGGTCGCCTCAGAAATCAGCAGGCCTGCCGACGCTCTCTGGCTGTAATAGGTTGCAGCGTACTCACTCGGAACAAAGCCCGCCCCTGCGCGGTTCCGCGTCAGTGGTGCCATTACCACTCTGTTGGAAAGCGTCAGTGGGCCCAGTGTGTAGGGTTCAAACAAAGGATTGGCGTTCATTTCGATTCCATACACGTTGATCGGAGACGGCGATCTGCGCCGAACAGCCACAGAGACATGCGCTGGTGAATTTATGATGTCGATCATAATCAAAGCTGTCAACTGTTTTGATTATGATCGACATCATAGTGTCTTGTCGCACCGAGATCATGGCGGCACTGTCTTCGAGCAAAGAAAGCAGCGTGTGACTGGCTGGATGGGCGCTTACCGATACGTCCGAGATGGCAAGATGAACGCCGCTCAGGTTTACTGTGCCTGAGTAATGGTTTTACCGACTTAACCCGTCGGGTCATCAAGGTCACCGAATGGATAAATACACCCCCCACACCTGGCAGCCCCACGAGCGCCCGAGCCTGCCCGGTTCGCCGTCGACGCCGCTGCACCCCACCCACAAACGCTGGCTGTACGCGATGGTCGGAGTGCTGGTGGCGATCACTGGTGGCCTGGGCAATGCCCTGGTCATCGCCAACCTGCAATACCTGCAAGGCGCCCTGGGCGCGACTACTGCTGAAATGGCCTGGCTGCCGGCCGCCTATGTAATGACCAACGTGTGCATGAACCTGCTGCTGGTGAAGTTTCGCCAGCAGTTCGGCCTGCGCGCGTTTACCGAGGTGTTCCTGGTGCTCTATGCGCTGGTGACCTTCGGGCATTTGTTTGTCAACGACCTCAACTCGGCCATCGCCGTGCGCGCCGCTCACGGCATGGTCGGCGCGGCACTGAGTTCACTGGGCCTGTACTACATGATCCAGGCGTTCCCGGCGAAGTGGCGTCTGAAAGCCCTGGTGCTCGGCTTGGGCACCGCGCAGCTTGCGTTACCGTTGGCGCGGTTGTTTTCCGAAGACTTGCTGCAGATCGCCGAATGGCGCGGGCTATACCTGTTCGAATTGGGCCTGGCCTTGATCTGCCTGGGCTGTGTGTTCCTGCTCAAGCTGCCACCCGGCGACCGCTTCAAGACCTTTGAAAAACTCGATTTTCTCACCTTCGCCATCCTCGCCAGCGGCGTGGCCTTGCTCTGCGCGGTGCTGTCGTTGGGGCGTATCGACTGGTGGCTGGAAGCACCCTGGATCGGCGTGGCCTCGGCCTGTTCCCTGGTGCTGATCATGACGGGGCTAGCCATCGAGCATAACCGCAGCAACCCGATGCTGATGACGCGCTGGCTGGGCAGCGGCGCGATGATTCGCCTGGCCTTGGCGGTGGTGCTGATCCGTATGGTGCTGTCCGAGCAATCCACCGGTGCGGTGGGGTTCATGCAGATGCTCAACATGAGCTACCAGCAGATGCATACCCTGTATGTGGTGATGCTGGCCGGCGCGATCGCCGGGCTGGTGGTCAGCGCATTGACGATCAACCCGGCGCACCTGCTGATGCCCCTGGTGATTTCCCTGGCGCTGATGGCCACAGGCTCGGTCATGGACAGTTTCTCCAGCAACCTGACCCGCCCGCAAAACCTCTACATCAGCCAGTTCCTGCTAGGCTTTGGCGGCACGTTCTTCCTCGGGCCGACCATGGTGCTGGGCACGAAAAACGTGCTGACCAACCCACGCAACCTGGTGAGCTTCTCGGTGATGTTCGGGATTTGCCAGAATCTCGGCGGCCTGATCGGCGCGGCCTTGCTCGGCACCTTCCAGATCGTGCGCGAGAAATATCACTCGAGCATGATCGTCGAGCACCTGACCCTGATCGATCCACGTGTAGCGGCGCGGGTGCAGAGCGGCGGTTCGGCCTATGGCGGGATCGTCGCCGACCCGGAGTTGCGCAACCTCATGGGTATTCGCAGCCTGGCCACGGCGGCCACCCGTGAGGCGAACGTAATGGCCTACAACGATGTCTTCATGCTGATCGCGATTATCGCGATGCTGACCATGCTCTGGATCTTTACCCGCAGCTTGTGGCTGATGAGCACCACCAAGGCAGCAACCCCTCCCGTTCAACCCAGCGGCGCTTCTTCATGACCGAACCGACTTCTACCACCACGACCACCAACGCCATCGCCGCGACCCCGGAAGGCACCACGCCCCCCGGCGCCAAGGTGACTGAGCCGCGTTCCCTGCGGGTGCGTATTGTCTCGTCCCTGGGCTTCGCCGCGATTGCCATCATTGGTGTGTTGATCGTGCTGTATGCCTGGCAGTTGCCACCGTTCAGCAGCGCGGTAGAGACCACTGAGAACGCCCTGGTGCGCGGACAGGTGACGATTATCGGCCCGCAGCTCAGCGGCTATGTGTTTGAAGTGCCGGTGCAGGATTTCCAGTATGTGAAAGCCGGCGACCTGCTGGTGCGGCTGGACGACCGCATCTATAAGCAGCGCCTTGACCAGGCGCTGGCACAATTGGCGGTGCAGAAGGCATCGCTGGCCAATGTGGTTCAGCAACGCAACAGCGCTGAAGCGACCATCAAGCTGCGTCAGGCCGCATTGGTGGACAGCCAGGCCCAGGCGCGCAAGAGCACGGCGGATCTGCGCCGCAATGAAGAGCTGATCAGCGACGGCTCGGTGTCCAAGCGCGAGCTGGACGTGACCCGCGCCGCCAATGCCCAGACCATCGCCGCCGTGGCCCAGGCCCAGGCCAGCCTGGAAATTGCCCGGCAGGACCTGCAGACCGTCATCGTCAACCGCGGCTCCCTGGAAGCGGCGGTGGCGAGTGCCGAGGCGGCGGTGGAACTGGCGCGCATCGATTTGTCCAACACCCGCATCACCGCCCCCCGCGACGGCCAGCTCGGGCAGATCGGCGTGCGCCTGGGCGCCTACGTCAACTCCGGCGCGCAATTGATGGCCTTGGTGCCCAAGCAGCTGTGGGTGATCGCCAATATGAAGGAAACCCAGATGGATAATGTGCAGGTGGGCCAGCCGGTGACCTTCACCGTGGACGCGCTGAACCACCGCAAATTCCATGGCACGGTGCAGCACATCTCACCGGCAACCGGGTCCGAGTTCAGCCTGTTGCAGGCCGACAACGCTACCGGCAACTTCGTCAAGATCGCCCAGCGCGTGCCGGTGAGGATTACCGTAGACCCGGATCAGGCCGAGAGTGAGCGGTTGCGGCCGGGGTTGTCGGTGGTGGTGAGTATCGATACTGCGGGGCGCCTGAAAAATTCACCACCCTGACCTGACACAATGCGGAACAAAATGTGGGAGGGGGCTTGCCCCCTCCCACATTTGCTCACCTCTGTTCTGACGATTGGGTTACAGCACCACGCTCGGCAACCACAACGACAACGCTGGGATGTAGGTGACGGCCATCAGCACCAGAAACAACACCGCATAGAACGGCAGCAGCGCGGTCACGGTTTTCTCGATGCTGACCTTGCCCACCGCCGCGCCGACGAACAACACCGCGCCCACCGGAGGCGTGATCAAGCCGATGCCGAGGTTGACCAGCATGATCATGCCGAAGTGCACCGGGTCGACGCCGATGCCGAGGATCACCGGCATCAGGATCGGCGTGAGGATCAGGATCAGCGGCGCCATGTCCATTACCGTGCCAAGCAACAGCAGCATGACGTTGATGCACATCAGGATCACGTAGCGGTTGTCCGACAGGGTCAGGAACAGCGTGGTGATCTTCGCCGGGATCTGCATCAGGGTCATGATGTAGCCGAAGCTGGCGGCGAAGGCGATGAGGATCATCACGATGGAAATGGTGCGCACCGTGCGGTGCATCAGCTTGGGCAGCTCGCTCCACTTGTAGTCGCGGTAGATGAACATGGTGACGAAGAACGCCCACAGCACCGCGATGGCCGCGGACTCGGTGGCGGTGAAGATGCCCGACAAGATGCCGCCAAGGATGATCACCATGGCCATCAGGCCCCAGAGCGCATCAGCGCAGATTTTCAGCGCCTGCTTGAGCGGGATGACTTCGCCTTTGGGGTAGTTGCGCTTTTTTGCGAAGATCAGGCACAGCACCATCAGGCACGCGCTCATTAAAAGGCCCGGCACCACGCCGGCCATGAACAATGAGGCGATCGACACCGTGCCGCCGGCAGCCAGGGAGTAGAGCACCGAGTTGTGACTGGGCGGCGTCAGCAGCGCCTGTACCGAGCCACTCACGGTTACCGCCGTGGCGAACTCTCGCGGGTAGCCACGGCGTTCCATTTCCGGGATCAGCACCGAACCGACCGAGGCGGTATCGGCCACCGACGAGCCGGAAATCGCGCCGAAAAACGTCGAGGCCATGATGTTGACCAGGGACAGGCCGCCACGCACAAAGCCCACCAGCACCCCGGCAAACGCCACCAGGCGCCGCGACATGCCGCCCTCGGCCATGATTGCGCCGGCCAACACGAAGAACGGAATCGCCATCAGCGAAAACTTGTTCACCCCGCCCGCCACCTGGATCATCAAGGCCTGGAAGGGAATGTCGATCCACCACGCGCCGATCAGCGCCGACAGCCCGAGGGCGTAGGCCACCGGCATGCCAATCAGGATCAAGGCGATAAAGCTGCCCAACAGAATCAATGCGTCCATAGTCAGGCAGCCCCTTCGCTTTCTTCCACCAGGTCGAAGCGCACAACGCGCCGGTTGCTCTGGTCCCCGAGCAGGAGTTTTTCCACCACAAAGATCAGGGTCAGCAGGCCGCCAATGGGGATCGGCATGTAGGTGATGCCCACGCGCAGGGTGGGGATCGCGCTCATGAACTGGTTCCAGGTCGACAGGCACAGCTTGGTGCCCCAGAGGGTCATGAACAGGCAGATGGTGCCCATCAACAGTTGCGAGAAGATGCCGACGATGCGGCGTTGGGCGGGGGGCAGGCGGTCGGTGACCATCGCCACCGACATATGCGCGCCGGCTCGGTAACTGGCGGCGGCGCCGATAAAGGTGAACACCAGCATCAGCAGGATCGCAGTGGGCTCCGGCCAGCTGGAACCGGTGCCGAGGACGTAGCGGGCGAAGATGCCCCAGGGAATGATCAGCGCCACCCCCAGGACCGAGAGGCCGGCGACCCAGATGCAGGTCATGTAGATACGGTCATTGATGCGCAGCAGTAGATTCTTCATGGCGTTCACCGTGACCGGGCGCGTCGATGCCGACCGCGCCGGGCCTTATGCAGGGAGCAGGGAGGTTATTGAACGGCGTCGATGCGCTTGATCATGTCTGCATACGGTGCGCCGTACTTGGCGCGCACCTGGGCGGTGGCGTCGTAGAAGGGCTTTTTGTCGACCGTGATGAACTCGACACCGGCAGCCTTGAGTTTTTCCTCGCTGCTGGCGGATTTCTTGTCCCACAGCACGCGCTCGTCGGCCTGGGCGGCCTTGGCGGCTTGCTTGACCATGTCCTGCTGCGCGGGGCTGAGCTTGTTCCAGGTGATCTTCGACATCACGATGGGTTCCGGCAGGATCAGATGCTCGGTGAGGGTGTAGTACTTGGCGTTCTGGTAGTGGTTATGTTCCAGCAAGGTCGGCGGGTTGTTTTCCGCACCGTCGATGACCCCGGTCTGCAAGGCGCTGAAGATTTCGCCGGTGTCCATTGCGATGCCGTTGGCGCCCATGGCGTTGAAGGCGTCGATAAACAGCGGGTTGCCTTGCACACGGATCTTCATGCCCTTGAGGTCTTCGATCTTACGCACCGGCTTCTTGGTGTAGAGGTTGCGCGTGCCGCCATCCATCCAGGCCAGGGCCACCAGGCCGAACTCGGAGTTGGTGATCTTGGCGAGGATTTCGTCGCCGATCTCGCCATCGATGACCTTGCGCATATGCGCCTGGTCACGGAACACGAACGGCAGGTTGAACACGTTCACATCCGGCACCACCGGGCCGACGATGCCGAGGCTGACGCGGGTCATCTGGACTGCGCCGACCTGGGCCTGTTCGACCACTTCTTTCTCGGAGCCGAGCACACCGCCGGGAAAGTACTTGAAGGTCAGTTCGCCGTTGCTCGCTTTGGTAAGGGCCTTGCCCATGTTTTCTTCGGCGACCACGGTGGGGTAGCCGGCGGGGTGGATGTCGGCGAATTTGATTTCCAGCGCGTGGGCGGCGCTGCTGAGGGTGATGAGTGCGGCGGCGAGCAAGGTGCGTTTGAAGTCCATGGGGTGTCACTCCTGTCTTGTTATTGTTGTATTCAAGGCACAGCAGTACAGCTAGAGGATGAAGTGCGGTTCGGCCAGACCCTTGACGCCTGGGTTGAGCGCGAATACGCCGCCGGACAGCGACTGTTCGCTCGCATCGTCACGGATCGAGGTGACGTACAGGGTGTCCAGGCGGCTGCCGCCAAAGGCGCACATGGTGGGTTTTTTCACCGGTACGCTGAGGGAACGATCCAGGCGGCCCTCAGGGGTGAAACGGTGGATCAGCCCGGCGTCATTGGCACAGATCCAATAGCAGCCGTCGGCGTCCACGGCAGCGCCGTCGGGGCGGCCGGGGAAGTGGTTCATATCGATAAACAGGCGGCGATTGGACGGCGTGCCTGTGTTGGTGTCGTAGTCGAAGGCCCACACCTGCTGCACCTGCGGATGCGAATCCGAGGCGTACATCGTGCGGCCATCGGGACTGAAGGCCAGGCCGTTGAGGGTGATGAAGCCATCCAGTTGCGCATGGGGCGCGCGCCCGGACGCATAGCGGTAAAGAATGCCCTCGGCCGCGTTCAAGCCCATGTCCAGCACCATGCTTCCTGCCCAGAAACGGCCCTGGCGATCACAGCGACCATCGTTCAAGCGCATGTCCGGACGCGGGTGTTCGACACCAGCCAGGAGCGTAGTGTCGAGGCTACCGTCATTGTGGGTGGTCAGTTCAAAGAAGCCGGTTTCCATGCCTGCCACCCAGTTGCCCGCTTGAGTGCGTGCGATGCAGGCGAGCATCTGTGGTGCCTTCCACGCGCTGAGGTAGCCGGTGGCGGCGTCCCAGCGTTGCAGGCTGCCGTTGGGGATATCCACCCAATACAAGGCGTTTTCTTCGGGCACCCACACCGGGCATTCGCCCACGGCGTTGCGGACGTCGACAATCAATTCAGCGCTCATGGCCACTCATTCCCTTGGGTTGCTGTGCACTCAGTCACCGAACGGCCCTGCTGCGCAAAAAGCCCCGCCCTGGTAGACCGCGGCCGGGTCATCGGCGGCGACCGGTGGCTGGGCTTCAACCTGGGCGCGGAACACTTCGGAGCTGTCCTTGGGAGCAAAGTCCAGGTGCGCGGCGTAGCGGTTGTCCCACCAGGTGTCGAGGTTCGCCGACATGCCGTAGACCACGGTGTGGCCGACGTTGGGCGTATACAGCGCGCGCTCGAGCAACTGGGTCAGGTCATCGAAGCTCAGCCAGGTGTGCATCATCCGGCGGTTCTGCGGTTGCGGGAACGAGGAGCCGATGCGGATGCTCACGGTCTGGATGCCGTAGCGATCGAAGTAGAAACTGGCCATGTCCTCGCCGTAGGACTTGGACAGGCCGTAGTAGCTGTCAGGACGGCGAGGGGAGTGGGCGTCGAGTTGTTCGCCCTGCTTGTAGAAGCCGATCACATGGTTGGAGCTGGCGAAGATCACACGCTTGACCCCATGGCGACGGGCGGCTTCGTATATATGGAAAATGCCGCTGATATTGGCGCCGAGGACTTCTTCGAAGGAACGCTCCACCGATACGCCGCCAAAGTGCAGGATGGCGTCGACGCCTTCCACCAACTGGTGCACAGCTTGTTTATCGGCAAGGTCGCAAGGCTGTACTTCTTCGTGAGCGCCGACAGCGGGGGCCATGTCGGCGATGTCCGACAGGCGCAGGACCTTGGCGTAAGGGCGCATGCGTTCGCGCAGGACTTTGCCGAGGCCGCCGGCGGCACCGGTGAGTAGCAGGCGGTTGAAGGGGGCGGGCGTGGTGGTGGTCATGAGCATTCCAATTTTTGTTGTAGGTTGTCGTATGACTATGAGGAAATAGTGTTAGGGATTCCCTGTGTTGTCAACGCCCTTCCAGTAGGAGCGAGCTTGCTCGCGAAAAACGTTAACGATAACGCGTGGTTACTGAATAAACGCGGTGCCCATAGGTTTCTCGCGAGCAAGCTCGCTCCTACAAAAGCTCTGGCACATTTAAAGCAGTGATATCGGGTAGCTGACAAATACCCGGTTCTCATCAAACTCGTTATTGCTGAAATCCCGGCGCATGGTGGAGTTGCGCCACCGCACGTTTAGGTTTTTCAACGCACCACTTTGCACCGTGTAGGCCAGCTCCGATTCGCGTCCCCATTCCTTGCCATCGGTGATCGCCCCGGTGTGCACGTTACTGCCACTGATATAGCGGTTCATCAGGGTCAGCCCGGGGACGCCGAGCACCACGAAGTTGAAGTCATGGCGCAACTGCCAGGATTTTTCCTTGGCGTTGTCGTAGCTGGCGTTGTAGCTGTCGTTGGCCAAGGTGCCGCCACTGGTGCCGTTGACGCGCATCCACACGCTGTCGCCGGTGAGCTTCTGCAGGCCGACGTAGAAGGTGTGGCCGTTGTATCTGGCTGAGAGCAGGGCGGACACGGTCTTGTTATCCAGGTCGCCGGCCAGGGCGCTGCCGTCTTCCTTGCCGTTGAAGAAGCCGAGGTTGGCGCCCAGGGTCCAGTCGCCCACAGGTTGGCTGTGGGTGAGGTTGAGGTATTGCTGCTGGTAGATATCGGTGAGTTCGGCGTACCACAGGCCAACCTGGGTGCGTTTGTCATTGAAGGTGTATTCGCCGCCACCGAAGTTGAAACGGTCCGAGGTGAAGGCGGCTTTGCCGTTCATGAACATGTCTTCCATGCTCGCGTCGTTGCGCGGGCTGTTGCCGCGAAACTGGCCGCCGTAAAGGGTCAGGCCGGCAATCTCATTGGACGTGACCTGGCCGCCCCGGAAGGTCTGGGGCAGGGAACGGCCATCATCGGAACGCAGGATCGGCAGCACCGGCATCCATTCGCCCACCTTCAATTCGGTCTTCGACAGCTTGGTCTTCAGCGCCACGCCCAGGCGGCCGAAGTTATCGGCGGGGCGGCCATCGTCATGCACCGGCAGCAACTGGGTACCGGCGGTGCCTTTGCCGCCATCGAGTTTTTGCGAATACAGGCCCAGCACATCGATCCCGAAGCCCACGGTGCCTTGGGTAAAGCCGGACTTGGCGTCGAGAATGAAGTTCTGCGTCCACTCTTCGGCCTTGCCCTGGGGGTTGGTCGGGTTGGTGAAGTTGCGGTTGAAGTAGGCGTTGCGCAGGTTGAGCGTGGCCTTGGCATCTTCGATGAAGCCTTCGGCATTGGTAGCGAGGGGCAGGGTCAGCGCCAGGCCGCCGAGACCGATAAGGCCGAGGCACGAGCAGGAATTGCGGGCGAATTGACTCACAGTGAGGCTCCCTTTCTTTTGTTATTTTTATTATTTGTTATACGTCGTCGTACAACATTTGGCGGGATATTTACGGGGTTTTCTGGGTGTGTCAAGCAGAAGTTATACGATGACCTGCCGAGCCTTGATATAAAGCGGGCACGGTTCAACTTTAAAAAATTGCCGTGGATTTATCCCGCCAGGACCATCGGAGGCAGGGTGCCAAGGAGTGAAACGGCGGCTACTGCGCAGACCCCCAGCAGCCACTCCACCATCACACTGGCCTTCAAGCTGCCCAGCCGCTGTTCGCAGCGATCAAGGCGCAACCGGTTCAGCAGCGCCAGCGCCAACATGCCCAGCACCAGCATCACCTTGATCAACAGAATCAGGGCAAACCCATTGAACAACGGCGTGGGCCACAGTTGCCCGGTGAGCACGCGCACGTTGATCAAGCCGGTTACCAGCAAGCCTGCGACCAGGCCGTAACCCACGCCGCTGAAGCGCCGCAAAATCGGCTCCATCCGCTGGTCTTGCGCGTGTCTGAGGATCAGCACCAGTAGCAGCAACCCACCCAGCCAAGCCCCTACGCACAGCAGATGCACCACTTGGTTGAGGATCAGCAATTGTCCACTCAGCCCGTCGAGCATGGCGCCATGGCCCACCGGTGCCAGAGTCGCCAGCAGTAGGGTGATCAACGGCAAACGCAAGGCCGGCCAGGGTTTGATCAGCACGATCACCAGCAGAACATTCAGCAGCAGATGCCAGGTCCATACCTGGCCGAAAAAGGTCTTGCCCAGCACCAATCGCACGGTGGCCGGTTGCAGCGCTGCGTCCCAACTGCCCGCCATGCTGGCGGTGATCAGCAGCAACCACGCCAGGCCGGAGCCAAGCCCCAGCCAGGCCAGGCCACGGGTGATGCATAGCAGTTGCCGGTCCAGAGCCGGTTGTACCTGAGCGCCGAGCAGCCAGGGCCGGAGCACGCAAGCCCCGAACATCAGCAGCACGACGATAAAATGCAGGAAACGGCACAGCACCAGCAGGGTTGCCATGGGTTACTGGCCGACTTTGAAGCTGTATTCACCGCTGCTCTTGTGGGTGTCGACCGACACCGCATTCCACACCACTTTGTAATTGCCGCTCGCGAGCGGGGCAGCAGGGGTCACGACCAGGACTTTCTTGTCCGCGTCCGGGGTTTCCAGGTCCTTGATGGCGATTTCAGTGCCGTCCTTGCTCAGGGACACCTTGGTGAAGGTGGCTTCGACGCCTTCGGTGAAGGTCAGGCGCAAGTCTTTCGGTGCGGCGACATTGCTGTTGGCCGCAGGTTTTGCGCTCTCGAGGTGGGCATGGGCAAATGCCGCCGAGGCGCCCAGCAGAGAGGTGAGCAGGGCGACGGTGGTCAGGGCTTTCTTGATCAACATTGTTCAATACCAATCAATGGGTAGGAGCGGGCAGTGTACGAAGTTTCGGCTTGGCCTGTCGCCCCGATCTAGAGCCGGTGGTAGTCTTTAGGCCGTGTTGTTGTCAGGGAGCCCTTATGGGCAATCACAAGAGTGGAATTCGTCGAGTCAACGTTGAGAAAATCCTGTTGGCCGCAGAAAAAGTCTTCGCCGAAAAAGGCTATGGCAGCACCGCCATGGCCGACATCGCCGAAGAGGTGCAACTGCCACGCTCTAACCTGCATTACTACTTCACCACCAAGAGCGAGCTGTACAGCGCGGTGCTGTTCGACCTGCTCGAGCTGTGGAAGCAGGACGCCCTGAGCTTCGAGACCTTCGACGACCCGCGGGTGGTGCTCAGCAGTTATATCCGAGCCAAGATGCAGCGCTCGCGGACGCGACCCTATGGCTCCAAGGTCTGGGCCAATGAAATCATCCACGGCGCGCCGACCCTCGGCGAGGCATTGGATGAAAGCCTGTACGACTGGGCCAAGATGAAGGAGGCGAAGATTCGCCAGTGGGTGGAAGACAAACGCATCCTGCCGGTGGAGCCTTCGAGCCTGCTGTATATGATCTGGGCCTCGACCCAGCACTATGCCGACTTTGATCACCAGGTGAAGATCCTGAACGACCACCAGCCGTTGTCGGACATGCAGTTCGAGAAGGCGATCCAGACCGTGACCAGTGTGATTTTGCGGGGGATTGGGTTGGAGCCTTGAGTCTTGTCCTGAGGCTGGGGGCCTCATCGGGGGCAAGCCCCCTCCCACATTTGATCAGGTTCACATAGATCCACTGTGGGAGGGGGCTTGCCCCCGATAGCGGTCTAAAAGGCCTACACAGCCTCGCGATAAGGATTACGTGGATCGTGCGTCCAATTCAAAAACGGCTTGCCGGTGTCCATCGGCACCATCTCAATACAGTCCGCCACCGGGCAGGTGATCTGGCACAGGTTGCAGCCCACGCATTCATCATCGATCACCTCATACTTATGCGTGCCGTCCGCCTGCTTCAAACTGGCGATCGCCTGGTGCGAAGTATCCTCACAAGCAATGTGGCAACGCCCACAGCCGATACACGCCGCCTGGTCGATCCTGGCGATCACCTGGTAGTTGATATCCAGGTACTTCCAGTCTGTAGTGTTACCCACAGCCCGCCCCGAAAATGCCTGCAGGCTGGTGTAACCCTGGCTGTCCATCCAACGCGACAGCCCGTCCTTCATCTCGTCCACAATCCTGAAGCCATGCAGCATCGCCGCAGTGCACACCTGTACCGCGCCGCAGCCCAGGGCGACGAATTCCGCGGCATCGCGCCAGTTGCCGATACCGCCGATGCCGCAAATCGGCAGGCCCTGGGTCTGCGGGTCGCGGGCGATTTCGGCGACCATGTTCAGTGCTATCGGCTTGACCGCCGAACCGCAGTAACCGCCGTGGGTGCTCTGAGTGCCGACCACCGGCAGGGCGACCATGCGCTCCAGGTCTACGCTGGTGATGGAATTGATGGTGTTGATCAACGACACCGCGTCCGCACCGCCGCGATACGCTGCTCTTGCTGCCACGCGGATATCGGTGATGTTCGGCGTGAGCTTGACGATCACCGGCAGCGAGCAATACGTCTTGCACCAGCGTGTCACCTGTTCCACATACTCCGGTACCTGGCCGACCGCTGCGCCCATGCCACGTTCGGGCATGCCGTGGGGGCAGCCGAAGTTCAGTTCGATGCCGTCGCAACCGGTGGCCTCCACCAGGGGCAGAATATTTTTCCAGGATTCTTCAACGCACGGCACCATCAGCGACACGATCAGCGCACGGTCGGGCCAGTCTTTTTTGACCTGGGTGATTTCCCGCAGGTTGATCTCCAGGGAACGGTCGGTGATCAGTTCGATATTGTTGATGCCCAGCACTTCGCGATTGGCCCCGTAATGCGCTGAGTAACGCGACGACACGTTGACCGCCGCGGGGTCTTCCCCAAGGGTTTTCCACACCACGCCGCCCCAGCCGGCTTCGAAAGCGCGGACCACGTTATAGGCTTTGTCGGTGGGCGGCGCGGAGGCCAGCCAGAATGGATTGGGTGCCTTGATACCGGCGAATACAATCGAGAGATCGGCCATTACGCAGCCTCCACATTCAGCATGAGTTGAGCGTGCATGGCCTCGGCGGCCAGCTTGCCATGTTGCACGGCCTGGACGGTGAGGTCCTGGCCGAGGCTGACGCAATCACCGCCGGCATACACGCCAGGGATGCTGGTGCGCAGCTGTTCGTCGACAAAGATGCGCTCGCCCACGCGGTGCAGTTGCTGGGCCAGCGGGTCGTGCAGCGCGTCGCCGTCAAACCCTTGGCCGATCGCCTTGAAGATCGCATCGGCGGCCAGCTCGAAGGTTTCGCCAGTGGGCAGCAGGCGACCGTTATCCAGGTGAGTACGGGCGAAGCGCATGCCGCGGACTCGTCCCTGATCGTCGAGTAACACTTCTTCGGGTTGGGCCCAGGTCAACAACCGCACCTGATTGGCCTTGGCAATGTCCTGTTCGTGGTGGGTCGCGCCCATGTCCGCGAGGCCGCGGCGGTACACGAGGTTCACATCCCGTGCACCGAGGCGGGCCATCTGCACGGCCATGTCGATGGCGGTATTGCCGGCGCCGAGTACGATGCAGCGGTCGGCCAGGGGCAATTGGCTGAGGTCATCGGCCTGGCGCAGTTCGCGGATGTAGTCGGTGGCGGCGAGTAGGCCCGGGGCCTCTTCGTGGGGTAAGCCGAGCTGTTTGCTGGCGGCCAGGCCTAGGCCAAGGAACACCGAATCGAACTGCTGGTGCAGCTCGCTCAAGCTCAGGTTGTCGCCCAGGCGCTGGCCGTGGCGGATTTCGATGCCGCCGATCTGCAGGAGGAAATCCAGTTCCTTCTGGGCAAAGTCATCCACCAGTTTGTATTTGGCGATCCCGTACTCGTTCAGGCCACCGGCTTTTTCCCGGGCTTCGAAAATCACCACGTCATGGCCGTGCAATGCAGCGCGGTGGGCGCAGGCCAGGCCCGCCGGCCCGGCGCCGACCACGGCGATGCGTTTGCCGGTGGGCGCGGCGCGTTGGAAAGGGTGTTCGTTGAAGTGCGCGTTATCGATGGCGTAGCGTTGCAACAGGCCGATCAGCACCGGGGCGCATTCTTCGGCGTTGTTACGTACACAGGCTTGCTGGCAGAGGATCTCCGTGGGGCAGACCCGGGCGCAGCTGCCGCCGAGGATGTTGGCCGAGAGGATTTTCTGCGCAGCACCCTGGACGTTGTCGGTGTGGATATTGCGGATGAACGACGGGATATCGATCTCGCTGGGGCACGCATTCACGCATGGCGCATCGTAGCAGTACAGGCAGCGCGAGGCTTCCAGTTGGGCTTGGCGGGCGTTGAGGGGCGGTGCCAGGTCGGTGAATTGGCTGGCGAGGGTGGCCCCGTCTTCTCGGGGGTGGGGGAGGTGGGTCAGGGTCTGGATCACGGTGGTGGCCTCACGGTTTTTTTTGGATTGCCTCTATGTGGGCATTTTTGTTGGCTGTACTGGCCTCATCGGGGGCAAGCCCCCTCCCACACTGGATCTATGTGAACCCGATCAAATGTGGGAGGGGCGGTGCGACGATTCGACTTGCCCCCGATGGCGGTTTCAGCGCTTCACAGCAACCGGCCTGGAATGCTCCGCCCGCTTGCTCAACTGCTCAAACACCGACGGGTACGCGGGCCGCTCCACATAGCGCCCGGCGCCACGTTCGGCGCGCAGGTCGCCATCGGCCCAGACCAGCTTGCCCTGGCTGATGGTGTGGCTCGGCACGCCGCGTACGGTCTTGCCTTCGAAGATGTTGAAGTCGACCTGCTGATGGTGAGTCTTGGCCGAAATGGTTCGCGTGACTTGCGGATCCCACAGCACCAGGTCGGCGTCGGCACCTACGCGCACTGCGCCTTTGCGTGGGTAGAGGTTGAAGATCTTCGCGGTGTTGGTGGAGGTCAGCGCAACGAACTCCTGCATCGACAAGCGCCCTGTGTTGACGCCTTCGTGCCACAGCAGCGCCATGCGGTCTTCGATGCCGGCGGTGCCGTTGGGGATCTTGCTGAAGTCGTCACGCCCAGCGGCTTTTTGTTCGGCGCAAAAGCAGCAGTGGTCGGTGGCGGTGGTGTGCAGGTTGCCCGATTGCAGGCCGTGCCATAGAGCCTCCTGGTGCCCGCGCGGGCGGAAAGGCGGGCTCATCACATAGCCGGCGGCTGTCTGCCAGTCGGGGTGCTGGTAGACGCTGTCATCCAGCAACAAGTGGCCGGCGAGCACCTCGCCGTAGACCGCCTGGCCCTTGCCCCGGGCGTAGGTGATCTCATCCAGCGCTTCCTTGGTCGACACATGCACCAGGTATAGTGGCGTGCCGATGGTCTCGGCAATACGAATCGCCCGGCTGGCCGCTTCGCCTTCCACCTGGGACGGGCGCGACAGCGGATGCGCTTCCGGCCCGGTGATGCCCTGGGCCATCAGCTTGCGTTGCAGGTGGTACACCAGCTCGCCGTTTTCGGCATGTACGGTGGGCACCGCGCCCAGTTCCAGGCAGCGCTCGAAGCTGGCCACCAGGGTGTCGTCGGCAGCCATGATCGCGTTCTTGTAGGCCATGAAATGCTTGAAGCTGTTGATGCCGTGATGGCTGACCAGCTCGGCCATTTCTTCGCGTACCTGTTCGCTCCACCAGGTGATTGCCACATGAAAGCCGTAGTCGGAGGCGGACTTCTCTGCCCAGCCGCGCCACTGGTGAAACGCTTCCATCAGCGATTGCTGCGGGTTGGGAATCACGAAGTCGATGATCGATGTGGTGCCACCGGCCAGACCCGCCGCCGTACCACTGAAAAAGTCTTCACTGGCCACGGTGCCCATGAAGGGTAGCTGCATATGGGTATGGGGGTCGATGCCGCCCGGCATCAGGTATTGGCCGCTGCCATCGAGTATTTCAGTGCCGGCGGGTATATCCAGATCCGTGCCAACGGCGCGAATTAGACCGCCTGCGCATAAAACATCGGCGCGGTAACTTTCATCATGGGTAATAACGGTGGCGCCACGGATCAACAGCGACATGTCGAGTTCCTCACAGGCTTGACCGGCTTGTGCCAGTTCTAAGTGTTGTAATGCTGCACGCCGATGGTCGGTTAATTCCTGTCATCGGTGACAGGAATAGAAACTAGCCCGAGTTTTTAGATTGAGCAAGAAGATTTTTCTTCAGCTTTTTCTGACATTAAGCTACTGATTTATAGAGTAAAAATTACTGAGTCACCAAAATGTAGCAACACCTCACCGTTTTGACGCACTTGACAGGTTCTGCTTTTGAGCAACATTTCTTATTGCAAATCAGACGCTTGAGATATGCCTCTTGACGGCGTCGGCAAATAAAAATAATTGTGTTGCACCAGATTGAGTCCGGACGGTTCGGATAACGTTCGCGTTATGTAGTCTGCATAACGTCGACGGACGCCGGAATACAATCTGAAAGTTGAATAACATCAGCACGTTATATAAGCGGTGCGGGTTCAAGTTGGGTTGTCGGCACGGTAATTGAGTGCAGTGGCGGCTGGCAGGAGCCCGTGATGTCATGTTGTTTACGCGGTACTCCGGCCACCTGGACACAACGTGCAGGTGAGCAACAATAATTTTAAAAAAACCGTGGAGCGGCCATGCAACAGAACAGATCGCAAGTCATCGAGCGCAACGGCCTGTATGAACTCGACGCCGGCCCCGACGTCCTCGACAGCCCTCGCTACAACCACGACATGGCACCCACCAAGGTGCACGAGCGCACCTGGAACAAATGGCACATCACCGCGTTGTGGGTCGGCATGTCGATCTGCGTGCCCACCTACACCCTGGGCGGTGTGCTCACCGCGTATTTCGGGCTGTCGGTGGGCGAGGCGCTGATGGCGATCCTGCTGGCCAATATCGTGGTGCTGATCCCGCTGACCCTCAACGCTTTTCCAGGCACCAAGTACGGCATTCCGTTTCCAGTGCTGCTGCGCTCGTCATTCGGCATTCTCGGTTCCAACGTGCCGTGCCTGATTCGCGCGTTGGTGGCCTGTGGCTGGTTTGGTATCCAGACGATGTTTGGCGGGTTGGCGATTCACCTGTTCCTGGGTTCGATTTTCGACGGCTGGAAGGCCCTTGGTGGTACCGGTGAGGTGATCGGTTTCATGATCTTCTGGTGCCTGAACCTGTGGGTGGTGCTGCGTGGCGCAGAGTCGATCAAGCGCCTGGAAACCTTGTCGGCACCGCTGCTGGTGGCGGTGGGGGTTGGCCTGCTGGTGTGGGCGATGCCGAATGTGTCCCTCAGCGAATTGATGGCGATCCCACCCAAGCGCCCCGAAGGCGCGAGCCTCACCGGTTATTTCATGGCGGGGCTGACGGCGATGGTGGGGTTCTGGGCTACCTTGTCGCTGAACATTCCCGACTTCAGCCGCTACGCCAAGAGCCAGAAAGACCAGATCCTCGGGCAGATTTTCGGCTTGCCGCTGACCATGTTCCTGTTCGCCGCCCTCGGCGTGATCATGACCGCCGCCTCGGTAAAACTGGTGGGCGTCAGTGTCTCCGACCCGGTGACCCTGATAGGCCATATCCAGAGCCCGGTATGGGTGGCCGTGGCGATGGCGCTGATCATTGTCGCCACTTTGTCCACCAACACAGCGGCGAACATTGTCTCGCCCACCAACGACTTCCAAAACATTGCGCCCAAGCTGATCAACCGCACCACGGCGGTGATCCTGACCGGTCTGGTCGGGCTGGCACTGATGGCCCATGAGCTGCTGAAAAAACTCGGCTTGATCGTTTCCGATGTGAGCCTGGAGACGGTGTATTCCAACTGGCTGCTGGGCTATTCGAGCCTGCTGGGGCCGATTGCCGGGATCATGGTGGTGGACTACTTCATCACCCGCAGACAGCAGCTGGACCTGGCGGGCTTGTACCGCGATGACGTGTACCCCGCCTGGAACTTGAGCGGTTTTATCGCCTTTGGTGTGCCGGTGGTGCTGACGCTGCTGTCCCTGGGCAGTGATGCGTTCAGCTGGTTCTACAGCTATGGCTGGTTTACCGGCTCGGCCTTGGGTGGAGTGTTGTATTACGGTTTGAATGCCAAGCGTGCGACCAACCCAGTGGCTGCCAAATCACCGTTGTAGTGAATATGAAATGCAATCATAAGAAATACAGCCTGAGGAGATCCCCATGAACGCTGCCCTCGACGTTCTGCAATCGACCCATCAGCACATCAACCGCGACCGCCTGTGGCAGTCGCTGATGGACCTGGCCAAACTCGGCGCCACCCCCAAGGGCGGGGTGTGTCGCCTGGCCCTTACCGACCTCGACCGCAAGGCCCGCGACCTCTTCGTGCAGTGGTGCGAAGCGGCCGGTTGCACAGTGACCGTCGACGGCATCGGCAATATCTTCGCCCGTCGCCCGGGCCGCAACCCAGACCTGCCCCCGGTGATGACCGGCAGCCACATCGACACCCAGCCCACCGGCGGCAAGTTCGACGGATGCTTTGGTGTGTTGGCCGGCGTGGAAGTGTTGCGCACGCTCAACGATTTAAAGATCGAAACCGAGGCGCCGCTGGAAGTGGTGGTGTGGACCAACGAAGAAGGCTCGCGCTTCCCGCCGTGCATGATGGGCTCCGGGGTGTTCGCCAAGAAATTCAGCCTGGCCGATACCTTGGCCAAGGTCGATGTAGATGGCGTCAGTGTCGGCGAGGCATTGAACGCGATTGGCTACGCGGGCACACGCCCTGAGAGCGGGCATAAGGTCGGCGCGTATTTTGAAGCCCATATCGAACAGGGGCCGATCCTGGAAGATGAAAAGAAAACCATCGGCGTGGTGCTCGGCGCCCTGGGGCAAAAGTGGTTCGACCTGAAACTGCGTGGCGTGGAAGCCCATGCGGGGCCGACGCCCATGCACCTGCGCAAGGATGCCCTGGTGGGTGCGGCAGCGGTGGTGGCAGCGGTGAATGCGGCCGCGCTTGGGCACCAGCCTCATGCATGCGGCACCGTGGGTTGCCTGCAGGCGTATCCGGGCTCGCGCAACGTGATTCCCGGTGAAGTGCGCATGACCCTCGACTTCCGTCACCTGGAACCTGCGCGGTTGGATTCGATGATTGCCCAGGTACGCCAGGTGATCGATGACACCTGTGCCAAACATGGGCTGACTTACGAGATGGAACCCACCGCCGATTTCCCGCCGCTGTACTTTGACAAAGGCTGTGTCGATGCCGTGCGCGATGCGGCCAATAGCCTGGGCCTGTCGAACATGGATATCGTCAGCGGGGCAGGGCACGACGCGATCTTCGTCGCCGAGCTGGGCCCGGCGGGGATGATCTTCGTGCCGTGTGAAGGTGGCATCAGCCATAACGAAATCGAGAACGCCGCGCCGGATGATTTGGCGGCGGGATGTGCGGTGTTGTTAAGGGCGATGGTGGCGGCCTCGGCGGCAATCGCCAGCGGCAAGTTAGCCGCTTGAAATGCAAAAAAATGTGGGAGGGGGCTTGCTCCCGATAGCGGTGTGTCAGGTACATGTGTATTAACTGACCCACCGCTATCGGGAGCAAGCCCCCTCCCACATTTGAATTGCGGCGCTACAACCAGATGGCATCCCACAGTGGGTAGTCGCCAATCCGCTCGACCAACCCCGCTCGCAATGGATTGGCCACCACATACCGTGCCATTTTCACCAGGTCATCTTCCTTGCGCAGGGCACTGTCATGGAAGCTCTCCTGCCACAACCGCCCCTTACGGCCGCTTGCACCATTCACGGTGCGCGTGCTTTTCGATTTCACCTGACATATCAAATCCGCCAGCGAGCCTTTTCGCAGCTCGACGATCCAATGAAAGTGGTCGGGCATGATCACCCATGCCAGAGAGTTCGCCAGCCCTTGGTACTGGGCTATTCGAAACTGCCAGACAACCAGGCGACCGAGATGGAAGTTGTCGAATATCGGTAGGCGTTTATGGGTGTTGGTGGTGATGAGGTAGATGCGATTCGGCTCGCTGAGTCGACCGATGCGCAGGCGGTGTGAAGCGGGTAAATCTGCCATTCCCTGGCCCTCTCAGATGTGTCTAGGGAGGCTAGACCGCAGAGCAAGAAGCTGGCGGGTAGGCTTTTGGCAGGATGTGTCTGGAAGGGCGCTATCGGGAGCAAGCCCCCTCCCACATGAGTTGCGCAGTGTTCATACATTGTGTGTCTGGCGCAGAACCAGTGTGGGAGGGGGCTTGCTCCCGATTGCAGTATTTGAATCACAGCATCATTGACTGACTCACCGCCATCGGGTGTAGGGTGATGTCAGGCCCCAGGCTGCCAGCCGCCGCCGAGTGCGGTCACGAGTCCCACACTCGCCTGCAACCGCCGCGTCTGCACCGCCTGCAATGTCCGCTGCGCCTGCAACGCCGCTGTCTGGGCGGTGACCACATCCAGGTAACTCACGGCCCCGGCCTGATAGCTGTTCATCGCCAGGGCTTGGGTATGCCGTGCCGCATCCGCCGCTGCCTGTTCATCCTGCGCTTGCTGCTGCAAATCCCTTAGCTGCCCCAGGTTATCTTCGACCTCTCTCACGGCTTTCAACACCTGACTACGGTACTGCGCCGATGCCTCTTCAAACTCGGCCTTGGCCTGGCGTTCGTTGGCACTCAACCGCCCTCCATCAAAGATTGGCAGATTCACCAGCGGCCCCAGCGCCCAATAGCGATTGCCTGCAGACAGCAGGTTACCCACGCCTTGGGTTTGCCCGCCAATCAACCCGGTCAGGCTGAAATCCGGATACCACGCGGCCTTGGCCACGCCGATATTCGCGTTGGCCGCAAACACCCGTCGTTCCGCCGCGGCGATGTCCGGGCGGCGTTGCAGCAGGTGGCTCGGCAACTGCGACGGAACCCCCGGCAACGCAAGCAACTGGGGGCTGGGTGGCAATGAAAAATCGCTGGCCGCCACCCCCACCAATTCACCAATGGCATGCTCGGTCAGGTTGCGTTGCCCACGCACTTCATCGCGTTCGGCCTTGGCTTGCGCCAGTTGGTTTTGTGCGCGGGTCAGGTCCAGCTCCGAAGCAATCTGGCCTTCATAACGGTTGCGGGTCAGCTGTAGCGCCTGGCGGAAATCCTCCAGTGAGCTGTCGAGTATCCGGCCCTGTGCATCCAACCCATTGAGCTGCACATACAAGCTCGCCAATTGGTGTTGAAGGCTCAATCGCGCCACCGCCAGGTCATCCGCGGACGCTTGCGCCTGGGCATTCCCGGCAGCCACTTGGTTGCGGATTTTGCCCCACAGGTCGAGGTCATAGCTCAGGGAAAAGCCGGCGGTGTTGCTGTTGTACACCGACGGCTGCGTGCTCCCCCGCAACGGTCGCGAATCCGATTGTCGCTGGCGCAGCGGTTGTGCACTGGCGGTGAGTTGCGGGAACAGGCCGGCATGCAACTGGCTGGCATACGCTTGGGACGCATCGAAATGCGCCAGCGCTGCCGCCAGGTCGGGGTTGGCCTGGAGTAGGCGCTGTTGCAGGTTATCCAGCGTTGGGTCGTTGTAGAGCTTCCACCATTCGGGCGCCAATTGGTCGGACGGTTGTGCGCTGTGCCACGGTCCGTCGCTGGTCTGTTCGCGGTAATGAGTCGGCAGGTCCACCCTCGGCATTGTGTAGGTGGGCGCCATCGAGCACCCCTGCAATGCCAGCAGCATCAGTGCGGCGAGGGGTTTAAGCCTTGGGCGCATGGGCACCTCCGGAGGCGTCAGCCAGTTGCACCGAGTCGCCTTCGCGCAGGGCGTCAGGCGGGTTGTCGATGATGCGGTCGGCGGGCTTCAGGCCTTGGTCGATCACCAGGCGTTCGCCCAGGTCGAGGCCGATATGAATGGCTTGCAAGTGCACATGATTGTGCTTGTCCAGCACCGCAACCTGGGTGCCCTGGGCGCGGAAGATCAAGGCGCTGGCCGGGATGCTCACGCCATGGGTATCGGCCGGGATCGGCACGGTGGCTTCGGCGTAATCGCCGGGCAGCAGTTCGCCGTTGGGGTTGTCGGCGACGAACTGGGCAAGCAGGGTGCCGGAGCGGCGGTCGATGGCGGTGGAGTCACCGATCAGGCGCGCCTTGAAGTGCTCGCCAGGGTGTTCGGGCACGGTCAGCTCGGCTTCCAGGCCAGGATGGATCACCGCTGCATAGTTCTGCGGCACCGGCACATACAGGCGCAACTGGTGAGTGTCGGCAATGTTGAACAGCTCAGGGTCGCTGTCGGTATCGGCCTTGATCAACTGGCCGATATCAGTGTTGCGCGCAGTAATGGTGCCGGCGAATGGCGCCCGAATGGTCTTGTAGCTTTCCAGCGCCGACAGTCGCGCATAGTCGGCAGCGGCGGCCTGGGCGTTGGCCTTGGCCGCCGCGGCGTTGGAGGTTTTTTCATCGGCCTCCTGGCGCGATACCGAGTGGCTGGCCAGCAGGTTTTGCCAACGGGTCGCGCTGGTGGCGGCCAGGCGCGCATTCGCTTGTTGTTGGATCAGCCGCGCATGGGCCTGGGCCAGTTGTTGATCAAGGTCGGGGCTGTCGATTTCGGCGAGGATCTGCCCGGCCTGGACCTGGCTGCCGATGTCGACTTTCCAGTCCTTCAAGTAGCCGCTGACCCGCGCATGGATCGGTGCCTTGCTCCAGGCCTCGAGGTGCGCGGGCAGGCGCAGGGTATCGCCGGCGGCGTTCTGCTTGGGTTGAAACACCATCACTTGGGGGATGGCGGCGGCCTCGGTCCAGGCAGTGACCGATTGTTCGTGCAGCGTGCGAGCGTGCAGGCCGCTGGCGACCAACAGGGCGGCCAACGTCAGGCCGCCGGCACCCATGAGCATCAGACGCTTGCGCGAGGGTTTTTGATCAGACGACATGTGCGGTTTCTCCAGCTGCAGCGCGAGTAGGGTGACGACCGTGGACCAGGCTGAAGACCACGGGAACAAACAACAGGGTGGCGAGGGTGGCGAAGATCAGTCCGCCGATGACCGCACGGCCGAGCGGGGCGTTTTGCTCCTCGGAAATCGCCAGGGGCAGCATGCCGATGATCATCGCCAGGGCGGTCATGCACACCGGGCGGAAGCGTGTGTAGCCCGCCTCAAGCGCCGCCTTCAATGCATCGCCATGTTCGGCCAGGCGTTCACGGCAGAAGCTCACCACCAGGATCGAGTTGGCGGTGGCCACGCCCATGCATAAGATGGCTCCGGTAAGGGCCGGCACCGACAATGAGGTGCCACTGAGGAACAGCATCCACACGATGCCCGCCAGTGCAGCCGGCAAGGCCGTGATGATCACAAAGGGGTCGGCCCAGGATTGGAAATTGACCACGATCAGCAGATAGATCAGCACCACCGCGCCGAGCAAACCGAAACTCAAGCCACTGAACGCCTCATGCAGCGCATCGATCTGCCCATGCAGGCTGATCGTCGCGCCCTTGGGGCGCATGGCGGCGGTGTCATCCAGGACTTTTTGCACGTCGCGGGCGACGCCGCCGAGGTCGCGGCCTTGTACGTTGGCATACAGGTCCAGGGTGGGTTCGATGTTGTAGTGGGTGACCACCGCCGGGCTTTGCACACGGGAAATGGTGGCCACGCCGCCAAGGATCTGCGACTGGCCATCGGCGCCGGTCACGGGTAGCGCTTCCAGGGACGGCAAGCTGTCGAGGCGGTATTGCGGGGTGGCAGCAACGATGGAATAGGACACGCCATTGGCCGGGTTAAGCCAGAAGGTCGGTGCGGTTTGCGAGCTGCCAGCGAGGGAGGCGACCATGCTGTTGGTGACGTCGCGCTCGGTGATGCCCAGGCCATTGGCACGCATGCGGTCGACATTCACCTGCAATGATGGATAGCCGGTGGACTGCTGGATACGCAGGTCGGCGATGCCCGGCACATGTTGCAGGCGTCGCTCCAGTTCCACGGCGTAGGCGCGGTTTTCTTCATCGCTGCGTCCGGAGATTTTTACATCCAGCGGGGCTGGCGCGCCGAAGTTGAGGATCTGGCTGCTGATGTCGGCCGGCAGGAAGGCAAAGTGGCTGCCGGGGAAACTCTGCGGCAGGGCTTCACGCAGTTTTTTCACGTAGTCGGCAGTGGGCGCATGGTCTTTTTTCAGGGTGACCTGGATGTCGCCATCCTGCGGGCCAATGGTGCCGCTGCTGCTGTAGGCCATGTCGATGCCGCTTAGCGGGATGCCGATATTGTCGACGATGGTGTCCAGTTCTTCGGCGGGAATCACTTCACGGATCCGCGCTTCGATGCGGTCGAAGGCCGCGGCGCTTTCCTCGATGCGCGTGCCCAGCGGCAAACGCACGTGCAGCGCCAGGGCTCCTGCATCGGTGGCCGGGAAAAAGTCCTGGCCCAGGCTTGGCAGCAGCAGGAATGACGCGAGTACACAGGCCAGAAAACCCACGATAAAGCGCTTGCGATGACCCAGGGCCAACGTCAGCAAGCCATAGTAGGTGTCGCGGATATTCGAGAAGTGGCGCTCGAAACCTTGCTGGAAATTCAATACGGCTTGCAGCGCGGCATTGCGCGGCTGCTTGTGCTGCTCGCCTTCATGGTGGTTGATGAACGCGTCTTCAGGATGATGCCCAACGCCTGGCTCCGGTGTGTGCGGCTTGAGCAGAAACATCGCCAGTGTCGGCACCAGGGTGCGCGACAGGATGAACGAACTGGCCATGGCAAAGATCACCGCCAGGGCCATCGGCCGGAACAGATAACCGGCGATGCCTTGCAGCAAGAACATCGGCACGAACACGATGCAGATGCACAGCAGCGAGACGAATGCCGGGCCGACGATTTGTGCGGCACCGTCGAGGATCGCAGTCTTCACCGCCTTGCCTTGTTCCAGGTGCCAGTTGATGTTTTCGATGGTCACCGTGGCGTCGTCTACCAGGATCCCCACCGCCAACGCCAGCCCGCCGAGGGTCATCACGTTGAGGGTTTGCCCGCTGACCGCCAGCAGCGCAATGGCCGACAGTACCGCCAGGGGAATCGACGCGGCAATGATCAGGGTCGAGCGCCAGCTGCCGAGGAACAGCAGGATCATCGCGCTGGTCAGCAACGCGGCGATGATGCCTTCCTGGGCCACACTGCCCACCGATTGCTTGACGAACACCGAAGCGTCACCCAGCAGCGAGGTTTTCAGTGAAGGCGGCAGGGTTTCATTGATGCGCGGCAGCATCTGGCGGATGCCGTCGATGATCGACAGGGTCGAGATGCTGCCGTTTTTCAACGCCGGCATCAGTACGGCGCGATGACCGTCGACGCGCACGATGTTGGTCTGTGGTGGCGAGCCGTCGCGCACGTGGGCCACTTGGCCGATGGTGATCAGCGCACCATCGACGGTCTTGATCGGCAGGTCGTTGAGCTCATCGATCGCCTTGGGGCTGTTGTTGAGCAAAATCGTGTATTCGTTGGGGCCGAGCTTGGCGGTGCCCACCGGGATGATCTGGTTCTGCAACGCCAGGGCATTGCCCACGTCCTGGGCCGACAAGCCTTTGGCGGCCAGGGCCTGCGGGTCAAGGTCGAGGGTGATCTGCCGTTGCTTGCCGCCCATCGGCGTAGGCATAGCCAAGCCGGGCAGGGCGCTCAGGGGCAGGCGGATATTGTTCTGCACCAGGTCGCGGATCCTGGCTTCCGAGAGGCTGGGGCTGGAGAACGCCATTTGCAGGATCGGCACCGTGGAGGCGCTGTAGTTGAGGATCAGCGGTGGGGTAATGCCCGGTGGCATCTGCTTGAGCACGGTTTGTGACACCGCCGTGACCTGGGCGTTGGCGGTGCGGATATCGACCCCCGGCTGGAAGAAGATCTTGACGATGCCCATGCCGGGCAGCGATTGCGATTCGATATGTTCGATGTCGTTGACGGTGGTGCTCAAGGAGCGTTCGTAGGTGTAGATCACCCGCCCGGCCATGGCGTCCGGGGACAGGCCGTTGTATTGCCAGACCACGGCGACCACCGGGATACCGATATCGGGGAACACGTCAGTAGGCGTGCGCAGGGCCGCCATGGGCCCGATGATGCAGATGAATATGGCCAACACGATGAACGTGTACGGCTTTTGCAGTGCGGTCTTTACCAGCCCGAGCATGCGTGAGTCTCCGAGAAAAGCAGGGTTGCAAACCCCGGCAGTCTTGCCCGACCCACCTAACACGCACCTTTCAGCCAGGTGAAGGAAGATTTAGTTAACGGCTGAAGATCGTTTCATATGTATTCATTTGTTCTACAAAGACGGGCTGATCAAGCTTGTCAGCCATCGGATACCCCCTTTTTTTGATGCCTTTGGAGCCCTGCCATGTCACATAGACCACTGTTGTTGATTCCCGCACTTGGCGTTGTATTGTTGCTCTCGGCCTGCGCCGGCCCTATCCCCAAGGCTGACCCCAGCGAAGCCTGGATCGGCTTGAAGGAAGAAGCACCGAACGACCTGATGGCTGAGCGCGTTGACGGCCAGCGCGTGAATGACGGCCGCTATTTTGAAGTGACCCCGGGGGACCATCGCCTGGACGTAACGTTATTTGAAGAGGAGCCAGGCGACGACAACCAGCAGGATTGCCAGGGCCGGATCGAGTACAAGCATTTCAAGGCGGGCGAACACTACACCCTGGTGGAGTCGAGCCTGGGTACCACCGTGCGTGCAACCCTCGAGGATGGGCACGGCAAGGAAATCGCGGCGACTCAGGACTTCAATTGCATGCCTGGCTAGGCATGATGCGCCGTCGCCTTGGGCGGCTTGGCGGGGGCTGCGGGTTTGACGTGGGGGTGATGATGCCGGCGGGTCACGCGCATGACGCCCCACAGCATGGCGGCGGCGACCGCCAGCCAACCGCAGATCAACAGGAAAATCGTCGTAGCAAGGCTCATTCGGGCCTCCTTTCGCCCCTTGGGGCACACACAGTCTTCTCAATGGACAGTCTAGCTACACGGCGGTTGCCTGCTATTGACCAATGGTCGAGTCTGTCCAACTTCTTTGCTCTATCAGCAAGGCTTTACTAGCTCAGTGGGCTATACCCACGTCGCAGAGCGCCCTATGATCGGGGCCTTCACCGGCAGTTGATCAAGAGAGTCAAAAAATTGTGTACACGGTCGAACATTAGAACCTCACTGCTGCTGGCCGTTACCCTGGGGCTCGTGGCCTGTTCCAGCCAGCCCTCGAAACTGCCTGGCCTGCCAGAGCGCGTCGAACTCAACGGCGTGCCGACCTTCCGCAGCGAGGCTTATCAGAGCGGTCCTACGGCATTGGCCAGCATGCTGTCGCAACAAGGCATTGTCATGACACCCGGGCTTTTGGATAAGCCGCTGCGTCTTCCGGGCGCTGAGGCGGATCTTGAACGCAACATGCAGGTACTGGCCCGTGAATACGGGCTGATGGTCTACCCGCTGGATGCCAAGCTGACTGCGCTGCTTGCGCAGGTGGCGGCAGGTTACCCGGTAATGGCGCGAATCAACTCCAGCTTCTGGTCCGGGGCGCGCTATGTCGTGGTGGTGGGGTTCAACCAGCAGAAGAGTACGGTGTTGTTGCGTTCCGGGAACGAGCGCCGATTGACCATGGGGTTCAGCGACTTCGAATCGGCGTGGAAGAGCGCGGGGCACTGGGCCATCCTGACTCAGCGGCCGAGCCAGCTGCCGGCGAATGTAGATGCGCAGCGCTGGCGTAATGCGGCGAATGCATCGGGCCAGGCGGGGCAGGAGCAAGCGGCAGCGCAGGCGCTCAAGGTTCTGGCAGAGCGCAAATAAAAATGTGGGAGGGGGCTTGCTCCCGATAGCGGTCTATCAGGATAAGTTTTATAGCCTGGCACACTGCTATCGGGGGCAAGCCCCCTCCCACATTGGTTTGCGGTGCTTCAGTAATGCTGGTGAGGTTAGCGGCGAACTTCTACCGCATTCCCCCGGTTCTTCAGATTCTTGTCAGCCTTGTAGCGCAACGCCACGTCCGGCACTGCGCCGCCTTTGCCGGTCTCGACCCAGCTGCGAATCCGGCTGGCGTCGGCAAAATGGGTGAATTTGCCAAAGGCATCCAGAATCACCAGCGACACCGGGCGGTTACCCATGCTGGTCACCAATACCAGGCAATGACCAGCCTGGTTGGTAAAGCCTGTCTTGGTCAGCTTGATGTCCCAGTTGGCGCGGTTGATCAGGTGATCAGTATTGGAGAAACCCAGGGTGTAGTTGGGCTTGCGGAACGCAACGGTTTTTTCCTTGGTGGTGCTCAGTTGGCTCAGCATCGGAAATTTGCGCGCATAAGCCAGTAGCTTGCTCAGGTCGCGGGCAGTCGACACGTTATGAATCGACAGGCCAGTGGGCTCAACATAGTGGGTGCTGGTCATGCCCAGGGCCTTGGCCTTGGCGTTCATCGCCGCAATGAAGGCTGCATAACCACCCGGATAGTGATGGGCCAGGCTCGCCGCGGCGCGGTTTTCCGAGGACATCAGCGCGATCAGCAGCATTTCCTTGCGCGGCATCTGGCTGCCGATCTTTACCCGCGAGAACACACCTTTCATTTCCGGCGTGTCGGTGATGTTGATGTCGATGTATTCGTCCATGTTCTGCTTGGCTTCCAGCACAATCAGGCCGGTCATCAACTTGCTCACCGAAGCGATGGGTACTACCACGTCAGGATTGCTGGAATAAATGACTTTATTGGTTTGCAAGTCCACCAGCATGGCACTGCCGGAAGCAATCTGCAGTTTGGACGCATCACGCGGGGCCAGAGTGGATTCGGCAGCGTGGGCGAAGGTGCCTGTGAAAGCGAAAAACAGGCTGATAATTGAAAGACGAATTTTCACGCGGATGAACTCGCTAAAAAGTAAAGAAATACCGTCCGGGAACGGGTTTTATGACAAATGACGTTACATTCTAGGAGTATGGATCATAAAGTGGTAGAGAGCCTTTAAATAAAGGCTCTAAGCCGATGATTGGTTAGGGTTGTACCGATTTTGAACCAATCATGGATTGCTCCAGCTTCCCAGCTTCCGACCAGTCGGTCGTGGACGACACAGGTGAACACCTGGGCCTTGGCCGGGTCGGTTACGTACCCGGAACCCTCGAGGCCTCAGAACGACAACCCGTCGCCGACATAGGCGTGACTGCGGCCGTCTTGAAGGTAGAACTGTTCGTCCATGGATTATCTCCAGTCAGGCGCCGCCCTCCGGTGGCCGGTGGTGGCAATTTGTTTTGGGGTGGGGTATTACGGGAAGGCTTGGATTTAGAGAATTAAAACTGTCGCAGGAGCCGGCCAGGTCTGTTCTACCGCCTCCTGCCTCTCGCAACTGGCTCTGCTCCTACCCTTGACCCTACAACGGATCGCTCAGGCACGGAAGGCGAGGCGCCGTCCTTTGGGGAGTCCTCGCGTCTGATGGGCGAATACTGAGCACAAGGCGCAATTATAGGTGGAAGTCGCCCGCAGCCTCCGGCTGGTAAAGCACTCTCTTGATCTCAATCCGGCGGGTCCGATCAGAAATTCGCCAGTCGATGGCGTCTCCCTCCTGATAGCCAAGGATGGCGGCGCCTATGTCGGAATACACGGAATGCTTCCCTGCGTTGCTGTCCGCGTCTTCAGGGTAGACCAAGGCCACTTCGAACTCTTCGTCGCCCAGTTGCAGCAATGCCCTAGAGTTCATCGTGATGACATTGCACGCCACCTGCTGCGGTTTAACGACAATGGCTCGCTCAAGCTCATGTTCGAGTTCAACAACCGCCGGGCCTTGCTCGAGCGCGATTAGATTCTCGAGCCTGGCCTTGTCGATTTCAGTGATGTAGATCCTGGTGGAGTCGCCACCAGCTCCTTCGCGCAAGAACTGGAAATAGCGCGCCGCCGTCATGGAAAACGACTTCAATGTCGGCGTTTCGCTCTCAAGCATAAAGCCGCTGCGCAGAAAGGCTTTCAGCGAGCGCGAGTTGTCCGGGTGAATCTTGGCGATGAGCTTCTCGGCCCGCATGTCGAGGAAGGCCAGTTTCATGCCTTCGCGGATCGTGCGGGCGCCTAGGTTTCGGCCCCATTTGTCGCTGTCTCCGATGACTAGGACTATCTCGCAATTTGAGTCGGTCTTGACCAGACGGACAAAGCCCACCGGGGCGTCATGCCGGTCATAGGCCATAAAGAATCTGCCGCCCCGGTTGAATAGATGGGTCAGGATCGGCAACTGAGTCCGATCAATGGCTTGCTCAATGGCGCGGGAGACATGGCGCGAATCGCTCAGATAGCAGGTGACGCGCTCATCCTCTAACCAATTCATTAATGTCAGCGCATGCGCCCGAGTAATTTCAGGGCACAGCGAAATGAAAGGCTTGTTCATCTTAACCACACTTATTTGTAAAGGATTGAAGCCCTTCATGGATATGGTCATGGCGGTTCTTCGGCAACCGGATATTTTAAGACATACCGCGAGTAATGGCGAACATCCCAGAGAGTTCCAAGAGACCACCGCTCGCTTGCTCGCCAATCCAGCTCAGCTTTTTTCATGACCCGCCGACATTCCGATGCAGCCTCCTGAGGGCGCTCGTGTTGTTTGAAATAAGTGGCAACATTTACGAGGCTGTGCCAGCATCCGGCCACAAACTTTGGCAAGGAAGCTGAACAATGTTCGATGCTCTGGAAGGCACGCCACTGTGGGTTTACGGCGCATTTCTCTTAGTCTGCTACTACGGTTTTAGTGCCAGGAAAACCAGTCGTGAGAGTCAGCGGTCGCTGATCATCACACCGGTTGTTTTGGTGGCCTGGTCACTCCTTTCTCTCAGCTACGCGGACCGCGTTGAATTGACCGTGGGCAGCTGGGCCACGGGAATGCTTTTAGGTGGCCTAGTCGCATTTGCACTATTTCCTCGACGCGGACTGACTTTGGACGAGGAGGGCAAGCACCTGATCGTTCCTGGGACATGGAAAGTTCTTGGTATCTCGCTTCTCTTTTTTGCCGTGAAATACTTCATCGGTTATCAAGCTGCCGTATATCCAGAATTCTCGGCCACTGTGGAAATGCTCGTCCTTGCTGGTGCCGCATCAGGGTTTACGGTCGGCCTGTTCTGCGGACGCACGGGTGTCTTCTACTTGGCATGGCTCGCACTTCGAGATATCCACCAAAGCAAACGCACTGTCTGAACTCGCTCGTTTATAGCTCGACGCGCGCTCATAGATAAGTGCCACCAGTTCGAGCAGAAGACGCTGGTTTTCCACGCGCAAATGCTCGTTCTGGTATGAAATCTTCTTCAGGCCCATGATCTCTTTGCCTCTTTCCGAGTATTCGACGTTTTTGAGGCTGAGCTCGGCCTCAACAGATCGAAGCTTTTCTTCTGCTGCCATCTTGCCGGTAACCGGCAGGTCGTTCATCTGCATCAGGCCGGCGATATTCGCTCGAGCCCTGCGCAACATGCGCTCGGTCTCCACCAGCTCGTCTACGAGAAGTGCGCACTGGTGCTGGTACATTTCCAATGTTCTTCTAGAGACAGACGAAAGTGCTTAAAACTAACAAAAACAGTTTTTTCGGGTAATAAAAAGCCCTGCGCTAAGGCAGGGCTTTTTCATTACGCCTGGTTATTAACCGTGCAGGGTTTCCGCTGCGTACAAGGTATTTTCCAGCAGGCAAGCACGGGTCATTGGGCCGACGCCGCCTGGCACTGGAGTGATCCAGCCTGCGCGGGGCAGGGCGGTTTCGTAGACTACATCGCCGACCAACTTGCCGTCGTCCTGGCGGTTGATGCCCACATCAATGACGATGGCGCCTTCTTTGATCCATTCGCCTTTCACCAAGCCCGGCTTGCCGGCGGCGACCACCACCAGGTCAGCACGGCCGACGTGGCCGGCCAGGTCCTTGGTGAAGCGGTGGGTGACGGTCACGGTGCAACCGGCCAGCAGCAGCTCCATGGCCATTGGGCGACCGACGATATTGGATGCGCCGACGATAACGGCATCGAGGCCGTACAGGTCGACACCGGTGCTTTCCAGCAGGGTCATGATGCCTTTGGGTGTGCACGGGCGCAGCAGCGGGATGCGCTGTGCCAGTCGGCCGACGTTATAAGGGTGGAAACCGTCGACGTCTTTGTCCGGACGGATACGCTCCAGCAGCTTGGAAGCGTCCAGATGCTCGGGTAACGGCAGTTGGAGCAGGATGCCATCGATCGCCGGGTCTTCGTTGAGGCCGTCGATCAGGTCGGTAAGGGCCTGCTGGGTGGTCTCGGAAGGCAAGTCATAGGCCTTGGAAATAAAGCCGACCTCTTCACAGTCTTTACGCTTGTGCGAGACATAAACCTGAGAGGCAGGATCGCTGCCGACCAGGATCACCGCGAGCCCCGGCGTACGCAGGCCTTGCTGGCTGCGCTCGGTGACTCGTTTGGCGATCTGCTGGCGCAGGCTGGCGGCGATTGATTTGCCATCGATAAGTTGTGCAGTCATTACGCGTGATTAACCATCAAGAGGGGGAAGAAAAGTGCGCGCATTCTCGCACGCCAAGGCGCGAGGGCAAAGGCGCTTGGTCTGCAAATTGCCCTAACCCCTTAAATAAAATCAGTTTTTTTCAAAAAAGATTTGACGGGTTTCCGGGGCATCTATACTATTCGTCGCACTTGTCGGGCACAGCCTAGCACTGGTTAAGAAGGTCGAGCAGAATAGTTGTCCTGCAAGGCTGGAAGCACTTAGTTTGTAATCCTCCAAGAGTACAGATTAATAAGGCGCCCGTAGCTCAGCTGGATAGAGCATCCGCCTTCTAAGCGGATGGTCGCAGGTTCGAGTCCTGCCGGGTGCGCCATTAGGCAGCTTTGGCACAAGTAGCGCTATATGGTGGGCGTAGCTCAGTTGGTAGAGCACGGGATTGTGACTCCCGTTGTCGAGGGTTCGATCCCCTTCGTCCACCCCATATTTTGAAAGGCGCCAGATTAATCATCTGGCGCCTTTGCTTTAAGAGCTTCAAGCGCGGATGTGGTGGAATTGGTAGACACACTGGATTTAGGTTCCAGCGCCGCGAGGCGTAAGAGTTCGAGTCTCTTCATCCGCACCAATTAAGCTTTGCTCGGCCGTCAGGCCAGTAGGGCTGGACAAAGAAGAAGTGGTTTGGTTTCTTTGTTAACGCAATATGGTGGGCGTAGCTCAGTTGGTAGAGCACGGGATTGTGACTCCCGTTGTCGAGGGTTCGATCCCCTTCGTCCACCCCATATTCGAAAGGCGCCAGATTTAACAGTCTGGCGCCTTTTTTGGTTTCAGGGGTTTGAATATTCGGCGGTTGCAGATACTGGGCCGCATCGGCAGGGCGTTTCATCGTATTTGTGTATCTCGATGATGCCGCGCTGCCTGCCCACTCTGTTCGCAGGGCGGGCCGTCAGGGAGATGAACGGCTTCGCCTTCTATATATAGAGGCGGCGCAGGGCCCTGGCGCAATTGGCTGTATTTGTCACCGGGGCGAGGTACATCAGTGCTTTCGTACCGATAAATTGCCGGCGGTTTTCCGGTGTATTTTCAGTAGGGTGACTTCTTGAGTTTGACCCACTAGAATGCATGCCCTTGATTGGGGTCGGAAATGGCCGGCTAACGTCTGTGCAACGAGGAATATCCATGCAAGTTTCTGTTGAAAATACTACTGCTCTCGAGCGCCGCCTGAGCATCACCGTGCCGGCAGAGCGTATCGAGACTGCGGTCAACAAGCGTCTGCAGCAGACTGCCCAGAAGGCCAAGATCGCTGGTTTCCGTCCAGGCAAAGTGCCGATGAGCGAAATCAAGCGTCGTTTTGGTGCCGATGCGCGCCAGGAAGCTGTAGGTGACGTGATCCAGGCTTCCTTCTACGAAGCCGTTGTCGAGCAGAAGCTGAACCCGGCTGGCTCGCCTTCGATCGAGCCCAAGTCCCTGGAAGCGGGCAAGGACCTGGAATACGTTGCCGTATTCGAAGTGTTCCCAGAGTTCGAAGTGGCCGGTTTCGACGGTATCGCCATCGAGCGCCTGAGCGCCGAAGTGGCTGATTCGGACCTGGACAACATGCTGGAAATCCTGCGCAAGCAGAACACCCGTTTTGAAGTGGCCGACCGTGCTGCCCAGAACGAAGACCAGTTGAACATCGATTTCGTTGGCAAGGTTGACGGCGAAGTCTTCGCTGGCGGCTCCGCCAAGGGCACCCAGCTGGTGCTGGGTTCCAACCGCATGATCCCGGGTTTCGAAGACGGCCTGGTTGGCGCCAAGGCCGGCGAAGAGCGCGTGCTGAACCTGACTTTCCCTGCTGACTACCAGAACCTGGACCTGGCCGGCAAAGCCGCCGAGTTCACCGTGACCGTCAACAGCGTTTCCGAGCCTAAGCTGCCAGAACTGAACGAAGAATTCTTCGCTCAGTTCGGTATCAAGGAAACCGGCATCGAAGGCTTCCGCACCGAGGTTCGCAAGAACATGGAGCGTGAGCTGCGCCAGGCGATCAAATCCAAGGTCAAGAACCAGGTCATGGACGGTCTGCTGGCCGCCAACCCGATCGAAGTGCCTAAGGCCCTGTTGTCCAACGAAGTGGATCGCCTGCGCGTACAAGCTGTGCAGCAGTTTGGTGGCAACATCAAGCCTGACCAACTGCCGGCCGAGCTGTTCGAAGAGCAAGCCAAGCGCCGCGTTGTGCTGGGCCTGATCGTGGCTGAAGTGGTCAAGCAGTTTGACCTCAAGCCAGATGAAGACCGTGTTCGCGAAATGATCCAGGAAATGGCTTCGGCCTACCAGGAGCCTGAGCAGGTCGTGGCGTGGTACTACAAGAATGACCAGCAGCTGAACGAGGTACGTTCGGTTGTGCTGGAAGAACAAGTTGTGGATACTGTTCTGCAGAAGGCTAAGGTGACCGATAAAGCGGTCTCTTACGAAGAAGCAGTCAAACCGGCGGAAGCAGCACAAGCCGACTGATTGTCCAACTCGTTGGAAATTCAACCATAAGCCAGCCTCGCGCTGGCTTATGCGTTTTCAAGACATGACTATTTGGGAGTAACTGCAGAGCATGTTCCGTAATTCCTATATTCAGCAGAACTCTGATATCCAGGCCGCAGGCGGCCTGGTCCCGATGGTTGTCGAGCAGTCCGCTCGTGGCGAACGCGCCTACGACATCTACTCGCGCCTGCTCAAGGAGCGAGTGATCTTTCTGGTGGGCCCGGTAGAGGACTACATGGCCAACCTGATCTGTGCGCAACTGCTGTTCCTTGAAGCGGAAAACCCGGACAAGGACATCCATCTCTACATCAACTCGCCGGGCGGTTCGGTGACAGCGGGCATGTCGATTTACGACACCATGCAGTTCATCAAGCCAAACGTGTCGACCACCTGTATCGGCCAGGCCTGCAGCATGGGCGCGTTCCTGCTGACCGCGGGTGCCGAGGGCAAGCGTTACTGCCTGCCTAACTCGCGTGTGATGATTCACCAGCCACTGGGCGGTTTCCAGGGCCAGGCGTCGGATATCGAAATCCATGCCAAGGAAATCCTCTTCATCCGCGAGCGCCTCAATAAACTGATGGCCCACCACAGCGGGCGCACCCTGGAAGAAATCGAGCGTGATACCAACCGTGATAATTTCATGAGCGCTGAAGCCGCGAAAGAATACGGGTTGATCGACGCAGTGATCGACAAGCGCCCCGCTTAATATAAGCCGCTCAAAATAGGGCTGGTCGGCATGTCCGACCACTGGCGGGCTTGAAAAAGCCCGCATAAGCCTTCATCTTGTGTTGCAAGCCTATCGGATTTGGATCGAACGAATGACTGACACCCGCAACGGCGAGGACAACGGCAAGCTGCTCTATTGCTCCTTCTGTGGCAAAAGCCAGCATGAAGTGCGCAAATTGATTGCCGGCCCCTCGGTGTTTATCTGCGACGAATGCGTCGACCTGTGCAATGACATCATCCGCGAGGAGGTGCAGGAAGCCCAGGCCGAGAGCAGTGCGCATAAATTACCTTCGCCGAAAGAAATCAGCGGCATCCTTGACCAGTATGTGATTGGTCAAGAGCGTGCAAAGAAGGTTCTGGCCGTAGCGGTGTACAACCACTACAAGCGCTTGAACCAGCGTGACAAGAAAGGCGACGAAGTCGAACTCGGCAAGAGCAACATCTTGCTGATCGGTCCTACAGGCTCGGGTAAAACCCTGCTTGCTGAAACCCTTGCTCGCCTGTTGAACGTTCCGTTCACCATTGCCGACGCCACCACCCTCACCGAGGCTGGCTACGTGGGTGAAGATGTCGAGAACATCATTCAGAAACTGCTGCAGAAGTGTGACTACGACGTAGAAAAGGCCCAAATGGGTATTGTCTATATCGACGAAATCGACAAGATTTCGCGCAAGTCCGATAACCCGTCGATTACCCGGGATGTTTCCGGTGAAGGCGTGCAGCAGGCCCTGTTGAAACTGATCGAAGGCACGGTTGCTTCCGTACCGCCCCAGGGTGGCCGCAAGCACCCGCAGCAGGAATTCCTTCAGGTTGACACGCGTAACATCCTGTTCATCTGTGGCGGTGCGTTCTCTGGCCTGGAGAAGGTTATCCAGCAGCGCTCCACCCGTGGCGGCATTGGTTTCGGCGCGGAAGTGCGCAGCAAGGAAGAAGGCAAGAAGGTGGGCGAGTCCCTGCGTGAAGTCGAACCTGACGATCTGGTCAAGTTCGGTCTGATCCCGGAATTCGTTGGCCGTCTGCCGGTCCTGGCCACGTTGGACGAGCTGGATGAGGCTGCTCTGATTCAGATCCTCACCGAGCCGAAAAACGCATTGACCAAGCAATACGCCAAGCTGTTCGAGATGGAAGGTGTAGACCTCGAGTTCCGTACCGACGCACTCAAATCGGTGGCCAAGCGGGCACTGGAGCGCAAGACCGGTGCACGTGGCCTGCGTTCGATTCTTGAAGGTGTGCTGCTCGACACCATGTACGAAATCCCCTCGCAGTCCGAGGTGAGTAAAGTGGTGATCGACGAAAGCGTTATAGAAGGCAAGTCCAAGCCACTGTATATCTACGAAAACAGTGAGCCGGCTGCCAAGGCAGCGCCAGACGCGTAAGCGTCCAGCGGTAGCGGTACAAGCAAGGGGCCTTCAGGGGCCCCTTGTTTTTTGGGGTGGTTTCTCAGGGCAGTGGTTAAATTCGCGGTTATTCATGCGTTTAACTGCTGGCATTGAGCTTGTTTTTTTTGCATCGAACCCCCATCTTGGTTTCAAGCTTACTTTTCAACTGTCATAGAGGCGAAATCATGAAGACAACCATCGAATTGCCTCTCCTGCCGTTGCGTGATGTCGTCGTCTATCCGCACATGGTTATCCCGCTGTTCGTGGGGCGCGAGAAGTCTATCGAAGCCCTCGAGGCCGCGATGACGGGCGACAAGCAAATCCTGCTGTTGGCCCAGAAGAATCCAGCTGATGATGATCCAGGCGAAGACGCCCTGTATCGCGTCGGCACCGTTGCGACTGTATTGCAATTGCTCAAGTTGCCCGATGGTACCGTCAAGGTACTGGTAGAAGGCGAGCAGCGCGGCGCGGTAGAGCGTTTCATGGAGGTGGACGGCCACCTGCGCGCCGAAGTGGCGCTGATCGAAGAAATCGAGGCCCCGGAGCGTGAGTCCGAGGTGTTTGTACGCAGCCTGCTCTCGCAGTTCGAGCAGTATGTGCAGTTGGGCAAGAAAGTCCCGGCTGAAGTCCTGTCTTCCCTCAACAGCATTGATGAGCCAAGCCGTCTGGTCGACACCATGGCGGCGCACATGGCGCTGAAAATCGAACAGAAGCAAGACATCCTCGAAATCATCGACCTGCCGGCACGTGTCGAACACGTGCTGGCGCTGCTCGATGGCGAAATCGACCTGTTGCAGGTCGAGAAGCGCATCCGCGGCCGCGTGAAGAAACAAATGGAGCGCAGCCAGCGCGAGTACTACCTGAATGAGCAGATGAAGGCCATTCAGAAAGAGCTCGGTGACGGTGAGGAAGGCCACAACGAAATCGAAGAGCTGAAAAAGCGTATCGACGCCGCTGGCCTGCCGAAAGACGCCTTGACCAAGGCCACTGCTGAGCTGAACAAGCTCAAGCAGATGTCGCCGATGTCGGCCGAAGCCACCGTGGTGCGCTCCTACATCGATTGGCTGGTACAGGTGCCGTGGAAGGCTCAGACCAAGGTACGCCTGGACCTGGCCCGTGCCGAAGAGATCCTCGATGCCGACCACTACGGTCTCGAAGAGGTCAAGGAACGCATCCTCGAGTACCTCGCCGTACAAAAGCGCGTGAAGAAAATCCGCGGCCCGGTGTTGTGCCTGGTCGGCCCTCCAGGTGTAGGTAAAACCTCCCTGGCGGAGTCGATTGCCAGCGCCACCAACCGCAAGTTTGTGCGCATGGCCCTGGGCGGCGTGCGTGACGAGGCGGAAATCCGTGGTCATCGCCGTACCTACATCGGTTCGATGCCCGGAAGATTGATTCAAAAGATGACAAAAGTGGGTGTGCGCAACCCGCTGTTCCTGCTCGATGAAATCGACAAAATGGGCAGCGACATGCGTGGCGATCCTGCGTCGGCGCTGCTTGAAGTCCTCGATCCAGAGCAGAATCACAATTTCAACGACCATTACCTGGAAGTCGACTACGACCTGTCCGACGTAATGTTCCTGTGCACCTCCAACTCCATGAACATTCCACCAGCTTTGCTGGACCGGATGGAGGTGATTCGTCTGCCGGGCTACACCGAAGACGAAAAGATCAACATCGCCGTCAAATACCTCGCGCCCAAGCAGATTTCGGCCAACGGCCTGAAGAAAGGCGAGATCGAATTTGACGTCGAGGCGATCCGCGACATCGTGCGTTACTACACCCGCGAGGCCGGTGTACGGGGCCTTGAGCGCCAGATTGCGAAGATCTGCCGTAAGGCGGTCAAGGAACACGCCCTGGAAAAACGCTTCTCCGTGAAGGTGGTTGCCGACTCCCTGGAACACTTCCTCGGCGTGAAGAAATTCCGCTACGGCCTGGCCGAACAACAGGATCAGGTCGGGCAGGTAACTGGCCTGGCGTGGACCCAGGTGGGTGGCGAATTGCTGACCATCGAAGCCGCGGTAATTCCGGGCAAAGGCCAATTGATCAAGACCGGCTCCCTGGGTGACGTGATGGTCGAATCCATTACGGCCGCGCAGACCGTGGTGCGCAGCCGCGCCCGCAGCCTGGGCATCCCCCTGGACTTCCACGAGAAGCACGACACCCATATCCACATGCCGGAAGGGGCGACCCCGAAGGACGGCCCCAGCGCGGGCGTAGGCATGTGCACGGCCCTGGTGTCGGCATTGACCGGGATTCCTGTGCGCGCCGATGTGGCAATGACCGGGGAAATTACCCTGCGTGGCCAAGTATTGGCTATCGGTGGTCTGAAAGAGAAATTGCTTGCTGCACACCGGGGTGGAATCAAGACGGTGATCATTCCTGAAGAGAATGTTCGCGATTTGAAGGAAATTCCTGACAATATCAAGCAGGATCTTCAGATTAAACCGGTTAAATGGATTGACGAGGTCCTGCAAATTGCGCTGCAATACGCGCCGGAGCCCTTGCCGGATGTGGCTCCGGAGATAGTCGCGAAGGACGAAAAACGCGAGTCCGATTCCAAGGAAAGAATTAGCACGCATTAATGTGTTAAAGCCTGGGGGCTTCCTTGACAGCTTTTTAGAGCCCTTGTTATAAAGCGGCTCTTAAGTGTCTGTAGGCCATTCAGCACTGGTTTTTGCTTTTACCAAAAAACTTAGAATCATACTCAATAGATATATAAGGGGACTTAGAGTGAACAAGTCGGAACTGATTGATGCTATCGCCGCATCCGCTGATATCCCGAAAGCTGCTGCTGGCCGTGCGCTGGACGCAGTAATCGAATCCGTCACTGGCGCTCTGAAGGCCGGCGACTCCGTGGTACTGGTAGGCTTCGGTACTTTCTCTGTGACCGATCGCCCAGCTCGCACTGGCCGTAACCCACAGACCGGTAAAGCACTGCAAATCGCTGCTGCCAAGAAACCAGGTTTCAAAGCCGGTAAAGCCCTGAAAGAAGCGGTTAACTAAGCTTCGTTCTTGCCTTACCTACCCGGGTTAGACGCAGGTCTGGCCTGGCAGCGGAGCGGCAGCTGACCCACATATCCATTGGGTCGCCATGCCGGGGGTGTGGGTTCTAACCCCCGTCCGCTCCGCCAGTTACGAGAAGGCGCATCCTCGGATGCGCCTTTCTTCTATCCGGACTCTACCCACGCTCCACGGTTGCCTAAATTTGAAGTTCAACCGTTTCTGGGGGACGCATGCTGCAAAATATCAGGGACAATTCACAAGGCTGGATTGCCAAGACCATTATCGGGATCATCGTCGCATTGATGGCGTTCACCGGTATCGAGGCTATTTTCCAGGCTTCGGGTAACAACAAGCAGGACGTGGCCAAGGTCAACGGTGAGGAAATCACCCAGACCGAATTGAGCCAGGCCGTCGACATGCAACGGCGCCAGCTGATGCAACAGCTGGGTAAGGATTTCGACGCTTCCCTGCTGGACGAAAAACTGCTGCGCGACGCGGCCCTCAAGGGCCTGATCGATCGCAAGCTGCTGTTGCAAGGCGCTGCTGATTCCAAGTTCGGCTTCTCGGAAGCGGCACTGGACCAGGTGATCCTGCAGACGCCGGAATTCCAGGTGGACGGCAAGTTCAGCGCCGAACGCTTTGACCAGGTGATTCGTCAGCTGGGCTATAGCCGTATGCAATTCCGTCAGATGCTGACCCAGGAAATGCTGATCGGCCAGGTTCGCGCAGGTATCGCCGGCAGCGGTTTCGTGACCGACGCCGAGGTGCTGGCATTTGCCCGTCTGGAAAAGCAGACCCGCGATTTCGCCACCGTCAATATCAAGGCTGACCCTGCGGCGGTGAAACTCACCGATGACGAGGTCAAGGCCTACTACGACCAGCACGCCAAGGAATTCATGACCCCGGACCAGGTGGTCATCGACTACCTGGAACTGAAGAAGTCGTCTTTCTTCGACCAGGTCACCGTCAAGGACGATGAATTGCAGGCTGCCTACGAGAAGGAAACCGCCAACCTCGCTGAACAGCGTCGTGCCGCGCACATCCTGATCGAAGTCAACGACAAGGTCACCGAGGCACAAGCCAAGGCCAAGATCGAAGAGATCCAGGCGCGCCTGGCCAAGGGTGAGAAGTTCGAGGCCCTGGCCAAGGAATTCTCCCAGGATCCAGGTTCGGCCAACAATGGTGGCGACCTGGGCTTTGCCGGTCCGGGCGTCTACGATCCGGACTTCGAAACTGCCTTGTACGGCTTGAAGCAAGACCAGGTATCGGCGCCTGTGCGCAGTGCTTTCGGTTGGCACTTGATCAAGTTGCTGGGCGTTGAAGCACCTGAGGTACCATCGTTCGCCAGCCTGAAAGACAAGCTGACCCGCGAGCTCAAGACCCAGCAAGTGGAACAGCGGTTTGTCGAAGCGACCAAGCAATTGGAAGATGCGGCATTTGAAGCGTCCGACCTGGCCCAGCCGGCATCTGACCTGAAACTGACCGTCCATACCTCCGCGCCATTTGGCCGCGAAGGTGGCGAAGGCGTCGCGGCCAACCGTGCCGTGGTCACCGCCGCGTTCAGCCCGGAAGTGCTGGATGAAGGTGCCAACAGCAGCGCCATCGAGCTGGACCCGGAAACCATCATCGTGCTGCGTGCCAAGGAGCATCTCAAGCCGGCTCAACTGCCGCTCGAGAAGGTCGAGGCGGCCATTCGCACACAGATGACCAAGGAGCGCGCGAGCGCTGCTGCCAAGGCTCATGCCGACGAGTTGATCGCCAGCCTGCGCGATGGCAAGACCGCGTTGGACCAGCCGATTGACGGCCAAGCCTGGAAGGTCACTGAAGCGGCGACCCGTGGTCAGGAATCCATCGACCCGGCCGTGCTGCAAGCCCTGTTCCGCATGCCCAAGCCTGCGGCCAAGGACAAGCCGACCTTCACCACCGTGACCCTGCGCGATGGCAGCCTGGTGATCGTGCGTTTGAACGGCGTCAACGAAGCGGCAGCGCCTACGGACGAAGAAAAGGCGCAATACCGTCGCTTCCTCGCTTCCCGTATCGGCCAGCAGGACTTCGCGGCGTACCGCAAGCAGCTGGAAACCCAGGCAGACATCAAGAAATACTGATGCCGGCCTGAATAAAAAGACCCCGTCCTGAAAAGGCCGGGGTCTTTTTTTGCCCTCGATAAAGCGCTGCTGAACTCGCCTTAAGTAGGCTTGCCGGCGAACTTGAGCTTGCCCCAGGTCAGGCCGATCAGCGCCGCCAGGGTCGAAGCGGCCAATACACTCAGCTTGGCAGCCGACAGCAGGGCCGGGTCGGAGAAGGCCAGGGAAGAGATAAAGATCGACATGGTGAAACCGATCCCCGCCAACAGGCCGACCAGGCCCACCCCCGTCCAGGTCACCCCATCGGGCAGCTTGCAGATATTGAGCTTGACCAGCGCCAGGCTCGCCAGCATCACGCCCAACGGCTTGCCGAGTACCAGGGCGAAGATGACGCCCATGAACACACCGTGGGCCAACGGATCATCCAGGTTGAAACCGTCCAGGCTCACTCCGGCATTGGCCAGCGCGAACAGCGGCATCACGCCGAACGCTACCCACGGGTGCAGTGCCGATTGCACCCGTTGTACCGGCGGCAACATTTCCCGCTGGGCTTCGCGCAGTTGCTTGAGGGGCTGGGCGACCTGCTGGGGGCCTTGCGCCGATTGCGAGAAGCGCTCCATCAGCTCGTTGAATGTGCGTTCGATGGTCTCCAGCGGGCGCTCAGTGGTGGGCTTGGAATGGACCGGCGTCATCAAGCCAAGGATGACCCCGGCGAGGGTAGGGTGCACGCCGGTCTTGAGCAGGCCAAACCAGACAATCGCGCCTGGCAGCAGATAGATCGCGGCCTTGCCGATGCCCATGCGCTGAAACACCAGCACCAGGGCCAGGCCGCCTGCGGCAATCACCAAACCCATGTAGTCGAGGCTGGCGGTGAAGAAGATAGCGATGATCAGGATCGCCACGATGTCGTCAATGATCGCCAGGGCCAGCAACAGGATACGCACCCCGCTGGGGATCGATTTGCCCAGCAACGCCAGCACGCCCACGGCAAAGGCGATGTCGGTCGCGGTGGGCACGGCCCAGCCACTCGCGGCGGCAGTGCCGTGGTTGAGCAGGGTGTAGATGAGCGCTGGCATCAGCACGCCACCCAACGCCGCGCCCAGCGGCAGCGTGGCGAGCTTGAGGTTGGCGAGGGCACCGTCCTTGATTTCCTGGCGGATCTCGGCACCGACCACCAGGAAGAAGATGGTCATCAGCCCGTCATTGACCAGAAAGTGCAGGGAGCGTGACACGCTGTAGTCGCCCAGCCCCAGAGTGATGGGCGTGTTCCAGAAATGCTCGTAGGTCGCCGCGGCGGGGCTGTTGGCCCAGATCAGCGCCGCAATGGCCGCCAGCAGCAGGACGATACCGCTGACGGCTTCGATACGGGAAAAGCGCTCAAGGGCAGACAGCGCGCCCTCAGCCAGACGTTGAGGGCGAGGGATCGCAGGGTGTTTATCAGGCACGACAAATCTCCATTGGCGGCCCGACCAATGCTTGGCTTTTAACCTGCGCCGTACTTTATGCAGCGACGCACCCAGGGGGATGATAGGAAGCTGATGAATAAGTTGTAAACAAACTTGTCATCGTGCGTGCTTTGTCTTACCCAGTATTGCGCCCACCGCCAGCGCCATCAGGCCTAAAACCGCCCATGGGAATACCTCGACACCGAAGCTTTGCAGCAATAAGCCACCTGCCAATCCTCCCCCGGCTATGCCCAGGTTCCACACCGTGACCAGCATTGATTGCGCGGCATCGGCCGAGTGGCCCGCCGACTTGGCCAGGGCGGTTTGCAACAGGGCCGCGAGGCCACCGAACGCCAGGCCCCACAACGCCACGCTGATGTAGAGGCTGATTGGCGAGCTGATCCAGAGGCCAAGCAGCAAGGCGGCCACGGCGAACATCGCACAACTGATGAGGGTCAGTAGCCGTAGATGCCGGTCAATCCAGATGCCTACCAGCCAGATGCTCAACAGGGCCATCAAGCCGAACACGAGCAATACCCTGTCGATGTCGCCGCCAATCCCGGCCGGTACCAGGAGCGGCGCGATGTAGGTGTAGAGGATGTTGTGGGCCAACACGTAGGTAAGGGTCACCCACAGCACCGGACGTATGCCCGGTAAGGTCAGTACCTTATGCAAGCCCAGGCGCTTGCTTGCCGGTTCACCGGCGAAGTCCGGCAGTTGCCAGCGCGCCCATACCAGCAGTAACAGGGTCAGGCCGGTCATGATGGCGAAGCTGGTACGCCAACCGACCAGCGTACCCAGCAACGTGCCGGCAGGTACGCCGAGGGACAAGGCCAGCGGCGCGCCCAACATGGCCACGGCAATCGCCCGGCCCTGCAGGTGAGGCGCAACCATGCGGCTGGCATAACCCGCCAGCAGTGCCCACAGCAGCCCAGCGAACACACCCGCGAAAAAGCGTGCGATCAAGGTCAGGCCATAGTGGCTGGAAAACGCGGTAACACTGTTGACCAAGGCAAAGCCGCCAATGGCAATCAATAGCAGGGGACGTCTGCGCCAGCCTCGGGTCAGTAGCGTCAGGGGGATGGCCGCGAGTAACGAGCCGAGGGCGTAGAGCGTCACCAACTGCCCGACCAGGGCCTGGGACACGCCCAGCCCTGCACTCATTTGCGGCAGCAATCCGGCGGGCATCGCCTCGGTGAGAATGGTGATAAAGCCAGCCGAGGCCAGGGCCAGCAAGCCTGCCAGGGGTAGGGCCTCATGTTGGGGGGCAGTACCGGCCAATAAAGGGCTGTCGTTCATGGGGTTCTCCTTGAGGGGCAAGGAGACAGGGTAGGGGGCTGCGGTGTGCGGAAAAACAGGCTAAGGTTCCGAACTTATCGGACGTTGTTGTCCGCAATCATCCAAGGCATCACCATGGACAACCTTGGCAGTCTCTCAGTATTCGTACAGGTCGCGGACACCCGCAGCTTTACCGCGGCGGGTCGGATATTGGGTGTGTCATCTTCGGCGGTAGGCAAAAGCATCGCGCGGATGGAAGAGCGCTTGGGTGTCAGGCTGTTTCATCGCAGCACCCGCAGTATCACCCTGACCAGTGAGGGCGCGCTGTTCCTGGAGCGCTCGCGACGCATCCTGGCGGAAGTGGAGGCGGCCGAACAGGAGTTGACCCAGGCCAGTGCCGCGCCTCGGGGTAAGTTGCGTATCAGCGTGCCCCAGGTGCGTGGTTTGTTGATGCCGGTGATCAGCGACTTTATGCGTGCCTACCCGGAAATCGAGTTGGACGTGGATTTTTCCGACCGCATGGTGGACGTGATCGAAGAGGGCTTCGATGCGGTGATTCGCACCGGCAAGCCGGAAGATTCGCGCTTGATGGCGCGCCATCTGGGGCACTACCAATTGGTCCTCGTCGGCACGCCCGGCTACTTTGAGCAGCACGGCATTCCAAGTCAGCCGCAACACCTGAATCACCACGCCTGCCTGCGGCATAAATTCTGCGCCACCGGCAAGCTGGAGCCCTGGCCCCTGCGTCATGTTCCGGGCTCAACGGAGCCGAGCCTGCGCACGCCATTGGTCAGTACCACCATCGAGTCGCTCTATCATGTGGTGCAGGAAGGTCTCGGTATTGCATGCCTGCCGGACTACATGGTCAACCAGGCGGTAAGCAAAGGGCAATTGCAGCGAGTACTGGACGAGCACCTCGAGCACCGCGGCAGTTTCTGGTTGTTGTGGCCGGCCAGTCGCCATGCCTCGGCCAAACTACGGGTATTCATCGACCATATGTGTGCCGGGCTTTTTCCTACCGGTGCGGTTCCCTGAGCCTGTGACGTTTTACCGACAGGAATGCGCGCCTCCAGGCCCTGTTCTGTTGCACAATACCGTCCGGACCGTTTTCCTCAGGATTTTCAATGTCGACATCATTTCACTTGCGCAGCCTCGGGTTGGCGCTGGTGCTGGCGGGCGCTGCGGGTTGCTCGTCACCCAAGACCGCTATCTATGAGCACGAGAATTTCGATGACTCCGGTACGTTTTCCCGTGATTACCCGGTCAGCGACGTGGCCGCCTGTGAGGCGGCGCGCCGTGCGTTGCTGAGCCAGGGCTACATCATCACCAGCAGCGATCCCAAGTTGGTGGCCGGCAACAAGAGCTTCCAGCAGACTGGCGAGACCCACCTGCAGATCAGCTTCAATGTGGTGTGTGCCGCAGATGGCAAGGGCAGCAATCACTCGACGATGTTTGCCAATGCCTTGCAGGATCGCTATGCGTTGAAGAAGGTCAACAACTCCGCCAGCCTGGGCGTGGGTGTACTGGGTTCGGTGTCGATGCCGATTGGCTCCACCGATGACTCGATGGTAAAGGTGGCGAGCGAGACCGTCTCGGCGCCGAAGTTCTACGAGCGCTACTTCGCCCTGGTGGATGTGTTCCTGCCCCAGGAGGTGAAGCAGGCCGAGCATATTCCCGAAAAGCCCAAGGCTGACCTGGGCATGCCCGAACCCAAGGCTGCGCCGGCTGCCGAGAAGGTCGAGGCGCCGCAGGACACACCGCAGCCTGCCGCCGCGCAACCTCTTGCGCCGCCACCTGAGGCCGCGCCGATCGCGCCGACACCAGAGCCGAACCCGGAACCTGCGCCGGCCCCAACACCGGTAACCGAGCCTGCGCCGGCGCCGACCAACCCCAGCCTGCCGGCACCGACAGAGGCGATTCCGCCCCTGCCAGCGCCTGCGCAGTGACTCAGACGGCTACGGGATCTACCTTGTCGACGTTGATCCCGTAGCGGCTGATGGCCAGGGCGATTTTGTCCCGGCCAATCACACCGTCATCCGCCAACGCTTTCAAGGCCGCCAGAACAATGAAGTGGCGGTCGACCTCGAAAAACTCGCGCAATGCCTCGCGGGTATCCGACTGCCCGAACCCGTCGGTGCCCAGTGCGACGAAACGGCGACCGTGCACAAAGGGGCGAATCTGGTCGGCGAATAACTTCATGTAGTCGGTCGCTACCACCACTGCTCCGGTTTTCCCGTCGAGGCAGGTTTCGACATAACTCTGGCGCGGCTCGCTTTGCGGGTGCAGCAGGTTCCAGCGCTCGGCGGCGTGTCCGTCACGGCGCAGCTCGGTCAGGCTGGTGACGCTCCAGACATCGCTGTGCACGGCGAAATCCTTGGCGAGCAGCTCGGCTGCGGCGATCACTTCCCGCAAGATCGAGCCGCTGCCCATCAGCTGCACCTGCGCTTGCGGGTGGGTGCTCAGCGGATACATGCCCTTGAGGATTCCTTCTTCAACGCCTTCGGGCATCGCTGGGTGCGGGTAATTTTCGTTGAGCAGGGTGATGTAGTAATAGATGTCCTCTTGCTCGACATACATGCGCCGCATGCCCTCGCGAATAATCACCGCCAGCTCGTAGGCAAACGTTGGGTCATAGGCCACGCAGCACGGAATCACCGACGCCAGGATATGACTGTGCCCGTCGTCGTGCTGCAAGCCTTCGCCCATCAGCGTGGTGCGCCCGGCCGTGGCACCCAGCAGGAAGCCGCGCGCACGTGCATCACCCGCGGCCCAGGCCAGGTCGCCAACGCGCTGGAAGCCGAACATCGAATAGAAAATGTAGAACGGCACAGTCATCAGGCCATGATTGCTGTAGGACGTACTCGCCGCGATCCACGAAGAAATGGCGCCGGATTCATTCAGCCCTTCCTGCATGATCTGTCCGTCCTTGCTCTCCTTGTAGTAGCTCAATTGCCCTGCGTCCTGTGGCGTATAAAGCTGTCCGACGGCGGAGTGGATGCCGATCTGGCGAAACAGGCTTTCCATACCGAAGGTACGCGATTCATCCGGCACGATGGGCACGATCAGCTTGCCCAGGTGCGGGTCCTTGAGCAGGGTGCCGAGGATGCGCACAAAGGCCATGGTGGTGGAGATGGCGCGTTCGCCGGTGTCTTTGAGTTGGGTGGCAAACGCGCTCAGCTCGGGGATCTGCAAAGGGGCGACAGCCGTGTGGCGCGCCGGTACATAGCCGCCCAGGGCTTGGCGTCTTGCGGCGAAGTAGCGAGCTTCTTCGCTGTCGGCGGCGGGTTTGAGGTAAGGGATTTCGTCGAGCCGGTCATCGGCGACTTCCAGGCCGAAGCGGTCGCGAAAGGCTTTTACCGCGTCGGCACCCATCTTCTTGAGCTGATGGTTGATGTTCTGGCCTTCGCCGGCTTCACCCATGCCAAAACCCTTCACGGTCTTGGCCAGGATCACCGTGGGCTGGCCCTTGTGGCGCACGGCGGCGGCGTAGGCATTGTAAACCTTGTCCGGGTCATGCCCGCCCCGTGAGAGTTTCCAGATATCGTCGTCGGACATGTCCGCAACCAGCGCCAGCAACTCCGGGTATTTGCCAAAGAAGTGTTCACGCACATAAGCGCCATTCTGGGATTTGTAGTTCTGATAGTCGCCGTCCACGCACTCCATCATGCGTTGGCGCAGCAGGCCGCTCTGGTCCTTCTCCAGCAGTGCGTCCCAACCGCCTCCCCAGATCACCTTGATCACATTCCAACCGGCGGCGCGATACAGGCTCTCGAACTCCTGGATCACCTTGGCATTGCCGCGCACCGGGCCGTCCAGGCGTTGCAGGTTGCAGTTGACGACGAAGATCAGGTTGTCGAGTTTTTCGCGGCCTGCCAGGGAGATGGCAGCCAGGGATTCCGGCTGGTCCATTTCGCCATCGCCGAGGAATGCCCAGACCTTGCGGCCCTGGTGTTGCTTGAGGGCGCGAAACTCCAGGTAACGCATGAACCGCGCCTGGTAGGCGGCGGTAATCGGGCCAAGGCCCATGGACACGGTGGGAAATTGCCAGAAATCGGGCATCAGCCGTGGGTGAGGGTAGGACGACAGTCCCTCGCCGCCGGCCTCGCGGCGGAAGTTGTCGAGCTGGGCTTCACTGATGCGGCCTTCCAGGTAGGCGCGGCCGTAGATGCCTGGGGAAGAGTGGCCCTGGATGTATACCAGGTCACCGTCGAAGGTGTCGGTTCGGCCACGGAAAAAATGATCGAAGCCGACGTCATACAACACCGCTGCTGATGCGTAGGTGGCGATATGCCCACCTACACCTGAGTGTTTGCCTGCGCGCAGGACCATCGCCATGGCGTTCCAGCGGATAAACGCATTGGTGCGACGCTCGATGTCCAGATTGCCGGGGTAGGGCAGTTGGCGTTCGACCGGGATGCTGTTGACGTAGGGGGTGGTGACCCGCCCGTAGAAGTCGCCATGGCGCGCGACGTCGAAATCCAGCAACTGGTCGATCAGGTAATGGGCGCGGGGGCGGCCTTCGGTGGACAACACCGATTCGATGGACTCCAGCCATTCGCGGGTTTCCTGTGGATCATCGTCGAGTCTTGCTGTGTTATTCGAGGTCATGTGAGGCTCCAGGGTAGGCGATTCAAGCGGCGAGCTCCTTGTGGGAGTGACGCAAATGTAGTTGCAATTGCAACGACATGGCGGAATCTAGCGCGGGATGAGCTACTATTGCAACCTTCTTGAAATCCCCCGGATGGTGTTGCATGTCGTCGAAAGAACCGGATGTCTGGTTCCGTTTTGTCAGGGCCCACAGGACGGTCATCCGTGAAATCGAGCGGCGGCTGGCCGCGGCGGATCTGCCGCCGTACGCCTGGTATGACGCCTTGTGGGGCCTGGAGAGCGGGCCCGATGGTACCCGTCGCATGCACGAATTGGCCGATGTGCTGGCCATCGAGCGCTACAACCTCACGCGTCTGGTAGACCGCCTGGAAAAGGACGGCCTGGTGGTGCGCTCGCGTTCCGACGGCGACGGTCGTGCGGCGTTTGCCTCGATCACGGACGCCGGCCGGGTGTTGCGCAAAAAAATGTGGAAGATCTACGAAAGCACCGTGGACGAGCTGTTCCTGTCGCAGATCGAACCTGGGCAACGCCAGGCGTTTGCCGATGCCCTGCAGCGCACTGCGGGGCTGGCGATGGCGGCGGGCGTGCCGACCCGCAGCCGCGGCAAGCGCTGAGCAACAATGAAAAGCCAATGCAAGCCCGAACATTCCAGCTCATCCAAGGGGGTAGCGGGCCATTGCCTTCTTCACGTCTAATGCATCGATCCGTCCTTGTTCCGCCAACGCCCTGAGCGCCGATACCACCACCCAATACCGACTCGGTGCCGTCGCCTGCACCGACCCCGCGCCCAACGCTATAAACCGCGTATCCACGTGCGCCCTCAACTGATCGACAATCGCCTGCGGATAGCCGGTCACTGCAATCACCGGCGCTGTATTTCCCGCCAGGCACTCACGCAAATGGCAACTGCGCCTGGGGGCCAGGGGGTGCAAGCGATTCCAGCGCTCGGCGGCCGCCGCCTCACGGGCCAGCCGTGTGTAGCTGGGGCAGCTCCATACCTGCGCCGTGATATTCCAGTCCTGTGCCAGCAACCGAGCCGCGAGCATGACTTCTTCAAGCGCCCGGCCAGCGCCGAGCAGGCGCACATCTCCCACTTGGCCACGTTGGATCGGATACATGCCTTTGTGGGCGTCTGCACGGTCCTGACTATCCAGCGTGGTGCTAGCGTCCTGATCATGCAGCGCCAGGTAATAAAAGCCCGGCTGCCCGTCGACGTACAGCGTGCGCAGCCCTGCCAGCACAATCGCCCTGGCTTCGTCACCCGAGGCGGGATCGTAAGGGGTGCAGCGCGGATGGGTCGCCAGCCACAACGGCAGCGATGGGTGCGCGCCCTTGGGCCATGGGGAGGGCTGGTTTTCGATGTCATTGCACAAGATACCGCGCTGGGCGGTCTGGTCCGACAGTGCACACAGCTGTGCCGACGATGTCGCGCTGTGCAGGTAGAGCAAAGGTTTTTCGCCGCGATTGCGTGCAAACCATGTGGGCCAGTTGCCCACGCGGCGGCTGCGTGACTGGCCGCGGATCACCCAGGCTTGTCGGCTGGATTCCAGGGTATTGGCCATGGTCATGACCGTATACAACGGCGAGCTGCCCGGGCTGGCGGCGGTGTCGAGTGCGTCGATGCAGCGCAGCGCAGAATGCGCGGTGGAGGCAGGCATGGGGCGAAGCTCCTTTCAACGGATGCTCGTACCCTAATGGAAATGTGGTTGCATTTGCAATGATTGCAATTGCACTTGAAAAGCCTCGCGGTTAAATCATCCCGACCCTGGCGCGTTTAATCTTGAAATACCGGAATGTCATCACGTCGACATTTTTTCGTCATGACGGCACTTTAGGCTGGGTTCGCAGGTCATTTATCTGCAACCGCTTTCAATTCAAGAAGGAGTTCACCATGGACGAATACCAGGAAGAATTGCTGGAGTACCAGGCATTCGAGCTGGATCCACTGGATCCCGCCGACGATGCCACCGAGCTGTAAAACCGACTTCAGGTGGAATGCCGCTGACTGCGGCGAAATTCCCCTGGGGTCTGGTTGTTCCAGCGCCTGAAGGCCCGCTGGAAGGCTTGGGCCGAAGCAAAACCGAGCAAGTAGGCGATTTCGCCGAATGCCAGCTCGGTATCGCGAATGTAGGTCATGGCCAGGTCGCGGCGGGTGTCGTTAAGAATGGCGCGAAACTGCGTGCCTTCCTCGGCCAGTTTGCGCCGCAGCGTCCAGGTCGGCAGCTTCAAGCGTGCCGCCACTTCTTCCAGATCGGGCTCCCGGCCCCCATTGAGCATTGGCCCGAGCAACCGGGTAATGCGTTCGCGCAGGCTGCGGGTGCGGGTCAACTGCTCCAACTCTCTCTCACACAACTGCAACAACAGGTGCCAGGTGCTGGGGCAATGCTGTGGGTTGCGCAGGGCCAGGGTCGGTTGGCTGAGGCGCAGTTGATTGGCGTCGGCGCCGAAGTGCACCAGGCCGTCTCCCAGCACGCTGTATTGTTCGTGGTAGTCCGGCGCTTGGAATTCGATTTCGATCCGTTGCGCCTGCACCGGCTGTTGCGCCAGGCCAGACAGTTGCTGCAGCCAACCGGCGATGATCGAATCGACGACAAAGCGGTTATAGGCGTTGTAGGGACTGATGGAATAGAACCGCAGCCAAGCGCCCTTGGCATCCTCGCTAAAACTGGATTGCCCGCGATAGTTGGAGCCGTACAGCGCTTCAAAGCGTATCAGTGCGCGCGCTGCTTCGCGCACATTGGGCGCCTGGGCGGCGGTGACGCCGGCAAGGCCAGCCTGGCTCAAGCGACTGAGCTGGCCCATGCGCAGGCCCAGGCCCGGGTCGCCGGTCAGTTGGATGGCCGCGTGACCCAGGCGCATGTAGCGCGGGATTGATAAGCGTGCGCCGGCCTCGGCCAGGCGCGCCGGATCGAGGCCGTATTGCAGCAGCAGCGGTTGCGGGTCCAGGCCGTGGCTGTGGATGGCGTCGGCCAGGGTGTGCACGAAGCCCACCGACAGATCCCCCAGGCGCACCGGCTTCAAGGGCTACAACCAGATGTTCAGCAGGCGCGCACCGCGGGCGTCGCTGTCGGCGAACACTTGCCCGTTGCTGCTGAGAAAGCTCTGGCCGGCGCTGCCCAGGTCCCAGAACTGCCCACGTAAAAATACGCTCATGCCCGCCGTGGCTTGGCTGACGGGTTGCTGGCTGATCAGGGTCAGGCGGCGCCAGGCGGCGCCCTCGCTGGTTTCTTCGGGCTTGAGGCTGACTTCAGCAGGCGTCGACACGCTCTTGAAGCCACGCCATGGGCGGTCCCAGGTGTCGCGCCCGGTAACAAAGGCTGGCACCGCGACCAGTTGCGCACCCTGTTCGTTGAGCTTGCGGTAGTTGTCCGGGTACCAGCTGTCGCTGCCTACCAGAATGCCCAGGCGCCCGGCGGGCGTGTCGACCACGCTGAGGGTGTTTTCATCTCCTGGCGCGATAAACCCGCGTTCATCGTAGATCGGGTAGAGCTGGCGCTGCGGCTGGCCCAATGGCAAGCCATCGGCGGCAAACACCAGGCTGGCGTTGTACAGCGCGCCGTGGCCTACCTGCAGTACCCCCTGGCTGACAGTCGGGTTGGGCAAGGCGATGGAACCGGCTACCAGGGTCACGCCGAACTCCTTGGCCAGGCCGCCGAACAGCACTTGGTAGTCTTGCGCCATGGCCGGGGCTTTCATGCGCAAATACGCGTCGTCCATGCGGTTGTCACCGGTGGCGCTGATCCAGGCGCGCATGAAGGGCAGCGGGTTGCTGATCGACAGCCAGTGCATGGCGTCCTTCAGATGCGCGGCCTGGTACAGCTCGTTTTTTTCGCCACTGAGCATCAGCCAGGTGCCGATATGTTCGGGCAGCACCACGATGGTCTTGGGGTTGATCAGGCCCAGGTCACGCGCGTTTTGCAGGTAGGCCGCCAGTTTCAGGTGCAGGCGTTCCAGGCTCTGGTAGTCGGCGGGGAACAGCTCCGGCTGGATGCCCAGCAGGTTGCCACGCTCGGCCGGCTGGCCCTCATTGACGGCGAGGGTGATGCGCAGGTCCGACAGGTAATGCGCCACGGGGCGCTCCTGGGTCCAGACCAGATACGCGGCGAGAGAGGCAACCAGGGCCATGATGACGGTGAACGCTAGAAGTTTACGCATGGGGCAACAGACAACAGACCGGGTGCAGGGTTCGCGACTAGGGTAGGGCCCATGGCACCGCTTGCCAAGGGGCGCTGTGCATTTGGATCAATAACTTGTCAGTTTCAGTCATTGAGCCGTGGTCCGCTGCCTCTTAGTCTGTGGGACATAAACCGATGGCACGCCGTTCGAGTGCGCCACGTCCCGTGATGATCCGTTGTGGAGCTGTACCATGACCGCTGCTGCCTACCCGCACCTGCTGGCCCCGTTGGACCTGGGTTTCACCACCTTGCGCAACCGTACCCTGATGGGCTCGATGCACACTGGCCTGGAAGAAAAACCCGGTGGTTTCGAGCGCATGGCGGCCTACTTTGCCGAGCGCGCCCGTGGCGGGGTGGGCCTGATGGTCACTGGTGGCATTGGTCCGAATGATGAGGGCGGTGTGTATGCCGGTGCCGCCAAGCTGACCACTGACGAAGAAGCGCAGAAACACAAGATTGTCACCCAGGCCGTGCACGAGGCGGGTGGCAAGATCTGCATGCAGATCCTCCATGCCGGGCGCTACGCCTACAGCCCCAAGCAGGTAGCACCCAGCGCGATCCAGGCGCCGATCAACCCGTTCAAGCCCAGGGAGCTGGATGAAGAGGGCATCGAGAAGCAGATCCAGGATTTCGTCACCTGCTCGTTGCTGGCTCAGGTCGCCGAATACGACGGCGTGGAAATCATGGGCTCGGAGGGTTATTTCATTAACCAGTTCCTCGCTGCCCACACCAACCACCGCACCGACCGCTGGGGCGGCAGCTTTGAAAATCGCATGCGCCTGGCGGTGGAAATCGTGCGCCGTGTGCGCGAAGCGGTAGGCCCCAACTTCATTATTATCTTCCGCCTGTCGATGCTCGACCTGGTGGAAGGTGGCAGCGTCTGGGAAGAAGTCGTGCAGTTGGCCAAGGCCATCGAGCAGGCCGGCGCGACCATTATCAACACCGGTATCGGTTGGCACGAAGCCCGTATCCCGACGATCGCCACCAAGGTGCCCCGTGGCGCGTTCAGCAAAGTCACGGCCAAATTGCGCGGCGCGGTGCAGATACCCCTGATCACCACCAACCGCATCAATACCCCGGAAGTCGCCGAGCGGATCCTGGCCGAAGGCGATGCCGACATGGTCTCGATGGCGCGACCGTTTCTCGCCGACCCGGAGTTCGTCAACAAGGCCGCAGCCGGGCGCGCCGATGAAATCAATACCTGCATCGGCTGCAACCAGGCATGCCTGGACCACACCTTCGGCGGCAAGCTGACCACCTGTCTGGTCAACCCGCGGGCCTGCTATGAAACCGAGCTCAATTATTTACCGGTCCAGCAAATCAAGAAAATCGCGGTCGTCGGTGCTGGCCCTGCGGGCCTGGCCGCTGCCACCGTGGCCGCCGAGCGCGGGCACCAAGTGACCTTGTTCGATTCCGCCAGCGAGATCGGCGGCCAGTTCAATATCGCCAAGCGCGTGCCGGGCAAGGAAGAGTTCTTCGAAACCCTGCGTTACTTCAAGCGCAAATTGCAGACCACCCACGTCGAGCTGTGCCTGAATACTCGGGTGGATGTCGAGCAACTGGTGGCGGGTGGTTATGACGAGGTGATCCTGGCCACCGGTATCGCGCCACGCACCCCGGCGATCCCGGGCGTCGAAAACGCCAAGGTCTTGAGTTACCTGGACGTGATCCTTGAGCGCAAGCCGGTGGGCAAGCGCGTAGCGGTGATTGGCGCAGGCGGGATCGGCTTTGACGTGTCGGAATTCCTCGTACACCAAGGCGTGTCCACCAGCCTGGATCGCGAGGCGTTCTGGAAAGAATGGGGTATCGACACCCAGTTGCAAGCGCGTGGCGGTGTGGCAGGGATCAAGCCCGAGCGCCATGCACCGGCCCGTGAAGTGTTCCTGCTGCAACGCAAGGCCTCCAAGGTCGGCGACGGCCTGGGCAAGACCACCGGCTGGATCCACCGTACCGGCTTGAAGAACAAGCAGGTGCAGATGCTCAACAGTGTCGAGTACTTGAAGATCGATGACGCAGGCTTGCATATCCGCATCGGCGCCGAGGGTGAACCGCAGGTGCTGGCGGTGGATAATATCGTCATCTGCGCCGGCCAGGACCCGCTGCGCGAGTTGCGCGACGGCCTGGTCGCCGCCGGCCAGAACGTGCACCTGATCGGCGGTGCCGATGTGGCCGCCGAGCTGGACGCCAAGCGCGCCATCAACCAGGGCTCGCGCCTGGCTGCCGAGTTGTAAGGCGACAACAGGGGCGGTGTTAGACTTGCCGCCCCTTTCTCATTCAGATACCTGCCGATGGGCCCTTTCGATTGGCTGCCTTATGCGCCCCTTGAACCTGTGCAGCTTGTTTGGCTGAACGGCATCGAGCTGGCTGTGCTGCGCCTGGACCGTATCGATCCGCTGATCAGCGGCAACAAATGGTTCAAGCTTACTGAGCACCTGGCTCAGGCTCGCGCTATCGGCGCCAAAGGGGTTATCAGCCTCGGCGGGGCCTACTCCAACCATCTGCACGCATTGGCGGCGGCGGGCAAGCGCTTTGATTTTCCCACGGTCGGCCTGTTGCGCGGCCATCCCCAAGACACTCCCACGGTGCTCGACCTCAAGACCTTCGGGATGCAACTGCATTGGTTGGGCTACGGCGGTTATCGGGTGCGGCATGAGCCGGGTTTCTGGCTGCCCTGGCGCGAGCAGTATCCCGACCTTTATCCGATACCCGAAGGCGGTGGCGGTCTGGACGGTGCGCTGGGCTGTGGGGTGTTGGTGGAGCAGGCGCGGGCGCAGTTGAGCCACCTCGGCTGGACGGATTACGACGCATGGTGGCTGGCGGCGGGCACCGGTACTACTCTGGCCGGGTTGGTGCTGGCGGAGGCCGGCGCGCATCCGGTGTACGGCGCAATGGCTGTGCCGGATGATCATGGCGTGGCGCAGAATGTGAGTGCGATTGTGCAGACCGGTTATGAGTTGCTGGACGCCTGCCGTGGCGCCTTTGCCAAGGTCGATCCGCTGCTGCTCGACTTTATCGAGCGCACCGAACGGGCCTGCGGTGTGCCACTGGAGCCGCTCTACACCGGCAAGGCGCTGCTGGCATTGAAGCAACAGATCGAGGCCGGACGCTTTGCCCCCGGCACGCGCCTGATCTTCATCCACACTGGCGGCCTGCAAGGCCGCCGAGGTTTCCTGTAGGTGTCAACGGGTGGGATTGTGCCCGCCCGGCATCATTCGCAAGGCAGTGTTATCGCGCATCACATAATGGTGAAAGATCCCCGCCAGCGCATGCAGACCGATCAGCCAGTAACCGATCTGGGCGAACAGCACGTGCCAGCCTTCAATCTCCTCGGCCAACGCCTTGTTTTCTGCAATCAGCGGCGGTAACTCCATCCCATAGAACATCACCGAATGCCCCTTGGCACTGACGATCAACCAACCGGCAATCGGCAACCCGATCATCAACGCATACAGCGCCCCATGCATCAGCTTCGCCAGCAGGCTCTGCCATGGCGGCGGTGCCGGCACGATCTTCGGCGCCACCCCCAGGCTGCGTGCGAACAGGCGCAGCCACACCAGCACAAACACGGTAAGTCCGAACATAAAGTGCATTTCCACAATCAGCGTGCGCGCACCGCTGCCTTTGGGGAACTGGCCGCGTAACTCAATGCAGGCGTAGACCACCGCCAGCAGCACCACCATCAACCAGTGCAACGCAATCGACATGGTGCTGTAGCGCGTATCGGAGTTTTTCCACGGCATCGCTTTTTTCCTCACTCATCAGGGCATACCTCCGCTCTTTAGCGACGGAGTACGTTAACTGTATGCCCGTTTTGAGCGCTTCGCTCGTTGCCAATGCCGTTGCCTTGATCCTGGTCAGTAACTTTGCGGCATTTCCCCGCGTGCCAGGCGTGCGTTGATGTCGGCGATGACATTCGGCAGGTCGTTGATAGTGTCGATCAGGTAGTGCGGGCGCGAGCCTTCGAACATCGTTTCGATGCGCTGACGCTCGCTGGCCAGTGTGGCGCTGTCCAGAGCGCGAAATTGCTCGTAGGTCAGGCCCAGGGCATTGCCCGAACAGGTCAGCGCTACGGTCCACATCCCGGCACGACGGCCTTCGAGAATACCCGGCACGGTGTCGTCGACCTTCACGCATGCGGCCACGTCATCAATGCCCAGGGCGATCACATTGGCCAGGGCCTGGGCCGGCCACGGGCGACCGTTGGGGACTTCGTCGGTGGCGACCACATGGTCGGCGACATAGCCGTTGGTGGCGGCCAGGGCCACGACCTTGTCCATCACTTGCTTGGGGTAGCCGGAGCAGGAGCCGATCTTGATGCCTTGCGCCCGCAGCGCTGCAATGGTGTCGAGGGCGCCGGGGATCAGCGCCGAGTGCTCGGCGATCTTCTCGATCTGCAGCGGCATGAAGCGCTGGTAGATGGCGGTCACATCATCATCGGTCGGCGTGCGGCCGAACGCCTTGCGGTAGCGCTCGGCAACTTGCGGCTGGTCGCAGAGGGTGCGGATATGGTCCCACTTGCCCATGCCCATCGGGCCACGGGCTTCCTCGATAGAGACTTGCACGTCGAACTCGGCAAAGGCCTCGACAAAGATCTGCGTGGGCGCGAAGGAGCCGAAGTCGACCACGGTGCCGGCCCAGTCGAGGATAACGGCCTGGAGGGTGTTGGGGGTTTGATAGTTCATGGTTCAGATCCTGTGGGTAATGAAACTCATGTAGGAGCGAGCGTGCTCGCGAAAAACTCCCGGGCATCGCGTTGAGTCAGAATGCCCGCGTCATCGTTAACGGTCATCGCGAGCAAGCTCGCTCCTACACATTTCTTGCAGCACCTCGGCGATGGCCTTGACCGCTGCGCGCATGCCGGCCGCGTCGACATGGCCGATGCAGCCCACGCGAAAGGTTTCCACCTGGGTCAGCTTGCCCGGGTACAGGATGAAGCCCTTGGCCTTGACCCGTTCGTAGAAGTCCTTGAACTGGTAGCGCGGGTCTGTTGGTGCATGGAAGGTGACGATGATCGGCGCCTGGATCGCCGCCGGCAGAAAGCTGCGCAGGCCCAGCGCGGCCATGCCATCCAGCAATGCCTGGCAGTTGTCCGCGTAGCGTTGATGGCGGGCGGGCAGGCCGCCTTCCTCAGCGTATTGCAGCAAGGCTTCATGCAGGGCGGCGACCACGTGGGTCGGCGGGGTGAAGCGCCATTGGCCGGTCTTGACCATGTAGCTGTGCTGGTCGAACAGGTCCATCGCCAGGGAATGACAGTTGCCCTGGGCGGCGGCCAGCGCATGTTTTTCCGCAAAGACAAACCCCATGCCCGGCACGCCTTCCAGGCATTTGCCGGAGGCGGCGATCAACGCTTCGAACGGGACTTCGCGGGCATCGATCGGCAGCGCGCCGAATGAACTCATGGCGTCGATGATCAGGCGCTTGCCGTGGTGTTTGACCACCTGGGCGATCTCCGGCAGCGGGTTGAGAATGCCGGTGCTGGTTTCACAATGAATCAGCGCGACGTGGGTGATGGCGCTGTCAGCGCGCAGCAGGCGATCCACATCGGCAGCGGTGGTGGGCTCGTCTTCGGCGGTTTCAAAGGTGCTGAACGCGCGGCCAAGCACCTCGCAGATCTTCGCCAGGCGCTTGCCATAGGCGCCGTTGATCAGCACCAGCACCTTGCCCTCGCGGGGCACCAGGGTGCCGATGGCGGCTTCGACGGCGAAGGTGCCGCTGCCTTGCAACGGCACGCAATGATGGCTGTCAGCACCGTTGAGGATCGCCAGCAGCTGCGTGCAAACGCTGGCGGTGAGCTGGTTGAAGCGGTCATCCCATGAGCCCCAATCCACCATCATCGCCTGGCGGGTGCGGTTCGATGTGGTCAGGGGACCAGGGGTCAACAGGATCGGCGCGGCAGTGGTCATCTCAAATCCTCGCAAGGTGTCGGGGTTGAAGCTACGGCGCCTAAATTGCAGTTTGGCTTGTTATCAATCAAATTGTTTGTTGTTATGCGAGCTATCAGTGAGGCCGATAACTATGAACCTGTTCCAACTGCGTGCATTCGATGCGGTGGCCCGCGAGGGCAGTTTTACCCGGGCAGCGGCTCGGCTGTTTATCAGCCAGCCGGCTGTCACCGGGCATATCAAGGCGTTGGAGGAGCACTACCAGATCCCGTTGTTGCGCCGTACCGCCCGGCGCGTGGAGTTGACCGAGGAGGGCGCGCGCCTTGCAGCCATTACCCGGGCAATCTTCGGTTTGGTGGACGAGGCGCAGACCATGCTGGAGGCCAACCGCCAGTTGCTCACTGGACGTCTGGAAGTGGCCGCCGATGGCCCGCACTTGGTGATGCCGATGATCGCCAGCCTGCGCTCGCGCTACCCGGGCATTACCGTGAACCTGCGCTTGGGCAATGCCCAAGAAGCCCTGGCGGCGCTGCTGTCCGAACATGCGGACGTGGCGGTGCTCACCGAGGTGGAGCCACGCAATGGCCTGCACTTGCAGCCTTTGGACGAGTCACGGATTTGCGCGCTGGTGCCGGCTGCGCATCCGTGGGCAAACCAGCCCGAAGGCATTCAACTGACGCAATTGCACGAGGTGATCATGGTGCTGCGCGAGCCCAGCTCCATCACCCGGCGTACCTTTGATGACGCCTGCCTGGCGGCGCATGTGCAGCCCAAGGTGCTGCTGGAGTTGGACAGCCGTGAAGCCGTGACCGAGGCCGTTGCGGCTGAGCTGGGCGTGGGAGTTGTGTCGTCGATGGAGGTCAGCCCGGACCCGCGTGTGCAAGCGGTACCGATCCTGGGCGATGGGCTGCTCAACCGGCATATGCTCGGCTGCATGGAGCGGCGCCGCTCGCTGCGCTTGATTCAGGCATTTTTCGAATTGGCGTGAAGGCTCTCACGCACTATTTCCAAAAAGCTCGCCACCACCCGGCGTGAGCTCTGTTCCTTCAGGCACACCAGGGTTTCCTTCATGCGCTGGGTGCAATCGCGGATCGGCATGGCGTACACCCGTGCGTCGGCGCCGAACTCGGCTGCCGACACCACGCCCACGCCAATGCCCACCACCACCGCCTCGCGGGCGGCTTCGCGGCCTTCCACCTGTATCGCCGGGCGAATGCGCAGGCCGGCCTGGCTCATTTCCTGCTCCAGGGTCTGACGGGTGACCGAGCCGATTTCGCGCAATACCAAGGGTGTGTCGTCGAGGTCGGCCAGGCAGATCGACTCGCGTCCGGCCCAAGGGTGGTTGCGTGCGACAAACGCCAGGAGCTGGTCGTCGGGCAAGGGCAGCGACAACAGGCGCGCATCGTCGACATCGCGCCCCAGCAACGCCAGGTCAGCCTGATAGTTGTACAGGCGAAACAATGATTCATCGGTGTTGCCGGTTTCGATCTTCACGCTGATTCCGGGGTACAGCTGGCAGAAGCGCGCAATCTGCGGCAGTACGTGCACCGGGGCATCCACCGCCAGGGTGAGGGTGCCGGTAAGCAGGGCGCGGGAGTCCTGCAGCAATTCCTCGGCTTCGGCCTCGATCACAAACAGCCGTTGAGTAATGCCCAGCAGGCGTTCACCGAGGTCGGTCAGGCGTACCGAGCGCTTGTTGCGGTGAAACAGCAATACGCCGAAGCGCTCTTCGAGTTTGCGTACCTGGTCGGAAATCGCCGGCTGGGTCAGGAACAGCCGCTCGGCAGCCCCGGTAAAACTGCCATGGACGGCCACCGCGTGGAAGGCCTTGAGCTGGGCATGGGAAACCGACATGGCAGGTCCTCTTACAAGCTGGGCTTATATTTGAAATACGATAAATCGATTTTACCTATTAGTCAGCCATTGCTTTGATGCACCTCAGTCGCCGTAGGTTGAGTCCTACAACCTCGGTGGCCATGGGCGCAGGCATACCGCACCCATCTGACCAATGTTTCGGCCCTACGGCCCGGCATTGCAGTGCTCAACCATAAAAACAACAGGCGTTTTCTTTCGATTCTGCCGGCACACTCACACCTGAGGTCAGAACCACCATGAATATCCCTATGGGTAGCATCAAGCGTTGGCGCGTGCAGATTTTCGCCATCACCTGGCTGGCGTACGCCGCTTTCTATTTCACCCGCAAAGCATTTTCCGTGGCGAAGCTGGGGATCGGTGACGACCCAGGTTTCCCCCTCGACAAAATGATGATGGCCAACCTGGATGGCCTCTACCTCGCCGCATACGCCGTGGGCCAATTCACCTGGGGCATGCTCGCCGACCGCTTCGGGCCACGGGTGGTGGTGCTTGGCGGCTTGCTGATTTCCGCTGCCGCGGCGCTGGTGATGGGCACGTTCGCCACCTTGCCGGTCTTCGTCACCTGCATGTTGATCCAGGGCTTGGCGCAATCCACCGGTTGGTCGGGGTTGTGCAAGAACCTTGGCAGTTTCTTCCCGGCCCAGCAGCGCGGGCGGGTGTTGGGGCTGTGGAGTTCGTGCTATGCCTTTGGTGGCTTGGTCGCCTCGCCGTTTGCCGGCTGGTGGGCGTATACACTGATCGGCAGTTGGCACGCGGCGTTTATCTCCAGCGCCGCAGTGGTGGCGGTGGTGGCCGTGCTGTTCTTTATGTTCCAGCGCAATACCCCGCAGGACGTAGGCTTGCCGGCGGTGGAGCCCGAGCCGGTCTTGAGCGCCGAAGAGGCTGCTGCTGAAAAGCACATCAGCGTGCTCGAACCATTGCGCGCAATCCTGCGCAACCGCACGGTGTTGACCCTGGGGCTGGCGTACTTCCTGCTCAAACCGGCGCGCTACGCGATCCTGTTGTGGGGCCCGGTGATCGTCTACGAGCAGATGCCATCGGTGGGCAAGGTTGGCGCCGCCATCGTGCCTACCGCGTTTGAACTGGCCGGCTTGATCGGGCCGGTGCTGATCGGCTTGGCCTCCGACAAACTGTTCGGCGCCCGGCGCATGCCCGCCTGTGTGCTTAGCCTGCTGGCGCTGACCGTAGCCTTGGCGTTATTCATGGGCGCGCTGCACACCGGCAGCGTGGTGCTGGTGATGGCCCTGTTGTTTGTGATGGGCCTGACTCTGTACGGCCCTGATTCGATGATCAGCAGCACGGCGGCCATCGACTTCGGCACCGCCAAGGCCGGCGCCACGGCGGCAGGTTTTGTCAATGGTTGTGGTTCGGTGGGGGCGATCCTTGGCGGCTTGCTGCCGGGCTACTTCGATACCGTCACGGTATTTATCGTCTTTGCCGGCGCGGCGCTGTTTTCGTCGCTGGTGCTGATGCCCTACTGGAACGCCAGGCCTGCGGTACTGGCCCAGGTCGGGGACTTCGTCCCTGATCGCAACGTCACAGGCAAACCCCTGCGCACCTGAGGCACCTGGCCGGTTTTTTGGTGGATTAGAGTGTTTTTGCCCTATAAACTCTGCCCCCAAAGCGCCGGCCAGTAGACGTTTCGGCGCCATGGATAGTAGAGAGTGAGTCATGGGCGCACAGTGGAAAGTCAAACATAAAGAAGCGGCAGCCAATGCCAAGGGCAAGATCTTCGGCAAGCTGGTGAAAGAAATCACCATCGCCGCCCGTAACGGTGCCGATACCGCGACCAACGCGCACCTGCGCCTGGTGGTGGAGCAAGCCAAGAAAGCCTCGATGCCCAAGGAAACCCTGGACCGCGCGATCAAGAAGGGCGCCGGTCTGCTCGGTGAAACCGTGCAGTACCACCGCGTGACCTACGAAGGGTTTGCCCCGCACCAGGTGCCGTTGATTGTCGAGTGCGTGACCGACAACATCAATCGCACCGTGGCGGAAATCCGCGTGGCATTCCGCAAGGGCCAACTGGGCGCTTCTGGCTCGGTGGCCTGGGACTTCAACCATGTCGGCCTGATCGAAGCTTCGCCGGATACCCCGGACGCGGATCCGGAAATGGCCGCCATTGAAGCCGGCGCCCAGGACTTCGAAGACGGTGAAGAAGAGGGCACTACCCTGTTCATCACTGAAACCACCGACCTGGATGCCGTGCAAAAGGCCTTGCCGGAGCAGGGTTTCACCGTGCTGTCGGCCAAATTGGGCTACCTCTCGAAGAACCCGGTCAGTGGCTTGACGGATGAGCAGATGGCTGAAGTCGAGGCGTTCCTGGAAGGCCTGGACAACCATGATGATGTGCAGGATATGTTTGTCGGCCTGGCTGGCTAGTCACTGGACAAATGCGGTCAAAAATGTGGGAGGGGGCTTGCTCCCGATTGCAGTGGTTCAGACACAGATACTGTGGCTGATACACCGCTATCGGGAGCAAGCCCCCTCCCACATTGTTCCAGCGGTGTTAGATAGAGCTCAGTACGCCTTCAATTTCTTCAAAGCTCGGCCGCGCCAACACATCGGGTTGGCAGCAGCTTTTTTGCAGTTCAATCAGATCTTCACTTACTGCCCCTTCACCCCGCTCCAACAACTCCCCCAGCAACACCCCGAATGCGCGCACTTCAATACGCTGCAACGCCCTGGATTCCAAGGTGTCGGCCGTGGCATGGAATGACGCCGCGCCGAAGTCTGCGAGCAAACAATCACCCGTCGCATTCCACAGAATGTTGTGGCCATACAGGTCACCGTGGGTAATCCCCTGAAGGTGCAAGTGCGCCGCCGCCGAAGCGATGCCTCGTGCCATGCGCAGCACCACATCGAGGCTGAAACGGGTATCGGGTTCGTAGATGTCCCGGGTGCAAGACGCCAGGCTAGGCAGGGCCGCGAGGTTGCGGTAGCTCGGGTCAATCAGGCTCATGACCAATGCCGCCTGACCCTGCGGGTGCTCGATGACACGACCTTGCACCTTGATCAGGTTGGGATGCAGCCCGGCGGCAATGCAGGCTTGCATTTCATGCAGCGGTGACCCGTCGCTGGTGATAGTGCCTTTGTATAGCTTGACCGCGACCGGCAGCGCCTGGGGTTTCCAGATTGCTTTGTGAATGATCCCGGAAGCGCCTTCGCCCAATACTTCTCCCAGTTCCAGTTCAGACCAGGGAATGTTCGGCGTCCCATCATCGCCCGTCACGGTCACCGCCATTTCCACCGGGTTACCGGCGTAGGCCAGCCACGTCAGGCTGGGCAGCGTCAGCAGCCAATCCGGCAGGTGTGTAAGGCGATTGGAGGCAATGCGGATCAGCTCCAGGTTGGCGCAATTGGCCAGACTTGGCGGTAACTGCGTCAGTTGGTTACCGGCCAGCATCAACTTTTGCAGCAACGGGCGCTGGCCCAATTCGTCGGGCAATTGGCTGATGCTGTTATCGGTGAGGATCAGCCAGCGCAGCTGGGGCGGCAGGGCGGCGGCGGGCACGTGGCTGATCTGGTTGGCCTTGAAGCCGATCATGCTCAGCTTCGCGCATTGGCCCAGGCACTGCGGTAACTCGGTAAAGGCGTTGTCCGAGCAGAACAGCACGCGCAAGTGCGTCAGGCGATGCAGGTCGTCGGGCAAGCTGGTCAGGGCGTTGCCCGTGAGATTGAGGATTTCCAGGGAGTCGGCCAGTTCGAAGATTTCCCGGGGGAACTCGGTCAGCCCGCAGGCGAGGTCCAGGCGCGTGGCGCCGGCCAATTGGCCGGCCTTGAGTTGGGCGAGGGTAGTCATGAACAGCGCGGCACTCGGATGGGGGGCGTAAAAGGCGCTCATGATACCGGGTCGGGGGCGGTTTGCGCGCAGGGTGTTTGCAACTGGCGCAGGCGGCTGGCAGTGCGGGCGAGGTCGATGGCCTGACCTTCCAGGCATTTATCCAGCGGCTGGTGGCCGATGAGCGTCAGACGTTTGTCCTGGTCGTAGAGCACGTCCACCAGGTTGATGAACCGCTGCTGCACGGCAATTGGGCATTCGGCCAGGTGCGGCAGGCCGTCGATGATCCAGTGGTCGAAATCCTCGCACAGCAGCAGGTAGTCCATGACCGCCGTGAACTGTTCGCATAGGTCGTTGAAGGTGAACACGATGGTGCGCTCCTGATGGCCACGGCACAGCAGCTGCCGACTGCCGACCGTCAGGTGCTGCGCCGGGCAATCCGTGGTGGGCAGCTTAAGGCTTTCACGCTGGGTCGGTGTACCGGGCCACACATACTGGCCGCTGGTGAAACGCTGTTGTGCGTGGGCCTGGGGCAGGCTGCGAAAGTCCTGGGGCGAACTGACTTCCAGCACATCCATGCGCGCGGCGATCAGGTCGATCACCGGCTTGAATCGTTCGTGGTACAGCGGGTTGGGCAGCAACCCCTCGGGCGGATAGTTGGAGGTCACTATCATCAGCACGTCGCGTTGGAAAAGCGCCCTGAACAAACGGCTGATGAGCATCGCATCGCCGATATCGTGGACGTGGAATTCGTCGAAGCACAGCACGCGGCAGCCGGCCAGCAACTGATCGAGGGTGATGGTCAGGGCATCGTCATGCCCGCGGTGCAGGAACATGCCTTGGTGCAGGCGGGCGAAGAAATCGTGAAAGTGCACGCGTTGCTTTTCGGCGATGGGCAGGGCCTTGAAGAACCCGTCCAGCAGCCAGCTTTTGCCGCGCCCCACCGGGCCGTGCAAGTACAGGCCGCGGGTGGCTTGGCCATTGAGCAGACGCTGTGCCTGGCGATTCAGGGCGGTAATCGCCCGCATTTGCCCATCACTGAGGGTGTAGCCCTGTTGCTCGGCCTTTCTTTGGAAATACGCCGGGATAGTCGAGGCGTCCGAAACGCTGGATTGTTTCGCGAACAGGCGCTGGAGCAGGGAAAACACGGCCAATGGAGTCACTCTGTGCTGCGGTGGTCGCTTACTTTAGAGCGCCCACCGCGATTTGACCAATAGGGTAGGGGGCGGCCAATTGGCTCGAAAACCTAATGCTGGACATGGCTTCTAGAACTTCATCAACCCCGTGGTCGGCTGGTCCACCGGGCTAACCATTGCGTAGTTATAGCCGCCGCCTGACCAGTATTCGGCCTGCAAGCCATCGGCGCTGCGGCTGCCCCGGGGCAGGAAACCGTTGTTCGGGCCCGGCGGGCGGATATAGAAGCTGATACGCCGGCCTTGCGGGTCTTCGTACAGCACCATGGCTGCCGCGCCCTGGTCGGTGGTGAGCAGGCGCCCGCTGACCGGCTTGAACCCCGCCTGGCTCAGGTCGGGCAGGCGGTGGGCCTGATTGAAATAGCGGTCGAGCCAGGCCTGCATAGTGCCGCTGCCCTCGGCACTGAAGTCGGCGGGCATGATGCCGTCCTGGGCAAACAGGCGGTAGGCCTGCATGGCATCGGCCATTGGCAATAGCGGCGGCTGGGTGGCTACGCGGGCTTGCCAGCCGCCTATTCCGCCAAGGCTCACGGCAATCAGCAGCAGCGCCGCGGTGGCGAAGTGGCGGCGGGACTGACGCTTGATACGCTGGCGAACCAGTGCCGGGTCCAGTGCCGGGTTGTTCGGCTGTTGCAGGGCGCCGCTTAAAGATGCACGCAATAATTGCGCATCCTGTTGCCAGGCATGCACCTGCGCGGCCACCTCGGGGTGGCTGGCCAGCCAGGTTTCAAGCACACGGCGATCACTCTCCAGTAATTGGTGATCGACGTAGGCATGCAAGTCGCGTTCGCTGGGGGGCAGGCTGATCATTTGAGTCTCCGCAGGGCAGGGCCGGCAATTTCGCCATCGCTGAGTTGACGCAACGCTTGGCGCGCACGGGACAGGCGTGACATCACCGTGCCGATGGGCACGTCGAGGATGTCGGCCACGGCCTTGTAGCTCAAGCCTTCGACGGATACCCACAGCAGCAGGGCACGCTGTTCGGCGGTGAGCTGGTCGAAGGCTTGCAGGGTGGATTGGGCCATCACCGTGCGCTCCACCGAAGGGTGCGCGTCATCACGGCCGGTGAAGAATTCGAGCATGCGCGCATAGCGTCGGTTGCGGCGGTGGGCGTCGAGGAACTGCCGGTAGAGGATCGAGAACAGCCATGCGCGCAGGTCACCTTCGATCCGTTTATCGGCCCAGGCGATGATCGCGCGTTCCAGGGTTGCCTGCACCAGGTCGTCGGCGCTGCTGGTGTTGCGCGTCAGCGACACCGCAAAACGCCGCAACCTGGGGATGAGTTCACGTAACTGTTCGTCGAGTTCATGCATGGGTGTCTGGCTGGTCACTTCGCTGGGACTAGAAAGACGTCCGGCGTTAAAGATTATTCCACGGCCCGCAAAATAATTCGAAGGTCAGGGAATAGAGCAAATCGGCGTTCGTCTTAATGCTCCGACCTTATGTTTCACCCTAAGGCCACTGGCCCTGGAGTTCCTGCATGGTAGATCACTCATCACCCCCCCGTCCTCCACTGAGCACTACGAGCCTGATCGCACGTCTAGTGGGCATCGGTGCCGTGGTTGCCGTTGTCGCCGGGGCGTTTGCCTACGTCAACGGCACCCTCGACCCACAACGCCTGCGGCCAAAAACCTTGGTCAATGCCCTGGAAACCAATAACGGCGTGCACCCCGGCTTTCGCCGTAACCACGCCAAGGGCGTGTGCGTGGCCGGTTACTTCGAGAGCAGTGCCGAGGCGCGTGCGTATTCCAGTGCCCAAGTGTTCAGCGCGGCCAAGACCCCGGTCATCGGCCGGTTTGCCTTGCCCAGCGGCAACCCTTATGCACCGGACAGCAGTGTGCCGATCCGCAGTTTTGCCGTGCAGTTCAGCCAAGCCAACGGCCAGCAGTGGCGCACCGGGATGAACAGCATGCCGGTGTTCCCGGTGGGCACCCCCGAGGCGTTCTACCAGTTGCTCAAGGCGGGCGCGCCGGATCCGGCCACTGGCAAGCCGAACCCGGCCAATATGCCGGCATTTTTTGCCGCGCACCCGGAGACAGCGCCGTTCCTGGCGTGGGTCAAAACCGCCAAGCCATCGGCCAGTTATGCGACTGAAACCTATAACGGCATCAATGCGTTTTACCTGGTGAGCGCCGATGGCAAACGCCAGGCCGTGCGGTGGAGCGTGGTGCCGCTCAGCCAGGACGCACCGGGCGATACTGCGGCGGATGGCGCCGATTTCCTCGAGAAAGATCTGGTGCAACGCCTCGTCGCCGGGCCGTTGCGTTGGCAATTGAACATGACCCTGGCCAACCCCGGCGACCCGCTGGATGACGCGAGCAAGACCTGGGCCGGCGAGCACAGGGTGCTGAACGCCGGCACCCTGGTGCTGCAAAGCAGCCAGCCACAGGCAGACGGTGATTGCCGCGATATCAACTTTGACCCGCTGATTTTGCCCAGCGGCATCGAGGCCACCAATGACCCGTTGCTGGCTGCCCGCTCCGCCGCGTATGCCAGTTCATACCTGCGCCGCGCTGGCGAAGTCAGCCCGTTGCACAGCGCCCCTCAGGAGTTGCAGCCATGAATGCCCAGCCCCGCTTTTTTGCCCCCCTGGCACGTCTGCTGCACTGGCTGATGGCGCTGATGATCATTGCCATGCTGTTTGTCGGCGCTGGGTTGGCCGCGTCGGTGTCTGAGCGCCATGAGTGGTTGATCCACCTGCACAAGCCGCTGGGGATCGCGATCCTGGCCCTGGTGATCGTGCGGTTGGTGGTGCGCTTTTGCACACGACAGCCGCCGTTGCCAGCGGATTTGCCCGCGTGGCAAGTGTTGGCGGCCAAGGCTTCCCATGTGCTGCTGTATGCGTTGATGCTGGTATTGCCGCTGCTGGGCTGGGCGATGATTTCGGCGGCCGGTGATCCGGTGATGCTCAGCAGTAACGTGCAACTGCCCGCGCTGGTCGGGGCGAATGCGCCGTTGTTTGCGCTGTTGCGCAAGGCTCACGGCTATCTCGCCTACCTGTTGTTTCTCACGGTACTGGTGCACTTGGCGGCGGCGTTGTTCCACGGTTTGATCCGCCGCGATGGTGTCTTGCAAAGCATGACCGGCACCAAGGACTGATGGTTTTTTGTGGCGAGCGGAACGGCCCGCTCGCCACAGGTAATCAGCGCAAAAGGCCGACGATATCAGCGACGCTGCTCAAGACGTCCTTGCCCAGCTGTTTCGAGCGATCGCCTGACCAGCCGGTGCGCAGGTTGGGGGCGTCGTCGTTGTCCTTGAAGGGCATCTCCAGGGTCAGGGACAGGCAGTCATACTTTTCACCAACCGCGTTGCAGGCCAAGGTCATGTTGGCTTCTCCCGGCAGGTCGCGGGTGTAGCCGTGGGTGGTCTGGAAGTCCCGGGTCAGGTGGCTCAGATGGCGGCGGAAGTGTTTTTCCAGGGCTTCGATGCGCGGTGTGTAGCCGGGGTTGCCTTCGCAGCCGGCGGTGAAGACGTAGGGGATCTCTTCGTCGCCGTGGATATCGAGGAACAGGTCCACGCCGTATTTTTCCATCTGTTCCTGAACGAACAGGACTTCCGGGCTGAGTTCCTGGCTGGCGCTTTGCCAGGCGCGATTGAGGTCCTGGCCCATGGCATTGGTGCGCAGGTGGCCATGGAAGGCGCCATCGGGGTTCATGTTCGGGACCAGGTAAAGGTCAGCCGTGGCCAGCAGCTTTTTCAGCTCGTCGTCGCCGTCCTGTTGCAGGCGTTCGATCACGCCTTCCATAAACCATTCGGCCATGTGCTCGCCAGGGTGCTGCTGGGCGATGATCCACACGTTGCGGCGACCTTCGCCCCCTTTGCCCCGTCGTAGCAGTTGGATATCGCGGCCTTCGGCGCTCTTGCCGGTAGCGAGCAGGGTGACTCCGGCGTACTTAAGGGCTTGGTCGATCAGCCAGTCGTGGCGTTCACGGCTGTAGGGTTCGAAATAGGCAAACCAGACGTGTTTTTCCCGGGTCTGGAGGGTGATATGCAGGATCTCGCCATCGAAACGCGTCGGTACCCGGAACCAGTTGATATGGTCGTAGGACGCCACGGCGTTGTACCCGCTCCAGGCATGCCTATAGGACGAGCGACCCGCGTTGCTCAGGCGAAAGGTGTGGGTATGCCCCACGTGCATGCCTTCGGCCTTGAAGTGGAACCATTGGAAGTGATCGCTGCGGGTATCGGGTTTGATTGCCAGCAACAACTGATAGGCATCGCTGGCATCCAGGACCTGGATGTTGCCGCTGTCGAAGTCGGTGCTGATCTTGATGGAGGTCAAGGCCACGGTCATAGTCTGGTTGCCTGAATATGAGTGATGTCGCGGCTATATTACACAGGCGTCAGGCAAAACCTGGATGCAAAATTGTTGCACGGGGGAGGGGGCGTCATCCCTGACGCCGCCGCAGCTTAGAGTCTATGAGATTGATTCTCAAGCGCTAAATCGCAAAGATCCGGGCTAGAGCAGTCGAGTGGCTTTCTTTAGGCGATAGTCTTTTGCTACCATGCGCGCCATCAAGCAACACACAGTCTTCATTAGCCTGAAGCCACGCCAGGGAAACTGGCAAAAAAAAGACCCGGCCAAAGAGCCGGGTCAAAAACCGTGATTAGCCTGATGAGGAGATATTCCAAGAGTCCGACCTAAGGTCTCTTGGTCTATCGACTGATCTCGCGATCAGCTGGGTCCAATAATAATCATTATCATTTGCAAGTCAAATGTTTTTATCCGTGGGATAGAAATATTTTTCCTTGCCGCCTGTTACGCGTTTGCCCGAGCCGCTGGCCCTTGCAACGACCGCTCCACCATCGCCTTGGCCATATCAATCAAATACACCACGGAAAACGCCAGGTCGCGTTGATTGCCTTGATGGCTGCACGCTGATTCATAGGCGGTGGCCGCTGCACTGCGCAACAGGTCCGAGGCATGCACCAGCGCTTCCTCCTGGCTGATGCCCGGTTTGATCACGAACATGGCGTCACCCTGGGTCGGCGCCGACATTTCTTCTTTCAAGTAATAATCCAGCGCGCGCTGGGCCGCACCGCTGTTGTGCATGTCGTGTAATTCAACGTGTTCAGGTGTTTCGGGCAATGGATACGGGCTGTTCGTCATAAGCGGCAGTACTCCGGTGGGTGTCGAAATCCTTAGGCTTGATGATAGTACGTATCGTATTTATGTCGTTTTATGGATTACTACAAACTGTTTATTGCCCTGAAAAATACACGTCGTATCGTCAGGCGCCATGGACAAATGGATAGCGTTGGTCAAAGCCAACATGAAAGACCGCAAGGTCACGCAAGGCGAATTGGCGGAGCGCCTGGGCATGTCCCAGGGCGGTGTCGGCCACTGGCTCAACAAGCGCCGTGTACCGAGCCTGGCGGACATGAACCGGGTGCTCGCGGAGCTGGGGTTGGGGGACCTGGAAGTGGCGCTCGAGATTCGCGAGCGGGCCGCAACAGAGGCGGCGTTGGAACGCCGCTACAACCCGTATTTTCGCTACCCGGTCAGCGACTGGAAGCAGGCGTGCGAGTTGCGCGAGGAGCGTGCGGCCTATGGAACGAGTCGCTACGAATTGACCGATTACCACGCTCAAGGCAAGGCGTTCTGGCTACCGGTGACGAGCGACGCCATGACCGCGCCCACGGGCCTGAGCATCGGTGCCGGGATGATGATCCTGGTGGACCCGGCCATCGAGCCCGACCCCGGCAAACTGGTGGTTGCCCAATGGGCTGGCAGCCCCCAGGCGACCTTTCGCAAATTGCAGGAAGAAAGCGGCCAGCGTTATCTGGTGCCGCTCAATCCCACTTACCCCAAGGCGCTGCTCACCGAGGATTGCCGCATCCTGGGCGTGGTGGTGCAAGCCACGGCGAAGTTCTAGCCGGCCGTTTCAAGCTCCACCAGCGCGCTGCCTTCAGCCACCATTTCACCTTCCTGGCAGAACAGCGCCTTGACCACCCCGGCCTGAGGCGCACGGATGCTGTGTTCCATCTTCATGGCTTCCAGCACCACCAGTTGAGTGCCAGCCTCGACGGTTTGGCCTACCTCTACCAATACGCGCACGATGCTGCCGTTCATCGGAGCGCTAAGGCCGCCCTGATGGGATTGCCCTGCCTCCACAGCCGCAATCGGATCGAACAGGCTGACCGCATGCATCTCACCGTCCCAACGCAGGTACAGGCTGCTTGCACTGCGGACCGCCAGGTGAGCACGGCACACCCCTTGATGCTCGATCAGCAACTGCTCGCCGCACAGCTGTGGCGTGTGCCCCGATAATGTCACCAGCCGATCCTGCCCATTGCAGCTCAGGTGCAGCGAAACCTCGGCCGGCAGGCCCGCACGAAAGCCCTGGTTATTGGCCCACGGGCCATCGCCCATCGGCAGGCTCTGCATAAACGCCGAGCCCGCCGCCTGCCAGAACGCATCGCTTAATGCACCGGGCGCCGGTAACAGCTCATCCTGATAACGAGGGATAAAGCCGGTATCCAGTTCGGCGGCCGCAAACGCGGGATGACCGATTATGCGTCGCAGAAAGCCCAGGTTGGTCTTGAGCCCGCCGACTGCAAACTCGTCGAGCATGCTCAGTAACCGCAAACGCGCCTGTTCACGGTCTTCGCCCCAGGCAATCAACTTGCCCAGCATCGGGTCGTAGAAGGGCGACACGTCGTCGCCTTGCTCGACGCCGCTGTCCACTCGGCGGCCAGGGCCTGGGCGGGACTCGCGGTACAGCGCCAGGTGCCCGGTGGCCGGCAGGAAGTCATTGGCCGGGTCTTCGGCATACAGCCGTACTTCAATCGCATGGCCGATCAACGGCACTTGGTCTTGAGTGATGGGCAGCGCCTCGCCCTGGGCCACCCGGATCTGCCAGGCCACCAGGTCCAGACCGGTGATTGCCTCGGTCACCGGGTGTTCCACTTGCAGTCGCGTGTTCATCTCCATGAAGAAAAACTCGCCACGGGCATCCAGCAGAAATTCCACCGTACCTGCGCCGACATAACCGATGGCCTGGGCCGCACGCACGGCTGCTTCGCCCATGGCCTTGCGTTGCTCGACACTTAAGCCCGGCGCCGGGGCTTCTTCGACGACTTTTTGATGGCGACGCTGGATCGAGCAGTCGCGCTCATTGAGGTACAGGCAGTGGCCATGCTGGTCGGCAAACACCTGGATCTCGACATGCCGCGGCTTGAGCAGGTATTTCTCCACCAGCATCTGCCCATTGCCGAAGGATGACAGCGCTTCACGCTGGGCAGAGGCCAGGGCTTCGGCCAATTGGCTGACATCCTCGACCACCTTCATGCCCTTGCCGCCGCCGCCGGCCGTGGCCTTGAGCAGCACCGGGTAGCCGATCCGCTCACAGGCGGCGCGGAAGGTTTCCAGGTCCTGGGCCTCGCCGTGGTAACCCGGCACCAGCGGTACGCCAGCGGTTTCCATCAGGGCCTTGGCCGCCGATTTGCTGCCCATGGCGTCGATGGCCGAGGCGGGCGGGCCGAGGAAGATCAACCCGGCGTCTTCGATGGCGCGGGCGAAGCCAGCGTTTTCCGAGAGGAAACCGTAGCCTGGGTGAATCGCCTGGGCGCCGCTGGCGTGGGCGGCGGCGATCAGTTTGTCGATTTGCAGGTAGCTGTCGGTGGCTTTGCTGCCACCCAGGTCGACGCGGATGTCTGCCTCGCGACTATGGCGTGCATCGCGGTCGATGGCGCTGTGCACGGCCACGGTGGTCAGGCCCATGGCCTTGGCGGTGCGCATGACCCGGCAGGCGATCTCGCCACGGTTGGCCACCAGTACGGTGGTGAGTGTGCTCATGAACGCGGCTCCTGGGCTTGCCAGCTCGGTGCACGTTTTTGCAGGAACGCACGCAAACCTTCCTGGCCCTCGGCGCTCACCCGAATGCGCGCGATGGCGTTTTCACAATAACGTCGCAGCGCAGGCGTGAGGGCACCGTTGCCCACTTCGCGCAGTAAATCTTTACTGGCGCGCATCGCCGCCGGGCTGTTTTGCAGCAGGTTTTCGACCCATTGGTCTACCTGCTGATCCAGGGTTTCGGCCGGATAACTCTCGGCCAGCAAGCCGATTTCCCGTGCTCGCTGGCCGCCGAACCGCTCGGCCGTGAGGGCATAACGACGGGCAGCGCGTTGGCCGATGGCCTGCACCACGAAGGGGCTGATCACCGCTGGCGCCAGGCCGATGCGCACTTCCGACAAACAGAACTGCGCGTCGTCGGTGCCAATGGCCATGTCACAGCAACTGATCAGGCCCAACGCGCCACCGTAGGCCGCGCCTTGCACCACGGCCAGCGTGGGGATTTTCAGCTTGGACAGGTTGTACATCAGCTCCGCCAGTTCACGGGCGTCGTCCAGGTTGGTGTGGTAGTCCAGCTCGGCCGATTGCTGCATCCAGGCCAGGTCGGCGCCGGCGCTGAAATGCTTGCCGCGCCCGCGCAATATCAAAAAACGCACGGAAGGGTCGCCTTGCACCCGGTCCAGGGCAATGATCAGTTCGCGGATCATCTCGGCGTTGAACGCGTTGTTCTTGGCTTCACGACTGAGCCACAGCGTGGCAAAGCCACGGCTGTCAGTGATCAGTTCGAGGGTGTTGAAGTCGTTCATGCAAGGAGCTCCATGATAATGAGAGGCCTCCTGTAGGAGCGAGCTTGCTCGCGAAGCTCGTCAACGATAACGCGGGTATTCTGGAGGTTCGCGTTGCCCTGACGTTCTTCGCGAGCAAGCTCGCTCCTGCAGGTTACATGCGGAACACGCCGAAGCGGCTCGGCTCGATGGGGGCGTTCAGCGAAGCGGACAAGGCCAGGGCCAGCACGTCGCGGGTCTGCAACGGGTCAATGACGCCGTCATCCCACAAGCGCGCGCTGGAGTAGTAGGGGTGGCCCTGGGTTTCATACTGGTCGAGTATCGGTTGCTTGATTGCCGCTTCCTCATCGGCGCTGAACGCGTCGCCTGCGCGCTCGGCCTGCTCCCGCTTGACCTGCACCAGCACCCCGGCGGCCTGTTCGGCACCCATCACGCCGATGCGTGCGTTGGGCCACATCCACAAGAAGCGTGGGTCGTAGGCGCGGCCGCACATGCCATAGTTACCGGCACCAAAGCTGCCACCGATGATCACGGTAAACTTCGGCACCTTCGCGCACGCTACGGCGGTCACCAGCTTGGCGCCATGCTTGGCAATGCCGCCGGCTTCGTACTTCTGGCCGACCATGAAGCCGGTGATGTTTTGCAGGAACAGCAGGGGAATCCCGCGCTGGCAGGCCAGTTCGATAAAGTGCGCGCCTTTCTGCGCGGCTTCGGCGAACAGGATGCCGTTGTTGGCCAGGATCGCAATCGGGTAACCATGCAAATGCGCGAAGCCGCAGACCAGGGTGGTACCGAACAACGCCTTGAACTCATCGAACACCGAGCCGTCCACCAGCCGTGCGATCACTTCACGTACATCGAAGGGCTGCTTGGCATCCGCCGGGATCACACCGTACAGCTCTTCGCTGCTGTACAGCGGCGCCACTGGCGGCCGTTGCACCAATTGGCCTTGCTTGCGCCAATTGAGGTTGGCCACGCTGCGCCGAGCCAGGGCCAGGGCATGTTCATCGCTGTCGGCATAGTGGTCGGCCACGCCGGAGATCTTGCAGTGCACATCGGCGCCGCCGAGGTCTTCGGCGCTGACCACCGCACCGGTGGCGGCCTTCACCAGCGGTGGCCCGGCCAGGAAGATCGTGGCTTGCTGGCGCACCATGATCGCTTCGTCGGCCATGGCCGGCACGTAGGCGCCGCCGGCGGTGCATGAACCCATCACCACGGCGATCTGCGGGATGCCCTGGGCGCTCATGTTGGCCTGGTTGAAGAAGATCCGCCCGAAGTGCTCGCGGTCCGGGAACACCTCGTCCTGGCGCGGCAGGTTGGCGCCGCCGGAGTCCACCAGGTAGATGCACGGCAGGCGGTTCTGCTCGGCGATGGTCTGGGCGCGCAGGTGTTTTTTCACGGTCAGCGGGTAGTAGGAGCCGCCTTTGACCGTGGCATCGTTGGCGACGATCATGCATTCGACGCCTTCCACGCGACCGATGCCGGCAATGACTCCGGCCGCCGGCACGTCTTCGCCATACACCTGATAAGCCGCCAACTGGCTGAGTTCGAGAAACGGCGAGCCCGGGTCGAGCAGGCGATTGATACGCTCACGGGGCAGCAACTTGCCCCGCGAGGTGTGGCGCTCCTGGGCCTTGGTGCCGCCGCCTTGTTGCACATGGGCGAGCAGGCTGTGCAGGGCGTCGACCTGTTCGCGCATCGCCATACTGTTGGCGGCGAACTCCGCCGAGCGTGGGTTGAGCTGGGTATGCAGGGTGGCCATGACGCGCTCCTTCAGCGGGTTTCGTTGAAGAGTTCGCGGCCAATCAACATCCGCCGAATCTCACTGGTACCGGCGCCGATTTCATACAGCTTGGCGTCGCGCAGCAGGCGGCCGGCGGGGAATTCGTTGATATAGCCATTGCCGCCGAGAATCTGGATCGCATCGAGGGCCATCTGCGTGGCGCGCTCGGCGCTGTAGAGGATCACCCCGGCGGCGTCCTTGCGCGTGGTCTCGCCGCGCTCGCAAGCCTGGGCCACCGCGTAGAGATAGGCGCGGCTGGCGTTGAGCTGGGTGTACATGTCGGCGACCTTGCCCTGGATCAGCTGGAATTCACCGATGCTCTGGCCGAACTGCTTGCGGTCGTGGATGTAGGGCACGATCAGATCCATGCACGCCTGCATGATCCCGGTGGGGCCGCCGGACAGCACCACGCGTTCGTAGTCCAGGCCGCTCATCAGCACTTTCACGCCGCCATTGAGCACGCCGAGAATGTTCTCTTCGGGCACTTCTACGTCATCGAAAAACAACTCGCAGGTGTTGGAGCCACGCATGCCCAGCTTGTCGAACTTGTTGCTGCGGCTGAAGCCTTTCCAGTCGCGCTCGACGATAAAGGCGGTGATGCCGTGGGCGCCTTTTTCCAGGTCGGTCTTGGCATAGATCACGTAGGTGTTGGCGTCGGGGCCGTTAGTGATCCAGGTCTTGCTGCCATTGAGGACGTAGCAGTCGCCGCGTTTATCGGCGCGCAGTTTCATCGAGACCACGTCAGAGCCGGCATTCGGCTCGCTCATGGCCAGGGCGCCGACGTGCTCGCCGCTGATCAGCTTGGGCAGGTACTTGAGTTTTTGCTCGTGGTTACCGTTGCGGTTGATCTGGTTCACGCACAGGTTGGAGTGCGCGCCGTAGGACAGCGCCACCGAAGCCGAACCGCGACTGATTTCTTCCATGCTCACCACGTGGGCCAGGTAACCCAGGCCGGCACCGCCGTATTCTTCTGGCACGGTGATGCCCAGCAGGCCCATGTCCCCGAACTTGCGCCACAGGTCGGCGGGGAACAGGTTGTCGATGTCGATCTGGGCCGCGCGCGGTGCGATCTCCTTGGCCACGAAGGCCTGCACCTGGTCGCGCAGCATGTCGATGGTCTCGCCGAGGGCGAAGTTCAGGGACGGGTAATTCATGGACAGGCACCTTAATGTGAGCTTTGTTGTTGTGTAGGTTGGGCACCAGGGGAGGGCGCTCACCTTTACGTTAACGTAAGCTTGCGTTACGGCGCTGTCAATCGTAGTTTACGTATACGTCAACCTACAAAAAAGACAACAGGGGTCGTTATGGATCAACCGAATCAGAGCTACAGCCGTGGCTCCCAGGACAAGGCCTTGCTGGCCATGACCATTGGCCAGGCCTTTGATCGCACCGCCGCGCAATATCCCGATGGCGAAGCCTTGGTGGTCCGCCACCAACAGCAGCGCTTCACCTGGCGGCAACTGGCCGAGACGGTTGATCTGCATGCGCGGGCATTCCTGGCCTTGGGCATGCAAACCGGCGACCGCCTGGGCATCTGGGCACCCAATTGCGCCGAGTGGCTGATCTGTCAGGTGGCTAGCGCGAAGCTCGGGGTGATCCTGGTCAATATCAACCCGGCGTACCGCAGCAGTGAGTTGGACTATGTGCTCAAGCAATCCGGCTGCCAGTGGCTGGTGTGCGCCGGAGCGTTCAAGACCTCCGATTACCACGCCATGCTCCAGGCGCTGAAGCCCGATTTGCGTGGCCTCATCAGCCTCGATCCCAGCCCGCCGCCGGGCTTCATGCCCTGGTCGCAGCTGTCGGGCCTGGGCGCCGGTGTCCCGCCCGAGCAACTGCACCACCACCAGGCCAGCCTGCACTTTGACCAACCCGTGAATATCCAGTACACCTCCGGCACCACCGGCTTCCCCAAGGGCGCCACCCTCAGTCACCACAACATCCTCAATAACGGCTACATGGTCGGCGAAAGCCTTGGCCTGACTGCGCAGGACCGTCTGGTGGTCCCGGTGCCGCTGTATCACTGCTTTGGCATGGTGATGGGCAACCTCGGCTGCATCACCCACGGCACCACCCTGATCTATCCCAATGATGGCTTCGACCCACTGCTGACGTTGAGTGCCGTCGCCGAAGAAAAAGCCACCGGCTTATATGGTGTGCCGACCATGTTCATCGCCATGCTCGATCACCCACGCCGCGCCGAGTTCGACTTGTCCAGCCTGCGTACCGGGATCATGGCCGGGGCGACATGCCCTATCGAAGTGATGCGCCGAGTCATCAACGAAATGCACATGAGTGAAGTGCAGATTGCCTACGGCATGACGGAAACCAGCCCGGTCTCACTGCAAACTGGCGCGGATGACGATATAGAGCGGCGCGTCACCACGGTGGGCCGCACCCAACCGCAACTGGAAACCAAGATTATCGATGAGGCCGGCAACACCGCCGCGCGCGGCGTGATAGGCGAACTGTGCACCCGTGGCTACAGTGTAATGCTCGGTTACTGGAACAACCCCGAAGGCACCCGCGAGGCCATCGATGACGCCGGCTGGATGCACACCGGCGACCTGGCGACCATGGATGAGCACGGCTATGTGTGCATCGCCGGGCGTAATAAGGACATGATCATCCGCGGTGGCGAAAACGTGTACCCACGGGAGTTGGAAGAGTTCTTCTTCACCCATCCGGCGGTCGCCGACGTGCAGATCATCGGCATCCCCGATGAGCGTTATGGCGAAGAAATCGTCGCGTGGATCAAGTTCCATCCGGGTCATGTCGCCAACGAGCTTGAACTGTTGAGCTGGTGCAAGGACCGTATCGCCCATTTCAAGACGCCCAGGCACTTCAAGTTTGTGGACGAGTTTCCGATGACGGTGACGGGCAAGATCCAGAAATTTCGCATGCGTGAGATCAGTATCCAGGAGTTGGAGGCTGCCCGCGACGACCTGGGGTAGGTGAATACCGCTGTTTGAAGGGCAAATGATCGCAGATTGATCTTTTGTTCTATCAAATGGATGCGGTAAATGAGTGAGCTTAATCAACCTTCCAGCCAACAATCAGTAGCGCCGCAGAGCGTGCATGCGCGGGTTATACAGGACCGGCAGCCCTCCTGGTATGACGCCGCCGCCCTGAAACGCAAGAAGGCCTTTTCACAGACGCAGTTCGAAATGCCGCCATGGTACGCAGCGCTTTCGCCGGACAGACAACCGGCACTGAGTGCCGCTTATGCACGCAGCTTTAATTCGCTGAACAGGCTCGATGTTATTTTCAACGGGTTACAAGGCGTGGTCGCGTTTGCCGAGCCGCTCCTGGTGGCGGCGATGAAGGCGAAGTTTGCCGCAGACTATGACGTAAAACGGCTGTTTTATGCCCGTGAGGCGTTCATGCCCGCCGATCGTTCAAAGGTCGGGGGCTTGGAAGCTTCCGGGTATTGCTACTACCAGGGAGAGAGCCTGCTCGAAGCGGCGCTGGGTAACTTTGCCTTGGAAGACACGATTGAGACCGACGACCAGAACGCCAGCCTCGTCACGCGCTACGATTTCCACCAGCAGCCGCCTGGCAGCCCATTCAATCAGTCGCAAGTGCTTAGCCGTAAAGTCACCATAGCGCCTCATGCATTCGCCAGCCTGTGTCGGGAGTTGGACCTGGGTGCGCAGTACCTGGCCCATGTCGAGTCGTTCATCAGTCCACTGGACCCCCCTCGAACCCCCACGGGGAGCAGGGCCAGGGCCGTGCGTAATCTTATGGTCAGTGCGACCCGGCATCAGCTGCAATTCGCCGCCGAAGTCGCGGTGGCGCGTGGGGATATCCAGCCGGATGCGTATCAACTGATACAACAGTTGATGAGCAATCAGCAGGATCTGGAATGGCGCGATAAAACAGTTACCTTTTCGAGTTTGAACGTCCTTGGGCAGTCGCTTAAACAAATTATCGTCATCGGGCATGTGAGTATTCACTACCCCATACGTGGCAATGTGGTGTTCTTGAGCGAGCCCTGCCTGGCGTTTATACCCGGCGACCCTGTTTGCATGTTGAAGGAATACGCCAACCTGGAGGCGCTCAAGTTTGATTTGGTCGAGCGACTGTGCGTGGCCAGCTACCGGCAGTTTTTCAGCCAGTTCATCCCCTATGAGCGGCAAGGGGCGTTTTTTTCCAGGCTCAAGCAGCATCTCGACCCCGCTGAGCAGTCGACAGAGTCTCAAGACTTTGACTCAAGCAAGAAAAATATCAGGACCCTCACCGCAAGTTACGGAACGCGCTACGCCTTGTTGTGGCAGGACCATACCCGGCAAAACATCGACCTGATGCGCAGCAACGCCCGGGCCATGGCCGTCTCCACCGACGCGGCGGATGCACGTGCGCGTAACGCCTGGCTGGTCAAGCTGGGCAGCACGGCGCTGAATGTCCTGAATGCGGCTGTGCTGGTCTTTCCAGAGCTGGCGCCGGTCATGTTGATGATTGGCGCGGCGCAAATACTGAAGGAGGTCGCATCGGGTATTGAGGCGTGGGAGGCGGGGGATAAGCAAGCGGTGTGGGCTCACGTTTCAGCCGTTGCTTTCAATGCGGCGACGGCCGTTGTAGGCGCCAGGTTATTGCCCTTGGTCAAGAGCGCCTTTGTCGAGAGCCTGGCCCATGTGCGTTGCCCCGATGGCAACATACGCCTGCATGCTCCTGACCTGAGGCCATACCAGCAATCCGTGTCGATGCCCGCGCAGCTTACGGTGAATGTTGACGGGCTGATTGAACATGAAGGGGGCCTGTACCTGCGCGAAGACAATGCCTATTACCGGGTGGAGCAAGTTGGGGCGGGCAATGACTACAAGATCCTGCATCCGCATGATCCTTTGGCCTTCACCCCAAGGGTAAGCCGCACGCGCACCGGGGCCTGGGCTCATGAGCACGAGATCCCGCTGACCCTGACCGAGTCACAGTTGATGCGCCGCTTGGGGCCGATGGCAGAGGGGTTTTCAGACCAGCCGCTCAAGCTCAAACGCATCATGCAAATGTCTGGCGTTGAGGTGGATGCGCTGCGCCGGATACATGTGCATCAGGCAGCACTGCCGGGGCTATTGGCCGATACCTTGAAGCGGTTCGAGATTGACCGTGTGGTGGCTGAAGAAGGCTCCAGCGTACGCCCCTCATTGCGTGCTGCGGATCAACTCGAACGCTTTACCCAGCGCTATGCCGCTGCCGAGCGCGCAGAAAGCGCGGCCGCATGGCCGATCAGGCGCTTATTCCCGTCATTACCCAAGGCGATTGTCGAAGAGCTGTTGGACGAAACCAGCGCCGCCGAAATGCAGGTGCTCACCGAGCAGGATCGCGTGCCACTGCGCCTGGCTGAAGAGGCCCGCCATTATCAACAGCAGGTGCGCCTGGCGCGGGCGTATGAGGGCTTGTACCGCAATACCCTGGGCAATGACGACACGCAACACTTGGTGCTGCACAGCCTGGACAAGCTGCCCGGCTGGCCATCGGGCTTGCGCATCGACGTCATCGAACGGTTGCCTGCGGGGGAGCGCCTGCTGGACTCATCGGGGCCGGAGGACGCGGCGATCAAGCGGCGTCTTATCAAGTTTGGTCCCATGAACCTTTATGAAGTACAGGATAACAAGCTGGCGGTATTCAATGCCCAGGCGGATATCTATGGGGCGGTACAGTCAGCGGTCCCGCCTGAGGACTGGACTGCAATGAAACTGACCGCGCTGGATGGAGGCGCGAGCCTGAAACAGGCGCTGGAGCAGATGCCTTTGATGCCTCGTGAACAATTGCGCAGGTTGTTGCGCATGCAGCCGATCAAGCCTGGGTATAAACCGCCCATGCGCCTTGCGGAGGGACGTATCGGCTATCCGTTGAGTCCTGTGGGCATTCGATCCGCTCCCTGCGAACAGGCAGCCTCAGCGCTCTATCCGTCACAATCCATCGAAGAGGTGGAGTGGACGCTGAAGCTGCAAGACGCCAGCGATGATGTGTTTTTGGCCCGCATGGACCAACTCGAAGAGGAGTTCACGCAACTGAAGGCGACACTGGACGCCTGGCATGACGAAGACACGACTTATCGCCGATCAAGGGGCCGGGTCGTCAATACTCTCAAGAATGCCTGGCAGCGTTCACCTCCACACTTGCCCATGAGTCCTGAGCAAATGCGCTCTGAGCTACGAGAAGAGGAGGGTGGGCTGTATGTCGTGCGCTTGGCCGACGAGCAAGTCGGTGATTTGCCGCCGATCACCGCGAACATGAGCCATGTGGAATGTCTGGATTTAGCGAGAATGTCACTTTCGGACGCCTCTTTACCTTTCTTGCAGTCATTCAGCGGCTTGCGTTGGCTGGATATCAGCCACAGTAACCTCACGCGCTTGCCGGAGTTCGTCGATGGGGGCGCGCAAATCACCTGGCTCGACCTGAGCAGCAATGACATTCGTCTGACCGCGCCGAGTCGTGAACGCCTGCAGAATATGCAGGGCCTCAAGACCCTCAACCTCTCCCATAACCGGCAGTTGGGTTGGGCCGCCGACCTGAGCAACCTGCGTGATCTGCAGCGGCTCTATCTGGAAAATACCGGCACCAGGGTATTCCCGGCAGGTGTCGAGGTGCCTGGCAACCTGGCCTGGATCGATCTGCGTACGAATGGGATCACGACCTTGCCCGGCTATGCCATACAGCACCCGGATCGAGTCAATCTACAGGGCAATCCCGTCGCGCCGCTTTGAGGGTACGGGTAACAAACCGCACGTGCAGACAGCACAAAGGGGACCCGAAGGTCCCCTTTTAATTTGTCGTTGCCTGCTCTTTTCTTATTATTGAGGGGCGGCCTGTTGTTGTTTTTGGTAGCCGTGGCCCGTACCGCTGTTTTTGGCGACCCCCATCCGGGGTCAAGAGCAAACGTATTTTTTTGAACGCTGACCTGCTTCTTCGTAAACGATCCAACCAGTGGGTAGCTACCTGAGGTAGTTTTATTTTTCTCTATCCGGTTGCGGGTTGCGGCATGCCGTACCCTGGGAAGCCATCTTCTCCAAAAAAATCTGTTAGCTGCGTCTCTGCCGTGTTGTTTTTGTTATGTCAGAGTCGTTTCGTCTTATTTTTATTAGGTTTGGTGCTTTTTATTCTTGTTATGCCATAGAGATAGCAGAAGCCGTGCCAACTTTTTAAAAGTCTTTAAAATCAAAAGGTTAGTTTTTTCGTGGGAAATGTCTTTACGTATGTGCGCTAAATTCTGTTCCCGCGTTACCCGCCGAACAGGCGCGCGGTAACACATTGTCACAGCTGTGCTACTTCATCCGGCGCTACGGGCCTTGGCCACACGCGAACCGCTCGGCCGCCCCAGCACTCTGCTGATCTGCTGGCCCGCGCCAATCAAGCGCTCCAGGTCGATACCCGTGTCGATACCCAGGCCGTTGAGCAGGTACAGCACGTCCTCGGTAGCGACGTTACCGCTGGCGCCCTTGGCATAAGGGCAACCACCGAGACCAGCGATAGAGCTGTCGAACACCTGGATGCCTTCCAGCAGACCGGCGTAGACATTGGCGATGGCTTGGCCGTAGGTGTCATGGAAATGCCCGGCCAGTTTGTCCCGCGGTACCTGGGCGCCGACCACTTCGAACAGCCGCCGGGTTGCCCCCGCCGTGCCGGTGCCGATGGTGTCGCCCAGGGACACTTCATAGCAGCCCATGGCATACAGTTCACGCGCGACGGCTGCCACTTGCTCTGGGGCGATAGCGCCTTCGTACGGGCAACCCAACACGCACGACACATACCCCCGCACGCTGATGCCATGCTGCCTGGCCGCGGCCATGATCGGCGCGAACCGCGCCAGGCTCTCGCTGATGGAGCAGTTGATATTGCGCTGGGAAAACGCTTCGGATGCTGCGGCAAATACCGCAACTTCCTTGACCCCGGCCGCCAGCGCATCCTCAAACCCGCGCAGGTTCGGCGCCAGCGCGCCATAGGTTACGCCGGGCTTGCGCTGGATCTGTGCAAACACCTCGGCTGAGCCGGCCATCTGCGGCACCCATTTGGGCGAGACAAAACTGCCGACTTCGATATAGCTCAACCCGGCTTCGCTCAAGGCGTTCACCAGTTGGACCTTATCCGCCACGCTGATGGGCTGGGCTTCATTCTGCAAACCGTCGCGCGGGCCGACTTCCACCAGGCGTACGTGTGAGGGGAGGGACATGGCAGTTACCTTCTGGTCAATGGCCGGCTTGGCTGATGGTATGCGCGAGGGCTTGGGTGCATCGCTCCTCGGCGGTGTCCAGCTCGAGTTTCATTTGTTCGATATCCAGCAACTGTTGCTCAAGCTGTTCACGGCGTTCGGCGATCTTGGCCAGCATGCTGTTGAGTTGGATCTGGTTGCCGCCGGTGGGGTCGTAGAGTTCGATCAGCTCGCGGCATTCGGCCAGGGAAAAGCCGATGCGCTTGCCGCGCAGGATCAGCTTGAGGCTGACTTTGTCCCGCGCCGAGTAGATGCGCTCCTGGCCACGGCGTTCCGGGGCCAGCAGGCCTTGTTCTTCATAGAAGCGAATGGCGCGGGTGGTGATGTCGAGCTCGCGGGCGAGGTCGGAGATGCTGTAGGTGGTGCTCATGGCGGTGCTCAAGAAGGTCTTGGCACTAAGCTAATTGGAGGTTGACGTAAACGTCAAGGGGCGCTGCGCGCCCCATCGGGGGCAAGCCCCCTCCCACAGGGGGACTTCTGCAACTTTAGGCTTGTTGTTTATCGAGTTTCTTTTCATGGGCCGTCACCTGCTGGCATAGCTCGATCATCTGCTCGCGCATCCAGCGGTTCGCCGGGTCCTGGTCAGTGCTTTCATGCCAATACAGGTGGGTTTCTACCAGCGGTACGTCGTTGACCGGCAAATTGAACCAGTGCAGTTCATGGCGGCGGGCGAAGCGTTCGGGCACGGTCATCACCATGTCGGTCTGCTGCAACACCTGGGAGGCCATCAGGTAATGCTGGGAGCGCAGGGCGATCTTGCGCTGGATGCCCATCTTGCCCAGGGCCAGGTCCACATGGCCCAAACCGTTACGGCGGCTGGAGATATGGATATGGGTCAGCGACAGGTAGTCATCCAGGCTGAATTTGTCCTTGCCCGCCATCGGGTGGCCCTTGCGCATGGCGCACACGTAGCGGTCTTCCATCAGCTTGACGTGGCGCACCTGCGGGTCGGTGTTGAGCGGCGCGTCCACGGCAAAATCCAGGCGCCCGGCCGCCAGTTCCTTGGTGGTTTCGCGGCGCTTGGACAGGAAACTCTCGATCACCACGGTCGGCGCCAGGCGGCGCAGGCGCTGGAACAGCTGCGGCAGGATCACCGCCTCGGTGAGGTCGGTCATGCTGATACGGTAGGTCTTGGCCGCCTGCTGCGGGTTGAAGATGCGGCTTTCCTGCACCGACACCCGTAGCAACGACAGCGCATTGCGCACCGGGCCGATGATGTTCTGCGCCATGGGCGTGGGCACCATGCCTTGGGCGGTGCGCACGAACAACGGGTCGTTGAAGGTCTCGCGCAGGCGTGCCAGGGCGTTCGACACCGCCGGTTGGGTGATGCCGACGATTTGCCCGGCGCGGGTCAGGTTGGCTTCGGTGTAGATCGCATCAAAGACGATGAAAAGGTTGAGGTCGACCTTGCTCAGATTCATTTCGTTGCGCTCTTATTGTTAGGTGTCCATACGCCGATCATATATCGGTGATGAATGTTAATACACGCCGAGAATAGGCTAGGTAAATTATCAACGCTGTTCTAGCATCGATTGCATGACCTAAACAACCTCTCAGAGAAGGGAGCTGCCCATGGATTTCGCCTATTCGCCCAAGGTTCAGGAACTGCGTGAACGTGTCACCGCGTTCATGGACGCTTACGTCTACCCGGCCGAGCCGGTGTTCGAGCGCCAGGTCAGCGAAGGTGATCGCTGGCAGCCCACCGCCATCATGGAAGAACTCAAGGCCAAGGCTAAGGCCGAGGGCTTGTGGAACCTGTTCCTGCCCGAATCCGAACTGGGCGCAGGGCTCACCAATCTTGAATACGCACCGCTGGCGGAAATCATGGGCAGGTCCTTGCTCGGCCCGGAGCCGTTCAACTGCTCCGCGCCCGACACCGGCAATATGGAAGTGCTGGTGCGCTACGCCAACGAAGAGCAGAAACAGCGCTGGCTCGAACCGCTGCTGCGCGGTGAGATTCGCTCTGCCTTCGCCATGACCGAACCGGACGTGGCTTCCTCGGACGCCACCAACATGGCTGCCCGCGCCGAACGCCAGGGCGACGAGTGGGTAATCAACGGCAAGAAATGGTGGACTTCAGGTGCTTGCGACCCGCGCTGCAAAATCCTGATCTTCATGGGTCTGAGCAACCCGGATGCACCGCGCCACCAGCAGCACTCGATGATCCTCGTCCCTGTGGACACCCCCGGGGTGAAAATCCTGCGTCCGCTGCCGGTGTTCGGCTACGACGACGCGCCCCACGGCCACGCCGAAGTGCTGTTCGACAACGTGCGCGTGCCCTACGAAAACGTGCTGCTTGGGGAGGGGCGTGGCTTCGAGATTGCCCAGGGCCGCCTTGGCCCGGGCCGTATCCACCACTGCATGCGCTCCGTCGGCATGGCCGAACGCGCCTTGGAATTGATGTGCAAACGTTCGGTCAGCCGCACCGCGTTCGGCAAGCCTTTGGCGCGTCTGGGGGGCAATATCGACAAGATCGCCGACTCGCGCATGGAGATCGACATGGCGCGCCTGCTGACCTTGAAAGCGGCGTACATGATGGACACCGTGGGCAATAAAGTGGCGAAAAGCGAAATCGCCCAGATCAAGGTGGTGGCGCCGAATGTAGCCTTGAAGGTGATCGACCGTGCGATCCAGATCCATGGCGGCGCCGGGGTTTCCAATGATTTCCCGCTGGCCTATATGTACGCCATGCAACGCACCCTGCGCCTGGCCGACGGCCCGGACGAGGTGCATCGTGCGGCGATTGGCAAGTTTGAGATTGGCAAGTATGTGCCTCGGGAATTGATGCGCGGCGGGCAGTAGCACCGCGTCGCCTGCAATCGGGGGCAAGCCCCCTCCCACATTTTGACTGTATTCACGAATCCAAGTGTGGGAGGGGGCTTGCCCCCGATGAGGCCAGTCCAAACACCTCAAACTCCAAGGCTCAGTACACCCAAACCTCCACCCGTCGATTCTTGATCCGCCCCTCATCCGCCGTATTCGCCGCTACCGGCATCTGCGCGCCAAACCCACGGATATCCCTGGGCACCACGCCGCTCTTGACCAGCTCCCGGCGTACTGCCATAGCCCGCAGCTTCGACAGCAACGCCGCACGTTGCGGATCATTCTTGGCATCGCCAAACCCCACCAGGGTTACCTGTTTATCGAGCTTGCCGTGGCTTCTTATATAAGCCACCACCCGCTGCAAATCCTGGCGCGCCTTGTTGTCGAGGCTGGCGCTACCTTCCTCGAAACGAAAATTCACAGTCAAGCGCTGGGCGTCACGGGCGAGGGCCTGGTAGTCGTCGGGCATTGAAGGGCGTGGCGCCACGCCAATCGCCTGCACTTGTTGGGCGATAAAGCCATTGGCGGCGACTATTGCCTGGCCCTTGCTGCCTTGGGTGAAGTCCACCAGCGCCCTGGCCCAGGGGTTGCGGGAGGAGGGCGGCAGGTAAAAGAACAGTCGCCGTGACAGCGGGTAATCCTCGGTGGCAATCAAGCTGGTCAAGGGCAACATCGGTTGTGAGTCGCCGTCGACAATCGCCACTGCCTTGGCCTGGCGTACATAGGGCAAGCCGATAAAACCGATGCCCTGGGGGTCATGACTGACCGCATCGGACAGCGCCTCGCTGGACTCGAAACGCTGTGCGGTCCCGGCAAGCGGTTTGCCGCGTCGGCTCAACACCAATTCCTTGAAGGTGTCGTAGGTGCCGGACTGATCATCCCGGGCGTAGACATGAATGGCCCCGCCAATGCCGCCCAGCGCTTCCCAGGTGCTGACCTCGCCGTTGAAGATCTGCGCCAGTTGCTCGGTGTTCAGCGTATTGAGTGGGTTGCGCGGGTTGAGGATGATTGCCAGGCCATCGATGGCGATCACCTGTTCGGCTTCGGGGCTTTTCAGGTCACCCAGGGATTCGAGGTCTACCAGTTCGCTGTCCTTGATCGGGCGGGACGCCGCGGTGAGGTCGGCGCGGTTGTTTTTCAGCGCGGCAAAACCGGTGCTGGAACCATGGGCAGCCACTGCGATGGTCACGGTCTTGCCTTGGCGCGTCTTGCCAACCACCCGTTGTTCGTTTGCCCCGTCACCCGGTTCGCTGTGTACACCCTGCAGGCCTTGATGCTCCATCAGACCCTTGACCAACGCCGGGCCGAGTGCCGCCCCGATGGTATTGGAACCCTGGATGCGCAGCGCTGGGCCTTGGTCGGGGACGGCAAGGGGTGCGGCCACGGCGGGCAGGGAGATCGCAAAGCACAGGAACAGAACGCGCAGCCTCATGCCGGCACCTTCTCAAGCCAAAGGGAGTGCCGCGAGATTAAGTCAGTTGGATTGCAGCAATGTGACTGACACTCAGCCGGTCAAAATGTGGGAGGGGGCTTGCCCCCGATAGCGGTGTATCAGCGACAGATGAGCTGGCTGACACACTGTCATCGGGGGCAAGTCGAATCGTCGCACCGCCCCTCCCACATTTGACCGAGTACAATCGGGGAGTCAGCTCAGTTCCAACCAGATCGGCGCATGGTCCGACGGCTTCTCCAAGCCACGCAAATCGTAATCCACCCCGGCATCCTTGACCCGCGGTACCAAGCCGGTGGACGCCATGATCACGTCAATGCGCAGCCCACGCTTGGGCTCGTCTTCAAACCCACGGCTGCGGTAGTCGAACCAGCTGAAGCGGTCGGCCACGTCCGGGTTGAGGTGGCGGAAGCTGTCCACCAGGCCCCAGTTCTTCAGGCGTGCCATCCACTCGCGTTCTTCCGGCAGGAAGCTGCACTTGCCGGTTTTCAGCCAGCGCTTGGCGTTGTCGGCGCCGATGCCGATGTCACAGTCCTCCGGGGAAATGTTCACGTCGCCCATCACCACTAGCGCCTGATCATTGCTGAACTGGCTTTCCAGCAGGTGCTGCAAGTCTGCGTAGAAGCGCTGCTTGGCTGGGAACTTGGTCGGATGGTCGCGGCTTTCACCCTGGGGGAAGTAGCCGTTCATGATGGTCACCGGGTGGCCGTTTTCATCGGCGAAGGTGCCCCAGATAAAACGCCGCTGGGCGTCCTCTTCATCGCTGGCAAAACCTTTGTGCACGCTCAGGGCTTCTTTGCGCGAGAGCAGGGCCACACCGTAGTGGCCTTTCTGCCCGTGGTAATACACGTGATACCCCAGGGCCTGCACTTCGGCCAGGGGGAACTGGTCATCGTGGACCTTGGTTTCCTGCAGGCCGATCACGTCCGGTTGATGCTTTTCAATCAGCGCCGCCAGCTGATGAGGGCGAGCACGCAGCCCGTTGATATTGAAGGAGACGATTTTCATGGTCGGCAGTCCAGTCTGGCAAAAGGGCGATGCTAGCCGACAAGTCCGGCGGGGGCCAGCGTGGCGGTCGGGTGAATGCGCTGCTAATGTCTGGGAACGACTGGAGCTGTACAGGTTCGTACCCATAAGAACGCCATGTTTGAGTGGCGCCCAGGAGATTGACTGTTATGCCAGACACTTCGACGGCCATTGCCGACATCCGCCTGCTCAATAGCGGTTACTCCCGCGAGGCGCGATCCCTGCTTTACCAGGCGTATCGCCACGAGCCGACCTTCGCCTACATCTTCGAAGCCGAGCGGCCGGGTTATGAGCAACGGGTACGCGCCACCGTGCGCGAACTGGTCAAGCAGCACTTCTTCCAGAAGCTTCCCGCCATCGGCCTGTTCGTCAACGACCGGCTGATCGGCATCGCCCTGATTGCACCGCCCCAGCGGCGCCTTGGCATTACCGAGAGTTGGGCGTGGCAGATCCGCATGTGGCTGAGTACCGGCGTGCGCGGCACGCGGCGTTACCTGGAATACCATCAGGCGGTCCTGGCATGCCTGCCCAGCGAGTCGGTGCATGTATTGCCGCTGTTGGGTATTCACCCACAGTTCCAGGGCAAGCACTTCGGTGAGCAACTATTGGAAGCCGTACACAATTGGTGCGCCGATGACCCGCATTCCTCAGGGGTGGTGCTCGACACTGGCAACTCCCGCTACCTGGATTTCTACAAGCGCCAAGGCTATGAAGAGATCGGCGAAGTCGCCGTAGGCCCGGTGCTGGAACATGTGTTTTTCCATCCCAATCCCCAGGCGTTACATGCTGCAACGGCTTAGACAGAATTATTCAGACAAATCCGGGTTCAAAGACTCTCCCCAGCTCGTGTAGCATCCGCGCCTATGAAGTTTCCAGGAAGATTTACCAGCGGCTTGATTCTGCTGTTCACAAGCTGCGGCGCATTCGCGCAAAGCGAATTGGACGTGCGGGTCAAACCCTCAAACGACGCGTTGAAAGCCAACATCGAAGGCTATATCGGCGGGGTGGGCGATCGTGATGAAGAAGCCTTGCTGCGGTTCAGCCGCGGCGCCGAGGAGCAGGCGCGTAAAGCGGCCCAGGCCCTGGGCTACTATCAGCCACGGATCGCCAGTGATGTAAGGGGCGGGAAGAACCCGCGCCTGACGCTCACCATCGACTCCGGCGAACCGGTGCATCTGCGCGACGTGACCATTCGGGTCGATGGCCAGGCCGCGAGCCTCAAGGCTTTTCGCGTGCCTGCCAGCGACGACCTCAAATCCGGCGCGGTGCTCAACCACGGCCATTACGAAGACGCCAAGCGCCTGATCCAGAACCAGGCTTCGCGCTACGGTTTTTTCAGCGGGCGCTTTACCAGCCAGAAGCTGGCGGTGGACCCCCAGGCCGGCGTGGCCGATATCGAACTCATTTACGACAGCGGCCCGCGCTACAGCATGGGCAAGGTCAGCTTCAGCGGCGACACGCCTTTTGATGAAGAACTGCTGCAACGCATGGTGCCGTTCAACAGCGGCACGCCGTACGACTCTGAACTGATCGCCGAACTTAACCAGAACCTGCAAGCCAGCGGCTTCTTCGAAGGCGTGAGGGTGGATGCCAGCCCCACCGCCGCGACCAATGATGTAATCCCGGTCGCCGTGCAGCTGGAAACCCGCAAGCCGCGCACCATGGGCCTGGGCCTGGGTTACTCCACCGACGTCGGCCCACGGGGCAAAGCCAACTGGACACGCCATTGGGTCAACCCCCAGGGCCATAGTTATGGTTGGGAAGCCGAGTTGTCGGCGCCCCGGCAGAACGTCGGCCTGTGGTACGACATCCCCCTGGACCCACCGCTCACCGACAAATTGCGCTTTGCCGGCGGCTATCAGAATGAAGAGATCGCCAACACCGACACTTTGAGCAAGCTGCTCACCATCGGCCCGGAATGGCACAGCAAATTGCCCAGCGGTTGGACGCGGGTGATTTCCCTCAAGTACCAGCGCGAAGAATACCGCCTGGGCAACGACTCGGGTTTGAGTAACCTGGTGATGCCGGGGGTCAGTTATTCTTACCTGCGCAGCGACAACCGCATCGACCCGCACCATGGCTACCGGCTGATGTTTGACACCAAGGTCGCGAAGGAGGGCCTGGGGTCCGACACCAACCTGCTTTACGGCACGGCCACGATCAAGGGCCTGACCACCTTGTGGGACAACCATCGTTTCCTGGGGCGTGCGCAATTGGGTGGCAGTGCCACCAACGGCTACAAGTCCGTGCCGCCGTCGTTGCGCTTCTTTGCCGGTGGCGACCAGAGCGTGCGCGGCTACGAGTACCAGACCCTGTCGCCCGAGAACGACCGCGACGACCGCATCGGCGGCCGCTATATGGTGGCCTTGAGCGCCGAGTATCAATATTCCATCACCGACAAATGGCGCATCGCGACCTTTGTCGACCAGGGCAACTCCTTCAATAACCTGGACTTCCCCAGCCTGAAAACCGGTGTGGGCGTTGGCGTGCGCTGGGTCTCGCCGGTCGGGCCGATTCGCCTTGACCTTGCCCATGCCCTCGAAGATCCGGGCGGCGTTCGATTGCACTTTTCCATGGGGCCTGAGCTTTGATGCGTGGTTTGAAAATAGCCGGGCTGGCGCTGGTCGCCATCCTCGCTTTGCTGTTGTTGGCGCTCTGGTCGGTACTGGGTACCCAGTCGGGCAGTCGCTGGGCCATGGGCCAGGTGCCGGGCTTGAGTGTGGAGCATTTCCAGGGCCGCCTGGGCGGGCAGTGGAGCGCCGATCATGTGTTGTGGCAGCAGGACGGCAGCCGCGTCGAGTTGAAGGCGCCGACTTTTGACTGGTCGCCCGGCTGCCTGCTACGCATGACCCTGTGCATCAACAGGCTGGACGTGGAGCAAGTCAGCCTGGAATTTGCATCCAGTGCCGAAGAGAGCAGCAGCGGGCCGATTCAACTGCCCGAACTAACATTACCGGTTGCCGTACAGTTAGGCGACGTTCGCATCGGCAGCCTGGTTTTCAACGGCAGTGAAGAACTCAAGGGCCTGCAACTGGCGGCGCACTGGACTGCCATGGGCCTGCGTATCGACTCGGTGCACTTGCAGCGCGACGACCTGGTGCTGGACCTTGCCGGCCTGCTGCAACCCAGTGGCGATTGGCCGCTGAAGGCCAGCGGCAACCTGAGCCTGCCCTACGCCCCGGGCGGTGCACCCTGGACGGTAGCGCTCAAGATCGACGGCGACCTGCTCAAGACCCTCAAGCTCGACGCTGACAGCAGCGGCTACCTGCCGGCCAAGCTCAGCGGCGAATTGCAACCCCTGGTGGAAAACCTGCCGGCGCAGTTGCACATCACCTCCGAGGCGTTCAAGCCCGACGCGGATCTGCCTGACACTCTGCAACTCAACCAACTGGACCTGAGTGCCAAGGGTGACCTGAAAAGCGGCTACCAATTAGTGGGCAAAGCTGTACTGCCGGCGGAAAAAGGCCCGGTGGACTTGCTGCTGCAAGGCAAGGTCGACGCCAAGGGCGCGCAGATCGCCGGCGTGGACTTGAATGCCGGCGACAAGCAAAGCCTCAAGCTCAGTGCCAACCTCGACTGGCAACAAGGCTTCAGTGCTGACGCAAAAATCGACTGGCTGGACTTCCCCTGGCATCGCCTGTACCCGGTAATCGACGAGCCGCAGGTTGTATTGCGCACCTTCAACGGTGAAATCTCTTATAAGGACGGCAATTACTTTGGCAACCTCAAGGCCGATCTCGACGGCCCGGCGGGTAAATTCAATCTGGTCACGCCTTTCAGTGGCGATCTCAAGCAAGTCTTCTTGCCCGAGTTGAAGCTGACCGCCGGCCAAGGCAAGGCCGAAGGCCACCTGAACCTGCAATTTGCCGACGGTATTGCCTGGGATATGGCGCTGGACCTGTCGGCCCTGAACCCGGCGTACTGGGTCGCCGAGTTACCCGGCACCCTCGCCGGGCCGCTGCGCAGCAAGGGCGAGTTCAAGAATGAACAGCTCAAGCTCAACGCCGACCTCGACCTCAAGGGTCGCCTGCGTGGGCAGACGGCGGTGCTGGCGGCCAAGGCCGAAGGCGCCGGCGAACAATGGACCCTGGCCAACCTGGATATCCGCCTCGGTGACAACCGCATCAACGGCAGCGGCAGCCTGCAACAACGCCTGGCCGGGCAGATCGACATCAAGCTGACGCGCCTGGCCCAGCTCTGGCCGCAACTGCGCGGGCAAATCAATGGCCGCGTCGATGTGGCCGGCACCTTGAAAGCCCCCCAAGGCAAGCTCGACCTCAAGGGCCAGCAGTTGGCATTTGCCGACAACCGCCTGCAAACCCTCAACCTCGACGCCAACCTCGATAACGCCCAGCGCGCCAGGCTCGACCTCAAGGCCAGTGGCATTCAGGCCGGCGAAACCCAGGTCGGCAACCTCATTGCCAGCGCCCAGGGCGATATCAAGAACCAGAAGGTCCAGTTGGGCCTCGCCGGCCCACTGCTCAAGCTGGCCCTGGCGTTGGATGGCAACCTCGACAAAGACAACTGGCGCGGACGTCTGGCCAGCGGTGATGTACAAGCCGGCGGCCAGGACTGGCGCCTGCAAGCCCCGGCGAAGATCGAGCGCCTGGCCGATGGCAAGCTGACCTTCGGCGCGCACTGCTGGGTCTCCGGCCCCGCCAGCCTGTGTGGCGAAGACCAGCGCCTGATGCCCGAGCCGAAGCTGCGCTACCACCTCAAGCAATTCCCCATCGACAGCCTCGCGGCATTCTTGCCCAAAGACTTCGCCTGGCAGGGCAAGCTCAACGCTGACGTACAACTCGATTTGCCGCAGAGCGGCCCCAAAGGCGTGGTGTCGGTGGATGCCAGCGGCGGCACCCTGCGCGTGCGCGACAAGGGCCAGTGGTTGGATTTTCCCTACAACACCCTGAAGCTGGAAACCACCCTCAACCCCAAGCGCATCGACACCCAGCTCAACTTCCATGGCGGCAAGCTCGGCGAGTTGCTGTTGCAGGCGCAGATCAACCCGCTGCCGAGCAACAAGCCGATTACCGGCAATTTCAGCCTCACGGGCCTGGACCTCGCCGTGGCGCGGCCCTTTGTGCCGATGGTGGAAACGCTCAACGGCAAGCTCAACGGCAGTGGTCGCATTTCTGGCGGTTTGCTCGCGCCCCTGGTCAACGGCAACCTCACCCTGGTGGGCGGTGAGGTTTCCGGGCCAGAACTGCCCATCAGCCTTGAGGGCCTGAACCTGCAGGCGCAGATCGCCGGCGAAAGCGTGCAGCTCAACGGTGGCTGGCACAGCGGCAAGGCCGGGCAGGGCAGTCTCCAGGGCCAGATCGACTGGGGCCGCGCGCTGGTGGTTGATCTCAACCTCAAGGGCTCGCAACTGCCGGTGACGGTGGAACCCTATGCCAAGCTGGAAGTGGCGCCCGACCTGAAGATCAGCCTCAAGGACGACAAGCTGGCGATTGCCGGCAAGGTCCATATCCCCCGTGGCGATATCACCGTGCGGGAACTGCCGCCGTCGACGGTCAAGGTCTCCGATGACACCGTGATCATCGGCAGCCAGACCGAAGAGGGCAAGCCGCCGATGGCCATGGCCATGGATATCGACGTGGAGGTGGGTGAAGACCAGCTCAACTTCGCCGGCTTCGGCCTCACCGCCAAGGTCCAGGGCCATGTGCATATCGGCGACAACATGGACACCCGTGGCGAACTGTGGCTCAACGACGGTCGCTACCGCGCCTACGGCCAGCGCCTCAACGTGCGCCGTGCGCGGCTGCTGTTCGCCGGGCCGCTGGACCAACCGTTCCTGGATATCGAGGCGGTACGCATTGTCACCGAATCCAGCCGCACGGTCACCGCAGGTATTCGCCTCAGTGGCAGCGCCGAACAACCGACCACGCAGATCTTCTCCGAACCGGCCATGGCCCAGGAAGACGCGCTGTCGTACCTGGTACTGGGGCGCTCGCGCACCAACACCGGCGAAGACAACAACATGCTCGCCGAAGCCGCCCTGGGCCTGGGTTTGATGGGCAGCGCCGGCGTGACCACGGATATTGCCAAAAAACTGGGTATCCAGGACTTCGACCTCGACACCCAGGGCACCGGCAACAGCACCGCCGTGGTAGCCAGCGGCAAGATCAACGAGAAGCTCAGCCTGCGTTATGGGGTCGGGGTGTTTGAACCGGCTAACACCATTGCGTTGCGCTACCTGCTGAGCAAGAAGGTGTACCTGGAAGTCGCTACGGGCGTAGCCAGTTCCCTGGATATCTTTTACAAACGCGATTTCTGATCGGTACGCGGTAAAAAATGTGGGAGGGGGCTTGCTCCCGATAGCGATCGGTCAGCTACAAACAAGTTGACTGACATACCGCTATCGGGAGCGGGCCCCCTCCCACATTGGTTTTCATTTCACTCCAGCCTTCAGCCAACTACCAAGCAACCTAATAATTCCATTTGACATTCGCTGCCTAAGCAGTAACATCTCGTCACACATTCACTGCCTAGGCAGTAATAAGGTGACTTTCGATGCCTCACTTCACCCCTGACAACTTCCACAACTGCCACCTCGGCCTGTTGCTGGGCCGCGCCGCGATTCTCAAGGACCGCATCATCGACACCCATATGGAACCCCACGGCATCACCGCCGCGCAGTTCAAGGTGTTGATCATCATGGCCCAGTTCGGCGTCGACACCCCGGCCGAGCTGTGCCGCAACCTGTCCCTGGACAGCGGCTCGATGACGCGCATGCTCGACCGCCTGGAGCAAAAAGACCTGCTCAGCCGCAAGCGCTCCGAACTGGACCGCCGCCAGGTGCAGTTGGTGCTGACCGCCGGCGGCCAGCGCCTGGCGGACATGCTGCCGCAGATCGGCGCCCAGGCCCTTAACCAGTTGGCCGGCGTACTTGAACCGGGCGAGCTGGAAACCCTGGAGCGGATCCTGAAGAAAATGCTCATCGCTGCGGGTGACCCCATCACTATCCAGCGGGTAGGTAAATCATGAACACACGCGCATTCAGCCTGGTGCTGGCGGCGATGACGTTGGCCGGTTGCGCCAATTACAGCGGTCTCGACACACAAGGCCAGCGCCTCGACGCCAATACCCTGCAAACCGGTAAATCCCTCGGCGGCATGACGTTGTCGAACGCTGCCTGGCCGGCTGCCGACTGGTGGAAAAGCCTTGGCGACCCACAGCTCGACAGCCTGATCGCCGAAGCCCTGCAAAACAGCCCCGACATGCAAGTGGCCGACGCCCGTGCCCATCAGGCCGAAGCCGCTGCCTATGCCGCCAACGCTGCGCGCATGCCAACCCTGGATGCCAGCGCCGGCGTCAGTCGTTCGCGCCTGGCCAAGGACCAGGACCCTCGCGGGCAGGGCGATGCGTACTCGACGGTGCGTAATATCGGCGCCAGCTTCAACTACAACTTTGACCTGTGGGGCGGCCAGCGCGCCGCCTGGGAAGCCGCCTTGGGCGAGGCCCGCGCCGCGGAAGTCGACCAACAGGCCGCACGCCTGACCCTGGCCGCCAACGTGGCCAAGGCCTACAGCGACCTGGGCCAGGCGCATATCGTGCGCGACCTGGCGGTCGACGACCTCAAGCGCACCCGCCAGATGCTCGACCTGAGCAAGCGCCGCCTGAGTTCCGGCATCGACAGCGAATACCAATACCAGCAGACCGAGAGCCTGGAAGCCAGCTCCCAGTCGCAGCTGATCGATGCGGAAAAACAACTGCAAAGCGCCAAGATCGCCCTGGCGGTGTTGCTCGGCAAAGGCCCGGATCGGGGTAGCGAGTTGGCCCGTCCGGCGGTGCTCAAGCCCAGCGCCGTCGCCGTACCTTCGGTATTGCCCGCCGAGCTGCTCGGCCGTCGTCCCGACCTGATCGCAGCACGTTGGCGGGTAGAAGCGGCGAGCAAGAACATCGACGCAAGCAAGACCCGCTTCTACCCCAACCTCAACCTGAGCGCGAGCGCCGGGGCCGAGTCGTTGCTGGGGGACGCGATGTTCGGTTCGGCCAGCCGTTTCTTCAACATTGCACCGACGATTTCGCTGCCGATCTTCGACGGCGGCCGCCTGCGTGCCGACCTCGACGCCCGCGACGCCGATTACGACCTGGCCGTGGCCCAGTACAACAAGACCCTGGTGCAAGCCTTGGGCGATATTGGCACCACCCTCTCGCAACTGCGCGACACCGGGCGGCAGATCCAGGCCCAGCAACATGCCGCCGACATCGCCCAGCAGTCGTACGACACCGGGGTGCAGCGCTACAGCTCGGGCATCGGTAATTACCTGGATGTGCTCAGCATCGAGCAGCAATTGCTGCAGGCCCAGCGTCAGCTGGCGGCCCTGAATGCGGCGCAGATCGACCTGTCGATTCAACTGATGCAGGCCCTGGGTGGCGGATACAACGCCAGCAACGTGGCTGCGACCACCCCAGCTACACGCACGGAATAATTTGAGGTATTTGTCATGGCCACTGCCGACAGCAACAACGCAACTGAACAACCCAAAGACAACAACCCACGCAAACGCAAAGTGATGCTGATCGGCCTGGCGCTGATCGTCATCCTCGGTGCCCTGGGTGTGTGGGGCTGGTACGAGTTCTACGGGCGCTTTAATGAAAGCACGGACGACGCCTACGTGAACGGCAACGTGGTGGAAATCACCCCGCTGGTCACCGGCACCGTGGTCAGCATCGGCGCCGACGATGGCGACCTGGTGCACGAAGGTCAGGTGCTGATCAACTTCGACCCCAACGATGCTGCCGTCGGCCTGCAAAGTGCCCAGGCCAACCTGGCGCGCACCGTGCGCCAGGTACGTGGCTTGTACAGCAACGTCGATGGCATGAAAGCCCAGGTCAATGCACAGAAGGCCGACGTGCAAACTGCCCAGGACAACTACAACCGGCGCAAGACCCTGGCCCAGGGCGGCGCGATCTCCCAGGAAGAACTGTCCCACGCCCGCGACAGCCTGACCGCCGCCAAGAACGCCTTGACCAACCTCGAGCAACAACTGAAAACCACCAATGCCCTGGTGGATGACACGGTGATTTCGTCGCACCCCGACGTGCAAGCTGCCGCCGCGCAATTACGCCAGGCGTACCTGGCCAATGCGCGCAGCACCTTGATCGCGCCGGTCACCGGTTATGTAGCCAAGCGCACCGTGCAACTGGGCCAGCGCGTGCAGCCGGGTACCGCGCTGATGGCGGTGATCCCGTTGGACCAGCTGTGGATTGATGCCAACTTCAAGGAAACCCAACTGCGTGACATGCGCATCGGCCAGCCGGTGGATATCGAGTCGGATATCTATGGCAGCGACGTCAAGTACAGCGGCACCGTCGATAGCCTCGGCGCCGGCACCGGCAGTGCATTCGCCCTGTTGCCGGCGCAGAACGCCACCGGTAACTGGATCAAGATCGTGCAACGGGTGCCGGTGCGCATCCATATCAACGCCGAAGAGTTGGCCAAGCACCCGCTGCGGGTGGGCCTGAGTACCGTGGTGAATGTGGACCTGCACGACCAGAGCGGCCCGGTGCTGGCGCAACAGGCGCCGCAAAAGGCGTCGTTCACCACCAACGTGTATGAGCGCCAGTTGGCCGAGGCCGATGCCATGATCAATCAGTTGATCCATGACAACAGCGTCGCCGCTCCCAAGGCTGCGCAACGCTGATGAGCAATAACGCCTCGTTCACGCCACCCAGCCTGTTGATGGCCACTATTGGCCTGTCGCTGGCGACCTTCATGCAGGTGCTCGACACCACCATCGCCAACGTGGCGTTGCCGACCATCTCCGGCAACCTGGGCGTGAGTTCAGAGCAGGGCACCTGGGTCATTACTTCGTTCGCGGTGAGCAACGCCATTGCCTTGCCGCTCACCGGCTGGTTGAGCCGACGCTTCGGCGAGGTGAAGCTGTTCCTGTGGGCGACCATCCTGTTTGTGCTGGCGTCGTTCCTCTGCGGCATCTCCACCTCGATGCCCGAGCTGATTGGCTTTCGGGTGCTGCAAGGCTTGGTCGCAGGGCCGTTGTACCCAATGACGCAGACGCTGTTGATCGCCGTCTACCCACCCGCCAAGCGCGGCATGGCCCTGGCGTTATTGGCGATGGTCACGGTGGTGGCGCCGATTGCCGGGCCGATCCTCGGCGGCTGGATCACGGACAGCTACAGCTGGCCGTGGATCTTCTTTATCAACGTGCCCATCGGTATCTTTGCGGTGATGGTAGTGCGTGCGCAGTTGAAGAAACGCCCGGTGGTCACCAGTTACCAGCCAATGGACTACGTTGGGCTGCTGAGCCTGATCGTCGGGGTCGGCGCCTTGCAGATCATTCTCGACAAGGGCAATGACCTGGACTGGTTCGAATCCAACTTCATCATCATCGGTGCAGTGATCTCGGTGATTGCCCTGGCGGTGTTCGTCATCTGGGAAATGACCGACAAGCACCCGGTGGTAAACCTGCGATTGTTCGCGCACCGTAACTTTCGCATTGGCACCATCGTGTTGATCCTCGGCTACGCGGGCTTCTTTGGTATCAACCTGATCCTGCCGCAGTGGCTGCAGACCCAGATGGGCTACACCGCCACCTGGGCCGGGCTGGCGGTGGCACCGATCGGTATCCTGCCGGTGCTGATGTCGCCGTTCGTAGGCAAGTACGCGCACAAGTTCGACCTGCGCCTGCTGGCGGGCCTGGCATTCTTGGCGATTGGCTTGAGCTGCTTCATGCGCGCAGGCTTCACCAACGAAGTGGACTTCACCCACATCGCCCTGGTGCAGCTGTTCATGGGCATTGGCGTGGCGCTGTTCTTCATGCCGACCTTGAGCATCCTGATGTCCGACCTGCCGCCGCACCAGATTGCCGACGGCGCCGGGCTCGCGACCTTCCTGCGCACCTTGGGCGGCAGCTTCGCGGCCTCGCTGACCACCTGGATCTGGATCCGCCGTGCAGACCAGCACCATGCCTACATGAGCGAGAGCATGACCCCCTACGACTCGGCGACCCGCGATGCCATCCAGGCGCTCGGTGGAGCAGGGCAGAAGGCGTACGCGCAACTGGACCAAGTCCTCACCAGCCAGGCGTACATGATGTCCACCGTGGATTACTTCACGTTGCTGGGGTGGATGTTCATGGGCTTGATGTTGCTGGTGTGGCTGGCCAAACCGCCATTTACCGCAAAGGCAGGGCCAGCAGCCTCGGGCCACTGATAGCCAAGGCTGAAATGCAATCAAACTGTGGGAGGGGGCTTGCCCCCTCCCACAGTTTAATCTCTGTTCACATTGACCAGTGGTGTTTGAGAGTCAGGCGCCAGGCAATGCCAACTGCGGGTTGACGAAGTCAAACGCCGCCAGTTGAAACCCTTGTTCATCCACCTGCAACGCCCAGCCTTGCTTGTCCCAGTCCCCCAGTACAATACGCTTGGCCGCCTGGTCGCCAATCTGCAACTTGTGGATCGCCGGGCGGTGGGTGTGGCCGTGGACCAGGGTGTGCACGCCGAACTGCTGCATCACCCGGGGCACTTCTTCAGGCGTGACGTCGACAATGTCATTGGCCTTCATGCGCACCTGGGCGCTGCTCTCACTGCGCAACTTGCGCGCCAGTTTGTGACGTGTGCCCAAAGGCAGGTGACGCAGGATAAACAACACAATCGGGTTACGCAGGATGCGCCGCAGCCTCATATAGCCAAGGTCGCGGGTGCAGAGGCTGTCGCCGTGCATCAGCAGCACAGGCTCGCCATACAATTGCACGACACTCGGGTCCTTGAGCAAGGTGGCGCCTGCCGCTTTGCAGAACGCCTTGCCGATCAGGAAATCGCGGTTGCCATGCATGATGAAAATCGGGGTGCCGCTGTCGCTCAGTTCACGCAACGCCGCACAGATGGAACGCTGGAAGGGGGTCATGCCATCGTCGCCGATCCAGGCTTCAAAGAAGTCCCCCAGAATGTACAACGCCTGGGCGCCACGGGCGCGGCCGTGGAGCAGATCCAGAAACGCCCGGGTAATATCCGGGCGTTCCTCTTCCAGATGCAAGTCTGAAATCAGCAATATCACGCTTCGATGATCTCGGCTTTCTCGATGATCACGTCTTCTGCTGGAACGTCCTGGTGACCGGCCTTGGACGTCGTGGACACGCCTTTGATCTTGTCGACAACGTCGGTGCCTTGGGTGACTTTACCGAACACCGCATAACCCCAGCCCTGCACATTCTTGCCGCTGTGGTTGAGGAAGCTATTGTCGGCGACGTTGATGAAGAACTGCGCGGAGGCCGAATGCGGCTCCATGGTGCGGGCCATGGCGACGGTGTACTTGTCGTTGGAAAGGCCGTTGTCCGCCTCGTTCTGGATGCTTGGGCGCTTGTCTTTCTTCTCTTTCATGCCAGGCTCGAAACCGCCGCCCTGGATCATGAAGTTACCGATGACACGGTGGAAAACGGTGTTTTCGTAGTGGCCGGTTTTCACGTATTCGATGAAGTTGGCGACGGTGATCGGCGCTTTCTCGGCGTTCAGCTCGATGACGATGTCACCGTGGTTGGTGGTCAGTTTGACTTGAGTCATGTTCACTACTCTTTTCAGGGAATTCGTGGGTTTGGACGCCTGGGCGCCACGACCGGTTTGGCGAAACTTGGGCCAAGACGCGCAGTTTAGCGTGCCTGGCGGGAATTTCGAGGTGGTTTTTTACCGCGTCTGTCATTAAAGCAGCAATTAAAGCAGCAGTTTTCGACCGCGCTCTGTCAGGTGGTTGACAGCTTCGGCTATGATAAGCCCTTTGTTTTATCTGGCCTGACCCGGCCACGAACCTGTCTGTTCAAGGATCCTATGAGCAAGCCCACTGTCGACCCTACCTCGAATTCCAAGGCCGGACCTGCCGTCCCGGTCAACTTCCTGCGCCCGATCATCCAGGCGGACCTGGATTCGGGCAAGCACACGCAGATCGTCACCCGCTTCCCGCCAGAGCCCAACGGCTACCTGCACATCGGCCATGCCAAGTCGATCTGTGTGAACTTCGGCCTGGCCCAGGAGTTCGGTGGCGTCACGCACCTGCGTTTCGACGACACCAACCCGGCCAAGGAAGACCAGGAATACATCGACGCCATCGAAAGCGACATCAAGTGGCTGGGCTTCGAGTGGTCCGGTGAAGTGCGCTACGCCTCCAAGTATTTCGACCAGTTGTTCGACTGGGCCGTCGAGCTGATCAAGGCTGGCAAGGCCTATGTGGACGACCTGACTCCGGAGCAGGCCAAGGAGTACCGTGGCACCCTGACCGAACCGGGCAAGAACAGCCCGTTCCGCGACCGTTCGGTGGAAGAAAACCTGGACTGGTTCAACCGTATGCGCGCCGGTGAGTTCCCGGACGGCGCCCGCGTGCTGCGCGCCAAGATCGACATGGCCTCGCCAAACATGAACCTGCGCGACCCGATCATGTACCGCATTCGCCATGCCCACCACCACCAGACCGGTGACAAGTGGTGCATCTACCCCAACTACGACTTTACCCACGGCCAGTCGGACGCCATCGAAGGCATCACCCACTCCATCTGCACCCTGGAGTTCGAAAGCCATCGCCCGCTGTACGAGTGGTTCCTGGACAGCCTGCCGGTGCCGGCGCACCCGCGCCAGTACGAGTTCAGCCGCCTGAACCTCAACTACACCATCACCAGCAAGCGCAAGCTCAAGCAACTGGTGGATGAAAAGCACGTGCATGGCTGGGACGACCCACGCATGTCGACCTTGTCGGGCTTCCGTCGTCGTGGCTATACCCCGGCGTCGATCCGCAATTTCTGTGAGATGGTCGGCACCAACCGTTCCGACGGCGTGGTCGACTACGGCATGCTCGAGTTCAGCATCCGCCAGGACCTCGACGCCAACGCCCCGCGCGCCATGTGCGTGCTGCGCCCGTTGAAAGTCGTGATCACCAACTACCCGGAAGGCCAGGTCGAGCACCTCGAACTGCCGCGTCACCCACAGAAAGAAGAGCTGGGCCTGCGCAAATTGCCATTCGCCCGCGAAATCTACATCGACCGCGATGACTTCATGGAAGAGCCGCCCAAGGGCTACAAGCGCCTGGAGCCGAACGGCGAAGTGCGCCTGCGCGGCAGCTACGTGATCCGTGCGGACGAAGCGATCAAGGACGCTGACGGCAACATAGTCGAGCTGCGTTGCTCCTACGACCCGGACACCCTGGGCAAGAACCCTGAAGGCCGCAAGGTCAAGGGCGTAGTCCACTGGGTGCCGGCCGCCGCCAGCATCGAGTGCGAAGTGCGTCTGTACGATCGCCTGTTCCGCTCGCCGAACCCCGAGAAGGCTGAAGACAGCGCGAGCTTCCTCGACAACATCAACCCTGACTCCCTGCAAGTGCTCACTGGTTGTCGTGCCGAGCCATCGCTTGGCGACGCACAGCCGGAAGACCGTTTCCAGTTCGAGCGCGAAGGTTACTTCTGCGCGGATATCAAGGACTCGAAACCTGGTGCTCCGGTATTCAACCGTACCGTGACCTTGCGAGATTCGTGGGGCCAGTGATTAAGTCTTAAGGGAAACATCGTGCTAACGATCTACAACACGCTCAGCAAGACCAAAGAAGTCTTCAAGCCCCTGGATGGCAACAAGGTGCGCATGTACGTGTGCGGCATGACCGTGTACGACTACTGCCACATCGGCCACGGCCGCAGCATGGTGGCCTTCGACCTGGTGACCCGCTGGTTGCGTTTCAGCGGTTATGACTTGACCTATGTGCGCAACATCACCGACATCGACGACAAGATCATCAACCGCGCCAACGAAAACGGCGAGGCGTTCGACGCGCTGACCGAGCGTATGATCGCCGCCATGCACGAGGACGAGGCGCGCCTCAACATCCTCAAGCCCGACATGGAGCCGCGTGCCACGGACCACATCCCTGGCATGCACGCGATGATCCAGACCTTGATCGACAAGGGCTACGCCTACGCCCCGGGCAACGGTGACGTGTACTACCGCGTCGCCAAGTTCATGGGCTACGGCAAGCTGTCACGTAAAAAAATCGAAGACCTGCGCATCGGTGCGCGCATCGAAGTCGACGAAGCCAAGCAGGACCCGCTCGACTTCGTGCTGTGGAAAGCCACCAAGCCAGGCGAGCCAAGCTGGGAGTCGCCTTGGGGGGCCGGGCGTCCGGGCTGGCACATCGAGTGCTCGGTGATGTCCACCTGCTGCCTGGGCGAGACCTTCGACATTCATGGCGGCGGCAGCGATCTGGAGTTCCCGCACCACGAAAACGAAATCGCCCAGAGCGAAGCAGCCACCGGCAAGACCTACGCCAACGCCTGGATGCACTGCGGCATGATCCGCATCAATGGCGAGAAGATGTCCAAGTCCTTGAACAACTTCTTCACCATCCGCGACGTGCTGGAAAAGTACCACCCGGAAGTGGTGCGTTACCTGCTGGTGTCCAGCCACTACCGCAGCGCCATCAACTACTCGGAAGACAACCTCAAGGACGCCAAGGGCGCCCTGGAGCGTTTCTACCACGCATTGAAAGGCTTACCTTCCGTGGCTCCGGCCGGCGGCGAGGCGTTCGTGGCGCGGTTTACCGAAGTCATGAACGACGACTTCGGCACGCCGGAAGCCTGCGCGGTGCTGTTCGAGATGGTGCGTGAGATCAACCGCTTGCGTGAGACTGATCTCGACGCGGCAGCGGGCCTGGCGGCGCGCCTGAAGGAACTGGCGAGCGTGCTGGGTGTATTGCAGATGGAGGCCGATGACTTCCTGCAGGCCGGCGCTGAAGGGCGTGTGGATGCGGCTGAGGTGGATGCGCTGATCCAGGCGCGTTTGACGGCTCGTACCAATAAAGACTGGGCGGAGTCTGACCGTATCCGTGACCAACTGACTGCGATGGGTGTGGTGTTGGAAGACGGGAAGGGTGGGACGACGTGGCGGTTGGCTGACTGACAGTTGGTTGCTGTACGCTGAATAAAAAACGCCCCGACTGGTTCGGGGCGTTTTTTGCATATTGCTAAGTTTTTCGAATTAAACCTCTATTCGTGTCCAAGACCTGCATAGTCAGAGCGGAGGTCTCACCGAACACGGCTCTGAAATTTTTCCTGCTTGGTATTGGCAGTCTTCTATCAACGTCCCGTCTCGGCCCCACTGCCGTGATTGTCCGTTTCTCTCGCCGTGTGCGTATTCGGTAGAATAAAGTTGAGTTCCATCCTCAGACCAACCTTGCATCTTTCCATGAAGTTTTCCATCTTTATAGATTGAGTGCTTTCTTTTTTGTCCGTTGTCATACCATTCTATGTCGTCGCCTTGGCGGTTATGATTTTCGTCTTGTTCCCATTGACTGACTTTTATGCCGTCAATGTTCCATTCGTGGCTTATTCTAATGCGCTGATTTTTATAGAGTGTTTGTGATTCGGTCTCGCCGTTTGCGAAATATTTGACGTCCCAGCCATCCAACTGCCCACGGTCATAATCTTGTATATTTTTTAGTGTGCCGTCTTCATAGTAATAATTTGATATTCCTGAGCGACTGCCGTCTAAGTATTTTTCCATGGATTCAGGATTTCCGTTAGCGTACAGTTTGACTCTTGGGCCATTTAGCACTCCATTTACATAATGCTCACGGATCTTGATTTTTCCTGTCAGGTCGTAAGTTATGTACTCGCCGTCAGTGATAATTCCGTTATTGTAATTTATAGATTTTTCAATTTTTCCGTTTTTGTGGCGAACAATGCTTTTTCCTTCACGTTGCCCCTGCGCACTCATTTCAATAGAACTCGAAATCATGCCGTTGCTATGAAAGGTGCGGAATTTATGGATGAATTTGCTCGCAGCATAGTCTTCATTGTCGACGAATCCATCGGCCGCAATCTTCTTAGTTTTTTTATCGTAGATATATACTTTCCAGGCTTTTAGTTTTTGGTCATAAGTTTGGGGTTGCTCTATGAAAAAAAGACTGCGCGCAGCTGGAACGGGTCGGTAATTCTTGTCTAGGTACATTTTTCCATCAATTAGCACATCTGTGAGTGATCTGCATATTTCACCCGTGCAGGTAGCGAATTTGGTTGCCATCGGTATTTTTCGATCACAATCGTGATGTGTGATAAATAGTGCGGCTCCATCATCAGCGTATTTTTTGATTTTCTTAACTTCTGCTAGGAAATTTTCGACAGGAACGCCGATGGAGTCCGGTGTGATATGCAGTTTAGAAGTGCCACAACTGTGTTCTGTCGAAAGCGTCAGGCGAACTGCCGCCATGAGCTTTACGCCGAAAGAGTTAGTGGTTTCTGTATCAATGTCGAGATAGGTTGCATTCATTTTTATATTTAGGATTGTCGATAAGTGAGTCTGTTCGGCTTGAGCGTATATTGCATTCGAGATGAGTGCTAGTGTCACGAAGAATTTCTTATATTCGAATTGCATCCCGATTGTCCATTAATTGACTTGTATAGAGAGGGTAAAGTTTTGGGTGGCGGCTGTGCGTGACTTCGATTTACGTTTGAGTGGAAGGTGTGCCCGCTGGAAACGCTCAATGGAGTATCGGGCACCAAAGAGAAGACTATGGGTCAATCGTTGACTACAAAGAAGCAAGGGTTTCTGGCGCGGACGTAGGATGTTTCTTTGGAAAATATGTCACGGTGCTTTACGTTGTTCGTGCTTGCGGGTGTTCAATAGCTGACGGTAAAAGGGGGGGGCTACTTGTACCAACATAGCGGCATCCCTCATCACTTCTACCTTTGAACACCGTTCAATTTAGGGCTGCTTCTTTAGGTGGACGCTGTGCGTCTAGAGTTTAACCGGGCTGCGAAACCCGGTCGCTGAATTTGCAGCGACCGCCGAAGATTAGGCGGCCATTTTCTGAGCGGCAACCCTAAAGAGCTGTAGGGCGTTTCCTTGCAATGGGCTCCGAAGTGCTGCTGAGTTCATATGCACTACCAGTCGTGTAGTTATGAACAGTCGCGTGGTATTCACCGTTCTTGAAATGCAGGGCAACTCCGTCATCCAGCGCGTAGGCGGGGCGTATGTTTTTAAGTCGAACCAGTTCAACAAACGAAGATTCTCTTCCCGCCTCTGAGCTGAAGTGCGGGCACAGCGCGCCAGGGAGAAAACCCAGCCCGTCGATCAGCGCATATACGCCCCCTGAGTCGGAATGCCCATGGTCGAACCAGCAGATAGCGCCGGCACTGACGCCGCAAAGCACTTTGCCGTGTTCCTGGGCTTGCTTCAAAAGGGCGGTCACGTCAAATTCACGCCAGATGGCCAACAAGGCTCGGGTGTTGCCGCCGGCCACATAGATGATGTCAGCCTGTTCAAACAGCGCGGCAACATGATCCAGGGCTGGAAAAGGCGGAATGAAAAACGTCAATGGCACAACGGTGCAGCCGGCGCTTTGGTATTTGAGCGTGAAGTCGGCAATCTTCGTACGGTCATCGCCATTGGCGGTGGAGATATAGAGCACCGTGGGCCGGGGTTTGCCCGACGAAGCGACGATATATTCGTCGATGCGGGTCATGCGCGTCATGTCTTCGCTGGACTCGCCGCCGATGACAATGATGTTTTTATCCATGGTGAACTCCTGTCTCAGCACAGCGGGCATACCCAGGTCTTAGGACATTTCCCAAAATGCCCGTAGGGTTTGACGCTCATTCCATCCTAGCTTTAGATGGTTGCCACGACCAAACCCAAGACGAAACTGGCGGTGATTCAAATGGATTGTATTTTCTGCAGCATCGTTCAAAAGACTTCCCCGGCGCACATCCTGTGGGAAGACGACCACCATATGGCGTTCCTTTCGATCTTCCCCAACACGCCGGGTTTCAGTGTGGTGATCCCCAAGCAGCACTACGGCAGTTATGCGTTCGCGCAGTCGGATTCGGTGCTGGCTGATCTGGCTGTGGCGGCCAAAAAGACTGCGTTGCAGATTGACCGGGCGTTTCCCGATGTGGCGCGCACGGGGATGATTCTGGAAGGGTATGGCGTGGATCATCTGCATGCGAAGCTGTTTCCCATGCACGGAACGGGGCAGGACAGTGCGTTCAAACCTCGCAGCTCGAAGGTGGATAAGTACTTTGAGACGTATGAGGGGTATATATCGTCTCACGATTCGGTACGGGCTGATGATCAGGGGCTGGCTGAACTCGCTGCGCATATCAGGTCATTTAGCTAACCTTTTGGAGGGCTCATGCAGCAGTCATCGGGCATTCTTTTGCGGGGCGTGGATCTTGCGGTACTCATTGGGGCTAATGCCTAGGCGACGCACGAACGCACGCCTGAAACCATCCACATTGGCGTACCCAACCTGATTGGCCAGACGCTTGAGGGATACATCGGCGCTGTCGAGCAGTTGGCGGGCTCCGTCGATGCGCGCCCGTTCAACGAATTCGGCTGGGGTCTGGCCGGCGTCAGCCTTGAATACCCTGGCGAAATTGCGTTCGCTCATGCCCATGTGTCGGGCCAGTAGTGGCACGCTGAGGTCGGTCGCCAAGTGTTCGATGATGTAATGCTGTATATCGCGAATCGCGTTGCGCTCGGCGCTCTGGGCTGCCAATTGGGCACTGAACTGCGATTGGCCGCCGGGGCGCTTGAGGTACATCACCATTTCCCTGGCCACGCTCAGTGCCAGGTCCCGACCGTGATCCTCTTCCACCAGGGCCAATGCCAGGTCCATCCCCGCCGTGATGCCCGCTGAGGTATACAGGTTGCCATCGCGGATGAAGATGCTATCGGCGTCCACCTGGATGTTCGGGTACTGGCGGGCCAGGGCCGCACTGGAGTTCCAGTGGGTGGTGGCCCTACGGCCTGCCAGCAGCCCGGCTGCAGCCAGTACGAAGGCACCGCTGCACACCGAGCCGACACGACGCGCCTTGCCCGCCTGCCGACGCACCCAGTGCAATACGCGAAGATTATCGGTGATATCGCCGATTGCCGGGCTGCCGGCGATGAGCAGGGTATCGATGTGGGCGTCGAAGGTTTCAATGCAGTCATCCGTTTCCACGCGCAAGCCACTGGTACCCTTGATAGGGCCGGGTCGGACCCCGATCACCGCTATTCGGTAGGTACGAGGTTTACCCAGTTGGCGTGCGGCTTCAGCGAATACATCGGTCGGTCCGACGAGGTCGAGCATTTGGATACGTGGGGGTGCAAGAAGAGCGATTTTCATCGAGTTGCCCGTCTAGGCTGTGAATTTGGCTGAAAACGTCGTTAGTTGATGATTGTTGCCATATTTCGATTGGCTGAAAATAGCGTCTACGTCATTTTCAGTCAATTGAGTACATCATGAGTCATAGCAATCTGTCGGTGGCCAAGCCTGCCGAGTCGAGCCAAGGTACACATTCGATCAAGAACCTCCCCATCAACTTGTTTGGCAGTGTCATGGGGCTTGCCGGCTTGAGCTTGGCGTGGCGGTTAGCCAGCCCTGGCCTGAGTGAGGCCAGTATCTTCGGCGAAATTCTTGCCGAGTTCATCGGCATGCTTTCGGCTCTGGTGTTTGTCTTATTAGCGGTGGGTTACACGAGCAAATGGATCAAACACCCTGAGGCGGTAAAAGCAGAGTTTTCTCATCCGGTAACCGGCAACTTTTTTGGTACCGTGACTATTGCGTTACTGCTGCTTTCGGCCATAGCGATGTCATACAGCACGCTGTTGGGCCAGGTGTTATGGGCGGTCGGTAGTGGGCTGACTGTGTTGCTGGCGGCGGTCGTGGTTTTTCGTTTGCTCAGCGGCGGCCGGGAGGCCCAGTTGGCCGTGCCTGCCTGGTTGATTCCAGGCGTTGCGGCATTGGATATTGCGGTGACTGGGGCCCATATGCCCATGGCCTGGGCTCACGAACTCAACCTCTTCGCCATCGCAATGGGCAGCACATTGGCAGTGGTGCTGTTCAATCGAATTTTCGCCCGGCTGATTCATGAACCGGCGATGGCCAAGGGCATGACGCCTTCACTTATGGTGATGGTGGCGCCTTTTGCCGTAGGATTTCTGGCTTATGTGAACGTTTTCGGTGCTGTTGACCGTTTTGCCAGCGTTCTTTTTTACTTTGGCCTGTTCCTGTTTGTAGTGTTGGCGTTCAAAGTGTTTCGAAACGCAGCGCCTTTCTCGCCAGTGTGGTGGTCGATCAGTTTTCCCATTGCGGCATTGAGCAATGCCGCGTTGAAGTACGCTGATGCGCAACAGAGCTTGTTTTTAAGCCTGGTAGCTTATGGGTTGTTGGTGTTCCTGACGCTTGCATTGGCTGTGATGCTCGTCAAAACGGTGAAAATGGCACTCGACGGGCGCTTGTTGGCAAGCTGACGGGCGCTCTGGCAAGCATTTCCAGGCGCACGCTGGCTCGCTCTTACCTGCTTTTTTCTGTGCGGCTACTGACTTCGGTGGGCACATCATTGCCCGCCATGCGCTTTCTAAACAGCGCAGTACGCGCCAGCAGCAGGGTAGTCACCGGCACGGTGATCGACAGCAAAATCGGGATCAACCAGCCATGCAATACCGGCCCGGACTTGAGCGTCGAAAAGTAGATGATCGACGCCAACGCCACACTCCATGCGCCCAATGTCGAGGCGAGCGCGGGTGGGTGCATGCGCTGGAAAAAGCTCTTCATCCGCAGCAAGCCGATTGCACCGATCAGTGCAAACACGCTGCTCACTATCAGCAGCACCGCCACGCTCACTTCAACCCATAACGGCATCATTCAATCACCTCCCCACGCAACAGGAATTTGGCCAGGGCAAACGAGCCGACGAAGCCGAACAGCGCAATCAACAACGCCGCTTCAAAGTAGGTATCACTGGCATAGCGAATGCCCAGCACCAGCATCATCAGCATCGCCAGGATGTACAGGTAGTCCAGCGCCAGTACCCGGTCCTGGGCCGAGGGGCCTCTGAACAGGCGGATCAGTGTCAGCACCATGGCCAGGGAAAACAGGAACAGGCTGGCGAGGATCGCATTGGAGAGCAGGGCGCTCATTCGAAGATCTCCATCAGGGGCCGTTCATAGGCGTGCTTGAAGTGCTGGATAAACTGCGCTTCGTCATCCAGGTCGAAAACGTGCAGCAGCAGGATGCTACGGTCCAGGGCCAGTTCCGACCAGACAGTGCCTGGCGTCACGCTGGTGATCATCGCCAGTACGGCCAGGCCATTGGCGTCGCGCAGGTCCAGGGGGATTTTGATAAAGCGCGAACGCGGCGCTCGTGTGCCGCAGGTCAGGACGCCCCAGGCCACATTGAGGTTGGAGAGGATCACGTCGCGACCCACCAGGAAAAACAGGCGCACGATCACCCCGGGGCGGCGGATGCGGATCGGCAACGGCCGCAACGGCGCCATCAGCAACGGTGCAAGAAAGCCCAGCAGCGCGCCCAGCAGCAGGTTGCCGGGGCTGATCGACAGATTCAGCACCAGCCACAACACCCACAACGCCAATGACAGCCACGGAGCAGGGAACAAACGCTTCATGGCTGCACCTCCAGCGCGGCGGCCTGGGCTTCGGGGCTGGGTACCGGGCGTGTCGCCAGCACTGCCATCACGTAGCGCTCCGGGTTGTTCAGGCTGTCGGCGGCGGCCTGGGTGTAACGCATCAGTGGCTCGGCCTTGAAGGTCAGCAGGATGCTGAGGCCGAGCAAAAAGAAGATCGGCAGGCACTCGTTACGACGCAACAGCGGCGATGGGCGTTCTTCCGGGGTCCAGAAGCGCTGGATACCCAGGCGCGCAAAGGCGATCAGCGAGGCCAGCCCGGACAGGATCAGCAATGCCACCAGGCCCCAGGCCGCAGGGCGAATCGGTTCATCGATGGCATTGCCCAGGCCCAACGGATTGATCAGCGCACTCAACAGGCTGAGCTTGCCGATAAACCCGGACAGCGGCGGCATGCCGATGATCAACAAGGCGCAGGCGATAAAGCTCAGGCCCAGGAAGGCCATGGTCCAGGGGATTACCTGGCCGACCACGGCTTTCTGCTCATCATCCAGGTTCACCCCAGGACGCGGATGCAGTGACTCCATGGCCTTGGGCAACGCATCGATTTCTTCATCCAGCGGCAGGTCGTTGGCCGAACGCGAACGCTCGATCAACTCCGCCAGCAGGAACAACGCACTCAACGCCAGGGTAGAGCTGACCAGATAGAACAACGCCCCCGCCGTCAGGCTCGGCTGGGCGAACCCCACTGCCGACAGCAGGATCCCGGCCGAGACCAGGATGCTCAGGCTGGCCATGCGCTCCAGGCGCTGCGCCGCCACCATCGCCAGTGCCGCGCAAATGATGGTCGCCATGCCGCCATACACCAGCCAATCGCCGCCAAACAGTGCCGAAGCCCCGGCCTGGCCGGAAAACAGCAGGGTCCATAGGCGCAGCACGGTGTACACGCCGACCTTGGTCATGATCGCAAACATCGCCGCCACCGGCGCACTGGCCGACGAGTAGGCGGGCGCCAGCCAGAAGTTCAGCGGCCACATGCCGGCCTTGGCCAGGAACGCCGTGGCGAGGATCGCCGCGCCGGCATGCAGCAGGCCACGATCAGCCTCCGGCACCAACGGGATTTTCAACGCCAGGTCGGCAAAATTCAGCGTGCCGGTGACGCCGTAGATCATTGCCGCGCCGATCAGGAACAGCGACGACGCCAGCAGGTTGATCGCAATGTAATGCAGGCCTGACGACACCCGAGCACGACCGGAACCATGCAACATCAAGCCGTAGGACGCCGCCAGCAGCACCTCGAAGAACACGAACAAGTTGAACAGGTCGGCGGTGAGGAACGCGCCATACAAACCCATCAACTGGATCTGGAACAGCGCGTGGAAACTGGTGCCCGCCCGGTCCCAGCGGGCCATGGCGAACAGCAGCGCGCTCACGCCGATGATCCCTGTCAGCACCAGCATCATTGCCGACAGTTGGTCCACCACCAACACGATGCCGAACGGCACCTGCCAGTTGCCCGGCAGGTACACGCCAATCGAGCCGGGGCCGCCTTGTTGCGTCCAGTACAGCAGCAGGATCGCGATGCCCAGGCCGATCACACTGGAGAACAGATTGATCTGGGCCTTAAGTGGGCGGCGCTTTTCGCCCAGCATCAGCATCAACCCGGCCGTGAGCAGTGGCAGCAGGATCGGCGCGACAATCAGTTGGTTCATCCACGTCATTCCTTGGGCTCCCGGCCGTCCACATGGTCAGTGCCGGTCAGGCCCCGGGATGCCAGCAGCACCACCAGGAACAGCGCGGTCATGGCGAAACTGATCACGATGGCCGTCAGCACCAGGGCCTGGGGCAGCGGGTCGGTGTAGTTGAGCAGGTCTTGCGGCACGCCGTCCTTGATGATCGGCTCCTTGCCGATAAACAGGCTGCCCATGCTGAAAATGAACAGGTTGACGCCGTAGGACAACAGGCACAAACCCATCACCACCTGGAACGTCCGTGGCCGCAGGATCAACCAGACGCCGGAGGCCGCCAGGACCCCAATGGCTATTGCGATGACTTCTTCCATCAGGCGGCTCCTTCGGTTGTGGCAACTACTTTGGCCTGGTTGCTCGGTTTGTGTGCCCGCACCGATTGATGGCCGAGGGCAGTGAGCATCAGCAGCGTGGAACCCACGACCATCGCGTACACGCCGACGTCAAAGAACAGCGCACTGGCGATATGAATGTCGCCCAGCAGTGGCAGGCTGAAATGCCAGGTATGGGTGGTGAGGAACGGGTAGCCAACGAACAGCGCGCCCAAGCCAGTCAGGGTCGCCGACAGCAGGCCAAAGCCCATCCAGCGCATCGGCCGCAGGCTCATTTGCGCCTCGACCCATTGGGTGCCCGCCACCATGTATTGCAGGATAAACGCTACCGACATCACAAGACCGGCGACAAAACCGCCACCCGGTTGGTTGTGGCCGCGCATGAACAGGTAGAACGAGACCACCAGCGCAATCGGCAGCAGCAAGCGCACCAGCACTGCCGGCACCATCATGAAGCCCAGGGCGGTGTCGCTGGCCTGGCGTGGGTTGACCAGGTCGGTGGCCACGTCCGGTGCCAGTTGGCGCTGTTGTGGCGGCAACTCCATGCTTTCCTTGGACGGGCGGAAGCGTCGCAGCAGGGCATAGACGGTCAATGCCACGGCTCCAAGCACGGTGATCTCGCCCAGGGTGTCGAAACCGCGGAAGTCCACGAGCATCACGTTCACCACATTGCTGCCGCCGCCTTCGGGCAGGGCGCGGCTGAGGTAGAACGAGGAGATATCGTTGGGCGTCTGGCGGGTCAGCATCGCGTAGGACAACAGCGCCATGCCGCCACCGACCACGGTAGAGAGCAGGAAGTCGCGCACCCGGCGGATACGCGCCTTGCGCAGGGTGTTGGGCAGTGGCCACACCTCTTCGATTCGCCGCGGCAGCCAGCGCAGGCCGAGCAGAATCAGCACGGTGGTCACTACTTCCACCACCAGTTGGGTCAGGGCCAGGTCCGGCGCCGAGAACCATACGAAGGTGACGCAGGTCATCAGGCCGCACACGCTGACCATGGTCAGGGCCGCCAGCCGGTGGTACTTGGCTTGCCAAGCGGCGCCGAGGGCGCAGGCAATTGCCAGCAACCACAGGGTGACGAACACGATGGAGCCCGGGATCTTCGGCCGGTCGCCCCAACTGAGGCCACTGTTGAGCATGGGGATCATCGCGCCGACCACCGCCAGCAGCACCAACAGGAACAACTGGGTTTGCAGGCGCTTGGTGCTGATGCGTTTCTCGATCCGGCGCACGCCGCGCATCATCACCACCAGGCTGCGCTCGAAACCGCGCTTGCCGTTGAAGTAGCTGATCAGCGGCGGGTACTTGAAGCGCCCGCGCTTGAGTTGCTTGCGCAGCAGCAGATACAGCACCACGCCGCCGCACATGGCCACCAGGCTCATGATCATCGGCGCGTTCCAGCCGTGCCAGATCGCCAGGCTGTATTCGGGCAGCACGCCACCGACCACCGGCAGCGCCGCAGCGGCAAGGATCGAACCCACCACCTGGGCCGGGAAAATCCCTACCAGCAGGCAGGTGAATACCAGCAGTTCGACCGGCGCACGCATCCAGCGCGGGGGTTCATGGGGCGTGTGCGGCAAATCGGTGGCGGGCGGGCCGAAGAATACATCCACGGTGAAGCGCAGGGCGTAAGCCACGCTGAACGTACCAGCGATGGTCGCGATCAGCGGCAGGGCGATTTCCACCCATTGGGTCGAGGAGATAAACACGGTCTCGGCGAAGAACATCTCTTTGGACAGGAAGCCGTTGAGCAGCGGCACCCCGGCCATGGACGCGCTGGCGACCATGGCCAGGGTCGCGGTAAACGGGATCAGACGCACCAGGCCACTGAGCTTGCGGATATCCCGCGTGCCGCTTTCGTGATCGATGATGCCCGCCGCCATGAACAGCGACGCCTTGAAGGTGGCGTGGTTGAGGATATGGAACACCGCGGCGACGGCGGCCAGCGGGCTGTTAAGGCCCAGTAGCAGGGTGATCAGCCCGAGGTGGCTGATAGTGGAATAGGCCAGTAGGCCCTTGAGATCGTTTTGAAACATGGCGCAGTACGCGCCGAGGAGGAGGGTGAGGGCGCCGGCACCGCCGACGATCCAGAACCATTCTTCGCTGCCGGACAGCGACGGCCACAGGCGGGCCAGCAGGAACACGCCGGCCTTCACCATCGTCGCCGAGTGCAGATAGGCCGAAACCGGCGTCGGCGCCGCCATGGCATGGGGCAGCCAGAAGTGGAAGGGGAACTGCGCGCTTTTGCTCAAGGCGCCAATCAGCACCAGGGCGAGCATGACCGGGTACAGCGAATGCGCGCGTATCTGATCGCCCGCTGCCAGCACCTGGTCCAGGTCATAGCTGCCGACAATATGCCCCAGCAGCATCACCCCGGCCAGCAGGCACAAGCCGCCGGCACCGGTGACCATCAGCGCCATATACGCACCACGCCGCGCATCGGCGCGGTGGTGCCAATAGCCGATCAGCAGGAACGAGAACAGGCTGGTCAGTTCCCAGAAGAACACGATCTGGATCAGGTTGCCGGAGATCACCAGGCCGAGCATGGCGCCCATGAACGCCAGGAAAAACGCAAAGAAGCGCGGCACCGGATCATCCGGCGACATGTAGTAACGCGCATACAGCGACACCAGCGTGCCGATGCCGAGCACCAGCATCGAGAACAGCCAGGCAAACCCATCCATGCGCAGCACGAAGTTCAGCCCCAGGCTGGGCAACCACATGAATTCTTCGCGGATCACACCACCGTGGGCGATCTGGGGGTAGAGCAGGGCGACTTGAATAGTGCCGACCAGCGCCACAAGGCCAGCCAACAGGGATTCGGTGTTACGTGCATTGTGCGGCAGCAAGGCCGCCAGACAGCTGCCGATAAAAGGCAGAAGCAGTAGAACTATCAGGGACATAGGCTTCTAATCTGCGGGAGTTTGGGATGCATCATACGTGCCGCTTTCGCGATCACCAAACGGCAAGATGTGGCAGGATCCTACAAGATAGGCCGAAGGCTCTCATTTGGCATTGTTTCAGGTGGCCGCTTTGCAACCAACAACACCGCTCAATGTGGCAGCCGGGCTTGCCCGCGATGGCTATCCGTTGGACGCCGCTGGAGTTCGGACCTCAACCCTGGCGTTCCTGTTCCATCTCATCGGCCAATTCAACGGCCTTCTGCCCCCGCGTCTTCAACTCACTCACAATCACCGCCACCACAATCAACACTGCCCCCAGCATCGCAATCGGCGGGAACCGCTCCCCGGCTATGCGCCCGACCACCCCGGCCCACACCGGCTCGCCGGCATAAATCAAGGTGGCCCGGGTGGGTGACACGCTCTGCTGCGCCCAGTTCATCGCCACCTGGATCACCGCACTGGTCAGGCCCAGGCCCACCGCGCTGAACAGCAGCAACCACGAAAAGCCCGGCAACGTCTCGCCCATCGGCACCACCAGCATGAACGACAATACCGACGCCGTCGCCAGCTGCACCACCGTCACACGGCGCACGTCCACCTGCCCGGCAAATGCGCTGATCAGAATGATCTCGGCCGCAATCGCCACCGCGCCGATCAAGGTGGCGATTTCCCCGGCGCTGAAATCCAGCGAAGCGCCCGCAGGGCCTGTCAGCAGCATCAACCCGGCAAACGCCAGCATGATGCCGATGCTTGGCATCAAGCCTGGTCGCCTGCCCAGTACCAGCCACTGCAGTAACGGCACGAAGGGCACATACAGCGCAGTGATAAACGCCGACTGGCTGCTCAGGATCGTCTGCAAGCCAATGGTCTGCAAACCGTAGCCAAACATGATCGCCACGCCGATAAACACTCCGGCTTTCAACTCAAACAGCGTCAGATCGCGCAGGGTGCGCAAGGAAAAACAGCCCACCACGATGGCGGCCGCAGCAAAGCGCAGGCCGACGAAAAACATCGGCCCGCTGACGGTCATGGCGTGCTGCACCAGCAAAAAGGTGCCGCCCCAAAACATGGTGATCACCACCAGGATGCATTCGGCCTTGCTGAAACGGTTGAAACGCGAAGGGGAGTTCGGGGCGGTCATGGCGGCTCGGTCTTGCAAGGGAAAAGCACGGACCGCACAATGCGCCGCACTGCTGGGCAGTATACTGCGCACACCCACCGATTGAGCAATATAGTGCACAAAGAAAATCCACAACGGGCCTCGGTCCTGCAACACGTCAGCCAGAACGTCCGTCGCCTGCGTCACGCCGCCGACCTGAGCCAGACTGCGCTCTCGGAAAAGTCCGGGGTCAGCCGGCGCATGCTGGTAGCGATTGAAGCGGGGGAGAAGAACGTCAGCCTGTCCACCCTCGACCGTGTGGCCGAAGCGCTGGAGGTGGCATTCAGCGACTTGATCCAGGCTCCGGATGCGCCTGACCATAGTCGTATCAATGAGCTGGCCTGGGCCGGTGAGATCCCCGGCAGCAAGGCGGTGTTGCTGGCCAAGGCCAACGCCCGCCGCGAAGTGGAATTATGGGAGATGCGCCTTGAGCCGGGGGATCGCTACAGCCCCGAGCCGGACCCGGAGGGTTGGAGTGTGCAATTGTTCGTGTATGAAGGTGCATTGACCCTGATTCTCGACGATCAAGAAAAAATCGTCGCGGCTGGTGAGTTCTATATGTTCGCCAGCCGCCAATCCCACGGCTATCGCAATGAGGGTGATGTGGCGGTGCGATTTGTTCGAAATGTCGTGATCTAACCGGGCCATCAAATGGTTTATATCTGTTAGTTTTCACCGCAGGGCAAACCTGAAAGCGCATGTTACTCCATTCGCCAGCCAGTAAGTCTTGAATTGCTTACGAGGTGCAATCCCCTGTCGCAAAGTATGAAGTCAGACCCTGAATCGCTTTCTGAACAGTTAAAACCGTAGGCGCTCACCAGCGCCGACGGTTTGTGCGTCACGAGTCTAACTACTTAAACTTACGGGGCTGGAAACAACAGTGGGTCTATTTTTCGATGTTGAGTTTCCCATTTTTGACTTCTATCCGTAGTTTAGTGCCATCTGTAAGTGTTGCTGTACCGGTAAAGTGGTAGACCCCTGACAGCGGGCCCTCTAATGTTTCAAAGTTAGGCATTGAGGTCAGCGTAATCGTACCGCTGTCGCTTGGCCAGGCGACGTTTCGATTGAGGTCGAATACAAATGCACGCACCTGTCTGTTATCCGGACTGAAGTTATAAGTGCCCGGTACAAGTGCCTCTGCAAAGTTGAAGACTACTCGGTAGTCAAACGGATTCGGATCAGGCGCTGGGACAAACTCTCGTGACCATACGCTGATATGGGCTGGAAAACTACCTGACGCAGGCTGGGTAGTGAGCGCAGTCTCCATCGACCGATAGTTGCGGTTGATGGCATCACTGATATCGCAGGTCACTGAACCTGTTGCGTTGGTCATGCGGCGTTTCGTTGTGCCTTTAACTTTCATATCACCCTTTGTAAGGGTGACGACTCGTGTACCATGTTCCGCTTTAAAGTTGAAAATGAGGTGTACTGTCTCCTTGGCGGGATCCAAAGTAACCTTCACACTTCCGCCAGAGGCAGTATAAGGTTGGAAGGTATGAGAAGTCCTTTTCACCCATGAAGCATTGGCTTTTCCTTGCGCGCCCCATTCTTTGACGATCTCATAAGTTTTTTCTATGACATGGCCCTCGTTGGGTAAAATCAGCTCGATTTGTTGGTGATATTCAAACGGCACGGGCTCGGTGAGGGCTGATATGAACCATCGGTTGCGATCTTCATCCAGGTAGAAGTGAATCGGAGGGCCTTCAAAGCGTTTCAAGTCGGCATCGCCCTCCACGACGGCGGTGCAGGTTCCCGAAATAAGTTTGGCTTTGGAGTGATTGGGCTTATTCATTTGATGTTTCCTTTGGAAGGAGGGGCACGATGAATAGGCTATGGGTTGAATTGGGCTGCGTATACTGTCAAAAGTAACAGGTATAACTCATGGGGTTTTGACAGTGGGAGTCACTATGGCCTGGGCGCAACAAAGTGAGATGCAAGTCCACAACGCCGATGTGCTGATCATCGGCGGCGGCCTGAGCGGTACGATGCTCGCCGTGCAACTGCTGCGCCTGGCGGGCACGCGGCGCATCCTGGTGATTGAACCGCGTGCTGAGCTGGGGCGCGGCGAGGCCTATAGCGCAGTCGAGCTGGGTCATACCTTGAACGGTAATGCGGCGCGCATGAGCGTCGACCCGGACAATGCCGACGACCTGACTCAATGGCTCACCGACTACATCGCTGGCGGTGGGTGGCCGGAGTCGGACCAGCAGCACGTGCCGGTCAGCGAACTGTTCCCGCCGCGGGGCATTTTCGGACTGTATGTGCAACAGCGCCTGGCCGAGGCCAAGGCGCTATCCACTTCGACAGTCGAGCATATCCGTGCTGAAGGGGTCGACCTGCAAGTCGAGGCAACGTCGACGCGGGTTACCCTCGATACTGGCGAGCAACTGCATGGGGCTTTTGCGGTATTGGCCACCGGCATGTTCCCGGCTGCGCGCACCCCACAGACCGAGTCCACGGGGCTGAACGCTGCCGCATTGGACCCATGGGACGTGCAAGCGATGACCCAACTCGACCCACAATCAACGGTGCTGATCATCGGCTCCGGGTTGACCATGGTCGACGCCGTGGTGTCCCTGGAACAGGCCGGGCATCGCGGGCCCGTCGAGATTTTTTCGCGCCACGGCCTGTTGCCCCATGTGCGCCGGCAACCGCCGGGTTGGGACGACTTCCTGGCCGCCGACCACCGCCTGCGTAGCCCGCGGCAATTGCTGCGGGAGGTGCGCCGCCAATGCCGCATCGCACTCGACCAAGGCATCGATTGGCAGGCGCCGCTGGACACCGTACGTGTGCATATCGCACGTTTATGGAGCCAGGCCAGTGAGCGCGAGAAACGCCAGTTCGTGCGGCATGTGCGGCCATGGTGGGAAAGCCATCACCACCGCTCGCCACCGTTGAGTGCGCAGTTGGTGGCCCGTTTGCAGGAAGAAGGACGGTTGCGGATTCGCGCAGCGTCGTTCAAGGGTTTAGTGCCGTCGGATGAGGGCGTCGCCATTGCGGTGCGCCATCGTGGCGAGCAAGGGCTCACCCGGGTTTCGGGCGCGGCGCTGATCAACTCCAGCGGCATCGAATACGACTGGCGCCGCGTGGCCCGGCCGTTGCCACAACAACTGCTCAAGCGCGGGCTGGTCCAGCCCGGGCCATTGGCCTTGGGGATTGCGGCGGATGCGGCCGGCGCGGTGCTGGATGCCCAGGGCCAGGCCAGCCAGCGACTGTTTGCCATGGGCCCGCCGTTGCGGGGCATGTGGTGGGAGAGTACGGCGGTGACCGACGTGGCGCTCCAGGCCAAGGCACTGGCAACCAAGCTCGCACATTTAGATCTGCGTTTAGTTTGAGGTTTTCACAAAACCTGGCTTCAACCCAAACACCTCAACCCCCTGCGGCGTCGATTGCCCGGTGGTGACCTTCACCCGCTCCACCGGTTTGTCCATCGCTGGTCGGTACTCCACCGTCATATCTGCCTGGATCGCCTGGCTGGGAATCACGATCGCATGGTCATTGTTGTAGGTGACGATGGTCAGCCGCGCACTCATGCCCAGACGCACCCGTTGCAACTGCTGTGGTGTCAGCTTCGGGATCGACAGGGTCACCGGAAACTGCGCGCTGCCCTGGTTGTCGCTGGCGATGGCCAAGCCACTGACCACGCTGACCGAGCCGGTCAGCCGTTCGCCGTCGAAGCCATCGCCCATCACTTCCACCGCCTGGCCCTGGTGCAACTGGTTGATGTCCAGTTCGGATACCTTAGCGACGATTTTCAGCCGTTCGATATTGGCCAGCCCGAACAGCACCTGACCCTGGCTGACCTTGCTCCCCGCCTGTACCGGCGCGTTGTTGCTGGCGCCTCCTTGGGCGGTGCTGGTGCTGCCGGGTGCGGGCACCACGATGCCGGAGAACGGCGCCTTGACCTCCTTGCCTTCAAGGAGTTTTTGCAGGGCTTGGTACTTCACCGTGGCATTAGTCAGCTCCATCTCGGCGATCTGTCGGTATTCGCCTCTGCCTTGGTCCTGGGCCTGTTGCAGTTCACTGCGCGCCGCTGCCAGGTCGAGTTGCTGCTGTTGGGTTTGCTGCTTGAGATCGTCCAGTTCGTTGCGCGGAATAATCCCGCGCTTGAACAGGTTTTCGCTCTCGGTGAGTTTGCGCTGGGTATTGCCGGCGGTCATTTCAGCGGTGCGCAAACTGCGGCGAGCGCGGCTCACCGCGGGGCTGCTGTCCCAGTCCTGCATTTCCTGTACCGCGCGCCGGGCCTTGAGTTGGGCGGAGAGGGCGTCGCGCAGTTGCACTTCAAGGGTGGCCGGGTCCATGCGCAACAGCACCTGGCCGGCTTCGACACGTTGGCCTTGCTCGACCAGATTGGCCAGCACATTGCCGTCGAACGGCGCCGTGAGGGTGACGGTGTTGTCGGGCTCGATCTTGCCCACCAGGCCGATCTGGTGCACCAGCGGGTCGGGTTTTACCGTCAGCCATTGCTCGGCGGTGCTGGCCTGCTCGACGCTGCTGCGTTGGTTGAGCAGGCTGACTGCCGCGCCTGCCAGCAGTACGATCAAGACGACGGCCAGCCAGCGTTTTTGATTAGTAGTCATTGAGGGCGATTTCCCAACTTTCCAGCGTCATGCCCAGGGTCAGATCGAGCTGGGTCTGGGCGTTCAGATAAGCGATCAGCGCATTGAGCTGGGCGTTTTCGGCGTTGCGCAGATCGGTCTCGAAGCTCAGTACCTGGAAGTTGGTGGAGCGCCCGGCACTGAGTTTTTCCCGCTCGATCTCGATCTTGCGCCGCGACAACTCCACGGCGCGCTTGGAAATCTCATATTGGCGCCAGCGGGTGCCGAGGTCACGCACCACGTTGTTGACGTTGCGCTCCAGCTCCTGGCGGGCGTCGGTAATGCGGATTTCCTGATCCTCCACATTTACCCGCGCGCGGACTTCGGCCTGGCGTGTGCTGATGTCGCCAATGGGGATCTGCACCTGCACGCCGGCGTAGCTGTCCCAGGTGCGGTTATTGGTGTGGCCGTTGTCGTTGTCGTAGGCGTCACGCACCTGGTTGGCGCCGGCCACCAAGTCCACCTGCCAGCGCCCGGAGTCCTTGGCGATGACCAGGTTGAGATCGGCCTGCTGGCTGCCCAGCAGGGCGGCGAGGTATTCCGGCTGCTGGTTCTGCGCCAGGTTGAAGGCTTGGCGCTTGTCGATTTCCATGGGGTTGGCCTCCAGGGCTTCGGTGGCGCGAATCGGCGTGGACAGGTCCAGGGCCAACAGGCGCAGCAAGGCCAGGCGGTTGGTGTCCAGTTGGTTCTGGGCTTCTTCCACGCCCAATTGCTGGGTGGCGATATCGGCTTCGGTCTGCACGATCTCGAACTCGGCCATGCGCCCTGCGCTGATCAGCGCTTTGTTGACGTCCAGCAAGGTGTTGGAACGCTTGAGGGCTTCCTGGACGATCACCAGTTGCTCTTGGGCGCGGAGGAGTTCGCGGTAGGTGGCAATGATCTGGCTGATGGTCTGCGCCACGGTGGCCTTGAGGTTCAGGCGGTTGGCCTGCTCGGCCAGGCGCGACAGGCGCAGCGGCGCGGTGGTGGCGTCCCAGCCGGCCCCGCGCATCAGCGGTTGGATGATCGCCAGGTCGAGGCCGTCGCTGCGGTAGCGTCCGGCGCGGTTGGCGTTATTCAACTGCTGGGTCCAGGCCATGCTCAGGCGCGTGCCGTATTCGCCGAGCAGGCTGCTGGTCGGCGCCACACTGGCATTGCGGGCGTTGTCCTGGGAGCCCCGGCTGGTGCGGTAATTACTGTTGAGGGTGAGCTTGGGGTTGAACACGTCTTCGGCGACGCGCAAGTCGAACTTCTGCGCCACCCGTTGCAGATAGGCGCTGCGGATCGCCGGGTTGTTGCGCAGGCCCAGGTACACGGCGTCGCCCAGGGTCATGGTGGTGACCTGGGCATTGAGCGACACGCCGCGGTCATAGGCGCTGCGCGTGCTGCTGGGTGCCGATGGCTTGACGACCACCTCGGCGGCCACGCCGGGCAGGCTGATCAGCGCCAGCAACCACAACCATTTACTCATCGCGCAGGGCCTCCACCGGTTGCAACCGCGAGGCCGAGACCGCCGGATAGATGCCGAAGAACAAGCCGACCAGCAAGGTACTGCCCACCCCCAGGGGCAGGGCGGCCACCGCCAGGGCGAATGCCCAGCCCGACAGCCAGGCATACAGCCACGCAGCGGTCATGCCCAATACCGCACCGCAAAGCGCACCCACGGCGGTGAGGGTGACGGCTTCGAGCAGGAACAGGTTACGAATATCTCGCTGGCGCGCGCCCAGGGCCATGCGAATGCCGATCTCGCGGCGGCGCTCCGAGACGTTCATCAGCATCACGTTCATTACCCCGACGCCGCCGCCCACCAGGGAGATCGCGCCGAGGGCCAGCAGCAGATAGGCGAATGTGCGGCTTTGGCGCGTCATGCCGTCGATCATCTGCTGGGGCACGATGATGTCGACGTCATGCTCGGTGAGCTGGGGTTGCAACGCAGCGCTAGCGTCTCGGGCAATACGTTCCATGTCCTGCCCCGGCGTCGCACGGATGATCACATTGCTGATCTGCGGGCTGGCATAGATGCGGCGCATACCCTCGGCGGGAATAAACAGCGATTCGTTGGCTTGCACCGGCATCAGCATGGCCCGGGGCTGGTTGTGCAGAATGCCGACAACCAGGAACAGATAGTCGTTGATGCGCACGCGATCGCCCAGCCTCAGTGGGTCACCCGGTGCTCCGAGGGCCTGGGCGAGTTGGTCACCGATCACGGCGTAGGTTTCGTTGGCGTCGAAGGCTGACAGGAAACGCCCCTCGCGCATGACCAGGCGCATGGCCGCGTAGATATCCGGGGTGCTGCCGACCAGGTTGGCATTGGTGGTGCGGCCATGGAACACGACGGGCCCGCTGAACAGGCTGAGGGCGCCGATATGCGCAATGCCCGGCACCGCCAGGCGCACGCTATCGAGGTCGAGCCGGGTGCGCATCGGCACATTGCTGCTGCCCTTGGGCGGGAACTGGGCGATCAGGGTATCGGTGCCCATGTCCTTGAAAATCATCGCCGCGTCCACCGCCGCGTTGTGGCCGATATTGATCAGCGCCACCACCGAGGAACTGCCGATGACGATGCCCAGCAACGCCAGGATCGAACGCTTACCCAGGGTGCGCAGGCTGATGAACGCTTCATGCAGCAGGTGGCTCAGGCTCTGCTCGACCCGCAGGCTCATCGGCGATCGGCCTCGTGCACCACGCCATTGCGCACCAGGATCTTGCGCTCCAGGCGCTCGGCGATGTGCGCGTCATGGGTGACGATGATCAGCGTGACCTGTTGCTCACGGTTGAGGGTCAGCAGCAGGTCCATGATCTCCTGGGCGGTGGTACTGTCGAGGTTGCCGGTGGGTTCGTCGGCCAAGATCACTGAGGGCTGGCCCACTAGGGCGCGGGCTATGGCGACGCGCTGGCGCTGGCCTCCGGAAAGGTCGGCAGGGCGGTGGTGGGCGCGCTCGGCCAAGCCTACTTGCTCGAGCATGCGCTGGGCTTGCTCCACCGATTCATGCCGCGACACACCGCGATAACTCAAGGGCAGGGCAACGTTGTCCAGGGCGCTGAGGCGCGGCAGCAGGTTGAAGCTCTGGAACACGAAACCGATCTGCCGGTTGCGGATCGCCGCCAGCTCATCGGGGGTGGCAGTGAAAATGTCGTGGCCGGCAAAGTGGTACTGGCCGCAATTCGGCAGGTCCAACAGGCCGAGGATATTGAGCAGGGTGCTTTTGCCGGAGCCGGAGGCACCCAGGATGCCGCAGCTGTCACCGCTTGCGATGGACAGGCACACGTCATTGAGAATGCTCAATTCCTGCCCGGCCAGCTGATAGCGCTTGCCGATGCCTTGCAGGGAGATCAAGCCTGGGTGCGAGGGAGTGTCTGTCATCATGACTACGCCTGCAGTCTCGACGGTGTCGGCGTGCTCCCGGAAAATCCTTGTAACAAGTTCGGGAGCTGTCTGTACGCGTCACGGACTGGTTTTATTTCTTGTTTTTAAAATATTGTTTGAATAGTAACCGCGTTCCTTACGCTTCGCCAGCCGTGGATGTAGAGCGGTTTTACCCTATGAAACGTTTTCTCGACTGAGGGTCTCGGGCTGGCTAAATTCCTTTTGGCATGACTGTACAGCCCGGTTATACAGGCTTTCAGTGATATGGCGGAGTGTCACTACTTGCTTTCAACGGACCACCCCGGTATAAAAAATCAAATTATTTTTTAAAACAATATTTCCGCCGTGGAACCCTTATGGCCGCGAAGAAACTCAGCGCTCCAAACGTTACCAAGACTCGATTGCTGGATGCGACAGAGGCACTCTTCATCAAGTACGGCTACGACGCCGTTTTGTTACGTCAGATTACCGAGCGTGCCCAGGTCAACCTGGCCGCGGTGAACTATCACTTCGGGGACAAGGACTCCCTGATGAAAACCCTGCTGATGCAACGCCTGGAGCCGCTCAACGAGCAGCGCCTGGAATTGCTCGCCCGCTGCGAAGCCGAATCCGACGGCCCGCTGGATTGCGACACCCTGCTCGGCGTGCTGTTCGCCCCGGCCATGGGCCTGGAACGCAGCGACCCGGCCAGTGGGGAAGGGCGCTCGTTCATCCGTTTCCTGGGGCGGGTCTACAGCGACACTTCGCCGTTTATCCAGGAATACCTCAAGGTGCATTACCAGCCGGTGTTCCAGCGCTTCTTCGAAGCCTTCGCCCTGGCCTTGCCGGATCTGCCGCGCAATGAGCTGGGCGTGCGCCTGCAATTTGCGCTCAAGGCAATTTCCGGGGTTATGGCGGGTACCGAATTGCGCCTGCTGATGAACTCCATGAGCCTGGGCCGCCCGGCCACGGATGCGGAGGTGATGGCCAAGTTGATTACCTTGGTGTCAGCGGCGATTCGCGTGCCACAGCAGAGTGCTGAGGCTGAGACGGCGTTGGCCAAGGTGCTGGATACCCAGCGGGCCATTCGCGAGCAAGCGACACGCTGAAGCCAATCCGAAACTCCTTGTAGAAGCGAGCAAGCTCGTTCTTACAAGGAGCTGGCCGTTTTTAGCGCCAAAAAGCAGGCAAAAAAAAGCCCGCTGGGGCGGCGGGCTTGATGTACAACGTTTGTAACGGATGAGGCTTCACCCTACGTCTTGGGATGTGAACAAATCGTGAAAAATATGTAAGAGAAAGTGTGAATGTGTTGATCCTGGTAATCAGATCAACTCCCCATACGTTCAGATCTTCCACCGGCCAGCGCTTTTGGCCAAGCGTTGACGCATTGCATCCACATTCGCGGCCAATTGCAGGGTCAATAACCGATATCCATCCAGTGCGCTGTAGACGGGTGCATCCAATGTGGACTCACCACCGCTGGCCTGGCCGTTGCGTTCCAACCGCTCCGTCACCCCCGACTTCAACGCCCGCGCCATCCCCACCAACTGCACCCTGATTTGCCGATGCTCAGCCTTCAACATTACCTGCATGCGCGCCGTCGCCTGCTCATCGCGAGGATCGGGCCGGGTATTGCCGAGAATCTCCAGGGTGCTGATGCACATGCGCAGGTGGCGCTGGATCGCGTCCAACTCGGTCATGGAAATCCGCACTTCCTTGGACACCGACGGCATCAATGAGCGCAGTTGCAACATTGCTGCATTCAGGCGGTTGAGCAACTTGAGGTGTTCATCATCGGTCACCGATTGACCATTGATGATCCGGCTGTAGATCTGCGCGCAATCACGCAGCGCACTGGCCAGGTTGTAACGCCACGAATACACGGCGTACAGCGGCAGGGCGAAGGAAAACGCCAGGGCCAAGGCGATGCCGATGAGGATGTCTACGGTGCGCCACAGCCCGTCCGACAGCGGATTGTCACCGTGCCCCGCGACGATAAATACGGTAATCGCCGACAGCAGCGCGGTATACCCGCCTTTGCCGATGGCGTGGTAGGAAAAGAATCCGCAAATCGCCGACATCAGCAGGTAGGTCAGCAATGGCTGGCCGACGTAGGCTTCCTGCACCACCAGCAGCAAACCGACACTGGCACCGATCAGCGTGCCGTAGGCGCGCTCCACGGCTTTCTTGCCGATATTGCCGTGGTGCTGCAACCCGCCGATCACCACCAGCATGGTCACCGACGCCCATTCGCCGTGGGGCAGGTTGAGACCGGTGGTCAACAGGATCGTCGCCAGCAAGCCGATGGACACGCGCACGGCGTGGATCAGTTTGGCGTGACGATAGCGGCGGTACGGGTCGAGCAGGGGGCGCAGCAGGCGCCGGGCAAAGAAGGGCAGGTTCATCGGTATTAAAAGAGCCTCAATCGTCAGGGCTGACTCGGTCCATTGTGGGAGGGGGCAAGTCGAATCGTCGCACCGACCCTCTCACATTGTTGAACCGAGGAGTGCTTAGAAAATGTAGTCAGTGGTCAGGAAGCTCGAGTCACGGTTACGCAGGATCTCGCTGACCAACGCCTTATTGCTCTCCTGGAACTTGGTCGCCACCAGGGTGCGGATCGAGAACACGCGCAGGGCGTCATGTACCGACAGCGTGCCCTCGGCCGAGTTCTTGCGCCCATTGAACGGGAAGGTATCCGGCCCGCGTTGGCATTGGGCGTTGATATTGATGCGGCCGACCTGGTTGGCGAAGGTGTCCACCAGGCGCCCGACGGCGACGGGGTCGGTGCCGAAGATACTCAACTGCTGGCCGAAATCCGAGTCCAGCACGTAGTCGATCACGGTTTCCAGGTCGCGGTAGGGCACGATCGGCACCACCGGGCCGAATTGCTCTTCGTGGTACACGCGCATCTGCGGGTTCACCGGGTACAGCACCGCCGGGTAGAAGAACGAACCACGGCTGCTGCCACCTTCGGCATTGACGACCTTGGCACCGTGCCGGGCCGCATCGGCCACCAGTTCATTGAGGTAATCCACCTTGCCCACTTCCGGCAGCGGTGTCAGCGCTACGCCATCGTCCCAAGGCATGCCGGGCTTGAGGGTGGCTAGCTTGGCATTGAACTTCTCGATAAAGCTGTCGACCACATCCGCGTGCACAAACAAAATTTTCAGCGCGGTGCAACGCTGGCCGTTGAACGACAGCGAGCCGGTGACTGCTTCACTCACCGCGTTGTCCAGGTCCACTTCGGGCAGCACGATCCCCGGGTTTTTTGCATCCAGCCCCAGCGCAGCACGCAAACGATGCGGTTTGGGGTGCAGCTTTTTCAAATCGCTGGCGGCCTTGTTGGTGCCGATAAACGCAAAGATATCGATCTTGCCGCTGGCCATCAGCGCGCTTACGGTTTCGCGGCCGCTGCCGTAGATCACGTTGATCACCCCGGCCGGGAAGCTGTCGCGGAATGCCTCCAGCAATGGGCGGATCAGCAACACGCCGAGCTTGGCCGGTTTGAACACCACCGTGTTGCCCATGATCAGCGCCGGGATCAGTGTGGTGAAGGTCTCGTTCAACGGGTAGTTGTAAGGCCCCATGCACAGAGCCACGCCCAGGGGCACTCGACGAATTTGCCCGAGGGTGTCCTGTTCAAGCTCGAAACGGCTGCTGCGGCGGTCGAGTTCCTTGAGGGCGTTGATGGTGTCGGTGATGTAGTCGCAGGTGCGGTCGAATTCTTTCTGCGAGTCCTTGAGGTTCTTGCCGATTTCCCACATCAGCAGCTTGACTACCGCGTCGCGCTGTTCGCGCATGCGCCGCAAGAAGGCTTCGACATGCTGGATGCGCTCTGCCACGCGCATCGTCGGCCATTCACCCTGGCCACGGTCATAGGCGCGCACGGCGGCATCCAGGGCGGTGAGGGCGGTATCGGCATCCAGCAGCGGCGTGCTGCCGATATGCACGCGTTCATCGCCCAGTTGCACGGGGCTTTGCACGCGGGCGAGAGGGCCGTCCCACACCCGCAGTTGGCCATCGACCAGGTAATCACGCTGCTCAATGGGCGCCGCCAGGCGAAATTGCTCGGGAATCTGGGCAACGGACGTGGGAAACAGTTGGGCAAGCAGGTTGCTGGTGGTCATGTCGCTACCCCTGGAATAGTTGCAAAACATGACTAGAGAGTCACCCAACTGGCAGCTCCAAGGCAAGGCTTACGCGCATTCTTGTTCGCAGTGTCGCGTGCGCCGGGTAAACTGCGCGGCTTTTCAGAAGGAGTTCACATGAGTCAGTACCAGCCGGGCATTCTTGCCGCCCCGGTGCCTTTGCAGGCCCGCCATCTGTTTTTTGCCCTCGATTCCCTGCAAGCCGTGCCTGCTGCCCTGGACGCACTGGTGCAGTGGACGGATGCGGCGGCCGTGGTCGGTTTCGGTGAGCCGCTGGTAAAGGCCCTGGGTGCTGAGATTGAAGGCTTGCGTACATTCCCCGTGGTCAGCGGCCCCGGTGCACATAACCCGTCGACCCAGCAGGCGTTGTGGGTATGGTTGCACGGAGTGGATCGCGGCGAGTTGCTGCTGCGCAGCCGCACACTAGAAAAAGCCCTGGCCCCGGCTTTTCGCCTGGTGCAATCGACCGAAGGCTTCCGCTACAAGACCGGTTTTGACCTGACCGATTACGAAGACGGCACCGAAAACCCCCATGACGATGCCGCCGTGACAGCCGCCTTGACCGATAGCGGCGCCAGCTTCGCCGCGATCCAGCAATGGCAGCACGACCTCGACGGTTTCGCCGCATTGCCGGCCCAGGAGCGTGACCACATCATCGGCCGCCGCCATGGCGACAACGAAGAGCTGGATGACGCTCCCGAGTCCGCCCATACCAAGCGCACGGCCCAGGAAAGTTTCACCCCGGAGGCCTTCGTGGTCCGCCGTTCCATGCCCTGGGCCGAGAACGGCCAGGCGGGTTTGATGTTTCTTGCTTTCGGGCATTCCTTCGATGCGTTCGAGGCGCAGCTTCGACGTATGATCGGGTTGGAGGATGGGATTGTTGATGGTCTGTATCGCATCAGTAAGCCACTGACCGGTGGTTACTACTGGTGCCCGCCGGTCAGGGAAGGGCGCCTGGACCTGAGTTTGGTTTTTTAACGCTTCTGCACCTGCGTCCTTGAAAAACACATGGCGGCAACGCTAGTGTGGCGGTCTGAATATTTCTGAATGTTTCAGCTTTATGCCCAGCCTCACTCAACGCACTGCCGATAGCACCTCGCGCCGCGCCGCCTTGACCCTGGGGTTTTGCCTGCCCAGCGATGTGTTGCTCTATCTGTTGCTGCCAATGGAGTCCGAGGCGTTCGGCGTCACCCTGGCCCAGGCCGGCGTGCTGTTGGCCGCCAACCGCCTGGTACGGATCTTTGGCTACCGGCATGTACTGAATTTCTATGCGCGTAACGGCGACCGCCTGACCTGCATGATCGCCGCCGGTGCCGCAGCGCTGTGCGCGCTGGGCAATTCGGTGCTGTCCGGGTTCGCTGCGCTGCTGGGCCTGCGGTTGGTCTGGGGCCTGTGTTTTGCCGCGTTGAACCTGTCGACCCAAGTACTGGCGACTTCCGAGCCGGAGGGCGCGGCCCGCAGGGCAGGGCGTTCGCGGGCATTGATCGCCTTCGGGCCGATGCTGGCCTTGCCCCTGGGCGGGCTGTTGACGTTATGGGCAGGGCCGCGCCCGATCTTTCTGATGCTCGCCGGTTGCTGCCTGGTGGGGCTGTGGCTCGCCCGCGGCTTGCCCACCAGCGGTCATGATTTGCACAGCACTCCGGGGCGCCGCTTCAAGTGGCCGGACAGTGTGGCGCTGTGGTCGTTTATCGAAGGCGTGGCGCTGGACGGCTTGTTTATCTTTGGCCTGTCACTCCAGGCACAGAAAATCATGGGCGGTGATGCGGTGCTGATCGCCGGTGGCTTGATGGGCCTGCGCTACCTGTCGGAATTGCTGTTGAGCCCATTGGGCGGGCGTGCGGCCCAGCGCTTCGGGGCCACGTCGATGTTACTGCTGTTTTCGTTCTTGAGCGCCCTGGCCCTGGCCGCGTTCGGCAGTCATTGGGTGATCGTCGGCGCGGCGGCGGTGCTGGTGCTGCGTGCCCTGCAACTGCCACTGGTGACCACGCTGGTGGCCGAGCGCAACCCAGGTGCCATGCGCGTATCGGCATTAGCGTCCAACGCCGTATGGCGCGATATCGGCGCAGGCCTCGGGCCGCTGCTGGCGGGCCTGTTGCTGCCGGTGGCCGCTGCGCCTTGGGTGTTTGGCCTGGCTGGCGCAGCAATTGTCGTGAGCGCGCTGTTCTGCTGGCGGGCCAAGGTCGCCCACTGACGTTACGTTAAGCGCTTTTCAGGCTTTGCAGCCATGTGGGATCGAGCCGGGTTTGGTCGGTATCGATCCCCAGAGCCTCCATCTTTGTCTTATGAGCCTCGATCTCGCCGACCAGTTGCGCCTGGGCGCTGGAGTTGGCGTCCAGCTCATGCATCTGCGTCAGCCCCAAGTGATAGAAGCGCAATAACTTGATGGCCGCCGGGTCGTTGGCCTGGACCCGCTCGGTGACCTTGTGCATTACATTGGTCACACTCATCAGGCTGCGTTTGAGCTGCCAACCGTATACAGCCGGCGCCAGCCAGGGCTGGGTCCAGAACGGGCCACGCACCAGCGCGACAGTAATCAACACCCCGGCAAATACGCCGCCGACATTGAAGCGAAAGTTGTCGCCTCCGGGCTCGCCGAACAGCATCACCGCCAGGCTCGACAGCAGCATGGCCAGGGCCAGGAACAGCACGGCGACGATCAGCGTGCTGCGGCGGGTCTGTTGACGGTAGGTGACGGGGTCGCAGGGTTTGAGCTCGAACATCCGAGGAAGGTCTCCAGAAAGGGCTGCCATCTTCTCATGCTTGCAGCAATGAAGTTGAACGATAGCCACGGGCAGTTTCTCTAAATTTGTGAAGCCCCCATGAGGTAAGCCGTCATGTCCGAACACAAACAGCCACCACCTGGTACACCCGACCCGAACCGCACGCCCGGTGAAGAAGAGCGCGACAACGATGCGTTGCGCCCCAATGACCCGAAAGAGCGTGGCCCGGACGATGATGTCGAGCGCGTCGAAGAAGACCTGGAAAACCTCCACGACAAAGCTCGCCCGCTTTAACAGGAGAACCTGATGAACAAGCGTACCGATGGCCCCCACTCCAATGAACATGCCAGCGGCAAGGATGAGCTGGGCTTTGACCCGGACTCGCCGGATGTGGCAGACCCGCAGGTCGATCCGATAGGCCCGGCCATCGCGCCGTTGGACAAAGACAAAAAGGCTAAGGAAGAGGCGAAAAAAAAGCCGCCCTACGATCCGTTGGGCGACTTGAAAAAGTGAACCGAGCCCCGCCGTCGTGCGGGGCTTTGTTTATTTGGGCGGGGTCCAGCTGACGTCGGTGATGCCATACTTTTCCGCCCAGGGCCGGGTGGTTTTTTTCACCTGCTCGTGACCCACGCGGCCGATGCGGCTGACATGTGCAATGTCGGCATCAACGGCCGCCCAATGCCATGCCTCGGCGTTGTTCATCACTTCGGCGCGCACCACGAAAGACTTGGGTTTACCGTGTAGCTGATAGTGGATGGTGTAGATTTTTGCGGTACTCATGTTGCCTCCCTGTCTTGTTATAGATGGATAGGCCAGTGTTCAAAAAGGTTCATTCAAAATGACAACGTGTGCGGGGGCGCGGCATAGTGACGCTCCGCCTCGTGCCAAGGACCGCGCCATGCCTGAACTCACTCATAGTCATCTCTATTTGAAACGCCTGGGCTACGATTCGCCGCCACCCCCCACCTTGCAAACCCTGCAGGACTTGCAACTGCGCCATGTGTGCACCTTTGCCTTTGAAAATCTGTCGACGCTGATGTACGCGCCGGTGCCGATCGACCTGCCCAGCGTCGAGCACAAGGTGCTGCACCAGGGCCGCGGTGGTTATTGCTACGAGTTGAACCAGTTGTTCCTGGCCCTGCTGCAGGAACTGGGCTTCGAAGCCCGCGGCATCACCGGTCGCGTGGTAATTGGCGGGCCACCGGACGCCCACACCGGGCGCACCCACCGCCTGAGCCTGGTGACGCTTGAAGGGGTGCGCTACATCACCGACGTCGGCTTTGGCGGCATGGTACCCAGCAGCCCGTTGCAACTGGACACCGACGCACCCCAGGCCACTGCCCACGAGCCCTATCGCCTGACCTTCAATCAGGGCAGCTACACGCTCTGGGCCCAGGTCGGCGAAGAGTGGCGCGGCCTGTATGTGTTCGATCTGCAAGTCCAGGCAGACATCGACTACGAAATCGGCAATTGGTACGTCTCCACGCACCCGGGGTCGCCGTTTGTGGGGCAGTTGAAGGCCGCACTGCTGGCACCCGGTAAACGTCATACCTTAGCCAACGCCCACTATGCGCTCCATTACCTGGATCGGCCCAGTGAAAAGCGCACGCTTCGGACTGCCGATGAATTGCTGGGGCTATTGCGCGACACCTTCGGCATTCGGCTGCCGGATCAGCCTCAACTTAGCGAAGCCGTGGAGCGCCTTATCTGTATGAATCCTGAAGAATATTGAGATAGAGCCTTCGCTGAACCGTTTTTTCTCCTTTTTGGTGCAAATCAGTTCGAACTTTTTGCAAACGCCAAGGTTCGAACCGATTCCTGAATACTTTGCCCACCTTAAAATGGAGATGTAAAACGATGTCCAAACTATTCGGAAAATTCCTCAAGAACACCTCGTTGCTGGCCCTGGTGGCTGCGCCTGGCGTGGTGTTCGCTGCACCTTCCACCGACCCGATTTCCACCTTCGGGATCCTCGGCAGCTACAACGACTTCAAACTCGAAGGCGGTAGCCAAAGCGACAAAGACCACATGCCTGAAGCCGGCCTGTTCTATAACTTCGGCAACAAGCTCACTGCCGAGTCCGGTTTTATCTACCAGGCCGGTATCGAAGCCAAGTACGGCGAAAAGAGCGATAACAAGCTCAAGGAAGGCCAGGCCGACCTCGACCTCGGCTGGCGTGCCGCGCTGGATGCGCGCAACTTTGTCGACGTGATCGTGGGCGGTGGCTACACCTGGACCCGCTATGAGCCGGACACCAATGGCTACGACATGAAACTGACCAACAAGTCGCCGTTTGCCAAGGCTGCGCTGGGCTACAACCACCAGTTCGATGACATGACCCTGCGCGTTGAAGCCGGCGCCCGTCACACCATCGATGGCCGTGCCAAACTCAAGGTAGACGGCGTTGGCAGCGACAGCGTGGACCTCAAGGACCGCACCAACCCCTATGCCGAAGTCAGCCTGCTGATGAACCAGAAGGGCGACCTGCCAGTGATGGCGGGCCTGTACTACACCCGCACCGAGTACAAGCTCGACGACGACTCCTATGTGGCCGACAACACCAAGCTCAAGCGTGACGAATACGGCTTCAAGGTCGGTATTGCATTCTGACGCTGTTGTACTGCAAAAAACGCCTCGATAATCGGGGCGTTTTTTTTGGCTTTCGCAGGTCAGCCCAATGCGGCAAGTTGCGCCACGGTTTCAGGAAAACGCGCTACCAGACGGATCAGGGTGACGGCCTGGGCGTTGGGCTTGGCCCGGCCTTGTTCCCAGTTCTCCAGGGTGCGGGTGTTGGTACGCAGGTACATGGCGAATACCGACCGGGAAAGGTTGAGTTGCTGGCGCACGGCGATCACCTCATCAGCGGTGAGCGGCGCCAGCTTGTTGAGGTGGACCTTGTGGTTGCGCAGGGTGATTTTACCCTGGCGCTCATCGGCCAGGGCGTCGAAGCCTTCGACCAGTTCGGAAAAGATGTCACGTTTCATGATGTGTTCTCGCTTTGATTTCCCTGTCCAGCATGTGTTTAAGAGCTTTCTTGTGGTGGGGTGTCAGGTCGCTATGTTCGTGCTTGCCGTACAAGGTGAATAACCAGAATTGCGTGCCGCCTGACCACCAGTAGTAAATGACTCGCAGGCCACCACGCTTGCCTTTGTTTCGCCGTTCATCAACGAAGCGAACCTTTCTCAACCCGCCCGTTCCTTCGATCACATCTCCTGCTTCGGGGTTTTTCATTAACTCCTGTTGAAAACCCTGGAAAAGCTCCTCACTCAGATAGTCCTTGCGATGCCGCTCGAATGCCGGCAGTTCGATAAATAGAGCATCCATGTTCTGTACGTAGCCTGCGTAGAGTTTGGTGGCCCACCCGCGTTAGGTCAAGTGACCGCGCTGTGGGAACTTTCTTAAAACGCAAACACCATACGGCCGGCTTCATCGGGTAGATGCCGGATGAAGAGGCAGATCGAGGAGGAAAATTCAGCGAGCAGGGGAGGGGAAAAGCAGATCCTGGGAAACGCAAAACGGCGCCCAAAGGCGCCGTTCTGTTGACTGCATCAACCTAAGCGATCAAACCCCCAGCACCGCATGCTGCACCAAGGTGAGCAACGGTTGTGGGTACACGCCCAGGAAGAACGCGAGCAGGGCGATGGCCAGCAGCATCACGCCGCCTGCCTTCTGTTCCCAATGCAACTCGGCATCCACACGGCGCAGGTTGGGCTCGATCAGGTAGAGGGTGACCATCACGCGCAGGTAGTAGAACACGCCGATGGCGCTGCCCAATACCAGGGATGCTACCAGCCACCACTCGTGGGCTTCGACACCCGTGGCGACAATGTAGAACTTGCCGATAAAGCCCGCAGTCAGCGGGATACCGGCCAGGGACAGCATCATTACGGTCAGCACGGCAGTCAGGTACGGACGGCGCCAGAACAGGCCGCGGTATTCGTACAGGGCGTCGGCGTCACGGCCTTTGTAAGGCGAAGACATTAGCGTGATCACACCGAAGGCGCCGAGGCTGGTGATCACGTAGGTGACCAGGTACACGCCAATGGCTTCCACGGCCAGGCCCTTGCTCGCCACCAGGGCGATCAGCAGGTAGCCGAAGTGGGCGATGGACGAGTAACCCAGCAGACGCTTGAGGTTGTTTTGAGTCAGGGCCAGCAGGTTACCGAACAGGATCGACGCAATGGCGATTACGGTCAGCACGTTGCTCAGCACGCCGGTGTTGGCGGCAGGCGAGATCTGGAACAGACGCACCATCACCGCAAACACCGCCACCTTCGACGCAGTCGCCAGGAACGCGGCCACCGGCGCCGGGGCGCCTTCGTACACGTCCGGGGTCCACAGGTGGAAGGGTACCAGCGACAGCTTGAACGCCAGGCCAATCAGCATCATCGCCAGGCCCAGCTGGGCAATCGGCGCCGGGCTGTTGGTGGCGGCCAGGGCCTGGCCGATACCGGTGAAGCTCAGGCTGCCGGCTTCGGCGTAGAGCAGGGCCATGCCGAACAACAGGAACGCGGAACCAGCGGCCGACAGCACCATGTACTTGATGCCGGCTTCCAGGGAGCGCTTGTTGAAGAAGGCGTAGGCCACCAGGCCGTAGGTCGGGATCGACAGCAGTTCCAGGCCGATGAACAAGCCGGCCAGGTGCTGCGCGCTGACCAGCACGATACCACCGGCCGCAGCCAGCAGGATCAGCAGGTACAACTCTTCCTTGTTACCTGGGTAACCGGTGCCGCCTTCGCCGAGGTAGGCGTGGGCGAGGGTCACGCACGCCAGGGTCGCCACCAGGATCAGGGCGATATACAGCAGCGCGAAGTCATCGACCATCATCAAAGGCGTGACCGCCAATGGCGCGACCTTGAGGGCCGGGATGATCGACAGCAGGGCCAGGTTCAAACCGGCACAGGACAGCAGGAACGTTTGCGAGTGATTGCGGCGCCAGGCGATCGCCAGCATCACCACCACAATGGTGAGGCTGGTGATCAACAGCGGCGCAAGCGCGATAAAGTGTTGGATCGTGAATTCCATAGCGCTCTTACCGGGCCGAAGCGAGTTGGGAGAAGGCGGTGCCGAACCACTGCTGCACGCCATGCATCGTTGCGGCAGAAGTGTCCAGGAACGGTTGCGGGTACACGCCAATGAAGATCAGCAATACCGCAAGGCCGAGCACCATGATCAGTTCGCGGGCATCCATACCGTGCAAAACGGTGTCCGACTTGGCCGGGCCGAAGTACGCGCGGTGGATCATGATCAGCGAGTAGACCGAACCGAACACCAGGCCGGACGTGGCGATGGCGCTGATCCATGGCGTCTGCACGAAGGCCCCCATCAGGATCAGGAACTCGCCGATGAAGTTACCGGTACCCGGCAAGCCCAGAGACGCCGCGGCGAAGAACAGGCTGATCGCCGGCAGGTATGCGATGCGCGACCACACGCCACCCATCTCACGCATGTCACGGGTGTGCAGGCGTTCGTACAGCTGACCACTGAGGATAAACAGGGCAGCCGCCGAAACACCGTGGGCCAACATCTGGATCACCGCGCCTTGCAGCGCCAGCTGGCTGCCGGAGTAGATGCCGATCAGTACGAAACCCATGTGGGAAACGGACGAGAAGGCAATCAGGCGCTTGATGTCGGTTTGCGCGAAGGCCAGGAACGCACCGTAGAAGATCCCGATCAGACCCAGGGTCATGGCGATCGGCGCAAACTCGGCCGAGGCATTCGGGAACAGCGGCAGGGCGAAACGTAACAGGCCGTAGGCCGCCGTCTTCAGCAGGATACCAGCCAGGTCCACGGAACCGGCAGTCGGCGCCTGGGCGTGGGCGTCAGGCAACCAGGAGTGGAACGGCACCACCGGCAGCTTCACCGCGAAGGCGATGAAGAAGCCGAGCATCAGGATGTACTCGGTGGTCAGCGACATCTTGGTTTTCAACAGGTCGGCGTAGTTGAACGTAATCACGCCGGTGCTGTTGAAGTTGACCAGGACCAGGCCCAGGATCGCCACCAACATGATCAGGCCGGAAGCCTGGGTGAAGATGAAGAACTTGGTCGCCGCGTAGATCCGGGTTTTCTTGCCGTCCGAAGAACTGTGACCCCAGAGCGCGATGAGGAAGTACATCGGCACCAGCATCATTTCCCAGAAGAAGAAGAACATGAACAGGTCCAGCGCCAGGAACACGCCGACAACGCCGCCCAGGATCCACATCAGGTTCAGGTGGAAGAAGCCCACGTGACGCTGGATCTCTTTCCAGGAGCAGAGTACCGAGAGGATACCCAGCAGGCCGGTCAGCAGGATCATCAACAGCGACAAGCCGTCGAGAGCCAGGTGCACGTTGATGCCGAAGCGCTGGATCCACACGTGCTTGAATTCAAGCGCGAAGGTCGGATCGACACCCGGTGCCGGAGCAAATGAATAGTCGCCATGGGCCCACAGCCAGAGGCCGAGTGCGAGTTCCAGGGACATGGTCAGCAACGCAATCCAGCGGGGCAGGGTGGCGCCGAAGCGTTCACCCATCCAGCAGAGCAGGCCGCCGATAAAGGGGATCAGGATTAGCCAGGGCAGAATCATGACGGGCTCGTTTCCTTTCGCAAGTTCGCAAAGTACGCAGTGCACTTAAACATAGTCAGACCGCTACCACGACGATGGCGCCGATCACCAGCACGGCACCCGCCGCCATGGATGCTGCATACCAACGCAGTTGGCCAGTCTCGCTGCGGCTCAGGGCTGTGTGACCAGCCTTGGCGGCGCGCGGGATCAAACCGATGGTCTGGTCGAGCGGGTCTTTGCGCAGTACATGGCTGATGGCGAGGTATGGCTTGACGAACAGTTTGTCGTAGATCCAATCGAAGCCCCAGGCAGCGAACCACCAGGCCGACAGGAAGCGCCCGATGCCACTGTTGGCCACGGCGGTCACGAAGCGACGCTTGCCGAGGAACAGCAGGGCGGCCAGCAGGATACCAGCGATGGCGATGGCGCCCGAGGCGATTTCCAGGCTGTGCTTGTCTGCGCCGCCGGCATGGCCGACGCTTTCTGGCAATACACCGGCCAGTGGTGGAGTGATCATGGCGCCGATGAAGGTCGACAGGATGATCAGCACCGACAGTGGCAGCCAGTGGGAGATGCCGTGGCCTGCGTGCGCTTCGGTCTTGGCTTCACCGTGGAAGGTGATGAAGATCAGGCGGAAGGTGTACAGCGAGGTCATGAATGCACCCACCAGGCCTGCGTACAGCAGGTTCTGGTTACCGCTGGCAAAGGCTTCCCAGAGGATTTCATCCTTGGAGTAGAAACCGGCGGTCACCAGCGGCAGGGCGGCCAGGGCTGCACCACCGACGATGAAGCTGGCGTAGGCTAGTGGCAGTTTCTTCCACAGGCCGCCCATCTTGAAGATGTTCTGCTCGTGGTGGCAGGCCACGATCACCGCACCGGAGGCAAGGAACAGCAGGGCCTTGAAGAACGCGTGGGTCATCAGGTGGAAGATCGCCGCGTCCCAGGCACCAACGCCCAGGGCCAGGAACATGTAGCCGATCTGGCTCATGGTCGAGTAGGCGAGGATACGCTTGATGTCGGTCTGCACCAGCGCGGCGAAGCCGGCCAGTACCAGGGTCACCCCGCCGACGATGCCGACAAGATGCAGGATATCCGGCGCCAGGGTGAACAGGCCGTGGGTACGGGCGATCAGGTAGACACCGGCGGTCACCATGGTTGCGGCGTGGATCAGTGCCGAAACCGGGGTCGGGCCGGCCATCGCATCCGCGAGCCAGGTTTGCAGCGGCAGTTGCGCGGATTTACCCACGGCGCCGCCCAGCAGCATCAGGGTCGCCAGGGTGATCCAGAAGTCGCCGACCTGGAATTTCTGCGGTGCCAGCACCAGCAGCTCCTGGATGTTCAGCGTGCCCACCTGTTGGAACAGGATGAACAGGCCGATGGCCATGAACACGTCGCCGATGCGGGTGACGATAAAGGCCTTGAGTGCCGCGTTACCGTTGTTGCGGTTGCTGTAGTAGAAACCGATCAGCAGGTACGAGCACAGGCCCACGCCTTCCCAGCCGAAGTACAGGAACAACAGGTTATCGCCCAGCACCAGGAACAGCATGCTGGCGATAAACAGGTTGGTGTACGAGAAGAAGCGCGAGTAACCGGCTTCACCGCGCATGTACCAGGACGCGAACAGGTGGATCAGGAAGCCTACACCCACCACCACGCCGAGCATGGTGATCGACAGTCCGTCGACGTAGAGGGCGAAGTTGGGCTTGAAGCCCTCCACCGACATCCACTGCCACAGTACCAGGGTGTAGTGACCGCCTTCGGGCGGTGCAACGTTGAATTGCCAGATGACGTAGGCAGCCACGATGGCCGACAGGCCAATGGAGCCCACGCCGATCAGGGCCGAGAGGTTTTCCGACCAGCGGCCGCGAGAGAACGACAGCAGCAGGAAACCGATCAGGGGGAATACGAAAGTCAGAAAGATCATGTTCATCCGCGCATCTCACTGGCAGCGTCGATATCAAGCGTGTGGAAGCGACGATACAGTTGCAGCAGGATCGCCAGGCCGATACTGGCCTCGGCGGCTGCCAGGCTGATCACCAAGATGAACATCACTTGTCCATCCGGCTGGCCCCAACGTGCACCGGCAACGATGAACGCCAGTGCCGCGGCGTTCATCATGATTTCCAGGCTCATCAACACGAACAGAATGTTACGGCGCACCATCAGGCCGACCAGGCCAAGGCAGAACAGGATGCCGGCGACCGCCAGACCATGCTCCAAAGGGATAGCAGGCATCGTCATTGCTCCTTGGCTTCGTTGCGGCCCAAGTGGAAGGCGGTGATGGCTGCGGCGAGCAGCAGCATCGAAGCCAGTTCGACCACCAGCAGGTACGGGCCGAACAGGCTGATGCCCACGGCTTTCGCGTCTACGGTGGTGTGGCCGATGGCCTGGCCGCTCTGGTGAGCGAACAGCACATACAGCAGTTCACCCAGCAGCAGCGCTGCGAGGACAACCGGGCCGAGCCAGATGCCGGGCTTGAGCCAGACGCGTTCCTGGGCGACCGAAGCCGGCCCGAGGTTGAGCATCATCACCACAAACACGAACAGCACCATGATGGCGCCGGCGTAGGCGATCACTTCCAGTACACCGGCGAACGGTGCGCCGAGGCTGAAAAAGGTCATGGCCACGGCGATCAGCGAAATGATCAGGTAGAGCAGGGCGTGCACGGGGTTGGTGTTGGTGATCACGCGAAGCGTGGACACCACTGCAATACCCGATGCGAAATAGAAAGCGAATTCCATCTTTCTTCCTTAAGGCAGCAAGCTCTTCACGTTGATCGGCTCGGCTTCGTTTTGTGCGGCGCCCTTCGGCTTACCGGCAACGGCCATACCTGCAACACGATAGAAGTTGTAATCAGGGTTTTTACCGGGACCAGAGATCAAAAGATCTTCTTTCTCGTACACCAGGTCCTGACGTTTGAACTCGGCCATCTCGAAATCCGGTGTGAGCTGGATCGCGGTGGTCGGGCAAGCTTCCTCGCAGAGGCCGCAGAAAATGCAGCGCGAGAAGTTGATACGGAAGAAGTCCGGGTACCAGCGACCGTCTTCGGTTTCAGCTTTCTGCAGGGAGATGCAACCCACCGGGCACGCCACGGCGCACAGGTTGCAGGCTACGCAACGCTCTTCGCCGTCGGGGTCGCGGGTCAGTACGATGCGGCCGCGATAGCGCGGCGGCAGGTACACCGCTTCTTCGGGGTATTGCAGGGTGTCGCGTTTGCGAAAGCCGTGACCGAACACCATCACCAGGCTTCGCAACTGGGTACCGGTACCCTTAACGATGTCGCCAATATATTTGAACATGGGTCAAATCCTCACTGAACCGCGGCAGCTGGCGTGTTCAACAACACGACGGCAGCCGTCACCAGCAAATTGATCAGGGTCAGCGGCAGGCAGAATCTCCAGCTGAAATCCATCACCTGGTCATAGCGCGGGCGCGGAATCGAGGCGCGCAGCAGGATGAACAGCATGATGAAGAACGCGGTCTTCAAGAAGAACCAGAAGAAGGCCAACTGCGGCAAGATGCCGAACGGACCGTGCCAGCCGCCAAAGAACAGCGTGACCAGCAGGGCCGAGATCAAGATGATGCCGATGTATTCGCCAACGAAGAACATGCCCCATTTCATACCGGCATATTCAATGTGGTAACCGTCGGCCAGTTCCTGTTCCGCTTCCGGCTGGTCGAACGGGTGACGGTGAGTCACGGCCACGCCAGCGATGAAGAAGGTACAGAAGCCAAAGAACTGCGGAATGATGAACCACAGGTTCTGTGCCTGGTACTCGACGATATCGCGCATGTTGAACGAGCCAACCTGCACCACGATGCCCATCAGCGCCAGGCCCATGAACACTTCGTAGGACACGGTCTGGGCCGAGGCACGCAAGCTGCCCAGCAGGGCGAACTTGTTGTTACTGGCCCAACCGGCGAACAGCACCGCATACACCGACAGACCGGCCATGGCGAAGAAGAACAGCAGGCCGATGTTCAGGTCCGCCACGCCCCAGGTCGGGGTGATCGGGATGATCGCGAAGGCGACCAGCAAGGCGCTCATGGCCACCACCGGTGCCAGGGTGAAGATCACCTTGTCGGCGAACGGCGGGGTCCAGTCTTCCTTGAAGAACATTTTCAGCATGTCGGCGGCGATCTGGAACATGCCGAACGGGCCAACGCGGTTCGGACCGTAGCGGTCCTGCCACCAGCCCAGCAGGCGACGCTCGACGAAGCTGAGCAGGGCGCCCGCCACGACCACGGCCAACAGGATCACGATGGCCTTGACCACCGAAATGATCACGTCAATTACTTCCGGCGTGAACCAGGTCATTGCGCTGCCTCCTGCAGACCGTCAACGGTTTGGCCAAAGATAGCGGGCGGAATGCCGGCAAGGCCTTTAGGCAGTGCAACCAGGCCAGCGCCCAACTCCTCGTTGATACGCAGCGGCAGGCGCAGGGTCTGGCCGGCCACGTTAAGGCTGAGCAGGGCACCGTCGTTGACGCCCAGGCGGTCGGCTTCGGACTTGGCCAGCGACACGTAGGCCGCAGGGATACGTTCCTGCACCGGCGCGGCCTTGGAAGAGGTCTCTTCGCTGCCGAACAGGTGGAAGAACGGCACGACCTGCCAGGTGCCCGGGGCCGGGTTGAACGGACGCGGTACCGCAGCGAACCAGTTCAGCGAGTCACCGGTGCTTTCGATCAGGCGAGTACCCGGGTCGCCAGCACGGATGTGACCACCGACTTCGTCCTGGAACTTGTTCCAGGCCTGCGGCGAGTTCCAGCCCGGCGACCAGGCAAACGGCACCTGCTGACGCGGCTCGGCCGACCCCGAATAACCTTCCATGGAGAAGGCGAACGCGGTGTCGATGTCTTGCGGGGTACGCGGTTCGTGCACGCTGATATCAGCACGCATGGCGGTACGCCCGGAGTAGCGCAGCGGTTCACGGGCCAGTTTCAAGCCCTTGATACGGAACGCGGCGGACGGTGCAGCGTCGACGATGCGGGCCAACTGCGGCGCGCTCGCAGCGGTGGCTGCGGTGACGTGGTCGAGCTGGGTCCAGTCAATCGGCTGGTTCAGCAGGGTGGCGCGCAGGGCATGCAGCCAGCGCCAGCCTTCGTGCACCAGGATGCTGGCATCCATGTACTTCGGATCGAACACCTGGAAGAAGCGCTGGGCGCGGCCTTCCTGGCTGACCAGGGTACCGTCGCCTTCGGCGAAGGTGGCGGCTGGCAGCACCAGGTCGGCACGCTCGCTGGTAGCGGTCTTCTGGTGGTCGGCGACGATCAGCACCTTGGCGGCGTTGAGTGCAGCGTCAACCTTGGCGGCGTCGGTGCGGGTGTACAGGTCGTTTTCCAGCACCACGATGGCGTCGGCGCTGCCGTCGGTCACCGCTTGCAGGGCGGCGTCCAGGGACTCGCCACCGAGCATGGCCAGGCCGAGGCTGTTGGCTTCCGGCACCACCAGGCTGATGGAGCCGTTCTTATCGCGCAGCTTCAGGGCTTTGGCGATGTTGGCAGCCGCTTCGATCAGCGCCTTGGAACCCAGGGAGGTGCCGGCGATGATCAATGGGCGCTTGGCCGCCAGCAGTGCGTCGGCGATGCGCTGGGCCAGTTCGACCGCTTCGGTGTCCAGGCCATCGACGGCAGGCGCGCTGGCGTCGAGGGCGTGGGCCACGGCGAAACCGATCCGGGCCAGGTCGTCCGGTGCGGCATGGACGCATTCTTCGGCGATGTCGTCGAGCTTGGTTTCAGCCAGGGAGGCGATAAACAGCGGGTTCAGCGCGTGCTGGCCGATGTTTTTCACCGCGGCGTCGAGCCACGGTTGCACGCGCATGGCATCGGCCATCTCTTCGGCCTTGCCCTTGACCGACTGGCGCAGCGACAGGGCGATGCGGGCAGCGGTCTGGGTCAGGTCTTCACCGAGCACAAAGATGGCATCGTGGTCTTCGATGTCGCGCATGTTCGGCACTGGCAGTGGGCTGTCATTCAGCACTTGCAGGACCAGGCGGATACGCTCCAGCTCACCAGCTTCGATACCGCAATAGAAGTGCTCGGCGCCGACCAGCTCGCGCAAGGCGAAGTTGCTTTCGAGGCTGGCACGCGGCGAACCGATACCGACGATGTTGCGCCCGCGCAGCAGGTCGGCGGCTTTATCCAGCGCCGCGTCCAGGCTCAGCTTGGCGCCATCGGCCAGCAGTGGCTGGCGTGGGCGGTCTTCGCGGTTGACGTAGCCATAGCCGAAACGGCCACGGTCGCACAGGAAGTACTGGTTGACCGAACCGTTGAAGCGGTTTTCGATGCGACGCAATTCACCGTAGCGCTCGCCCGGGGAGATGTTGCACCCGCTGGAGCAGCCATGGCAGATGCTCGGTGCGAACTGCATGTCCCACTTACGGTTGTAGCGCTCGGAGTGGGTCTTGTCGGTGAACACGCCGGTCGGGCAGACCTCGGTGAGGTTGCCGGAGAATTCGCTCTCGAGCACGCCGTCTTCAACGCGACCGAAGTACACGTTGTCGTGGGCGCCGAATACACCAAGGTCGGTGCCGCCGGCGTAGTCTTTATAGAAGCGCACGCAGCGGTAGCAGGCGATGCAGCGGTTCATCTCGTGGGAAATGAACGGGCCGAGGTCCTGGTTCTGGTGGGTACGCTTGGTGAAGCGATAACGGCGCTCGTTGTGGCCGGTCATCACCGTCATGTCTTGCAGGTGGCAGTGACCGCCTTCCTCACAGACCGGGCAGTCGTGGGGGTGGTTGGTCATCAGCCATTCGACAACGCTGGCGCGGAACGCCTTGGATTCTTCATCGTCGATGGAGATCCAGGTGTTGTCGGTGGCTGGGGTCATACAGGACATGACGATACGACCACGGGTGTCGTTCTCGTCGGTGTATTGCTTGACCGCGCACTGGCGACAGGCACCGACGCTACCGAGCGCGGGGTGCCAGCAGAAATACGGGATATCAAGGCCGAGTGACAGACACGCCTGTAACAGGTTGTCCGCCCCATCGACTTCGAGCGCTTTGCCGTCTACGTGGATAGTGGCCATGGTTCAAAGTTCTTCGTTGGCCCGTTGTCAGCGGGCGTGGCTAATGGAATCTTGTTATTCATGTGCATCTACACAGCCTTTACGGCGTCAGCACATGAGCAGGCGAAGGGCACGGACCCTTCGCCTGTTTAAGCGTTACGCGCCGACTACGATCGGCTTCGCCAGAGGCGGGACGGCGGCGCTGGTGGGCGCGATACCGGCTTCGAACTCCGAGCGGAAGTATTTGATTGCGCTGCCCAATGGCTCTACGGCGCCCGGTGCGTGAGCACAGAAGGTCTTGCCTGGGCCGAGGAAGCCGACCAGGCCCAGCAGGGTTTCGATATCACCCTCGCGACCTTCGCCATTTTCCAGGGCCATCAGCAGCTTGACGCTCCACGGCAGGCCGTCACGGCATGGGGTGCAGAAGCCGCACGATTCACGGGCAAAGAACTGCTCCATGTTGCGCAGCAGCGACACCATGTTCACCGTGTTGTCCACCGCCATCGCCAGGCCGGTGCCCATGCGGGTGCCGACCTTGCCGATGCCGCCGGCATACATCTGGGCGTCCAGGTGTTCGGGCAACAGGAAACCGGTACCGGCACCGCCTGGCTGCCAGGCTTTCAAGGTGTAGCCGTCGCGCATGCCGCCGGCGTAGTCCTCGAACAGCTCGCGGGCGGTCACGCCGAACGGCAGCTCCCACAGGCCAGGGTTCTTGACCTTGCCGGAGAAACCCATGAGCTTGGTGCCCATGTCTTCGCTGCCTTCACGGGCCAGGGATTTGTACCAGTCCACGCCGTCGGCGATGATCGCCGGCACGTTGCACAGGGTCTCGACGTTGTTCACGCAGGTCGGCTTGCCCCACACGCCGACGGCGGCAGGGAAGGGCGGCTTGGAGCGCGGATTGGCGCGGCGACCTTCGAGGGAGTTGATCAGTGCGGTTTCTTCACCACAGATATAACGCCCGGCGCCGGTGTGCACGAACAGTTCGAAGTCGAAGCCGGAACCGAGGATGTTCTTGCCCAGCAGGCCCGCAGCCTTGGCTTCTGCCACTGCACGGTTGAGGTGCTTGGCGGCGGTGGTGTACTCGCCACGCAGGAAGATGTAGCCACGGTAGGTCTTGAGCGCACGGGCGCTGATCAGCATGCCTTCGATCAGCAGATGGGGCAGTTGCTCCATCAGCATGCGGTCTTTCCAGGTGTTGGGCTCCATCTCATCCGCGTTGCACAGCAGGTAGCGGATATTGATGGATTCGTCTTTGGGCATCAGCCCCCATTTCACGCCCGTGGGGAAGCCAGCACCGCCGCGGCCCTTGAGGCCCGCGTCTTTCACGGTCTGGACGATATCTTCCTGGGCCATGTCGGCGAAGGCTTTGCGCGCAGCGGCGTAACCGTTCTTGGCCTGGTATTCGTCGAGCCATACCGGCTCGCCATCGTCACGCAGGCGCCAGGTCAGCGGGTGGGTCTCGGCCGAACGCTTGATCAGGTTGGCCGGGCCGAAAGAGGTCAGGGTCATGGGTAGCCCTCGAGCAATTGGGTCACGCCAGCAGGCTGTACGTCACCGAATGTGTCGTCGTCGATCATCAACGCCGGCGCCTTGTCGCAGTTGCCCAGGCAGCACACCGGCAGCAGCGTGAAGCGGCCGTCGGCGGTGGTCTGGCCGAGGCCGATGCCGAGCTTGGCCTGGATTTCGCTGACCACGGACTCATGGCCGCCGATGTAGCAGACCATGCTGTCGCACACGCGAATGATGTGACGGCCGACTGGCTGACGGAAGATCTGGCTGTAGAACGTCGCCACCCCTTCAACATCGCTGGCCGGGATGCCGAGGATCTCGCCAATGGCGTAGAGAGCGCCGTCGGGCACCCAGCCACGTTCCTTCTGGACGATCTTCAAGGCTTCGATCGACGCCGCGCGCGGGTCTTCATAGTGATGCAACTCGTGCTCGATGGCCGAGCGCTCGGTTTCACTCAAGGTGAAACGGTCTGTCTGGATAAGCGTGCTGTTCATGCTTAGCGGTCCACGTCGGCCATAACGAAATCGATACTACCCAGGTACGCAATCAAGTCCGCGACCATCTCGCCTTTGATCACCGAAGGGATCTGCTGCAAGTGGGCAAAACTTGGGGTACGAATCCGGGTGCGGTAGCTCATGGTGCCGCCATCGCTCGTCAGGTAATAACTGTTGATACCCTTGGTCGCTTCGATCATCTGGAAGGATTCGTTGGCCGGCATGACCGGGCCCCACGAAACCTGCAGGAAGTGCGTGATCAGGGTTTCGATGTGTTGCAGCGTGCGCTCTTTGGGCGGCGGCGTGGTCAGCGGGTGATCCGCCTTGTACGGACCTGCCGGCATGTTGCGCATGCACTGCTCGATGATCTTCAGGCTCTGGCGCATTTCTTCGACACGCACGATGCAACGGTCGTAGGCATCACCATTGGCCGCCAGCGGTACTTCGAACTCGAAGTTCTCGTAGCCGGAGTACGGGCGGGCTTTACGCAGGTCGAAGTCGCAACCGGTGGAACGCAGGCCGGCACCAGTGACGCCCCATTCCAGGGCTTCCTTGGTGTTGTACTGCGCAACGCCGATGGTGCGGCCCTTGAGGATGCTGTTGTCCAGCGCGGCTTTCTGGTACTCGTCCAGACGCTTGGGCATCCAGTCGATGAATTCCTTGACCAGGCGCTCCCAGCCGTTGGGCAGGTCGTGGGCCACGCCGCCGATGCGGTACCAGGCCGGGTGCAGGCGGAAACCGGTGATGGCTTCGATAACCTTATAGGCGCGTTGACGGTCGGTGAAGGTGAAGAACACCGGGGTCATGGCGCCGACGTCCTGGATATAGGTACCCAGGAACAGCAGGTGGCTGGTAATGCGGAAGAACTCGGCCATCATGATGCGGATGGTATCGACGCGGTCCGGCACCTTGATACCGGCCAGCTTCTCCACCGAGAGCACGTACGGCAGGTTGTTCATCACGCCGCCGAGGTAGTCGATACGGTCGGTGTAGGGGATGAAGCTGTGCCAGGACTGACGCTCGGCCATCTTCTCGGCGCCACGGTGGTGGTAGCCGATGTCCGGCACGCAGTCGACGATTTCTTCGCCGTCCAGTTGCAGGATGATACGGAACGCACCGTGGGCCGAAGGGTGGTTCGGGCCCAGGTTGAGGAACATGTAGTCCTCGTTGGTGCCGGAACGCTTCATGCCCCAGTCTTCCGGACGGAAGCGCGCAGCCTCTTCTTCAAGCTGCTGCTTGGCCAGGGTCAGGCTGAACGGGTCGAATTCGGTTGCGCGGGCAGGGTAGTCCTTGCGCAGCGGGTGACCTTCCCAGGTCGGCGGCATCATGATGCGCGTCAGGTGCGGGTGGCCGGGGAAGTCGATGCCGAACATGTCCCAGACTTCGCGCTCGTACCAGCTGGCGTTGGGCCAGATACCGGTCACGGTCGGAACGCTGAGATCGTTTTCGCTCAGGGCGACCTTGATCATCACGTCACTGTTACGTTCCAGCGACATCAAGTGGTAGAACACGGTGAAATCGGCGCCGCTCGGCAGCCCCTGGCGCTTGGTGCGCAGACGCTCGTCCACGCCATGCAGGTCATAGAGCATGACGTACGGCTTGGGCAGGTTGCGCAGGAAGGTCAGGACTTCGACAAGCCTGGCACGTGCCACCCACAGCACCGGCATGCCGGTGCGTGTGGCCTGGGCGGTGAAGGCGTCAGGGCCAAAACGGTTATTGAGTTCGACAACCACGTCCTGGTCGTCTGCCTTATAAGGCGGGATGTACAGAGCACTGCCTGTAGTCATGGTTTTTTATCGCTTTCGGTCAACGTAAAGAATGAAGCCAGGTTTTCGTTCTATAAAAGAAGCGGGTCTGGATCAGACTTCGTCGGGGCTGCGCAGGTTAGTGACTGCGATTCGCTGTTCGCGGCGCTGTTCTTTTTGGGACGGCATCTCGGCGCGGTACACGCCTTGATCGCCGACGACCCAGGACAGCGGGCGACGCTCCTTGCCAATCGATTCCTGCAACAGCATCAAGCCTTGAAGGAATGCTTCGGGGCGGGGCGGGCAGCCAGGCACGTAGACGTCCACGGGTAGGAACTTGTCCACCCCTTGAACGACGGAGTAGATGTCGTACATGCCACCGGAGTTGGCGCACGAACCCATGGAGATTACCCATTTCGGCTCGAGCATTTGCTCATAGAGACGCTGGATGATCGGCGCCATCTTGATAAAGCAGGTACCGGCGATAACCATGAAATCCGCCTGGCGCGGTGATGCCCGGATCACTTCGGCGCCAAAACGCGCGATGTCGTGGGGCGCCGTGAAGGCGGTGGTCATTTCCACGTAGCAGCACGAAAGGCCGAAGTTGTACGGCCACAGGGAGTTTTTACGCCCCCAGTTGACCGCGCCACTCAGCACGTCTTCCAGCTTGCCCATGTAGATGTTCTTGTGGACTTGGTCTTCTAACGGGTCGGAAACGGTTTCCCGTTCGCCGATGGGGTACTGCTCGTTAGGAGCATCCGGGTCGATCCTGGTGAGATTGTATTGCATTGCCAAAGCCTCATTGTTTCAGCTTCGCCTGCCGCTTGCGACGAGCTTCCGGAGCCCAGTCAAGGGCGCCCACTCGGAACAGGTAGACAAGACCTGCCAACAGAATTGCTATGAAAACGAGAGCTTCGACGAATCCGGTCCAGCCGCTTTCGCGGACGGACACAGACCAGGCAAAGAGAAAGAGGGCTTCGATATCGAAGATCACGAACAGCATCGCGACCAGATAGAATTTGGCTGAGAGCCGCAAGCGGGCGCCACCTGTAGGTAGCATGCCGGACTCGAACGGTTCGTTTTTGCTGCGGCCCCAGGCTTTTGACCCAAGGAGGCTGGAGACGCCGAGCATGAAGGCGCAAAGGCCGACAACACCGAGGAGGAAAATGGCAAAGCCCCAGTTGTGGGCCATGAGTCCTGTCGCTTCGGTCATGCTGGAAATCCTTAACAGAGAGCAAAGGTCTCTGAGCTCGAAAAAGTAACGATGCAGTGACGATATGTCGCACTGCAATCAATCGCGGTGATTTTATGGCTAAACACCGGGCAAGTAAAATTCCTGGGGTGAAATTATTCGGTGGAATAAGCACATAGTGCACCTTCTTGGGGCTGTAGCCCTTGTGGTGTGGGCATTAGCGAGCTTTTCATCAATTATGTTTTGTTTAAGCTGTAACGAATTTTTTAAGCGCTAAATGATAATGAATATTGTTTGCGTGGGGTTTAAGCGATTGTTTCTCATGTGGCGGGGGAAGTTGCCGTTACTTGGTTGAGTGCCGCTTAGTTGCCGCGACGGTTCTTTTAACCGATTTGATGTGCGCGAGTACCGCTCTGGATCAATGTTTTGCGCAAAATTACTTGTGGGAGGGGGCTTGCTCCCGATAGCTGAGTATCAGCCAACCCAGCTGTTGCTGATCCACCGCTATCGGGAGCAAGCCCCCTCCCACATTTGGTCCGCAGTGCATCGGTAGGTTTTGTGCAGGCAAAAAAACGCCCCGAACCAGTCGGGGCGTGATTGTTGTGCGGCACTGCGGTTAGGTCTTCCGTGGGGCCGCGGTGGCCGGGTACTCAGTTGATCAGTGGAACTGATCTTCTTCGGTCGAACCGGTCAGCGCGGTAACCGACGAAGTGCCGCCCTGGATCACGGTGGTCATGTCGTCGAAGTAACCGGTGCCCACTTCCTGCTGGTGCGCCACGAAGGTGTAGCCTTTGGCGGCGTCCGCGAACTCCTGCTCTTGCAGCTTCACGTAGGCAGTCATGTCGTTACGGGCGTAGTCGTGCGCCAGGTTGAACATGCTGTGCCACATGTTGTGAATGCCGGCCAGGGTAATGAACTGGTGCTTGTAGCCCATTGCCGACAGTTCACGCTGGAACTTGGCGATGGTCGCGTCGTCCAGGTTCTTCTTCCAGTTGAAAGAAGGCGAGCAGTTGTAGGACAGCAGTTGGTCCGGGTATTCCTTCTTGATCGCTTCGGCGAAGCGACGAGCTTCGTCCAGGTCCGGCTTGGCGGTCTCGCACCAGATCAGGTCGGCGTACGGCGCGTAGGCCAGGCCGCGGGCAATGGCCTGGTCGAGGCCGGCGCGGACTTTATAGAAGCCTTCCTGAGTACGCTCGCCAGTCACGAACGGCTGGTCGTATGGGTCGCAGTCCGAAGTCAGCAGGTCAGCGGCGTTGGCATCGGTACGGGCCAGGATGATGGTCGGTGTACCGGCAACGTCAGCGGCCAAACGCGCAGCGGTCAGCTTCTGTACGGCTTCCTGGGTCGGTACCAGTACCTTGCCGCCCATGTGGCCGCATTTCTTCACTGACGCAAGCTGGTCTTCGAAGTGCACGCCGGCAGCGCCAGCCTCGATCATGCTCTTCATCAGTTCGTAAGCGTTCAGTACGCCGCCGAAGCCGGCTTCGGCGTCAGCCACGATGGGGGCAAAGTAGTCGATGTAGCCTTCATCGCCTGGGTTCTTGCCGGCTTTCCACTGGATCTGGTCGGCACGACGGAACGAGTTGTTGATGCGCTTGACCACGGTCGGTACGGAGTCCACCGGGTACAGCGATTGGTCGGGGTACATGGATTCAGCGGAGTTGTTGTCCGCTGCCACTTGCCAGCCGGACAGGTAGATCGCCTGGATACCGGCTTTTACCTGTTGTACTGCCTGGCCGCCAGTGAGGGCGCCCATGCAGTTGACGAAATCTTTGTCGGGACGGAAGGACGGCTTGGCACCTTGGGTGACCAGGTTCCACAGCTTCTCGGCGCCGAGTTTTGCAAAGGTGTGCTCAGGTTGGACCGAGCCACGCAGGCGGACGACGTCAGCAGCGGAATAAGCGCGGGTCACGCCTTTCCAGCGTGGGTTTTCAGCCCAGTCTTTTTCAAGGGCTGCAATTTGCTGTTCGCGTGTCAGTGCCATGGGGAAAAACCTCGTCGCATAGGTCTAGGTGGAAAATTCCATTTGCCAGCCACGGATTGAATGCGTGGTGATGGCTGCTCGCTGACCAGAAGCTCAGGTGGTCAAGCCGGGCTTGGCGGGGAAGGCGACGGGATGAACGAGTGGCTCAAGGCGGAGTTGAGCAGGTAAAGGCGAACTGCGAACGGTCTTCGGGCGTCGTGGGCCTTTGTACGATCCATCAGTGCGTAGCCGGGTTACCTGGTTAGCTTCCGTCCCTCGGGACAACTTCGTTCCAGTCGCAACCTCGTCAAACACGCCTTATGGGCGGTACAGACACGAATCGGCTCGGGTGGGTAGCTTGGAGCGGCGATCCGAAGGCCCTTACCAGGGCCCCTGATTAGCGGGAGCGAGGCCATCATGCCCATGCTTTTTTGGATCGTCAAATGTTTTGTAGTGCTTTTTTTCAGGCACTACATCTTTAGTCTTATACGACTCGTCAGTCAGTTTTCGGTGCTTCAGTTCAGGGTATCGACCTTGACCCGCAAAGTCAGGTCATCGCGGCCTTGAGTAGAGTAGCTGCGGGTTGTAGAGGATTTATCGGCCTGGGTCTCGCGATTTATCCCTGCTAGGGTGATCCATTCGCCCAGGCGCCCGCTGACGGTTGTGTCGGTACTCTGCACATTCACTACATCGGGACGTTCCTGGCTCATGCGGTCACGGTTGGTACTGATAGCCAGGTGTACGGTCTCGCCGGTGACGCTGGCGGTGACGTAAAAGCCCTGGGTGACGTTGCGATACTGGGTCTGGTTCTGCAGGCGGCCATAGCCATCCTGGTGCGTGGTGGTCAGCGGTACGCTCTGGCCGACCTGAATCAGCGCAGGCACGCCTTCGCTGGCCTGGATCTGCTGGATGCCGCCATCGCGGCTGACGGTGCCATAGCTGATGATGCGGGTCTGGCTGTCGCCGCTGTTCTGCTGGTTGGTTTCGTTGGTGTCGACGGTGATCAGCAGGCGCTTGGCCGGCGTGTCCAGTTGGGAGAGCAGGGTACGCAAGCCCTCTATCTTCGCAGGGTCGGCGTTAACGATAAGCTGGTTGCCGTAGGCGCTGACGGTGCCGTCCTTGCCGATGAAGTTCTGCGCCACGGGCAGCAGGTCGGCGCTGGTGCGGTTGCTCAGGTTGACGACCTCGGTGGCAGCCATGGCCGAAACACTGGCGGTCAGGAGTAGGGCGGTGAGCAAGGTGCGTAGCGACATGTCCGTTATCTCTGCGAGTCATTTTGCTTGATAGTGCCAGTTTGTCGGCCTGGCGGGGCGCAAGTTGAATCGTAGACGGCAAAATGCCCTGGCAAGCAGGGCATTTTGTGGTGTTGCTGATAGGGCTTGCTCCCGATATAGGCGACGCGGTCGTGAGTCAGCCCTCGCGCACCATATCCACATGCGGAATCCCGACTTCAAGAAACTCATCACTGACGATCTTGAAACCCAGTCGTTCATAAAACGGCGCCGCATACACCTGCGCACTGAGGAACTGCCGGGTCTGGCCGCGCTGTTCAGCCACCCCAATCACCGCTTCCATCAGCTTGTCGCCTACCTTCAGCCCGCGCCAGTCCTTGAGCACCGACACGCGACCAATCTCGCCGCTGGGCAGCAGGCGTGCGGTACCAATCGGAAAGTCGCCTTCGAATGCGAGGAAATGCATGGCGCCAGCGTCGTCCGCATCCCACTCGAGCTCGGCTGGAACCGATTGTTCGGCGATAAATACCGCTTCACGAATGCGCCGAATCTCGTCGATATCCTTTCGCCAGTCCGCGACACTTACGTGAATCTTATTCATCCGCGAACCCCAGGCTGCCTTGCTTGACCAGTTCGCACAGCAGGTCGCGGCCGTCTTCGTCGGCCAGCCATACGCTGAGGTTTTCGCTGTGCAGTGCGTCGGCCGAGCACACCAGCTTCAACAGTTCACGCAGTTTGCCCGGCAGGTAACGGCTCTGGCCGCTGGCGAACAGCAGCACGTCGTCGTCCACTTCGGACCAGGCCAGGCGCGCGCTTGGGTTGCGCACCAGGATCGCGCCGTCTTGCAGGCTGCTGATGAAGTCTTCTTCGCCCAGCTCTTCGCCGGCTACCAGTTCGGGGTAGCGCGGTTCGGTCATGAACTGGCCGAACCAGGTCAGCAGCATGCGCTCGTCGCTCATGTGCTCGGCCAAAAGGCTCTTGAGTCGATCGAGGGCGTCGCCCTGGATCTGGTGCGGGTCGCTGACCGGTTGGGCATCGGCGTCGGTGTAGCGCTCTTCGTCGGTCAGGTACTGGCTGAGGAAGTCGGTGAAGTGGGTCAGCACTTCGGCGGCGCTCGGGGCACGGAAACCCACCGAGTAGGTCATACAATCGTCTTCGGCGATGCCGAAGTGCGCCAGGCGCGGTGGCAGGTAGAGCATGTCGCCTGGTTCCAGCACCCATTCGGCGCTTTCTTCGAATTCGGCGAGGATGCGCAGGTCGGCGTGTTGCAGCAGCGGGCTTTCGGAGCTGCACATCTGGCCGATCTTCCAGTTGCGCTTGCCTTGGGCTTGCAGCAGGAACACGTCATAGTTGTCGAAGTGCGGGCCGACGCTGCCGCCGGGCGCGGCGAAGCTGATCATCACATCGTCGATGCGCCAGCTTGGCAGGAAACGGAAGTGCTCCAGCAGTTCGGCGACTTCCGGCACGAACTGGTCGACCGCCTGCACCAGCAGGGTCCACTCACGCTCTGGCAGGGCGCTGAAGGCATCTTCGGCGAATGGGCCGCGACGCAGTTCCCACGGGCGCTCGCCGTGTTCGATCACCAGGCGCGATTCGACTTCTTCTTCCAGAGCCAGGCCTGCCAGTTCGTCGGCGTCGATCGGGCTTTCGAAGTCAGGGATGGCCTGACGGATCAGCAGGGGTTTCTTCTGCCAGTAGTCGCGCAGGAATTCCCGTGCCGTGATGCCGCCCAGAAGTTGAAGAGGAATATCAGGATTCATGTGTAACCTATTGAAAAAAAGCACTTTTCAGACTGGAATAAAAACGCCCGGCGCGGCCGGGCGTCTCAAGGGGGCTTGCTTGAATCAGATGCGCTTGGCTTGCTCTACAGCGTTGCCGATGTAATTGGCCGGGGTGAGCAGTTTCAGCTCAGCCTTGGCCGCGGCTGGCATGTCCAGGCCGTCAATGAAAGTTTGCAGCGCTTCGGGGCTGATGCCCTTGCCGCGTGTCAACTCTTTGAGTTTCTCGTAGGGGTTTTCGATGTTGTAGCGGCGCATCACGGTCTGGATCGGCTCGGCCAAAACTTCCCAGCAGGCGTCCAGGTCAGCGGCGATCTTCTGCTCGTTGAGTTCAAGCTTGCTGATGCCCTTGAGGCTGGCTTCGTAGGCGATCACGCTATGAGCGAAGCCCACGCCGAGGTTGCGCAATACGGTGGAGTCGGTCAGGTCGCGCTGCCAGCGGGAGATCGGCAACTTGCTGGCCAGGTGCTGGAACAGGGCGTTGGCGATGCCGAGGTTGCCTTCGGAGTTTTCGAAGTCGATCGGGTTGACCTTGTGCGGCATGGTCGACGATCCGATTTCACCGGCAATGGTGCGCTGCTTGAAATAGCCCAGGGAAATGTAGCCCCAGATATCGCGATCGAAGTCGATCAGGATGGTGTTAAAGCGCGCAATGGCGTCGAACAGCTCGGCGATGTAGTCGTGGGGTTCGATCTGCGTGGTGTACGGGTTGAAGCCCAGGCCCAGCTCGTCTTCGATGAAGGCGCGGGCGTTGGCTTCCCAGTCGATCTCAGGGTAGGCCGATAGGTGAGCGTTGTAGTTGCCCACGGCGCCGTTGATCTTGCCCAGCAATGGCACGGCGGCGACCTGGGCGATCTGGCGCTCCAGGCGGTACACCACGTTAGCCAGTTCCTTGCCCAGGGTGGTCGGCGACGCTGGCTGGCCATGGGTGCGCGACAGCATCGGCACGGCGGCGAAACGGATCGCCAGCTCACGGATGGCTTCGGCAGTCTGGCGCATCAGGGGCAGCATGACGTCATCGCGGCCTTCGCGCAGCATCAGGGCGTGGGACAGGTTATTGATGTCTTCGCTGGTGCAGGCAAAGTGGATGAACTCGCTGACCTGGGCCAGTTCCGGCAGTTTGGCCGCTTGCTCCTTGAGCAGGTATTCGATGGCCTTGACGTCGTGGTTGGTGGTGCGCTCGATCTCTTTCACACGCTCGGCGTGCTCCAGAGAGAAGTTTTCCGCCAGGGTGTTGAGCACAGCGTTGGCTTCGGCAGAGAACGCCGGCACTTCGCTGATGGCGGGGTGAGCGGCCAGGCGCTGGAGCCAGCGCACTTCAACCAGAACGCGGGCACGGATCAGGCCGTATTCGCTGAAAATAGGGCGCAGGGCCTGGGTTTTGCCGGCGTAGCGGCCGTCAACAGGGGAAACCGCAGTGAGCGAAGAGAGCTGCATGGGGTGTTCTCGGACAGTCGGGCAACGAAATGGGGCGCGTATCATACATGAAAAAATCCGCCGGTCCGTTGCCAACTGACCGGCGTATTACGCGTAACGGCTTGAAAAGGGCCTGTCGCTGCGACTTATTCGTTGCGCATCAACGGGTAAAGCTCCTTGAGCAATTTGCGTCGGCTGATCACCAGCTGCCAACGATGACCGCCCAACTGCCGCCACAACCGCGCCGAGCGAATACCGGCCAGGAGCAGCGCACGGATTTTCGAGGCATTGTTGGGTTGTTGCAGGTTGCGCATGTCGCCGTGCACTTGAATACGTTGGCGCAAGGTGCTCAGGGTGTCCTGGTATAGCGCGCCACAGGCAGCGATCACGTTTTCGTGGGCCGGGCCGAAGTGTTCCACCTGGGACTGGATCTGCGGCAGGCGCTTGCCGATGGTTTCCAGCATGTCGTCACGCTTGGCCAGTTGGCGCTCAAGGCCGAGCATCGACAAGGCATAGCGCAATGGCTCGCGCTGCAAGGTGCTGGGGTCGCGCTCCAAGGCGCCGATCAGTGCACGATAACCTTCGCGCAGGGCCAGGTCGTCACCGCCGTAGACCTCCAGGGTGTCCTTGGGGTCGCGGATCAACAGGCTGCCGAGCATGCAGGTCAGGCCGGCTTCGGTGACCTGGCCGGTCTTGGCGATCTTGTCCACCAGTACGGCGGCAAGAAATACACCGCCAAGGGCCGTCAATTGCTCCTGGGTCGGGCTCATGCCGGGCTGCTCCAGGCTTGCGCAACTTCTATCACGCCGCCGCCCAGGCAGATTTCGCCGTCATAGAACACCACGGATTGGCCTGGGGTGACCGCGCGTTGCGGGTCATCGAAGGTGGCGCGGTAGCCCGTGGCGGTTTTTTCCAGTGTGCAGGGCTGGTCGCTCTGGCGATAGCGTACCTTGGCGGTCAGGCGACGCGGCGTGCTCAAGTCGATCGGGTTGACCCAATAGATCTCGGAAGCGAGCAGGGCGCCGGAGAATAGCAGTGGGTGCTCGTTGCCCTGGCCGACGATCAGCACATTGTTTTCCAGGTCCTTGACCAGCACATACCACGGCTCTTCGCCGGCGTCTTTCAGGCCCCCGATGCCCAGGCCCTGGCGCTGGCCGATGGTGTGGTACATCAGGCCGTGGTGGCGGCCGATCACTTCACCTTCGGTGGTCTTGATTTCACCCGGCTGTGCCGGCAGGTACTGCTTGAGGAAGTCGCTGAAGCGGCGCTCGCCGATAAAGCAGATCCCGGTGGAGTCTTTCTTCTTGGCTGTGGCCAGGCCGTGTTTCTCGGCAATCTTGCGTACTTCGGGCTTTTCCAGCTCGCCCACCGGGAACAGGGTCTTGGCGATCTGTTCGCCGCCGACGGCGTGCAGGAAGTAGCTCTGGTCCTTGTTCGGGTCCAGGCCCTTGAGCAGTTCGGTGCGCCCATCGATATCGCGACGGCGCACGTAGTGACCAGTGGCAATCAGGTCGGCGCCAAGCATCATGGCGTAGTCGAGGAACGCCTTGAACTTGATCTCGCGGTTACACAGGATGTCCGGGTTCGGTGTGCGCCCGGCCTTGTATTCAGCCAGGAAGTGCTCGAACACGTTGTCCCAGTACTCGGCGGCGAAGTTGGCGGTGTGCAGCTTGATGCCGATCTTGTCGCACACCGCCTGGGCGTCCGCCAGGTCGTCCATGGCGGTGCAATATTCCGTTCCATCGTCTTCTTCCCAGTTCTTCATGAACAGGCCTTCCACCTCATAACCCTGCTCCATGAGCAGAACGGCGGAAACGGAAGAATCCACGCCGCCGGACATGCCGACGATGACGCGCTTCTTTTGTGTGTCAGAAGGGGCTGGATCACGCATAGGGTTTCAACGGGTGTCTTGAAAAAGGACGCGATTCTAACAGGCTCACGCCCGCAAGGCTAAAGAGAAGGGCGGATCAATTCGAGGCTGTGCCTGTAGCCGGCCAGATAATCATCGATGCAGCGGATGATCAGCTCGCTGCGCCAGTCATCGCGCATGGCCATCAGCTCGTCACGGGTCAGCCAGCGGGCGCGCAGGATGCCTTCGTCGAGTTGATAGTCCGGGTGGTGTTTCAGGGCCTTGGCGATGAAGCAAACCCGTTGATAGGTCACGCCGTTGCTGGGGGCAGTGTAGAGGTAGATGCCGACGATGCCGGTGGCTTCGACATCCCAGCCGGTTTCCTCGAGGGTCTCGCGCACGGCGGCTTCGGTCAGGGTTTCGTTCGGGTCCAGGTGGCCGGCGGGCTGATTGAGCACGGCGCGGCCGCCCTTGAGTTCTTCGACCATCAGGAAGCGGCCGTTGTCTTCAACGATGGTGGCGACGGTGATGTGGGGGAGCCAGGTCATGGTTGCCTCGATTCAGGACGCAGTGCGTCTTACAGCAGGATTACAGTCAGTGTGGGAGGGGGCTTGCTCCCGATGAGGGAGGGTCAGTAAATACATCTGGGGCTGACCCACTGCCATCGGGAGCAAGCTCCCTCCCACATTTTTATCCGGTTTCTACAGTTGAACGGTAGAAACAGAAACCCCGGCACTCGGCCGGGGCTTCTTTGCAGCTTTACAACCTTACTTCAACTTGGCAATCGCCGCATTCAAGGTGTTGCTTGGACGCATGGCCTTGCTGGTCAACTCCGGGTTCGGCGCGTAGTAGCCGCCGATGTCCACTGGCTTGCCCTGTACTGCGTTGAGCTCGGCAACGATGGTTGCTTCGTTCGCGGCCAGGGTCTGGGCCAATTCGCCGAACTGCGCTTGCAGTGCAGTGTCTTCGGACTGTGCCGCCAGGGCCTGGGCCCAGTACAGCGCCAGGTAGAAGTGGCTGCCGCGGTTGTCGATGTTGCCGACTTTGCGCGATGGCGACTTGTTGTTGTCGAGGAACTGGCCGGTGGCCTGGTCCAGGGTCTTGGACAGTACCAGGGCTTTCGGGTTGTTGTACGTGACACCCAGGTGCTCAAGGGACGCGGCCAGGGCCAGGAACTCGCCCAGGGAATCCCAGCGCAGGAAGTTTTCTTCCAGCAGTTGCTGCACGTGTTTCGGTGCCGAACCGCCAGCGCCGGTTTCGAACAGGCCGCCGCCGTTCATCAGCGGCACGATCGACAGCATCTTGGCGCTGGTGCCCAGCTCCATGATCGGGAACAGGTCGGTCAGGTAGTCGCGCAGTACGTTGCCGGTCACCGAGATGGTGTCCAGGCCCTTGCGGGTGCGCTCCAGGGTGAACTTCATCGCGTCCACCGGGGCCATGATGCGGATGTCCAGGCCTTCGGTGTTGTGGTCTTTCAGGTACGCCTGGACTTTCTCGACTACGACGCCATCGTGGGCACGCTGAGGGTCCAGCCAGAAGATGGCCGGGGTGCTGCTGGCGCGGGCACGGTTTACGGCGAGCTTGACCCAGTCCTGGATCGGCGCGTCTTTGGTCTGGCACATGCGGAAGATGTCGCCGGCCTCGACTTTCTGTTCCATCAGCAGGTTGCCCTGGCTGTCGGTGACGCGAACAACGCCGTCAGCCTTGATCTGGAAGGTCTTGTCGTGGGAGCCGTACTCTTCGGCTTTCTTGGCCATCAGGCCTACGTTTGGCACGCTGCCCATGGTGGTCGGGTCGAAGGCACCATTGGCCTTGCAGTCTTCGATGACCGCCTGGTAGATGGTGGCGTAGCAGCGATCCGGGATTACAGCCTTGGTGTCGTGCAGTTGGCCGTCGGTGCCCCACATTTTGCCGGAGTCACGGATCATGGCAGGCATCGAGGCGTCGACGATGACGTCGCTTGGCACGTGCAGGTTGGTGATGCCTTTGTCGGAGTTGACCATCGCCAGGGCAGGGCGAGCGGCGTACACCGCCTGGATGTCAGCTTCGATCTGCGCTTGCTGGTCAGCCGGCAGCGCCTTGATGCGGGCGTACAGGTCGCCGATGCCGTTGTTCAGGTTGAAGCCGATCTGCTCCAGCACCGCAGCGTGCTTGCTCAGGGCGTCTTTGTAGAACTCGGCAACGATCTGGCCGAACATGATCGGGTCGGAGACCTTCATCATGGTGGCTTTCAAGTGAACCGACAGCAGAACGCCTTGTTGCTTGGCGTCTTCGATTTCAGCGGCGATGAAGCTGCGCAGGGCTTTCTTGCTCAGCACGGCGGTATCGATGATTTCGCCGGCCTGGACGCTGGTCTTTTCCTTCAGCACGGTGGTGGTGCCGTCCTGGGCAATCAGCGCAATTTTGACAGCATCAGCGGCTTCGATCTGTACGGCTTTTTCGCTGCCGTAGAAGTCGCCATTGCTCATGTGGGCAATGTGCGACTTGGAGTCGGCAGCCCAGGCGCCCATCTTGTGCGGGTGCTTGCGTGCGTAGTTCTTGACCGACAGCGGTGCACGGCGGTCGGAGTTGCCTTCGCGCAGGACCGGGTTCACGGCGCTGCCCTTGACCTTGTCGTAACGTGCACGGGTTTCTTTTTCCGCGTCGGTGGTTACGGTTTCAGGGTAGTCCGGCAGGGCATAGCCCTGGGCCTGCAGTTCCTTGATCGCGGCTTGCAGCTGCGGGGTCGAGGCGCTGATGTTTGGCAGCTTGATGATGTTGGCTTCAGGTGTAACGGCCAGGTCGCCCAGTTCGGCGAGGTGGTCCGGGATAGCCTTGTCGCCCAGTTGCTCGGGGAAGCTTGCGAGGATGCGCCCTGCGAGGGAAATGTCGCGGGTTTCCACGGCAATATCAGCGGAAGCGGTGAAGGCCTCTACGATAGGCAGCAGTGAATAGGTGGCGAGGGCTGGGGCTTCGTCGGTGAAGGTGTAGATGATCTTCGAGCGGGTGGGCATATTCGGATTAACTCTCTTCTTTGCTGAAAGCGTGCGCAGAAACTCGAGATGCGCCGGGTGGAGCGCGTTCGTTCAAGTCATCCATGAGCGAAAGGTCGAGGTTTCTTCGCGGTGATGTTGGGTTGCATCAGTCGAGCGTCAAGCGGGTGGACTATTGTATTAGTCCTGCTTTGCAGCGGAGGGCCATGTTCTAGAGCGGTCCGCTGTCATGACTCTTTGGTCAGCGGCGGCATTATACATAGGTCGCTATGCTTACGCCGAGCCTTCATACAAAAGGCGGGTCGTCCATTGGTCTAAAGGTCGCAGGTGCCGGTTTACTCCTAAAGTCGCACGTTGTGCTCAGGATTGGCACTTTTCCCTTTGATTTCAGGCTTGTAGGCGACAATTTATGCTGTTTTCGATGCAAATGAGCATGGCGCGAGGTTTCAGTCGCCATTTATCTGGAGTAGGCTCGAACGCAGCCAGATGTTCAATCCATAGATGGAGTTCAGCATGGGATACAAGAAGATTCAGGTTCCGGCAGTCGGCGACAAAATCACCGTCAATGCAGACCATTCTCTCAATGTTCCTGACCAACCGATCATTCCCTACATCGAAGGTGACGGTATCGGTGTCGACATCAGCCCGGTGATGATCAAGGTGGTCGACGCAGCTGTTGAAAAGGCTTACGGCGGCAAGCGCAAGATCTCGTGGATGGAGGTTTACGCCGGCGAAAAGGCTACACAGGTCTACGACCAGGATACCTGGCTGCCCCAGGAAACCCTGGATGCGGTCAAGGATTACGTGGTGTCCATCAAGGGGCCGCTGACCACACCGGTCGGTGGTGGTATCCGCTCGCTGAACGTGGCGCTGCGCCAGCAGCTCGACCTGTATGTGTGCCTGCGCCCGGTGCGCTGGTTCGAAGGCGTGCCCAGCCCGGTCAAGAAACCTGGCGACGTGGACATGACCATCTTTCGCGAGAACTCCGAAGATATTTACGCCGGCATCGAGTGGAAAGCTGGTTCGCCTGAGGCGATCAAGGTAATCAAGTTTCTCAAGGAGGAAATGGGCGTTACCAAGATCCGTTTCGACCAGGACTGCGGGATCGGCGTCAAGCCGGTGTCGAAAGAAGGCACCAAGCGCCTGGCGCGCAAGGCCCTGCAATATGTCGTGGATAACGACCGCGATTCGCTGACCATCGTGCACAAAGGCAACATCATGAAGTTCACCGAAGGTGCCTTCAAGGAATGGGCCTACGAAGTGGCGGCCGAAGAGTTCGGTGCGACCCTGCTGGACGGCGGCCCGTGGATGCAGTTCAAGAACCCCAAGACCGGCAAGAACGTAGTCGTCAAGGATGCCATCGCCGACGCCATGCTTCAGCAGATACTGTTGCGCCCGGCTGAATATGACGTTATCGCGACGCTTAACCTGAACGGCGACTATTTGTCTGACGCTTTGGCGGCGGAAGTGGGCGGTATCGGCATCGCGCCGGGGGCCAACTTGTCCGACACCGTGGCGATGTTCGAAGCGACCCACGGTACCGCGCCTAAATATGCGGGCAAAGACCAGGTCAACCCGGGCTCATTGATCCTGTCGGCAGAAATGATGCTGCGCCATATGGGGTGGGTCGAAGCGGCTGACTTGATTATCAAGGGCACCAACGGCGCTATTTCGGCCAAGACCGTGACCTATGACTTCGAGCGCCTGATGGATGGCGCTACGCTGGTGTCGTCGTCGGGCTTCGGTGATGCGCTGATCAAGCATATGTAAACAGGCAGAGAAAACCGGCCGCCCTGATGAATCGGGCGGCCGGTTTGCTTTCAGTGCTTTGTTCAGTGGCTGATCAGGCCTGTTTCTTTTTTTGAATTTTGATCGGGCGCTGCAACTTTTTCTGCGGCAGACGGTGGGGTGACTAACTTGATATTCACCGCATTCAAGCCCTTTGGGCCCTGTTTGAGATCAAAGGACACCGGTTGACCCGCCTTCAGCGTTTTGTACCCATCCATATCGATCACGGAGAAATGCGCAAAAAGGTCTTCATCCTTGCCGTCCTCGACAATGAAGCCGTAACCCTTGGCATTGTTGAACCACTTGACCTTACCCCTAGCCATTCCCATATCCCTCTGCACCAGACTCCATCACTGGAGTATCATCCTGTCTATCCGTCCTAACCCGAATAAATAAGGTTGACTGCGCGGACCTTTTTTACCCACTGTGGGCTCTATTGGTTGTAACACCGATTCGCCGATAGTCAAGGCGACCAGCCGGTCAGAGTTGAAATTCTGACAGGTCGCCCCCACCACTGTAATCGAACCACTGACGAACCTTTCTTTCCATGCATGCAAACAGCCAGATTCGACTAACATTCAATCAGGATCGCCCGGATCAGGAACATGATGACGACGGTTCTGCAGGCATTGCTGTCCAGGAGGCCAAGCCTGCTCTACAGGCGCCGCCGATGTACAAGGTGGTTTTGTTCAATGATGACTACACACCGATGGATTTCGTCGTCGAAGTGCTCGAGGTGTTTTTTAACCTGAACCGCGAGTTGGCGACCAAGGTAATGCTGGCCGTTCACACAGAAGGACGGGCAGTATGTGGAGTGTTTACCCGCGACATCGCCGAGACAAAGGCCATGCAGGTCAACCAGTACGCCAGGGAAAGCCAGCATCCGCTACTCTGTGAAATCGAGAAGGACGGTTAACGCCGACCACTTGGGTATGAGGTGAAGCTATGTTAAACCGCGAGCTCGAAGTCACCCTTAATCTTGCCTTCAAGGAGGCTCGTTCGAAGCGTCATGAATTCATGACCGTCGAACACCTGCTGCTGGCACTTTTGGATAACGAAGCTGCCGCCACCGTTCTGCGTGCGTGCGGCGCCAACCTCGACAAGCTCAAGCATGATCTGCAGGAGTTCATCGACTCCACCACGCCACTGATCCCCGTGCATGACGAGGACCGTGAAACCCAGCCAACCCTGGGCTTCCAGCGGGTATTGCAGCGTGCTGTTTTCCACGTACAGAGCTCCGGTAAGCGTGAGGTCACGGGCGCGAACGTGCTTGTGGCGATTTTCAGCGAACAGGAAAGCCAGGCCGTGTTCCTGCTCAAGCAGCAGAGCGTTGCCCGTATTGATGTAGTCAATTACATCGCCCACGGTATCTCCAAAGTGCCTGGGCACGGCGATCATTCCGAGGGTGAGCAGGAAATGCAGGATGACGAGGGCGGTGAGTCTTCTTCTTCGGGCAATCCACTGGATGCCTATGCCAGCAATCTCAACGAATTGGCGCGCCAGGGGCGGATCGATCCGCTGGTGGGGCGTGAGCTTGAGGTTGAGCGTGTGGCGCAGATCCTTGCTCGTCGGCGCAAGAACAATCCGTTGCTGGTTGGGGAGGCGGGCGTGGGTAAAACCGCGATCGCCGAAGGCCTGGCCAAGCGCATTGTCGACAATCAGGTCCCAGACCTGTTGGCCAACAGCGTTGTCTACTCCCTTGACCTGGGCGCCTTGCTCGCCGGGACCAAGTACCGGGGCGATTTCGAGAAGCGCTTCAAGGCGCTGCTCGGCGAGCTGAAAAAACGCCCGCAGGCGATTCTGTTTATCGACGAGATCCATACCATTATCGGGGCCGGTGCGGCATCCGGTGGGGTGATGGACGCCTCCAACCTGCTCAAGCCGTTGCTGTCGTCGGGCGATATCCGCTGCATCGGTTCGACCACGTTCCAGGAATTCCGTGGCATCTTCGAGAAAGACCGTGCCCTGGCGCGCCGCTTCCAGAAAGTCGACGTGTCCGAGCCTTCGGTTGAAGACACCATCGGCATCCTGCGCGGGCTCAAGGGGCGCTTCGAGGCGCACCATGGCATCGAATACACCGATGAGGCCCTGCGTGCCGCGGCTGAGCTGGCGTCGCGCTACATCAATGACCGGCACATGCCAGACAAGGCCATCGACGTGATCGACGAGGCGGGGGCCTATCAGCGCCTGCAACCGGTCGAGAAGCGTGTGAAGCGCATTGACGTGCCTCAGGTCGAGGATATCGTGGCGAAGATCGCGCGGATTCCGCCAAAACACGTCACCAGTTCCGACAAGGAGCTGCTGCGTAACCTGGAGCGCGACCTCAAGCTCACCGTGTTTGGTCAGGATGCGGCAATCGATTCGCTGTCCACCGCGATCAAGCTGTCCCGTGCGGGCCTCAAGTCGCCGGACAAGCCGGTCGGGTCGTTCCTGTTCGCAGGCCCTACCGGGGTCGGCAAGACCGAAGCGGCGCGGCAATTGGCCAAGGCCATGGGAATCGAGCTGGTGCGTTTCGACATGTCCGAGTATATGGAGCGCCACACCGTTTCGCGCCTGATCGGTGCGCCTCCAGGCTATGTCGGCTTCGACCAGGGCGGTCTGTTGACCGAGGCGATCACCAAGCAGCCACATTGCGTACTGTTGCTCGATGAAATCGAGAAGGCTCACCCGGAAGTCTTCAACCTGCTGCTGCAGGTCATGGACCACGGGACCCTGACTGACAACAACGGGCGCAAGGCGGACTTCCGCAACGTGATCGTGATCATGACCACCAACGCCGGTGCTGAAACCGCTGCGCGGGCCTCTATTGGCTTTACGCATCAGGATCACTCCTCCGATGCCATGGAAGTGATCAAGAAGAGCTTCACGCCGGAGTTCCGTAACCGCCTGGACACCATTATCCAATTTGGTCGCCTCAGCCATGAGGTCATCAAAAGCGTGGTGGACAAGTTCCTCACCGAGCTTCAAGCGCAGCTGGAAGACAAGCGCGTGCAGCTGGATGTGACGGAGGCGGCGCGCAGCTGGATCGCAGAGGGCGGCTACGACGCGGCGATGGGCGCTCGCCCGATGGCGCGCCTGATCCAGGACAAGATCAAGCGGCCATTGGCCGAAGAGATCCTGTTCGGCGAGCTCTCCGACCATGGCGGCGTGGTGCATATCGACCTGAAGGATGGCGAGCTGACCTTCGAGTTCGAGACCACGGCGGAAATGGCCTGATCGTTCTGCAGCAACAAAAAAAGGCGCCGAAAGGCGCCTTTTTGCTGACTTGAAATGCAATTCTCAGAACAGTGGAGATCCACTGTGGGAGGGGGGCTTGCCTCCGATAGCGGTGGTCCAGCAACAAATTAGTTGCCTGACATACTGCTATCGGGGGCAAGCCCCCTCCCACAGGGCCCTCCATTGCTTGGTAAACCCCGCACACACAAAAACGCCCGGCATAACCGGGCGTCTTGTATTGACTTGCTTAACGAGCGCGGTAAGTGATGCGCCCTTTGCTCAAGTCATAGGGCGTCAGCTCGACGCGCACTTTGTCACCGGTAAGAATACGAATGTAGTTCTTGCGCATCTTGCCGGAGATATGCGCGGTTACGACGTGCCCATTTTCCAACTCCACACGAAACATGGTGTTGGGCAGGGTGTCGACGACAGTGCCTTCCATTTCGAAGCTGTCTTCTTTCGACATGCAGTAAAGCCCTCGGTATCCAGTGAATGGCCCGGTGCAACTGCGCCAGGCAAAAGCGGCGTGCATTGTGCCCGAAAAAGGGTGTTTAAGCCAAGGGGTTCTAGTTAAGCGTGACCCATCTTTGATTAATCAGCAGCTCAATGGGCCGATATTGGGTCTTGTAGTTCATCTTTTTGCAGTTCTTGATCCAGTATCCGAGGTATACCGCGTCCAATTCCTGGCGCAGTGCCTCGCCTATTTGCCAGAGGATGGCAAAGCGTCCGAGGCTGCGGCGTTCTTCGGCCGGTTCATAGAAGGTGTACACCGCCGACAGGCCGTTGGGCAGCAGGTCGGTGACGGCTACGGCCAGCAGGCGGCCGTCGAGGCGGAACTCGTAGAAGCGCGAGAACGGCAGGTCGCGTACCAGGAAGGTAGAAAATTGATCGCGGCTGGGCGGGAACATATCGCCATCGGCGTGGCGTTGTTCGATGTAGCGCTGGTAAAGATCGAAATATTCTTCACTGTACTGCGGCTTGGTGGCCGTTACCGTCAGGTCGGCGTTGCGCTTGAGGATGCGTTTCTGATTTCGATCCGGCAGAAACTGCGTGACAGGGATGCGCGCCGGCACGCAGGCATTGCAATTTTGGCAATGAGGTCGGTACAGATGATCACCGCTGCGCCGAAACCCCATCTCGGACAGGTCGGCGTACACATGCACGTCCATCGGCTGGCTGGGGTCGAGGAACAGCGTGGTGGCCTGCTCGTCGGGCAGGTAGCTGCAAGAGTGGGCTTGAGTGGCATAAAACTTCAAGCGCGCCAGCTCGGTCATGATCAACCCTCGGGTTAAAGCTTTGAAATAAGTGTAAGCCAGGTGGGCGAAAGTCGCCTAGGAAACCCATGGTCCAGAGCTGGGCTGGTCCAAGTGTTTACGCAGGAAGTCTGCGAAGTCGCTGCGCGGTATGGCGCGGGCACCCAGGCTATGCAGGTGATCGTTGGGCATCTGGCAGTCGATGAGCACAAAGCCCCAGGCCTGCAATTGGCGGGTGAGTGTGGCGAAACCAAATTTTGAGGCATTGTCGGCGCGGCTGAACATGGACTCGCCAAAGAACAGTTGGCCCATCGCCAGGCCATACAGGCCACCCACCAGTTCGCCCTGGTCCCACACCTCGACGGAATGGGCGTAGCCACGCTGGTGCAGCGCCAGATAGGCGCTCTGGATGCCTTCGGTGATCCAGGTGCCATCCGCATAGGCACGGGGCGCTGCGCAGGCTTGGATGACCGCTGCGAAGTCTTGGTCGAACGTCACTGTATAGCGTTGCTGGCGCAATAGCTTGGCGAGACTGCGTGAAACATGCAGCTCATCGGGAAAGATCACCGTACGCGGGTCGGGTGACCACCAGAGGATCGGCTGGCCTTCGGAGAACCACGGAAAGCAGCCATGACGATAGGCTTGGATCAGTCGCTCGGCCGACAGATCGCCGCCGGCGGCGAGCAGGCCATTGGGTTCGCGCATGGCCTTGGCCAAGGGTGGGAAAGTCAGGGTGTCGCGTTGTAACCAGGTCAGCATGGCATCCAGGCTTATGGCAGGGGAGGGGAGTGGCAGGCAACGCCTGCACCGCAAGCGTTGATTATTGTCGACCCGGCGCCAGGGGGCCAGCCCGAATAGGTTATCGGCCAGGATTAGCATGAGCGGGTGTTTCTGCAACTCCGTGCATCAAGCGTGGTCGTAATCGGGGCTGAGGCATGCCGGCCATCTGCCAAGCTTGCCTGGATTGCTAAATACAGCTCATAAGCCTTTGTCAGCAAAGACAATGCATGCTCAAATTGAACAGGCTGTGACAAGGCAATTGTCCAGTCGGCCGGGTGAAGGGCAAGTGTGTGGCATCGCGCACGCAAACCCGTACAATGCGGCCATTGTGGCGTTATCGCCATTTCACCTATCCATCACCCGGTGTTAAAAGTAGATTCAGCAACATTCGTTCATTTTTCAGCTGCTCGGGATAGAGCAGTCATGTGTAGTCATTCAACAGATGGACGCGCTAAAGGCGCAGGAAAAGACCCGTTTTGAAGAAATCCGCCGCAGCACCTAAAGCAGCAGTCGTACCGGCCTGGCGCCAGCACCTGCATTATCGACTCAAGGAAGGCGCACTGATTGCCATCGGTGCTCTGTGCCTGTTCCTGATGATGGCCTTGCTCACCTACGGCAAGGACGACCCTGGCTGGAGCCACAACAGCAAGATCGATGATGTGCAGAATTTCGGTGGCCCCGTAGGTTCCTACAGTGCCGATATCCTGTTCATGATCCTGGGTTACTTCGCCTACATTTTCCCGCTGCTGCTGGCGATTAAGACCTGGCAGATCTTCCGCCAGCGCCATGAGCCATGGCAGTGGAGCGGCTGGCTGTTCTCCTGGCGCCTGATCGGCCTGGTGTTCCTGGTGCTCTCCGGCGCGGCGCTGGCGCATATTCATTTCCATGCACCGACCGGGCTGCCGGCGGGCGCGGGCGGGGCCCTGGGCGAAAGCCTTGGCGATCTGGCCCGCAGGACCCTGAATATCCAGGGCAGCACGCTGATGTTTATCGCGCTGTTCCTGTTCGGCCTCACGGTCTTTACCGACCTGTCATGGTTCAAGGTGATGGACGTGACCGGCAAGATCACCCTTGATCTGTTCGAATTGTTCCAAGGCGCCGCCAACCGCTGGTGGGCTGCCCGTGTGGAGCGAAAGCAGATGGTTGCGCAGCTTCGCGAGGTGGACACACGTGTCAACGAGGTGGTGGCCCCAAGCACCCCGGACCGGCGCGAGCAGGCCAAGGTCAAGGAGCGCTTGATCGAGCGTGAGCAAGCCCTGAGCAAGCACATGTCGGACCGCGAGAAGCAGGTGCCGCCGGTGATCGCGCCGGCACCGCCCAAGGCGCCGGAACCCAGCCATCGTGTGCAGAAAGAGAAACAGGCTCCGTTGTTCATCGACAGCGCCGTGGAAGGCACCTTGCCGCCGATCTCGATTCTCGACCCGGCAGAAAAGAAACAGCTCAATTATTCCCCGGAATCCCTGGCGGCTGTCGGCCACCTGCTGGAAATCAAGCTCAAGGAGTTCGGCGTCGAAGTCTCGGTGGACTCGATCCACCCAGGCCCGGTGATTACCCGTTACGAAATCCAGCCGGCCGCGGGTGTAAAGGTCAGCCGTATTTCCAACCTGGCCAAAGACCTGGCGCGCTCCCTGGCCGTGACCAGCGTGCGGGTGGTGGAAGTGATCCCGGGCAAGACCACCGTGGGTATCGAGATTCCCAACGAAGACCGCCAGATCGTGCGTTTCTCCGAAGTACTGTCGACCCCGGAATATGACAACTTCAAGTCACCGGTCACCCTGGCCCTCGGCCATGACATCGGCGGCAAGCCGGTGATCACGGACCTGGCGAAAATGCCCCACCTGCTGGTGGCTGGTACCACCGGTTCCGGTAAGTCGGTGGGTGTGAACGCGATGATCCTGTCGATCCTGTTCAAGTCCGGGCCGGATGACGCCAAGCTGATCATGATCGACCCGAAAATGTTGGAACTGTCGATTTACGAAGGCATTCCGCACCTGCTGTGCCCGGTGGTCACCGACATGAAGGACGCCGCCAACGCCCTGCGCTGGAGCGTGGCCGAGATGGAGCGCCGCTACAAGCTGATGGCGAAGATGGGCGTACGCAACCTGTCGGGCTTCAACGCCAAGGTCAAGGAAGCGCAGGATGCCGGTACGCCGCTGACCGACCCGCTGTACAAGCGCGAGAGCATCCATGATGAAGCCCCGCTGCTGACCAAGCTGCCGACCATCGTGGTGGTGGTCGATGAATTTGCCGACATGATGATGATCGTCGGCAAGAAAGTCGAAGAGCTGATTGCCCGTATCGCCCAGAAGGCTCGTGCCGCCGGTATCCACTTGATCCTGGCGACCCAGCGTCCTTCGGTCGACGTGATCACCGGCCTGATCAAGGCCAACATCCCGACGCGCATGGCGTTCCAGGTGTCCAGTAAGATCGACTCGCGCACCATCATCGACCAGGGTGGCGCCGAGCAACTGCTGGGCCACGGTGACATGCTCTACATGCCGCCCGGCACCAGCCTGCCGATCCGCGTGCACGGGGCCTTCGTGTCCGATGACGAAGTCCATCGCGTGGTCGAAGCCTGGAAACTGCGCGGCGCGCCGGAATACAACGATGACATCCTCGCTGGCGTCGAAGAAGCCGGCAGCGGCTTCGACGGTGGCAGCGGCGGTGGCGACGATGATGCCGAAACCGACGCGCTGTACGACGAAGCGGTGGCCTTCGTGCTGGAAAGCCGTCGTGCCTCGATCTCTGCTGTACAACGCAAGTTGAAGATCGGCTACAACCGCGCCGCCCGCATGATCGAAGCCATGGAACACGCCGGCGTCGTGACAGCCATGAACACCAACGGCTCGCGTGAAATCATCGCCCCCGGGCAGATGCGCGACTGACCCCGTGGCGCGTGGCAACACGCGCCACGCCCTGACCATTCAATGAGGACTCCCATGCGCTTTATCCGCATGCTGTTGTTGCCGGCCCTGGCCCTGACCGCTGTCTCGGCCCATGCTGACCCGGCTTCCGTCGCCAGCCTGAAGAACCTGTTGGACAAATCCCAGACCTTGACCGCGCGTTTCTCGCAGTTGACCCTGGATGCCGGTGGCACCCAACTGCAGGAAACTGCCGGTGAAATGGCGGTGCAGCGTCCTGGTTTGTTCTACTGGCATACCGAAGGCAAGGCCGAGCAGACCATCGTTTCTGATGGCCAGAAAGTCACCCTCTGGGACCCGGACCTGGAACAGGCGACCATCAAGAAGCTCGACCCGCGCCTGAACCAAACCCCGGCGCTGCTGCTCTCAGGTGACGTGTCGAAAATCAACGACAGTTTCGACATCACTTCCAAGCAGACCAGCAACGTGATCGAGTTCACCCTCAAGCCAAAATCCAAGGACACGCTGTTTGACACGCTGTCCCTGTCGTTCGGCAACGGCGTGATCAATAACATGCGCCTGGTCGACAGCGTTGGCCAGCGCACCGATATCCTGTTTTCCGGGGTCAAGGCCAACCAGCCGGTGCCTGCCTCCAAGTTCAAGTTCGACATCCCCAAGGGTGCCGACGTGATCCAGGAATAAACTGCCCAGAGGTTTCAAGCGCTGCCCATGGATCTGTTTCGAAGTGACCCGATTGCCCAGCCCCTGGCCGCGCGCCTACGCTCGACCAACCTGGATGAGTACGTCGGTCAGGAACACCTGCTCGCTCGCGGCAAGCCTTTGCGCGAAGCCCTGGAGCAGGGCGCGCTGCACTCGATGATTTTCTGGGGCCCGCCAGGCGTGGGCAAGACCACCCTGGCGCGACTGCTGGCGAAAGTCTCGGATGCGCACTTTGAAACGGTCTCGGCGGTGCTGGCCGGGGTCAAGGAAATCCGCCAAGCGGTGGAGGTCGCCAAGCAGCAGGCCGGGCAATACGGCAAGCGCACCATCCTGTTCGTCGACGAAGTGCATCGCTTCAACAAGTCGCAGCAGGATGCGTTCCTGCCCTATGTCGAAGACGGCACCTTGATCTTTATCGGCGCCACCACTGAAAACCCTTCGTTTGAACTCAACAACGCCTTGTTGTCGCGAGCGCGTGTCTACGTGCTTAAGAGCCTGGACGAAGTGGCGATGCAAAAGCTGCTGCAGCGGGCCTTGAATGAAGACAAGGGCCTGGGCAAGCGCCAGCTGAGCGTCAGTGAAGAAGGCTTCAAGATCCTGCTCACCGCCGCAGATGGCGATGGCAGGCGCTTTCTCAATTTGCTGGAAAATGCCTCGGACCTGGCCGAAGACGGCGGCGAAATTGGCGTCGACTTGCTGCAAAGCCTGCTCGGCGATACCCGTCGGCGCTTCGACAAGGGCGGCGAAGCCTTCTACGACCAGATTTCCGCGCTGCACAAATCCGTACGCGGCTCCAACCCCGACGGTGCGCTGTACTGGTTCGCGCGCATGATCGACGGCGGTTGCGACCCGCTTTACCTCGCCCGTCGCGTGGTGCGCATGGCCAGTGAAGACATCGGCAATGCCGACCCGCGAGCGCTGAGCCTGTGCCTGGCGGCCTGGGAGGTGCAGGAGCGCCTTGGCAGCCCGGAAGGCGAGTTGGCGGTGGCCCAGGCCATCACCTACCTGGCCTGCGCACCCAAAAGCAACGCGGTTTACATGGGCTTTAAGTCGGCACTGCGGGCGGCGGCCGAACATGGCTCGCTGGAAGTGCCGATGCACTTGCGCAACGCGCCGACCAAACTGATGAAGCAGCTGGGTTACGGTGACGAATACCGCTACGCCCATGACGAACCGGATGCCTATGCGGCCGGCGAAGATTATTTCCCGGATGCGCTGGAACCGTTGCCGCTCTACCAGCCGGTGCCCCGTGGCCTGGAGCTGAAGATCGGCGAAAAGCTCAACCATCTGGCCCAACTCGACCGTCTCAGCCCCCGCCAGCGGAGAAAGTAGTGCTCAAGACGATTCTTGCCGTGTCCATAGCCGGCATCGCTGGTACATTATTGCGTTTCGCCACCAGCACCTGGGTCAGCGCCCAGTGGCCGAAGCATTTTTATGCGGCGACCTTGGCGGTCAACCTGGTGGGCTGTTTGATTATCGGGCTGTTGTACGGCTGGTTCCTGTTGCGCCCGGAAGTGCCAATTGAAATTCGCGCCGGCTTGATTGTCGGCTTTGTAGGCGGTCTGACGACCTTTTCATCCTTTTCACTGGATACGCTGCGCCTGCTGGAAAGCGGGCAGGCCCTGGTCGCCTTCGGGTACCTGGGCATCAGCGTGTTCGGCGGGCTGCTCGCCACCTGGGCCGGCCTGTCCTTGACCAAACTTTGATAACGAGAGACCGACATGCTCGATTCCAAACTGTTACGTAGCAACCTTCAGGACGTAGCGGACCGCCTGGCATCCCGTGGCTTTGCCTTGGATGTTGCGCGCATCGAAGCGCTGGAAGAACAGCGCAAGACCGTCCAGACCCGCACCGAAGCACTGCAGGCTGAGCGTAATGCGCGTTCCAAATCCATCGGCCAGGCCAAGCAGCGCGGCGAAGATATCGCGCCGTTGATGGCGGATGTGGAGCGCATGGGCACTGAGCTGTCCGAGGGCAAGATCGAGCTGGAAGGTATTCAGACCGAGCTGGATTCGATCCTGCTGGGCATCCCGAACCTGCCCCACGAATCCGTACCGGTAGGCGAAGACGAAGACGGCAACGTTGAAGTACGCCGCTGGGGCACGCCCAAAGCCTTCGATTTCGAGATCAAGGACCATGTGGCCCTGGGGGAACTGACCGGCGGCCTGGATTTCGAGACCGCGGCAAAAATGTCCGGCGCGCGCTTTGCCCTGCTGCGCGGCCCGATTGCGCGCATGCACCGTGCACTGGCGCAGTTCATGATCAACCTGCACACCGGTGAGCATGGTTACGAAGAGGCCTACACCCCGTATCTGGTCCAGGCGCCGGCGCTGATGGGCACCAGTCAGTTGCCGAAGTTCGAGGAAGACCTGTTCAAGATTACCCGTGATGGCGAAGCTGACCTGTACTTGATCCCGACTGCCGAAGTGTCGCTGACTAACATCGTGGCCGGCGAGATCCTCGATGCCAAGCAATTGCCATTGAAGCTGGTTGCCCACAGCCCATGCTTTCGCAGTGAAGCCGGCGCGTCGGGTCGCGATACGCGCGGCATGATTCGCCAGCACCAGTTCGACAAGGTCGAGATGGTGCAGGTGGTCGAGCCGTCGACTTCCATGGAAGCCCTGGAAGGCCTGACCGCCAATGCCGAACGCGTGCTGCAACTGCTGGAGCTGCCATACCGCGTCCTGGCCCTGTGCACCGGCGACATGGGCTTCAGCGCCGTGAAGACCTACGACCTCGAAGTGTGGGTGCCGAGCCAGGACAAGTACCGCGAAATCTCGTCGTGCTCCAACTGCGGTGATTTCCAGGCCCGTCGCATGCAGGCGCGTTTCCGTAACCCGGAAACCGGCAAGCCGGAGCTGGTGCATACCCTTAACGGTTCGGGCCTGGCCGTAGGTCGTACCCTGGTGGCCGTGCTGGAAAACTACCAGCAGGCTGACGGCTCGATCCGTGTACCTGAGGTGCTCAAGCCGTACATGGGCGGCGTTGAGGTCATCGGCTAAATGGAATTTCTGCCGCTGTTTCATAACCTGCGCGGCAGTCGTGTGTTGGTCGTCGGTGGCGGGGAGATTGCCTTGCGCAAATCCCGGCTGCTGGCTGACGCCGGTGCATTGCTGCGGGTGGTTGCTCCCCAGATCGAAGACCAGCTGCGCGAGCTGGTGCTGGGCAGTGGCGGGGAACTGATTTTGCGCGGTTATCAGGAGGCCGACCTTGACGGTTGCACCTTGATCATCGCGGCGACCGACGATGAACCACTGAACGCGCAGGTGTCCAGTGACGCCAAGCGTCGCTGCGTACCGGTCAACGTGGTGGACGCGCCGGCCTTGTGCAGCGTGATCTTCCCAGCGATTGTCGACCGTTCGCCCTTGGTGATTGCGGTCTCCAGTGGCGGCGATGCGCCGGTACTGGCGCGCTTGATCCGGGCCAAGCTGGAAACCTGGATTCCCTCTACCTACGGTCAGTTGGCCGGGTTGGCGGCGCGTTTTCGTGCCCAGGTCAAGGGTTTGTACCCGGATGTGCAGCAACGCCGGGCGTTCTGGGAAGAGGTATTCCAGGGGCCGATTGCCGACCGTCAATTGGCCGGGCAGGGCGACGAGGCCGAGCGCCTGTTGATCGCCAAGGTCAACGGCGCACCGCCGCACGCGCCCGGTGAGGTTTACCTGGTGGGCGCTGGCCCGGGCGATCCGGACCTGCTGACCTTCCGCGCCCTGCGCCTGATGCAGCAAGCCGACGTGGTGCTCTACGACCGCCTGGTGGCGCCGGCGATTCTCGAGCTGTGCCGTCGCGACGCCGAACGTGTGTACGTCGGCAAGCGCCGCGCTGACCACGCCGTACCGCAAGCCCAGATCAACCAGCAACTGGTCGACCTGGCCAAGCAAGGCAAGCGCGTGCTGCGCCTCAAGGGCGGCGATCCGTTCATTTTTGGGCGCGGTGGCGAAGAAATCGAGGAATTGGCGGCCCATGGCATTCCGTTCCAGGTGGTGCCAGGCATCACGGCGGCCAGTGGTTGTGCGGCGTATGCCGGGATTCCGCTGACGCACCGCGACTATGCGCAGTCGGTGCGCTTTATCACCGGACACCTTAAGAACGGTACGTCGGATCTGCCCTGGCAGGACTTGGTGGGGCCGTCGCAGACCCTGGTGTTCTATATGGGCTTGATTGGCTTGCCGATCATTTGCGAGCAGTTGATCCAGCACGGGCGCTCGGCGGACACGCCGGCCGCTTTGATCCAGCAGGGCACCACTTCCAACCAGCGCGTGTTCACCGGCACCCTGGCCGATTTGCCGCGCATGGTGGCGGAGCATGAAGTGCATGCGCCGACATTGGTGATCGTGGGTGAGGTAGTGGTACTGCGCGAGAAGCTCAAATGGTTCGAAGGGGCTCAGTCTCAGGTCTGAGCCTTAAAAGCATCGGGAGCAAGCCCCCTCCCACATTTTGATTTGTGAACACAGTCAAAATGTGGGAGGGGGCTTGCTCCCGATGAGGCCATCAAATACAACCGATGATCCCGATCAACTAAAGACACCTTTACCTGAAAGTCGCGCCCGATCATGGCTGTTGTCAAACCCCTGCAACGGCCCCTTCGGCACAATCCCGGTCGGATTGATCGTGCGATGGCTGGCATAGTAATGTCCCTTGATATGCTCGAAATCCACCGTCTCTGCCACGCCCGGCCACTGATACATCTCCCTTAGCCAGTTCGACAAATTCGCATAATCCGCAATCCGCCGTAGGTTGCACTTGAAGTGGCTGTAATACACCGCATCAAAGCGAATCAACGTGGTGAACAGCCGCACATCGGCCTCGGTCAGGTATTCGCCGGCCAGATAACGATGCTGGTCCAGGTGCTGTTCCAAATGATCCAGCTCGGCAAACACATCATCAAAGGCACTTTCATAAGCCTGTTGTGACGTGGCGAAGCCTGCGCGGTACACGCCGTTGTTCACGGCCGGATAGATGCGTTCGTTGAGTGCGTCAATGGTCGGGCGCAGGGTGTCGGGATAAAAATCCAGGGTGTTGCCAGTCAGCCCGTTGAATGCGCTGTTGAACATGCGGATGATCTCCGCCGACTCATTGCTGACGATGCGCTTGAGCTTCTTGTCCCATAGCACCGGCACGGTGACGCGCCCGGTGTAATCGGCGGTCTCGGCGGTGTAGCGCTGGTGCATTAAGTCCAGACCGTCCAGTTTGTCGCCGCTGGAGCCGTGGGCCTTGTCGAAGGTCCAACCGTTTTCCAGCATCAACCAGCTGACCACCGAGACGTCAATCAGGCTTTCAAGGCCCTTGAGCTTGCGCAGGATCAAGGTGCGGTGCGCCCAGGGGCAGGCGAGGGAAACATACAAGTGATAGCGACCTGCCTCGGCCTGGAAGCCACCTTCACCGCTGGGGCCAGGCTGGCCATCGGCGGTCACCCAGTTGCGGCGTTGTGCCTGTTCCCGTTGGAAAGCGCCGTCTTTGCTACTTTCGTACCACTGGTCTTTCCAGTGTCCTTCGATCAGTAAACCCATGACTGGCTCCTTGGCTGATAAACGTTGGAGCCCAGTCTAAAGGGATGAGTTCGAACTAAAAGCGCAAAGACCGGGGGTGAATGATCGACTAAATCGATTTATCCCGTGCATCCCAGTATTGCTGGGCCAATTCGAATGCCTGTTGCCGTGGGTGGCCCAGGCCGCGTAACGCCAGGGCCATGGTGGCGATCAGGGCCAATTGCGGGTAGCTGTCCTCGACGTCGCCGCGCCACAGCGCTTTCAGATGCTCGGGCTCCAGGGTCGCGGGCTTGACGTGACGCTGGGCGGAGAGGGCGGGCCACTCTTCGTCCCAACTCTGGCCGCCAGTGGTGCCATACAAGTGACTGAGGGTATCGGGGTTGATCTCGATCTCGCCACCGTCGCCCTTGACCACAATCACATTGTCACCGAGCAGGCCACTGGCATCGCGATGTACGCCCTGGTAACCCGGGTGGAAGATGCTTTGCAGGCCGCAACGCGCGTTCAGCGGGTTGAGCAACCGTGCTAGCGAGTGGATGGGCGAGCGCAGGCCGAGGGTGTTGCGCAGGTCGATCATGCGTTGCAATTGCGGCGCCCAGTCGCCTAGCGGGATAAACGCCAGGTTAGCGTGCTCAAAGGCGCCCTCGACCTGTTGCCAATTGCGGCACAGCGGGATCTGTAGAGTCTCCAGCAACTGCTCGGTGTACAACCGGCCCGCCGTGTGGGCACCACCGCCGTGCATCAGGATGCGCACACCGTTTTGTGCCAGGCACTTGGCCGCGAGCAGGAACCACGGCAGGTGGCGTTTCTTGCCGGCATAGGTCGGCCAGTCGATGTCCACATTCAGCGCTGGTGCGTTGAGCCGTTCACGTACCGCTTCGGTGAAGCCGGCAAGCTCTTCGGGGCTTTCTTCCTTGTGGCGCAGCAGCATCAGGAAGGCACCGAGCTGGGTATCCTCGACCTTTTCATCGAGCAGCATGCCCATGGCTTCCCGGGCTTCCTCGCGGGTGAGGTTGCGCGCGCCGCGCTTGCCTTTGCCGAGGATGCGCACGAACTGCGCAAAGGGGTGCTCTTCAGGCGTTGCGAGGGTCAGGGGGGCAAAGTCGGTCATAAGCAATTCGTCGGCCTGGGCAGGCCCGCCAGCTTGGCGGCGAGTTTGGCGGGAGTGCCATTGAACAGTTTGTTGAGGTGCAGGCTGTTGCCCTTTTCCGGGCCCAGCTTCAAGGCGGTGTACTTGATCAGCGGGCGCGTGGCCGGGGACAGCTGGAATTGGGCATAGAACTGGCGCAGCAGCCGGAGGATCTCCCAGTGATCCGGGGTCAGCTCCAGGGCTTCGGCGGCGGCCAGGGCCTGCGCCACCTCTTCGGACCAGTCATCCAGGTCGACGAGGTAGCCGTCCTTGTCCAGTTCCAGGGCGCGAGCGCCTACGGTCAAGGTGTTCATAGCCAGGTGTTGACCTTGTCGTAGTCGATCGACAGTTGTACGAAACCTGGGTAGTCCACGCTGTCGGCCCAGTCGGGCAGGGGCAAATTACGCGCCTGCATGTCTTCGGCCAGTACAAACACCTTCACGCCCTTGGTGCGCAACGCCGGGCTGTGCAAGCCGTAGGCGCCATCGCCGCAGAGCAGGATCGCGTCTTCGCGCCCACACAGGCGCAGGCAGCTGTCGAGGCGGCTATCGGTGAACGGAGAATGAGACAGCACATGTAAAGTCGACATCAGAGGGTTATCACCTGGTCGTAACGGTCAATCAGCCTGCAAATGTCTTCGTTGCCCAGGGGCTGGGCGCTGGCCGGCGGGGTGAGCCCGCGCTCCGCCAGGCTATGGCTGCAAGCGATTACGTCATCAATGCCAAACAGCCCCAATGCCTGCAGATTGGCACCGAGGTCCTTTTGCTGCACAGCCTTGGCGTCCTGGTGCGGTGCCAGCTGAAACACACCGTCGTCAAGAAACAGCAGGCCAATGGGCAGATCGAACGCGCCGCCGGCCAGCACGATATCCAGCGCTTCCCGCGCACTTGGCCCGGACCATGGGGCCTGGCGGCTGATTACCAACAAGGATTTGGACATGTCATGGCCCTCCAAAACAGATCAGGCGGTCGGCGCCCTGTATAGCGTCATGCAATTGCCCCAGGCCCGACAGCGCCCAGGGTGCCTCAAGGTTGACCGCGCTGCGTTGATAGCGCGTGGCTTCCTCGGCATTGAGCACGCCACGGCGCAAGGCCGCGGCGATGCATACCACGCCATCAAGCTGGTGCTGGCTGACAAACTCGCGCCATTGGTGGGCGATATCTTGCTCATCCTGGGGGGCAACGATGTTATTGGACGCGCTGTACACGCCATCTTGATAAAAAAACAGCCGCACAATCTCATGCCCGCCGGCCAGCGCCGCCTGGGCGAACAACAGGGCGCGGCGCGAGGAGGGCGTGTGGGCGGCGCTATACAGTGCAATCGCGAACTTCATGGAACACTCTGCCAACAAACGTGGGCCAATGATAAAGCCGCCGCCGCGAAAAAGCCCGCCGTGATCAAAACGGTCACTGCCGCTGATCGTTCTGACGATTGCCGGCAGGCGCAAGGCTGCCTAGTCTGTGGGGATTCGCAACCCGGATGGAGTCCTTATGTCAGGTCCCTTGGCGTCCCTTAAAGTACTGGATTTTTCCACCTTGCTGCCCGGCCCGTTTGCCTCCTTGCTGCTGGCGGACATGGGCGCCGAGGTGTTGCGTATCGAGTCGCCTACGCGTATGGACCTGCTGCGCGTGTTGCCGCCCCATGACCGCGGCACGTCGGCGAGCCATGCCTATCTCAATCGCAACAAGCGCAGCCTGGCCCTGGATCTCAAGCAGGCCGAGGCGGTGGAGATCGTGCGTGAGTTGGTCAAGGGTCATGACATTGTGCTTGAGCAGTTTCGTCCCGGGGTCATGGAGCGGCTGGGTTTGGGGTATGAAGCGCTCAAGGCGATCAACCCCCGGCTGATCTATGTATCGATTACTGGCTACGGCCAGACCGGCCCTTATAAGGACCGCGCCGGCCACGATATCAATTACCTGGCGTTGGCCGGCGTGGCCAGCCACACCGGGCGCCGGGACAGCGGGCCGCTGCCGCTGGGGGTGCAACTGGCCGATGTGGCAGGTGGGTCGCTGCATGCTGTCGTGGGCTTGCTGGCAGCGGTGATTGCCAGGCAGCAGAGCGGGGTGGGGCAGTACTTGGATGTGAGCATGACCGATTGCTCGTTCAGCTTGAACGCCATGGCCGGCGCCGGTTACCTGGCCTGTGGGGTGACGCCTGAGTGGGAGAACCATGTGCTCAATGGTGGGAGTTTCTACGACTACTACCGCAGTAGTGATGGACGCTGGATGTCTGTGGGGAGTTTGGAGCCAGCGTTTATGCAGCAATTATGCGAGGCACTGGGACAGCCGGAGCTGGCGGCCCACAGCGTGAAGCCTGAACAGCAGGCCGTTCTTAAGCAGGCCCTGCGGGTGGAGTTTGAGAAGCGCAGCTTTGAGGAACTTTGCGAGCTGTTCGCCGGGGTGGATGCGTGTGTGGAACCGGTGTTGAGCCTGGCGGAGGCTGTTGAACATCCGCAGTTGAAGGCTCGAGAACTGGTCAGCCAGGTGCCCAGAGGGGATGGCTCGACACAAGCGCAATTGGCCTGCCCGCTGAAGTTTTCCGAGGGTTTGCCGGCGCCACGGCATATTGGTGCGCCAGTGGGGGCGCACAGTGATGAAGTGTTGGCGCAGTTGGGGCTCAGTGCTCAGCGAATAGAGGAGTTGCGGCAGGCCAAGGTGGTTGGGTGAATGTACTGGCCTCATCGGGAGCAAGCCCCCTCCCACATTTAGAATGTATTCACAGATCCAAAGGTGGGAGGGGCGGTGCGACGATTCGACTTGCTCCCGATGAGGCCCTTATTCCACCCGAGTTTCGCCAGTAAACACCAGGGTCTGCCGACACCGCCGACACAAATACCGCCGCCCCTGGTTCACCAGGCCATGGCGCTGCGCCGAAAACGGAAAATCACTGTCCGCACATGGGCATCGGTAGATATAGCGCTTTACCTGGCGACGCTTGATCTCATAGGTATGGCAACGATCCGGCGGCAGTTCATAAACCCCGCGCATGATCAGCTGCCATTCCTCGCCATGGGGCTGGATACGTTCGCCGAACAACTGGTGGGCAATCAGGTGCGCCACTTCGTGGGCCACGGTTTGCTTGAGAAAGTGCTGGCTGTTTTCACGGTACAGCTGAGGGTTGAAGCGCAGCAGGTTCTCGTGCAAATGCGCGACACCGGCCTTCTGGCCCCGCAGCTTGAGGCTGACCTGGGGGCGTTTGAAGCTTCGTTTGAAAAAGGATTCGGCTTGCAGGAAACAATCTTCGACGCGGGTATTGAGTTGCTCGGGCATGCTGTACATATCTCCAGAGACACCCAGTATGCCGCAAAACCAGGTGTTTCCGAATCTGTCAGGCGCCGAATGGTCATGCATGACGCACAAAGCCACCTTGCGGTGGCCTTGCCTCAGGGTTCTGTTTGTTCAGCTGGTGTAGATCGGCCCGACGCCCAAGCCCCAGACGATGACAGTAAAGGCCATGATCGCCACCAGTACCACGAGGCCCACGGCCAATACCGAGCTGGAGAACAGGAAGCCTTCGTCCGGGTCGATGCTCATGAAAGTCGGCAACCCCACATACAGCAGGTACACCGTGTAGCAGATCGCCGCCGTGCCGACGACCATGCCTAGCCACATATGCGGGTAGAGCGCCGCCAGCCCACCGATAAACAGTGGGGTCGCGGTGTAGGTGGCAAAGGCCACGCAACGGGCCATGCTGGGGCTGGCGTCGTAGGTGCGCGCCATCCAGTGAATGAACGCCCCCATCACTGCTACACCGCCGAGCATGGCGGCGTAAGACATCAGGGTCATCCACAGCGCACTTTCCTGGGTCAACATGACCGGTGCGCGGTTGCCGATGACCCAGCCGACCTGGGTGGTGCCGATAAAGGCGGATACGGCGGGGATCGCCGCAAGAATCAGGGTATGAGTGAGGTACATGTGGCCAATGCTTTCTTCCTTATCGCCACGAATTTCCCGCCATTCCTGGTCGGGATGGGTAAACAGCCCCACGACGTGATGGATCATGCCAGTCACTCCTGTCGTTATTACCATCGCCCCCCATCGGAGCGCCCACCGGCCAGATGGCCTGAAAGGTCTGGATAGTTTGTGTGCGACCTCAAGTCGCAGTATAGGAAGGGATGACCGGAATAACTGTAGGGCCTTTAGAGCAAATTGCGCTGTAAACCTGAGGTTTAATCGCGGCGGGATCTGTCAAATGTGGGAGGGGGCTTGCTCCCGATAGCGGTGTATCAGCCAGCACTTGTAGTGCCTGGCACACCGCTATCGGGAGCAAGCCCCCTCCCACATTGGAACTTGGTCGTTCATATCGCTAAAATACCCGGCTTTTCGTCACACCTTCAGCGGATCCAAGCGCCATGGGCACTCTTACGGTCAACCAGAACAAACTGCAAAAACGCCTGCGTCGCCTGGCCGGTGAAGCGGTCGCCGATTTCAACATGATCGAGGATGGCGACAAGGTCATGGTCTGCCTCTCCGGCGGCAAAGACAGCTACACCATGCTCGACGTGTTGCTGCACCTGCAAAAGGTCGCGCCGATCCAGTTCGAGATCGTCGCCGTCAACATGGACCAGAAACAGCCTGGCTTCCCCGAGCATGTGCTGCCGGCCTACCTGAAAGAACTGGGCGTCGAGTACCACATCGTCGAGAAAGACACCTACTCGGTGGTCAAGGAGCTGATCCCGGAAGGCAAGACCACCTGCTCGCTGTGCTCGCGCCTGCGCCGTGGCACGCTCTACACCTTTGCCGACGAGATCGGCGCGACCAAGATGGCCCTGGGTCATCACCGCGATGACATCGTCGAGACCTTCTTCCTGAATATGTTCTTCAATGGCTCGCTCAAGGCCATGCCGCCCAAGCTGCGCGCCGATGACGGGCGCAACGTGGTGATCCGCCCGCTGGCGTATTGCAACGAGAAGGACATCCAGGCCTACTCCGACTTCAAGCAATTCCCGATCATCCCCTGCAACCTGTGCGGCTCCCAGGAAAACCTGCAGCGCCAGGTGGTCAAGGACATGCTGCTGGACTGGGAGCGCAAGACCCCCGGGCGTACCGAGAGCATCTTCCGCAGCCTGCAAAATGTGATCCCGTCTCAACTGGCTGATCGCAACCTGTTCGATTTCACCAGCTTGAAAATCGATGAGACGGCTGCTTCGCGTTTCGTCAATGTAGTGAACCTCTAAGCCTCGTCGAGGCTCTAGTAAACGGCGCTTGCGGGCGCCGTTTTCAATTCAACTGCCAGGAGAGGGCATGCGCGATTACAAGTGGCTGCACGAATATTGTCTGAACCGCTTCGGTTCGACGGCCGAGCTGGAAGCCCACCTGCCTGTGCCCAAGACCCCGGCGCAATTGCGCAAGATCACCGATGACCGTTACCTGTCGACTTTGGCGCTACGGGTGTTTCGTGCGGGCTTGAAGCACAGTGTGGTCGATGCCAAGTGGCCGGCGTTTGAGCAGGTTTTTTTCGGCTTCGATCCGGAAAAAGTCGTGCTGATGGGCGCCGAGCACTTGGAACGCCTGATGCAGGACACCCGCATCATCCGCCACCTGGGCAAACTCAAGAGTGTGCCGCGCAATGCGCAGATGATCCTCGATATCGAGCAGGAGAAGGGCAGCTTCGGTGCGTTTGTCGCCGATTGGCCGGTGACCGATATCGTCGGGTTATGGAAATACCTGAGCAAGCATGGCCACCAACTGGGTGGGCTGTCGGCACCGCGGTTTCTGCGGATGGTGGGCAAGGATACGTTTGTGCCGAGCTATGACGTGGTGGCGGCGTTGAACGCGCAGAAGATCGTCGACAAGGCGCCGACCAGCCTGCGGGATCTGGCCACGGTGCAGGGCGCCTTCAACCAGTGGCATGCCGAGAGTGGGCGTCCGATGTCCCAGTTGTCGATGATGCTGGCGTATACCGTCAACCATTGATCATTGTAGGAGCGTGTCAATCGGCCAGTCGACGGTTCAGTTGATGCCGCCAACGCACATACAACAGCGCCGTGCAAAACACCGCCAGGCTCGCCAGCATCTCTAACACCCCGAACCACTGGCGGTTCGGGTCGTACGCCGCCAGCGCGCCCTTGATGAAATACAGGTTCACCACAAAGCACACCCACGAATGCCCGCGGGCGCTGCCTATGATCATCCCGGGCGCGAGTACCAGCAGCGGCACCAGTTCGATCAGCAGGATCACCCATGGACGCGCCCCGTGCAGGTCGGCGATGAACAGGTAGTACACGCACAACAAACCCACCAGCCCAAAAAACGCCAGCAGGCTCAGTGCCCGTGCAACCTTGACCCGCGGTTCCAGCCATGCCTGGGGCGGCAGGATTTTAGGCTTCCTGGCCACGGCCGTTCTCCAGCAGCGTGGCGGTCTTGGCCAGGCGCAAGCCCAGGGCTCGGCACAGGGTGATTTCATGGGGGTCGAGCATGCGCTTGCCGTCGGGCCCGGAATGGTGACTGGCGCCGTAAGGCGTGCCGCCGCCCTGGGTATCGAGCAGCGCCTGCTCGCTGTAGGGCAGGCCGGTGATGAGCATGCCGTGGTGCAACAGCGGCAGCAGCATCGACATCAGCGTGGTCTCCTGGCCGCCATGCAGGCTGGCGGTGGAGGTGAACACGCCGGCAGGCTTGCCCACCAGCGCGCCGGTGAGCCACAGGTTGCTGGTGCCGTCGAGGAAGTACTTGAGCGGCGCGGCCATGTTGCCGAAACGGGTCGGACTGCCCAGGGCCAGGCCCGAGCAGTGTTTCAGGTCATCCAGGCTGGCATACAGCGCGCCTTCATCGGGAATGCTCGGCGCCACGGTTTCGCACTCGGTGGAAATCGCCGGCACCGTGCGCAGCCGCGCTTCCATGCCGCCTTGTTCGATACCGCGGGCAATCTGTCGGGCCATCTCGCTCACCGAGCCATTGCGGCTGTAATACAACACCAGCACATAGGGCGCGCTCACGGCAGGATCTCCAGTACGTTCTCGGGTGGGCGGCCAATGATGGCTTTATCGGCGGTTTCCAGGATCGGGCGCTCCATCAGCTTGGGGTGGGCGGCGATGGCGGCGATCAATTGCGCTTCGCTGAGGTTGGCGTCGGCCAGGTTGAGGGTCTTGTATTCGTCTTCGCCGGTGCGCAGCAGCTGACGGGCGTTGATCCCCAGTTTTTCCAGCAGGGCCTTGATTTGCGCCGCATCCAGTGGGGTTTCCAGGTAGCGCACCACGTTTGGGGTGAGGCCACGGGCCTCCAGCAGTTCGAGCGCACCGCGGGATTTCGAGCAGCGCGGGTTGTGATAAAGCGTCAGATCGGTCATGTGCGGGTCGCATCTTGCGTAAGGTGGCGGGTATTCTACCTGCGCTGGCGCCTGTCCTTAAACCGTAAGAGGCGATAGGCCGCAGCCCATGTTCATTTTTGCGAAGGAATACCCCATGACAAGGCGACTGATCGGTGCATTGGCGATCATCACAACCCTGCTGCTCAGCGGCTGCGGTAACGATTACGGCGTTGACCAATACGGCCAGAAAGTGGCGGCCGAACGCCTGGACAAGCAGTGGCTGGTGGTCAATTACTGGGCCGAATGGTGTGGACCGTGCCGCACGGAAATCCCCGAACTCAACGCCTTGGCCGAGCAATTGAAGGGGCAGGGTGTGGGGGTGTTCGGAGTCAACTTCGACAATGTTCAGGGTGAGGAGTTGAAAGCCGCCAGCGACAAACTGGGAATCAAGTTCACGGTCCTGGCCCAGAACCCGGATGGGATCTTCGAGATTCCGCGCAGCGAGGCCTTGCCGGTGACCTATATCATCGATGACAAGGGCAAGGTGCGGGAGCAATTGATGGGGGAACAGACCGCAGAAGGGGTGCTGGGCAAGCTCAAGGCCCTGCGCGGTTAAAGCAACACCTCAGAGAAAGTGTGGGAGGGGGCTTGCTCCCGATAGCGGTGTAACAGTCAATTGATGTATTGACTGACACACTGCTATCGGGACCAAGCCCCCTCCCACATTGAGATCCCATCAATCCGAAGATTGGGGATATCAGCCTTCTTCAAGCCACAAGCGAATCGGCTTGCCCTCGGCCGGCCAGAACCGCGTCTGTTCGATCGGCGAGATGTCCCAGCGCTGCACGCCTTGCAGGGCCTGGAAAAAGCGCTGCTCCTGCTCCATCAGTGCCTCGGCGCAGAGTTTGCGGGTGCTGCCGATCTGGCCGAAGCTGAGCTTGTCGCCCTCGACGGTGTACGGCGCGAACCAGTGGTTGCAGCCGCCATTGCCATAGGCACGACCATCGGCGCCGAGGGTGACGGTCAGGTGCGCATAGTCCATCAGCGGCCGTTCACCGATCCATTCCACCACATAGCTGTGGTCGCGCTCCAGCTTCGCGCCATCCGCGGCGCAGCCGGCCAGGCCCATACCGATTGCACCGAGCAACAACGCGCCTTTCATTGCGCAGCCTGCTGGCATTTCGGGCAGCGGTGCTTGTCGCCTTCGCTGGCCCAGCCGAGTTCTTTGATGCGTGCGTTGGCAGCCGGCTGCAGTGGCTCCTTGGTCAGCTTGGTTTCCACCGCAAATTCAAACTCCAGCACGGTGTCGCAGCTGTCGCAATTGACCTTCCAGGTATGAATCTCCAGCTCACCGAACTTCGGCCCCTGGGCCATGGCGACCCATTGGCCGGCTGGGCGGATGGAGTAGCGTGCGTCACCTTCGACGGTCAGGCGCATCGACAGGGTTTTACTGCCGCGCAAGGTGACGATCAGCACGTCGCCATGCTTGATCGAACCACCGTTGCCGGTGACTTGGTAACGGCCCGGCACCAGGGCGCGGCATTCGATCAGGGTGTGTTGCGGGCTCAGCAAGCTGAAGCGGAAATCGTGTTCGGCCATGGATCCTCCAAATAGGCGCGGCATCCTATCACGGGTGCCGGCCTATCATGAGCCTGGTATGTGACCGCTGATCATCCCTCGACCCGGTTCTGCGCCCGGCCCTCGGCCCAGGCCGCGATGTTGGCCAGTGTTGTGCCGGCAATCGCCGCCAGGGCCTCGCGGGTGAGGAATGCCTGGTGCGCGGTAATGATCACATTGGGGAAGGTCAGCAGGCGGGCGAGCACGTCGTCTTGCAGGGGCAGGTCCGAGCGATCCTCGAAAAACAGCTGGGCTTCTTCCTCGTATACATCCAGCCCCAAATAGCCCAACTGGCCCTCCTTGAGCGCTTCGATCAGCGCCGGGGTATCGACCAGGCCACCGCGCCCAGTATTGATCAGCATCGCGCCGGGCTGCATCTGCGCCAGGGAGCGGGCGTTGATCAGGTGCTGGCTGTCGACGGTCAACGGGCAGTGCAGGCTGATGATCTGCGCCTCGGCCAGCAATTCGGGCAGGCTCACGTAACGGGCGCCGAGGGCCTGGACCTGCGGATTCGGGAAGGGATCGCAGGCCAGCAGCTGGCAGCCGAAGCCGGCCATGATCTTGGCGAACGTGGCGCCGATTTGCCCGGTGCCGACCACGCCGACGGTCTTGCCGACCAGATCGAAACCGGTGAGCCCGTGCAGGCTGAAATCGCCATCGCGGGTGCGGTTGTAGGCCCGGTGCAGCCGCCGATTGAGCGCCAGGATCAGCGCCACGGCATGCTCGGCCACGGCGTGGGGCGAATACGCGGGCACGCGCACGATGGTCAGGCCCAGGCGCTTGGCAGCCGGCAAGTCGACGTGGTTGTAACCGGCCGAACGCAGGGCAATCAGGCGCGTGCCGCCTTTGGCCAGTTGCTCCAATACCGGTGCGCTGAGGTCGTCGTTGATAAAGGCGCAGACCACCTCGTGGTGTTCGGCCAGGGCCACGGTGTCGAGGTTGAGGCGGGCGGGTTGGAATTGCAGCTCGATGCCCTGGGGGCGCGGCTCTCCGAGAAAGCTGTCACGGTCGTAGGCTTGGCTGCTGAACAGAATGACGCGCATCAAGAAGGCTCCCTGCAGTTTACACGTTGGAAATGCTGACTAAATGTGGGAGGGGGCTTGCCCCCGATGGCAGTGTGTCAGTCGAAATATCTGTAACTGATACACCGCCATCGGGAGCAAGCCCCCTCCCACATTGTTGATTCGTTGCCCATGAAAACAGGATCAGGCGCTGACCCTGGCTTCACTGGCCAATCGCGCAATGGCCATGTCCAGTTCATCCAGCGCGGCCATGGCCTTGGCATCATCCTGCTTGAGCAGGGTTTCGGCGCGTTGGCAGGCTGCGCGCAGTTGCGGCACGCCGCAGTAGCGCGTGGCGCCGTGCAGACGGTGGACGCGTTCGATCAGGGCATGGTTGTCATTGGCTTCGCGGGCGAGGGTGATTGCCAGGCGATCAGCTTCCAGGGAAGCCAGCAGCATGGCGAGCATGTCAGCGGCGAGGTCTGCCTTGTTGGCGGCCAGGCGCAGGCCTTCCTCGTGGTCGAGCACCAGCAGTTGTACGCCCTGGGCCAGGCCGTCGTTGGCGCGCTCCTGGCCTTGGTTGCGCAGGGCCAGCCCGGTCCATTTCAACACCACCTGGGCCAATTGGCGCTCACTGATGGGCTTGGTCAGGTAGTCGTCCATGCCGCTTTGCAGCAGGGCGCGTTTTTCGTTGGCCATGGCGTGGGCCGTGAGGGCGACCACCGGCAGCGGCGTGCCGTGGCGTTCGCTTTCCCATTGACGGATGGCCTCGGTGCTCTGGCGCCCGTCCATGCCGGGCATTTGCACGTCCATCAACACCAGGTCGAAGGTTTCTTGCTTGACGGCATCGATGGCTGCATAGCCACTTTCCACCGCCTGCACCTTGGCCCCCATGTCTTCCAGCAGGGTTTGCACCAGTAGCAGGTTGGCCGGATTGTCGTCCACGCACAGCACCCGTGGCGCACGGCTGGACAGCGGCTCTCCCGGTTCGCTGCGCGAGGGGCGCGGGCTGATCAGGTCGGCCAGGGAGCGGCGCAGCTTGCGTGTACAAGCGGGCTTGGCCTGCAACTGGCTGTTGGGGTTGGGCACCGATTGGTTGAACAGCATCTGCTCGGTAGTCGGGCACAGTACCAGCACCTTGCAGCCCAGGTGTTCGAGGTCCCACAAGTGTTGGTTGAGACGCTCGGGTGGAATGTCATTGGCGGTGACGCCGAGCACCGCCAGGCTGATCGCCTGTTCGGTCTGGTGCGCACTGGTGATGCCATTGGTCAGGCTTTCCAGGGTGTTGAACGGTGTGACTTCCAGGCCGCAGTCTTCCAGTTGATGTTGCAGGGCCTGGCGCGCCAGTTCGTGGTTTTCCAGCACGGCCACGCGGCGACCCAGCAGCGGCGGGCCGGGCAGGTCTTCAACGTCGTCACGGGTTTTGGGCAGGTTCAGGCTGATCCAGAACTCGGAGCCTTCACCTGGCGTGCTGTCGACGCCGATTTCGCCGCCCATCTGCTCGATCAAACGCTTGGAAATTACCAACCCCAGGCCAGTACCGCCGGGCTGGCGCGACAGCGAGTTGTCGGCCTGGCTGAACGCCTGGAACAGTGCCCGGACATCCTGGTTGGACAGACCAATGCCGGTGTCTTGCACGCTGATGCGCAACTGCACGCTGTCTTCCTGCTCATCCTCGATCATCGCCCGGGCAACGATGGTGCCTTCGCGGGTGAACTTGATCGCGTTGCTGATCAGGTTGGTCAGGATCTGCTTGAGGCGCAGCGGGTCACCCACCAACGCCAGCGGCGTGTCGCGGTACACCAGGCTGACCAGTTCGAGCTGCTTGGCATGGGCGGCGGGGGCGAGGATGGTCAGGGTGTCTTGCAGCAGGTCCCGCAGGTTGAACGGCACGCTGTCGAGTACCAGCTTGCCGGCCTCGATCTTCGAGAAGTCGAGGATCTCGTTGATGATACCCAGCAGGTTGTCGGCGGATTTTTCGATGGTGCCCAGGTAATCCAGCTGGCGCGGTGACAGCTCGCTTTTTTGCAGCAGGTGGGTAAAGCCGAGGATGCCGTTGAGTGGCGTGCGGATCTCATGGCTCATGTTGGCCAGGAATTCCGACTTGATGCGGCTGGCTTCCAGGGCTTCCTTGCGCGCCAGGTCCAGCTCGATGTTCTGGATCTCGATGGTCTCCAGGTTCTGGCGCACGTCTTCGGTGGCCTGGTCGATGCTGTGTTGCAATTCTTCCTGGGCATTCTGCAGTGTTTCGGCCATGCGGTTGATGCCCGACGCGAGCTGGTCCAGCTCCTGGCTGCCCAACAGTGGCAAACGTGTTTCCAGGTTGCCGTCCTTGAGCTGGGCCACGGCTTGCTTGATCTGGCCAATCGGCGAATTGATGGTGCGGCTGATTCGCAGGGCGAGGGCAGCGGTACACATCAGACCGATGGCGATCAGCAACAGGCTGGCGAACAGGCTGCGGTAGCCACGCAGCAGCATGCCGTTGTGGGACAGCTCCACTTCGACCCACCCCAGCAGGCGGTCAGACTCATCGGGGATGAGTTCGCCCGCCAGGTTGCGATGCCGGCCGAATACCGGCAGCAAATAACGGGTGGCATCGTTGCCGGTGCGCTGCAGTAGGTGCGAGCTGTTACCGGTAGGCGGCGGGTTGAGCATGGTCGGGCCGGCGTGGGCCAAGGGCGAACGGTCTGGGGCGAGGAACGACACCGCGCGCACGTCTGACTGCTCCAAGGATTGAGTGGCGATGCGCTCCAGCAGTTCAGTGTTCTTGTGGCCCAGGGCAGGCGCCACCAGCGGCGCCAATTGTTCGGCGATCATTTCGCCGCGTTGCAGCAACTGGCTCTGCAATTCCGACAGTTGCATCCAGGTGAAATAGCCTCCCAACACCAAGGCCATCAGGCTGGTCGGTAATAAGGTCAGCAACAGTACGCGGCCTTTTATCCCCATTCTTCTAAGCACGCCACTCTCCTGCTACCACGTTGTTATCAATTATCCACGCTGGCATCCGGCCCGCGCCACCTGCGCAGTGTAGCCATTTGCACGGTCTGGAATCTTGCAAATTAATGACATGCGGCAATCTTCGGGCCATTCGGCGCCGGGTGGCGATTGCCTGTAGCCATTTAATCTTGAATAATCAGTGATTGAGAATGACTTGCAGACGCTAATGACTCCCGCAACAGTTGGCCTACCTACTATCCTGACCATCGAAGATGACCCTGTGTTGGGGGCCTACGTGCATGAGCAGCTTGGCCGCAGTGGTTTTCAGGTGACGTGGTGTCGCAACGGCCAGCAAGGCCTGCAAATGGCCCGAGACCAGGCATTTGACCTGGTGTTGATGGACATCCTGTTGCCGGGGCTGGACGGGCTGTCGATCCTCACGCATTTGCGTCAGAGCCACGCCATGCCGGTGATTCTGATGTCGGCCCTGGGCGCCGAAGCCGACCGCATCAGCGGCTTTCGCCTGGGCGCGGATGACTATCTGCCCAAGCCGTTCAGCATGGCTGAATTGCGCGTGCGCATTGAAGCCATCCTGCGCCGGGTGGCCCTGGATCGCCGGCCTGAGCCGCCGCGCGCAGTGATGCGGGAGAATGTCCCGGTGCTGCATTTTGATGATGAGCGCTGTGATGTGTGCTGCCAGGCACAGTGGGCCGGACTGACGCGCAGCGAGTACCGGCTGCTGGAAACCCTGCACCGCAACGCTGAAGAAGTCCTCAGCAAAGCCTTCCTGTATCAGCAAGTGCTGCAGCGTGGGTATGCGCCCCATGACCGCAGCCTCGACATGCACGTCAGCCAGATTCGCCGCAAACTCAAGGCCATCGGCTATGCCGAGCGTGAAGTGCGCACGGTGTGGGGCAAGGGCTACGTGCTGAGTGGTGTTGATGAAGGGCTTTGAGCGGCTGCCGGGCAAGCACTCGCTGTTCTGGAAACTGGCCTGCCTGTTGATCGCGTTCTGTTTGCTGATGATCTGGCTCAGTTGGTCGTGGGGCCGCTATATGGAGCAGCAGAGCGCGTACCTGTCGGACAAGTCGCGGGAGATTCTCAGTGGCTATGCGGCAGGCGCCGAGCTGGCCTGGAGCACACAAGGTCGCGCCGGGGTGGATGCCTGGTTGCAACTGATGGCCAAGCGTGAAACCACCTGGGTTGGCGTGATCGGCAACGATTTGCAATCCCTCAGCAACACGCCCCTGAGTGACAAGGAAAGCCAGCGCCTGACCTTTTTGCGCGGGCTGGATTGGCCGGTCAGCCGGCATGTCACAGGGCTGCCCTGGATGAAGGTGCCGTTTCCGGTCGATCCTGGCCTGGGGTCGCTGGTGATCGAGTTGCCGCAACGTTTTATGCCGGGGCGCTATCAACTGTTCTGGCGGATAGTCACCAATGGTGTGATTCCGGGCCTGTTCACCCTGTTGCTGTGCATCGGCCTCTATCGGCTGCTGATCATGCCCCTTAATCAATTGCGCGAGCAGGCCAATGCCTGGCGTGCGGACCAGTTGCATACGCGGCTGTCCCGGGATGCGACCAGCCGCCAGGATGAATTGGGAGAGTTGGGGCGCGCCTTTGACCATATGTCCGAACGCCTGCAAGGCACGGTGCGCTTGCAGCAGCAGTTGCTGCGCGACATGTCCCATGAACTGCGTACGCCCTTGAGCCGCCTGCGGGTGGCCTGCGACAGCGAGCAAGACCCGGCCCGCCTGCGTGAGCGCCTGGGGCGGGAAATCGACGCCATGCAACGCCTGGTGGAAGACAGCCTGCAACTGGCCTGGCTCGACAGCGAAACAGCGCCGCTGCCCCAGGAAGACATTCAACTCCAGGCTTTGTGGGACATGTTGCGCGAAAACGCCTGTTTCGAAAGCCACTGGCCGGCGTCGCGCTTGCCGTGCCTGTTGCCGGCGGACAGTTGGGTGCGTGGCAACCTGAACGCACTGGCCCAGGCCCTGGAAAATATCCTGCGCAACGCCATACGCCATTCTCCCGACGATGGCTGCGTGCAACTTGACGGGTGTCGCGAGGGGGATTATTGGCATATCTGGCTGCAGGATCAGGGCGGCGGTATTGATGAGCGGGATTTGGAACGCATCTTCGCGCCTTTCACCCGTTTGGACGGCTCGCGGCCCGGCGATGGTGGGTTCGGCCTGGGCCTGAGCATCGCCCGCAACGCGGTGCAGCGCCAGGGCGGGCGCTTATGGGCGGAAAATACCGGGCAGGGCCTGCGGGTGCATCTGCGCTTGCTGGCTCGTTAGCTTTTCAGCGCCGACGCAATTTACGTTTTTTCCACTGGTGCGCCACCCACCAGCGCCAGTACGCCATCGTCAAGCAATAGGCCAGAGCCCCCAATACCAGGCCCAGCACCACCGAACCCAGCAGGAACGGCTGCCAGAGCGTGCTCAGCTGGCCGCTGATCCATTCCCATGTGAGGTTATCGGGCAGGCTGCGCGGCGGTACGTTCATCAGCCAGGCGCCCGTCATGTAGGTACACACAAACACCACCGGCATGGTGATCGGATTGGTCAGCCACACCAGGCTGACGGCGATCGGCATATTGCCGCGCACGACGATCGCCAGGATTGCCGCAAGCAGCATCTGCAACGGAATCGGAATAAACGCCGCAAATAAACCCACCGCCATGGCACGAGCCACTGAATGCCGGTTCAGGTGCCAGAGGTTCGGATCATGCAGCAGGGTGCCAAGAAACTGTAATGACTTATGTTCCCTGATACTGCTGGGATCGGGCATGTACCGTTTGAATAAGCGCCGGGGCATAAGGGGTCCAGGTCAATTTGAGGGGCAAGTATGCCCGGATTCTATAAACAGAAAATTCAGACTTTGTGACAAAACATCATAGGCGCTGCCGGTCAGCCAGCTAAAACTGAGTGGATCAGTGGAAAAGGATGATCCATGAAAACAGCGATGTTGGCCTTGGCGCTGGGGCTACTGGCGTTGCGTTGGTTACCTGCGTTGCCGTCTGGCGCAGGGGTGTTGGGCATGTTGGTGCTGGTGTTGATGCTGCTGCCTTTTCGCACCTATCCCGTGGCGTTCTTCCTGTTGGGTTTGAGTTGGGCCTGTATCAGTGCGCAGTGGGCGCTGGATGACCGCTTGCGGCCGGTGCTGGATGGGCAGACGCGCTGGGTCGAAGGGCGTGTCATCGGCCTGCCGCAACAGACGGGCACAAGCGTGCGCTTCGAACTGGCCGACAGCCGGTCGCGCACTGCGCGGCTGCCCAAGCGCATCCGCGTGTCCTGGCATGGCGGGCCGACGGTTAACAGTGGGGAGCGCTGGCGCCTGGCATTGACGCTAAAGCGGCCTGCCGGCCTGCTTAATTTCCACGGGTTTGACCATGAGGCCTGGTTGCTGGCCCAGCGTATCGGCGCCACCGCGACGGTAAAGGACGGCGAGCGCCTGGCGCCGGCCCGCAATGCCTGGCGCGATGCTGTCCGCCAGCGCCTGCTGGCCGTGGATGCCCAGGGCCGCGAGGCGGGCTTGGCTGCATTGGTACTGGGCGACGGTTCCGGGCTGGCGCCTGAGGATTGGCAGGTGTTGCAGGACACCGGCACGGTGCATCTGCTGGTGATTTCCGGGCAGCACATTGGCTTGCTGGCGGGGTTGATCTACGGCTTGATCGCTTTGTTGGCGCGCCATGGGTGCTGGCCCCGAACCTGGCCGTGGCTGCCGTGGGCGTGCGGCTTGGCATTTTCCGGGGCGTTGGCTTATGGCCTGCTGGCGGGGTTCGGCGTGCCGGTGCAGCGGGCTTGCGTCATGGTGGGCCTGGTATTGCTGTGGCGTTTGCGCTTTCGTCACTTGGGTGTTTGGTGGCCGTTGTTGCTGGCGCTGAACGCTGTGCTGGCGCTTGAGCCCCTGGCCAGCCTGCAACCGGGGTTCTGGCTGTCGTTTGCGGCGGTCGCAGCGCTGGTCCTGGCGTTCAGCGTGCGCCTGGGGCCGTGGAGCGCCTGGCAGGTCTGGACGCGTCCCCAGTGGTTGATCGCCATTGGCTTGTTCCCGTTGTTGCTGGTATTGGGTTTGCCCATCAGCCTCAGTGCACCCGTGGCCAACCTGGTTGCGGTGCCGTGGATCAGCCTGGTGGTGCTGCCCTTGGCGCTGCTGGGCACGGCGCTGCTGTGGGTGCCGTTGGCCGGTGACGCTTTGCTGTGGTTGGCGGGTGGCGCGCTGGACGGCTTGTTCAAGGGCCTGGCGCTGCTTGCTGTGCGACTGCCTGCCTGGATACCGGCCGAAGTACCTTTGGGCTATTGGCTGGTGAGTCTGGCCGGCGCAGTAATTTTGCTATTGCCCAAGGGGCTGCCGTTTCGGTTATTGGGCTGGCCCATGCTGTTGTTGGCGGTTTTTCCACCCAGGGAGTCGATACCCCATGGGCAGGTGGACGTGGTGCAGCTGGATGTCGGCCAGGGGCAGGCCCTGATCCTGCGCACTCGCCATCACTCCTTGCTTTATGACGCCGGGCCCCGGTCTGGGCCTGTCGACCAGGGGGCGCGGGTCGTCTTGCCGTCGTTGAAAAAGCTGGGGGTAGGGCAGTTGGACATGATGCTGCTCAGCCATGCTGATGCCGATCATGCCGGCGGTGCGGAGGCAGTGGCCCGGGGGCTGCCCGTCAAGCGCGTGGTGGGCGGCGAAACCGAAGGCCTGCCGGGGTTTCTCGGTACCCAGGCCTGTACCCGTGGCGAGCGTTGGGAATGGGATGGCGTGGCCTTTGAGCTGTGGCAATGGGCCGGTGCGATTGATGGCAATCCGAGGTCCTGCGTACTGCAGGTCGAGGCCAATGGCGAACGCCTGCTGCTCACCGGCGATATTGATCGCGCCGCCGAACAGGCATTCCTTGCCTCGCCGCTGGCGGTGCCGACCGATTGGCTGCAGGCCCCGCACCATGGCAGCCGCAGCTCTTCGTCCTGGCCCTTCCTGCAGCGGCTGGCGCCGGCATCGGTGCTGATCTCCCGTGGGCGCAGCAATGCATTCGGCCATCCTCATCCACAAGTAATGGAGCGCTATCAGGCCCTGGGCAGTCGGGTATATGACAGCGCTGAACAAGGCGCAGTGCGCCTGCGCCTGGGAACGTTCCTTCCACCGACTGTTGCGCGCAGTCAACGCAGGTTCTGGCGCGAACCGTTACCGTAATCCGGCGTTACCAAAGACTCTGGGCCGCGACGGGCGGGCCTGTAGCCGACGAACCCCGCTGCCGAACCTATATGGTAAAGTGGCGCACTTTTTCGAGGGGACATTCACTGTGTGGGAATTGGTCAAATCCGGCGGCTGGATGATGTTGCCGATCATTCTGAGCTCCATCGCCGCACTCGGCATCGTTGCCGAACGCCTGTGGACCCTGCGCGCCAGTCGCGTCACCCCCGAGCACCTGCTGGGGCAAGTCTGGGGCTGGATCAAGAACAAGCAGCTCGACAAGCAAAAACTCAAGGAACTGCGCGCCAATTCGCCGCTGGGTGAAATCCTCGCCGCCGGTCTGGCCAACTCCAAGCACGGTCGCGAGATCATGAAAGAGTGCATTGAAGAAGCGGCTGCGCGGGTAATCCATGAGCTGGAGCGTTACATCAACGCTCTCGGTACCATCGCCGCCATGGCACCGCTGCTCGGCCTGCTCGGCACGGTGCTGGGCATGATCGACATTTTCAGCTCATTCATGGGCGCGGGCATGGCGACCAATGCGGCGGTACTTGCCGGCGGTATTTCCAAGGCCTTGATCACCACGGCTGCGGGCCTGATGGTGGGGATTCCCGCGGTGTTCTTTCACCGCTTCCTGCAACGGCGCATCGATGAGCTGGTGGTCGGCATGGAACAGGAAGCTATCAAACTGGTGGAAGTGGTGCAGGGCGACCGTGACGTGGACTTGGTCGAGGGTAAAGCGTGAAATTTCGCCGCAAGCAACGGGAAAATGTCGATATCAACCTCGCGTCATTGATCGACGTGGTGTTTATCCTGCTGCTGTTCTTTGTCGTGACCACCACCTTCACCCGGGAAACCCAGCTGCGTGTCGATTTGCCTGAAGCAGTGAGCGGTTCGCCTGCCGAAGACCAGCAGGTCAAGCAACTGGACATCGCCATCAGCGCCGATGGCGTGTTTTCGGTGAATAATCAGTTGCTGGAGAAAAACGACCTCGCCAGCCTGATGGAAGCCTTGCAGAAGGAATCTGGTGGTGACACCCAGTTACCGCTGTCCATCAGCGCTGACGGCAAGACCCAGCACCAAGCCGTGATCACCGCCATGGACGCTGCCGGCAAGCTCGGTTTCAGTCATTTGCGCATGACCACCGTCGAGGCGGCGAGCCCACCCTGATGGCCATGTCCGATCGTTTGCTCAAGGCCTGGTACGAGGGCCATCCGGCACTGGTGTTGTTGCGCCCGCTGGAGTCACTGTATCGCCGGGTAGTGCAACGCAAGCGTGCGCGCTTTGTGGCGGGCGAGGGCGAGATCTATCAATCGCCGGTGCCGGTAGTGGTGGTCGGCAACATCACCGTAGGAGGCACCGGCAAGACGCCGTTGATCCTGTGGCTGATCGAACACTGCCGGCGCAGCGGTTTGCGCGTGGGCGTGGTCAGCCGTGGCTATGGTGCCAAGCCACCGCAACTGCCGTGGCGGGTCGAGGCCGGCCACAGCGCCGACGTGGCCGGCGACGAGCCCTTGCTGATCGTGCAGCGCAGCGGCGTAGCGCTGATGATCGACCCCGACCGCAGTCGCGCGGTAAAGGCCCTGCTGGCCAGTGAACCCCTGGACCTGATCCTTTCCGACGACGGCTTGCAGCATTACCGCCTGGCCCGCGATCTCGAACTGGTGCTGATCGATGCCGCCCGCGGGCTTGGCAATCGACGCTGCCTGCCTGCCGGGCCGTTGCGCGAGCCGGTGGAGCGCCTGCAGAGTGTCGATGCGCTGCTGTATAACGGTGCCGCGACGGACCGTGAAGATGGCTTTGCCTTTCGCCTGCAACCCACTGCGCTGATCAACCTGCACAGTGGCGAGCGCAAGCCGGTAGCCTACTTTCCCGAGGGCCAGCAGGTGCATGCGGTCGCTGGCATCGGCAATCCGCAACGTTTCTTCAATACCCTTGAAACGCTACACTGGCAGCCGATACCCCATGCTTTTGCCGACCACGCGCCCTACAGCGCCGAGGTCTTGAGTTTTAACCCGTCATTGCCGCTGGTCATGACCGAAAAGGACGCGGTGAAGTGCCGCGCCTTTGCCCAGCCCGACTGGTGGTACCTTGCGGTGGATGCGGTGCCGTCACCGGCGTTCGTCGCCTGGTTCGACACGCAGCTGATGCGTCTGCTGCCCGACCGTCTCTTGCCTTAAAACGCTTCTTTCCAGGAAACACTCATGGACACCAAACTGCTCGATATCCTCGCTTGCCCGATCTGCAAAGGCCCGCTCAAGCTCAGCGCCGACAAGACCGAGCTGATCAGCAAGGGCGCCGGCCTGGCTTACCCCATCCGTGACGGCATCCCGGTCATGCTCGAAAGCGAAGCCCGTACCTTGACTACCGATGAGCGCCTGGATAAATGACCACCGCCTTTACCGTTGTCATTCCCTCCCGCTATGCCTCGACGCGCCTGCCGGGCAAGCCGCTGCAAATGATCGGCGACAAGCCGATGATCCAACTGGTATGGGAACAAGCCTGCAAAAGCAGCGCCGAGCGCGTGGTGGTCGCCACCGATGACCCGCGTATTATCGAGGCGTGCAAAGGCTTTGGTGCTGAAGCGGTACTGACCCGTGAAGACCACAACTCCGGTACTGATCGCCTGGCCGAAGTGGCCACCCAGCTCGGTTTGGCGCCAGACGCCATCGTGGTGAACGTACAAGGCGACGAGCCGTTGATCCCGCCGAGCGTCATCGACCAGGTTGCCGCCAACCTGGCGGCCCATGGCGAAGCCCGCATGGCGACCCTGGCCGAACCGATCGAAGATATTGAAACGCTGTTCAATCCGAACGTGGTGAAAGTGGTCAGCGACATCAATGGCCTGGCACTGACGTTCAGTCGCTCGACCCTGCCTTGGGCGCGGGATGCCTTCGCCAGCAATCGCGACATATTGCCGGAAGGCGTGCCGTATCGCCGCCACATCGGCATATACGCCTATCGTGCCGGTTTCCTGCATGATTTCGTCAATTGGGGCCCCTGCTGGCTGGAAAACACCGAATCCCTGGAGCAACTGCGTGCCCTGTGGCACGGCGTGCGCATCCATGTCAGCGATGCGTTGGAGGCGCCGCCAGCAGGTGTCGATACCCAGGAAGACCTGGAACGCGTCCGTCGCCTGTTGGGCGCCTGATGGAAGTCCTGTTTGTATGCCTGGGCAATATCTGCCGCTCGCCGACCGCTGAAGGCGTGCTACGCCATAAATTGCGCGACGCAGGCTTGTCCGGCCAGGTTGAAGTGGCGTCTGCCGGCACCGGCGAATGGCATATCGGCAACTCGCCGGACCAGCGCAGCCAACGTGCGGCGCTGGCGCGGGGTTATGACCTGTCGTCCCAGCGTGCCCAACAGGTCAGCCGCGCCGACTTCGCGCGCTATGACCTGATCCTGGCCATGGACCACAGCAACCTGCGCAACCTCAAGGCCATGCAGCCGGGGCAGGGCAAGGCGGAACTGGACTTGTTTTTGCGCCGCTTTGACGGCGAAGTGGACGAAGTGCCAGACCCTTACTACGAAGGTGAACAAGGTTTCGAGCGGGTCCTGGACCTGATCGAGCGCGCCTGCGATTTATTGGTGATCGAATTGAAGGGCCGCTTATGACCTTGCAAGTGCTTGCGCAGGTATCGCTCAAGCCATTCAACAGCTTCGGCATTGATGTGCGTGCGCAATTGTTTGCCGAGGCCCACAGTGATGCGGATGTCCGCGAGGCTCTGGCCTACGCGGCTGCACAATCGCTGCCACTGTTGGTGATCGGTGGTGGCAGCAACCTGTTGCTGACCCAGGATGTGCCTGCGCTGGTATTGCGCATGGCCACCCAAGGCATTCGCGTGGTGCACGACGATGGCGTGCACGTGGTCGTCGAGGCCGAAGCAGGCGAAGCCTGGCATCCGTTTGTGTTGTGGACCCTTGAGCACGGCTTTTGCGGTCTGGAAAACCTCAGCCTGATCCCCGGCACCGTCGGTGCGGCGCCGATGCAGAACATCGGTGCCTACGGCGTGGAGATCAAGGATGTGTTCGCCGGCCTCACCGCCCTGGATCGCCAGACCGGCGAGCTGCGGGATTTCAGCCTGGACGAATGCAGGTTTGCTTACCGTGACAGCCTGTTCAAGCATGAGGTCGGGCGCTGGTTGATCCTGCGGGTACGCTTTGCCCTCAGCCGCGCCAGCCAGCTGAAACTTGACTACGGCCCGGTACAACAACGCCTGGCCGCCCAGGGTATTACCGACGCCACGCCAAGCGATGTCAGCCGGGCGATCTGCAGCATTCGCCGGGAAAAACTGCCGGACCCGGCAGAGTTGGGCAATGCCGGCAGCTTCTTCAAAAACCCACTGGTGTCCCAGGCTCTCGCTGCCGAACTGCAAAGCCAACACCCGGACTTGGTCGCATACCCTCAGGCCGACGGGCAAATGAAACTCGCCGCCGGCTGGCTGATCGACAAGGCAGGGTGGAAGGGCTTTCGAGACGGCGATGCGGGGGTACACAAGATGCAGGCGCTGGTGCTGGTCAACTACGGCACCGCCACAGGCCGCGAGATTGCCAACCTGGCGTTGCGTATCCAGCAGGATATCTTCAAGCGCTTCAAGGTCGAGCTGGAAATGGAACCCAACCAGTACTGACCATTCGTGCAGGCCTGGAAATAAAAATGCCCCGTATCTCGCGATACGGGGCATTTTTTATTGTGACTGACTGATCAGTCGTCGCGGCTCATGATGCCGAAGATCTGCAACAGGCTGATAAACAGGTTGTAGATCGAAACATACAGGCTCACGGTCGCCATAATGTAGTTACGCTCACCGCCGTGGATGATGGCGCTGGTCTGGAACAGGATGCACACCGAGGAAAACAGCACAAAACCCGCGCTGATCGCCAGTTGCAAGCCGCTGATCTGGAAGAACATGCTGGCCACTACTGCCGCCAGCAACACGAAGAAACCCGCGGTAATGAAGCCACCCAGGAAGCTCATGTCCTTACGGCTGATCAGCACGTAGGCCGACAGGCCACCAAACACCAGGGCAGTCATGGCAAACGCCGAACTGACCACTTCCGCACCGCCGGCCATGCCGAGGTAACGGTTGAGGATCGGGCCGAGGATGAAGCCCATGAAACCGGTCAAGGCAAACGCCGACACCAGGCCCCAGGCCGAATCGCGCAACTTGTTGGTCAGGAAGAACAGACCATAGAAGCCGATCAGCACGACAAAGATATTCGGATAACCAACGCGCATCTGCTGGGCCACGTAGGCCATCACGCCGCTGAATGCGAGGGTAAGGGCGAGCAGTCCGTACGTGTTGCGCAAGACGCGGCTGACTTCAAGCTGCTCAGCCTGCGCGTTACCATTCACTGCGTAATTCTGTTCGCGCATGGCGACACTCCTTCAGTTTTGAAACGTTCAGTCGCAAAGATCATAACAGACGCCCTGTAACAAGCGATGCAGAGAGTTTGACAGTGTGTTTCATTCGGGTATTATGGCGCCCGCTGAGACGGGATGAGCTACTATAATCCTGTGATGCACAAGGGAAATTGGCAGAGTGGTTGAATGCACCGGTCTTGAAAACCGGCGAACGTTAATAGCGTTCCCAGGGTTCGAATCCCTGGTTTCCCGCCAAGATTCATACAAAAGCCCCGCGATTGTGGGGCTTTTGCGTTTCTGTGGTTTGAGAATGTTTTTTCTGCTTTTGGGGAGAGTTCCGAAACTTTCGGGTAGGAGTTCCGAAACTTTGCCTATTTGGACGGTTTCGCGGTGGCGCCAATCCTCCTGTAAACCCGCTTTGTGATCTCCTGTTTGCTGTGTCCCAGCAGCAGACTTGCGTCCCCGATATCGATTATTTCCGACGCGGCCTTCGGCCGGATGTCGCGGAACTGAAACCCTCCAATCTTGGCCGCGAGCAGCGGGTCGCCTTGTTCGATGGCGTTCTGCTGGGCTTTTTCCCGAGCCTTGTCCCAGCGCAAGCGCAACATCCCCTTCGTCATTCGCTTTCCATGCCTGTTGATCAACAGGTACTTGGATGAATGACCGACATTCCTTTCGGCAATCTCCCTGACTAATCTCCCCAAGCTGTTTTCCCCGGCTTCTGTACGCATCAGGATTCGAAGCTTCTGGCCGGTCTTGCCCTGCGTTACCAGGAAGTAGTCACCCTCGATATCGTCGCTGCGCATGATCAGCACGTCAGCAGGCCGCTGTCCGGTCAAATAGCCCAGGTCCATAGCTTCCTTGAGTTCTTGTTCGGCAACTGCGTAGACGGCATCCCAAACAGCCGCGTTGGCGTAGTAATCGCGCGGCGCCTCCTTGTTCTTCCTGATGCCCTGGCAAGGGTTCTCCCGCTCCGTCAGCCCCCACTCCCTGGCCATGTTGAAAACGTGGGACAGAAGCGCGATCTCGCGGTTGGCACGAACCTTTGCTGAGCGGGCATCACGGTAGCCGGCGATGTTGAACGGCGTAATTGAATCGATGGGCGCCTCATCAAACGTAGGACGAAGCTGTTTCAGTTCGGCCATGTTGTCCTTCTGGGTTCGCTCCCCCTTTTTTGGGATGACGTCGCGCACGTACCGGTCGAAGATGCCCTTCATCGTTGTCAGGTCGGCAGGCTTTTCTTTGGCCTCCAGTTCGGCCCACTTCAGCCGGGCTTTGCTCAGGTCTGTACCAAGCGGAATCTCTTTTCCCGCTGAGTCACGGTAGTAGTAGCCGATCCAGACCTTGCCATTCTTCCTTGGGCGCTTACGGCGCACCATTCCTGGCGGCAAGTCCCTGTTTTCCGTGTTTCGGGGGCGCATATCAGTTCACTCTGGAGAAATCAGGCGTCCAAGCTGGACGCGCCGGCGGCGGGTTTGGATCTGCGATTGCGGCGTTAACCATGCCAAGCTTCGCGCGCGCGTACATCCGACCCACCAGAGGGCGGCCGCCACGGCTCTCGATGAACACCCAGTTTCGGTCTTTCAGCCATTTGCGCTGGTGAGCGCGCTGCTTGTAGCCGGTTAGGTCGGCGAGCTCGTCGTCCGACAGGATCTCTGCTTGCATACCTACCTCCGGCCGGCCGCCGTGGGCCGTGCTGTCTTGATGATTTGGATGGCCAGGCCGAAGGTGATCAGCAGCCAGCCACAAGTGCCGACGAAGGCGTAGAGGATGTCGGCCGTTTCGCCGTCGGCCAGAAGGCGGGGGGCGATCCAGAAGAACCAGCATCCGCTGCCGACCAGGTACAGCAAAGCGCCCAGCAGTGTCAGGGTGAGTTTCATAGCAAGCATGGGGTATGTCCTAGCCGCGCGGGGCGGCATATAGGGGATTGGAGTGATAGCTTTCTGCCTATCTTTCAAACAGGACCGAAGCGGTGTACAAAAGGGTTCAACCAAGTTCGTGACGAGGCATGGACGTGTCACACAACTTCGATGCTCCGATAGCGCACGCTTACCGGGGCCACGTGATGTTTCTCAAGTTCGATTGGCGCCGCCCGAACGACGAGAGCCCTGTTGCCGCAAAGATCATTGAGCCAGCGCCGATCAATGGCTTGGGCGAGGTTGCAGCAGAGTTGGAAGGCCCTTGGCCTGACTATCCGGCAGCGCTTGATGACGCGATGGCGGCAGCTGAACGATGGATCGATAGTCAGTTGCCGTGACTTCGCCCGCTGGCAGGCATGTAGGGGGATTGGGGTTAGGCTGCTGGGTGTTGCGCGGTGTCGCGGAAAACATCCATCTGCGCCGCGCCGTCGAGCCAGGCAGACGCAATCCGGCGCTCAGCCATTGCGGCATATTCCGGGTTCAGTTCGCACAGGATCGATTTGCGCCCTTCCTGCATTGCGACCACCGCCGTAGTGCCGGCACCGCCGAAAGGGTCAAGCACGACGCCACCGAGTGGCGCGCCGGCCAGGATGCAAGGTCTGATCAGGTCCGGCGGAAAGGTAGCGAAATGCGCACCCTTGAAGCCTTGCGTTGGCACCGTCCACACACTGCGCTTGTTACGAGTGTCCAAAGGCCAGGCACTTTCCTCTCGATCTGGCCGGTGTGTTCCCAGTGACTGCCCAGGGATAGGTTGCTCTCGCTTTGAATCATCGCGCTTGAAACTATCCCGCTTGCTGCGCACAGCTTTCATTGGGCCGTTTGACTTTCCGGGTACTCGATCACTGCCGCGCTGTTGCTCGAGATCCTGAGCCATTCGTGTGATCGAGTTGAGCGCCACAGGCTCCTTGATCGCATCCTGGTCATAGTAATAGCGTGGTGACTTGCTCAAGAGAAATAGGTACTCGTGCGACTTTGTACACCTGTCCCTGGTGGATTCAGGCATGGGATTCGGCTTGTGCCAAATGATGTCCTGGCGCAGGTACCAGCCATCATCTTGAAGGGCGAAGGCGAGGCGCCAGGGGATGCCCATCAAGTCTTTCTGTTTAAGCCCTATCGGCGGTGATCGTCGCATGCCACGCAGTACCGCTCCGCGTGTAGCCTGAGAAACCATGTCGTGCTTACCTGCTGAACCACCAGATGCGTATCCGCCTGCGATTGATGCGTAGGTGTCGCCCATGTTCACCCAAACAGTACCGTCATTACGCAGCACCCGGCGCACCTCGCGGAACACATCTACCAAGAGCGCGATAAATTCAGCGGGCGTTTCCTCCAGGCCAATCTGGCCAGCCATGCCGTAGTCCCGCAGCCCGTAGTATGGCGGTGACGTAACACAGGTGTTTACCGATTGGTCCTGCAGCGTCCGCATCGACTCAATGCAGTCGCCGCTCAAAACGCGATGCTGTTTCATGGCCTGGGCCCCTTGTTGTTGAAGACGTAGGCGAACCAGAGGGTGGCGATCATGGCGTCACCTCGCGGCGTGCCCACCAGCAGACAGGACCGTCGTCGGTGTCGTGAATGGCCAGGCAGAACCAGCCTTCGCCATCAGGCCGATCCGGCTCCCAGTAGCTGCAGTCCGGATCGCCCGCATCGAAATACCGATCAGAGATCGCTTCGTCGCTGTGGTATTCGAGTGACACCATCTTCACCTGCAAGCCTTGTTCAGCGATCCAGGCCTTGCACTTATCACCGTCGCCCTCGTCGAAGTCGGGCATATCGGGGTGAGCGAACATGCCGTATTCATCGCGCACGACTGGGGCTGGCTGGATCAAAACGATTTCTTCAGGCATGACTTCGTCCTTGCCGCTATAGCGGCTGACTTTGAAGGGGGAGGGATTAAAAATGTGATTAAGCTAGCGAATAGCGAGGTCTGGCAGCTATCGTTAACTGTCGGGGTAAATTTGTTGAACGCTGGGGTTGATCATTATGACGGTTGCGGTGGTCTGGTTTCACGAGGTGCAGAGGCAAATCTGGTGCGCGGCAGACTCTAGACTGTCAAAAGGCTCTGGTGTGCTAATGGATGGCGGCGTGAAGGTATTTGAGGTTCCAGTTGTTTGCCGCAAGGAAGTTGGTGAATTTAAATGGGTGGTTACGGGTGATTATAGTTTCGGATTTGTTTTTTCCGGATCGTCCATTTCTGCTTTGAGTACGCATGCTATAGTCGTCGCAATGTCAAAAAATTTGGTAGAACGTCAAGGCGATGTGCCAAGTATTTGTTTGGAGGATATAGCGAAGCTATTTCAGTTTGTCGGTGAGCGGCAAATTAAACAAATCGGTGAGCGTCTTGGCGCTGCTGAGCATCCTGGTAGCTGTCTTTTTGACTGCGTGATCTTTGGCATTTGCCCCCAAAAAAAGGATCTGCTGGCTTTTGAAATCAAGACAAGTATAGCTGCGGGTATAATTTCGGACATCGTTATTCACGAAGTAGGGCCCGGATTTTGTCTAGCAATTGGAAGCGGAGCGGAAACCTTTATTTCTTTGATGAAGGCTGGAGCCAAGCGAGTACCGCCTTTAACTGTTTTAAATAAAATGCTCGCAGAAGAGATTCGCTCAGATGTTGGCGGTTATTTGCAAGCGGGTTTTGTAGGTGATGATAGGTTTATGGTTTGCCCTATCATAGATAAAAACAGCGAAAACACTCTCGTGGCGAGCTTTCTAGGAATAGAGACAGAATCGGTTCCAATCAAGGGGTATAACATTGGTTACATGGCGGTAGGACTGTAAATTTAATCTGAAGCTTCGGGGCAAATACATCCGGTTTCCAGTTTTCTGTGGGCATGACGTACCTATGCCGGGGCATGCCCGGGTGGTGGAGTTATGGTTGGATTTCGAGTATTAGGAGAGGCCGGCATAAGCCGACTCAAGGAGAATGTCGTGGACAATAACTACTGGTTTGGATTTCGGGTAAAGGATGGGGGATCTACTGTTCTCATAGGACCATACACTTACGAAAAAACAATGAAGGAAAGGGAGCGAATGAAGACTCCGGATGCAGAGGTTTCAGTCTGGGTCGTTGCGGACTCAAGAGAGGAAGCCCAAGAAAAAGTCAGTGCTCGTTGGTGAAATTAGGCCGCTAGCCTCTGATATAGATCGATGATATCGGCGGCGTTTGCTGCGACAAGCGCCTCGGCCTCATCTGGGCATACGCTGTTGCCGATGAGCCTGACCTGATTTGTTTTGTTGATCGGCAGCCACTGCTCGGCGCCGGTCACATGGTCAACGAACAGGCCACGGTCAATGATGTAGTCCTTGTCGAAGCCCTGGGCGGCCTTGAGTTCCGGCGGCTGAAGCATGCGTAAAGTGATGTCCACCAGCACGTATCCGCCGATCATGATCATCTCAGCCGGCTCTTTGAAACGCTCAGGCAGATGCTCATGCATGAAGGCGGCGCAGCGGCGGGCCCCTTGCATTTGCTCCGGCGTGAGCGTGTCAGGCACCTGCACCACCTCAACCAGGGCAACCCGGTCCTTTGTCGGCAGGGTATGCATTGGCTCTGTCAGCGAAACGCCGCCCTTGTCGCACCCGTAGTACTTCACCATGTACGCAGTGGCCAGGCGCTGGTTGGCGCCTGACTGGCAGATCGTGGAGGTGGGCTGGTATGCGGATCGGCCGTCACCTTTGTAGTAGCCGTCATTCGCCTGTTCGAAGAACGCCGCCGTCACCGCATGGTGGCCGGTACTGGTGGCGACCACGCCCAGAGGCCCTTCAACGTCAGCTCCTACCGACCCTTTTCTCAGCGTGACCATGTTTGCCGCGACGATCCCGTGACGCACCGCACCGGCCATCACAGTCTGCGCCGGATCATCTGGCGAGCTTCCCACGGCGTTCTGCCCGAACGCTGTCATGTGCCCGCAAACAATGGCTTGCTCGCCGCGATTGGCACCGGTGACCGTGCGGGTCGAATCGTATGGCGAGTATCCGCTGCGCTCCCCGTGGTGTGTGAGGTGGGTCAGGTGACACGCCGCCATCGCGAAGTGACCACCTTTCACCTGTGCAACCTGAGTCCTGAGAGCTTCCTGCACGTCGAAGTTACGCTGCGATGACCCATTGGCGCACTCGGTCAGGAACGGTGCGGCCACGGGCTGCACCAACGCGTGATGGGTGCCGCCGTCGCTGATGGTCGAAACCGACTCATCCACGCTGTGCGTGCTGGTGTGTGCGTCCGAAGTCCTGCTCATCGGCACAATGAATGGCTTCTCACTGGTGATGACGTGACGCCACATGCCCTTAGCCACACGTCGGCGGGTGTTGAGTGCCATCGGCTTGTCCCGGAAGATCGTCTTGCCCGGGTTGTTCCAGTCAATGCACTCGGCGGCCGTGCGCCATGGCTGCTGTTTCGCTGTTGGCTTCTTGTGTCGTACCGGCTCCGGCCAAACAATCGGCAGGCCGTCGCTGCGAGCCACCAAGTACAGGCGCTTGCGGATGGTTGGAGCGCCGGCGTTTGCTGCGATCCGCTCCCGCCACTCGGCGTTGTAGCCGAGACCTTTCACTAGGGCCTCCATCGGGACGAACTCGCCGATGGCCTGCATGATCTCCGGCATATCCGGATGTTCCGCTGGCAGGCCGGTGCTGATCGCCGAGATAAACGCTTTAAAGGTCCGTCCGCGCTCTGCTTTGATCGGTTGGCCATGGTCATCGATTGGGCCCCAGTCACAAAACTCTTCGACGTTTTCCAGAAAGAGCAATCGGGACCGCGTAACGAACAGCCAGCGGATCACCACCCATGCCAGTCCACGCACCCCGCGATCACGCGGTGCCCCACCTTTGGCCTTGCTGTGGTGGCGACAATCAGGCGAGGCCCAGATGATCGCGACAGGCTGCCCGCCAGTGGCTTTCCGTGGGTCAACCTCGTACACGTCGGCGACGTAATGCGCTGTGTTTGGGTGGTTGGCGCGGTGTACAGCCAAGGCTATTGGATTGTGGTTCACCGCTACGTCCGGCTCCCGGTATGCCCTGGCGATACCGGTGCTGGCGCCGCCACCGCCAGCGAACAGGTCGACCACCAGTACCTTTTCGAACGGCAAGCCCATGCTCGGCTGGCCATGGATGAATTTGGGTTTCTTCTGTTGTGCGGACATAGATGGTCCTCGCCAGCTGGCGCTATATGCTGAAGTGAGTTATTTCTATTCCCTCATAGGAAATGAGGTTCAAAAAATGCGGGATGATCAGGAAGTTGTGCGAGCTGCAGCGGAAAACATAGCTCGGCGTGCCGGAGCTATTAAAGAGTGCGAATTCCACGGTGAAATTCTCACCAACGACTGTGATGGTGAAGCTTTCGCATTGGGAAACAGTCTCTACGATAGCGAGTTTCGCGGTGTATTCAGCTCAAGAGATGAAATGAATGCCGCCATCCAATCTGTGCTCAGCGATGCGGCATGGGATTGCGGGTTATGTGACAAAAATAGGGATGACTGATTAACGTCTTCTGAGCTGTAAGGCAGTCTGGACGCCGGCATCGTTAGTCGGCGATTCAGGCCGCCTCCTGCTTCGGCGGCCACTCCGAAAACCCAACCTTCGGCGCCTTCGTTTTCGGGTTGATGATCGGCTTGCCCTTGGCGCCCACCAGTACGGCCTTGGCCCGGATGTGCATATCGCGGCACCTAAGCGTTTTGCGGGCCAGCTCAATGAACTGTTCGGCGTACTGTGGTGCGTCGAATAGCGGTGAGAGCTGGCGGACCGTACCCCCCCCCATAATCTTCTCGGTGCGCTTGGCGACCAGTTCCAGCCATTCAACTTCCGGGATTGGCTCGACGCCGCCAGGCGCCTTGGCGTTCTTCCTGGTGCCAGCCGTCTTCTTGCAGGCCTCGGTCTTGGCGACATCGAGGGTCATTCCAAACACTGCAAAGGTGCTCATGGGTTATCTCCAAGCGTGCGCCTGCCTCGCCGGCTGGCGTGATTCGTTGATATGAGGTATTAGGTAGGACTATTTTGAAAGCTATTTAGGGACAAGTCATGCAGGCGCCTACGGATAATTTATATAAGTTTCTCTCGATTATAGGAATGATATGTTTCGTGTTCTTCTTTTTTGATTTAAACAAGCGATCAGATGATCTTGAATCGAAAATTGATACTTTGACTGTGCAGCAAGTTGAGTTCTTAGCTACTCTAGATGCGATTAAGACAGATTCGCAGCGTCTTTCAAAGTTTATTTCAGATCTGAACTCTGGAACACCAACAATCAAAGAGCTGACGCAAGCTATGCCGCTTTTGTTGGCCGCTAGAGATAAGATACAGTCAAGATTTGATGAGTCAAAACTAGTAAATGCTAAGCTCAATGCTAATCTGGAATTGGTCAAAGGGTATTTTGACAAGCTTAAAAGATTATCTTGGCTATACGGCTGGTTACAGCTTATATCGATAGCGGTCTCATTTGCTGGTACTGTTTTGTGGTATTGCAGAACACAAAAGTATCTCGATATAAAAGACAAGCTGTCCGCTGGGTGAATGTTTGTCCCCGTGGAGAAAGTGATTAGTTTTTTATATAAATTTATTGCGAGTGACCGGCATGGGAGCCGGATCAAGGGGCCGTGAAATGCATATAAAACAGCAAATTGATGATGCGATTTTCTTGTTTGAGAATAAGAGATATCAGGGGTGCCTCTCTTTAGTCATGCTCGCGATTGGCGCATCGTCTAAGAAAGTTTTTCCATACCCCCCGCATCGCGACAACTATGCTTTTGAGCAGTTTCTAGGGAGCAGAATTGCCAGCGTCCTTTGGGGACACAGACTAGGGGACGGGGTCGGTAATTCCCGTGTAATGTTTACGTTTCGTGGCGAGGATCACCTTATTGAGCACATCCTTTATAAGTATTACCGCTGCGCCCTGGTCCATGAAGGAGAGCTTCCCAACGATGTAATTTTTTCCCCTTCCGTCGGCATGCCTGAATCGCCTGGATCTCAAGGCGTGCTAGTCGCCTCGGGAAGCAATATGGTCCTTGATTACAATTGGCTGGAAGTGCTTATCCGATGCGTGACACATGCAGAGTGCAACGGCGATGAATTTGGAATTGAGCATTTCCGTGACGTGCCTGTGGACGGTAAGACTGCCGAACAGGTTATTGACGAAGTCGCTAGGAGGCATGATACATCCCCAGGCAGAGTGGAGATTATGAGGGATGCGGCATACCACCTTAGGCGTCTGGAAATCAAAAATTTAAGCGTCGATGAACTCCAAGCAGCTTTCAAGGAATGCGTTCGTAGCGGGCTATTAAATGCGGGATGCGTGACAGGCTTAGGTAGGAAAAGTACATACCGATATCCCGAAGATCAGCGCACTTTCTTAGAGCGATTTGAAGTTTCGAAAACGGCATTCTGTTTGACGGACGGTTCCCTTACTGAAATCGGTGACGCCTTATTAAGAGATGTCGCTTCGAATTTCGTCATACAGAAAGTTGGTAGCTAACACAGGGCATGGCGGCGGTGCTTTTATGCGTCATCACCTAGCTGCAAATTATCAGAATTATGTGTCGGCAAACTTGAAGCCGTTCTCCTGGGCGATCAGCGCCACACGCTTGATGTGAGTGCCCAGGTTCTTTGCTGCCATGCTTGTTGTAATGCCTTCGACTGCGTCTGCTCGTACATTAGCTGCCAGAATGGTCGTGTCCTCGTTTGTGTTGGGCAACAACCGCCGAGGGGAACGGCTCGATCTCGGCGAACCAGGCGGTGCGCACGCCCAGCGGGTGCACGCTTGTGTCGCAGCCTTGATGCCGCTGCACACAGAACCGTATGTGATATCGGACATATGGGAACCTCGTCGGCTGGCTTGATGTTGATTTTAGGAGTATTGGTATTTGAATAACTCATCCAGGCAGGAGGCCTATATGAGACTGCAAAGCGATATTGATGCACTCGCAGCAATCGAAGAGGACGCGCGTGCGATGCTGAGGCGGATAGGGATTCCAGACGACATGCAAAAGCTTGAAGTCCTGATCTGCTTGCGGGAAATAATTGATCTTGCCAGCTATAACCAGGAGGTGGACGAGTACTCGTGGCTACCGGCTTGATAGTTATCGAACGGCACAGCTGGTTGGTATGAAGTATTACGTGTTACCGGCATGGAGCCAAATCAAGGAGGTATGTATGCGTGATGACAACTACGAAGCAGGCCTTCTCGAGCTTCAAATCGCAAAGGACGAAGCTGAGGCAGCAGCGGAAGATTTCTACGAGAAATACTGGCCGTTCCAGACTGACGAGATAGCCGCTCAGTACGGGGAGTTGCAGTTCACGGCGGTTATCATGTTCGCCGAGTTTGAACAATTCGCGCAGCAGGGCAGCGCCAAGCGTTCACGTTGATGCTCCTCAAGGCGTGTTGCTTGTTCCGCAGTTCCGGCAGTCTTCCCGGTAGCGCTGCGCGTCGCTTATGAACCGACCGCAACCATCGCAGTTAAACATCATCATTCGCGGCTTTTGCGGCTTGGCCAGTTTTATGCCAGTGCCACGCAAGGCCTCCTTGATGTTCACGTCGTCTCGCTCAACCAGCCTTCGGGCGAACTTATCGATGTATGGCTTGGGCCACACTATGGCGCCTGTTGAGCCAAGCTTGCCTATCCAGGTGATGGTGTGAGCCCTCGGCACTGCGACTGCCTTAGACAGATCGCTGGTGAATACGCCGTCCTCACAAAGCCAAATCAGGTTGTTGCCGTTCCAGGTCTGCGGCTTCTGGATGTAGTACTCGGCTGCTTCTGGGTGCTGGTCCATTGCTTCGCTCAACGTCAAATACTGGCAGTCGACACCAACACGCGATCGAGCATCGACGTAGGCCTTGGGCCACGGTATGTCTGTGTCACGGTGATCGCAAGCGCCTTAACGGGTGAACACCTGGGCCTTTGCCAAGTCGGTGACATATCCGGAGCCGCCAAAGCCCCAGAACTACAACCCATCGCCGACGTAGGCGTGGCTGCGGCTGTCTTGCAGGTAGAACTGGTCGTCCATGGATTATCTCCAGTCAGGCGCCGCCCTCCGTTGGCCGGTGGTGGCAATTTGGTTTGGGTTGGGGTATTACGGGTGACCGGCATGGAGCCGGAGGAAAAAGGAGCCTTCCATTGTTTAAAAAAAATCAACCAATGCCTGTGGTTTACATTGGGCTAGCAGTCGTTCTAATAGTTATTGCAGCTCTCGCGCCCAACTATTACGAAAAGTTCCTTTGGCTCAAGCCAGATAGCGACTCATTATCACAATGGTTTGAGAGGTCAGGCGCAATTACCACGATCTTTGGACTTTTAGCCATCAACCTTTTGGATGAAGGCGTGCAACGGTTGTTACCAGCAGGAAAGGTCGCAGATCTCGCAAATGTTCACATGTTTAGTATGTTTGAATTCAGTTTCAAGGTCTTAAAAGTGGTCGCTTTTCTGCTTACACTGGCAGGAACGTTGATTTGGGGGTACGGGACCGTTCTTAAAACTCATTTCGGCTGATCTAAAAAACAATTTCTGCTTCAAGCTTCTCTGTTTTAGAGCATAACTTCGTTATGAAAGGCTCGCGCCACGTTTTCGCTAATCACGATTTCGTGGCGCGGGCAACTCTAATCAGGCAACTGCACGTATTAGTTGATCGGTGAGCTGCGTCGGCAGGTTGCGCAGCTTCAACGTTCCACCGGCTTCGTCGAACTCGATCTTGTCGCCCAGCAGGTGCGCCTCGAAGCTGATCGACATGCCCGCAGCGCGCCCGGTGAATCGCCGGAATTTGTTCAGTGTCTTCTTGTCCGGCGGCAGGGCCTCAGAAAGGCCGTAGTCTTTCGCCTTGATGAAGTCATAGAAGTTTTTCGGCCGGTCTTCGTCGATCAGGCCCGACAGCTCGTCGAGCTTGATCGGCTCCCCGATTTTGGCCTGGGCCATTGAATAGTTGACCAGTGTGGCCGTCTTCTCACGGGCCGCCTCATCGACCATGTCCTCGCTCTCAACAAAGTCGCTGAAGGCCTTCAACAGCGTGCGGGTTTCGCCCGGGCCGTCGATTCCTTCCTGGCAGCCGATGAAATCGCGAAAGTACTCGTTGAACTTGCGGCCCTGCTTGCCCTTGAGGTGGGAGATGTATTGCAGGGAACGTGGGTTATTCTGCCATTCGCTTATATTGATCCGGGCAGCCAGGCGGATGTGGTCCAGGTCCAGGCGCTTCACTGTCATCAGGTGGAGTTCTTCGGTCATGGTCACCGCTTCTGTTTCCTGCACCAGTGCTATGACCAGGTAATCGGTCATACCTTGCTGGTAATGGCAGAAGAGCGCGTGCCCACCGGTGGAAAGGTTCGATTCTTCCATCAGCTTGGTCAGGTGTTCCACCGCGGTGGTGCTGAACTCCAAGAAGGTGGAGCCGCCGGCCAGGTATTCGCTTAGCCAGCTGCTCAGCGGATAGGCGCCCGACTCGGCGTGAAAGAACCCCCAGGCCTTGCCGGCGGTGGCGTTGTAGTTTTCGTTGAATTGATGCATCAGTCCATCCCGGGCCTGGCTTTCAACCTGCTCAGTTGAGGCCAGATACAACATTGCCGGGTTGCCGTCGGGCTTCTTGTCGATTTTGTGGATTGCACTGTGGCGTACGGGCATTTAGTGAACCTCGGGTAGGCGCCGCTATCCGTTCATGTTCAGGAAGTAGCGGCAGTGGTGGTGGCGTTTTGATTGTGCCCCTCAGCTTTGACTGCTAATGTCGAGTTCACACCAGTTAAAAATCAAGGAGGGTTGTTTTGGACATCTGGCAAGCTGACAAGCTTATTCTGTTTATCGCTTTTGTTATTCCTGGATTTTTAAGTATCAAGTTTTATCAATTGATATTTCCGGGGACAATCAGAAATGCATCTGACCAACTTATAGATGCGGTCGCATATAGCTGTATAAATTATGCTTTGCTCTTCTGGGCGATAGTTTATGTAGAGGGTGCTGGCTTTAGGCAAATACACCCTTCGCTCTACTATGTGTTCTACGTTTTTGTTTTGTTTGTTTCCCCTTTTTTTCTGGTTCTGGCTTGGAAGTGGCTTCGCACGCACGAAAGGTTTAAAGGTACCGCGCCGCATCCGACGCCAAAGCCTTGGGATTTCGTTTTTAAGCAAGCGAAGCCCTTTTGGATTGTTGTCTATCTAAAAAATGGAAACAAAGTAGGAGGAAGATACTCAGGGAAATCTTTTGCTTCGAGTTTTCCAGCAGATGAGCAGATTTATTTGGAAGAGTCTTGGCTAGTATCTGATGCAGGACTGCTTGATAGAGCGGTAAAGCAAAGTGCAGGCGTGCTAATTATGGCGTCTGAAATTTCATATGTGGAATTCTTCCACTATTAATAAGGTGGCATCATGTCTGATAAAGAACTAACTAATAATGGATATCAACCTAAGCCAAGTGACAGAATTGACCGTGGGTATCAGCCAATTTTAGAAAAGCCGGATACAGCGCCTGCTACTGGAGGGTATCAACCTACTAGTACTGGCGACAGCCCTGCGAATGTTCCGTCCCCTCCGAAGGAGCGATAATCTCGTCACCCCGGTCTTTACGTAACTCGTTAACGCTCATGCAATAAAACTGCCGCGCCACGTTTTCACTAATCAGGATTTCGTGGCGCGGATAACGCAAGAACTCGATCAGTTCGTCATCGGCCATCAAGTCCATCTTCATGATGGCGATCTGCAGTACTTCGCTGATGATCGGCACCTTGCCACGCAGGCGGATACGCTCCATTGCTTGCTCAATGCCAGGTCGCACCTTGTGTCTCAATTCCTTCTCGGCGACCGCCAGACGCTTCTGCGCTGCCTTGGCCGACCGTTCCTGTACTGATTTGGCCATGGCCTACCTCATCTATTCCGCTGGCCGGCATTGCCAGCCAGGTTTGACGTTTCCGCTGCTGGGTCCGGGCTATGCGGCGCATGAATCGACATTCATCTGGCTCCAGGCGCCGACCGCTTCAAAAATCCGCGCGGCGTGCGCCTCGTCCAGCGATATAGCTTCGGGAATGGCGATCCAGCCCGAGGCCACCATCTGGCTCTGATTGGCCTCGTCGCGCAGTTTCTTGTAGCAATGCTCGATCACGTCTTCCAGGTGGTCGGAGAGGTAGTTGCCCTCGGGCGCAATCTCCACCGACTTGCTGTAGCGGTCGCCTCGGGCGTCGATGCAAAGCGCGCTGAGGTAGATCGTCCACCGGTGGGGAACGCCGCAGACGGCCTGGCCGATCTTCCCGGGAGGGATGTTCTTCAGCGATTTGTAATTGATCATGCCTTGGCGCCCGCTGGGGTCGATATTCACCACAGCGACGTGATTGGATGCCAGCAGCGAGCGGCACGACCGGGCGATGCGTGCCTGAAGGTTGTGGGGCTTACGCTTGCTCATAGCGCCTCCGCGAGTTTGCGCAGTGCGTTACGCTCCGCCCTGGTTATGAGCGGCTTGCGGCGCTTCAGGATGGTTGTCAGGTCGATGAATTCCGAACGCTTCGCCGGGTCTGGATTGATCGGCGGACTATCGCCGATGGTGAGTATCCCGCCGGCTGCCAGGTGCCGACGGACCTGACTGGAAAGCTCTAGCGCTTTCTCGCGCCGGAACTCGATATCTGATCTGAGGTTGCTGATCATGCTGCGACCTTGGCCAGCGTCACCCCGGCCATGCTGAAGGTTGATCCCTGTGCGGCGACCATCGCGTCGAGCGCTTCCCAGTTGACCAGGAGGACGGTGATCGGCGCCTGACCATACGCTACGGCTTTCACCAGGGCCTCAAAGTCCGTCACGTTGGCCTGCAGCGTTGCCTGCTCCGCCGCGCTGCTCGTTACTGGCTTTGCGGCCTGGGTGACTAGTTTTGCCGCCTGGACCGGTGCTGTGCGGAGGGGCTCTTGTGTTGCCACGTTCTCTACAACCGGCTCCGACTTGATAGCCGCCAGGCGCTCAGCCTCCTTCTCTTCAGCAAGACGCTTTTGCGTGGCTTTCTCTTCTTCGGCTTTCTGGTGCTCGGCGATCCGGAATTTGATCAGGGTCACCAGATCGTCATTTGCTTTTGTCACCAACTGCTGCACGTCGCTGAACAGAAAGGCATGATCAACGGCGAGCTCTGCCAGACTGGTCAGGTTCAAGCGGATGCCATCGGCGGCCTGACTTGCATCGATCTTCGCCCGTGCCAGCTCGGTATCTACTGCGTCCTGGAGGCTGGCGATGGTGCGCTTGTTCTTCATTGCGCCGGCGAAATCCGAAACGACATGAGGCAGCGTGACTTTGCCAAGCGTCTTGTTGATTGCCGCGATGTGACTCGCCAGGGCGAGCTCGGCTTTCTGCTTGATGCTGGTCTTCACCAGCAGCTCTTGAGCCTTCACCAGCTTGTCGACTTTCAGGCGAGTCTCGCGAGCATGGGCACTGATGCGATCCAGCGATGAAAACAGCTCGTCTATGCTTTGAGTTTGCGACAGGGCCTGTTTCTTGGCGACAGCGACAGCCTCCTCGACATCGCCACACCACTTGACCGCCTTCTTGGCGTCGGCGAAGTCCTGGTCGGTGGAGAGTGTGGTTTTCACCGAGTCGATGACCGCCAGGGCCGACTCTTCAAACACCTTCAGGTTGCTGGCGGTAACCATGCCGGTCAGCTCGATACGCAGGGCTGGCAATTCATCAGGTGTCTTGCCGACGACAATTGAAGGCGCGTCGGCCATCTCGAAGTTGGCCAGGTCTGCCTCGAACTGTTTCCAGCCTTCGATCAACTGGGCCGCGCGCCCGGCGACGGGTCGGTACTCCATGTGCACGAAGTTCTCCGGTGTGCCGTCCGAGCAAACAAAGATGACCCTCTCAGCGCCGCTCACCAGCAGTTGCTGCTCAAGCTGCCAGTAGTAGTGCGGAGCCAGGTCGCCAGCCTTCACCTGGGCCACGACTGACTCATTCCACAGCTTGTGCTCGAACAGTGTCTCGCCGAGCATTGTGGCGCCGTCCATGGAGGCCAGCAGGTTGCCCTCAGTGGCAACGATTGGATACAGCTCTTCGCCGATCAATGCTTCAGTCAGCGGGCGGGCCAGGGCTTCAGTCGCGTGGCCCTTGTCGAAGATAAACTGCTGAGAGGGGGTGACGTCCGTTGTGATGCCGGTCTTCTTGGCGATCAGCAGGTCGGTGCGGGATTGATACTTAGAGGCGCCCATCATTGCCGGAGCTTCGGAGGCGGTGCGGAACTTGGCGCGGAGGGCAAGCCACTCGGCAGAGCCTTGAGCTACGTTGTGAATTTTCATGCTGCGTCTCCATCGAGGGCTTTGAGGTTGGTGATGGTTTCGATCTGGTCATCGCGCAACGAGTACTTGCTGATGACGTTGGAAATAATGTGTTCTGGACTAGTGCGACCGGCGTCGATCAGTGGCTGCCACTTCTCGATGTTTTCAGCCAGCAGCTCGTCGGGATAGGCAGGCTTGGCGTCCGGTTCCGGTGGGGGCTGCCGCGCCGGCGAAACGTCTTTGGCGGCTTCCTCGAATGTCTTTCCTTCCATCTCGTCAGCCGTTGGCGCAGATCCGACTTCGGGGAATGCTTTGCGCAGAGCCTGGGCCTCGGCGCATTTGGCGAGCTGGGCAAATGCTCGACGCTTCCACATGGCGTTGGGCGCCGCGGTGTCCTTGCTTGATGTTGCGTAGTTTTCAAGCCAGCGCTCATTGGCCGTGTATTCGGCAACCAAGCCGTTGCTCATCTGCCGCTTGACGGTCACGCGGCACCATTCGGGATAAGTGACCTCTACGCCGCTCAGCTTCGCAGTTACTGGCGGGCCGTATTCCGGCTCGCTGATTCCGGCGTACTGGCCGGTGCGCGCCGCCTGGATGCGGTAAAGGCCGATGCCGGGCATCACCGTGTCCTGCATCTTTTTCGTCTTGGAGTTCCAGATCGGAACGATGTGCACCGGCTTCAACATCGGGTCCAGGTGTGCGGCCTGGCAGTAGGCCAGGACCATCACAACCGAGTTCTTTTCGGCACCGGGATAGAGGCTGCTGCTCAGCACTTCAACGAGCGCGGCCTCCGACATTGCAGGTGTGTTGTCGTCCTGCTTCATTACTGCGGACATGGGGAATCCTTGCCGCGATGCTCGCAGCGATAAAAGGGGAAGGGGAAATAAGAGTTGATAAACGTTCTTATTTGTATCTAAGATACGTAATAACATTTCAACTCAACGCAAGGAGCCTCACCTATGAAAGTGCTGTCATCGCTCAAAGAAGCTAAAAACCGTCACCGTGACTGCCAGATCGTTATGCGCCGCGGCCGGATCTACGTGATCTGTAAATCCAATCCAAAATTCAAAGCGCGGCAGGGCAGTGCGAAAAACAAGAACAAGGGCAAAGGCTGATCAGCACTGTTGTTGATCTTGCTGCTGAACACGGTATCGTAGGACCTGGAGCACTCGACCGCCATAGCCAGGTTCTGCGTATTGCTCAACCGGTGCGCCGAAGAAGCCGCGCCGTTCGGCAAGGCTGTAGGCCTCGCGCAGGTTGTGAGCGCTGATGTCTTCGAGCTGCTCGTCGATCAGGGATTTAACCGGTGCAGTACTCATTGAATCTCCTTACGCCGCCTGCTGACATCCAGTAGACGGGCGCTATACCAGTGGAATTCTTCTGCGTTGATGGCGCCCGAAGTAAAGTGTTTGACGATCAAACCCTCGGCTAGGATCTCTTCGAGCTCGGGCTTATCTGGATCTTCAAGCGCAAACAATGCTTTATCGATCTCAACGTAGGGGCTCACAGTTCGTTGTCCTCGGCCTGGGCGAAAAGAGCGTCATCAACCAAAGGCTGAAGTAGGCGTTCGGCAATCTCGCCGAGCTTCCCAAGTTGGTGGTCACTCCGGCCAAGCAGCTCCAGTGCTTCCGATTTCACCCTCGAACCCGCCATCCCTGCGATCAGTAAGTAGCCCAGGGCCGGAGTGTCGACGCCGCAGTCGGCAAGTAGGTTGTTGGCGTACTCATCGACAGCCAGTGCGAACTGGTAGGCCGTGACGCCTTGCTGGGGGTGCAAGTGGCGCTTGAACATCACGCTGCAACCTCTGGCCAGCTCTTCAGCTGCGTTATACAGCCATTCGCTGCGAGCCAATTGCTGAGAGGCTTCGCTCACCGGAGGCGGTAGTTGTTCGTCGTGCTCAAACTGAGTCTTGCGTAGTGCTGACATAGTCGCCTCCAAAGTGGCGGGTTGTTCACCTGTATTCGTCAACACTCATGCGTCCCGCTGGTTGCCGATGGGCGCGGGGGAGGAGTGCTGACGTAATAAAGGTGCGGAAAGGGGGCCCAGGCCCGCTACTGGCGACGGCCCGGGTTTGTTGCGTCAGCGGTGTTGGCTAGTTGCCCGCTGCTGATTGCAGGGCTGGCCGGTCGTCTTCGGTGTGGGCTTCGAGCTTCCTACTCACAGCGTCAAACAGCATCTGTTCGCCGTGGATCACAGGTCCTTACAACATGCACGCTACAGCTCTGAATGCCCTGATTGAGTGGGGCAGGGTGCATGAGGTCCGGCGTTCCCAGCCGAGGCTATCGGGACCGCTAATTTAAATCGTGTGGTGCTGGCCGTGGCCCGCTACTGGCGTCGGTCACTGGCCCATTCCAAATTGTTCTTCCAGCCGCGGGCCTTTCGGCTTGTTCTCCCGCTGGATAACTGTTCTTGGCGCTTTACGCTGCGCGCCCGGGTCAGTTGCCTACCCTCTGAACCGTTTAGGCCGGTTCATCGCTGCCTTTGAATCTGGGCCGGTGGTGATCCGGCAAGGGTGAAGCTGAGCGACTAAAGAGCGGCGGGCTGTGAGGCCCTTCGCAGTGGCTGTGTGTCGCTGCGATGGGTTAAATATGAACTAACGGTTCATATTTGGTCAAGTACCAAAAGTACATATTTCGTATGGTTCACTTTTGAGGGTGGGAAAAGCGCTGGAAGAAATAGGATTTACGACGAACCAACGGTTCGTTATGCTGGCACTTCAACTGTATGGATATACAGCTTTTAACTGGGAGGAAATTTCGTGGCTAATGAGCAGGCGGTACCGGCAGCACGACAGGAAATGAGCGGCATTGAGCGGCTGGGGTTGCGCGTCTCATCGATGATCAGTCACCCCGTCGCGCAGGCGCAGCGCTGGGTGACTATTCATCGACTGGACACGGACGGGGATCGGGAGTGGAAAGAGGTTCTGAGCGTCATCGCTGAAACAGACGAGCTTGAGTTGTCGCACAATGACGACGGCAGCGTGACGGTGAGGTGGGAGCAGCAAGAAGCGGAGGTGACGGGCAGGGGAGAGGCTGAATTCGAGCAGGAAGAGGAGCTAGCGCCTTTCTGACAGGCAATAAAAAGCCCGGCACCTGGCCGGGCTATAAAATCTCTAGCTTCTACTTATAGACATAATGACGCGGTAGAATCCAAGACCGGTTGTCGCTAGATTTACTGCACACAGGCTGCCGACAAAAACGACCGCGAGTATTATTGTCTTTTTATCGCCAGACCAAGGAAGTAATAAACTCAAGGCTATGGAAAGAAGCAAGAGATGCAAGGCTGCGCAAACGAAACTGCCACTAATAAGCTTTTTATATCCGCCTGTAGCTCGAAGGTTTTTTAATAGGTCACGATCCATAACAGATGCCATAAGAGCTATAGCAGTTATCACAAACCCGAGTATTGTCCCGGCACTACCTGCGACAGCAGTGCCAAATGTTGTGAGGTCGCTAGCGGTAAATGTGAAATTATAATGCCTGAAAAGCAATGTAATAGTCAGCGCGATAGCTAGTTTAAATAATTCTTGCAGTTTTGCCGAAATAGTCATCAAGTGGCTCTCTCTGCTCATTTTTCGCTTTGTCTGCAAGCTTATACATACTTTCGCTAGGTGGGAAGTATGAGTTCGTATTTGCATGTTGAATTGAGTATATTCTATTTGCGATTAAATCTATAGGATGAATCTTACCATTTTCGTCGGTATCCAACTTGGCCTTAGTAGCCCCCATTGATAGCAACTGACCTATAGCACTCTGAAGCGTGCCAGAAAGCTTTCCGGCGCTAGTCTCGATCTTCTGGTCGATCGTGAAAGTTATATCCAGGCTGTCGGCACCGGATTGATTGAGGAGCTCGATTGTTTTGGCGCTGAAGCTATCTTGAGGGTATAAACTTGGATTGGTGGGCCGTGGTATTTTTACCGAGAATTTCTTTATGGTTAATTTGTTGTTTAGAAGCCTTTCCACTTGATCGGCCTGAATTATCGGAGAAGAAAAAAACAATACTCCGGCCGATGACGATAGTAATTGGGCTAAATGGGCTCCAGTGTTACCGTCGTCATTCCTATGGAGGATAAGAAGAGAGTTTTTACAGTAATACACGAAGAAGTTCTTTTCTATCACACCTTCATCAAGCTCTAACTCAAGTTTCTTGCTGTCTCGCCCAGGAACGCCTACCTCGGGCAAATCAGCCTTCCGTATTTTTCTAATCTGCCCCGCATATGAGTCAGTTTCAGGCCTGTATTTTAGTCCGAAAACCTCTCTCGTGCATCCGTAGCTAGAGTAACTTGATAGAAACTCTCCGCCAGCGATCCGCTCAAAAGCCTCGCCAGCAGTCATGGTAAAGAGATCATTTTGCTCGCATCTTAGTGAGTAAAAGTCAAAATAGTAGTTTCGTCTCTTTTCCGGCTTCACTGCAAATTCCTTGTAAGCACAGAGGGTTGATATCGATTAATTCTAGTATTCGTAAGTGCAGGTCAATCGCTAAACCGGCTGTCCATTCCACACGTAAAGCACGCGAGCGAGGATGTGGGTGTCATCCACACGAATCTCTTCTATATCGTGATGCTTGTTGTCCGAGATCATCTTGAAACGATCCTTGCCTTTCTTCTGTAGGCGCTTCACGTAAAGCATGTCGTCGTGGGAGAAAAGGTAGATACCGTCTCCGGTGAATTCCCTGATCGTGATGTCCACCAGCAGCGGATCGCGGTCCTTGATCGTCGGCGCCATCGATTGGCCCCACCCGGTGATCATCTTGAGGTGGAAGTGTTCTTTGAACGTGACTCCCATCTCGCGCAGGTGTTTTGGGCTGACCCGTATGTCCTGGAGCATTTCCGGGTATTCGTGCGGGATCTGCCCACCGCCCATGGCTGCGCGCACGTCGTAGTGGGCAATCCATACCTCATCACCGACCTGTCCGGGGCGCGAGAAGTCGACGGTAATGACGTTGCTTGCTGGCTCATTCGCCGCTGACGCAATGCGCCGGCGTACGTCCTTAGGCAGACCCTTTCCGTGCTTTTCAAGCATGTCACGAACCAGATCGGCGGCAGATAGAGTATCTGCGCTCGCTGGGACGTTGGCCTTGCGTAAGCTGGAATGGCCCGGCTCTTCACCTGATCCATGCTGTAGCCACTCAATTTTTACATCGAGCGCCTCAGCGATTGCCTGCATTTTCGCTGGACCCGGCATTGCCTCGCCGTTCAGCCATTTGCTCGCTGCCTTAGGGGTGACCTTGGCTATTTCAGACAGCCGAGCGCCCGCACCCCATTGGTCGATGCCTTTTGCGGCTACCGATTGTTTGAGGCGAAAGGCGAACGCTGCGCGTATCTCTTCGATTTGAACCATAGGTTCAATATCGCACGGCCTTGCATGTACTTTCAGTTCCGACATAATATGTACTGCAAGTTCATATATCGCCTGGAGGCCACATGAGCCCGCTTAAGAAATCAATTGATGATGCCGGCGGCGTTCCGGTGGTTGCCCTGGCATGCGGCAAGACCCCGCGGGCCGTTTACAAGTGGCTTTCCGCCGATTGCCTGCCCCGCACCGAGTACACCGGAGAGACGCGGTACGCAGAAAGGATCGCGGCTTTGGCTTCTGCTAATGGCAAGCCATTCAAGCCTGCTTGGCTTCTTTCCGAGGCCCATCCGAAGAAGGCAGTCGCCTGACATTCCTGTCCGCCGTTCCATTTACCAGATGATCGCCTCTGCACGTGCGGGGCGCTACGTAAAGAATTTCGAGGTGTTACATGCAGGAATTGATGAAGGCGATCTATGACGTGGTTGACGACCATGGGGCAGGGCGGATTGCAGAGGGTGCGGACTTCACCAGTCGCACGCTGGTTTCCCAAAAGGCGAACCCGCACTACGAGACCCACCGCATGAATGTGGAGGAGCTGCACCGGATTATGAAGTTCACGCAGGACTTCCGGCCATTAAAGGCCTGGGCCGAGGTGTTTGGCTTTGACCTGGTGTCGAAGGACATGCCCGAGGGTATCAACCTCAACTCCGCGCTTCTGCGTTTGCACGCCGACCTCGCTGACGTGACCCGCCTTGCGTTCGACGCCCAGGCCGATGGTCGCGTCTGTTCACGCGAGAAATCGGAACTGCTCAAGGAGGCTGAGGAGGTGATCGTCAGCCTTGAAGTCTTCAAGCAATCGGTGAAAGCCGCCTAACCATAATTTCCGCGCATGCGCGGATTAGTGCCCTTTGGCTTCGCACTATCAATTGAGCGGACCAGAAACCCAGGCACAAAAAAGCCGACGTACGAGGTCGGCTTCTTCTACAGCTGTAAGCGAGAGAAATCATGCCAAACATTGTTCCGATACACAACCCTCGGGGGTTCACCCGAATGGACAACCAGATGATGGATGGCTTGATGGCCATCGATTTGTCGGCGCGCGAGATGAAGATCGTTTTGTACGTGGCCAAAGCCACCTTGAACTTTAGCACGGGTGCCCATCGCATCCCGGCGGTCGATATCGCCAAGGCAACACACATTCATCCCGACACGGTCTCGAAGGCGATTTCCGGCCTGCTGCGCCGTCGCGTGCTGTACCGAGAGGGTGGTGCACGCGGTGACATCGGCGTTTGCGACCCAAAAGAGTGGATATTCGTCGTAGAGCCGAAACAGACCATATCGTCTGATTCGGCTCAAGTGGTCCGAATCGGCTCAGCCGCGAAACAGACCAAAACCGACGACTCCCTTCTTTATACAAAGAAAGAACCCCTATTAACTCTTTCTACGAAAGAGATTAATCCGCCCCAGGAACCAGCCGAACATCCAGAGCCTGATCGCAAAGCTCCGTTCGGCATGGCTCAACTGCTGGCCGACAACCCGCACAACGTTCCGGAGCAACTGCTGGCCGACTGGCTGACCCAGCGCAAGACCAAGCGCGCAGCGGTGACCGCCACCGTCTGGTCAACCGTGAACACCGAGTTGGCCAAGTGCGCCGAGGCTGGTATCACCGCAGACGTTGCAATCACTGAAGCGCTCAATTCTGGCTGGCAGGGCTTCAAGGCGTCTTGGGTGATTAAGCGTTTGGCAGAGTCCGCACCGGTGCCGGTCCCTCAGTCGCGCCACACCGGATTTGCTGAACGCAACTACACCGATGGGCTGATCCAGCGTGAGGATGGTTCCTATGCGATCTGAGCCAATTCCTCCAGCGCCTGAACTACCGCCGGGCACCCGCATCCAGCCCGCTGAGTGCGAGACCCACGGCCAGTACGAACAGAAGGTCTTCCCAGTACTTGGCAAAGAGCTGAGAAGTGGTTGCCCTGAGTGCAGCCGGATCATTCGGGAGAAGGCTGAAGCTGCTGAGCTGGCCAACAAGGCGATGGAGCTACGCATGGCCATGGAGCGAAAGCTCGGCGCCGCGCTGATCCCAAAACGCTTCGCCAGCAAGACCCTGGACGGGTATGTTGCTACCAGCACCGAACAGCGGAAAGCGCTGAACACCTGCCGCCGGTATGCCGCTGAGTTCGCGCAGATCGCCGAATCGGGCCGCTGCCTGCTCCTGCTGGGTAAGCCCGGTACCGGCAAGACACACCTGTCTGTCGCCATCGCCAACGAGATCATGGCCAAGTCCAGCGCAACTGCGGTGTACCGAACCATCGGCGCCGTCCTTCAGACCATTCGTGCCACCTACGACCACTCCAGTGACCAGAGCGAAAGCCAGATCCTGTCCAGCCTGATTAGCCCCTCGCTGCTCATCTTGGACGAGATCGGCGTCAGCAAGGAGAAGCCCAGCGACTTCGAGCTGACCACGCTTTTCGCAATCATCAACGGTCGGTACGAGCAAATGCGCCCGACTGTGATCGTCTCCAACCTTGATGCGAAGGCGCTGCCAGATGCACTCGGTGAGCGCTGCATTGATCGGTTGCGGGAGGGTGGGGTAATCGTCATCCCGTTCGAGTGGGAATCGCAGCGTGGCAAGGAGGGGGGCTGACATGACCAAGCCGGCAAAGCCTCGCCCAATGCCCGTGTATTTGGTGCTGCGCCGCCTGGTAGATCCTGCTACCGGCAAGGAGGTTGCCGCGTTCGTGCCGTCCTCCGACGCCGACCGATCGATCCTGCGCGAGCGTGAATTCAAGATGAACGCGAAGATCCGTGCCGACCTCAAGCAGCCACGTAATCCACGGTTCAATGGCCTGGTCCATGGCCTGGGCCGAGTGTTGAGCCAGAACATCGATCGGTTCTCCGGCAAGCAGTCACACGACGCCATCAAGGCGTTGCAACTGGAGTCTGGCGTGTACTGCGACGAGGAAGCGTTCGACATTCCTGGGTTGGGCCAGCTCACCCGAAAGACGCCCCGCAGCCTCTCATACGACTCGATGGGGGAAGAGGTCTTCCAAGACTTCTGGCGTCAGTGCTGCGCGTACCTGGTGCTGCACGACTGGCCGACGCTCACAGAAGAGCGCCTGACCGAGATGGCCGAGTTCGAAGCGTTTAAGGAGGTTGCATGACCATCGAACGGAAGCTGGCCAAGCCGAAGAAGTGCCGCGTTGCTGCGTGCGGTGCCTTATTCGTCCCTTCACGCATGGGCCAGGCGGTTTGCAGCCCGGCCTGCGCAATGATCGACGCGCCCAGGCATGAGCCGAAGGCGCGCAAGGCGCTGGCACAAATCGAGCGGAAGGACATCAAGGTCCGTAAGGAGGCCCTGAAGAGTCGCGCCGAACACATGAAGGATGCCGAGAAGGCTGTGCGGGACTGCCGGCGCACCTACGAGCTGAGTATTGGCAGTGGCTGCATGAGCTGTGGTGAGTCGCAGGAATCGATTCTTGCGGCCCAGGGTTGGAAGACTGGCGGGGCATTCGATGCGGGCCACTTCCTCGGCAAGGGAGCTCGCCCAGAGCTGCGCCTGGAGCCAACCAACATATGGCTTCAGTGCAAAGCGTGTAACTCGGGCTCCTACATGCACGCTCGCAAGGGCTACACCGTTTCCCAGGGCTTCCGCGCCGGCCTCATCGCTCGAATCGGCCTTGAGGCTGTCGAGGCGCTGGAAGCCGACCACACGCCACGCAAAGAAACCGTAGAGCAACTGAAAGCCATCACAGCCGAATACCGGGCAAAGACCAGAGAACTGAAGAGGGGGAATGCAGCGTGAACGAGCCAATCAAGATGAGTCCATGCGCGTTCTGCGGTGGCCCTCCAGTAACGATCCTTACTACCGCCTTCTTCCCGCGCCAGCACGTTGAGCGGGTAGCGAACTACGGCGAGGACGGTCTGAGTGTTGAGGCTGGGGTTTATTGCCATGAGTGCGGGGCCAGCGGCGAGACCGCCGAGGATGAGATATACGACGCCGAGAGTTACGACGACGTGATGCTTGATGCCATAGGGAAGTGGAATGTCCGGGACAAGCGGCATGCCGGCCTGTACGAGTCCAGCGATCATGCTGGCCGAAACCTATACCCGAGGGCTGACGCATGACCTATCGCAACGTTGTTTCAGCAGTAGTTCGAGCCCTCGCGGCCGAGACCATCAGTTTCGCCGGCGGCTGCGACTTTGAGCCGAAGGTGCAGTGCGCCAAGCAGAAGGGGGAGATCGTTGGCAAGGAGGCTGCCTTCCTGACTGACTGCTGGGTTTTCGGTCGTCTGCACAAGTCGCTATCTGCCGAGCACTGGCGCACCCTGGTGGCGAAGTTCTCCACGCATACTGAGCGCAAGCACGCGGCGATCATAGAGCTGACAAAGGTTGTGCGCTCACCGGCCCCGGAGCGGTTTATGCATTGCGCTGTCGTAACTTGGGCACTACCAAAACTTGCTGGTGTAGACGGAAAACGTTCCACCAACGTACTGCCGGCCGGCTGGTACGAGATGGACAACTGGTCGAACGAGCCGCACCCGACCAAGACGCAGGAGCGGTGGAGGCGTGATATTCGTAAGGTGCTGGAGAGTGAAGTGAATGAGGCTTTGGTGTCTGCACAAACGTTGCTGGATGCTGAAGGACTCATCGATACAAAAGTTGCTTGACCACGATTGCTCCAGTGAGCCATTATAAACGCATCCTGTCATTCCTGCGCGTGTTGAGGAGTGATCCAAAAGCCCAACCGCCTAAGTTGGGCTTTTTTATGAGCGCTAAAAAATTCGAGTTATCAGTATTCACCACTTTAGTCTCACTGGTTGCAGTGTTGGGCCCATTCTCCTATGGGGTCCTTGCGCTCTATGAAATTGGAAGACTGGGATATTTTAACGCGCCAGTCGACTTTCTACAGTTGGGGTCTTTTGGCTTCGCCGATGTGATACTCAAAGCGTACCCATCGGTGATTCCGATGGCTGCAGTGGTGGCTCTTTCCGTGAGATTTCTATGGCTGAAAGGCGTTCATCGTGCATATGCGGTTTTGCACATCGTTGGGCTTTTCGCTCTACTGCTTATTAATTTGGTTAACGGCGCAGGATGGAAGACATTTTGGATTTGCGTAGCTGCCGTCTCAATACTCTTTTTGTTAATCAAAAATCCACCAGCGCTGCCGGAGACGGGAAACGAGTCCCAAGAAGGTTCGAGGCAAGTAGAAACCAGAGACCAGAAGTTTTGGCGAATTGCTCGATGGTGTCCTGCACTGGCGTTCATCGTATTTATTTTAGGTTGGATGGTATCTGCTTATGGTGCAAAAAATGCCGAGCTTGAGACTTATTACTGGTGCACAAAGGATGAAGTCGTCCTCGGGTTTTACGGAGATAAGGTGCTTACGTCGAAATTGCAGAATGGGGATGTCGGTCATACTTTCTCTATTCGCGACGTTAAGACGTTGACTGAAATAAGTTATCAAAAGATTGGACCACTCAAGGTCATTCCACTTTGGAAGCCAGCTCTAGGCAGATAATTCATAAGATTGTAGGTTACAGCAGGTGCCCTGCTTAAAAAAGAACAACACAGCCCGCCACTGAGCGGGCATTTTTTTCTCATGCCCCACGGAGTCGAGCGCATGGAGTATCTACAGCGCCTGCTCGACAAGATCGACAGGTTCGAATTGTTGATTGCGGGCCTGATTGGGGCTGTTGTTGCAAGCTGGTGGCACAAAGACGACTTGTCCGACTGGCGAGCCTGGATGGTGTTCTTGATTACGGGGGTTGCCTGCTCGCTGTATCTGACGAGCATGGTCAGCGCCTACCTGAATGTCACTGAGCCGAAGATCGTCGCCGGGATTGGCTTCTTGCTGGGCACGTTCGGCGGTTCGCTCCTGGCAGCAATCAACCGAGCCATCAAAGCCGCTGACCTCTGGGCGCTCATCCGCCAGCGGTTCGGGGGAGGCAATCCACCATGAATCTTGAACTGATCAACTCCATCGCCTGCGGCCTTATCGCGCTGTGGGCCACCTGGTGCGTACTGAGCGGGAAGGTGAGGGACGGCGTTCTTGGGAAGCTGATCTACACCACGATCGCCATCACAGGTTTCGTTGTGTCGGTGCGCAGCCAGAACATCTTCTTTGGCCCGACGACTGCTGGCCTGACGCTGCATGTCGCCCTGGCCCTGGCAGGTGCCCGCCACATCTTCATGGTCACGTACTGGCAGCGGGTGAAGGTCTGGCTGTGCCGGACGCTGAACTGCGAGCACTGTCTGCACTGTGAAAAGGCGCCGGGCGGCATCGAGCGCCGGGGCAAGTAATTCAATCCAAGATAGAGGCATCAATGACGACCATCGCCTACAAAGACGGTGTGATCGCCTATGACTCCCAGATCACCTGTGGCACCTCCATCACCTACGACGATTATCAGAAGTGCCATGAAGTGAAAGGCGTCAAGTTCGTGATGTGCGGCAAGACCTGTGACTACACCGCTCTACAAGATGCGTACTTTGGCGCAACTGTCACCAAGGAAGTGGACGCCTCGGCCATTGTCGCTGATGGGAGTTCCCTGTGGTGTATTGGTGCCAGTGTCCAAGACGGATCTTGGAAGAGCCCGATCTTGCCGGGTGCAACCTATGCAATCGGCTCTGGTGCAGACCACGCGATCACTGCCATGGATATGGGGGCCACTGCGTACCAGGCGGTCGAGATGGCTGCCAGGCGCGATACCGGCACCGGCGGCACGATCCGCACTGTGATCATCAACGAGGGGATGGCTGATGCAAAGACCAATGCCCCCGGCGTCTCTGCTTGAGCTGGCCGACTTATCCGACTTCGGTACCCGCCTGACCCCAGCTCCTGAGGTATGGGAATGGCTCCAATCCGAGATCCTCGCCGACACCGGCACCATTCACAACGAAGACCACGCCCATCTACTCGATGCAGACATCCGGATCATGTGGGCGTCGTCGAGCTTCGCCAAGCAGGGCCGCACAGTCCTGGGTCAGGCCGAACAGGTAGCGTTCCGCGCCGGCGGTTGGCAGAAAGCCCGAATGGAGCAACAGATGCGTGATTGGTTTGGCGACGTGCCGGCCTTCATCATCACCCTGGCGGCTGACTACTGCGCCCAGTGCACCGACCTTGAGTTCTGCGCCCTGATTGAGCACGAGCTGTATCACCTGGCTCAGGCTACCGACAAGTACGGTCAGCCGGCATTCACCCAAGACGGCGCACCGAAGATCAAGCTGCAGGGGCACGACGTCGAAGAGTTCGTCGGTGTGGTCCGCCGCTATGGGGCGAGCCCTGACGTTCAAACGTTGGTGGATGCAGCAAACAGTCCCGCTGAGGTGGGGAAATTGAACATTGCGAGGGCCTGCGGAACCTGTCTGCTCAGATCGGCCTGAAATTTGACAGGCATTAGACGGAATCCAATTTATGGCAAACCTGAATAGTGAGGTGAAAGGCTTCATCGTTCAGGCCTTAGCGTGCTTTGACACCCCCTCTCAGGTGGTGGAGGCCGTCAAACAAGAATTCGGCATTGAGATATCGCGTCAGCTTTGTGAATCGCATGATGCAACCAAGCGGGCGAGCAAGACTCTCGCTGCCAAATGGGTGACGCTGTTTCACGATACCCGCAAGCGATTCAGGGAGGAGACGGCAGAGATACCGATAGCCAACCGTGCCCATCGACTGCGCACCCTTGGCCGCATGGCCGAGAAAGCCGAAAGCATGAAGAACATTGCGCTGACTGCCCAGCTACTGGAGCAGGCAGCCAAAGAGTGTGGCGACATCTACGTCAACCGGGCCAGGAAGGAAGAAGCTGGCGACGAGCCAGTGATCCCGACCCGCATTCAGGTCGACGTGGTGGATGCGAGGAAGCCGAATGCCGAGCCTTAACGTTCCGCAGGCTCAGTTCCTCACGCTGCCCCACAAGTTTCGTGCGTTCGTTGCCGGGTTCGGCTCTGGCAAAACCTGGGTGGGATGCTCGGCACTGAGCAAACACTTCATGGAATGGCCTGGGGTCAACGCTGGGTACTTCGCACCGACTTACCCGCAGATCCGTGACATCTTCTATCCGACCATGGATGAGGTGGCCTACGACTGGGGGCTGAAGACCAAGATCAACCAGGCGAACCATGAGGTTCACATCTACAGCGGCCGGCAGTACCGCGGCACTGTGATTTGCCGATCGATGGAGAAGCCGCAGACGATTGTTGGTTTCAAGATCGGCCAAGCCCTGGTGGATGAGCTGGACGTGCTGACAGCCCTCAAGGCACAGCAAGCCTGGCGCAAGATCATTGCCCGGATGCGTTACAACCTGCCCGGGCTGAAGAACGGGGTGGACGTCACCACGACGCCGGAAGGCTTCAAGTTCGTCTTCCTGCAGTTCGTGAAGCAGCTGCGCGACAAGCCGTCGCTCAAGGAGATGTACGGCCTGGTGCAGGCCAGCACCTTCGACAACGAGCTGAACTTGCCGGAGGACTACATCGCCTCCCTGATGGAGTCGTATCCGCCGCAGCTGATCATGGCGTACCTCAAAGGCCAGTTCGTCAACCTGACGTCCGGCACGATCTACACGGCCTACGATCGCAAGCTCAACGGGTGCTTCGACACCGTGCAGCCTGGTGAGCCCTTGTTCATCGGGATGGACTTCAACGTCGGCAAGATGGCGGCGATCACACACGTCAAGCGCGACCAGGGACTGCCCAGGGCGGTGGATGAGCTGATCGACGGCTACGACACGCCCGACATGATCCGCCGCATCAAGGAGCGCTATTGGCAGCACGACGGCAACGACTACAAGAAGACGTGCGAGATCAGGATCTACCCGGATGCCTCGGGCGATTCACGCAAGTCTGTGAACGCCAGCATCACCGACCTTGCCATGCTCAAGCAGGCCGGGTTCGCGGTCATCGCTCCAGCGGCAAACCCGCCGGTGAAGGACCGAATCAACGCAATGAACGCCGTCTTCTGCAATGCGCAGGGCGAGCGCCGCTACCTGGTCAATTCGCTCACCTGTCCGACCTATGCCGATGGCCTAGAGCAGCAGGTGTGGGGCGCAAACGGGGAGCCAGACAAAACCGCCGGCATCGATCACGCGAACGACGCCGGCGGCTACTTCATCCACCGCGAGTACCCGATCATCAAACCGGTCACCGCTATCAAAATGGGATACGCCCGATGAGCAACGACGTCTCCTTTAAGCGGGCGGAATACACGGCAGTGCTGGAACGCTGGGCGACCGTTCGCGACGTCTGCGCCGGCCAGCACCGGGTTGTTGACCGACTGCCCTACATCAACGCACACGACAAGTCGCCAGAGAACGTGGATCGCAACCGGGCTTACCGTGAGCGGGCGGTGTTCAAGAACGCCACCGGGCATACCCGAAACGGTTTGCTCGGCCTGGCCTTCCACAAAGACCCAACGCTGACGGTGCCCAAGAAGCTGGAATACCTGCAGGACAACGCCAACGGCTCAGGGGTGAGCATCTACCAGCACTCCCAGGGCACGCTTGAAAAGGTGCTTGAAGCTGGTCGCCACGGTCTGTACGTCGACTATCACCAGGATGACGGCATTGGTGGGCACTCGGTAATCCTCTCCTACTGCGCTGAAGACATCATCAACTGGCGCACGGGCATGGTGAACGGTCACAGCGTGTTGACGCTGGTGGTGCTGCACGAATCTCCGGAGATTCCTGACGGATTTGGCTACAAGACGGCTGAACAGTACCGGGAATTGGCGCTGGAGGATGACGGCTTTGTTTGCCGCGTCTGGCGCCGGTCCGGTCCGAAAGGTGGCGGGCCACTGACGGTTATCGAAGAATTCAGACCGGAAGGCGTCACGGGTCGTCTCAAGGAGATCCCATTCACCTTCGTCGGCGCGCAGAACAACGATCCGAGCATCGACGAGTCACCGCTCTACGACATCGCAATGATCAACCTTGGCCATTTCCGGAACAGCGCTGACTATGAAGACAGCGTGTTCTGGTGCGGGCAGGCTCAGCCGTCGATCACAGGCCTGGATGAGCATTGGCGCGACTGGATGGAGAAGAATGGCATCTACGTCGGTTCAAGGGCGCCGATGCTTCTGCCGGTGGGTAGCCGCTTCGAATACTCGCAACCGCTGCCGAACACTCTGGTCAGGGAGGCAATGAACGACAAGAACCAGATGATGATCGAGCTGGGCGCCCGGATGGTGGTTGCGTCACTTGCTACCAAGACCGCTACCGAGTCCCGCGGCGATCAGTCGGCTTCGACTTCGGTGCTGGCTGGCTGCGTGGCCAACGTCAGCGAGGCCTACACCCGGGCAATCATGTGGTGCTGCGCTTACATGGGCGTCGCCGACAAGAAGGTCGCCTACCAAGTTAATCAGGAGTTCGTCGAGCTCACTGCTGATCCGCAGATGATCACGGCCTTGGTTGGCTTGTGGCAGAACGGCGGATTCGCCAAGGCCGACTTGCGGGCTTACCTGCGTAAGCTTGGACTGATCGCACCGGAGCGCACCGACCAACAAATCGACGGCGAGCTGGAAGAGCAGGGCGATGGCCTGGGCCTGGACGACGAGGACACAATAGATGGCGGCGAACCAAGCAATACTTGACGCAACCATCCGGCACGCTGTCTTTCTTGAAAAGCTCAAGGCTGGGGAGGTGGGCAAGTTTGCTCCCTTCCTCAAGGAGATTGACCGGTCGATCCGTGATCGGCTGACCCAGTCGGACCTGACGGAATACAACACGAAGCGTCTGGAGGCACTGCTGAAGGAAGTCGACAGCCTGCTGCTGGGCATCTTCGACCGCTACAGCGCGCAACTGAACCTCGACCTGGTGGACATTGCCAACTACGAGGCCGAGTTTGAAGCGACCAGCCTTGCCAGATCGGCGCCGGTTGGTGTGTCGCTGGATGTGGTTGCGCCGACGGCTGCTGCAATCCGTACCGCAGTGCTGACGAACCCGCTCAGTGTGCGTGGCACCGGTGGCGGAAAGCTGCTTAAGGCGTTCATTAAGGGGTGGACCGGCGCCGAGCGTGAGCGCGTCACTGGCACGATCCGGCAAGGCTTCTTCGAGGGGCAAACCAACTTCCAGATCATTCGCAACATTCGCGGTACCAAGGCGGCGGGGTACAAAGACGGCATCCTGGCTATCACCAACCGCAACGCCAGTACGGTCGTGCATACCGCGATTCAGCATGTGTCGTCACAGGCGCGAATGGAAGTGGCCAAGGCGAACACGGACATCGTGTCCGAGATCCAAATCGTTGCAACGCTGGACAGCAAGACCAGCCAGCAATGCCGCTCACTGGATGGCCGCAGGTTCCCTGTTGAGTCTGGCCCAAGGCCGCCATTTCACCCGAATTGCCGAACCACGTTCATCATGCTGACCAGGCTCAGCGAGCTTTTCGCCAAGGACGCCACACGGGCATCTGTAGGCGCTGACGGAGGTAGGCAGGTAAATGCCAGTCTCGACTACTACCACTGGCTACAGCAGCAGCCAGCAGCGTTTCAGGATTCCGCAATCGGTCCTGTTCGAGCAAAGCTGTTCCGGGAGGGTGGATTAACCGTCGAGCGATTCACCGAACTGCAGCTTGATCGCAACTTTGCGCCGTTAACACTCGCCCAGATGAAGGTTTTGGAGCCTCTGGCATTTGAGCAGGCGGGCGTGTGAAAAGCATGCAAACCCCTGCAAAAATGATGCTTTTTGTGATGTTAGCCTTTCGTAAACCCAAAACGAGAGGTGGCAACCATGCATTCACAGTCCCAACAGGATTTTGATCACACCGTTGACTTTGTGCTCAACACTCTGCGCCTTGCGCGAGATCCCCGGTGGTTAACCAGTAGTGTCCCTGTAATCGGTGATGCTGCAAAAGATCCTGAAAAGCTGCTCAAGAGAGTTAGGGAGGTAGCCGAAGCTAACGGATTCGGTTACGTGGGGTTAGCGATTCTAGGGGGAGATCGCATCGCGTTTAACGGATCAAAAGACTGACAGGGATAGCTCTATACCGACATTCGATTCAATCACAGCCTCGGCATATGTCGGGGCTTTTTGTTGCCTGCAAAGCGGGCGAAACATACCCGAGGGGTGCATCAACGTGGCAGAAGAAAACGAAATCGACCTGGAAAACCCGGCAATCAAGGCCGCTATCGCGACTGCCGTTGAAGCATCCGTTTCTGGTTTGAAAACCAAGAATACAGAGCTGCTGGGAAAGCTGAAGGACACCTCCACCAAGCTGACCCAGTTCGAAACCCAGTTTGAAGGCATCGACATCGACGCCGTCAAAGGCCTGCTCAGTCGTGCCGGCCAGGACGAAGAAACCAAGCTGCTGACCGAGGGCAAGGTGGACGAGGTCTTCAACCGCCGCACTGAGCGCCTGCGCGGTGACTACGACAAGCAGTTGAAGGCCATCAGCGAGCGCGCCGAGAAGGCCGAATCCTTCGCCGCCAAGTTCCAGGGCAAAGTCCTGGGCGACTCGGTACGTGGTGCCGCACTGAAAGCCGGCGCGCTGCCGGAAGCAACCGACGATATCATCCTGCGCGCCAAAGGCGTGTTCACCCTTAACGAAGATGGCGATGCAGTCGCCGTTGATGAATCCGGCCAGGTCATCCTCGGCAAAGACGGCAAGACCCCTCTGACTCCGCTCGAATGGGCGGAATCTCTGCGCGAAAGCGCACCTCATCTGTGGCCAAGGGCTTCAGGGACATTTGCCCCGGGCGGGGGTGGCGGCAAGGCTGCATTCAAGCGCTCCGAAATGACCTCCGAGCAGAAGCGCGACTTTCAGCGCAAGCACGGCCAAACCGCATATCTCGCATTGCCCAAGTAAGGGGATTGACCCATGGCGACAACCGTTAACAGCGACCTGATCATCTACAACGATGAGGCGCAAACCGCATACCTCGAGCGTGTCCAGGACAACCTGGATGTGTTCAACGCATCGTCCAACGGCGCGATGGTGCTGGACAATGAACTGATCGAAGGCGACTTCCGCAAGCGCGCTCTCTACAAGCTGAACGGCTCTCTTGAGCACCGCGACGTCAACTCTGACGGCAAGGTAACTGCCAAGAAGATTTCCGCCGGCGAAGCTGTTGGCGTCAAAGCTCCATGGAAGTACGGCCCGTACCAGACCACCGAAGAGGCGTTCAAGCGCCGCGGTCGTCCGGTCGAGGAATTCTCCCAGATCGTCGGTGCCGACGTTGCTGACGCAACCCTGGAAGGCTTCATCCAGTACGCAACTGCTGGTCTGCGTGCCGCCATCGGCTCCAACGCCGACATGGTGGTTTCGGCCAACATCGAAACCGACGGCAAGAAGACGCTGACCCGTGGCATGCGCAAGTTTGGTGACAAGTTCGGCCGGATTGCGCTGTGGGTCATGCACTCGTCCGCCTACTTCGACATCGTCGACGAAGCCATCACCAACAAGATCTACGAAGAAGCTGGCGTCGTGATCTATGGCGGTTTGCCTGGCACCCTGGGCAAGCCAGTATTGGTGACGGACACCGCGCCGGCGGACGTGATCTTTGGATTGCTGCCAAACGCGGTAACCATCACCGAGTCTCAGGCCCCGGGCTTCCGTTCCTACGAAGTGAACGACGAAGAAAACCTGAGCATCGGCTACCGCGCTGAAGGCACCGTGAACATCGATGTGCTGGGTTACAGCTGGAAAGCCACTACTGGCGGTTCCAACCCAACCCTGGCTGCGGTCGGTTCTGCTGCCAACTGGGTCAAGCACGCAGGCAGCAACAAGGTGACCGCTGGCGTGATGATCACGCTCACTGCAACGCCTCCTGCCACTGGCGGCTAAGCCTCGAACTCAACGAGCGGTCAACTATGGCCGCCCTGGAGAAACACATGGAATTGACTTACAGCAACCAGCTCAACGACTTCGACCCGGAGAAGCGCTACCGCAATCCGGAACACTTCGATAAGCCTGAAGCTGGTGTGACCAGCGTGCTGGTGATTGGCGATTGGCCGAGCGTGGTCGATGCGTATGAAGCGGCCGGTATCGACGTGTCCGTGAAAGAGGCTAAACGGGTGCAAATTGTTGGTGCGGGCAATCAAGCCGAACTGGAAAAGGTGATCGCGGCTTTGCGTGCTGAGCATGGATCGATCCAGATCCTTGCTGACGGCCTGGAAGCTGGCGAAATCCATCGTCCAGAGTCTGGCGAACTGGCGTTGCGCTTGTTTGAAGTGCTGAGCACCATCCATGCTTCGGTTGGAGAGCTGACTACTGAGCGTGACGGCTTGGTCCTGACTGTCGACACGCTGCGCGAACAGGTCGAGACGTTGAGGAAGGACTCGATTACGCCGCCGGCTGATGAGGCCGGTGAAATTACGGCGCTGAAAGCAACGCTTGATGAAGCCAAGGTCCAGTACCGGGCCAACGCCTCGAAAGAGTCCCTGGAAAAGCTCGTAGCTGAGCTGCCCAAGGATTAATACTGCTGGCTGTCGGTGATCCGGCGGCCAATCATCAAACCATCCAGCGAGTTAACGCATGACACTCATCATCGAGGACGGGCAGGGGCTTCCCGACGCCGAAAGCTACGCGAGCGCCGAGGAACTGACCATGTATGCCGTGAAATTCGGCGCGGTCATTCCCGAAGGTGTTCCAGCGCAGGAAGCGTTGCTGCGACGGGCCGCGCTAGCGATGGATGGCATGACCTGGAAAGGGCGCAAGACACACAGCGAGCAGGGGCTGGCCTGGCCGCGCCGGGAAGTGTCGCTGGATCATGAAATTAAGCCGAACAACTACCTTCCTGCGCGGATCCAGTACGGTCAGATGGCCCTGGCCGCCGAGATCCATCAGGACGACATAGACCCAATCGACAAGCGCAAGGGCGCTGTGACGCTAGAGCGCGTCGAAGGAGCGGTAACCCGCGAATACGCGACGATCTCCAACACCAGCGGCCGACTATTGCCGGCGGCGCCGGATCGTCCCAGTGCTACGCAGTTTGCCGACTATCTACAAAAGCGCGTGCTGTTTGCTGTTAGGGCTTAGTCAGTCGTTGGATAATTCATACATGTCCAGAAACGGATACGCATTTCTGATGGCTTGATCCCCATCTTTAATAGTCCTCACAGCCTTATCTAATTTATCGAAAGACACGGGCTGGTCTAAGGGGAAGTCTCGCTCTGCCATTTCCTTAGAAGCTTTGGCGCCAAACCCTGTCTTTTCAAAGGCAGTTTGATAGGAATTTCTCGCCTTGAACTTGTCTTCAAGGCTTTTCCCTGTGCCGCTGGTATTTTCACGAATCTCTCGCGAAGCGCGGTTTAGGTCGTCACTTATTGTTCCGTAATTCATATTTCCTCCTTGGACAATTGAGCATGGCATTCTACGATGATATGGCCGTGATGGCTCTGGAGATGATCACAGAGCTCGGTCAGGCCGTGACTATAAGCAAGACGGAACCCGGTGAGTATGACCCGGAGACGGGCGGCGAAGCGCCAGGCGCTACCGTCGAGCAAATCGCCCAGGGCATCCTGCTCGACTTCACTGGCCAAGAATTCCAAAACAACAGCCTCATCCGGCAGGGCGACAAGAAGCTCAAGATCGCTGCGCAGGGATTGGCCTGGGTGCCGGGTCTGCTGGACAAGGTTGTCGTCCAAGGCCGCACCTGGTCAATCGTGCCCCCGCTGAAAGAGGTCAACCCGGCTGGCACACCGATTTTTTATGAGCTGCAGGTGCGTTCTTGAGCCGGTCATGCACCGGCCAATCCGGCAGCTTCGCCCTGAGCCTGGCCGAGTTCGCCGCCCAGACCAGCGAAGCCATTGACGCCAGCGTGCGCGAGATCATCATCGAGGTCGGTAGCAGCCTGATCCGCATGTCTCCCGTGGGTAACCCGGAGATCTGGGCCGAGAACGCCGTCGCGACTCAGTACAACAAGGCCGTCGACGACCACAACAGCGCGCTGCGGAGCGATCCTGCCAACCTCACAAAGGGTGGCAGGCTGAAGAAGGGCCGTAAGCTCAACGACGGCATGGACGTCAAAGCGCCCGAGGGCTACGTCGGTGGCCGGTTCCGTGCGAATTGGCACATATCGCTGGGCGTAGTCGAGAGCGTCACCTTCGACGAGGTAGACCCGAGCGGCGCCGAAACCACTGCGGCACTGGTTGCTGCGATGAGCGACTTCACCGCCGGCCTGATGGCCTACATCATCAACAATTTGCCCTACGCGATTCCGCTGGAGTTCGGCCATTCGACACAGGCTCCCGGCGGAATGGTCCGGGTAACCGTGGCTCGCTTCCAGCAGATCGTGCAGGAGGCCATCAGGAATAACCAGGTATGAGTCACGCAATCATCGCCTCGATCTACGAGGCCAAGCTCATCGCCTGGAACGCTGCCAGGTCGGAGAAGCTGAAGATCGTCTTCGAGAACACGGCTTACACGCCGGCGGCAGACGAGACGTATCTGCGTGCTTTCACGATTCCGGGCGATACCGCGGGCAACACGCTCGGCGGCGATCACCGGCTGTTCACCGGAGTGTTCCAGGTGAGCATCATCGCGCCGGCCGGTACCGGCAAGGTCAAGACGAATCCAATCGCAGCAGAATTGACCGACCTGTTCCCTCTTTACGCGCGGGACACGAAGGGCGTGGTTACTTCGGTGACCATGTCGCCAGTTGACCAAGGCCCTGGCATCACCGGCGACTCCACCTACACAGTCCCGGTTTCGTTCTCATATAGATCCGATGTTGCCGTTTAATCACGGCTTCAATCAGCTAGGCATTTGGAAATTTTCGCGGCGACTGATTCGAGCGATTTGTGCAGCGCTTCGACATGCATCGTCGCCTCATCTGCCGCATTTAGCTCGTTGTAACCGTATCCAGAGTTAACCAGAATATTCCGAAACGCGTATTCCACCCCATTGCCTTTGTTACTTGCGACAAGTGTGTACTTCGTCAGCGATCTCAGGCTTGTACCCATCACTGTTATGTAATAGCTGCCAGTGCCGGGCATTACCACTCGTTGCTTCGCGAGATCGCTCACGGGCGATATCGAGTCATTCGTTATTTGCTGAACCATGCAAAACTGAATCTGATCTACGGATGCTTTATCAGCATTCCTAAAGCGCATCTCCTGCAAGGTGGGCCAGCCATTCGGGGAGGTGCCAAGTACTATGTCCGGGTTCTGGTAAGCGAGTCGCGTAGGTACGGGCGGGGTACTCGCACACCCGCTTATCGTGCAGATTGCTACAGCGGCGCAGAAAAATTTGAACATTATTCGTCCTTGATCTGGTTAATGGGCCCATCTAAATACTCGTTCAGGGGCGCACATTCAATCTATTGCATCAGAGCTCCACTACGAGCGTTAAACGACCGCCCACTGGGCAACCCCAAAAAACCTGCCATCGAGCGGGTTTTTTCATATCTGCAAAGAGGAAATACCCCATGGGCTACAAAATTCCGGACGGCGGCACCTTCCAGCACGGCGCTACCTATGGCCCGGACATCCCGTTTTCGGCGCTGACCAACGCGGCTGAAGCCGTGGCTACTGTTGTCGGCGGCACGCTGGTAGCCGGTGACATCGTCATTGTCACCTCTGGCTGGACTCGCCTGGGCAACCGCGTTGTGCGCGTGAAGGCTGCCACCGCTACCGCGATTACCCTGGAAGGTGTCGACACCACCGACGTTCAGGTCTATCCGGCGGGCTCTGGCATCGGCTCGCTGAAGAAGGTGCTGACCTGGGTGCAGATTCCACAAATCACCGATGTGAACTTCGCCGGCGGCACCCAGAACTACCTGGACGTGGCGTTCCTGGAAGACAAGCAAGGCCGCCAGATGCCAACCGACAAGGCTGCCGCGAGTCTGGCGCTGACCATTGCTGATGATCCGGCCCAGGCGTTTAACGCCGTCCTGCGCGCAGCTGATGCCAGCCAGACCATTCAGGCCGCGCGCCTCAACCTTCCGGGCAACGACACGCTGTTCTACGGCGCCTTTACCTCGTTTTCCAACCAGCCGGCCGTGTCTCGCAGCAACCTGCTCACTCGTACGGTGAACCTGGCGTTGCAAGGCGAACCGACCCGCTACCTGACGGCGGTGGTGTAACCCATGGCAAAGATCCGCATTGCGCAAAAGCCGACGTTTAAGGCGTTCGTGCTGATTCCGATCGTAGGTGGCGAGCCCGATACGGTCGAATTCACTTTCAAGTACCGGGATCGCATTGAGCTCGCCGCGCTGTTCGATGAGTGGCGCGCAAAGGACAAAGAACTCAGGGCGAGCTTCGGTGAAGACATCACGTTGTCCGATGTCGTCACCGCTGAGACTGAGCACCAGGTGCAGCGCATCAAAGATCTTGTGGCTGGCTGGGCCTTCGATGACAAGTTCGACGAGGAGAGCATTCGGGCACTCGTTAAATCTTGCCAAGGCACGACCGAGGCGGTAGTCGGCACGTATGAAGCAGCCTACGGACAGGCCCGCCTGGGAAACTAACCGAGGCTGCGCGCGCGATGTATGCGCCCGATGCGCCACCGGAGCTGATGGGCCTGTTCGGTCTTTCCCCGGGCGATCTGGAAGAGGTGACGGAGGTCTGGCCATGCAACTGGCCGGCCTTCCTCCTGTTCAACCGTATGTCCACCCAGTGGCGAGCAGGCACCGGCGGCGCAATCGGCCTCGACTACAGCAGCATCCGCGACGTGGCCGGATTCCTCGGCATTAAGAGAAAAAAACTCGCCGAAATCTTCCCTGACCTTCAGGTGCTGGAAGGCGAAGCCCTGCGCGTCATGGCGGAGGAAAGGGAAAACAGCCCGTAACCACGGGCACTTATTCAAGGTGAGTCGATGAACATTGCAGAACTCGGCGTCAAGATCGACTCGGCCGATGCAATCCAGGCGAAAACCAGCCTGGATGAAATGGCGAAGGCCGGCGGCCGGGCTGAGCAGTCCGCCGTTTCGCTGATGAGCGAAATGCAGGCCCTGGAAAAATCGCTGTCCACCAGCGCCAAAACTACCCAGGACCTGGCGAAGCAGCGTGACGCTCTGACCAAGCTGACTAAGACCGGCGCCTATGGCGAGGCCGAAGCGGCGAAGATCTCTGCGCAGCTCGATAAGCAGCAGGTGGCCTTGGTCAAGTCCACCCTGGACGAGCAAAAGGCCCTGAACAGTCTGCTGGGTGCCATCGACCCGGCCCGAGCTGCGCTGGCGAAGCTGGACACCCAGGTCGAGCAGCTTGGCAAGCATCTGGACGAGGGTCGTCTGAGCCAGGACGACTACAACAAGGCTCTCGGCAAGATCGACAAGGACTACGCCAAGCTCGAAAAGACAGCTACCGGTTTCGACAAGCTGCGTCTCGGCACGCGTCAGGCGCAGGAAAACGTCGTACAGCTGGGCAACGCGCTGTCGTCGGGTGACTGGGGGAGCGGTGTTCGTGCCGTGGCTCAATTGGGCGCCGGCGCGGGTGCAGGTGCTGCGGGCCTGCTCGCCATCCTGGCGCCGCTGGCCCTTGCCACCGCCGCTGTAGGCGGCCTGGCCGTCGCCTACTACAGGGGCAGCGAGGAACAGGACCGCTACAACAAATCGCTGATCCTCACCGGAAACTACGTGGGCGTGAGCGCTGGGCAACTCGGCGATATGGCCCGTCAGGTCAGTGCTACCGTGGGCACCACCGGCCAAGCGGCCGCAGTCCTGGCGCTATTGGCCGACAACGGCAAGATCGCAGGTGAGAGTTTCACGGCGATCACCCAAGCCGCTGTGTCGATGCAGGAAGCTACTGGCAAGGCTGTCAGTGAGACGGTTGCCGAGTTCTCCAAACTGGCCGACGACCCGGTCAAGGCGTCTGCTGCGCTGAATGATCAGTACCACTACCTGACGGCGTCGGTTTACTCGCAGATCGCCGCACTGGAAGAGCAGGGCGACCATGCCGGCGCGGTGAAGCTGGCCACCGAGCAGTACGCCGATGCGATCAATGAGCGTACGCCGAAGATTCTGGAAAACCTTAGCTTTTGGGAGCGCGCATACAACGCTGTCGCCAAGGCAGCTGATGGTCTCAAAAACGCCGGGCGGCGTGACATCAATTCGGACATCGAGAATGCCAGGTCGGACCTGCTCGAAGCCCAGAACATGGACGGTTTGTTTCAGAACCAAAAGTCCAAGGATGCACTGATCGAGTTCCGGCAGAACCGCCTGAACATGCTGGAGGACGAGAAAGCCGCCCAGGCCGACATCGCCAAGTGGGAGGGTGAGCAGGCCAAGGCCCAAGGCGCGGCTGTCACGGCAATGACGAAGGTCGACGCATTGACCAAGTCGTCGCTGACCAATGAGCAGAAGCGGACCAAGGAGCTTGAGGACTATAAGCAACAGCTCGACGACATCCGCAAGGTTTCGCCGAACGATCCGCGCCTTGCCCAGGCGACGATCGACAAGAACATCTCCAACATCAACGCTAAATTCAAGGATCCGAAAACACCAGGCTCCCAAGTCAACCTGACCGGCTTTAACGACGCCAAGAACAACCTGGCGTCCATCGCAGCCGACTACAAAAACTACCAGAAGGAACTGGACGCTGCGCAGAAAGCGGGCCTTATCTCCGAGGCCGACTATCTGGTGCGACGCCAGGCCCTGATCGGTAACGAGCGCGACCAAGTTACAGCCGCGTACGAGTCCGAAATTTCCGCACTGGAAGCCGCCAAGGGCAAGAAGACCACCTCGGCCGCGCAAAGCATCCAGTTGGACCAGAAGATCACCGACGCGCGCGCAGGGATGGTCAAGGCGCAGAAGGATGCTGACAGCCAACTTGAAGTGCTGGCCACCAACGAGACCGGGCGACTCGCCAAGCAGGAGCGGGCGATCAGCTCTTACGCGCAGGCGCTGGAACAGCAGCAGCGAGCCCTGGAGCTGGCCGGGCAACGCGCCGTACTGGGCGTCGGCCAGGGTGACCGCCAGAACGCGCTCAACGGGCAGTTGAACAGCCAGCAAGATCGGTTTGCTCAGCAATCGCTGGAACTGGAAAACCAGCGCTCCGACCCGTCGCGGAACATGTCGGATGAAGAGTTTGCCCGCAAGTCGCAAGCTCTCGCAGATGCGAATAAGAAGGCTACCGACCAAATCCGGCAGAACTACGCGGATGTGGAGGCAGCCCAAGGCGACTGGACGAAGGGCGCGACATCGGCCTGGGCCAACTATCTGGATTCAGCGCAGAACGTAGCAGGGCAGACCAAGAGTCTATTCGGCAATGCGTTCAGCTCCATGGAAGATGCAGTAGTGAACTTCGCCACGACTGGTAAGTTCTCGTTCGCTGACTTCACGAAGTCGGTTCTCGCGGACCTGGCGCGCATTGCTACCCGGCAAGCAGCCTCCGGGCTTCTCGGCTCACTTGTAGGGCTCGGTATATCTGCCGCTGGCTCGTACTTTGGCGGCGGGGCTACCACGTCAGCAGGCTCGACCGCGGCAGGGTACAGCCCTGATGTTTTGGCGGGCTGGTCTGGCGTTACCCAGGCCAATGGCGGCGCTTGGTCGGGCGGTGTGCAAATGTTCGCCGACGGGGGAGCCTTCACCAACACCATCGTCAGCAAACCCACCGCATTCGGTATGGCCAACGGCAAAACCGGTGTAATGGGTGAGGCCGGGGAAGAGGCGATTATGCCGCTGAGCCGAACGTCGAGCGGCAAGCTCGGCGTAATAGCAATGGGTGGCGGAGGGGCCGGCAGTACGCAGATCAACGTCGAGGTGCACATCGATGGCGACGGTAACGCCTCATCGAATGCGGATACACCTGGCTATGACCTCTTTGGCAAAGAACTGGCCGCGTTCGTTGAGCAGAAGTACCAGCAGATGCGCAACAAGGACATGGGCCAGGGCGGCGTCATCAACAAAGCAATCAAGGGGCGCTGATGGCAATCGAACGATTTACGTGGGCAACAGAGAAGGGCGCTGAGGGTGAAATAACTCAGCGTGTCCGGACCAAGCAGTTTGGCGACGGATACACCCAGTCGGTGGAGGACGGAATCAACAACCGATCGCAGTCCTGGCCGGTGACCTTTACCGGGCTCAAGCCCCGCATCAAGGACATCATGGCTTTCCTCGATCGACACAAAGGGGCAAAGGGTTTCCTATGGGAGCCACCCCTGGGAGATCTGTGCCTCTACAAGTGCAACGGCTACAAGCCACTGCACCGCGGGGGCCAGGTCTACGCTATCACCGCCACCTTCGAACAAACCTTTCATCCCTGAGACCTACCCATGGCACTGATCACGGACATCCAGAAGCTGGAGCCCGGCGGCGAAATTCGCCTGTTCGAAATTGACGGGACCGAGTACGGCGCGGATTACCTGCGCTTTCACGGCCACGCCATCCCTCACACGCCCGAGGAACTGCTGGCGTATGAAGGCTCGGAAGCGGATCTGCCGGCTAAGTCTATTTGGTGGCAGGGCGCCGAATACGCGGCCTGGCCGGTCCAGATCGAAGGGATTTCTTCCAGTAGCGACGGTACCGCCTCTCGCCCGACGTTCGCCGCCGGCAACATCAACGGTCGCGTCACCGCGCTGTGCCTGGCCTTCGAGGACATGCTCAAGTTCAAGCTGACCGTTCGCGAGACGCTGGCCCAGTACCTGGATGCGGTGAACTTTCCAGAAGGTAACCCAACGGCCGACCCTACCCAAGAGGCGCTGGAGATCTGGTACATCGACCAGAAAACCAGCGAGGACGGTGAAGCCGTGGTCTGGGAGCTGTCCTCCCCGGGCGAGATCGATAACCGCGGGCTGCCTGGCCGGCAAATGACCACTTTTTGTCACTGGGCCATGACCAACGGGTACCGCGGGCCGGACTGCGGCTATACCGGTCCAGCGATGTTTGACGACGAGGACAACCCAACGACAGATCCCGCCCGGGATCAATGCAAGGGTTGCCTATCGTCCTGCAAGCTGCGCTTCGGCGAGAACAACGAACTGTCATTTGGTGGGTTCCCCGCCGTTTCCCTGATTGCCCGGAGCTGACCATGCGCAAGCACATCGTTGCGGCTATCCAAGAGCACGCAGCCTCCGAGCATCCGAAAGAGTGCTGCGGCCTATTGCTGGCCGTCGGCCGGGCGCAGAAGTACCTCCCGTGCCGGAACATCGCCAGGGAGCCGAACGAAGAGTTTCGTCTGGACCCCGAGGACTACGCCGCGGCAGAAGACTTGGGCGAAGTGATCGGCATCGTTCACTCGCACCCGGACGCTACCAGCAGGCCGTCACCGCATGACTTGGCCATGTGCGAGGCTACGGCCTTGCCCTGGCATATCATTTCCTGGCCCGAGGGCGACATGCGCACGATCACGCCAACGGGCAGCACGCCGTTGCTCAAGCGTCCGTTCGTGCACGGCGCTTGGGACTGCTGGCAGGTCTGCGCCGATTGGTATCAGCGCGAGTGGGGATTGGAATTCGAAGCCTTCCAGCGCGCCGATGGCTGGTGGGAGAGGGCGGAAAACCCCAGTCTTTACGAACAGCATTACGAGGCTGCCGGCTTCGTGCGCGTAGACAGTCCTCAGCGCGGTGACATGATCGTTATGCAGGTTGGCCGAACGGTTCACCCGAACCACGCCGGGATCTACCTGGGCACGGATCCTGCGCTACCAGGCGAAGAGTCGGGCACGTTCGGTCCAGGCCCATTCCTGCTGCACCACCTTTACGGGAGGCCTTCCGAGATCATCGTGTTTGGCGGCCCCTGGCATGATCGGACGCGCCTGATCCTCAGGCACAAAGACACTCAGTCAAGATCGCCTAATGAGTAAATGGAAAACCCGTGCTTGGTTAAATGGGTGACTTGCACCGACCCGCCTATATAAACGCGGTCTTGGGTCTTTTTTTCTTCCTGACGTGACTGCGCGCGCATCATTTCAGGCGCGCACGCAGGGTACGAATTGAGGTCGATTCCCGCCTTGTCCATAAGCTCTGGCTTTACCCCGAGCCCATAATCTAAATGCTCGGATTTGAAGTCCGACACTGAACGGTAAGCGAAGCCATGGATTTTTCCAGAGTTGTCGGAAATCCCGAAGTGATAGATCGTTGCAGTCTGATTCTTGAGGGCGGGGGCATGTCGATTCAATTCGCTCCAGAGGGCCTGAAGCTCTTGGGGCGCATGAGCATCGACCGCATCTACATCGAGGGCAAAACCTTGGTTATTCACAAGGCCGATCCATCGACTGAAAAGCAGGGCCGATCCGGTGCCGGCAATGATCATACGGATGTGCGGGATCGAGATAGCTTTGCTGGCGAACCCTGGGGGCGTGTCGACGGAATAATGTAAAAGCGTATCCGTGGCTACGATTGCTTCGTTTTCATCCGTGTAGAACAAGAGCGAGGACATAGGGCCTCCTGGCCAACTTTGAGTTGGCGGAGGCTACTATCGCTCCCGGATTAGCCGCCACTGGCATTCCATACACGCTGGATGCCTGGCCAGGTCGCATATAGTAGGAGGGATTCAATTTCGGGCGAACAGGGGAGACGCGCCTGGGGCGGTTTGAAAATGCTATGGTGAGCGATACAAATTCATTGAAAGGATTCACTGCTAATGCAAAAGCTACCTAGCCTCACCGTCACAGCGGATCAAGTTATTGCCGACTCCTTCCAAGGCAGTATTAGCGTGAAGGGGTGTACGGTCGTTATTAGCGGGTCGCATCAAGGTTCTTTAGCTATTTCTGAAGGGGCTATGGTGGAGGTTTATGGCGCACATCAGGGCTCAACATCTATATCTGGCGGTAGCAAAATGGTGGTTTCTGGCACAAATCTAGGCTCTGTTACCATTTCTTCTGATTCAGAATTGGTAGTTGAGTTTGGCGGTAAACATACCGGATCTGTTGGCAACGAAGGTCGCCTTATCATTCGCGGGACATTTGGAGGCTCAACTAGCGGCTCTGGAGCCCAAACGGTTGAAGAGGGTGGTTACATCAAAGCCCCGCGTATCGAAAATGGCATTCACTACTACGACTTGTGAAGCTGCGCTTCTCGTCCGACGCTGGGCTTTTTGCTTCTGGCCCCTAGTGCTCTACAGTCCCGCCAAACCAACGAGGGAACGACATGCGCATTTCGTCTATATACCTGATGCCAACTCCTCTTGCAGGTCTTTTAGTACGTAATTGAGGTAGTCGTCACGGCACGCTTTAAGCTCTTTTGGAAAGTTTGTATGTATAAACGGCATCACCATCCATCCCTTTTGGTATTCGTTCGCTCGTTTGCTAAAGAACTCCTTTACGCCTACCTGTGAAATTAGCTGGAAAGCTATTTCATATTCCTCTACTGACATAACCGTATAGGGGTAGAGATGCAGTACGTCACGAGAAATGCCTGCTTTGTCTAGGAGTTTTAATACTGACTCCTCCATTCGTTCATGGACATTTGGTGCAAATAAATTCCAGTTGACTAGTGTGACCACTATAGGGAAAAGAGTACGATCGCTAGGCAACCACTTAGTATGACCATTAACAATGTCCTCGAGGTTTTTGTAATTCTGGACGATGAACTTCGCCAAGATATCTATCTCGCTGTACAAAGCGTCGTCATCAAGCTGATAGCGTGCTTTAAGGTTTAATCGTTTTGCCTTACATTCGACAAGAGCGGCTCCCGTCGCGTCATGTATCAATAGGTCAACGCCATGCTTTTCATTTTTGCCTATTTTGTATGGTTTGGGTTTTATTATTTCTATTGTGCGGCATGCTGTTTGATTTGTATTTAATATTTTGCTTACGTCATGTACGTACTGCTCAAAAGCATCACCATATGCCTGCTCGTGACCTTTTATACTCGTGAAGTCAAAAAAGAGGCCCTCTGAGAAGCGATACATCAAGTAAAATGGTATTGGGCATATTACGAGATTTGGAATGGCCTGATTGAAGGCAATCAAAGGCGTGCTGATCAATGGGTTTATGGTATATGACCAGTTTTCGTTATATTCTTGGGTTTTTGCAGTGCGGTGCTTTAGCGCATCAAATCCAAACACTATTTTATCAATAAAGGAGTCACGCTGCTCATCACTAATTCCAAAAGCGGTGTAGTCCTGTTTTGTATTAAAAACATGTTTTGTGAGGAAGTGACCTGATATCGATATTCCTAATGTATAGATTTGTTTGATCGAAAGGGAAGTTCCTCTCTCTATGAAAGACGCGAGATTGGGGGTGCTGTAGATTTTAAAGTGACGGGCGAGCATGAGGCTTGTATTGGTGCGCCACAAAGATTGCTGCTGATATAGGCGCTGCAATTCTTGATAAAGTGTTTTTTCAAGATTGTCTGCGTTTTGAGTCTCTGATATCCGTCTGATATGGTTAATTGCAACTGATAAATGATCGGTGTTGTATAAGTCTTTGATGCGATCATCTTGGGCGTTCAATATGATTTCGCGCGTCAGAATATCCAGTTCCCATGGATGAGCCACCTCCTTGAGCGATGCTAACCCGTGTTTGCCTATACGGGAAAATTGCTGTGGTAATGGCGCGCCCCGCTCAAGATTTCCGAAGAAACTCCATATTTTCACAAGAGAATCGATTCGGTTGAGCTTGGCTACGAAATTACGCATGGGTTTGTATGCGCTGTACATTTTTTCATCCTTAGAAGATGGCTACCTATTTAGTATCGGTGTTTCGAAAGCTCTGCCTTGTCAATTTCGCAAAACTATTTTACTTTTTTTTCTTACATGAGTAATTCCGGTGGACCGTACTATAGTCGGGTAATTTCAGATTGTGGATCAAGAATCCGGAGTAGCATCTGGTCCTGCTCCGCTCGGTTTGCCCTGTAGAGCATGCACCGATCTAGAAGGGTCCTTTCCATGCTCCGCGCCGAGGCAAGGTGCTTGGGATCGACGGAGATTATCGTAGTCTTGCTGCTGCGAGTATCGGTCACTTCCAGCTGTTAGGACCCAATCAAGTCGCCACGCTTGGTGTGGCCCAGGCATTTGAAGATGAGGGTGGATTCTGTCACTTCGGCACCGGTGGTCGTAGTCCTAGGTCTGCATGCGCAAAGCCCCATTATATACGGTATAGAATGGGACTTCGTGTATGGTCTACAGCTTGTTCAAAAGGTCTGCGAAGGCCCAAAGCAATGTACCAATCGAGGCAACAAAAAATTCATGCCGCTGTATTTTCTTCCTAATCGTTTCAATCATTATTTCTTTTGCAACAATTAACCGTCGACGATGTTCTCTATCAAAGATAAGCGAAAGCTGCTCATCGGTCGTGTCGTCGGTCACTCCGTACAGATAGCGACGATTCATTATTTGGTTGAAAACAGTCTGAGCGGTTATTCCTTCTGTGAGATCCATCGTTTTGTTCACGAATTGCTCAGGCAACCCTGTAACCTCAAACATCAACGCCAGACAAACAAGTAGTGCACCAAATCGCGCTAGCCACATCCAGTCGCTGAAGTGCACGCTTAAGCCGACCCCAAATGCGAGTGCGAGCGTTGTAAGGACGTAAGCGTAAAACACATAATGTGTAGGTATCTTGAATACCTCTGCTGCTGCAGCTTCGGCTGATTTTTTACTCATGCTGTGAACTTTTCCTCCTGAAAGCGCGTGAAAAGCCGGGCGGCCGGGCTTGAGGTTTACTTGTAAGCGGACTCTAGGGTACTAAGCTCACCCATCGCCCAGCCCCTGTGGGCTTCGAACGTGTGCCCATTGGTATCGTCGAAGCCAAGCGCAGCAGCACAGTGCCAGCGGACGCCATTTGCTTTCTCTTTAGCGTAACTGTTGAGGCGCTCGTCATTGTCTAGGTCCTCGACCAAAATGCGAATGGCAGCAAAAAGCGAAGCTCGTTCGAAGATTGTTGCTGCGTTCTTGAGTTCGTCCACAAGCATTCGGAGAGCTTCGATGCGGGCTTTGATATGGCTCATCGGCCGCTCCAATAGATGAAGGTCACTTGCACCTTTGCGTCCTTTGTTTTGGCACCGTCCAGAATTTTGATCGCATGACTTGGTGGCGTGACACTTACTGAAACCAAGTTATCTTCGGTAATCCCAAATTCTGATGCGCGCTCGTTGAATTCCTGAAGAATTTCCTGAACGCTCAGTCCGATAACTTCGTGACTTCGTAGTTTTCGCATTGCCTTCTTCCTTGATGACCGGCGAGGTGCCGACACTGGATGTGAAAAGCCCGACAGGCCGGGCGCGGTCTATTGGCTACTTAAAATTCCGCTCAACGAACAATCCGTAACAGCGTTTCGCTACTGTCGCAAAATACAAGCCGCTCAGAGCAACCACGCCTAGAAAGGCAAAAACCATGACCGCTTCCAGCGTCAGTCCGTTTTGTTTGGACCAGATGATCACGTCCTCAGTAACCGTTTTTGCCACCCACAGGTAGTAGGCGCCGGTAGCAAAGCTTGGTAGGCCGATCAGGATCAGCGCCCAGTCGTTAAGTTCAGCCCAGGTCTTTTTTTTCTTACGGTTGTTCCATGCAGCCTTGAGGAATTTCATAGCGACTTACTCCATGTGGTTTGCTGAAAGAGAGAGGAGACCCTGGGCTTTGGCCTATCGCTTGCGCTGAGTGCATTTATCGAGAAGTGGGCCGGCACCGCCATGCTTGGCTATGAAGTATCCATGGGAATGCCCTTGGCGCCCCATGCCGGTAGTCATAGCTTCGACGGCCTCAAGTTTTTTGTCGTAGGGGCCCGGGCCTTCATAGATCCGCCGGACATCCATGAGGAAATTCAAGTAGTCGTTGAAAGCCAGGTCAAGCTGCCCGATGTCGGACCAGGTATGGATGCTGTCAATGTTTCCATTCTGATCAAGAGCGACAAATGTCCCGGCCGGGAAGTACAGGTCGCACTTCAGTTTCTCGATTCGTCGAAACTCTTTGTCACCGGATTTGCAGAGCGTGCCAACCAAGCCTAGGTTCGCCAGGGTGTTGGCGGCAAACGCCCTGGGCACGAAGCAGACCGTGACTGACGAAAAGGCGCTGGAATTGTCGGGCTCTGGTATTGGTTCCTTGGATGACATAGACGCTCCCTTGTTTGTCCGGCACAAGATCTTGGAAGCCCGGCGGGCCGGGCTTGGGGTGGGGGTATTGACAGTGGCAATAGCCCTCCAACCGACGAAAATTCGTCGGCTAAGTTTTCTTGCCCAGCATCTCAAGAAGCTTGGCGTATCCGCCAGGCATCTCGGCCTCCAACTGCGCCATCAGGTCAGGGCTCTTGTCCATGCGGTCCTTCATGCCGGCCGCAATAATCTGATTCACGGCTTGATTAAAGGAGATTCCTTCTTTAGCAGCAAAGTCTTCAATTGCCTTCTCTTCTGAGCCGGTCAGCATCAAGGTGATTTCCCTGCCTTCGTAGGTGGCACCACCTCCGGATAGCTGTTCAGCTGTCACACCGAGAGCCGTGGCAAGCTTGAAAAGAACGGTTCTTCTAGGCTTTGCCTGGCCAGATTCGTAGCGAGATATCTGTGACGGGGTGATGCCAACGGCGTCCGCAAGCTGTTGCTGCGTAAGATTTTTTCCGCCTCTCAGTGAGATGAGCTGGTTGGCAAAATCAGTCGACATGTTGATCCCCTTGTATGTCTCTAGAAGCGTACAGCAAACGCACAAAAAGCAAAAATTGTTTGAAGAAGTCACAAAAAGCATTAAACTCACAAAACGCAAATAAGGAGTCGTCATGAAAGCCCTGAAAATTACTACCGCTGTACGAATGCTGTGCGAAATGCGAGAGAAGCTTGAGATGAGGGCAACTGAAAACGGCCGCAGTCTCAGCGGGGAAATCGTATTCCGGCTTAGAAAGTCTCTTGAGCAGGAACAGGGCCATGAAAAGCAGCAGGCATAAAAAAACCCCAACGCTGGCAGGCGATGGGGCTTTGGTTAACGAGATCAACTTCGAGGAAGAAATCGTCATGAGCGATATTAGCACAGCTGTAGCGAAATCCAATGTCATCCCGTTCCGTTCGACCAAGCTGTTACTCGTTGAGCGCGACGGCCAGCCTTTCGTGCCAATGAAGCCAGTAGTAGAGGGGATGGGTCTAGCCTGGCAAACCCAGCACCGTAAGCTGATGGCTGGGCGATTTGCTTCAGTTATCACCATGATGGTGACAACTGGATTTGATGGTAAGCAGTACGAAATGGCGTGCTTGCCATTGAAAAAGCTTCCGGGCTGGCTGATGTCGATTCACGCGAGCAAGGTCCGTCCTGATCTGCGCGAGAACGTGCTGGCTTATCAGGACGAGTGCGACGACGCGCTTTGGGCGTACTGGAATGAAGGTCATGCTGTTAACCATCGGGGTCCCGATCAGGCGATGACCGTTCTCGGCCAAACCATCGGCATGGACGGATTTCACATGCTGGGCGCAGTGGTCAAGGGGAAGGTATCGAATCTGCCTGCGCCAATTCAGCGTAGAGCCACCGCGAAAATCTGGTCGCAGACTCATGCAGCTTTTGGCGTTCGGTCGGCAGCAGACATTCCCGCTGATCGGCTTGACGCTGCGCGGAACTTCATTGCGGCCTACGCCGTTCTGGAAGGTGAGTTCATTCCGAAGGGGCCGGGCAAGTCCTTCGATATCCCGGACAAGCTTGGAGAGTGTGAGCGATATCTCGTCAGCGCCGACCATCAGGGCAATCGGCAGGTCACTCCGGTGCCAATGGGCGCATTCGTTTTGACGCGGCAGCAGTTCATGCAGGCAATGCTCGTGGACAGGGATATGTACGTCTCCACGGCGGAAATGTTCGAGTTTGTAGCACTGGCGACCGAAAATTTGCGCTGCCGGTTCCTTTCCCAGGCTGCCCGGAGGAACGCGGCATGAACTTCTCTCTTAAAGCTGGCGGTCGCGCCTTGATCCTGATGCCGGAGCGGCCAAATCTGGTCGGCCGCTCCGGTCAGCTGATTCGCAAGATCGAAGAAAATTGGCTGATGCTGGTCGAGGGCAAGCGCTACTCGGTCAGCGAAAAAAGCCTGATGCCGCTGGACGGCTTCAATCCGAATGTGGCCGCGTCGACTGAAGTGAGGAAGACAGCATGAGTAGCGTAGTTCCGTTCAGCTTTAAAGGTGCCGGCGTTCGCGTGGTTGCTGACGATCACGGGGAGTCTTGGTTTGTTGGTCGCGATCTATGCTCCGCACTTGGTTATGCGGATCAAACCAGCGCAATGAAACAGCACTGCCGTGGGGTGGTGAAATACCACCCCATCGCTGACAGCCTTGGGCGTATGCAAGACACGCGAATTCTTGCAGAGTCGGACATGCTGAGGCTCGTTATTAATAGCCAGCTTCCCGCTGCTGAGCAGTTTGAACGCTGGGTCTTTGAAGACGTTCTGCCGACAATTCGCAGGACTGGCAGCTATCAAATGCCAGCGAATGACGCCACGATCCCAGTTGAGCGTCAGTTGCCAATCGCCGCCGACAGCCTTGATGCGGCGAAGCGTATTGCCGATTGCTTTGGCCTTGAAGGTAATCAGGCTCTATTGAGCGCCAATAGCATGGTCAAGTCAGCTATCGGCGTAGACCTGATGGAGATGGCGGGGGTTAAGCGGCTGGTCAACGAATCGCAAGAGATGAACTTCACCCCAACCGAGCTTGGGGCGAAGTTCGGCATGAGCGCGGTGAGCATGAACAAATTGCTCGCCGAGTGCGGGCTACAACATCAGGTGATCTACAAACCTGGCAAGAAGCGCTGGGAAGTTACGCCCGACGGTAAGATCTTCGCGGTCATCACCGACACCGGCAAGAAACACAGCGACGGAAAGCCGGTTCAGCAAATCCTATGGAAAGAGTCGGTGCAGGAGATGCTGGCCAGGCTGGCCGACCAGCTTCGGTCCGGGCTTCCGGCCGTCGTTGCTGGCGGCGTCCGACGTTAGATTTCAAATGTGATCCTGAATCACCTTTAACTACCGCCACGAAATTAACCCCGCCCATGCGGGGCTTTCGTGTTGCTCTCTCGTTGGTGATAAAGTCTCGCCATATCTCAACGAGGGAACGACATGAAAGTTTTTGTAGGGTGCTTTTTTCTTTTTGCTTTGGTCGGCTGCTCTAGCTCGCCAATATCTGCCGACAAAGCCGATCCCGTGCCTTCCTCGCGGCTTTATGCCTTCACCGCAAAGTCCGATGCTCAGCTCATTGTCACCCGAGATAGTGGAATGTTTGGAGCTGGGTGCAATTACCGCTTCTATATCAATGGAGAGCTTGCTGCCGAATTCGCCTCGGGAGAGGTTGCTAGATTTGGCGTAAAGCCGGGCAGAGTAGTTCTGGGCGCTAAGCCGAGCGCAGCTTGCGGCGGAGGGATGATGGTTGAGCGCGATGTCGAAGTAAAAAGCGGAGAAGTTTTGAGAAGAAGGATATCTATGTCGCCAGGCGGCCCAGATATTTCAGCTACCGCCTATTGATCCCATAAAGCCCGCAAACGCGGTTTTTTTTCGCCTGGAGAAAAACATGTCAGCACTCGCAATCAATTATCAGCCCATGACTACCATTTTGCTTTATGGGCAACTTAGGCAATTCGGAAGATCTTTCAGGCTGGCGGTTAAGTCGCCAGCCGAGGCTATCAAGGCGTTATGTGTGCAGATCCCAGGCTTCGAGCGCTTTTTGTCGAACGCTAAGTCTCGCGGGATTGAGTTTGCCGTGTTTCGAGGGTCAAAAAATCTGAAAGAAAAAGAGCTAGGTTTTGGCGGCTCTGGAGAGATCCGAATAGCGCCGGTAATTACGGGTCGTAAGCGCGCAGGACTCATGCAGACCATATTGGGCGCAATATTGATTGTGGTTGGTTTCTTTGCTTTCGGTTCGACAACAACTACAGGTGCAGCGCTCATAGCAGGCGGTATCGGAAGTGCTGCTGGAGGCGTAATTCAAATGCTTAGTCCGCAGGCGGCAGGCCTCAAGATGAGCGCCGCACCGGAAAATCAGCCTGGATATGCATTTGGCTCGGCGCGCAACACGACTGCATCGGGCAATCCCGTGCCGTTGTGTTACGGCAACCGGCGATGGGGTGGCGCAATCATCAGCGCCGCCATCTATTCCGAAGATAAAGCCTAGAAATAGAACGTTACAACCCACCGCCCTTGAGGCGGTTTTTTATTGCCTGGAGAAAAGCATGGGCGCAGCACGCAAGATTGATATCCACGGCGCCAAAGGTGGCGAGGATAAGCCACAAACGCCGACGGAAGCCCCGGACAGTCTGCGCTCTGTTGCGCTGGCCAAAATGCTTATCGCGGTAGGTGAGGGGGAGTTTGACGGTACGCCTACAGCACGGGATATCTTCCTGGATGCCACTCCAATTCAAGACCCCCAAGGCAACATGAACTTCCCGAATGTAAAATGGGAGTGGCGCACCGGAGGTGTGGACCAAGCGTCGATCGCCGGAATTCCATCAGTCGAAAACGAAACCACGATCAGCGCCGAACTGCGCAGCGGCACATCGTGGGTCCGGGCGATCAGCAATACGCAGCTGTCAGCCGTTCGCGTGCGGTTCGCATGGCCGGTTCTCCAATCCGTTGATTCGGGCGGTAACATCAACGGCTACCGCATTGAGTACAAGATCGAACTAGCCACAGATGGCGGGGCTTATCAGCAAGTGCTTAGCGAAGCTGTGGACGGAAAAACCACCAGCCTTTACGAAAGGACGCGCCGAATAGACCTGCCAAAGGCTACAACCGGCTGGCTGATGCGCATCACACGAATCACGCTCAATCAGAACAACAACAAAATCTCGGACACGATGCAGATCGCCGGCTTTACAGAGGTAATCGACGCCAAGATCCGATATCCGAACACCGCACTGCTCTACATAGAGTTTTCAGCTGAGCAGTTCAAAAACATTCCTGCCGTCACGGTTCGCTGCAACGGCCGCAAGATGCAGGTTCCGAGCAATTACGACCCGGTGTCGCGCTCATACACCGGCATCTGGGACGGAACATTCAAGCAGGCCTGGACAGACAACGCGGTGTGGATGACCTACGACATCACTACCGCTGACCGCTTCGGCCTTGGCCGGCGGATCAAGCCGTGGATGGTAGACAAGTGGGAGCTATACCGAATCTCGCAATACTGCGACCAACTGGTGCCGGACGGGAAGGGTGGCCAGGAGCCGCGCTTCATCTGCAACTTGAACCTGCAGAGCAAAGCTGATGCGTGGTCGCTGCTGCGCGATATCTCAGCGATCTACCGGGGCATGACCTACTGGGCCCAGGGCCAGGTGTTCACTCTCTCGGATATGCCACGCGCAACGGACTTCGACTTTGCCTACACCCGGGCAAACGTCATCGACGGCAAGTTCACCTATTCCAGTGCGTCAGAGCGCACACGCTATACCCGGGCGCTGGTCAGCTACGACAACCCGCTGAACAACTACGACACTGACGTCACCGCCGTGACCGATCAGAAGCTGCAGCGGCGCTACGGCGACAACCCGCTGGAGATCAGCGCTATCGGCTGCACCCGCGAATCCGAGGCCCAGCGCCGCGGCAAGTGGGCGCTGCTGACCAACTCCAAGGATCGGGCCATAACCTTCAAGGTTGGTTTGGATGGTCGTATCCCGCTGCCTGGCTACGTGATCCCGATTGCTGACGAACTGCTGGCCGGCCGTGCCATTGGCGGGCGTATATCGGCGGTAAACGGCAAGGTCATCAAGCTGGACCGCGACACCCAGGCTAAGCCCGGCGACCGACTGATCCTCAACCTGCCTGACGGCAAGTGCGAGGGGCGTACCGTGGAAGTGGTCAGCGGTCGGCAAGTCACGGTCACCGTGGCCTACTCAGTTACGCCTGAGCCGGAACTTGTGTGGGCACTGGATGCTGATGACTTGGCTGTCCCGCTTTACCGGGTGGTCAGCGTTGCGCGGCCAGAGCCTGGCGTGTTCGAAATCTCGGCCGTGCAGTACGACCCGAGCAAGTTCGCGCACATCGATACCGGTGCGCGCCTTGAAGAACGCCCGATCAGCGTTATCCCGATCACCGTTGTACCGCCGCCGGCCAGCGTCACGCTCACGTCGAGTTACGCGGTAGATCAGGGCATAGCCATCAGTACCATGAACATCTCATGGACCGCTGTTGCTGGCGCCGTCGCTTATGACGTGGAGTGGCGCAAGGACAGCGGCAACTGGATCAAGGTGCAGCGTACTGGCTCAACGAGCGCGGACGTCACCGGCATCTACTCTGGAGCCTACCTGGCCAGGGTGCGTGCTGTGAGCGCCTTCGAAATCTCGTCGATCTGGAAAAACTCCAACCTGACCAATCTGGAAGGAAAGACCGGCCTGCCGCCGGCGGTGTCGTTCCTGACCACCACCAGCTTGATCTATGGCATCGGCATCCAGTGGGGATTCCCACCAGGTGCGGAGGACACCCAACGGACGGAACTCTGGTACAGCGAGTCGCCCGACTTGACGACGGCGGTAAAGCTGAGCGACTTCAGCTACCCGCAGGCCTCGCACGAGATGCACAGCCTGTTGGCCGGGGCGAGTCTGTTCTTCTGGGCGCGCCTGGTTGACCGGACTGGAAACGTCGGCCCGTTCTTCCCTTTGCCCGGCGCCGTCAACGGTCAGGCCAGCAGCAAGCAGAGCGACTATGAGGCGTACTACGCCGAGAAGATCGGCAAGGGCGCCCTGTACCAGAGCCTGCGCGAGGAGATAGAGCTGATCACCGGCGACGGCCCAGGCTCAGTAAATGAGCGCCTCGAGGAAGCCAAGCAGGAGCTGGAGGATCTGATCAAGCAGGTAAGCGATGCTCTCGCTTACGACCCGGCAAAGCCCTATCTGAAGGGCGACATCGTGCGGCTTGATCAGCGACTCTACCAAGCGAAAGGCCCTGTGCCTGTGGGCGCAACGCCTCCTGACGTTACGTACTGGATCGATATCGGCACCATTCTTGAAACGACTGATGCACTGGTATCCCAGGTCCAGATCGTCGAAACCAAGATCGAGGAAATCGACGGCAAGGTGTTGGCCACCGCCACCTCAGTTGAGGCGTTGCGCTCAGCTGCCCGTGGTGATGACGGCGCCGGCGATCTGGCCGACGCAATCAAAGGATGGACGTCTACGGCTGATCTTGCAGTAGAGCGTAAAACCCGAGCCAGCGAAAACGATGCGATGGCTCAGCAGCTGCTCACCCTGGGGGCCCAGGTAGGCGACAACAAGTCGTCGCTGAGTGTACTGGAACAGGTTGTTGCATCGAACCGCGAGACGTCCGCAACGCAGATCACCAAACTTAATAGCGATCTGTCTGCGGTCGATCAAAAGGCGAACGGCAATGCTCAAGCGCTCACCAGCCTCGATACAAAAGTCACCAACCTGGACGGGAAGATCACCTCTCAGGCGTCTAACAATGAGGCGCTGCGGGCTTTCGTGCGTGGTGACGATGGTTCTGGTGATCTGGCTGGGGCGATCAAGGCGTGGGAGTCCACCGCGGCAATCAGCACCGAGAAAAAGGTGCGTGCCTCTGAAATCGAGGCCCAGGCCAAGGTTTCGGAAACGCTGCAGTCGAGCATCGGACAGACAAGCGCGTCGGTTCAAACGGTGAGCGAGACGGTTGTCCGGCTGGACGGCAGGGTGTCGGCACAGACCACCATGAAGGCTCAGACCATCGTTGACGGGAAGAGGGTGGTGTCTGGTTTGGCGTTTGGTTCGGATGGAGAACAGGCGGAATTCCTGATCTTCGCTCAGCGCTTTGCGGTGGTGAACGAAGTGAATGGAAAGGTTGATCCGATGTTTGTGATTGAAAACGGCCAGGCAGTATTCAACACCGCGATCATCAGCAAGGCGATCATTCAGGAAATTGTTCTGGGGATGGTGTTGCGTTCGCCGGCCGTGGATTCGCTTGGGCGTCCGCTTCTGGAAATCAATATTCCTGCGGGCACGTTCACCTTGAGAAGCTCAGGCACTGGTGGTTCATCGTTGCTCAACAACGACGGGTTGACGGTGTTTGATGCGGGCGGAGTCGACCGCGTATCGGTCGGGAGGCTTTCGGTATGATTTTCGGTATGCGGATCAAGGGGCCTACTGGCGTTGTTGAGCTCGACGAAACCTCATTCACAATGAGAGTGGTGTACTCCGAAATAATTACCCCTCAAACATGGGGGGCAAAGTTTATAGATATATCGATTCCGGGGATCACCCCTCAAAACGCTGCCGCTTTTCCTACGCCAATACAGGCAGTCAATTCGATGTTCGATGCGCAGGTAGAGCCAGAAATTCTTAACGGAATTGTGCGGGTGTGGAGAACTATTAAAGGCGATCCATACAATACCTCCGCCATAACAATTACAAGGCAGCGTCTGACAGTCGTAAGGTTTAAATGATATGACGGAATCCTATGGGCTAGTGTTCAAGGCAGGGGACGACAATCGAGTAGTAATTGATTCGGAATATTCGAGACTCGTTGTTATGTACAAGGGGAGGTATGTAGGTACCGAGGAAAATGGAAATTCCTCATCTACGTATTTCCCGTCACCAATTACCACCCAAGAGCAGCCACTTGTTTTCATTCGGCCCGATAGTGCAAACGGCATCATCGGGATGAGCAACCTTGAAATATTTGGATCTGCGGGCAACTGGACGGGGTTCAGGGTCCGTATTTTCAATATGTATACGATAAAGCCAGTAGGGCGATGGTTCGTTGCCGGGTATGTGGCCCAGCCATTAGCCACCTTTGGCGTGCGGCTGCGTAATGCAAGCCGCAAAACGATTTTCGATTCAGGCACACCCGCCGCCCAGTTTGTCAGGGCTAGCAATACATGGACTTATGCTGGAAGCGGCACCACCGGCCAAGGAGTGACAATAACGTACTTTAATTCACAGTTTAATCTGAATGAAGACGAGTACATGCTCATAAATAATTTGTGTATGCAGGCGGTAACAATTGCCTCTGGCACCGTGAATCGACAGATTGCAGCTATGTGGAACTATCCAAGCAGAATTCTTACTCTCGGGATGATTGGGGTACAGAACGCTATTGTCACAGGCGTGACTGTGATGGTTGGAAGGATCACTCAGTAGCATCGGGCGGCATGTTTAATATCAACTAACAAATTTGGGGAAGCCTATGTCATCTTGGTTCGCAGAAGGAACGGTAACAGTCACTAATGGAAATGCCGTTGTAACCGGCGTCGGTACGAAGTTTTCTAACTGCCGATCCGGCGACATGTTTGTCGGTCCAGATAACGGTATCTATCAGGTGATTAACCCATCCAGCGATACATCCGTCTCTATCTCGCCAGCCTATCGTGGCGCCACCTCAGCGGGCGCTGCTTATGGCATTGTCCCCGTAAATGGCTACCCAAAGGCCTTGGCCGATGCGGTCAACCTGATGGTTCAGCAGTGGGGCGCTACGTTGGCCGGCCTGGGCACCGTATCGACCGAGAACGTTGTGCCAATTGCAAAGGGTGGCACGGGGGACACTACGGCAGCTGGTGCGCGGGGCAAGCTGGGTCTTGGCAACGCTGCTACATTGACTGCTGGATCCGCCTCGGGAAATGTGATGTTGATGGGGGATCGCGGTTCTCAAACGGTGGCCAGTTTGAATACGTGGGGTAATTCGTTTCAGCTCTGGAACGCGAATACTGCCGGTGCTCCAACCCAAGCATCGGGAACCGTTATCAATGCGGCATTTCCGGAAGGTAATTTTGGGTCGCAAATCATCATGTCTTTCAGTGGAAGGATGTGGTTCCGATCCGGAGACTACGCTAATGTCTCCACTCGAGAGGTCTACCACACTGGCAATACTACTCGCGGATCTGGTGGTGCACTTTCCGCTGCCTCGCCAATTATGCGGATTGCTTGTATTGCTACTAGTGAGCGGCGCGACCTTCAGGAAGAGACGTTTGCCCCGGCTGGTGACTGGGGCGTAGTTAACAGCGAGGCACGAGGCGTCACGGTACAACGCATAGGTGTGGGTGAATACAAGATTGCTGGCAGTCTCGGCCTAGCTCTTGAGGGCTGGCGTACACATGACCCGAGCTCGCCCGACGGCGGTCGAATGTTGGGTATCACTGACAGCCACCAAGATGAAGACGGCACCGTCACGGTACGCCTGTTCAAGCAGCGCTGGACGCTGACGGAAGATGGCGAAATGGTTTCAGGTCGCGGTGCGCCAATGGATGTTCCGCTGAATAGCTGGATTGATGTGAGGCTTGAAATGCCCAAGGCGGAAGCGCCACCACCCATTGCCTTAACCGAAGAATAATAGCCCGCCAATTGAGCGGGCTTTTTTACGCCTGGAGAAAAGCATGAACGCAACCGAGAAAGACCGGGACATCCTGGCGCGTACGCTGTGGGGTGAGGCCCGCGGCGAAGGGCTGGCCGGCGAGATCGCTGTGGCCTGGACCATCCGCAACCGTGTGTTCGACGGCAAGGCCAAGTCATGGTGGGGGGAAGGCTACGCCGGTGTGTGCCTGAAGCCCTGGCAGTTCAGCTGCTGGAACCAGAACGACCCGAACTACGCCTACCTGAGCGGTGCCAAACAGATCCCGGCCGCGCAGTTCGCCCAGGCGCAGCGTGCAGCTGACCAGGTGATGTCGGGTGCGGTACCCGATCCAACTGGCGGCGCCACGCACTACTATGCGACCACGATGCCCAAGGCCCCGGCTTGGGCGGCGAAGGCCACGCAGACTCTACGCCTTGGTCACCATATGTTCTTTAAGGATGTGCCGTGATGACGCCCGGGCAGATCCTGTGCGCGATCCTGCTGGCGCTTACCGTCGGGTTTGGTGGCGCGTGGCAGGTTCAAGACTGGCGCATGGGCAATAAGCTCGCCGAGCAGGCCGGCCTGCATAAGGATGACCTTGCCGCGATCAGTAATGCGGTCGCCGCCCAGGCCCAGGCCGAGCAAGGCAAGCGCCTGGCCCTAGAGCAGCAGCTCGCCGGCCAGGACCAACAACACTCCAAGGAATTATCCGATGCCCAACGCAACCAGGCTCGCCTACGTGACCAGCTTGCTACTGCTGATGTCCGGCTGTCAGTCCTCATCGAGGATTCAGCCAGTAGCTGCAACGTGCCTACCACCACCGGCGCCGTCGGCGTGGTTCATGCGGCCCGTCGAGCCCAACTTGACCCAGCGCATGCTCAACGAATTATCGCCATAACTGATGAAGGTGATAACGGATTGATAGCGTTACGAGCATGCCAAGATTACGTCCGAGCTATCAACCACTCGCATTGAAACTCAAAAATCCGAATGTGAGATAAGGCATATCATTCGGATTCATTCAGCAGCGGGATCGTGAAAAAAACGCATCCGATCAACGTTGCAAATAAAGCTAACGTCTCTTCCAACTCCGGGTCTTCAAATAATATCGAGCGCGAATCTAGGGCGCATAGAGCACCATATAGCTGCCCATCAGGAAGGAAGATGGGAACACCTGCATAGCTTTCTATCGCATACCGTTTAACCACCGCACGACTCGAGTATCTACCGTCTTCACTGATTTTAGGAATAAAAAGCGCCTTAGGATCTCTGCGGAGCTCGCTGCAAAGCGTGATTTCCAGCTCTAGTGTGTCACCTGCCTCTATCCCCATATGCATCGTGTCGTAAGCTGAGCAGACGATCCAGTCTGTTTCGGTGAACTTCGCGATCCCGGCAAATCGCATTCCAGTAAGGCGTGTTACAAGTTTTAAAATACTAGTGATAGCTTCCATCTCAGCCAACGCTGAACGCTCGTTTAAATTCAGCACAGAGTGCAAGCTGATTTCGGGCCTATTCATATTCCACCTGTGCTGTTTTTAATTGGGCGCGCCGCGTTGGCGTCTGAGATCCTACGATCAGCCGAAAATTGCGTTTGGCCGATTTACTACGTCCTGAATCGAAGAACCAAATCGTTTAGGTTAACGGCCAAGCGAGAAAGCTCGTTGCTCGCTGTAAGTGTCTGGCGGGTGCCTTCACTACTCTGCACTGCAAGGTCGCGGATGCTTATCAGACTACGATCAACATCCCGCGCGACGTGAGCTTGTTCCTCGGATGCAGTTGCAATTTGGATATTCCGATCGTTAATTTCGAGCACGGAATTAATAATTTGCCGCAGCGACTGGCCCGCTTGTTCTGCAGTATCTCGCGTGCTGTAGACCTCGGATGTGCTCTTTTGCATAGATTCAACCGCGGCAGAAGAGCCGGCTTGAATCGTGGATATCATCTGTTCAATTTCTTGCGTCGATGTTTGTGTTCGGTGTGCCAGCGCACGAACTTCGTCTGCGACTACTGCGAAACCGCGACCCTGTTCTCCTGCACGAGCCGCTTCTATCGCGGCGTTCAAAGCGAGTAGGTTGGTTTGCTCAGCAATCGCCCTGATCACGCTCAAAACTTTAGTAATGTCTTGAGCCTGGCCCGCGAGTTCTTTCACCTGATCTGATGATACCTCTACCAAGCCTGTCAGGCCGCGCATCGCTGTCAAGGTCTCAGTGACTTTTTGATTCCCGAGATCTGCAGATATGCTTGATTGCATCGCTGCTTCAGATGTGGAATTGGCGTTCCGTGCAACCTCTTCAACAGCCGCGCTCATTTCAGTTACTGCGGTAGCAGCTTGCTCGATTTCGCTATTTTGCTGCTGAAGTGTGCGATCAGCGCTTTCAGTGATCGAAGTCATTTCGACGGCCGCGGTACTTAGCTGGGTTGAAGCTCCCGAGATTTCTAAAATTGTGCGTCGCAAATTTTTCTGCATAAGATTCAGCGCATGCATCAATCGCGAAGCTTCATCTGAACCTGTTATATCAAGATCATGGGTAAGGTCGCCAGCAGCGATATTTTCCGCCAATTTAAGTGATGAACTGATTGGACTTACGATGCTCCTAGTGAACAAGATCGCCAGTGCTATGGTTAACACAAATGCAACAATCAGCACTGCTACCAGGACTTTTACACTATGGTTATATACGTCGGTCGCGTCTACTCCAGACACCACGGCCTGGCGTGCATTTTGCTCTCGCAGTAGTGTCAGCTGCTCTTGATAAGCCGTAGCTCTTTGTGCCTGCTCTGTGTTGGCAAAATTCACAGCCTGATCATGATCAGATGAATACAAAGCGATTACTTTTTTGAGGCCGTCGACGTAAGCACCCATAGCCTGATTCGCCTTCGCAAACTGGATTTCGTCCTGCTCTCCAGACATCAAATGTGCACGATAGAAATCAGTTTTCACCTGAAGTGTCTGTATAGCTTCTTCGACCTTTGACAGCGAGAAATCATGCACCTCTGCCGTGGTGCTTGAGAGCATGCGGATACTTTCAAGGCGGGCGTGAAGGAGGGCGATCTGAATATCGTCAATGACCTGAATGCTTGGGAGGGAGTTTTGCTCAATGTCCTGTTCTGCAGCGCGCAGCCGATCAATTTGCAGATAAGAGAAGCCTGCCAAGCTGATCAGTAGGAGGGTGATTAAGCCAAAACAGACGAAAGCTCGTCGCGCGATACTTAAGGATCTTAATTTCATTTAGGCCTCCGAGGGCCGGATTTAGTAGCGTGGCTTTTCCACGTCATTTCAAGGATCACGAACGAAGGCAGCATTTTCATGCGGCACAGTGACTTCCAGCTGCAGCTTGCAGGCATATACCTAAAACGCGGTATGCAAAAAAATGTATTGGAATGATAGGCGTGCTAAATAATTGCGCGCTAAATAATATTGTGTGCGCTCGCTACGTACGGCTCACCAGTTTTGGCTGCGGGACGTCCGGGACGTGCCATGCTATAGGCGAGCAGTACAAGCACAGCACATAGCAGGACTCTCCAGACATGCTTTCGTATGGAGGTCATTTTTGGATATGGACAGAGCACTATGGACAAGCGGCTTGCAGGTCTTTCATTTCTGCTTACCCTGGGATGGGTGGTTGCGGTCATAGGGGTGATGTTTTTTTTTGGCGCTTAACCCGTCTCACCTGATGACTGAACTTATTGAATGCCCTTTGCCTCTGAAATACTACATCCACTCATTTGGATAGGTATTATGAGTCTTGGCGCGAGATTGAAGTCAGAGCGATTGAGGTTAGGGTTGTCACAATCTGCTGTTGGTAGCATCGGCGGAATTGAGGTAAATGCGCAGGGGCGCTACGAAAGCGGCATTCGTGTTCCTCGGGCGGATTATTTAGCTGCAGTCGCGAAAGCCGGCGTAGACATATTGTTTGTCATCACCGGGGAGCGTAGTCAAAACGGCAACGCAGATTCTGCAAAAGCTGTGGAGGCTCTCGATAGTGCGACGGAATGTCTTGAGAAAGCTAAGGAACTGATCCACTAAATTTTGTACCCGTTTCGGCTAGTAGACTGGATCAGCTCTGGTCCCTTGTTCCGTGCATTATCCACGGCCATATCGACCTTGAACCACTCGAACACCTCGGACGGTTCACCCTGGTGAAGCACCATTTGCTCGGCTCGCTCCATGGGTGTGGCTGGATCCAACCATTCCCGGGCCAGGTCTGGCGTCAGCACCACGGGCCGCCGGTCGTGAATGTCCACCATGCCCCCGGCGCTGTCGGCTGTGATGATGACGAAGCCGTCATGCTCACCCGGGCCTTCGTCTGCATCAGGTAGCTGGCCGATGGCAGCACAGAATATCGGTGCACTATCCCGCCGGCGGATGAGGTAAGGCTGCTTCTTCTGTCCGCCTTCGTCGACCCATTCAAACCAGTTATTGATCGGCGTTATTGCACGGTGAGGCCAGATCGCCCGGAAGAACGGGCCGTGGGCGACTTTCTCGACGCGGGCGTTGATCGGCGCAGCGTGATCCTTGGCCCAGTGCGGTCGCCATCCCCAGCGCACCGGGTCGGCGTGTAGAAGATCGCCCTGCAGGTGTAGCAGCGCAACCGCTGTTGTCGGTGCCACGTTATACCGTTCAATTGGTTGATCGCCCACAGAGTTCGCCAGAGCGTTGGGCATGCTCAGCGCCGCAACGAAGTCGTGGATACCGCTGTACTGTGATAGTCGTCCGCACATAAGCATCTCCGCTCGTCGGCGCTAATGAACAGCCGGTCCCCGGCCAATCTCTACACTGTAGACACTGGCTCGAGGCATTCGTCATGGCGATCAACATTGAACAAGTCACCGCAATGGAGGCGTGGTTTGCGCTACGCAATGATCCCGCATTCATATCGGTCACTCCTGAGGAGCGCTACGAAACGCGGCTGGCCCTGGCGGATGACTTGAAGCAGCAGGGCCTAATTGATGATAACGAGTGGCGGGAGCTTACCGAGGAAGCCGTAGCAGCCTACGCGGATGAGCTTGGGTGAAGTTCATGCAGTGCTTTTAGCTCTGCCAGCAGCCGCTGATTTTCCCTGAACAGATAGTCCCTCTGCTCGGTAACAATCTTCACGCTTTGCACCGAGCCAAACGACTGCTGGTGTTCCAGCATACTTATCTTTTCCAGCGCATCGGCAAGCTTTCCTTCGGCCTCGGCCTTTCCTGTCATGAGCAGGTCATTCATTTGCACCAGCCCGGCGATATTGGCTCGAGCTCTGCGCAGCATGCGCTCGGTCTCCACCAGCTCATCAACGAGGATTGAGCATTGGTGCTTGTACATCTCCAGTGGAGTGGGGCAGCCGAGCCAATCATCGGTGTCCATGTCAACGTTCATAGCATGAATCTCAGATGCTGTATGTGCGTACAGTAATCTGGATTTGGTCAGGTGGAAGGTTTGAAGCGACGAACTGCAGGGTTACCCGACGATCAGTCGGGCGACATGAGGACTGCTAGAGTCAGCTTGATGAACTCTTCGTTCTCGTCGATGGTGTGCAGCGCGCCGCGAATATTCTCGGCCACATCCGCGGAGCCACGCTGCTCCACCCAGTTCGATAACTCCATGATGGAAGCCTCGAGGGCCAGCTGGTTTTCGTAGAGCTTGGAGAGTAGGGAGGGGAGAAGGTCTGAGTTGGGCATCGGAGTTCCTCTGGTGGAGTGCACAGCTTAGCAGTGGTCGCCTTGAGGGGGGATTTGCGGTCGGCAGGACGCCGGAGAGGGGTGAAAAAGAGTTCCAAAACTAAAGCCGCACCCCTTGTAGAATGCGGTCTGTAGCCCGATCACTTTTCCTTAGTAATGGAACCCCGCAGGCCTTCAAAGCCCTTGCCTGCTTGGATTTGCATAGCGGTCTTGAAAACCGGCGAACGTTAATAGCGTTCCCAGGGTTCGAATCCCTGGTTTCCCGCCAAGATTTACACGAAAGCCTCGCGAAAGCGGGGCTTTTGCGTTCCTGGGGTTTGGTTATGTCGGGCTATTAATGTTGACGATTTCCGCAACCAGTTGCACGTCTCGGTCATCTGGTCGGCTTAACGATCTCGCCAACGTGTCTATAAACTGTCTCGGTTTATCCGCGTGTCGATGTGACCCAATAGGCGGCTTGCATCCTCAAGGTCGAGGATCTCGCTGGCAGCTTTCGGACGGATGTTACGGAATTGAAACTGCTGTTCTTGGTCTTGCAGGCGTAGGACTGGGGAATCCTTTAGCCTTTAGTTTGAGTTTCGACGATCAATGGCCACCCATTAGAGCGTGTAAAAACGCTTCGGGAAAATTGAAGCTTGCGCATCTATGAGAAATCCGAAAATTATCGAATGCTCAGCCGATCTGGGTTTTGCGTAGAAGCACGATTTTCAGTCCAACACTGGGCGCCAATCGCGCTGATAAATGTTTTCACACATCCCCGACCGAAAACTTTCCTCTAGGCTGCACGCTTGATTGGGCGCCTGTATCTCATAAATGCGGGGCATCTGTGTCTATCGAAAAGGATCACTGCATAGGTACGGTCCGCAGACCCCCTTCCATTGATGAGGCAAACATGGACCTGACCGCTGTTCCGTTTGGTACGACCGATTGGTCAACTGTCGAACCTATCGAGTACGTTGGACAGACGGGTACCGCCTATTGGCGAACTTGCCAGTTTGGTTCGACACGTGTGCGGATGGTTGAATACAGTCCTGGCTATCTTGCCGATCACTGGTGCTGGAGAGGTCATATCCTGTTGTGCTTGGAAGGTGAGTTGCACACGGAGTTGGAAGATGGTCGTCAGTTCACACTCACCGCGGGGATGAGCTATCAGGTGGGCAGCAACGCTGAGGGGCACCGATCTTTCAGCACCAGGGGGGCGAAGTTGTTCGTCGTGGATTAACGCTGGGATAGACCGCTATTGGCCCAGGGTTCCGGTGGTGTTGAGGACGATAGCCAGAAGATAATGCCGCAATCAAAAAAGCACAGCAGGTGCGCTGGCCTCGTACATGTCGTTGCTCATGGATTATGTGCATTCAGGCGCCGCTCTTCGTGATCGCGGATGGTGGCGCAAAGGTTGATAAGGTTACGATGTGAGGAAATCTACAATTTCATTTTTATCAGGGAGACGAAAAAATGTTCCACAGGTACGTGCGCCCAGTTGGCTATGGGTTGGTGGTAGTAGGGACGATCTCGCTACTATTTTCGGCGTTTGAGTTGTTTGCTGGAAGAGATTCTCTGTTCGCCGTGGCTAAATCAGCAGCGTTTGTTCTTGTTGGTGTTTGGGTGATCAAGAGCTCGGTAAAGCCCTAGTTACATGCTCACGTAGCAATCATAAGCAGTTGTCGCCCTTCGGTTACCGGATGCAGCATGGCAGACAAAAGGTGTCTAAGTTAGGATTGCCGCATTTTTCAAGGAAGGAAGCGCAATGAATAAACTCAAGGCTATGAACGCGGCGGCAAGTCGTTTTTTAAGCCAATTTTCTCGTAAGCAGTTTTTCTTGGCATTCGCCGTAATCACCGCAGCTAACTACTGGTTGGCCTATAACGTTTCCGGCTATAAGTCTGTCTATCTGGCCATGGTCGGGGGCTTTTTCTTCGGCATGATGTTCGCGAAATTCGAGCCCAATAAGTAGGTTCGAATCAAATTTCAGCCTGGCTGATTCACTCGTCTTCACCGTTGTGTTCGGTGTTCATTCGCAGGGGGTTGGCAAAGTCTGTTTGCCCTAATTTGCGGGTGTAACGTTGGCCATGGCCGGTGCCCGCCCCATATTCATAGTCACGTATTGGCAGCCAGTGGATACCTGTCTATTGCTAGGCCGGCACTCAAACCTCAGGCAATTTATGACGAGATCTGCGGGTGATGCAGTGTTTCATTCGAGGCTGATCGTGGAACAGCATGCTTGGAATGACGATTTTGTTGTACGGGCAAGAATTTTTCGTACAGGAAAATGTCTACGGCTCATGTTTTGCACAGGTGCTTGGGCCATGACCAGTAACGATGACTTCCGATTCGAAGCGCACAAACGTCTGCTCGAACTCGACGCAGCCATAAGTGATCTGATGATGCTTGTAGTTGCGGGAAAAATTGGCGGTGTAGAGTGGAGCGGCGCAAATGCACGCTACGACGCTGCTCACTCAGCGTGGACGCATTTTCTGAAGCCTAAAGTGGATGATCAGGCCTCTCCACCGCTTGGCTGCCTCAGTCCAAGGCACGTGGATCAGTGACATCGAGCCTCAGGAAAACAGAAAATTTCCTGCGCTCTGTACTATTTTCCTCCCCAATCCAGTCGCATAATTGCCGCCTTAACATCGGGGCGCTTACATGAGAAACAGGGGTAAGGTTTTCTGGGACTGGGCTGATCCCGCCCTTCATACTCGATCCGTAGATGAGCGGCAGCCTGATGGCACGCTTCTAAACGTCCAAGTCCGAATGTCGCTTCTCGGCAGAACGGAGTTGTTCATAGGGGTCTACGGAGTTGATGGGAAGATGCTTTTTGAGGAGGCGCCCGATTCATTGCCGGGAGAAACGATGACAAACGCTCTGGCGAGGGGGCTCGATAGGGCTAGGTTAAATGCCCCACTGGCCACCCAATCAATTTCGACCCGAAAACCCGAGAATTCGCCAAGGGCTGGCTCCCGGCGATTGCGCAAGAGCATTAGCGGCTGACTTTGAACGGGAAGGGATCACAGGTTCTGTGGGCCGAGTACGGATGCGCTCTTACAGAATGGGCACCGGCAGCAGGCGGGGAGTTGGATTAGGTCGAGGCACCCGCCGCTGATTGCAGGGAGGATAGGTTAACGGTCGGTATCAGTATGTAGTCGCAATCGCCTGGGCGAGTTGCATATCGGACATGAGGGGCGATCTATAAGTTGAGCGATAATGCCGGGATGCTTGCTCAAACTGCGCACCGCGAATCTCGCCATTCGAGCCTATGTAGGCAAGAGCATCGGTTTTGGCTGATTTGAAAAGCTCTGGCGGTTCGGTCGTGAGAGACGTCGTTGCCCCAATCAGAATAGTTGGCAGGAACGTCGTGATCATCAGACCTTTATCGAAAGGGTTGGCATTTTCCGCCGCTACTACCTGGTTGCCGATCAACGTCATCACGACGATTACAACAGTCTTCCATGAGTCCATTCTTTGATGCTTGCGTTGCGGTATGAGGGCGCCACCATAGCAGAGTGGGGGATCACTAGAAACAAGAAGGCCGGCGCTGGGCCGGGGGCGCAAATCGTTCCGTTCTTGAAAGAACACCTCCGATAAAACGAGATATGGTTACGAAGAATGTACTCATCTTCTTCGCAACCAAGGACGGTGATCATAAATTTCAAATACCTGTTGCCCCTGTTCCTGCTTGCCGGTTGCGTCTCACGACCCAATCATCGAGGGGTTGATTGGGGTGACGGCTCCTGCCCCAAGCCTGCTCCAGAAGACATATCTGCCACCCATCACCTGATCATCCAGGATGGCAAAACCCTGAAGTGCCAAATCCGTCCATATGTATCGAACATGGCATGCCAAGGAATTGTCGACGGAGAAACTGAGGGCGTTGTTTGTCAGGACGCTGGGGGCAACGAGATGATTTTTCTTTTTGATAAGAAAGGGTTGCTGTCTACGCATCGCAGTATGAAGTCAGGTTAGGGCGTTTTTCCGTGAGGGTGAACCAAGCTGTGTTCGGGAGTATCTGAGACCCTTGCATTTCAGCCTTTGGCCTTCAGTGGCCCGAGGCTGCTGGCCCCGTCTCGTCGCAAGTGGTACTGGCACTGTCTGACGCCTGGCTCAAGCACACCATCGCCCAAATGTGGGAGGGGGCTTGCTCCCGATGGGCAGTGGGTCAGTATCAGATGTGCTGACTGACCCTCCGCCATCGGGAGCAAGCCCCCTCCCACAGTTTGATTGCATTTGTACTCCAGCCGAGTACGTCAGGAACCTGGCATTCAAACGCATGTACAGGCTCCATCGTTGCTGCGTGCTCCTTGTGCGGCATCGGACGTATGGAACACGATGAAGAGCGCACCATTCAATATACCAGCGCCGCCGCTTTTGTAGCGCTCGGGATCAAGCTGGCTTCTGTGCAAGGTAATTTGGTTTCATGAACACCGACTGATTCGGTTCAGCAGTTGAACACCGGCGCATAACGCTCTTCGCGCTTTTTGAAGTGAATCGGCGCCATGGGGACTTTTTCACCGTTGACGAAGATATCCGGAAAGGTCAGCGTGAAGTCGTCCATGTCGCCTTTACCCAAAGCTGTGCCTTTAATCGAGGACGTGGATATTTGCTTGGGGTCGAACCCAGTTTTCAACTGCTCGATACTGACCTGATAGCTCTGCCCCGAAGCCAGTTTCACGGTTACGTCAGGCGAGGCCGCACTTACCCAAAGTGATGTGGCGGCGTTGCCCAGATGCGGTTTATACAGGCGACCGAACAGCCGAAGTTCTGTGTCGGTAGCCCTCACCTTACCCGGCCAACTGAGTGTCCCCGGCGGGGCCACATACACCAGCACGCGAACCCAGTTGAGTTCTTCGGACAATGGCGTAAAACTGATTGCGGCGTGTGCACCCGGGCAGGTTCGTGAAAGCAGGGCGTTCTGGCCCACCGACGATTCCGGGTGCAGATAAGGCCCCGTACTGCACCCCGCGAGCAGTGCCATTAGCGAACACAGGAGGTATTTGTTCATCGCGCATTGTCCTTTGCTATCTGGGTATCGCGTGCATTAAAGCATTTATATCGCGTTGGGCCGTGCACGGCAGATAACTAACGGGCAGATGAAAAAAAGCCCGCAACCGCGGGCTCTTCTTACATCACTGTGCGGCTTACTTAAACAGTCCACCAATCGCATTAATCGCATCCGCAGCCTTGTTCACGTTTTGCTGGCGTTGACTGCTGGTATCCACCTGCGCCTGGGCATTGTAGCTACCGTTGGCGCAGCTTTTATTGGTCTGTGTCAGCGCTGCCTGGAAGGCCGTGGCGCGTAGGGTGTCGCCCTTGGCATTGGCCGCATTGATGTTGGCTTGCAGGTCGCGGATCTGCTGCTGGCAGGACGCGTTGTTGGCGTTAGCGGTAGTGTTCTGATTGGCGCCGCCGAGGGCCGATGACAGGGCGCCTGTCAGGGCAGACAGGTCCGCAGCATGGGCGGGCAGCGTGAACAGGCTGAGCAAGGCGGCGGCGGGTGCGAGTGTGGAAAGGCGCATGGCAAACCTCAATGTTTGATTGCCTGCGCACACGTTGGAACTCGAGCTGGCGCAGAGCAATATCCCTATAAAGTTGGCGCTCGAGTGAAGCGAGATACTATTTGCTCGGTTTTTAGCCTTCAATATCAGCATTCCATAATTGTGAATTGCTTCACGTTGCCTCTATGATCGACACGCCCGCTAGTGGGCCGCTGAGCCTCAACCCCCTGTGAAGGAAACGAGCATGGACAAGTACTTCGATAATTCAGGCCTTTTCAAACGCACTTCGTATGAAGGCAATGCCTCCCTGGACGCCAGCATCACTGGCTGGGAGCTGAAAAATATCGCGCTGAATACGAAGGAATTTTTGATATGTCCAAAGAACTACTCGGAGTTTTTGCTCTAGGCTTGATGGTGATCGGGGAGTTTTGTGCAATCTACAGCGAGGTGGTAACCGCCAGGCTGGCCCACACCGGCGGCGGCTCCTGGGGAGCGTTTGTGCTGCCCGTCGTGGTGATGTGTTTTGCCGGGTTTTGCCTGCTGGGCGCCTATTGGCTGGGGTACAGGGCGGTGGGTGACATCTGGATTGTCACCGTGGTCTCGGTCACGTCCTTGTTGCTACTTGAGCCAGTGGTGGTGTGGTCGCTGTTTCATGAAGCGCCAGGGCGCGGTGCGCTGGTCGGGTTTTGCCTGGGCGCCTTGGGCATGCTTGCCACGATACTGCTTTAACGCACCCGTTCATCCAGTGCCGGGTCAGATCAGCGCCTGTAGTCCTATGCTTATCTGACCCGTGCGGCTGCACTTTTTTCCATTCTGCTGATCTATCCCTGTCCCGGCTACCCGACTCCCGCGGGTAGCCCACAGAATCAGACCCGGTGCCGATGGATCGAACGTCAACTGTTTTTACCTCGCTATGGCCGCTGTTGCTGGCCTTGGTGTTCGCGCTCTGCGTAGTGGGTTGCAGCCAGCAACAAGGCCGCGATATCGCCAGGCAGTTCAGCAGCGGCAAGCCCGATGAGTTCTTCCAGACCAGCGTCGACCGCATGGCGACCCTGGGCATGCGCGACAACCTGCAAAGCCTCTACCTGCTGATGAGCAAGCTCTACCTGCGTAACCCCAGCCAGTGGCGCCAGTCGGGTTACCCGGATGCGGTGAGCGCGGCGCGGGTAATCCGTCAGGCCATCGAGAATCGTCAACCCTTGCCCGCACTGGGAGACCGGCGTGATCTGGCTGCCCTGAGTTATTCCTTGAGTCCCGACTTTCGTGGCGACCGGGTCGGTGCGTTTATCTACGCGATCGGCAGCATGCTCGTGACCGCCCACGGAGGGCGCACGCAGTTTTATGTGACTGACTCAATCAACCCGCAGTTCGTCAGCAATGCCGCACGCAATATCGAGAAGGCCACCTGGCTGCTCAGTCAACGCCAGGATGCCAACGGTGTATTGCTGCTGTTTTCCAATGAGATATCGGAAGAGGGCAGCAACCTCAGTTTCGCTGTCGAGTTCGGCAAGATCGTCGCGCGCCTCGACTTGCTCACCGAAATCCTCGATGAGCGTTACCGCCGCATCGGCCTCAATTACGCACAAAGCCTGTTGCTGATGAATTTTCTGCCGGTGCAGTGAGACGCGGCAGCGCGCATAAATAGCTCAAACGGTGCGGTGTTTCCCTTTCCACTGTAGGAAGCGGCCTATCTTGCCTCCTGCTGCTTGAAACGCGTCCCTGCGGGCAATAGCCTCGGATTTTTCTTAAACACGAGGCCCTACCTTGGGTAAACGAAAAACGGTTTGGCCCACGGATCGCGAAATACGTTTGCGGTTTATCCTCTTCGCCGTGATTGATGCCGCGACTGTCCAGGGCGTCTCTGTCGAGTTGCTGTTGCCGGCCCACAAGCTGCTGCGTGACTCGCCCACGGAAACCCAGTTGCGCGATGCGCTGGGTGAGATTCTGGCCACGGAGCAAATGTGCGGGTTCCGCTTCCCGGCAGGATCGGAGGCCGACGATCTGATGCGCGCGTTGAAGGCGCCGGACGGCTAAAACAGGTTCGATACTGTCTTGGACGCCGCCTGGTCCGTCAATAAGGCGTGACCTGACGGGCGTGCCTGCCTTCCCATCACTGTTCGCGTGGTGGGCTCGGCCTGCCACGCTCCTGAATTCCAAGGACCCGCCCCAATGCTGCTGCGTCAACCCCCGTTCCTTTTTGCCGCCCTGACCCTCAGCTCGCTGGTACAGGCCGAAGGCTTGCAATTGGCGCCGGTCGAAGTCACCACCACTGAGGCCAGCGCTGCCGAAATCGCCCAGGCGCAGCTCAACAGCGTGCCCGGCGGCACCAACTACATCGATATGAGCAGCGTGCAACAGGGGCGTGTCAGCACTAACGAAGATGTGTTCAAGTACCAGGCCGGGGTGTACGCCAAGGCGGCGAATAACGAAGGGGTGAAGTTATCCATTCGCGGCTCGGGCTTGAACCGCAGCCCGGGTGCCCATGGCTCCGGCCTTTATGAGATGTTCGACGGCCTGCCGCTTACCGGCCCGGGCGGCACCCCTTATGAACTCAAGGACCCGCTGTGGCAAAGCCGGGTGGAAGTGCTGCGGGGCGCCAATGGGTTCGATCAGGGCGCATTGGCCTTGGGCGGTTCGGTCAATTACGTGACCCACACCGGCTACGACGCGCCCAAGCTGCAAATGCGCTACGAGGTCGGCAGTCGCGGCTACGCCCAGCGCGAGGTCAGTTCCGGCCAGGTGCTGGGGGATGCCGACTACTACATCAGCCTTACCGATTCAGAGTCCGACGGCTACCAGCACCACAGCGCCGGCACCGGCAAGGGCATTGCCGCCAACTTTGGCTACCGCTTCAACCCGGACCTGGAAACGCGTTTCTACCTGCGCTACCGCGAAACCACCAACGATTCCCCCGGCAAGCTCACGCGCTACCAGGTCAGCCATGATCCACGTGCCGCCAACAGCGTGAATGCCGCTCGCGATTCCAAACGCCTGCAACCGGGCTCCACCTGGATCGCCAACAAGACCACCTTGCAACTGGATGACGCATCAAGGGTCGAGGTCGGGCTGGCCTATCACGACTACCCCATGGACCTGCGCGAAGGCAGCAACCGCCTGAAAGTCGCCTACACCGATATCAGCGGCACCCTCAACTACATCCGCCAGGACAGCCTGTTCGGCCATGTCAGCAAAACCACCGTCGGCCTGCGTACCACCCAGGCGATGCCCAACAATGGCGCCACCGAGTACGTGCGCACCCCCACTGGCAAAACCGCCGGCTACGCCCCTGGCACCAAGACCCGCGACTACAGCTACCTGGGTTCCGACACCGTGCTGCACATCGGCAACGACCTGGAGCTGGTCCCCGACCTATGGCTCACCACCGGCCTCGCTGCGATCTACACCCGCCGCGAAACCCAGGTGACTTACCCCGACGGCCAGGCGCCGCTCAGCCAACATGACTGGGACTACGCCCCGCGCATCGGCCTGCGCTACGACTTCACCCCGCAATTGCAGGTATACGCCAACCTGAGTCGCTCGGTAGAGCCGCCCCATGCCTGGTCGATGATCTGGGGTTCCAACAAGTACTTCAGCACCGGACCCGCGAATGGGTTGGCACGCGAAGGCATCAGCCTGAAGAACCAGACCGCCACCACCCTGGAAATCGGCGGGCGCGGTGAGGCATGGCTCGGCCAGTGGGACCTGGCCCTCTACCGCTCCGAAGTACGCCACGAACTGCTCTCCGTGGAAACCCAGGCGCAGACCTCCACCAGCAATGCCGTTATCGCCGAATCCAACGCCAGCCCCACTGTGCACCAGGGTGTGGAACTGGGCCTGCTCAGCCCGCTATGGGACGGCGGCCGCAGCGGCAAGCTCGACCTGCGCCAGGCCTACACCTTCAGCGATTTCCAATACCGCGACGATGAGCGTTTCGGTGACAACACCCTGCCTGGCATCCCCAAGCACTACTACCAGGCGCAGGTGCGCTACAGCCACCCGACGGGTTTCTACACCAGCCTCAACACCGAGCATGCCTCACGGGTCGCGGTGGACTACGCCAATTCCTACTATGCCGCGGCCTACACTACCTTCGGCGCCACCTTCGGCTACGACGCGCCCCAACAGGACTGGCAAGCCTGGGTCGACCTGCGCAACCTGACCAACCGTCGTTATGCCAATACCGTTACGCCGGGTTACGACGACAAGGGCATGGACGCAGCACGCTCTACCCCTGCCGATGGACGTGGTGTTTACACCGGTGTGTCTTGGCGTTGGCGTTAAATCAACCTTCGTGCTGGCGCAGGCGTTTGTACAGGGTATTGCGGCTCACCCCCAGTTCCCGCGCCAGGTGGGAAATATTTCCGCCCACGGCCTCAAGGCGTTGGTTCAGATCCAGGTTGTCATCCAGGCGCTCGCGTGTAGACAGCGGTGCCGCCTCTTTTAGATCGACAAAAAAATCATCGGGCAGATGCTCCGCACGGATCGGCTGCTCTTCGGCCATTGCCAGCGCCACCTGTAACACGCTGCTCACCTGGCGCAAATTCCCCGGCCATGGATGCTGCTCGAACAGCCCCAATACCTCGGCACTCAGCCCGGCCCACTGGGTCGGCTCGCGGTGTTGCTGCCACAGTTGCTGGAACAACGCCCGCTTGTCGGTACGCTCACGCAACGGCGGCAACTCCAGGGTCAGGCCGCCGATGCGGTAGTACAAGTCCTCACGAAAGCGTCCGGCCTGCACCAGCTCACGCAGGGCCCGGTTGGTCGCCGAGATGATGCGCAAATCCACCGGGAACACCTCGCTGCTGCCCACCGGTTGCACGCAGCGCTCTTGCAACACCCGCAACAGGCGGGCCTGGGTCGGCAAGGGCATATCACCGATCTCGTCGAGAAACAGCGTGCCCTTGTCCGCCTTGCGAATCAGGCCAATGCTGCCTTTCTGATTGGCGCCGGTGAAGGCGCCTTTTTCGTAGCCGAACAGTTCCGATTCCACCAGTTCAGCGGGAATCGCCGCACAGTTCACAGCGATCAATGCCTGTCGGCTGCGCGAGCTGGCCTGATGCAGGGCTTTGACGAACACCTCTTTGCCCACCCCGGTCTCGCCGTGAATCAGCAATGGAATGTCCTTTTCCAGCAGACGTTCGGCCTGGCGCACGGCTTTCTCCATGCGCACATCGCCAAAATGCAGGGTCTTGAGGTTGATCGAGGTCGGCGCTGGCGGCGGTTGGCTGAACACCCGGGCCTGCACCGGCATTTGCCTGGGGCGCTTCAACAGGCACTGGAAGCGGTTGCGCCCAGCCGCCTGCAACGCAAAGGGCAACCCTTCGGGCTGGTTGAGCAACTCCAGTAAAGACACCTTGAACAGACTGTCGATCATCACCCGCGACAGGCTGATGCCCAGCAGGTTATCCGCACGTCGATTGGCTGATAGTACCTGGCCGCTTTCATCAAAGATCAGCAGGCCGGCCCACTGGCTGTCGAGGTTGCTCAAGCCGGTGTTGAAGGTCAGTTGGAAATGTTCGCCACGGAACAGGTTGAGGATCAGCCGGTTTTCCACGGTCTGACTCATCATCTTGACCATGCCCAGGGTATGGGAGGGCGGCAGGTAGCTGTCGCTGGACACATCCAGCACCGCGATGATTTCGCGCTGGGCGTCGAAGATAGGCGCCGCGGAACCGGTCATGAAACGGTTGGCCTTGAGGAAGTGTTCATCGTGCTCGATATGCACAGCCTGGGCGCAGGCCAGCGCGGTGCCGATGGCATTGGTGCCGCTGGAGCGCTCTTTCCAGCTGGCGCCGGGGCTGAAGCCACGGGCCAGCTTGGGTTCGATAAACCGCTGGGTGCCCCACGAGGTCAGCACCTGGCCCTGATTGTCAGCCAGCATGATCAGGCAGTTGGAGTTGCTGAGGATGTTTTCATAGTAGGGCAGTACTTCCTGGTGCGTGGTCTGCACCAGTGAATGCTGGCTTTCCAGGAGTTGACTGATGCCTTCGGCGGGCAGTTGGTCAAAGCTTGGCGTGCTCTGGTGGTCCAGGCCGAAGGCGCGGCAACGGCGCCAGGATTCCTGGATAAGGGTGTCGTGAGCCAGTGGTTCGGCCATGGTGCGACCTTCATTTTTATTGTTATTGGATGTGCACATTCAACCATTCAAATGGGTTCAAGTGTGGGAGGGGGCTTGCTCCCGATAGCGGTGTGTCAGTCAGCATTTTTTCACTGACACACCGCTATCGGGAGCAAGCCCCCTCCCACATTTTTATCCTCTGTTGGTCATGAGAGTGTTGTTCAGAACTGTTCATTGTCAACCCCGAAAGTGTTCAGTTGTTCAGCCACTTTGTTCACTCCTGAACATCCCGATTAACCCATTTCCTTATGCATCAAGCGCTTGCAGTTTTGGCACGAAACTCGCTCTGACACCTGGCCAGATTCATTCCAATAATAAAAAGGTCGTGTCATGTCATTGACCCTGGAACATGTCTCCCGCGTTGTCGACGGCCAAACCTGGATCGACGACGCCAACCTGCGTTTCGAAGCCGGTTCGTTCAACGTCTTGCTCGGTCGCACGCTGTCCGGCAAGACCAGCCTGATGCGCCTGATGGCCGGCCTGGACAAGCCCGACAGCGGGCGCATCCTGATGAACGGCGTGGACGTCACGCAAAAACCGGTGCGCCTGCGCAATGTGTCGATGGTCTACCAGCAGTTCATTAATTACCCGACCATGACCGTGTTCGAAAACATCGCCTCGCCGTTGCGCCAGGCCGGTGTGTCCAACGAGCTGATCCAGAGCAAGGTGCTGGAAACTGCCAAAATGCTGCGCATCGAGAAGTTCCTGCAACGCCACCCGCTGGAACTGTCCGGCGGTCAGCAGCAACGCACTGCCATGGCCCGTGCCTTGGTCAAAGATGCTGAACTGATTCTGTTCGATGAGCCGCTGGTCAACCTGGACTACAAACTGCGCGAAGAGCTGCGTCAGGAAATGCGCGAGCTGTTCAAGGCGCGCCATACCATTGCCATCTATGCCACCACCGAACCCAACGAAGCCCTGGCCCTGGGGGGCACCACTACCATTCTTCACGAGGGCCGCGTGATCCAGAGCGGCAAGGCCGCCGAGGTCTATCACCAACCGCAGACCGTGCTCGCCGCCGAGCTGTTCTCCGAGCCGCCGATCAACCTGATGCCCGGGCGCATCAGTGGCAATGAGGTCAGCTTTGCCAACTTCGTGCATTTCCCGCTCAACGTCGACCTGCGTCCCATCGGCGAAGGCGAATTTCGCTTTGGTGTGCGCCCCAGCCATATCAGCCTGGTGCCGAGCAACGACGATGACCTGGAGTTGGCCGTGACCGTGGAAGTCGCCGAGATCAGCGGCTCGGAAACCTTCCTGCATGTACGCAGCGAACATTTCCTGCTGGTGCTGCACCTGCCGGGGGTGCACGAGTACGACGTCGACGCGCCGATCCGCGTGTATATCCCCACCCATAAACTGTTTGTGTTCGATGGCCAGGGCCGTTTGGTCCAGGCCCCCGGGCGCCGTATCGCGAGGGTTGCCTGATGGCCGAGATCCATTTGCGTAACCTTGCCCATAGCTATAGTCCTACGCCAGCGGGGCCTGAGGACTATGCCATTCGGGAAATGAACCACGTATGGGAGCAGGGCGGCGCCTACGCCTTGCTCGGGCCATCGGGCTGCGGCAAGTCCACGTTGCTCAATATCATCTCCGGCCTGCTCAGCCCCTCTGAGGGCCAGGTGCTGTTCGACACCCAGGTGGTCAACGACCTGACCCCGGAGAAACGCAATATCGCCCAGGTGTTCCAGTTCCCGGTGGTGTACGACACCATGACGGTGTTCGACAACCTGGCCTTCCCGCTGCGAAACCAGGGCATGGCCGAGGCGAAAATCCACAGCAAGGTGCAGGAAATTGCCGAAGTCCTCGACCTGCAAAACCTGCTGAGCAAAAAAGCCCGCAACCTCACCGCCGACGAAAAACAGAAAGTCTCCATGGGCCGTGGCCTGGTGCGCGATGACGTCTCGGCGATCCTGTTCGACGAGCCGTTGACCGTGATCGACCCGCACCTGAAATGGAAACTGCGGCGCAAGCTCAAGCAGATCCACGAGCAGTTCAATATCACCATGGTCTACGTCACCCATGATCAACTGGAAGCTTCCACCTTCGCCGACAAGATCGCGGTGATGTACGGCGGGCAGATCGTGCAGTTCGGCACTCCGCGTGAATTGTTTGAGCGGCCGAGCCATACCTTTGTCGGTTATTTCATCGGCAGTCCCGGGATGAATCTGATTGAGGTGCAGGCCAAGCCCGGCGGCGTCGGCTTTGCCGGCACGCTGCTGCCGTTGTCCGAAGCGTTGCAACAACGTATCAGCGCCACCGACTACCAAAAGCTGCAGGTAGGCATCCGCCCGGAATTTATCCACGTATGGGACGAGTACAACCCTGACGCCCTGCAAGCCGAAATCGTGCATGTGGAAGACCTCGGCACCTACAAGATCATGACCCTCAACCTCGACGGCGCGCCGCTGAAAGTGCGCATGGCTGAAGACAAGCCAGTGCCGGAGGGCAGGGCGTCGATCAGCTTCCCCGCGCAATGGCTGATGCTCTACGCCGACGATTACCTGCTGGAGGTGGCGCCATGAACAAGGTGCAGAACAACAAGGCCTGGTGGCTGGTGTTGCCGGTGTTCCTGCTGGTGGCGTTCAGTGCGGTGATCCCGATGATGACCGTGGTCAATTACTCGGTGCAGGATATTTTCGACCAGTCCAGCCGCTACTTCGTCGGGGCCGACTGGTACAAGCAGGTGCTGCTCGATCCGCGCCTGCACGACTCGTTGCTGCGCCAGTTCATCTACTCGGCCTGTGTGCTGCTGATTGAAATCCCGCTGGGCATCGCCATCGCCTTGACCATGCCGACCAAAGGACGCTGGTCATCACTGGTGCTGATTATCCTCGCCATTCCGCTGCTGATTCCATGGAACGTGGTCGGCACCATCTGGCAGATCTTTGGCCGTGCCGACATCGGCCTGCTGGGTTCGACCCTCAACGCCATGGGCATCAGCTACAACTATGCGGCTAACACCATGGACGCCTGGGTCACCGTGCTGGTGATGGATGTGTGGCACTGGACCTCGTTGGTGGCGCTGTTGTGCTACTCAGGTTTAAGGGCCATTCCGGACGTCTACTACCAGGCCGCGCGGATTGATCGTGCATCGGCCTGGGCAGTGTTCCGACATATCCAGTTGCCGAAGATGAAAAGCGTGCTGTTGATCGCGGTGATGCTGCGCTTCATGGACAGTTTCATGATCTACACCGAGCCTTTCGTACTCACGGGGGGCGGGCCGGGGAACGCCACCACCTTCTTGAGTCAGACGCTCACCCAGATGGCCGTAGGCCAATTCGACCTGGGCCCGGCAGCGGCGTTTTCGCTGGTGTATTTCCTGATCATCCTGTTGGTGTCCTGGCTGTTCTACACCGCCATGACCCATTCCGACGCCAACCGCTGAGGCCGCCAACATGAGCAAGCGCAAGCTTATTCCGTTACTGATTTATATCCTGTTCCTGCTGGTGCCGATCTACTGGCTGTTGAACATGTCGTTCAAGAGCAACACCGAAATCCTCGGCGGCCTGACCCTGTTTCCCCAGGAGTTCACCCTGGCCAACTACAAAGTGATCTTCACCGACCCGAGTTGGTACACCGGCTACCTCAACTCGCTGTACTACGTGAGCCTGAACACGGTGATCTCTCTGAGCGTGGCGCTGCCGGCAGCCTATGCGTTCTCGCGCTACCGCTTCCTGGGTGACAAGCACCTGTTCTTCTGGCTGCTGACCAACCGCATGGCGCCGCCGGCGGTGTTTTTGCTGCCGTTTTTCCAGCTGTATTCCTCCATCGGCCTGTTCGATACGCACATCGCCGTGGCCCTGGCTCACTGCCTGTTCAACGTGCCGTTGGCGGTGTGGATCCTTGAAGGCTTCATGTCCGGCGTGCCCAAGGAAATCGACGAAACCGCCTACATCGATGGCTATAGTTTTCCCAAGTTCTTTGTGAAGATTTTTATCCCGCTGATTGGCTCCGGCATCGGCGTCACGGCGTTTTTCTGCTTTATGTTTTCCTGGGTCGAACTGCTGCTGGCGCGCACGCTGACTTCGGTCAACGCCAAGCCCATCGCGGCGGTAATGACCCGCACGGTCTCTGCGTCGGGGATTGATTGGGGCGTACTGGCGGCAGCGGGGGTATTGACTATCCTCCCGGGCATGTTGGTGATCTGGTTTGTTCGCAACCACGTGGCCAAGGGCTTCGCCCTGGGCCGGGTCTAGAGGAATCGATGATGGAATGGATGGCCTGGACCACCCCCACTGCGCTGTTCTTTGGCGGCATCGCGCTGATCCTGGCGGGCATGACCACCTGGGAACTGCGCTCGCCGAGCATCGCCCGGCGCGGTTTTCTGCCGATCAGTACCACTCGTGGTGATCGCTTGTTTATCGGACTTCTCGGCAGCGCCTACCTGCATTTGCTGGTGATCGGCGTTACCGACTGGAGCATCTGGGTGGCGTCCGCGCTCTCCCTGGTATGGCTGTTGAGTGTGATGCGTTGGGGCTAGTGCCCTTATGAATAAACAACCAGGAGGTCTCTATGTTGAATAAAAACAATAAGCTGCGACATAGCATTTCATTGGCCGCCGTACTGGCCCTCAGCGGTTTGAGCGCCTCGGCCTGGGCCGATGCTTATGAAGATGCCGCAAAAAAATGGATCGGCAGTGAGTTCAAGCCCTCCACCCTCACCGAAGCCCAGCAGCTCGAGGAGTTGAAGTGGTTTATCAAGGCGTCGGAGCCCTTCCGTGGGATGAAGATCAACGTGGTGTCTGAAACCCTCACTACCCACGAGTACGAGTCCAAGGTACTGGCCAAGGCTTTCAGTGAAATCACCGGGATCAAGCTGACCCACGACCTGCTGCAGGAAGGCGACGTGGTGGAGAAGCTGCAGACCCAGATGCAGTCCGACAAGAATATCTATGACGGCTGGGTCAACGATTCCGACTTGATCGGTACGCACTTTCGCTACGGCAAGACCGAATCCATCACCGACCTGATGGCCAATGAAGGCAAGGATTTCACCTCGCCGACCCTGGACCTCAAGGACTTTATCGGCCTGTCCTTCACCACCGCGCCGGACGGCAAGATCTACCAGCTGCCCGACCAGCAGTTCGCCAACCTCTACTGGTTTCGCGCCGACTGGTTCGAACGCCCGGAGCTGAAAGCCAAGTTCAAGGAAAAATACGGCTACGACCTCGGCGTCCCGGTGAACTGGTCGGCCTATGAAGACATCGCCAAATTCTTCAGCGAAGACGTCAAGGAAATCGACGGCAAGCGCATCTACGGGCACATGGACTACGGCAAGAAAGACCCGTCCCTGGGCTGGCGCTTCACCGATGCGTGGTTCTCCATGGCCGGCGGCGGCGACAAGGGCTTGCCCAACGGCCTGCCGGTGGACGAGTGGGGCATTCGTGTGGAGGACTGCCACCCGGTGGGCTCCAGCGTGACCCGCGGCGGCGATACCAACGGCCCGGCGGCAGTGTTCGCCACGCAGAAATACGTGGACTGGATGAAGGCCTACGCGCCACCGGAAGCAGCCGGCATGACCTTCTCCGAATCCGGCCCGGTGCCGTCCCAGGGCAACATCGCCCAGCAGATCTTCTGGTACACCGCGTTTACCGCCGACATGGTCAAGCCGGGCTTGCCGGTGGTGAACGCCGACGGCGCGCCGAAATGGCGCATGGCGCCGTCACCGGTCGGGCCTTACTGGGAAAAGGGCATGAAGAAAGGCTATCAGGACGTAGGCTCCTGGACCTTCCTCAAGTCCACCCCCGAGAAGCAGAAACTCGCGGCCTGGCTCTACGCGCAGTTCGTCACCTCGAAAACCGTGTCGCTGAAGAAAACCATCGTCGGTCTGACGCCGATTCGTGAGTCGGATATCAACTCCCAGGCCATGACCGACATGGCGCCCAAACTCGGCGGTCTGGTGGAGTTCTACCGCAGCCCGGCCCGCACCGAATGGTCGCCGACCGGCACCAACGTGCCGGACTACCCGCGTCTGGCGCAACTGTGGTGGAGCAACATCGCCGCCGCCGCCAGCGGCGAGAAAACCCCGCAACAGGCGTTGGACAACCTGGCCAAGGAGCAGGATGCGATCATGACGCGCCTGGAACGCTCCAAGGTGCAACCGGTGTGCGGCCCGAAAATGAACCCCGAGCGTGACGCGCAATACTGGTTCGACCAGCCAGGTGCGCCGAAGCCGAAACTGGCGAACGAGAAGCCCAAAGGCGAAACCGTGAACTACAACGACTTGCTCAAGCAGTGGGAAGCGGCGCGTAAATAGTTCATCAGAGTGTGCAGAATGTGGGAGGGAGCAAGCCCCCTCCCACATTTGGACCTGCGTTGTGCCGTCAATGACCGCTTATCTACCCCAACCCAACCTCATTTGAATTTTTCGCACATCCCAATGCTCTGCTTTTTAGAAGCGCACATTTTTGAGCGCTCTTGCGGGGCCGCCTTGTGGGAGGCCCGTTGTAACGGACTTTGCGGAAACTGCCATCATGACACTCCTTACAGCGCTGTCAGGCCAGCCGGCCTCCATGACCCCATCGGCTCACGGCCCCTACCAGGAGCTTTACCAGCAGCTTTATGGGGAAACCCATGGCTGTGAAGAAGCCGCGCGCCACTTCCTGCAAGCGCAATTGGCTCAGGTACGCGAGGCACCCAGTGAATTGCCCCAGATGCCGGAGCAGTTGCCGGCCTGGGTCGAACAGCGTTGCGCCGACGTGGCCCAGGCTTACGCCGATTACCTTGAGCAACGCCAGCAAGGCCGGCCCCGTCGCTATTTCCAGAACAAAGCCCATGCGTTGTATTTCCTGCAGCGCGTGGGGCCGACTAAACAGGTGGATGGCGCCTGGCTCAACGGCTTGCTGCGCTATTGGCAGGACCCGCGTTTTGATGGCCTGCTCACCACCTACCTGGAAGAATTGGGCGATGGCGAGGCCGCGCAGAACCATGTGGTGATCTATCGCAAATTACTCAGTGAACACGATGCCGACAGCGAAGCCGGACTGGACGATGACCACTACCTGCAAGGTGCGCTGCAACTGGCCCTGGGCCTGTGCGCTGAAGAGTTCCTGCCGGAGATCATCGGCTTCAACCTGGGCTACGAACAGTTGCCCCTGCACCTATTGATCACCGCCTACGAGCTGAGCGAACTGGGCATCGACCCCTATTACTTCACCCTCCACGTCACCATCGACAACGCCAGCAGCGGCCATGCCTGCAAGGCTGCGCAATCGGTGCTGAGCTTGTTGCCGCTGGGCGAGGGCAGGGCGGATTTCTACCGTCGCGTAGCGCAAGGGTATCGCCTCAATGATCTTGGCCCGGGCACCACGGCGGTGATCAAGCAGTTCAACCTGCAGGACGAGGTGGTCGCCATGCTTGAGCGCAAGCGCACCTTTGGCCAGCACATGCATTCGGACTACTGCCGCTTCGAAGGCAAGACCGTCAACCAGTGGCTGGCCAAGCCGGGGCAGATCGGCGATTTCCTCAAGGCCCTGGAAGACAAGGGCTGGATCAAACGCAACCAGGATCCCGCCGAGAGCCGCTTTTGGCAACTGATCGAGGGCGCCGGCGCGGCGATGTTTGGTGTGTTCAGCGGCTATGAAAAACAACTGATGCATGACTGGATCGCCGGGGACTGGATCAGCAGCCAGCGCGTGCCGCCGGTTCGTCCGGGTCGTGGCAGCCGTTTCTCCCGCGAGCAGCATCGCCCGGCGGATCCGGACACTCAGGCCCTGGTGGATTCATTGTGGAAACTGCCCGATGACCAGCAGCTCACCGCGCTGATCCCCTGGATGTCGGCGCGCCGTCACTGTACGCCCGCGGGGCTGTATGCGACCCGCCGCTTTATCCAATTGCGCGCGCGTTTGCGCTAAGGAACCTGCTCATGTCTGCACAACAATTGGCTGATCGCGCCTTGCTGAACCTGGGCCGAGGGTTGAAGGAAAGCGGTTATCGTTTTATCACGCCGACGCCCCTGACCCACGAGCGTGTCTATCGGCGATTGGCGACGCCGCTGGCGATGAATATGCGTGACGTGTTCGGCTGGTCGATGCCGTTTGACAATGAGCTGTTGCCGGAGGCGTTTCGCGAAGAGTTGCTGCAAGCCGGGGCGATCGAAAAACACGATTCTTTATGGCGCAGCACGGTGCGTTGGTCGAGCCTCGATGGGCTGCTGTTTGCCCATTCGCCATACCCCACCGTGCAAGCGGATGCGGTATTTTTCGGCCCCGACAGCTACCGTTTTGCCCAAGTGATCGAAGCCCATTTGCAACAGCGATTCGAGCCGCTCAAGCGCGCCGTGGATATCGGCTGTGGAGCCGGCGTCGGCGCCCTGGTAGTTGCCCGCGCGCGGCATGACGCCGAGGTGCTGGCGGTGGATATCAACCCCCGCGCCCTGCGAATGACTGCGGTGAATGCCGAGCTGGCCGGGCTGAATAACGTCAGCGTCTATCACAGCGATGTGCTGGCCAGCGTCGAGGGTGAATTCGACCTGATCGTCGCCAACCCTCCGTACATGAATGACGATTGCCAGCGCGCCTATCGCCATGGCGGCGGCGCGTTGGGCGAGCAGTTGTCGGTGCGCATCGTCAGCGAGTCCGTCGGGCGCCTGGCCCTTGGCGGCAGCCTGGTGCTCTACACCGGCGTGGCGCTGGTGGCGGGTGGCGATCCGTTCCTGGAAGCGGTCAAGCCGCTGTTGGCCAACGATGCCTATGGCTGGACCTACCGTGAATTGGACCCCGACGTTTTTGGCGAAGAACTCGACAAACCGGGGTACGAAGGTGTGGAGCGCATCGCCGTGGTCGCGCTTACTGTCACTCGGCTGCGCTGACGTCCATGCTCACCTTTGGTATCGAAGAGGAATATCTGCTCACCGATCTGCACACCCGCTGCATGCTTGCCGAACCCTCGGCGGCGGTGCTGGCGGCCTGCCGTGAGGCGATTGGCGGGGGCTTCGCCTATGAGATGTTCCAGGGGCAGATCGAGGCCGCCTCACCAGTCTTCACCACCAGCGGCGAAGCGGTGGATTACCTGGCGACAGTGCGCGGCAGCCTGGCCGATGCCCTGAGCGAATTCGGCCTCGGTGTCGTGTGTGCCGGCAGCCATCCCCTGGCCGATTGGCGCATGCAGCGGCCAACCCCACAGGTGCATTTCCAGCAACTGTTCGACGATATCCAGTATGTGGCGCGGCGCAGTGTGTTGTGTGGGCTGCACGTGCATGTGCAGGTCCCGCAAAGCCTGGACCGCATCGCCGTGATGAACCAGGTGTCGCCATGGCTGCCATTGTTGTTGCTGCTCAGTTGCTCGTCGCCGTTTTGGGACGGCGCGCCCAGCGGCTTCATGAGTTACCGCCAGGCGGCTTGTGATGAGTGGCCGCGCATGGGCGTGCCCGAACATTTTGCCGATTGGAACGAGTACCTGCGCTACCTTGCTTTGCTGCAGCGTATGGGCGCAATCAAGGCCGACGGCAACGGCTGGTGGGGCATTCGCCCGGCAGCGCGTTACCCGACCCTTGAGCTGCGCATGACTGACGCCTGCCCACGGCTGGCGGATGCCCTGGCCCTTGCCACGCTGTTTCGGGTGATGGTCACCCACGCCTGCACCCTGGAGCGCCCCGGCGCCGAATTCAGCGCCCAAGCGCGTTGGCTGCTCAAGGAAAACCGCTGGCAGGCGAAACGCTACGGCGCAGCGGGCCGGTTTGCGTTGGACGACACGGGTGCCATGGGCAGCGCTGAGCAATGGCTGCAATGCGCCCGACAGACCTTTGCCGCCACCGCCGAAGCCATGGGCGAGGCGCAGCTGTTCGATTCCCTGCAAGCACTGCTGCGGCGCGGCAATAGCGCGACCGAACAATTGCACTGGTACACCCAGGCACGGGCCGAGGGTGCCGATGACCTCGAGTGCCTGCGCTATGTGGTCGACCAGTTGCTGGCCCAGGGCAGGGGCGACCACTGATCGGGTGCTGCACCAGGTGGAAGGAACACTGACGCACTTGCGCCGCCCTTAATTAGTAACCCCTCAACGGCAGGAGCGCAGAGCATGCGAGCGATGACTTACCAGGGCGCACACAAGGTGCAGGTCGACACCGTGCCCGATCCGACCATTGAACAACCCGACGATATCATTCTGCGTGTAACCGCCACGGCCATCTGCGGCTCGGACCTGCACCTGTACCGCGGCAAGATCCCCACCGTGGAACACGGCGACATCTTCGGCCATGAATTCATGGGCATTGTCGAAGAAACCGGCCCGGCGGTCACCGCGGTGCAGCGTGGCGACCGCGTGGTGATTCCGTTCGTGATTGCCTGTGGCGATTGCTTTTTCTGCCAGCTCCAGCAATACGCCGCCTGCGAAACCACCAACGACGGGCGCGGGGCGATCCTGAATAAAAAAGCCATTCCACCGGGCGCGGCGCTGTTCGGCTATAGCCGTCTGTATGGCGGCATTCCCGGCGGCCAGGCAGAGTTGGTTCGGGTGCCCAAAGCCAACACCGGGCCGTTCAAGGTGCCGGGCACCCTGGCCGATGAAAAGGTACTGTTCCTCTCCGATATCCTGCCCACCGCCTGGCAGGCGGTGACCAATGCCGGTATCGGCAAGGGCTCCAGCGTGGCGATCTATGGCGCCGGCCCTGTGGGCCTGCTCAGTGCGGCGTGTGCGCAAATGCTGGGGGCCGGGCAGATCTTCATGGTCGACGACCATCCGTACCGGCTGGCCTATGCGCAGAAGATGTACGGTGTGATCCCGATCAACTTCGAAGAAGACGATGACCCGGCCGATACCATCATCCGCCAGACCGCCGGCATGCGTGGCGTCGATGGCGTGGTGGATGCGGTAGGTTTCGAAGCCAAGGGCAGCACCACGGAAACCATCCTCACCACCCTCAAGATCGAAGGCAGCAGCGGCAAGGCCCTGCGCCAGTGCATCGCTGCCGTGCGCCGCGGTGGCGTGGTCAGCGTAGCCGGGGTGTATGCCGGGTTTATCCATGGCTTCATGTTCGGTGATGCCTTCGACAAGGGCCTGACCTTCAAGATGGGCCAGACCCATGTGCAGCGCTTTTTACCCGAACTGTTGGAGCATATCGAACTGGGGCACCTGAACCCCGAGGCGATCGTCACCCATCGGCTGTCCCTGGAACAGGCTGCGCGGGGCTATGCACTGTTTGATAAAGCCGAGGAAGAGTGCCGCAAGGTGATCCTGCTGCCGGGGATCAGTGATCGGCCGCTGACCGAGCCGCTGGAAGAGGAACTGACCCCTGAGTTGCGCGTGCAGGGCGTGCCCGGTTTCTAGAAAGTACCCGGTACAAATGTGGGAGGGGGCTTGCTCCCGATAGCAGTGTGTCAGCCAATACATTGGTTGACTGACACGCCGCCATCGGGAGCAAGCCCCCTCCCACATTTACAGTGTCAGGCCATGGCTTGGGGCTGAATGCGCAACTCGCCGTCCACATCCTTGACCAGCCCGCTGGCCACGAACAACGGCGCCAGGCGCTTGTGCAACTGCGGCTCGACAAACTCCTTCACCATCTCCAGCGCCAGCACGCCGCTGAGCGGCAGTTCGACCTTGGTGTACGACAACCACGCCTTTTTCAATGCCATCAACACATCACTGCCCGCTGTCGAAGCAAAGCGACGGTGCATCGGCTTACCGTCGAAGGTGAACGTGTGCTGGAATTCATAGCCGCTTTCATCACCACCGCTGGCAGCGCAACGCACGCAGGTGCACGGGCCATCACCGAAGGCGCTGCGCAGGTAAGCGTTGAAGTCCACCACGGGCTTGAGTGACAGGCGCTTATCGACCTCAAACAGGTCCCCGGTCATTTTTTCGTCAGTGTTCAACGTCCATTTCCTCGCAGGTCAGTAGCGGTATTTCAAAGCGCGGCACAATACCAGCCGAGCGCGGGTTTGTGGGTTATTTGCATGACAATAGATCCCGATATTCTGTCCGGGCCCCATGGAGCGCAGGCGGCCAACCCCATTCTAGACATGAAATGCCCTCCCACATTTTGATCCTCACAGCCCCAAAGGATCAGCGGAAAAACTCACCAGGTGTCGTCTCAAACTGCTGGCGAAATGCATTGATAAATGCCGACGTCGATTCATACCCACATCCCAACGCCACATCCGTCACCCGCTCACCCCGTTCCAGGGCGGGCAGGGCGCTCAGCAGTCGCAGGCGCTGGCGCCATGCGCGGAACGTCAGCCCGGTGTCACTCAGAAACACGCGGCTTAGGGTCTTTTCGCTGACCCCCAGCCTGGCGCTCCAATCCCCCAGTGTGGTCTGCTGCTCCGGGCGCTGGCTCAGGCTGCGATAGATCTGCCGCAGCCGTGGGTCATGGGGCAACGGCAACATCAGGTCAACCTGGGGCGCGGCGGCGAGTTGGTCGAGCAGCACCTGGGCCAGGCGTCCATCGGGCCCGTCCTTGGCATATTCCACCGGCACTTCGCTGAAACTGCGGATCAACTCGCGTAGCAGGCTGCTCACTTCCAGCACCTGGCAACGCTCGGCCGCCCAGGCAGTGACGCTGCAATCGAGGTACAAACTGCGCATTTCCGTATGGGGCGAACTGAACACCCGATGGGGCATGCCCGCCGGGATCCACACTGCACGTTGCGGCGGCGCGACGAAGCGGCCGACGCTGGTCTGGATCTCCAGCACCCCGGAAATCGCATAGGACAACTGCACCCACGGGTGACTGTGCCGTCGTGTCAGCGCCCGATTGGGCAAGGATTCAGTACGCCCATACACCGGCCGTGGCAGGCTGGAAAGCCCGGGAACACTGCGTCGCACGGCTTTTTCATGTCCTTTAGGCGACATTTACTGGCTCATTGGCGTTAGTCGGTAACAGGTGGTTACGTTAGAGTCGCCACGACGCTCTTGGCAACCCCTGGAAGACTTGCTTATGACCCGCCCGCGCTTTCTACCCGATAACTTCACCCTGACCCTGATCGCCACAGTGATCCTTGCCTCCCTGCTACCGGCCAGCGGCCAGACCGCCGTGGCCTTCGGCTGGGTCACCAACCTGGCCATCGCGCTGCTGTTTTTCCTGCACGGCGCCAAGCTGTCACGCCAGGCCATCGTTGCCGGTGCCGGTCACTGGCGCTTGCACCTGCTGGTGTTCAGCCTGACCTTCGTGCTGTTCCCGTTGCTGGGCCTGGCGCTCAAGCCGGTGCTGTCGCCGCTGGTTGGCAAAGATTTGTACATGGGCATGCTCTACCTCTGCGCGTTGCCGGCTACTGTGCAGTCGGCGATTGCCTTTACGTCACTGGCTCGCGGCAATATCCCGGCGGCGATTTGCAGCGCGGCGGCTTCGAGCCTGTTCGGAATTTTCCTGACGCCGTTGTTGGTGGCGCTGCTGCTCAATGTGCAGGGGGACAGCGGCTCCACGGTCGACGCGATCTTGAAGATCAGCGTGCAGTTGCTGCTGCCATTCATAGCCGGGCAAATCGCCCGCCGCTGGATCGGTGACTGGGTCGGTCGCAATAAAGCCTGGCTGAAATTCGTCGACCAGGGCTCGATCCTGCTGGTGGTCTACGGCGCGTTCAGCGAAGCGGTCACCGAAGGCATCTGGCACCAGATCCCGTTGTGGCAACTGGGCGGTCTGGTGGTGGCCTGCTGCGTATTGCTCGCGTTGGTGCTGGTGGCGTCCACGTTGCTGAGCAAGGCATTTGGCTTTAACCAGGAAGACCGCATCACCATCCTGTTCTGCGGCTCGAAGAAAAGCCTGGCCACCGGTGTGCCCATGGCTCAGGTGCTGTTCGCCGGGGCGAGCATGGGCGTGTTGATCTTGCCGTTGATGCTGTTCCACCAGATCCAGTTGATGGTGTGTGCGGCGCTGGCCCAGCGTTATGCCCAGCGCCCGGAGAGTATTCCTGAGTTGATGGGGCAGGTGGATCCGTGATCCACCGCTCATTCTCAGGCAAATAAACTCAAGTTAACCGCCGCGCCGACGACTAACTTCTTACTAACCCAAGAAGGAGTGTCGGCATGAACGTTGGTCGTTTTTCGGTAATGACGAGCCTCCTTTGCCTATGGGCAAGCACCTGCGGCGCTGCGCAGACGGTTGGGCAGGGCACCCTCAGGTTCACTGGCGCCATCGTCGAGTCGGGCTGTGCGACAAATGCGCGCAGCGGTTCGGTGATGGAGCTGACCGGTTGCGCCAGTGTCAGTCGCGGCAGCCGCTTAGATGTGCGTAGTGTTGAGCCAGTGGCCAGCGTCAATGCCGCCCATGTACGGCTGGTGGCGGACAGTGGCGAGGGGCGCTATTACGACCAGCGCTATCTGCTGGTGGACAATGCCGGTAAGCCCATCGAGTCGGGCAACTACGTGATTACCATGACTTCGCCATAGCTCCCGGGGCGACGATCCGCCTCAACAGCCGCCCGAGAAACCTATAGAATGCTCGGCGGCGGCGCTTGTCCTGGGCGGCGCCTGACCATCGCCAGAGTACCGCGCCCGTCAATGAGCCTTTCAGCCGCAACCCCCCAAGCCAATTGGCAACCGGTCATCGCCCTGGCGCTGGCCGCGTTTGTGTTCAATACCACCGAATTCGTACCTGTCGGGTTGCTCAGCGCCATCGGTGCCAGCTTCGACATGCCCGTGGCCAGCGTCGGCCTGATGCTCACCATCTATGCCTGGATCGTGTCCCTGACCTCGCTGCCGGTGATGCTGCTGACCCGTAACGTCGAACGGCGCAAACTACTCATCGTACTGTTCGGCCTGTTTATCGCCAGCCATATCCTCTCCAGCGTCGCCACCAGCTTCGGCCTGCTGATGGTCAGTCGCATCGGCATTGCCTTGGCCCACGCGCTGTTCTGGTCGATCACCGCTTCGCTGGCGGTACGCCTGGCGCCGCAAGGCAAGCAGGTGCAGGCCCTTGGCTTGTTGGCCACGGGTACGTCCCTGGCGATGGTGCTCGGCATTCCCTTGGGCCGCCTGCTCGGCGAGGCCATGGGCTGGCGCACCACCTTCCTGGTGATCGCCGCGTTCGCCGCGGCCCTGGTGTTCTGGCTGGCGCGCACCTTGCCGCCGCTGCCCAGCCAAAACTCCGGCTCGCTGCGTAGCCTGCCGTTGCTGTTCAAGCGTCCGGCACTGGTCGCGCTCTACGTGCTGACCGCGATGACAGTCACCGCACAATTCACCGCCTACAGCTATATCGAACCCTTCGTCGAAGGCGTCGCCGGGCTGGGCGGCAGTGCGGTGACGTTGATCCTCTTGGTGTTCGGTGGTGCCGGCATTATTGGTTCGTTGTTGTTCAGCCTGGTGCATCGCTTCAACCCGCACCTGTTCGTGGTCGGCGCAGTGTTCATCCTCGCCGCGTGCCTGGCCTTGATGCTGCCGTTGAGCGGCGCCGAGTCTTACCTGGTGGTGCTGAGCATTTTCTGGGGCATGGCGATCATGGGCTTTGGCCTGGCCATGCAATCCAAGGTGCTGGTACTGGCACCGGACGCCACCGACGTGGCCATGGCGATGTTCTCCGGTATCTACAACATCGGCATCGGCGGTGGCGCGTTGATGGGCAGTTGGGTCGGCAGCCACTTCGGCTTCGCCTGGATCGGCGCGGCGGGCGGGTTGCTGGCGGCGCTGGCGCTGGTGGGGTATTGCCTGGCGATTCGGCGGTTTGGTCAGGGTGTAGAGAAGTAAGGACGGTGCCTATCTAATAGTCGCAGGAGATTCATCAATAGATCAAATTCCCTGCGACGGATTTGGAATATCAACCCATTTCGCTCGGTGCATCAAAATTGAGCTTGGCCGCTCTTAATTATCTCCTTGACTCTATCTACACTATAGTAAGTCAGTGTACTGGTTTCGCCATTTTTTTGGTAAGTGTAAGCCTTGACTTGACCAACCAGGTTATCACCTTCCCAATGCCCTCCTGTCAGGCCTTCATGTATCTCATAGCCGTTGTAATTTTCTACCAGTGCCATATCAGTCTTCCTTATATAAAACTTGGTTGAAGAAAAGCGCATTCAATCTGAGTCATCAACACGTGTTTAAGTATTGAGGCAACTTAAAGATAGATAAGGGCAGCGTGGGTTTGCACTGTCAAAATTGACAGTTATTTAGATCTTTTAATTATATAGGCATATTGATTTAGCGTTATGCAGGGGTGAGTGATCAAGCAAGGTTGACGATCTGGAGCCATCTCTTAGCGGACAAATTGCCTCATGCCACCGCAATCAACGGATCCGCCGCCGCCAGCGCCACTGCCCGATCTGCCGCCGGTGGGTAGATCCACACACTGTTGATCTGCTGCTTGAGTGCCTTGGCCTCCTGGCCCACCAGTTTCAGCTGGCGGTCCCAGCCTTCGGTGTACACCGCGCCCCAGGCGCCGAGGTCGAGGCAGGTCACGTATTTGGGTTGGCTGTAGGCCATCGGCGCCACGCCGATCAGGTCGGCGGCGACGTTGTTGCCGGCGTAGCGGCCCAGGGCGATGGCGTGTTGGCAGGACATGGCGGCGAAGTGACCCCGCTCATCGGTAGCGGTATAGGCCACGTCACCGGCGGCCCCTTGCACAAAGGCCACGCCTACGGCATCGAACAGCGGGCCCAAGGGCGCCAGCATGCTGTGCACCTCGGGCTCGTAGAACCGTGGGCGGACCCGCAGTTCCGCTTGCGGGGCGAGCAGGCTGATGTGCACATCGTTGCGGTCATGTTTGTCCAGCAGCCTGTCGGACCTGACCCGTGAACAACAACGCAGGGATGTGATGGAGATTATGGCGGTGCTCTCCAGGAAAAGGGGCAGGGCTCCTTTTGTACCACTTCCCGCCGGCCTTGTTTACCTTAGGGTTGCCAGGTCTGTACTGCCTTGGCATCCACCGCTTTGGGCAACAGCCCCGCCTTGAAGAACGCATCGGCAATCTTCTGCTGCTCCCCCAGTTGCTCGAGTGTCACCGGCTGCACCTGGTAGCTGCGGTGCGCATTGGCAGCTTCCACCGTCGCTGCATCCAGGTTTCCCCATAACGGCCCGAGCACTTTTGCCGCGTCCTGCGGATGGGCCTTGACCCATTGACCGGCTTGTTCCAACTGCGCGTATACCACCTTCAACACCTCGGGATGAGCCTGGGCGTAAGGCGTGCCTGTCAGGTAATAACGCTTGTAGCTCGCCAACCCGGCGCCGTCCGCCAGGGTGCGTGTGGGCAGTTGCCGCTGCACACTGGTGAGGAAAGGCTCCCAGGTGACCCATGCATCCACCTTGTTGTTTTCAAAGGCGGCGCGGCCGTCAGCGGGGGACAGATAGGCTGGCTGGATATCGGCAAACGCCAGGCCGGCTTTGTTCAACGCGGCGATCAATAAATAGTGAGTGCCGGCGGCTTTGGTCACGGCGATTTTCTTGCCTTTGAGGTCCGCCAACTGCTGGATTGACGAGTCCTTGCGTACAACGATGGCCTGGGCCGCGGGCGAGGGCGCTTCCTGGGCGAAGTAGGTGAGCTGGGCTTGGGCGGCCTGGGCGAAGATCGGCACGGTATCGGCCACATCGGCGCTGATATCCACGTTGCCGACGTTCAGCGCTTCGAGCAAGGGCAGGCCGCTGGGGAACTCATGCCAACTGACGTCGACGTGGTTGGCCTTGAGAGCTTTTTCCAGGGTGCCCTGGGTTTTCAGCAAGGTGATCAGGGTCGAGGATTTCTGGTAGCCGATGCGCAGGGTTTCCTGAGCCTGGGCACTTACAGCGACAGCAAAAGCCAGCAATCCTAATACAGCGGCGAGAGGGTGGCGAAGGGTCATAAGGCGCTCGATTTTTCAACAAAATGAACCGAAGCATAAGGTTCTGAAAACCATTCGATAAATACTCTTTCGATCTGAGCTTAAGGCGCTTTTTTCGGCTTTTGCTGAATCTGGCATATCCATAGAGTTATATGTTTCTATCATAATAACCAGTCATTAATATAATAAAATCACAATCAATCTGCGTATAAACAAGGATATCGTGCATGGCTGCCTTCGACCCTTTAACCCGTCGCCGTCTGCTCGGCATGGCTGGCCTGACCCTGGCCAGCCTGACGCTGCCGCGCCTGGCCTTTGCTGGCGACGCACACGCCGGCCACAACATCCCCCAGGAACCTGCCGGCACCGGTGAGTTCATCCGCCTCGATGCACCGCGCAAGTTGAAATTGGCAGTCAATCTCAACGCGGTGTGCCTGGCGCCGGTGGTGATCGCCCACGGCGAGGGCTTCTTCACTCAGCACAACCTCGACGTGGAACTGGTCAACTTCGGTAACTCCACCGAGGTATTGCTCGAAGCCATCGCCACCGGCAAGGCCGACGCTGGGGTGGGCATGGCGCTGCGTTGGCTCAAGGCTCTGGAACAGGGCTTCGACGTGAAGCTCACCGCCGGCACCCACGGTGGTTGCCTGCGCTTGCTCAGTGCGGCAAGCGGCAGCGTGAGCAAGCTGGAAGACCTAAAGGGAAAGGCCATTGGCGTCACCGACATGGCCAGCCCGGATCGCAATTTCTTTTCGATCCTACTGAAAAAGCATGGGGTCGATCCGGTGCGCGATGTGGAATGGCGCCTGTACCCGGCCGACTTGTTGGGCACCGCCTTGGAGCGTGGCGAAGTGCAGGCGGTCAGCGGCAGTGATCCGTTCATGTACCGCCTGATCAAGTCCGGCGTGGCACGCGAGCTGTCCACTAACCTGGTGGAGGAATACGCCAACCTCAGTTGCTGCGTGGTCGGCGTCACCGGCAAGTTGGTGCGCGAGGACAAGCGCGTGGTCGCGGCCCTGACCCAGGCGATCCTCGAAGCCCATGATTATTCCGTGCAACACCCAGAAGCCGTGGCCAAAGGCTTCCAGGCTTTTGCACTGAACACCTCTACCGAAGAAGTGCAGGCGATTCTCCACGATCACACCCACGGCCACCACGCGGTGGGCGCAGCGCTGACTGAGGAAATCACCACCTATGTGACCGACCTGAAAACCGTGGAGGTGATCAGCAAAGGCACCGACCCGGTAGAATTCGCCAAGGAGATCACCGCCGATGTCTTCAGTTGACGCCAGCACCCTCAACCCACCCCTGGCCTTCAAGCTCGGCTGGCACGGCGCAGCCGTCGTAGCAGCCTGGGTGGCCGTCGCGCTGCTGATCAGCTATTGGCCCAACGCGACACGCCACTGGCCGATGACCCAAGGCTTGGCCAATTTCTGCGTGGGCGTGGCCGTGGTGTTCAGTACCTTGAGCCTGTTGGGGCGCAGGCTGTCGACATTGGCGCTGCGCCTGCGCAATGCCACGCCCTGGCTGATTGCGTTGCCGCTGCTGCTGGGTCTTTGGGAACTGCTCACGGCCAAGCTTGCGCTGTTACCGGTGCCGTTCTTCGCGCCGCCCCAGGCCCTGCTGGCGGTGTATATCGAAGACTACCCGCGCTTGGCCGACAGCCTGCTGCACTCGGCATTGCTGCTGGGCTCGGGCGTGGCCCTTGGCGCGGCGACGGGGTTTATCGCCGGCGTGGCCATTGGTTGGTCCACGCGCATCGGCTATTGGCTGCACCCGGTGCTGCGCATCCTCGGCCCGGTGCCTTCCACGGCGCTGTTGCCACTGTGTTTTTTCCTGTTTCCCAGCAGTTGGAGCGCCAGCGTGTTTCTAATCGCCTTGGCTACCTGGTTTCCGGTCACGGTGCTGACCTGGTCGGGGGTGGCTAGTGTCGATAAAGCTTATTACGACGTGGCCCGCACCCTCGGCGCCAAGCCCGGTTTCCTGATCTTCAAAGTGGCGATTCCGGCGGCGATGCCCCATGTGTTTGTCGGCCTGTTCATGGGCTTGGGCGCCTCATTCTCAACCTTGGTGGTGGCGGAAATGATGGGGGTCAAGTCCGGCATCGGCTTTTACCTGCAATGGGCCCAGGGCTGGGCGGCCTACGCGAATATGTACGCTGCATTGTTGATCATGGCCCTGGCCTGTTCGGGGTTGATCACCGGGCTGTTCCTGGTGCGTGACCGGTTGCTTGCCTGGCAGAAAGGAACGATGAAATGGTAGCCCTCGCACCAACAGCAGCGGCATCGACAGGGTTGGCGCTGAGCATTGAAAACCTCAGCCACGGCTTTGCCTTGGACGGCCAGCACTTGCCGGTGCTGGAACGGGTCTCGTTGGACGTGACAGCGGGAGAGTTCGTCGCGTTGCTGGGCCCGTCCGGGTGTGGAAAATCCACCTTGCTGCGCCTGGTGGCCGGGCTTGAGCCGGCGGACAGCGGCAGGTTGCTGGCCGACGGGCAGCCCATCACCGGCCCCGACCCCAGCCGCGTGGTGGTGTTCCAGGACCCCACGCTCTACCCGTGGCGACGGGTGTGGGACAACGTCGCGGTGGGCCTGGAGGCCCAGGGCTTGCTCAAGGGCCATGCGGCGAAGGTCGACCAGGCCCTGGAGAAAGTCGGCCTCAGCCAGTTTGCCCGGGCTTACCCGCGCCAACTCTCCGGCGGCATGGCGCAACGGGTGGCCCTGGCCCGTGCACTGGTCAATGAGCCGCGGCTGCTGATTCTTGATGAGCCACTGGGCAAGCTGGACTCCCTGACGCGAATCACCATGCAAAAGGAGTTGATTGGGCTGTGGCAGCGCCAGGGGTATACGGCGTTGCTGGTGACCCATGATGTAGAAGAGGCGCTGCTGTTGGCCAACCGGGTGGTTGTGTTCAGCGATCGGCCAGCCAAGGTTCAGGCGCAGTTGACGATTGAGCGACCGTATCCCAGGCATCGGGATGATCCTTATCTGGTGGATTTGCGGCGCAGCATTTTGGGGTTGTTGGGGTTGGGGGGCGATTGGTAGCCGGTCAGCCCGGGACACAAAATGTGGGAGGGAGCAAGCCCCCTCCCACAGGGGTTATGGGGTGTTGGTAGGTTTGGTTTGCAGGCAATCCAGTGCGCGGTCGGCGAGGGTGCGGGCCATGTCGATCAAGTGGGCGGTGGAGCAGGCCATGTCGCGTTGGGTGCCTTTGAGGCCCTCGGCGGTTTCGGTGGCGGTGGTGGTGGCGCAGCGACGAAGCGAAGGCTAGCCAGTGGATTGAGCAGGCGCAAGGCCGAAGGATTGTCTAGGAAACGTCCTGCAAATTAAAGGGATATGGATTGCTGGCCTTTAACAATGCATGTCGAACAGGCGACACAGGCCAAATGTGGGAGGGGGTTATGGGGTGTTGGTAGGTTTGGTTTGCAGGCAATCCAGTGCGCGGTCGGCGAGGGTGCGGGCCATGTCGATCAAGTGGGTGGTGGAGCAGGCCATGTCGCGTTGGGTGCCTTTGAGGCCCTCGGCGGTTTCGGTGGCGGTGGTGGTGGCGCAGCGTAGCAGCGAGGAAATGCTGGCGATCGCGTCTTCGAAGCTCAGGTCTTCGTGGGCAACAAAAACGGAATAGGGTGGATCGGGGACAACTTTGCTCATGGGTGAAGCTCCTGCTTGGATTGGGAGCCATTCTTTTGCCGATCTCACACGTCAAAAGGTGGCAGCTATGTGCGGGGTGAGATACCGGAAAGCAGGACCCGGCCAGACCGAAGTCTGCCCGCACATAGCCGCCATAGACGGTTGTAGCGCATGGTGCCTGCTCATACACGGGATCTCACACCCGATCGCTGATGTGCAGCGACGAAGCAAAGGCTAGCCAGCCAGTGGATTGAGCAGGCGCAAGCCCGAAGGATTGTCTAGGAAACGTCCTGCAAATTAAAGGGATATGGATTGCTGGCCTTTAACAATGCATGTCGAGCAGGCGACACAGACCAAATGTGGGATTAAAAGCTTGTGTTGTCGTCTGTGGCGTACATCCACCGCAACAACGAATGCCGACCGCTGATGCCCAGCTTGATCGCCGCGCGCTTGAGGTAGCTTTCGATGGTGTTGACCTTCAGCGCCATTTGCTCGGCCAGTTCCGGCGCGGTGCGGCCGGCCAGCAGGCCCACGCATACTTCCAATTCACGCTTGGACAGGCTCAGCCCCGACTGCACCAGGCGCTCCTGGATGCGTCGGCGCAGGGTGTCGATGCCCTGGTTTTGCGGCACTGGCGGCCCATTGTCCTGGCGGCACGGCTGGATCGCGGTGATGTGCTTTTCCACCATGGGCAGCAACATCGTGGAGAAGTCCTGCAGCATGCTGCGCTCTTGCGCGGAAAAACTCTCGGATGGGTGTGAGCGGTACACCGACAGCACGTAGCGCACATCGTCCTTGCGCCGTGTGAGGTGCAGTTGTGCCGCAGGTTGCTCAGGCCCCAGGGTCGCCACCGAGTCGGTGTAGACCGGGCTGATCTTGCGGCGGCTGTGGCCTTTGCTGCTGACCCGCAGCTGGGTGATATGGGTGGCATCCACTGCCAATTGGGTGAGGATAAGATCATGCAGCATGCGTGGAAAATGGCGGCTGCCGGTGCTGGCGATGACCTTGCCTATATGGGGGAACAGGTGTGAGTTCATCAATTCGTCCATGAGTATCGAGCGCGGGCATCCAGCCATATAGCGACGGGGTTTAACAAGATGACCAATATGAATAACCCGCAGTGATAATACTTCCCGCCGAGACCCATGCTAGTACAGGCTGGCGAAGGGAAGGGGATTCCAACCAAAAAAAACAGATTAAATCCTATAGCGACGAGCGATAAGTTCGACCACCGCTTGCAGGAAAGAACAACGCCTGATGAGGCGTTATCTCAGGACGTGGGCTGCTGTTGCGGCAGGGCGCATGCAGGGGCGGCTGCACTTGGCCAGGGCCTGGTGCACGTCCGCCAGCAGGTCCGCGATATCCTCAAGCCCCACCGATAAACGCACCAAGCCTTCGCTGATACCGTGCTGCGCCCGTTCCTCGGGGGTGTAGGTGGAATGGGTCATGCTCGCCGGGTGTTGGGCCAGCGACTCGGCATCCCCCAGGCTCACTGCGCGGGTGAACAGGCGCAATGCGTTCATGAAGCGCCGGCCCATCTCGATGCCGCCCTTGAGTTCAAAGGCAATCATGCCGCCGGGCAGCTTCATCTGTCGTTTCGCCAGCGCGTACTGCGGGAAAGACCGCAGCCCAGGGTAGGTCACCCATTGCACCGCCGGGTGCGCCTGCAAGGCTTCGGCTACTGCCTGGGCGCTGCTGCAATGGCGGTCCATGCGCAGGGCCAGTGTCTTGAGGCCGCGCATCAGCAACGACGCGTCCTGGGGTGACATCACTGCACCGGTCAGGTCCTTGAGCCCTTGCAGGCGAATGCGCTGCGCCAGGGCATGACTGCTCACGGCAATGCCTGCGGTGATGTCGCCATGGCCGCTGAGGTATTTGGTGGCTGAGTGCACCACCACATCCGCGCCCAACTCCAGCGGACGTTGCAGGTACGGCGTGCAGTAGGTGTTATCCACCACCAGGGTGATATTCGGCTGGCGGTGGGCAAGCTTGGCCACCGCGGCGATGTCGATCAGGCGCAGGTTGGGGTTGGCCGGGGTCTCGCAATAGATCATGCGGGTCGCCGGCGACAGCGCCGCTTCCAGGGCGGCCAGGTCGGTCAGGTCGACGTGCCGCACCTGAATGCCGAACTCGCCGATGCCGTGGTGCAACAGCGCGAAGGTGCAGCCGTAGAGGGTCTGGCTGACGATGATCTCATCGCCTGGGCGCAGCAGGGTCCAGAACGTCGCGGCAATCGCGCCCATGCCGGAACTGAACGCCACCGCGGCTTCGCCGTTTTCCAGGGTAGCCATGCGCGATTCCAGCAGGGCCAGGGTCGGGTTGGAAATGCGCGTATAGAAGTGGCCGCTGGCTTCACCGGCGAAGCAGGCAGCGCCATATTCGGCGGTGGGAAAAGCGAAAGTGGCGGACAGGTAGATCGGCGGTACGAGGGCGCCGTGGTGGTCTTGGGGGTCATAGCCGTGGTGAATGGCGCGGGTAGAAAAGCCGAATGTGTTGTGTTTATTGTTCATGTCGGGCGCTCCTTATTTCCTACAATGCTATGCTCATAACCGCAGATAAACCTTGCAAAAAATGTTGGGAAAAGCCGCGTTTGTGGATCAAACACCGATAAAAATAATGATTAGAGGCACGTTATGCCCATCAAGCTGGACCGTACTGATAAAGCGCTGTTAAACGCATTGCAAGGCAACGCCCGCCTGACCGTGGCCGAACTGGCGGAGCGGGTAGCCTTGACCACTTCACCGTGCTGGCGGAGGGTGCGCGCGCTGGAAGACAGCGGGGTGATCAGTGGCTATCAGGCGATCCTTTCACCCAAGGCGCTGGGCTACGGCGTGACGGCCTTTGTCAGCATCATGATGGACAGCCACACCCAGGACATCGCCCGGGCGTTCGAGCAGCGGCTGTTGGAAATTCCCGAGATTGTGGCGTGCCATAACGTGTCGGGGCGCTATGACTTTTTGCTGGAAGTAGTGGCCAAGGACCTGGAGTCGTTTGGCGAGTTTGCCCGTGAGGTCTTGCAGACCTTGCCCTGCGTCAAGGAGATCTACTCGAGCTTTTCCTATAAGTCGGTGCGGCCGTTGCGAGTGATTCCGCTGCCGGGGTGAAAGGTTCATTGGGCGACGCTTATGCGCGGCAATTGCTCTGGGCAACTCCATGCAATAACAGCGCCTCAAACACCCGCTGCACCCGCGGCTCATCACTGTGGGCCACATTGAAGCGCATTGAGTCGCGATGGGCCGGGTCGTAGCCAAACAGCGCGCCGGGCGCGAGCACCATGCTGCGTTTCAATGCCTCCTGGGCCAGCAGTTCACCGTTGACCCCTGGCGGCAGGCGCGCCCAGATGAACATCCCGCCTTCATAGGCCATCGGCAGTTCGCAGCCGCAACGCTTGAGCCATTGCTCGACGCGCCCGCCAGCCTCAATCAGGCGTTGCACCATGCGCTTGCGATGCTTGGCGTAGCTGCCTTCGCTGAGCATGCGGTAGACGATCTGTTCGAACAGTTCGGAGGTCACGCCGCCGCTCATCAGTTTCATGTTGGTCAGGTTGGCGGCCAGTTGCGGTGCAGCCACCACGTAGCTGACCCGGGTGTTGGCGCTGAGGATCTTCGAGAACCCCGACAGGTAGGTAACCTGGTCCAGCCCGGCGACGGCGGCCAGGCGCGGTGGCGGGTTGGGATGCAGGTCGCCGTAGAGGTCATCCTCGACGATATGGCAGTGGTACTGCTGGGTCAGTTGCAGCAAGCGAAACGCCTGGCTCGGGCTGAAGGAGTGGCCGGTGGGGTTATGCAACACGCTGGTGGTCAGGTACAGGCTGGGGCGATGTTCGGCGAGCAGGTGTTCGAGGGCGGTGAAGTCGAAGCCGTCGGGGCGGCGTTCGATAGTGATGACCTTGACGCCGTGCAGCGCCAGGTTGGCGTGGAAGTTGAAATAGCACGGCGCATCAAGCAGCACGGTATCGCCCGGCCGGGCGAGCAGGCGCATGAGCATGTCCAGGCCCTGCACGGTATTGGGCGTCGTGATGATTTGCTCCACCGGCACTGACAAGCCCTCGCCATGCAGCTTCTGTTGCAACGCCTGACGCAACGGCAGCAACCCGGCCGGCGTGCCCAGCCCGGCGATGCGCAACGACGGCGCGCGCACCACACTGCGCATGGCCTGGCGAATTGCCTCGCCATTGAGCCATTCCTCCGGCAGGTGCCCGCCACCGGGACGCAGCTCGCCACTGGCGGTGACCAAGGGGCGGCGCAATACGCTGAGCAGGTCCTGGGGCAACAGGTCGACCCAGGTCACCGACGCCGGGCGGGCGTTGTCCATGGCCACGAAATACCCACGACCCTGGCTGGAGGTGAGCAGGTGGCGCCCGCGCAGGCGGTCCAGCGCTTCGTTGAGGGTGAACTTGCTGACGCCCAGGACCTGGGTCAGTTCACGCACCGACGGCAACTTGCTACCCGGTGCCCATTCGCCGTTTTCGATGGCCTGGCTGAACGCCTCGACGATCTGTTGCACCTTGGGGGTGCCATCCACAAAGGCGATAGCCGATACAAACATGAACCTTCCTTGTCTTTGCTGGTGCTTTTACCGGTGAAGTTAGGCCGGATTAGGCATCACTTTACCTGCCTTGTGCAATGCCAGTCCCCTAGACTGCGCGGCATCTCGCCAGGAGTTGGCGAAGTTTCCTACAAGCGGGCAATGGATTCTGCATTCTCATGAAGACTTATATGTGTGCTCCCTGCGGTTTTATGTACGTAGAAGAATTGGGTATCCCGGAGGACGGGATACCCGCAGGCACCCCTTGGGAAGAGGTGCCTGAAGACTGGACATGCCCGGATTGCGGCGTGACCAAGGCCGACTTCATGGCCATTGAGCTCCCCGAACCTCTAGAAGCCTGACGCTCCATCCACGAAAGGAATCGATCCATGGAAAGCAAACTGATCAACGCCACCGTGCCGTTCTGCACCGGTGTAGCCCACCAGAAATACCTGGGCGCCGAGAAAGGCCTGGAAACCGCCATTGAAGGCAACTGCACCCATTGGTATATCGACGGCAGCCTGTTTGGCGAAATGGTCGACGACTGGACCGATGCACGCATCGAAAGTCTGCAGGCGCAAATCGCTGCCACCGGCATCAAGCCGATCTTTCATGGCAACTTCAAGGCGCCGCTGGCCAGTGACGTCGAGGCGTTCCGTGCAGCAGCCGTGGAATATGTGAAGAAAGAAATCGACATTGCCAGCCGCCTGGGCGCGCCACTGATCATTCATGGCGGTTGCATCGTCGAACCGAAAATGGTGCTGATGGCCAAGAAGGTCGCCCTGGAGCATTACCTCAAGTCGGTGCAGGAACTGGCGATTTACGCCGAGGCCAAGGGCACGGATATCTACCTGGAAAACCTGTCCAACTACGTCAACTACCGGCCGTTCCACTACATCTTCACCCATGAAGCGGAATACGCCTTTGTGTTCGAGCGCCTGCAAGCCCACAGCAATCTGTACTTTTTCCTCGATGCCGGCCACGCCAACATCGAGAACGGCCTGCCGGCGGAAGTGGTGCGCAAGTATCACCACCTGATCAAGGGCATTTCCTTCAGCAACAACAATGGCGTGCAGGATCAGCATTTCGGCATTCACGACGGCAACTGTGACTATGCCGACGTCATGCAGGCCATCGTCGAGACCAACTGGAAGGGCTTGGTGGCTTTCGAAACCCGTAACCAGACTGCCAAGGCAGCCCTGGCTGACCTGGCGGTGATGTACCGCGAATCCCTGACGACCGAAATCGCTGTCGCCTGACGGACCCAGGGGTGGGCGCTTGCGGCGCTCGCCCCGTTGCTGTTTCTATCCACTCAAGGTCCCTGGCCATGACAAGTGCGTTAACCCTGTCTTCGTTTCTCTACTTCCTACTGTTTTGCGCCACCATGACCTTCAGCCCCGGCCCCATGACCCTGCTGTTGCTGAGCCTGGGCTTGAAGGACGGGCTGCGCAGTTCGATCCCGGCGCAGATCGGCGCCAGCGTGTCGTACCTGATTTCCATCCTGATCTTTGCCGTCGGCTTCTCGGAGTTGATCAAGGGCAACCTCGCCATTACCCAGACCATCCAGTTTGTCGGCGTGGCCTACATCCTGTACCTGGCCTACAAGCAGTGGACCAGCAGCGGTGTGGCGATCAACAACGCCGGCGCCGTGGAGGGTTCGCGCAGCCTGTTCGGCAAAGGGCTGTTGACCGGGTTTTCCAACCCCAAGACCATCATCATGTTCAGTGCGGTGTTCCCGCAGTTCGCCGGGTCGGGGGAGCACAGTTCAGCGGCGGATATCGCCATCCTCGGCCTGACGTTCCTGCTGCTGCAATTTGCCAGCGGCTGCCTGTATTGCTATTTCGGCCAGCGTATCAAGCACGTGTTGGAAAACCCCAAGCGGCGGGTGTTGTTGCAGCGCATCACCGCGGTGTTGCTGTTGGGCGTTGCGTTGATGCTGGCGCGTGGGTTTTCACACTGACGTCAGCTTCTAAGCGGTAGTGGCGATTTGCCGCTGCCCTGATAGACTCGAGACACTCACCCAGGATCGCACCCCATCATGCCAGCCGTCGGAGGAAATGGACTTCCGCTCGCTTCGCGCTTGTACAAATCACGCCTCCTGGGGCTCACGCTCGGCTTTATCTGCGTCGCGTTTGGCATGTATCCGCTGAGTCCCTCTGTATGGGTGTGGGTTTGGATGCTGATCAACGCGTTTGTGTGGCCGCATGTGGCTCTTCAAATTTCCCTGCGTGCGGCCCACACGTTGCGCAGTGAACGCCGCAGCCTGTTGTTCGACTCCTTCTGCGGTGGCTTCTGGGTCGGCGCGATGCACTTCAACCCGCTGCCCAGCGTCACCACCTTGTCGATGATGAGCATGAACAACGTTGCCATCGGCGGCCCGCGCTTCATGTTCGTCGGCTGGGTGGCACAGGCGCTGGGGCTGGGCACGGCGCTGCTGATATTCGCCCCGGCGTTCATCGCCGTGACCACCCAGGCCCAGGTGTATGCCTGCCTGCCGATCCTGATGCTGTATCCCATGGCCCTGGGCTGGATCTGCTACCGCCAGGCGGTAACCCTGGCCCGCCACAAACGCGAACTGCTGGCCCTGAGCCGCACCGACAGCCTGTCCGGCCTGCTCAACCACGGGGCCTGGAAAGACCACCTGGACATTGAATTCCAACGCTGCCGCCGAGGCCCGGCTGGTGCAGCCATCGCCCTGATCGACATCGACCATTTCAAGACCATCAACGACACCTACGGCCATGTTACCGGCGATATCGTGCTGCGCCAGTTGAGCAAGGTGCTGCGCCAGAACCTGCGCACCACCGACCTGGCCGGACGTTACGGTGGTGATGAGTTCTGTGTGATCCTGCCTGACATGCCGCTCAACCGTGCCACTGAGGTCATGGAGGCGCTGCGCGATCGCTTCAACGCCTTGGCCTACACTCAGGACCCGGCGCTGCGCGTCAGCTTGAGCATCGGCCTGGCGCTTTATCAGCCGGCCCATGCCGACGCCATCAGTTGGCTCAACGATGCCGACCAGGCGTTGTACGAAGCCAAGAGCAGCGGGCGCAACCGCGTGAGCGCAGGGCAGGGGAGTTGGTTGCGCTCGGTCTAGTGGGGTAGGGTATTGGCGCGCCTTCCAACAAAAAAACAAGGATCGGTCCATGCTCTTCACTTTCCCGCGTACCCTCCTGGCCGCCACCCTGGCCTTTTCCTTCGCCCTGCCGGCCTACAGTGCCGAACCCCACAAGCAGGTCCAGGCTGATGCCGAACAGTACAAGGCCGAGGCCCTGAAACTGCTCGAACGCCTGGTGAACATCGATTCAGGTTCAGGCTACGAGCCGGGCCTGACCCAAGTGCGCGATATTGCAGTGGACGAGTTGAAACAGTTGGGTTTCAGCATTGAACTGGTGCCGGACAAAGCCGCCAACAACAGCCATGTGATCGCCACGCTCAAGGGCACAGGCAAGGCCAAAATCCTGCTGATGGCCCACATGGACACCGTGTTCAAGGAAGGCTCGGCCGCCGAGCGCCCGTTCCACATCAAGGACGGCCGCGCCTATGGCCCCGGCGTAATGGATGACAAGGGCGGCATCGTCGCCGGCATCTACGCACTTAAGGTCCTGAAGAACCAGGGCTTCAAGGACTACGCGCAAATCACCTTCCTGCTCGACGCCAGCGAAGAAACCGGCTCCGAAGCCGCCTCCGAGCTGATCCGCAGCACCGCCAAGGGCCACGACGTAACCCTCAACCTCGAACCCGGCCGCCCAGCCGACGGCCTGGTGGTGTGGCGCAAAGGCAGCGCCACCGCCGTGGTCGAAGTCAAAGGCAAGGCCGCCCACGCCGGCGTCGCCCCGGAACTGGGACGCAACGCCGCCATGGAAGCCGCGCACCAGATCCTGCAACTGGGCAAGCTGGGCGATGAAGACAAGAAAACCACCATCAACTTCACCGTGCTCAAGGCCGGTGACCGCACCAATGTGATCCCCGACCAAGCCACCGCCAAGGCCGACGTACGCGCCGCCTTGCCGGAGGAATTTGACCGAATCGAAAAGGACCTGGCCCGGGTTTCAGTCAACAAGTTGATCCCCGAAACCGACGTGAAGACCAGCCTGCAACGCGGCTTGCCCCCCATGCCGCAGACGGCCGAGTCGGATAAATTGGTGGCGATTGCCCAGGGTATTTATGGTGAGCTGGGACGCAAGTTGACCATCGAAGGCAGCGGCGGCGCGGCGGATGCGAGTTTGTCGGCCGGGGTAGGTACGCCGACGTTGGATGGGTTTGGGATAGTGGGCGGGAATATTCACACACCGGAGGAATATGCCGAGGTGGAGAGTGTGGTGCCGCGGGTGTATTTGTTGAGCCGGATGATTATGGAACTGGCCAAGCGCTGATCAGATCCGGGATTACGGAACGAAGGATATAAATGTGGGAGGGGCTTGGCTCGCAGCAGTGGCGATATCTCAGCCGCCGGATATTTACCTGATATGCCTCAATCCAAATGTGGGAGGGGGCTTACCCCCGATGGCGGTGGGTCAGCTTGCACATGCATTGACTGAGCCCCTGCTATCGGGGGCAAGCCCCCTCCCACATTGGATATTTGGTGTATTCAATACTGGTGGTCACCATGTGGCAGGGTCTTCGAGGCTGGCTTTTTGGAGATCTTCTTTCCACCACTCATTAGTTAATCTGTAAATCTCTTCGAAAAAGCCTCTTGGATTGTCCATTTCACTCCATCCCCAAGGCAGGTTGCAATAATAGCCAGGAGCCTGTCTAAATAATTGCGAAAAATCATAGGTTTTATCGCTAAGTGCTGCCTCCAATGTATCGCATAGGATTTTACGATGCCGATAACTTAAGTCTGAGAATTTCTCAATTATATATTTTTTGATTAATTGTGTTCGGTCGATGTCAATGTTTACATCGTAATATGCAAGTTCTTTACCTAAAGTTTCTTCGCGATCATAAATATCGAACGGGCCTAGGAAATGCCGAAGTTTTGGTGCGTACGGTATATTCAGGAAAGGGTGTTTCAGCATTGGTCGTTGCTCACAGGGAATACGGTATAAAGTTTTTTTGTTTCACGATCAAACTTTGCGATCGCTGTATCCATATTTTCATCAAATATTGGATTGTTCAGGTCAGCAGGGTTAGGTATGTATCCTCTTCCGCAACCCTGCATTTCGATTCGGACGATTGGATTGCCATAATAATCCTCTCCTGTAAAAGGAGGTAGATTACGTTCTGCTCTTGTGGTTGCTTCATTTAGGACAGCGAATTGAGCTCGATAACTTTTAAACTGGGTGCTTAGCTGCATAGGGTTTTCCTTTCTAGTGGGTTATTTATTTGTTTGGGAGCATCCGCTCGCATCGGTTTCTAGCTTGTAGTGCTGCAAGCAGCGTAATAGCACGCTCATGAATTTTCGTTGGTCAACTATCTCAGTGCTAAAGTAAGTTGTCATTGTTTTGAATACATCATCGAAGCTGTCGTTTTTTGCTAAAAAGTGTTCAATTGAGGCAATAAACCAGTCTTGCTCTAGTCTCGTATACATCAGAAATTCTGGCTTGGTCAGATCATTAAAAAGTTCGGCGAGCTCTTTTTCGTCATTTGCGTCTACAGACGCGATCCGCTCCTCCCTTTTTAAATCATCAGTGTTCTCAATGTCATAAGTGAATAGCAGGCCGCGAATTATTGACATGCTAGGTGTTTTGGTTTTCATCTTCATAATTCCGTATAGGCTGTTTTGGGTTTGCCATCTCTATTTAATATTACTCGTGCCTTCGATTGTTGGCTGTATTGCATTTCGGTGCCAGAATACCCCTCACCTATAATTTTTCCCATATGTATTGGCTCCATAGATTGGGCGTGTCCGCTTCTTCTGAAGATTAGCTGAGCGCGATATATAGCATTCAATTGATCTCTATGACTTAAGAAGTGAGTAGCAGCAGGCGGGTATTTTGGTTCTCCCGTTCTTCGCCCTGATGTGAAATATTCGATTATTCCTGTTGTTGGGTTTTTAGCCGTCTGTAGACGTTCTAGTTGTGACGCTAGTGTCGTCTGCTTTCCGTGTTTTTCTAAAAAGTGTGCTCCGGGTGTTGCTTTTTCAAGCTCGTCTAACCGTCTATATGCGTTTGCCTCTGCAAGCTCATCAATTCGCGCCTGTCGCTGCGAGCGGGGCAGTTGCGGTAAGGCCGGTTCCCCGTGGCTAATACTCGCGGTAGGGTTCTTAACACTAGCGCTGGGTTTACATCCGCTCTCATCTGGGCATGTATTCAAGCCCAGCGGGTCTATCCAGCCTGTCGGATTGGGCGCGTATTGGTACCCATTGACCCCACCCGCCAACTTCACCGGGTCCGGCGTCAGGTAACGACCAATATCCGGATTGTAGTAGCGATGGCGGTTGTAGTGCAGGCCGCTTTCCTGATCGAAATACTGCCCTTGAAAGCGCAACGGATTGTCGATCTTGCCTACGTCGAGCCGGGCGATCTGGCCGTAGGCGCGGTAGTGGGCGGACCAGACGATTTCGCCTTCGGGCGTGGTGAGTTCTTGCGGTGTGCCGAGGTGGTCGAGCTGGTAGTGGTAGGCCGTTGTGGCTTTTGGGCCGAAGCCTTCCAGCAGTGCCAGTGGGCGGAAGCTGCCGGGCTCGTAGATA